>JAZAMN010000012.1:0-50354 GCA_036229005.1 Myxococcota bacterium
ACCTTCGGTCCCGGGCGACCCGACCCCTGCTCTCCGGCGCGGGGGGGCGGCCCCCCCCCCCCCCACGCCTCCGGCGTCCCCCCGGGGACTGCTCCAGCAGTCCCGTCCTGCCGGCTCTCTCTACGCTCAAGCGGACCGGCAGGACCGCTGCGGCTCCTACGTCCATTTCCCGCGTCAGAACGGCTCCGGAGCCGCACCACCAGTCATCTCTCTGGCGGGGGGCCGGCCCCCCGCAACGCCTCCGGCGTCCCCCCGGGGACTGCTCTCGCAGTCCCGTCCTGCCGGCTCTCTCTCCGCTCAAGCGGACCGGCAGGACCGCTGCGGCTCCGGAGCCGCCGATGACCTACGCGGAGCTCTGCTGCCAGACCGCCTTCTCCTTCCACGAGGGCGCCTCCATGCCCGAGGAGCTGGTGCCGCGCGCGCACGAGCTCGGCCTGGCGGGGCTGGGGGTGGTGGACCGGGACGGGGTCTACGGGATGGTGCGCGCTTGGAAGAAGGCCAAGGAGCACCCCATCCCCGTGCTCCACGGCGCCACCCTGAGCGTGCTGGACCCGCGCGTGGGGGAGCTGACCGGCCCCCCCGACGCCAAGGGGCCCGACCGCAGCGGCATCCTGGAGCTGCCCGTGCTGGCCATGGACGCCCAGGGCTGGGCCTCCCTCTCCGAGCTGCTCAGCCTCTCCCGACATGAGCAACCCAAGGGCAGCGGGCTGCTCCGCCTGGAGCAGGTGCTGGAGCACCACCCCGGGCTGCTCGTGATGGCCGATGGGCGCTGGCCCGTGGGGCTGATCGCCCAGCTCCGGGAGGGCTTCGGGGCCGCGCGCACCCGCCTGCTCACCCACCGCCTCCACCAACCTCAGGACAAGCGCCTGGAGCGGCAGGTGATGGAGAGCGCCCGGGCGCTGGACCTGGACATCCTCGCCACCAACCGGGTGCTGCTGCACGACGCCTCCCGCAAGCCGCTGCAGGACGTGCTGACCTGCATCCGCAACCGCCTCCCCCTGCACCAGGCCGGGCGCCGCCTGCTGCCCAACGCGGAGCGCCGCCTGCGCGCCCCGGAGCACATGGCCCGGCGCTTCGCCGACCAACCCCAGTGGCTGCGCAACACCCTGCCCGTCGCCGAGATGTGCCGCTTCCGCCTGGACCAGCTTCGCTACACCTACCCGGAAGAGGTCGTCCCCCCCGGACACAGCCCAATGTCCTGGCTGCGGGAGCTCACCGAGCAGGGCCTGCGCTGGCGCTTCCCCGACCACATCCCCGACTCCGTGCGCGCCCAGGCCAACCACGAGCTCCAGCTCGTGCAGGAGCTGGGCTTCCCCGCCTACTTCCTGACCGTCTACGACGCCGTGCGCTTCGCCCGGGAGCGCGGCATCCTCTGCCAGGGCCGGGGGAGCGCGGCCAACTCGGTGATCTGCTACGCGCTGGGCATCACAGCGGTCAACCCCAGCCGCCAGCGCGTGCTCTTCGAGCGCTTCCTGTCCAAGGAGCGGGGCGAGCCCCCCGACATCGACGTCGACTTCGAGCACGAGCGCCGGGAGGAGGTCCTCCAGTACCTCTACGACAAGTACGGCCGGCACCGGGCGGCCATGGTCAACGAGATCATCAGCTACCGCAGCCGCTCCGCCATCCGCGACGTCGGCAAGGTCCTGGGCCTGTCCGTGGACCAGGTCGACCGCCTGGCCAAGACCCTGGACTGGCGGGACAAGGAGCTGCTGGCCGAGCGCCTCAAGGAGGCCGGCATGAAGCCGGAGGACCCGCGCATCGAGCCCCTCTTCGAGCTGGTGGAGCAGATTCAGGGCTTCCCCCGCCACCTGTCCATCCACACCGGCGGCTTCGTGATCTCCAACGACAGCCTGCGGGACCGCTGCCCCATCGAGCCCGCCGCCATGGACAAGCGCACGGTGATCCAGTGGGACAAGGACGACATCGACGCCGTGGGCTTCGTCAAGGTCGACTGCCTGTCCCTGGGCATCCTCACGGCCATCCGCAAGTGCTTCCAGCTCGTGGAGCGGCACCACGGCCAGAGCCTCACCCTGGCCACCGTTCCGTCAGAGGACCCCTTCGTCTACGAGATGATCTCCCGCGCCGACACCATGGGGGTGTTCCAGATCGAGTCCCGCGCGCAGATGTCCATGCTGCCGCGCCTGCGCCCCCGCTGCTTCTACGACCTGGTCATCGAGGTCAGCATCGTGCGCCCCGGCCCCATCCAGGGCGGCATGGTCCACCCCTACCTGGAGCGCCGCAGCGGGGCCCAGCCCGTCACCTACGCCCACCCCGATCTGGAGCCCATCCTGGCCCGCACCCTGGGGGTCCCCATCTTCCAGGAGCAGGTCATGGAGATGGCCATGGTGGTGGGCGGCTTCTCCCCCGGAGAGGCCGACGAGCTCCGCCGCGCCATGGGGGCCTGGCGCAAGCGCGGGGGCCTGCAGGAGCTGGTCGACCGCCTCAAGGGCAACATGGTGGCCCGCGGCCTGGAGCAGTCCTACGCCGAGCAGGTCGCCAAGCAGATCATCGGCTTCGGCGAGTACGGCTTCCCCGAGTCCCACGCCGCCAGCTTCGCCCTGCTGGTCTACGTGTCCTGCTACCTCAAGGCCTACTTCCCCGCGGCCTGGTGCGCAGCGCTGCTCAACAGCCAGCCCATGGGCTTCTACAGCCCCCGCAGCCTGCTCACCGGAGCCCGGGACCACGGCGTGACCATCCGCGGCGCGCAGGTCAACCACTCCGACTGGGACAACACCCTGGAGCCCCTGCAGGGCCAGGATCCCCGCGCCTACGGCCGCCGAGGTGCCCCCGCCGGGGGCGTCGCCATCCGGGTGGGCCTCCGCCAGCTCGCCGGCCTGGGAGAGGACGCCGGCCGCGCCATCGAGAGCGCCCGCCAGGAGGGCCCCTTCACCTCCGTCGCCGACCTCGCCCGCCGCACCGGACTGGGCCGCCGCTCCCTGCTCGCCCTGGCCCAGGCCGACGCCTTCGCCTGCCTGGACATCCCCCGCCGCCAGGCCTGCTGGCAGGTCGAGGGCCTCTGGTCCCAGGACACCCCGCTGCTCGCCGGCCTCCAGAGCGCCGACCGCGGCACCCAGCTCCCCAAGCCCAGCCCCTACCAGGACGTGCAGCAGGACTTCCTGGCCATGGGCTTCTCTCTGGACAAGCACCCCCTGGGCCTCGCGCGCGCCTGGCTGGACAAGCGCAAGGTCACCCGCATCCTGGACCTCCACAACCACGACGCCGGGGACCGCGTGCAGATCGCCGGGCTCGTGGTCAACCGCCAGCGCCCGGGCACCGCCAAGGGCGTGACCTTCATGACCCTGGAGGACGAGACCGGCATGGCCAACCTCGTGGTCTGGCCCAAGCTCTACGACAAGCAGCGCCAGGTGATCCGGGGGCAACAGCTCGTGATGGTCCGGGGTCGGCTTCAGCGGGAGAGCGACGCAACGTCCATCCTCGCAGAGAGCTTCCAACCCCTCCCCATCGGAGCCGTCCGCGCAAAGAGCAGGGACTTCCGGTGACAGCGAGGACAGGCTGACCCGATCCAAGCCCCCTCCGGGGAGCCCCGCAGCTTGACACATTGCCGTCACACGTTAAGAGGGCCGAAATTCGAAGTAATTCGAGCGCGGGTTGATCCCGCCGACCACGCCGGACGAGGTCCGTGGCGGCTGTCCAGTGACAAGCCCCTCCCGGCGTGCTCCCCAATCCACGGCGCCCTCCTTCCAGAGCGGAGCGCCACATGCTCACCCTCCTCAGTGCACTCGCGTGCATGCAGCAGCCCATCGAGACCGACAGCACCCAGCAGGCCCTGGCGATTCACCCCCAGGACGACGCAGTGCTGACCTTCCTCAACGACCACCAGACCGACTTCCTGGTCCTGGACGACAAGGTGGGGCTCAACGCCCGCGCCGCCAAGCAGATCGTCGTCTACCGGGACGGCCCGGACTGGAAGCCCCTCACGGCCGACGACCAGCCCATCTTCAGCATCCAGGAGCTCCTGGACATCGAGGGCGTGGGGGAGTCCACCCTGTGGGACCTCCGCCGCTACGTCGTTGACCCCCAGGACGGCTGGGTGGTCGAGGGCGTGCCCTTCTCCGACGAGCAGGCGGACGCCACCGTCGAGTACGTCAACAGCGCCAGCGCGCAGCAGCTCCGCGAGCTGGAGCTGCGTCAGGACGCCCTGGTCACCGTGCTCGACGAGCGCCCCTACAGCCACGTCCTGGACCTGGCCGAGGGCTACGGCATCGGCCCGGCCACCCTGACCCTGCTCCGGGACGAGGCCCTGCCCCAGTGGCCGGAAGAGCCCGCACCCTGAGCGTCGGATAGCCCTGGGGGCATGCGCTCCCTCTGGCTCGACCTCCCGCACACGCCCTCGCCCGCGCCCACCGCGGATCTCCACGCTGACGTCGTGGTGATCGGGGGTGGGCTCTGCGGCCTCTCCACCACCTGGCACCTGGCCCAAGCCGGGGTCTCGGTGATCTGCCTGGAGGCCAACACCCTCGCCTCCTCGGCGACCGGGCGGAACGCGGGCTTCATCCTGCAGGGCACCGCGGAGCGCTACGACCGCGCCGTGGCCGTGATGGGCCGGGAGCGCGCCCGCGCTGTGCACGCGCTGAGTGTGGACAACCACCGGGCCATGGCCGAGGCCATTCAGCGCCTGGGCCTGGACTGCGCCTACCGCAAGCGCGGCTCCCTGCAGCTCGCCTCCAGCCCCGAGGAGGAGGCCGAGCTCACCCACGCCGCCCAGCTCATGGTGGAGGACGGCTTCGAGGCCACGCTCTGGGGTCCCCAGGACCTGCCCGAGGTGCTCCAGAGTGGCGCGCACCGCCTGGGCGTCTTCCTGCCCCAGGACGGCGAGGTGCACCCAGTCCGCTTCTCCCGCGGGTTGGCCAGCGCGGCGGTCCAGGCGGGCGCGCGCATCCACGAACACAGCCCCGTGCAGCACCTGGACGCCAGCCAGGCCGGCGACGTCCGCGTCCAGCTCGACAGCGGCGTGCAGGTGCGCGCGCAGCTCGCGGTCCTCGCCACAAACGCAAGGGCCGGGGAGCTCTCGGGCTACCTGAGTGACAAGGTGGAGCCGGTGCGTGGGCAGATGCTCGCCAGCGCTCCCCTCCCCCAGCGCTTCCCCCAGCCCATCTACGCCAACCATGGCTACGACTACTGGCGGCAGACCCCCGATGGCCGGGTCGTGCTCGGCGGCTGGCGCAACCTGGATCCCCAGACCGAGGTCGGCCACGCCCAGCGCCTGCACCCGGGCATCCAGGAGCGCATGACGGACTTCCTGCGGCGCTTCGCCTGGGGCCAGGAGCTGGAGATCACCCACCGCTGGAGCGGCACCATGGGCTTCTCCCGCGACGGTCAGCCTCTGGTCGGCGCCCTCCCCGGTCAGCCGGGCGCGCTCTGCGGCGTGGGCTTCACCGGGCACGGCTTCGGCTTCGCGTTCCTGGCCGGCCAGGCCCTGTCCGCGCTGGTGGTGGACGGTGAGCACCCCATGAGCCGCTGGCTCTCCCCCCGCCGCTTCCTCTGAGCACACCGCCTGATTCCGCCGGTCCCCGGAGGGCTAGCCCGGGTCGGGCACACACTGCCAGGCCGCGCCCGCCCCCAGCAGGAACCAGCACAGACGCGGGCCCCGGTCCACCAGCAGCAGCTCCCCCGCCGGGAGCTCAAAGAGCGCCTCGGCCTCACCGGCAGGCAGGCTCCAGCGCCCAGTCCCACAAGTGACCTCCAGCGTCCTCCCGCTGGAGTCCGCCCGCAGCGTCCCACAGGCCGCGCCCTCCCAGTGTGCGCGCTGCCCGCTCCCCCACATCTGCCGCTGCGCCAGGGGGAGCCCGCGGGCGTCCTCCAGGCCCACCAGCCCCCAGGCCCCCTCCGGTCCGACCTCGAGCCCGCAGTCCGGGACCCGGCTCCAGCCCTTGGGCGTGCCCCGCGGCACCTCGCAGGGGCCCAGATCCCCCTCAAAGACCAGGGGCAGATCGCGGGGGGCGCGGTGATCCAGGTAGACCCAGGTCCTCCCCCCCTCTTCTCCCTGGACCGCATAGGCGACCGAGGGCAGCGCCGGCTCTGGGGACGGAGGAGGTGGCGGCGGCGGGGCCGCGTGGATGCAGGAAAGGAGCAAGAGCACGGCCCAGCGTAGCGCAACGCACACCCGCGGGGGGGACGCCGGGTTAGGGGCGCGCATGTCCAAGCGCCTGACCGCAAGTCAACGACGCGCGCAGCTCATAGATGTGGGCCGCGGTGTCTTCGCCAAGAACGGCTACGAGGCCACCTCCGTCGAGGAGATCGCCCGCGCCGCTGGCGTGTCCAAGCCCATCGTGTATCAGCACTTCGGGGGCAAGGAGGGCCTGCACGCCGTCATCGTCGACCGCGAGATGGAGCAGGTCGTGGACTCCGTGGCCCGCGCCATCGCCAAGGGCTCCCCCCGCAGCCGCTTCCAGGCCGCCGTGCGCGCCTTCCTGGAGTACGTGCAGCAGCACCCTGACGGCTTCGTCGTGCTCGCCCGCGACACCCCCACCACCGGCGACGGCATGAGCGCGGTGGTCGCCGACCTGGGGGAGCGCATCTCCCAGATCTTCGCCGGGGAGCTGGAGAAGGCCGGCCACAACGCCCGCCACGCCCCCATCTACGCCCACGCGCTGATCGGCATGGTCACCGCGACGGGCCGCTGGTGGATGGAGCAGGACGGAGACTTCGACCTGGACGAGGTCGCCGCGCACGTGGCCGCCCTGGGGTGGATGGGTCTGCGCCACCTGCCCGATGCCCCGGACCCCGTGCCCACCTGAACAGGCCGCCCCGCGTTCAGGCCGCCCAGCCTTCAGGCCCCCCAAGTTCAGGAGAGCAGCGCGTTCAGGACAGCAACGTGCTCAGGACCGCGTAGACCAGGGCCGCCGCGAAACCCAGGATCACCGCCCAGACCCAGGGGCCCAAGCGCCCGTCTGCTGCCGCTGTCGCCCGCGAGGAATCCACGACCAGGACCAGGCGCCCCGGCGCCCCCTGACGCAGCCGCCAGCCCTCGCGCTCGGCCGCCTCCTCCAGCGTGTCCCAGACCGCCTCCCGCAGCGGGGAGCGACCGTCCACGTTGTGTCGGCCCTTGCCGGTGATCCAGACCAGCGCGCCCCCGCGCAGCGCCGGGGTGACCTCGACTGCGCGCTCCACTGCAGAGATGGCCAGGCGCACCGAGAGGTCGTGGAGGTCTACCGTCAGCGTGCCGTGCTCCACGAACACATGGCTCTCCGGAGACCACAGCCGCTCCTTGGCCCAGGGGAGCTTGCGGGCCTGCTCCGAGATCCCCCGCAGGGCCGCGCGCAGCTCACGCAGATCGCCGGAGAGGTCCACCGGGGCCATCAGAACTCGGCCCGCAGCCCCACCAGCGGCAGGAACACCGGGCCGGAGACCGTGGCCTGGTCGGAGAAGTCGTAGCTGTAGACCACGTACATTCCGTTGTTGGCGGGCGGCACCAGCCAGCCCTCGGCGTAGGCCACCAGCGTCCAGTTCCGCATGACGAAGGAGCGCTCGATGTGCGCGTCGATCTTCATGTAGTTGACCAGCCGGACGCTGTTCACCTCGCCCATCACGGGGGTGTAGCTGTCGCTGTCGCCCTCGTACACCGAGCCCTGCACGGGGGTGTAGGGCAGCCCGCTGCTGTAGCGGTAGCGCAGCCCCACGTTCCAGTTGGGGCGGAAGTCCCAGCTCGCCAGCAGGTCGAAGGACCAGGGCTGGTCGTAGTCAAAGGGCGCGTCGTCCCGCACGCTGCGGCCCAGGGCCAGGCTGGTCCAGGCAAAGAAGTGCTCGCGCATGCGGTAGCGCGAGCTGATCTCCAGGCCGTAGGCGTAGCCGTCCACCGCCTCCGCGACCTGACCGGGCACCTGCAGCCAGGTGTCTTGGTAGTTCTTGCCCCAGGCGCTCAGGCCCAGCTCCCAGCGCCCCGCGATGGCCAGATCCACGCCCGCGGCGGCCTGGTCGCTGCGCGCGATGCCCAGGTCCGGGTCCCCCGTCACCGGAGAGAGCAGGTCCAGGCTGGGGAACTGGCTGTAGCGCCCCGCCGCGCCCCACATCCGGACGTTGGGGTTGGTCTGCCACCACAGCGACAGGCGGGGGTCCACGCCCAGGTGCCCCTGCCCCGCGCCCTGGATCCGCAGGCCAGGCTGCGCCCGCAGACGCCCCCAGCGCAGGCGCGGCTCGACATACGCGCCCCAGATCAGCCGGGAGAGCTCCTCGTCCACCGAAACGCCCCGGGCCAGCATCGGCGCCTCATCCCGCAGCTCGGACCAGGCGCGCTCCACGGTCGCGTCACGTCGCACAGACTCCGGCTTGAGCTCCACGCCGAAGGCGAGCTGGGCCCCGGGTGACACAGACCAGATCGAGTCGTTGCGGGCCCACGCGTAGCGGTGCAGCCGGAGCTGGTTCTCGTCGGGGAGCTCCCCCGACCAGGAGTCCCAGACCAGGGCCAGCGAGGTGCGCGAGGTCACCCCCCCGAACTGGTCATACAGACGGATGGCCGCCGTGTGGAAGTCCCGGTCGAACACCAGCGACGGCGAGGTCTCCACCTCGAGCGCGTCGAACTCCTCGGCGTCGAACACGTAGCGGGCGTAGCGGTCCCCGGCGCCGAAGAAGGTCATGGCCAGGTGGTGGTCCGAGCTGCCCAGATCCTGGTCGTAGCGGGCCAGGTAGTCGTAGAAGGTGGGCCACACCGAGAACTGGTCGTTCTGCCGCGCGTCCTGGTAGCTGCGACGCGCCGACACGCTCAGCCCGCCGGACTCCCCCACCGGCGCGGTCATGTAGCCCCCCGCCATGATGAGGTTCACGTTCACGCCCGCGTGCAGCTTGAGGGGGTCGGGCCGCCGGCTGCTGGCCTCCACGATCGCCCCCGTCGCGTTGCCGTAGGTCGCCCCGAAGGTCGAGGGGAGGAACGCGATGTCCTCCAGCAGGCGGGTGTGAAACACGCTGGAGTAGTTGTTGAAGTGAAACAGGTAGGGGATCTCGACGCCGTCGAGGTAATAGCGGGTTTCCTCCGGCGCGCTCCCGCGGATCGCCAGCACCCCCGAGGCCGGCCCATACTCCGGCGTGGTCGCCACCCCGGGCAGCGACTGCAGCAAGCGCACCGGGTCGCCAAAGGTGCCCGGCGCCTTCTCCACGCGCTCCCGGTCCAGCACCTGCGCGGAGGGGTGGGGCAGCTCCGCCCGGGCCTCGACCACGACCTCCATCGGAGGCGGGCCCTTGCGCAGATACACCACCAGCGGCTCGCTCTGGGGCATCTCCAGGGTCACGAAGGCCGGGTCATGGTCCGCGGCCAGGACCATCAGCTTCACCTCGCCGCTGTCCGGCAGCTCGATGGCGAAGCCGCCCTTGCGGTCCGTGCGGACCTCGGTCTCCCCGTGGGTGATCAGCGCGTCCTCCAGCGGGTCACCGCTGCCGAACTCCCGCACCTGGCCGGTCAGCGTCGCGGCCCACGAGAGCCCACAGAGCAGCAGCACGGCCATCATCGCAGCGCCACCACGACCCGCGCCCCGTTGACCTCGTCGGCGCCGCAGCGGCCCTCCGGGATCCAGGACAGGTCAAAGGCCTGATCGGTGAGCCCACAGGCCAGCGACTCCATCTGTGTCAGGTCCTCCACAGACTCCACGTCCTCCAGGCTCAGCGCGCCGTCTTCGACCACCAGCGTGACCGCGGCCAGCTCACCTGACACAGACTCGGAGACCTCGAACAGACGCCCCCCCGAGGCCAGCAGCGGCGCCTCCACCCCGATCGCCACGTCCACCCAGGTCCAGCGGTTGCCAAGCTCAGGGTCCAGGTCCAGCACGAGCTGGTGGTAGATGCCCGGCTCGCCGGCCACGCGCTCTTCCACCACCCAGGCGCCCTCTTCGTTCTCGAAGCTGACCTCGTCCGCCAGCACGTCGGCCTGGGTCTCGCTCAGCTCCAGCACCGTGCCCGCGCCCAGCGCGCTCATCCAACGCAGGGTCCCGCGGGCCTCCGGGAGGCTCACCCGCACCCCCTGGTCGGCGCTCGCGTGCTCCTGGTCCTCCGCCTCCAGCTCCCGGCGGGTCTGCAGCGACAGGTCCTGGCCGAGGGAGACCGCGGCGCGCTCCACACCAAGATCCACCGCTGTGGACACCGGAGTCAGCTCCGCCTCCAGCACATCTCCCGCCGGCGAGGTCACCCGCAGCCCGAGCAGCTCCCCGCCCTCCGGAACGACCACGTCGAAGCCCTCGCCCAGGGGCTCGCCGTCCAGGGTCCACTCCAGGGTCGGCGACTGCGCGTGCACCATGCCTTGGCCGGACCAGACGGCCGCGTGGGCGACCCCGTCATGCACACCCACGGCGGCAACGCGGAAGGGCCCGAGCTCCTTGCGCGAGACGTCAAAGGGGGGCGCGCAGGCCACCAGGCCCAGCACAAGCAGCATCGGGGTCAGCAGCCTCGGGGCCAGCAGCTCTGGGATCAGGGGGTACTTCACGGCCAGCCCCTCTAACGCCCTTCAGGCCTGCACGAGCGCCTTCATGAACGCCACTGACTTGCCGCACTCCGTGAGCTCATCGGTGCGCTGTCGCAAGAACACATCCAGGTGCGGCTTCTTCTCGAAGGCCGCGTCCACCTGGGGGTCGCTGCCCTTGACGTAGGCGCCCAGGCGGCGGAGCTCGTCGTTGTCCTCGAAGTCCGCCAGGATCCTCCGGATTCCCTGAGCGACCGCCAGGTGCTCCGGGGTGACAACCGCTGGCTGAACACGCGAGACCGACGCCAACACATCCACCGCCGGATAGTGTCCCTTGGACGCCAGTTTACGCGACAGCACCACGTGCCCATCCACGATACCGCGCACCGCGTCGCCGATGGGATCGTTCACGTCGTCGCCGTCCACGAGCACCGTCAGCACGGCCGTGATCGTGCCCCCGGACTCCACGGTCCCCGGCCCGGCCCGCTCCAGCAATCGCGGCAGCATCGCGAACACCGAGGGCGTGTAGCCACCGCGCGTGGGCGGCTCCCCGGCTGCAAGGCCGATCTGCCGCTGCGCCATCGCGAAGCGGGTGACCGAGTCCATCATCAGCAGCACGTCCTGGCCCTGGTCGCGGAAGTGCTCCGCGATGCTCAGGGCCGTCAGCGCGCCCTTGACCTGCAGCACAGGGCTCTTGTCCGAGGTCACCACCACCACCACAGACCGAGCCAGGCCCTCCGGACCCAGGTCCCGCTCGATGAACTCCCGCACCTCGCGGCCACGCTCTCCGAGCAGGCAGATCACGTTGACCTGGGCCTTGGAGGACTTGGCCAGCATGCCCATCAGCGTGGACTTGCCCACCCCCGAGCCGGCCATGATGCCCACGCGCTGCCCGCGCCCGAAGGTCAGCAGCCCGTCGATCACCCGGATGCCCGTCTCCAGCGGCGTATCCACCACCGAGCGCTTCATCGCGTCGGGCGGGTCCCGGTCCACGGGCACCCAGCGCTCCACCTGGATCGGCGGCCCCCCGTCGGCGGCGCGCCCCAGCCCATCGACCACCCGGCCGATCATGTCGGCGCCCAGCCCGCAGCGCAGCGGCGCCTCCAGCGAGTGCACCGGCGATCCGTAGGCCACCCCCTCGGGCGCCTCCAGAGGCACCAGCAGCGCCCGGCCCTCCCGGAAGCCCACCACCTCGGCCAGGGTCCCCTCCCCCAGCGTGCAGGCCGTGCCCACCGGGACGCCCGGGAGCTCGGCTTCGATGAGGGTGCCGACCAGTCGCACCACGCGGCCCTTCACCGCCCCCAGTCGGGTGGCCTCCAGACGCGTCTCAAGCTGCGACAGGCTCACGAGGACACCGGATCTGCGTCCGCAGCGGGCACCAGCCCCTCCAGGATCCCGTCCAGGCCGGCCATCAGGGTGCTCAGGCGCTGGTCGATCTCCGCGCCCTCATTCCGCACGCGGCAGCCCCCCTGGATGCTCGGGTCGGCGACCACCTCCACGTCCAGGCTGCCCAGATCCGCCCGCACCTGCTCTTCGCGCCCCGGCGGCACCAGGACCTGCAGGCCCGAGTCGCTGGGAAAACGTGACAGGCAACGTGTGACAAGCTGCGACAGGGTCTCCGGGCTGTAGAGCAGCGTGTCCCCCAGCACCCGGCGGGAGAGGTCCACGCAGATCCGGGTCGCCTGCTCGGAGAGCTGCTCGCGCTCCTGGGTCCCCGCCAGGCTCAAGCCCTGGAGGAGGCTCTCCAGCTCCGCAATGCGCGCCCGCGCCGCCTCCAGCTCGGGCAGCAGCTCCCCCTCCAGGTGCGCCTGCGCCTCCGCCTGAGCCTCCTCCCGCCCCTGGGCCAGGCCCTCGCTCAGGGCCTCCTCCCGCGCGGCGGCGATCAGCGCCTCCACGCTCTCGGAGAGCGGCTCTTCGGCGGGCGCCTCGGTGTCCTCGTCTGCGCCGTCCTGCACCAACGAGAGCTCGGGGGGCTGGCTGTCGGGGAAGGTGTAGACCTCTCCGGCGGGGGCCGGGCGCTCCTCGACCTTGAGCTCGGGGATGGACCAGAGGCTCTGGAAGTCCGTGGACACGGATCAGTCCTCCTCGCCCAGCGCGGCCAGGTAGATGGTGCCCTCCTCGGCCAGCCGCATCGCCACCTCGACGATGTTCTCCTGGGCCTCGCGCAGCGCCTTCTTGGGCGTGGGGCCCATGATCTCCAGCTCCTCCTCCAGGTCGGCGGCCGCCCGGCTGGACAGGTTGCCCAGGAAGAGGTCGCGCATCTCCGGGCTGGCGCCCTTGAGGGCCAGCAGCAGGTCCTGCTTCTCGATCTCCTTGAGGATGGCCTGGACGCCGCGGCGGTCCAGATCCTGCAGGTCGTCGAACACCACCATGCGCTTGCGCAGGATGTCGGCCAGCTCGTCGTCGTCGTCCTCCAGGCGGTCCAGGACCTCCTCGTTGATCTCGGAGCCCAGGCGGCCCAGGACCTGGGCGGTGCGGTCGATGCCCTCGACCACCCAGCGATCCGCGCCGTCGTCCTCCAGGGCCACCCGCAGCGCGCGCTCCACGTCGTCGGCGAGCTCGCCCGGGACGGTGCGCAGGCGGGCCATGCGCAGGGTGCTGTCCAGGCGCTCCTCTTCGTCCATGCACTTGAGCACGGAGGCGGCGTTGTCGGTCCCCATCAGCATCAGCGCCACCGCGCGGGTCTGCGGGTGCTCATCGCTGAGGATGGCGGCGACGGCCTCGGGCGCGCGGGTTGCGATGTACTCCTCGAAGTCCCGGGAGAGGTTCCGCTTGAGGGCGGCCTCGACGCGGGTGCGGCGGTCCTCCGGCACCAGACTGGGCAGCACGCCCAGCGCGAAGGCCCGTCCGGTGCGCGGGAAGAGCGTCGTGCGGTGCAGGTCGCGCACGAAGTCGGCCACCACGCGCTCGACGACCTCGCTGGGGACGTCGTCCATGTCGGCCATCGCCAGGCCGATGTCCCGGATCTCGTCCGCCTTGAGGTGCTCCAGGATCACCCCGGACACGTCCCGGTTCAGGAACATCAGCAACACCGCGGCGCGCTGGGTTCCGGTGAGCTCCTTGGGGGTCTCTTTGACTGCCGCTGCGGCCATGGGGTGCTCCTCTCAGCCTTCGCTGCCGGTGGCCCACAAGCGGATGACCTGGGCGGCGGCTTCGGCCTCCCGCTGGGCCAGCTTGTTGAGGTCCTCGCGGTCCACGCTCTCGTAGTTGTCGACCATCTCCCGCAGGCGGGTGGCCAGGTCGTCCTCTTCCTCTTCCTCTTCCTCCTCCTCGGCCTCGGGCTCGGGGGGAGGACGGGTCAGGAGCTGCTTCATCACCGGCCGCACCACCATCCCGAACACCAGGCCCACCACCAACAGGGCGATGAGGTAGGGCAGGTAGGGCAGCAGCGACTGGGTCACCAGCGCGCCCGTGGTCACCTCGATCTTGGGCTCGGTGAAGGGCAGCATGATGACCTCGACGCTGTCCAGGTCACCGGTCGCCCCCGCGGAGGACACCGCCAGGGACTGGAGCTGCTTGCGCACGGCCTCGACATCGGGCTCCTCGCCCTCTGCGGCCATGCCAGCGGCGATCTCGTTGATCTTGTTGGAGTCCACCGTCACGGCGACCGAGACCCGCTCCAGCACACCGCGCTCGGTGTCCGTCCGGGTCAGGTTGTGACCGGGGGTGGAGCTGGTCTGGATTTTGGAGGTCTCGCTCAGCCCAGCCGCCCCGCCATTCTCAGGGGTGCCGGTGTTCGCGTCCGCGCCGGCCACGCCCCCGGCGCCGTTGTCGCCGTCGTAGGACTTGGACTCCTCGATGCGCTCCTCCAGGGCCAGGCCCTCCAGCAGCTCCTTCCGCTCCCCCACGCTGGCCGTGTAGGACAGCTCAGCGCGCACGGACACCGAGTACGAGCCCGGGTCCGGCAGGATGGCCCGCAGGTTGCGCTGGACCTTCTCCTCCAGGTCCTGCTCGATCATCCGGCGCTTGCGGGTCATCTCGTCGCCCGCCTCCGCGCCGCCGCCCATCGCGATGTCGCCGTCCCAGAGCAGCTCGCCGTTCTGGTTGATGACGCTCACCGCCTCGGGCTGCAGCTCGGGGACCGCGGCCGCCACCAGGTTGACCACGCCCTTGAGCTGCTTCTGCGACAGCGTCATGCCGCCAGCCATCTGCATCACCACCGACGCCGAAGCCGGGCGCTTGTTCGCCACCAGAAAGGAGTTGTCCTCGGGGAGCACCAGGTGCACCGCAGCGGACTTGACCGGCTTGAGCTGGGAGAGCGAAAGAGCCAGATCCCGCTCCATCTGCGCCTTCTCGGCGATGTCGAGCTGCCGCGAGGTCGACCCCACCGGCAGCGCCTCGATGATCTCCAGGCCAGGCTGCAGACCGGTGGACGCGATGGCCACCCCCGCAGCCCCGATGTCGGACTCGTAGACGACCAGGCGGGTGCCCTCGTCCTCCACCTGGTAGGCCACGCCAGCCTGATCCAGCGCCCCGGCTGCAGAGCGGACCTCCTGCGGATCGCCCGCCAACACGGTCACCGTAGCCGCCTGGGAGGCCCAGATCCCCACCCCCACGATGGCTGCAGCGCTCAGGACGATGGCCGCGACCAGGCCCACGCGGCGCTTGAGGTCCAGGCCGGCCCAGAAGGCCGTGAGCTGCTCGCGCAAGGGTTGGAGGTCCAGGTCCATCTTCCATCCTGCCGGGCTGCCCGTTTTGGGCTTGATCGATCCCGGCGATGACCGTCCATCGGTCACCCGACCGCCCGCTTGAGCCCCAGCCCTCAAAAAAGCCCGCCCCCCGCCTGCAGCGACAGGAAGGAGGAGAGGCTTTCAGGCCCAGAACCCCCTGGGCCCACCACTCTGGCCCCTGTCCCCGCGCACACCCTTACACCCCCTCTGCCAGCGAGGTCGGGCGATCCGTGACCGCCGCCCTACTCCCCCACAGGATCTGACAGCTCATGGCCGGACAAGGTCCCAGAGCGCTTCGGCTCGTCCACCCACAGCCCGTTGATCTCCAGGCTTGAGTGCCTGTCCCAGCCCATGAACTCGAGCGAGGGTGTCGGCTCCGACGCCGCCGAGCCCAGGCAGGACGGGCTCATGCCCTCGACTGCTCAGCGTCGATCGTGGCAAAGTGGAGGCAGAGCTACACTCCCACCCTAGGACGTCGGGGCTAGCTACAACCGAACCGGATAGGGACCGGCCTTCCTCCGCACAAACTGGCCCGAAGCACTCCCCAGGGTCGACACCCCCGTAGGCGCAATCGCATGAACATCGTCTCCGAGAAGATCGCTCAGCTAGCAAACGGTCGTGCGCCACGAGTCCTCGATCTCTTTAGCGGCTGTGGCGGCATCTCGCTTGGCTTCCATCGCGCCGGTGCGGAGATCATTGGCGGCGTCGAGTTCAACACACACGCAGCCAAGGCCCATGCGGAGAACTTCCATCGCAAAGCCACTAACGAAGAGCAGGCCGTCTTCGGGCGCTCGCGGGATATCCGGGAGACTGACCCACACGACCTGCTCCGCGAGTTTGGACACCTCGACCCCATACGAGCAGTGGACTTCATTGTCGGGGGTCCCCCCTGTCAGGCCTACGCGCGCGTGGGTAGGGCTAAACTGCGCGAGGTACTTGAGCACCCCCAAGCCTTCAAAGTCGACGAACGGGGGAGCCTGTTCGAGCACTACTTGCGGTTTGTCGCGGCACTCAGACCCGTAGCCCTGTTGATGGAGAACGTCCCCGACATCCTCAGCTATGGCGGCGACAATGTGGCCGAAGTGATCGCCGATGGGCTGGAGGCGCTTGGATACTCGGCTCGGTACACCCTCCTGAACGCGGCCGCATACGGAGTTCCGCAAACGCGAGAGCGTTTCTATTTGCTAGCCTGGGACTCCAAGGTCAGCGCCGAGCCTCCGACCTTCCCACAGCCCAAGCACAACCTCGACGCACTACCCATCGGCTACCGGGGCACTCGCGCGGCTGCACGCCGACTCGAAGAACAGCAAAGGGTGGCCCCCCTGCCGGGGTCGCCCCCGCCGAACCGATACGACTCCTGCGAGTACTTCGACTGGGACAACTTGCCCGACCCTGTGTCGGCTGGGGACGCTCTGCAGGATCTCCCAACCATCACTGGGCACCTCACGGGAGAGATTGGTCGGGGGGCTCGCCGATTCGATACCACCGTTCCCTACGACAAGGCCCCCTCGCACCCCTACGGCCGCCTCATGAGGGAGGGCTGGCCAAGCTTCGGCAACCATGTAGGCATCCGAGACCACGTCATTCGGTGGCTTCCGCGTGACTACGCAATTTTCCGCGAAATGAGCCCAGGCGACCAGTACCCCGAGGCACACGCGAAGGCGGTCCAAATGCGAGACCGTGCAGCTAAGGCCCGGGAACGGGAGCTCGCTCGCCCGTTGGACCGAAACGAGTTCGCGGACATTACCAAGCGGATCGTTCCACCCTACGACCCGGGAAAATTCCCGAACAAATGGCGAAAGCTGGAAGCCGACGCCCCCGCTCGTACTCTGATGGCCCATCTCGGGAAGGACTCCTACAGCCACATCCACTACGACAGCAAGCAGGCCCGCACCATCTCGGTACGGGAGGCTGCTAGGCTGCAGTCCTTCCCCGATGGGTTCGTGTTCTGTGGCACAATGAACCCAGCATTCAAGATGATTGGCAACGCTGTTCCGCCGCTGATGTCGTATGAGATCGCAAACCACCTCATCGCTCAGCTCAACCGCGCCATAGGAAGACCGCTCCGCGAAGCCGTCGGGGGATAGAAATGCAGTTCGTCGTTCTTCGGACTCTAAAACAATCGGAGATCGGTTGGTTCGGCGAAGTTCGACGCCAGGGGAGAGAAACAAGTAGGCAACGGGCGGTCAACTTCGATGGCGTCACGGTTGACAGGCTGTTCCCGACAGCCGGGAGCCGCGACGAAATCCACATCGATCTCACCCACAGAAACGACGTTTATGCTCCAACCGTACAACGTCAGACCCTCAAGCAACAGCACAAGAACTGGCGACTGACGGGACAAAAGATCGACGACGCACGCTTTGCCTTCGTAACTGCCGGAGATCTATTGGTGATGCGAATCGACACGGCCGGCGAGCTACCCTCTGGGGCTTTTGAGGTTCTCCCTCCCGACCATGAGGTCGCTCGCAGAATTCTGGCCCGCCCCGAGGCATCAGCCTTGATCAGCACCGGGCTGATTGCACTGCACCCTTCCGAGGCCGGCCCCATCCCCCAGATCCTCGCGAGGATGGACCCTGACTTGTTCGGCTCACTGGCATCCGATCGCGGCAACGCCCATGAAGGACCTTCCCCGATGACTCCCTCCGAGGACCCGCTACTTGTCATTCCATCGGCCGCCCGAATGTTCCAGGTTGTTGGAAATCTAGGCCACAACCTGCCAATCGCAATCGCCGACCTAATCGACAACTCTATTGTCGCCAGGGCTACGCGAATCGAGGTCAACTGGCCTCGTCCAGACAACGGACAGCGATGGCTATCCATCGTCGACAACGGCACCGGTATGGACCGGAACGCACTGCTGGAGGCTATGCGCTTCGGTTCCGTCCGTGACTATGCAGACCGCGACCTGGGGAAGTTTGGCATTGGCTTGAAGGCCGCCTCGCTCAGTCAAGCTCGGGTGCTCACCGTCGCCTCCCGAACGAGCGAAGGCAGCGTGTCGGTGCTGCGCTGGGACCAGGATGCAGTTGAACGCGGTCGGGACTGGCGGCTTGTCGAGCCCGAACTCGCTGAGTGGGAAGAGCAAGCGCTGCTCAACCCACTTGAAGCAGAAGCAGGAACCGTCGTGCTTTGGGATCGAGTGATGCCTCCCAGGGCGATCCGGCGGCGTACTCGGCGAGTCTCGGACCCAACCATCCCCGACGACGCCTACGGACGAGCCCTCCACAACCTGTCACTCCATCTAGGGATGGTTTTCCACCGATTCCTCCAAGGTCAGACGCGCTCCGGACGTCGCACGGAGATTTTGATCAACGGGCAAGCTATCGAGCCGTGGGACCCATTCCTCCCCTCACACCCGAAGACTTGTGCGCTACCCGGATTCGCAGAGAATCTCCCAGGCCCTGGAGACGTTGACTGCCCGGTCACGGGGCGCCCAGTCGTGCTCCCGCACAAGGCCCAATTCCGTGATGAGTCCCAGTGGAGGCGGGCGGGCTTCGATGGTCAGTGGAACCAGCGCCAGGGGCTCTACATCTATCGGGCGGACCGGCTGATCCAGGCCGGCGGCTGGTGCGACATCTGGCAGCGAGACGAGCACACCAAGCTATTGCGCGTCGCGTTGGCCTTCGATCCCGAACTCGACGACCTGTTCGAGATCAACGCGGCGAAAATGTCGGTCACGCTACCGCCCCTCCTCGCTCGCGCCTTGCGAGGCAATCTAAAGGAAGCGCGGAAGACCGCCCGGCGTCGATACAAGGAACGAGGTGGCACCAATCGAAAGCCGAAGAAGCCACCGGGAAAGGGCTTCAAAGCGAGTTCCTCTGCAGCCGGGCCTCGACCCCCGACACCAAGCACTTTGACCGCTGACGCAGGCACACCTCCGGGCAAGCCAGCCTCAACGCCAACAGTTCCAGAGACTCCGGTTGGCGCGACTCTGCACCCCGACGCGCCACTGGACACGCCCTCTTCCCCGCCGAGCCCCCCGCGCCTCATCCACGACCGGCGCGACGGAGCCAAGGCTTGGGCTGTCGAGTCCACACTGCTGGGTGGACGAGACGTCCGCTTGGACCGCAACCACACCCTTGGACAGAAGCTCGCCACCGTCGTCCCTCCGGGCCACCCGGCGTCATCGGTGTTGGCAGCCCTCATCATCGCCGTAGAATCGTCCCCGATCGGCGCAGAGAGCGTTGAGGCGCTCCTGTTGGACTGGACACCCGAAACAGGTGACAGCGATGCCTGAACTCAACCTCGCGCAAGCCATCGAGTTGGCTCGAACCATGCACCGGTTCGGACAGCCGTTATCCGATATTCTAGGGAACTCGGCCATCCCAGAACGATTCCATTTCGAGGTCCAAGCCGCACTTACACCTACGACGCTACAGGTCCCCGAGCTCTCTGGCGGGGTTGGGGGGGATGCTTGGGTCCATCGACCGATGCGCTACGGCTGGTACTACTGGAGCCGTCTCGAAAAGTACCTGCGCTACACCAAGAACTGGGATGGAGACATCATCGACTCCATCGCGGAATGGTCGCTGCGAATCCTGGCGCGAACGCCTGACCCCCAGACCGACGCTTTTGACTGCAGAGGTCTCGTCGTTGGCTACGTCCAGAGCGGGAAGACCGCCAACTACACTGCGGTGGCGGCGAGAGCAGCGGACGCCGGGTATCGGCTAATCGTAGTGCTTTCAGGAATCCACAACGCGCTCCGCGAGCAGACACAGTTTAGGCTCGACCAGGAGCTTACTGGAGAGGTACCCACAGGCGAGCCGACAGTCGGGCGTCCAGAACATGGTCGACGGTGGGTGCGGCTCACCTACGAGGGACAGGACTTCCCGGGCGTACTGGATCCGGGCACGCTTCAAGGCGACGTGCCCATCCTAGTGGTGGTCAAGAAGCACAAGGACATTCTCGACAACTTCATCGCAGAGCTTCGAAGCGCAGGGACGGATGCGCTGAGGCACCTGCCAATGCTCGTGATTGACGACGAGGCCGATCAGGCCTCGGTCAACACCGGAGAGAACCGCCCCGCGGCCGACTGTGATGTTGACGCCGGAGAGCTGGAAGACACCGAAGACGAGACGGAACCGTCGCGCATCAACGCGCTGATCCGCGACCTCCTGACCGTCGTGCCACGCAGGTCGTACATCGGATACACCGCTACTCCCTTCGCCAATGTGCTGATCTCACCCGACGAATCTGACCGAGAGGTTGGCGCCACACTGTTCCCGAAGGACTTCATCATCCAACTGCCCAAACCAAGGGGATACACCGGAACGGCGGAGCTCTTCGGAACGGACGGGGGAGCAGGGCGCAACGTTCTGAGGTTCGTCCCCGACAACGAGTCCCGTTCCCTACGCCCTTCCCGCAACGAGCTTCGCGACTTTAGACCGCCACTGACCACAAGCCTTGTCCGGGCGGTCGAAGACTTCATATTGTCTGGTGCCGTCCGGATCTTCCGTGGCCAGGTGGGCAAGGCCAACACGATGCTCGTCCATACCACCCACTACACCACCGCTCAGGCAAGGATCGCCGAAGTCCTGCGGCGCCACGTCGAAGCGCTGAAGGGGGAATGGCGGTTCGGCGGTCATGGCGCGCCAGTCAGAGCACGTCTGCGGGACCGGTGGGTACAGGATTACCGCGCGGGAGTCGACAAGGTCGAAGGTGCCCCCGATAGCTTCGACGACCTGGCTGGAGGTATCGACGAGGTCCTCGACCGACTACACGTTCTCGAACTCAACAGTGCGTCCGCGGAAGAGTTGGACTACCGCCGCGGCGGAGCCCTCCAAGTCATTGCGGTTGGTGGCAACCGGTTGTCCCGTGGTCTGACTCTGGAGGGCCTCACAGTGAGCTACTTCCTTCGAGCCAGCGGCATGTGCGATACGCTACTGCAGATGGCCCGGTGGTATGGCTATCGGCACGGATTCGAGGACCTGATGCGGATCCACACGACGAAGGACCTCGCATCCTGGTTCGCAGAACTCGCCCTGGTCGAGCGGGACCTCAGAAACGAACTAGATCGCATGAACATGCAGGGCCTGCCCCCTATCGAGCAGGGGGTCCGAATCCGCTCCCACTCATCGATGCTCCTAACCTCCCGCCTGAAGATGAAGAACGGCACGTCGATCCGGGTGGGCTACTCCGGCGACCACCCGCAGACGATCGTCTTCCCGCTCGAGGACACCGACGTACTGAACCGGAACGTGGCCCTCGCTCGAGAGCTCCTGAAGGCAGGCTCGGTCAACCCGTCCGGCGGCGGCATCCTGGCCACCGGCCTCGGCGTCGAAGACGTGGCGAGGTTCATCGAGGAGTTCGCCTATTCTGCCGAGACCCGAGCTCTCGACCCCAGCCACCTGAGCGCATGGCTGCGTCGGCGTGCCGTGCACGGTGATCTTGTCGACTGGACGGTGTATGTCGACGGGCGCTCGGACGGCGCGTTGGGCTCCATCAGCCTTGCCGGCCAGGACATCGGCCTGGTGCAGCGTACGCGCCTGCAGGGCACCTCCAGCATCGGGGCGCTCATTGATCCCAAGCACGAAGCAGCGGACCTCGGCGAGATCGAGCGCTTCCGGCGGGGAAGAAGCTACGACAGTGGCGCTATGCGGGCAGCACGCCCCAGGAACCAGGGCCTTCTCCTGCTGTACGCGATCAGCCCGGCGTCACGCCCCGACAAGATCGGCAACCGGGCCCCCCTCTACCCCGAGGGGACGCCACGCCCCGAGGCAGTGATCGGCTTCGGCCTAAGCCTCCCGCACGTCAGTGACGACAGCGGCACCGACTACGTTGTGGGGACGCGCTGGTCTGGAGACACGCGATGAAGAGCGTCGACGGACCCACCATCGAACTGTGGGGAGATCTGCGACGTTCGCCTCCGGATGGACTTGGCGCGTTCTCCGCGTGCGAGCTGCGCGTCGATGGTCTGCGATGCGGTCTCTACATGGCCATCGGGAGCGACCTCGGGCTGCACCTGTTCATCCCGGTCTCCGGAGATCCTGAACCCGCCCTGCCAGTACGACTGAACGGCTTGGAGGTCCACGAACGCAAAGTGCTTCTGGGGGGCGCCGAGCCCGAACTATTCCTGGACCTGTGCTCTACACCAGCCTATGAAGCGATGTTCACGACGGTGGCCCGCGAGGTCGCGCAGGCCGTCGCGGTCGAGCGAATGGACCCGCGCAAGGCAGCACTGCGGACGATCCGACGGTGGCAGACCTTCTGGCGTCCGCCAAGGGGCGCCACGCTTACCCGTTCCCAGCAGGTCGGCCTGTTCGGTGAGGTGTGGTGGCTCAATCGGGTCTTAGTCCCTCTGCTGGGCCCGGAGGCAATCTATCGGTGGACCGGCCCGAACGGGGAGCGGCATGACTTCCAGGGAATGGGGCTCCATGTGGAGGTCAAGGTCACGGAGAAGGCCCAGCCAGTCTTTCGCATCTCCGGTTTGGAGCAGCTTGACCCCCCGGACGGGAAGCCGCTCGCCCTCGCGACGTTGATGGTGCGAGAAGAATCCGGCGCAGCAGACAGCCTCGTCCAGGAGGTTGCGTCTTGCGAGCGTCGGCTGCTAGCCCACGTCAGCGAGCTCGAAGCATTCCGCGACAGGCTCGCCAGCGTCGGGTACCGCAGGGAGTCCGAGTCGGAGTGGGACAAGCTGAGGCTGCTAGTGCGAACGGCCGACCTGTACGTCGTCGATGACGCCTTCCCTCACCTCTCCGCGGAGATGATCGAGGGAGGCTGTCCCCCCGGGGTCGGCGCCGTGACCTACGACATCGACCTAGCGATGGTCGCGCCTCTGTCGGCAGATGAGCGGGATCTCATACTACCGGGCCTGCAACCAACGTAGCTGCTGGTCACCAACACTACGACGGCAGCTCTACTGGGTGTGCGTACCGCCCCGCGTTCTGGCCAGCGCTGAAGCCCCGGGTCACTCAAGGCCTGCACGAATCGACGCTCGGTGTGGTGCATCGTTGATGGCTTCGAACGGCTCCATATGTATGTCCCCAGCCCTACTCCCCCACAGGATCTGACAGCTCATGGCCCGACAAGGTCCCAGAGCGCTTCGGCTCGTCCACCCACAGCCCCTTGAGCCGCAGCTGCGAGTTGTCGTCCCAGCCCATGAACTCCAGCGAGGGCGTCGGCTCCCCCTCCAGCTCGAAGAACTCCACGAGCTCCTGCCTGTGGGTGTGGTCCCCGGGCTCGCCGCTGAGCAGAATGAACACGCCCAGGCCGTCCCCCCGGATGGTGATCTCGCCCTGCTGCGCGCCGCTGTCCAGCGCGCCGGCGCCTGAGCCCCAGCTCCAGATGGCCCCCGCGTAGCTGAGGGTCCAGTCCACCGGGATGGCGACCTGCTCGCCCTCTCCGGCCAGCAGCCAGGGCCTCTTGCAGCTTCGGAGCACCGGGTCTCCTGCGACCGAGACGTTGGCGACCCAGCCGAAGACGTCCAGGGTGGCCTTGTTTCCACCCATGGGGATGTAGGACGTGGGGCTCATGTAGCTGTGGGCCCCCTCCCACTGGGCCGCCGCATCCCGCGGCGTGACCCCCTGGTAGTCCTGGTCCCAGTCCCACTCGGAGACCTCCCACTGCTTGCAGGTGGGGACCGGACGCGCCTCCGCAGAGTTGCAGCCGGTCAAGAGCGAAAAGAGCAGAAGGAGCATGTTCGGAATCCCCATATCCCCAGGGTACACGCAAAGAACCAACGAACAAGACCGCATTCCAAAGCAGACATCAAGGTTCTGTGAACACCAGCTCCGCCAACACCTTGTCCAGCCCGGGCGCATACCCATCGGCGATGTGCTCGGTCTGCACAAAGCCAAAGCGGCGGTAGAAGCCAAAGCTTCGCGGGGTGGTGTCCAGCACGCAGCGCTCGCACTCCAGGGCCATCTCCCCCAGGCGCACGGCGAGCAGGGCGCTGCCCAGCCCCTGCCGGTGGTGACTGCGCGCGACCAGACCCCAGCAGAGGCCGCCAGCGCCGGGCTCCTGGCGCTTGAACCACCCGCCGAAGGCCCGCGGTGCCCCTCCCTGCACCACCGTCAGGTAGCGCAGAGCGCCGAGCTCCCCAGCCTCCAGGCGCCCCAGGAAGTCCTGGTACTCCTGCAGCTCGTGGGCAGCGAAGAACTCCGGGAGGTTGCCCCGGAAGGCCTCCAGGGCGAAGGGGGTGTCCTCCGCCCGGAAGGCCCGGATCTCCATGCCGGGGTCCACCGCGATCACAGGCCGCGGACGCTGATCTCCACGGCCAGGCCGTCGATGTCGTCCACCACGGGCTCGCCGAAGGGGGCATCGGCCCACTCGGAGACCAGGGTCTCACCGCCCACGTGCTCCTGGAAGCGCTTCACGGCAGCCACCACCTTGTCGTCACCGGCCACGTGCAGGGCGATGCGCTGGGTGTAGCCCAGGTCAAGCTGCTTGCGCAGGCCCTGGACGCGGCTGATGACCTCGCGGGAGAGGCCCTCCTCGCGCAGGTCCTCGTCCAGCTCGGAGTCCAGGGCGACCACGGCCTTGGCGGAGCCCGCGGCCTGGAAGCTGCCCTTGGGGGTCACGCGCACGTCGACCTCGTCGGGGCCCAGGGTGACGGGGCCGTTGGGCAGGTCCAGGGTGAGCCCACCGGCCAGCACCTTGTTGCGCACCTCGGCGCCGTCCATCTTGGCCAGCATGCCCGCGCAGAGCTTCATGTCCTTGCCCAGACGGCGCCCCAGCACGGGGTAGTTGGGCTTGACCTGGAAGTCGACGAAGTCCCCCGCGCGCTGGGAGAAGTGCACCCCGCGGACGTTGAGCTCCTCGGTCAGAAGAGGCAGCAGAGGCTCCAGCGCAGCGGCCCGCTCGGGCTCGGCCAGGATGACCTCGACGGCGCGCAGAGGCTGACGGACGCGCTGGCCCACCTTCTTGCGGGCCGCCAGGCCCAAGGATGAGAGCTCCCTGATCAGGGCCATGTTCTCGCTCAGCCCCGCATCCAGCGCAGCCTCGTCCACCTTGGGCCAGCTCCGGTGGTGCACGCTGGACTCCGGCAGGTGCCCACACAGATCCCGGTAGAGGGCCTCGGCCATGAAGGGCACGAAGGGCGCGGAGAGGTGCGCGACCTGCACCAACACCTCGTACAGAGTCCACAGGGCGGCGGGGTCCTCGTTCCAGAAGCGGCTGCGGGAGCGGCGCACATACCAGTTGCTGAGGCCCTCCACGAAGGCCTGCAGGCTGCGGGCGGCCTCGTAGATGTTGTAGGCCTCCAGCTCCGCGGTCATGGTCGCGGTGGTCTGGTTGAGCTCGTGCAGGATCCAGCGGTCCAGGGCGCTGCGCTCGGTGGGTGCGTCGCCGCTGGCGGGGTCGAAGCCCGCGATGTTCGCGTAGATCGAGAAGAAGCTGTGCACGTTGCGCAGGCGCAGGTGGAACTCCCGCTGGCCCTCGCGGATGTTGCGCAGGCTCAGGCGGGTGTTCGACCAGGGCGGGTTGGAGGCGTAGAAGAGCCAGCGGAACGCGTCCGCACCGGGGGCCTGGAAGGGCGCCTTGAGGGTGACCGTGCCGTCCAGGCCCAGCGCCGCGATGTCCGCGGGGTTCAGGTGGACGGTGTCCTTCTTGGTGACCTTGGCCTTGGCGACGGAGAGCTTGCGCTCGCCGCTGGGGCCGACGGCCGTGAACTGCTCCTTGGGGGTGAAGCCCAGGGACTTGACCTGCGCGGCCATGAAGCCCACGGTGCCGGCCTTGACCTGCTCGTCGGCGATGACGTTCAGGGTGGTCTGCCCCAGCATCACCAGATCCGGGGAGGTGTAGTTGCCCTTGGACTTGGACTCCTTCTTGCCGTCCATGTCCGTGACGTGGCCCAACACAATACAGTTCTTGTAGGGCCGGGGCATGCCCACGGGCTCCAGACCGTACTCGGTGCAGGTCTCGTCATCAAAGAGCAGGGTGCTGATCATCAGCAGGCTGTAGAACCAGCCGCGGGTCTGGTCGACCGCCTCGGAGATGAAGTCCGCGGGGAAGCGCTTCTGGAAGATGTCCTTGGAGCCCTCGGCGTGGGGGAAGCCCCACTGGGCGAAGGGCATCGCGCCGCTGTCGAACCAGCAGTCGATGACCTCGGGCACGCGGTGCATGGTGGCCCCGCAGCCACAGGGCAGCGTCACGCGGTCGATCCAGGGGCGGTGGACCTGCAGGTCCTTGTCCACGCTCTGATCAAAGCCACTCTCGCGCCCGGCGGCGGCGTTCAGAGCCTCGATCTCGGCCACGGAGGCGGGGGCCTTGTGGGCGTTGCACTCCGGGCAGACCCAGATGTTCAGGGGGGTGCCCCAGAAGCGCTCGCGGGACAGGGCCCAGTCCACGTTGTTGCGCAGGAAGTCGCCGAAGCGGCCGTCCTTGATGTGCTCGGGCATCCAGTTGACGGCCTGGTTGTTCTCCAGGGCCTCCGCGTTGAGCGCGGTGGTCTTGATGAACCACGCGGGGCGGGCGTACTGGATGAGCGGGTCGTCCATCTTGCGCCAGCAGAAGGGGTAGTCGTGGCGGTACTGCTCGTGCTTGAAGAGCACGCCGCGCTCCTTGAGGTCGCGCACGATGACCTTGTCCGCGTCCTTGCAGAACAGGCCCTCCAGGAAGCCCGTGCCCTCGACGAACTTGCCGTTGGGGGCGATGAGCTGGAGCAGGCCGACGCCGTTGTCCTGGGCGACCTTGAAGTCGTCCTCACCGAACGCGGGGGCGGTGTGGACCAGCCCGGTGCCGGAGTCGGCGGTGACGTGGGTGCCCACGATGACCTTGTGGAAGTCGCCGGTCTCGGGCTTGGCGAAGTCGTAGATCGGCTGGTAGCGCAGGCCGTCCAGCTCGGAGCCCTTGGCCTCCGCGATGACCTCGCCGACGCCCTCGCCCAGGATCTTCTCGCGCAGCGCCTCGGCCACGACCACCAGCTCGTCCCCGCCATCCTCGAGCGGGAGCTTGACCAGCAGGTAGTTCAGCTTGGGGGAGACCGCGATGGCGGTGTTGGAGGGCAGGGTCCAGGGGGTGGTGGTCCAGGCCAGGAAGGAGACCGGGTGGGTGCCGGCCAGCAGCTCCTCGGCGGTGCGGACACCCCGGGTGAAGGCCTTGACGACGGCGTGCGGATCCTGGGCGGTGAACCGCACCGACACCGAGGGGTCGTTGACCTCCTTGTACCCCTGGCCGACCTCACCCGCGGAGAGCGTGGTGCCGCCCTGGGGCCACCACCAGACGACCTTGTGGCCCTGGTAGAGCAGGCCCTTCTCGAAGAGGCGGGAGAGCGCCCACCACACGGACTCCACGTAGGCCCGGTGGTAGGTCACGTAGGCCTCGTCCATGTTGACCCAGAAGCCGATGCGGTCGGTGAGCTGCTCCCACTGCTCGGTGTACTTGAACACCGACTCGATGCACTTGCGGGAGAAGGCCTCCATGCCGTAGGCCTCGATGGCCTCGCGCCCGTGGATGTCCAGCTCCTTCTCGACCTCGACCTCGACCGGCAGACCGTGGGTGTCCCAGCCGGCCTTGCGGTGCACATAGAAGCCCTGCATCGCCTTGTAGCGGGGGATCAGGTCCTTGATCGCGCGGGTGAGCACGTGCCCATTGTGGGGGGTGCCGTTCGCGGTGGGCGGGCCCTCGTAGAACACGAACTCGGGGCGACCCTGGGCCAGGCGCAGGCCCTCACGGAAGGTGTTCTGGGACTTCCACCAGGCCAGGACCTCGGCTTCGAGATCGGCGGGGTTGGGCAGCTCGGAGAAGGGCATGGGGGCAGGCTCCAAAGGGGGGCTGCCCCTATAACCACGGAGACCGGAAGGGACAGAGGGGCGCGCTCCCCTGGCCCACTGCGGGGCTCACCCCTGGGGCTCCCAGGCCACCCCATCCCCCGTGAACGCGAACCCGACGGCGAAGTAGGGAATGGCCCGCGAGACCTCTTGTCCGGTGCGGTACTCGTGGTCGATGTGCCACTGGCAGATCGTGTAGAGCGTGGGCGTGGCGAAGCGAGAGCCCACGTCCGCCTTGAACTGGTAGGCGACCAGGGGCCCGGCCCGATCGATGCTGGCCCGCCGGGTGGAGGCCAGGTTCGCGTTGTCCACCATCTCCGCGCCGCTGCGCGTGTGGGTGGAGCGCACCCCGGCTGTGAGCTTGTCGCTGGCCACGTAGAGCAGGTCGACATCCGTGCTCCACACCGCGCCATCCGTGGGCGCCAGGATGTCCAGGGTCTGGTCGTAGAAGGCCACGCCGTCGACATCGTAGCGGAACTGATAGCGCCCCACGGTCGCCCGCACGGCCACGGGGCCGGCCTTGGCCTGCACCCGCGTCTCCAGGGTCAGGATGCTGCCCTTGGCCCGGGTCGTGCCCTGCGCCGCCAAGGCCTCCATACCGTCCGGGGAGTAGTCGGTGACCTCGCGCGCGCCCCAGACCAGCATCTGGTCGAAGCCCCCGTGGTACTGCACCAGCTCGTAGCCCGCCTGGAAGCGCAACAGCGCCAGGGGCATCACCCGCACCCAGGGCCCGGCCCGCATGAACGCCGGCGTCTGCAGCCCCGTGGCCCCCACCCAGATGTAGCTGTCGCTGAGCAGCAGGTCGTCGGCGGGCTTGTCGAAGAGCCGCAGCCGGTAGCCCACCGTGAAGCGCTCCTGCAGGCCCAGCGGGTTGTAGCGCAGGGCCGCCAGGGACTCGTAGTAGAGCCGGTGGCGCGGGATGGCGGAGACAGGCTCCTGGGCGAAGGCGGCGGAGGTCAGCAGCGACAAAAGCATGGAGGAAGCTCCCGGATTCCTCATCCTGCCACAACTCCCTCAGTCGCGGCAGCCCAGATGATGCAGCACGCGATCCATGCGGTCCTGGCCCCAGATCAGGCGCCCGTCCGGCAGCTCGAAGGTGGGCACCCCGGGGACCCCCAGCGCCTGCGCCCGCGCCGTGTTCTCCCGAAGCACCGCCTTCACCGCGGGGTCCTGGGTGCCCGCCAGCAGGGCCTTGGCGTCAAAGCCGGCGTCCGTCAGCACCCGCTCCAGCACTTCGGCGTCCCCCACGTTCAGGTCGTCCACCCACACGGCCTGGAAGAGCGGAGCGATGGCCTGCGGCTCCTGGATCGCCACCCGCAGCGCGGCCACCGTGTGCACCGGAAAGTGCGAGGTGAAGCGGAATCCCCCACCCCACCACGCCGCCCAGTCGTGCAGGTCCTGCAGCGCCCAGGCCTGCTTGGCCTGCGGGAAGGTCTGCAGGGGGATCATGGGCGTCCCGATGCTCTTGAACAGCGCGCCCAGCAGGATGGGGACCGGCTCCAGTCGCACCTCGGCGGCGGACGCAAGCTCAGAGATGCGCAGGGAGGACAGGTAGGCGAAGGGTGAGGAGAAATCGTAGTACCACCGCAGGGTCCTCACCTCTCTGGGCTTCTGCGTGGCCGGGGCGAATCGAAACTGCGACCCACCAGCGAGGAACTGCTGAAGCAGAAACAGCCGATCCTGGCCCCAGATGAGCTTGTCGTGGCCATCCAGGAAGAACGCGGGCACCCCGAACACGCCGCGCTCCAGGGCCCGCTCGGTGTTCTCGCGCAGGGCCTGCTTGATGGCGGGCTGCTCGGTCTGCTCCAGCGAGAGCCCGAAGGCCTGGGCGATGGGGGCGAGCACGGCGGGCTGGGCGATGTCCTGGCCCTGCTGCCAGTAGGCGGCGTAGAGGCGCTCGATCAGGTCCTCTCGCTGCTCTGGAGCCGCGCAGAGGATCAGGCGCTGGGCCTGGAGGCTCTTCACGGGGTGACCCGCGGGGGGATTCAGCGGCAGCCCCAGGGAGCCGGCCTGATCCTGCAGGTCCTCGTCCAGGCGGAGCTGACGGGCCTGGGACCAGGTGGTCATGGGGACCTGGGGGCTCTGGCGGGCCTTGAAGATGCCGCCCAGCAGCACGGGCGTGCAGACCAGCTCCAGACCGTGCTCGGCCGCGAAGGCGCGCCCCCGGTGGAAGCCCATGTAGGCGTAGGGGCAGACCAGATCGAAGTACAGCTCCAGGCGACGCATCGGGGCTCCGGGTGGGGCCCCAGGATGCCACGGCGGCTCAGGAGTTGAAGCCCACGTACTCGGCGAACAAGTCCTTGATGGTGTGGAAGGTGTTCACGAACACCTCGATGGAGTTGGTGGTCACGCCGCCGATCAGGCTCAGGTCCATCTCGACGCAGGGGTCCTTGTCGTCATCCAGGTAGGCGCGCCCAAAGCGCTTGTCCTTGTTCCACTGGATGATCTTGTCCGGCGTGGGCTTGTTGGTCATGCCCAGCCCCGCGTAGGCCTGCAGGCTGTTGCACTCGCCGGCGTTGCAGCCGTAGAAGTAGATCACGACGTTCAGGTTGTTGTGCTGCCACTTGACCTTGGGGTCGCCGTCGTCGTCCTTCCCGAGCTCCACACCGGAGACGCCGCTGATGCCGGACACGATGGTCTGGACCTCGGGGCCGGTGATGGTCTCGTAGACCAGCGCGGACTTGGTGGAGCCGGCGTAGACGGGTGCGGCGAGCAGGGCGAGGGCAGCAAACATGAGGGGAACTCCTGATTCTCCGGCAGTCTATCGGACAGCGGCCGCGATCCTGAAGGGCGCCCGGGGTGACGCGGGGCAGACCGCGATTAAGATCAGCCAATGACCACCACGAGAATCGACAAGTGGCTGTGGGCCGCGCGCATGTTCAAGACCCGCTCCCTGGCGACCAAGGCCTGCGCAGCCGGGCACGTCAAGCTGGACAATGAGACGGTCAAGGCCTCCCAGAAGGTGGTCGCTGGCGGCTGGGTCGAGGTCCTCACGCCGGGCGGTCCCCGGGTGCTGGAGATCGTGGGCATCCTGGACAAACGCGGCCCCGCGGCCGTGGCCCAGACCCTCTACAACGACCACACGCCCGAGCCCGAGCCCATCGAGTCCCCGCTGGACCTGCGGCCCCGGGGGCTGGGGCGCCCCACCAAGCGCGACCGCCGCCAGATGAAGAAGATCCGTGGGTTCTGAGCCCCCCGCAGCAGAGCCCCCCGCCGCACCGGAGCGACTGGTCCTCTTTGACGGGGTCTGTGGCTTGTGCGACAGCGCCGTGCAGTGGCTGCTCGACCACGACGTGCATGGGCGACTGCACTACGCCCCCCTCCAGGGCCCCACGGCGGAGGCCCTGCGCGGCCAGCACCCCCAGATCCCCAGGGAGCTGGAGACCATGGTGTTCGTGCGACAGGGCAAAGTGTATCTGCGCTCCCAGGCGGTGCTTCAGATCCTCCGCGAGCTGCCCGCCCCCTGGTCCTGGGTGTCCATCTTCCGGGTGCTGCCCAGCTTCCTGACCGACCTGGGCTACCGCCTGGTGGCGGCGGTGCGCTACCGGATCTGGGGCAAGCTGGACGCCTGTCGCATGCCGCTGCCGGAGCAGGCGGCGCGCTTTCTGGACTGACGCCCTACTTGAAGGCCGGGCAGCTCCCCTCCCCCGACCAGATCAGCGCACCACCGGGACCGAACAAGGCCGCCCCCTCGCCGCCGCAAGCCAGGGTCTTGTCCCCGTGCATGTAGAGGCTGAGGCCGCCCTCCTCCTGCATCCCCGGGACCCCCTTCCAGGCGCCGCCCTCCTTGTGGGCCAGCGGGGTGGACAGGCGCATGCCCTCGAAGTCGTAGGCCAGCGACGCCAGCCCCTGCGCAGGGTACTCGACCCAGTACATCATGTCGTCGGGGCCGTAGAGGGCCGAGAGCTCCGCGCCGGGCGCCTCCAGGTACTTGTACTCCGGGATGTCCGGGCTCTCGCCGCCGACGCTGACCATGTTCAGGTGCACCGGGGCGTCGGGCACATCACAGAAGGGGGTGCTGCGCCCCTCGAAGAGCTGGACCGTCCAGGCCTTGCCCTGTCGCACGAACTGCTTGCCGTCGTAGACGTACATGCGACAGCCCTCCACGCCGAACATGCTCGCCATGTCGTAGTCCAGCACCACCCGCTTGCCCTCCAGGGTGGCGTGGGCGGTCTGCTTGGCGTCGTTGAGCTGCACGTCCAGGCTCTCGCCAACGAGCATCACGAGGCGGTCGTCCGAGGCGTAGCCGACCCCGTCCAGCGACTGCCCCTCCGGGAGCTCGGGCATGGCGATGGGGGCGAGCCCCTTGTCGCTGCCCAGGGCCAGGCGGTCCTGATACAGGTTCACCATCAGCGAGCCGCCCCGCGCCCGGCTGTAGGTCCAGCCGCCGAAGCACTCCCCCGGCACGCTCACCAGCGCGGCGCCCGTCTCCAGGTCCATCAGCACGCAGCTCCCGTCCCGCTCCTGGGGCTGCAGCATGGGCAAGCTCTGCGATGAGGAAGAGGAGGAGGTGGCGGCGGCCTCAGGCTGCGTGTTCCCACCGCCAAAGCCCCCGCAGGCCAGCAGCATTCCGAGGCTGGTCAGCGCCAGCGAGGTCAGGGTGTTCGGCATCTCAGTGCTCCAGCTATTGGCCGGAGTCTACACCCTCCGGCGCCGCCAAAGCAGCAGGCCAAAGGGGATGAGCAGCCAGGCAGCGCTGCCCGGGATCTGGCTGGCCGCGCAGCCACCACACCCGGACTCCTGCCCACCGCTGTCCTGGGGAGCCGGCCCCTGAGAGTCCTGGGGGGTCCCGCTGTCTCCGGTGTCCGGCTCCGAGTCCTGGGGGGTGTCGGTGTCAGGCCCGGTGTCCTCGCTTGTGTCGGCTGTGTCTGAGGTGTCGGAGGGGTCCCCGGTGTCCTGAGTTGGGCAGTCCTCGTCCGTCTGCCCATCACAGTCCTCGTCCCCTCCGTAGCAGCTATCCTCGGTCACCCCGGGGTGGATGGCCGCATCGGTGTCCACGCAGTCCGTGCCACCCCAGGTGTCGATACGGTAGCCGTCGCCGTCCTGGTCGAAGTCGTCGCCCCCCAGGCAGTCCCCATCCCGGCCGTCGTACCAGCGCTCGGAGGCCCCAAAGTAGGTGGCGGGGTCGCTGTCGTCGCAGTCCTGGCCGCCGTAGGCTTCTGCGTCCTGGCCGTCCAGGTCGGCGTCGAAGTCGCTGGATTCGTCACAGTCCTGGTCGACGCCGTCGTACCAGATCTCCTCGGCGCCGGGGTGGATGCTGGAGTCTGTGTCATCACAGTCGTCCGATCCGTAGCCGTCCCCGTCCCCATCGGGATCGTCGGCCCCATCACAGTCCTGGTCGATGCCATCGTCCGGGGTGTCCACGCAGCTCGGGCAGATGGTGGCGTCCGTGTCGTCACAGTCGTCCCCGCCATAGGCCGCGGCGTCCGCGCCGTCCCCGTCCGCGTCGTAGTCCGAGTCGGTCCCGCAGTCGCTGTCCACGCCGTCGTACCAGACCTCGGTCGCGCCGGGGTTGATGGCCGCGTCGCTGTCGTCACAGTCCAGGCCGCCGTAGAGCGTGGTCTGGTAGCCATCGCCGTCCGCGTCGTAGTCATCGCTGCCATCACAGTCGCTGTCCACGCCGTCGTAGACGTACTCGGTCGCGCCGGGGTTCACGCTGCCGTTGCTGTCATCACAGTCGGCGCCGCCGTAGCCGTCCGAGTCGTAGCCGTCGCTGTCACAGTCGTAGTCGGAGTCCCCGCCGCAGTCCGCGTCGATGCCGTCGTAGCAGGTGTCCGTCGCGCCGGGGTTGATCGTGGCGTCCGTGTCATCACAGTCCGTGCCGCCCAGAGCCTCGTCGCGGTAGCCGTCCCCGTCGTCGTCCCACTCGTCGGTGCCATCACAGTCTTCGTCGATGCCGTCGTCGCCGTCGCTCTCGGTGGCGTCCGGGTTGATGCTGGCGTCGGTGTCATCACAGTCCAGGCCGCCGTAGAGGTCCAGGTCGTAGCCGTCCCCGTCGGCGTCGTAGTCGGAGTCCTCCGCGCAGTCCTGGTCCAGGCCGTCGTACCAGGTGTCGGTGGCGCCGGGGTTGACGCTGTCGTCGCCGTCGTCACAGTCGTCGCCGCCGTAGCTGTCCGACTCGTAGCCGTCCCCGTCGGCGTCGTAGTCGCTGCCCCCATCACAGTCGGAGTCCACGCCGTCGTACCAGGTCTCGGTGCCCCCGGGGGAGGCGCTGGCGTCGGAGTCATCACAGTCTCCGCTGCCCAGAGAGCCGCTCGCGGAGTAGCCCGAGGCCGAGTAGCCGTCCCCGTCGGCGTCGTAGTCGTCGGTGGGGTCACAGTTGTCGTCGGTGCTGTCGTAGTAGGTCTCGGTCGCGCCGGGGCTCACCGCGTCGCTGCTGTCATCACAGTCCGTGCCGCCGTAGGCCGCGTCGTCGTAGCCGTCCAGATCCGCGTCGTAGTCGCTGGCCCCGTCACAGTCGGAGTCCACGCCGTCGTACCAGACCTCGGTGGCGTCGGGGCTGACGCTGGAGTCTGTGTCATCACAGTCATCGCCCGTGTCGTAGCCGTCCCCGTCGGCGTCGTAGTCGGAGTCCCCGCCGCAGTCGGAGTCCACGCCGTCGTACCAGGTCTCCGTGGCCCCCGGATAGGTGGTGGCGTCGCTGTCATCACAGTCCCCGTCGGCCTCGGTGAGTCCGTCCCCGTCCGCGTCGTCCAGGCCCAGCTCGGAGAACGCGATGTCGTCCAGGCCCCAGGTGTCCCCGCTGGGGCCGCTGATCTCCAGGGTGTCCACGCCGTAGTCGTAGACGTAGCCGTGGAAGGAGGAGCTCCCCTCCTCGCTCAGGGTGAGGGTGTCGGTGTAGAGGGTGCTGCCTCCCACAGACCCGGTCAGGGTGAAGCTGCCCTTTCCATCCAGGACCTGGAAGGCCACCGCGGGCTGGACCTCCTCGAAGCTGAGGGTGACCGTGGTGCTCAGCGCTTGGGCCCCCTGTGTGTCGTTGGGCGCCGCGCCGTCCACGCTGCTGGCGACCAGCAGGCTGCTGTCGACCGTGAGGCCCAGATCCGCGTAGTCGGTGGAGACGGTGTCTCCGACGCTCAGGTCCTCGAAGTCGACGGTCTGTACTGTGATACCCGCGTCGGCGGACCAGCTACTCAGATCGGTGTACGCGGTGCTGCCACCGCCATCCACGGTGCCGTCGCAGTCGTTGTCGATGCTGTCGCCCAGCACCTCGGTGGCGGCGGGGTTCACGTCGGCGTCGAAGTCGTCGCAGTCGCCGTCATCGCCCGTGTAGCCGTCGGCGTCGCGGTCGCTCTCGCTGGCCCAGTGGACGACCAGATCATCCACGCCGATGCCGTTACTGGTGGAGGGGGTGATGCGGACCTTGCTCACAGAGGCGCCAAACACCACGCCCACAAAGCGACCCCCAGGCACATCTTCACCCTCTGCCTCAAGCGAGGCCACACCGCCGCTGCTGAGAAGGGTGCTCCCGTCGCTGTCCCAGGCCTGGAGCTGGAAGGGACCGCTGGCGTCCAGGATCTGGAACGCGAGCGCGTCGACGTCCGCGTCAAAGGTGAGGGTCAGGCTGCTGCCGGAGACCTTGCCCGCGACGCTGCCGGATGCGGCGGCCCCGAAGGCCTCGTCGCTCGCGGTGAAGGTGCTGGCGTAGAACTCCAGGCCGTTGGCGCTGTAGTGGCTGCTGAGGTCGTCGCCCAGGCTGGCGTCCTCGAAGTCGAAGTCCTCGCCCCCACCGGAGGTGTTGAGCAGGTCGGCCAGGTCCTCCTCGAACCAGGACGCGCGGGTGCGCAGCCAGAAGCCGCCGTCCACCCAGCCGTCGCAGTCCTTGTCGTCCGCGATGCCGGAGTCCAGGCCGGTGTCCTCGTCGGCGCCGGGGAAGACGCCGCTGTCCCCGTCGTCGCAGTCCGGGCCGCCCGCAGCATGCGACAGCAGCCCGTCCCCGTCCTCGTCCTGGAAGGCTGATACATAATCCCAGACCTGCACCAGGCCGGCCAGAGTGGTGGATCCAGAGGCGGCGAACCAGCTCCCGACCGCCACCTCCCCGAAGCCGTCCCCGTCGTGGTCCTCCAGGCCGACCACCGCAGTGCCTGCGGCCCCCGCTGCGACCGCGCCCTCGAGCAGGTGCTGGGCGTCCGCGCTGGTCACGCTGGCGGCGGTGATGGGGCCATGGAACACCGCCACGGCGCCCGATGAGCCGTTGGCGCCGGGGGCCCCGATGATCAGGTCGTTGACGCCGTCCACGTTCAGGTCCACCGCCGACAGGCTGGAGCCCAGCGCCTCGTTGGTGCTGCCTCCCAGGGAGACCCAGTCGGCGTCCGAGGCCGAGTAGGTGCTGACCCACGACGAGCCATCCAGGAACACATACGCGGCCCCGGCGCCGGAGCCGCCGGTCCCCTCGTCCGGGGCGCCCACGACCAGATCGCCCAGGCCGTCGTCGTCCAGATCGGCCAGGGACAGGGCGCTGCCGAAGAGGTCCAGGGCGCTGCTGCCCGTGAAGCTCGCGGTGGCTGCGGAGTTGACGGTCACCGTGCCGCCAGCGGAGCTGCTGCCAAGGACCAACCAGACCTGCCCGGCGTCGGTGCCTCCGTCGTCCGAGTCGGGGCTCCCCAGCAGCAGGTCATCCACGCCGTCCCCGTCGGCGTCCCCGGCGGCCAGCACCTTGCCCAGCTTGTCCCCAGCGGACTTGCCGGTGACGGTCCACGCAGCGCTGCTGACCCCGGTGGCGGCCCCCAGGTACACGTAGGCGGTGCCCACGTTTGCGCTTCCGCTGACGCTGCGGTTGGGGGCGCCGACCACCAGATCCGCGTAACCGTCGCCGTCAAAGTCTCCCGTCGTCAGGGCGGTCCCGAACTGCGGCTTGTCGGTGGACTCGGTGGGCGTCAGGGTCAGGTCGGCGTCGTCCGGCAGGGTGTGGCTCCCCGCCAGGCTCCCCCCCTGGAGGATGTGCACCGCGCCCAGGTTGCTCACGGAGCTGCTGTCGTACTGGGGCTCGCCCAGAGCCAGCTCAGGCATGCCATCGCCGTCGAGATCCGCGACCGCAAGCGCGGCCCCGAGCTGGTTCCCGCTGTCCCCGGAGAAGGTCGCCTGCGCGGTGCTGGCGTCCCCGTCGAGCGGGCTTGCGCCGCCGTAGCTCAGGTAGACCGTCGTGGTCTCCGGCGCGCCCATGACCAGGTCCGGATAGCCGTCGGCGTTCAGGTCGCCGCTGGCCAGGACCTCGCCCAAGTAGCTGTAGTTGCTGGGGCCGTACCACTCCAGGTCCGCGGTGCTCAGGTCGATCTCGGCAGCCGCCGGGCGGTCGGTGGGCTCGCCGAACCAGGCGCTGGTCTGGTCCGAGAGGCCCCCGCTGCAGGCCCACTCCAGGCCCACGCTGCCCCCCTGCGTGCCGATGATCGCGCCCACCCCGCCGTCGTGGGAGGTGGACGAGAAGCTGATGTCCTCCTGGACGATCACCACCTCGGCCGAGCGGCCCTCCTGCCACCAGACCTGCACCTGCCCCGTACCCGAGGCCCCCGCGGGCGTGAAGCCCTGCCAGTCCAGCACGAACATCCGGTAGGGCCAGCGCCCCAGGGTGGCCGAGCGCACCGTCCCGCCCTGCAGGTCGTCCCAGTAGGCGGCGACCCCGGACCAGCTCCCGCCGGCGCCCGGACAGCTCGCGGAGGAGGCGGCCTGCGCCCCGGCGAAGAAGGCGGTGCCGTTGTCCCCGACGGTGATCTGCTCCATGTCCCGGCCGTAGAACTCCACGTCGAAGGGCAGGTCGACGACCGCGGTGTCCTCGTCTGCGAGCCCCAGGTCCTCTCCCTCGTCGTCGATGTCCAGGGTGCGGTGCGGTGGGCCCGAGGTCTCGTCCGAGTCGATGTACTCCCACCCTCCCCCATCGGGTCCCCCAGTGCCCGCGACGGCCAGGCCGAAGGCCAGGCTGCCGAGCCCGGTGAGGAGGAGGATGCGGCCAGGGTTCTTGGAGGAGCGTGCCATGACCGGGAGCCTACACCCGACCGAATGGGGGCCCCAGAGAAGAAGGAGGCCGGCCCCCCATCAACGGAGGCCGGCCGACGAAGCTGCAGTCGGGGCTCAGCTCAGGTCCCGTTTGCCCGAGGTTCCCTGAAGAGATGACCTGTCGAGCCACACCGGCCTGCGCTTTCGTTCTGCTCTACAGACGCAGCCAGGCCCCCTTTCCTTTCAATCCCGGGCCGACAGGAGACAAAATGTGACAGGCACTTGGGGCGCGGATGCGTTGGGTTGTCCCCTCAACGAGGTCCCCATGTCCACCGTCATCGCCCGCCTCAAGGCCATCTTCTCGCCGGAGCAGATCACCGATCGGGTGTTCGGTCAGTTCCTTCCGGACCTGGTCGTCGCGTCGATCACCTTCCTGGTGTTCTACGTGATCTGGCGGATCCTGGAGAAGGCCCTGGTCGCGGTGATGGACCGGGCCAAGGTGGAAGCCACGGCCGCCCGCTTCGTGCACCTGGTGCTCAAGTACGTTGTGCTGACCATGGGCGTGGTCACCGCCCTGGCCCAGATGGGCGTGAACACCGGCTCGCTGATCGCCAGCCTGGGCATCGCCGGGCTCACCCTGGGCTTCGCCGCGCAGGACGTGCTCAGCAACATCATCTCGGGGCTGTTCATCTTCTGGGACCGGCCCTTCGTGATCGGCGATCTGGTGGAGATCGACGGCAAGTACGGCCGGGTGGAGACCATCACGATGCGCTCGACGCGGGTGGTCACGGTGGACGGGAAGATGCTGGCCATCCCCAACTCGGTGATCGCCAACTCGACGGTCACCTCGTACACCAACTTCCCGCACCTGCGTATCGACGTCGAGGTCACCGTGGGCGTGAACGAGGACCTGGGGCGCGTCCGCGAGCTGCTGCTGGCCCAGGTGCCCCCCGGCGACGGGATCCTGGCCGAGCCGGCCCCCCAGGTCGTGGTGATGGCGCTCAACGACTACAACGTGCTCCTGGAGCTGCGCGCCTGGGTGGAGGACGAGACCCAGCACATCCAGCGCCGCTTCGCGCTGCGCGAGAAGATCTACGTGGCGCTCACCGAGGCCGGGGTGGACATGCCCTTCGAGACGCTGGCCATCTCCCCGATCGAGGTGCGCCAGGCCCAGCCCAAGCTGCCGCCCCCCAGGCCCGTGTAGAGCGGGCTGGCTACGCAGGTCCTCGCCGGCGGGCTCAGTCCAGAGCGGTGGCGCGCACCGGGTAGTCCTGGGCGGTGCGCCACGGGAGCTCGGGCCACCACCGGTCCACCTCCCCCACCAGAGCGGGCTCGAAGCTCTCGCCGGGCTTGGGGATGTAGGTGCGGACCTGCTGACGCTCGGCCTCGACCACGACGCGCTCGACGGGCTCGGTCCAGCCATGGCTGGCCAGGTTCCACAGGCCCCAGTGGATGGGCACGAAGAGCGCGCCGTCCAGGATGACGTGGGCGTCCACCGCCTGCTCGGGGCCCATGTGCCAGTCGGGCCAGCCCTGGTCGTAGGCGCCGACCTCGACCAGGGTGAGATCGAAGGGGCCGTAGCGCTGACTTACCTGGTCCATGTCCGGGAACATGCCGGTGTCGCCGGAGAACCAGACGCGGTGCTCGGGGCCGAGCAGGGCGTAGCTGGTCCACAGGGTGTGCATCTGATCGAAGACCTGGCGCCCGGAGGCGTGGCGCGAGGGGGTGGAGACGACGGTGAGCCCGCCGATCTGGGTCTGCTCCCACCAGTCGAGCTCGCGGATGCGGTCCGGGGAGACGCCCCAGTACTCCAGGTGCGCGCCGACCCCCAGGGGCACGACAAAGATGGGGTCCTGCAGGGCGACCAGGGCGGTGATGGTGTCGGTCTGGAGGTGGTCGTAGTGGTCGTGGGAGATCAGCACGGCGTCGAGGGGGGGCAGGTCCTCCAGGGCGATGGGGGGCGCGTACCAGGGGGCCGGTCCCGCCCAGTCGACCGGGGCCGCGCGGCCGCCAAAGATGGGGTCGGTGATCACGCGGACGCCGTCGATCTCGAGGATCTGGGTGGAGTGGCCGAGCCAGGTCATGCGCAGGCCGGTCTGGGGGGCCTGGAGGAGCTGGCTCCCGTCGCTGGCGATCACGGGCAGCGGGCTGTCGGGGGTGGCCACCGGGCTCATGTTGAAGCCGGTGCGCACGCTCTCCTTCCAGTCGTTGTACATGGGCTGGGGGTTCACGAACACGCCGTCTTCCCATTGAGGAGAGGCTTGCATGCGCTCCAGACGCGCGCCCACAGCGCCCTTGCCCATGGGCACCCACGCATCAGCGAGGATCCCTCCACCGGCGAGGACACCGAGCCCCAGTCCGCCCAGGGCTGTCTTTCTGAACCAGGACATCAACGCTCCAGGGCTTGGCGATCGGAACATGTCATGCACGGGTAATAGAGCCCTGGCCGCCGAGGGTCTACAACATGGGTGACGCGAAGTCTGCGTCAGTCAGCACACCCGGCGGGGCAACACTCTTCTCAGGGATTGCCTGCCCCACCCCTTCCCGTCACAAAGCCGGGTGTGTTGACTTTCCCCAGCGGCTCGTTGATGGGGCTGGGCTGGGAGACCCCGAGCCTGAGCTCGGGGTTTTTTTTATGGGGGGGACCTCGCGGTCCCCCTGATGGTCTCCGGCCACGGGCCTCCGACCTCACCCCCTCGCGCGGACCTTTGGCGCGCAGCGACCACGGAGCACAAAGTCCGCACGTCGTCGCTCTGAGCGGGGCTCAGCGCTCCTTTGGTCGCGGACTTTGTGCTCCGGGCGCGCGTCGGTCCGGCGGGGACCCGGGCGCCTCGGCCGGACCTCGCGGTCCCCCTGATGGTCTCCGGCCACAGGCCTCCGACCTCACCCCCCCTTGCGCGGACCCCGCCCCACTTTTCTGCGCGGCTGGTGAATGGATCCAGGCCGGGTCCGTCGATGGGGACAAGCGAGGTGAAACATGATGCTGCTTCTCTCCATCCTGGCCCTGAGCCCCACCGCCCAGGCCCACGGCAACGGCCACGGCCACGCACACGGACACAGCAAGCACCACCGGCCTGCACAGGCCGCGACCGGCTCGTTGGTGGTCAACAACCCCAGCGGCCGCCTGGTCCAGGTCTACGTGGACGGCGCCTACCAGGGCGTTCTGGAGCACGGCAGCATGCGCATGGTGGTCAACACCGGCTCCCACCGCGTGAAGCTGGTCCACAACGGCCGCGTGCTCGAGAACCGCTCGGTGCAGGTGTACCGGAACGAGGCCAGCACGGTGCGCGTGAAGACGCCGTCCCTGGGCCACATCCAGGTCACCAACCACGAGGGCTACGCGGTCCGCGTGTACGTTGACGGCCGGGACGTCGCGGTGCTGGCCCCCGGTGAGAGCCGCTCGGTCCAGGTCGAGATCGGCAGCCACCGGGTGGACATGGTGGACATGCGCGGGCACGGCGGGACGCTGGTGACGGCCTCCCTGCACATCGACGGCTGGGACTACGCGGTGCTCGCAACGCCCCAGGCACAGGCCCACCACTCCGGCCATCAGCGCCCCCGATAGGCCGCCGGGCCGCCGCGTGGGTTAGAGCGCGGCGTGCCCAAGACCCAGGACATCACCCGGAACAGCCTCGTCGTCGGCGCGGCCAACCTCTTGGCCCGGGTGACGGGCCTGGCCCGCGAGGTCGCCTTCGCCGCGGTGTTCGGCGCCGGCATCCAGGCGGACGCCTTCAACGCGGCCTTCCGCATCGGCAACCTCTTCCGCGAGCTCTTCGCCGAAGGGGCCCTGTCCAACGCCTTCGTGCCCCTGTACGCAGCCATCGAGGAGGAGGAGGGCCAAGAGAGCGCCTTCGCCCTGGCCAACGCCTTCCTGGGGGTGCTGCTGGTGGCGGTGGCGGGCGTCGCGCTGCTGACCTTCGTGGCGGCCCGCCCTCTGGTCTGGGCCGTCGCCAGCGGGTTCGCCGACGACCCCGAGAAGTTCGCCCTCACCATGCAGCTCACCCGGCTGCTCTCGCCCTTTGTGGCGACGGTGTCGGTGGCCAGCGTGTTCATGGGCATGCTGAACCTGCGCGGGCGCTTCTTCCTGCCGGCCATCACGCCCATGCTGTTCAACGTCGCGGTGATCGCGGCCTGCGCGGTGGGCTTCTTCGTCGAGCTGCCCTTCGACGCCATCCTGCTCGTGGCCGGCGCCGCGCTCGCGGGCGGGGCTGCCCAGGCGGCCGTTCAGCTCCCGGCCCTGCGGCGCCTGCACTTCCGGCTGCGCCCCCACCTGTCCGGCCACCCGGCCCTCAAGCGCCTGGTCAAGTTCATCGGCCCGGCGGTGGTCGCCATCTCGGTGGTGCAGCTCCACATCCTGGTCGAGACCCAGCTCGCCTCCCGCCAGGGCGACGGGCCGGTCTCCTGGCTGCTCTACAGCTTCCGCATCGCCCACCTGCCCTTCTCGATCGTGTCGGGCGCGGTCGGCGTGGCCTCGCTGGCGGGACTCAGCGTCCTGGCTGCTCAGGGGCGCTGGAGGCGTTTCGCTGGTGACCTGGCCGGTGCGCTGAACCTCAACGCCTTCCTCCTCTTCCCGGCAGCGGTGGGCCTGCTCCTGCTCGCGCAGCCGATCACCGCCCTCTTCTTCGAGCGCGGGGCCTTCACAGCCCACGACACGGCCCAGACCGCCGCGATGCTGCAGATGTACGCCGTGGCGCTCATGGGGATCGGCGCCCAGCGCATCCTGGTGCCCGTGTTCTACACGCTGGACGACCCCAAGACCCCCATGTGGGCGGGCCTCGCGTCGCTGGTCCTCAAGCTGCCCCTGGCCTGGTGGCTGCTGGACGTGGTCGGCCTTGGCGGCCTGCCGCTGTCCCACGCCATCCTGGTCACCGGCGAGGTCGGGTTCCTGCTGTGGATCCTCAAGGGCCGCATCGACGCCCCCCTGCTGCGCCCGCTGCTGGGTCCCCACCTGCGGGTGCTGGCCTCCGCTGGGGTGATGGCCGCGGGGATCCTGCTCCTGCGGGATCACCTGACCGGGACGCTCGGACTCTTCGCCCTCATCGCCCTGAGCGCCGTGGTGTACGGGCTGGGGTCGGAGCTGTTGGGCCTGCGCGAGGCCAGGAAGATCCTCACCCGCCTGCGCAAGCCCAAGGGCCTGCCCCCCACGGTCGACGCCCAGACCCGCGAGCTGCTGGCCGCCCTGGATGGCCAGCCCCTGGTGTTGAACCTGGACGACAACACCCTCCTGGGGCCCGAGCTGGGCGCGCGCCTGGTGGCCACTGGCGGGGTGCTCTCCCTGGAGCCCGTGGACCTGCGGGCCGAAGGCGACGCGCCCGTTTCGCTGCAAGCCGTGATGCGTGTGGGCCAGGGTCCCCCCACCCTCCGTGGCCTCGTCGTCGGGGAGATCTGGGTCTCGGCTGTGGGGGACACCCTCCAGCCCCAAGAGGTGGACGGCCCGGTGATTCCGGTACGTTGACCCCCTCTTCTGCTGCAACCCGAGCCTACAAGCGGCTATTGTCGAGCATCCCCCCGAGGTCCCCATGCGCGTCGCGCTCATCAACCCGACCCCCATCGACCACTACAGCCCCTGCACGCGCACGCTGGCGGCCTACCTCAAGCAGCACGGGCACGAGGTCCGGCAGATCTTCCTGCCCTCGGACAACTACAACACGCGCTTCCAGCCCGGCTACATCAAGCAGATGCAGCAGTCGCTGGTCGACGAGATGGTCGAGCTGGTCGCGGACTACGACATCATCGGGGTGAGCTTCTTGACCGCGATGTTCGACGTGGCGGTGCAGGCCACCCGGGCCATCCAGAAGCGCTACCCGGAGAAGCTGATCGTGTGGGGAGGCTTCCACCCCACCACCATGCCCCAGCAGGCGCTCGAGTTCGTGGACGCCGTCTGTGTCGGCGAGGGAGAAGAGGCCCTGCTGGAGCTGGTCGACCGGGTCGAGGCCGGGGAGGACTACTACGACGTCCGGAACTTCTGGTTCCGCAAGCCCAACGGCAAGGTGGTCGGGAACCCCCACCGCCCGCTGATCCAGGACCTGGACACCCTGCCCTACCAGGACTTCGAGCTCGCGGACGACTGGACCTGGGACCCCGAGAACCATGCCCACATGATCAAGATCGAGTGGGAGCGCTTCAAGCACATCGTGCCGACCTACCCCGACCGCAACGGGGACCTGCGCATCTCGTACAAGACGATGATCACCCGCGGCTGCCCCCACAAGTGCAGTTACTGCGGCGTGGCCTTCAACCACGATCTGTACAAGGGCCAGAAGTACCTGCGCCGCCGCTCCGTCGAGCACATGGTCGGCGAGATCAAGCAGGTCATGCGCCGCTTCCCCGAGATCGGCATCATCCACTTCCAGGACGACGTGTTCTTCTCGACCTCCACCGAGGAGATCCAGAAGTTCGCCGAGGTGTGGAAGGCGGAGGTCGGCCTGCCCTTCCGCGCGCAGTGCAGCCCCACCACCATCAACGAGGCCAAGTACGCCGCGCTGATCGACGCGGGCCTGTGCTTCACGGAGCTCGGCATCCAGACCGGCAGCTCCGAGACCATGCGGATGTACAAGCGCGGCATGACCAATGAGCAGCTACTCAAGGCCGTGAACATCATCTCCAAGTACAAGGAATACATCCAGGTTCCGGACTACCACATCATCCTGGACAACCCCTGGGAGTCCACCGAGGACGTGATGAAGGGCCTGCGGCTGGTCTGCACCCTGCCCCCTCCGTACAACCTGCTGCCCTCCAGCCTGATCGCCTACCCGGGCACCGAGTTCTTCCACAAGAGCATGGAGGATGGCTTCGTCACCGACGAGTACAACCAGGTCTACCGGGCCAGCTTCCACGTCCCCAAGGGCAGCTACGTCAACTTCCTCTTCTTCCTGACGCTATTCAACAACCTACCCAAGGAGATGGTCATGTGGCTGGCCAGCGATCGCTTCGTGCGGCGCTTCAACCAGCGCAAGTACGACCACTTCTGGGGGAAGATGTACGAGTACGGCGAGCTCGGCCGCAAGGCCCAGCGCTTCTCGCAGTTCGCGCTCAAGGGCAAGCTGCTGGAGATCACGTCCATGCGGGAGCTCAAGCGCGTCGCCAACCAGATGAAGTAGGACCCCCGGTCCCTTCGTCCGGCTCGGGAGGCGGGCTCACCCGCCCTTGGCGACCTCGGCCTCGAGCAGCGGACTGACCTCGGCCCAGGCAGCCCGGAGCTGCTTGTGCAGGCCCACGAACTCGTCCACGCGGCCCTGGCGGCCGGCCATCTCCATCTCCTTGCAGACCTCGGAGAACGCGTCAGCGCCCACCTGCTTGGAGGAGGACTTGAGGGGGTGCGCGGCGCGATGTACCCCCTCGGCGTCTCCCTTGGCGACGGCCTCGTCAAGCTGGCCCAGGTAGCCATCCACGGAGCCCAGGAACGCCCCGACGACCTCGGCGACGAAGTCCATTCCGGGGGCGCTGTAGCTCCGCAGGGTGGCGAGAGTCTCAGCGTTCAGGGTCTGCATTGCGGCGTTCCTTTGGTTCATCGCGTCGAAGACGGACATATCTGCGCTCCTTGGGCGGCAACGGGCTCCAATCCGACCCAAGGATCGGAGAGAGAGACCGGCGACCTGAACGGAAGGCAAGATCCGTACGGAATTTCCCTAACTCACTGCCCCCCCCCTCTGCGAGACTGAGGGCCGACTGTGGCCACGGCCGTCCCCCCGCGCTGCGGCGCGCTGCCCCCTGTAAGGGCCCCGAGTTCCACGCGTTCCGGCTACAGGAGGCGGGCATGGATCATCACCGCAGAAAGGACGAGGGGCTGACCGAGCGTCTACATCGACGCGCGGCCCTCTCTGCATACAGCACTCTGAGGCGGATCCGCTGGACCCTGCAGCGGCGGGCCTTCAGCGCCCTCCCGCTGGCCCCGCTTGGCGCCCACACCCACCTGGCACACAGCGAGCGCCTGCCCCTGGCCCGGTCCGACAGCGCCGCACACCCCCTGCTGGAGGCCGGCAAGCGCCACAACGTCGCCTTGGCCATCCCCGCATTCCACGGGCGGCTGCTGACGCCCCAGAGGCCCCTCTCCTTCTGGCGGACCCTGGGCCCCGCAACGCTGGAGCGCGGCTACCGACACGGCATGGAGCTCCAGGCCGGCTGCGTCGTCCCCGCGATCGGCGGCGGCCTCTGCCTGCTCTCCAACGGCCTGTTCCGCCTGGCGGTGCACATGGGCTGGGAGATCCTGGAGCGCCACGGCCACACCACCCAGGCCGTGCCCTCCGCCCCCGGCGAGCTCTTTGGGCTGGATGCGACGCTCTACTACCCCTACGTCGACCTGCGGATCGCCCCCCGAAGCGGCTCGGCCCGCCTGGATCTGAGCATCCAGGGCGACGCGCTCGTGATCTCCGCGTACACCGACGCTCCCCTGCCCTACCAGGTCAGCCTGGAGGAGGAGGAGCTGGAGTCCCCCGCCCCAGATCTGCGGTCCACCCGACTACACCGTCACCTCACAGACCCCTCTGGACTCCGGCTCACCAGCGAGGTCATCGCGGTGACGACCAAGCGCCTGCTCTTTGACGAGGCCCAGCTCAAGCAGAGCTGCCTGAGCTGCGGGCAGATGGACTGCCACGCCCGGCCCTCCGAGCAGGAGCTGGCGCCCACCCGCGCGCTGACCGCATGAGGCTGCTGCTGCTGCCCGAGGGCCCAACCCCTTGGTCCGAGGCCCTCCAGGAGGACCTGGGCGGCACCTGGACCACGCTCTCCCCGCCCCCCACGCTCTTCAGGGCGTGGATGCGCGCCGCCGGCACCAGCGCCCCCCGGCGCATCCGAGCCCGCCTGGACTGGCGGCGCTGGGTGGGTCGCTGGGCCGCTGGACGCTTGCCCCCAGAGCTGGAGCTGATCGCGGCCCCCAGCCTCGCCGCCCGACGCCCCTTCGCGGCGGCCCAGGCTCAGGGGGCGCAGTGCGTGCTGGCGGAGGACCTCCCCGATCTGCGGCGCCTGGCCGCCGAGCTGGACCAGGCCGTCGCCGCCCACCCGGACGCCCCCCTGCTGCGCCGACACCGCCCGGAGCCGGCGCGGATCGCCACCCAGGAGGCGGAGCGCGTTCTGGCTCAGCGTGTCCTCGTCGGGGCCAGGGATCGCGTGGTTGCTGGGGTGGACTGCGGTGCTCTGCGGTGGGCCCCACAGCCGGTGGTGCCCCCCAGCCCCTCCTCCCGAAGCCTGCTGCTGGCGGGGGTCCCAGTGGCCCGCTCGGGGACCTTCGAGGCGCTGCGGGCCCTCTCGGAGCTGCCGGAGCTGGAGCTTCTGATCCGACCGGCGGAGGCCGTGGAGCCCCCCGGTCTGCTGCGTCACCCCCGCGTCCGGCTCGCGCGCCCCCAGGAGCTCGCCTTGGAGGGGATCGCCGCGGTGATCGCACCGAGCTGGGTGCAAGTACAGCTCCCGGTGCTGGATCGGGCGCAGCGCAGCGGGATCCCCGTGATCGCCACCCGGCGGGCGGCGGGCTGGCTGGAGCTGCCGGCACAGGCCACCTTGCAGGCCCCATCTGCCCCAGAGCTCCAGCGGGCGGTTGCCGCGTGCGTCCCAGCGTGCAACTGTTCAGGCCATGACCCGGCACCTCCCCCAGGCTGAGCGCGAAGAGCAGATCCTTCGGGCCGCGCGAAAGGTCTTCATCGAGAAGGGCTTCGAGAAGACGCGCATGTCCGACGTGGCCGGCGCGGCGGGCCTGTCCAAGGGCGCGGTCTACTTCTACTTCGACTCCAAGCAGGCGCTGATCCAGGCGCTCGCCTCCCAGGAGCACCAGCGCGCCCAGGCGATCCTGGACGAGGTGCTGGCCCACCGCGATCTGGCGGCGGAGCAGAACCTGACCGACCTGCTGCGCATGCTGCTGCACCACTTCCTGACCCTGCGGCGCCGCCCCCGCTTCTTCATGCTGGTCTCCGAGCTGGCCACCCGGGACGAGCTGCAGCGCGCCAACTTCCTGGAGACCCACAACCGCCTGATGGAGAGCATCGTGGCGGTCGTGAGCCAGGGCATCGAAGACGGCACCTTCCGAAAGGTGGACCCCCACGTGGTCGCCGCGGTCCTCAAGGCCTCCTCGGACGGGCTGACCCTGGAGCGGGCCATCGGCGCCGACCCCGTGGGCGAGCCGGAGCACATCATCCAGGAGACCATCGACCTCTTCCTGCACGGCGTGCTGCCGCCGGAGTCCGCATGAGCCCGGATCAGACCCTGGGGCTCGCCCAGCGCCACCGCACGCTGCGCTGGATGGGTGTGCCGCTGTTCTGGCTGGGCGTGCTGGGCATCCTGACGGCGCTCTACGCGCGCTTTGCGGCCGAGGGCGCATGGGGCGGCGTGATGCTCTACGTCGCGGCGACGGGGCTCTCCCTGGGTACCTTCGGGCTGCACAACGACACGGCGCTGGCCATGCTGCTGCGGGCGCCCTCCCTGCCCGCCGGTCCCGCCAAGGCTGAGCTGGACGCTGAGCTCCGGGCCGACCGCCTGGCCGTCAACGCGCTGTCGCCTTCCCCCAAGGCCAGCTACGCGGCCACCGCCCTGGCCTTCGCGCTCCACGCGGCCGCAGCCTGGAAGCTCATGGGTGCGCTCTAGGTGGCGGCCTTCGCCCTGGTCGGCCTGGATCGTCAGATCCACCTCGCAGGGGCCGGTGGGGTGCGCGCCCTGACGATGGACCTGGGGGCGAACCCCCTTCTTTGGGGGCAGCACGACATCCAGAGCGCCGCCTGGAGCTGGCCGACCTGGTCCCCGGACGGCGCCCGACTGGCGGCCATCGAGCTCCCCAGCGGCGGAGAGGATGACCTCGCTGGGCCGGCGCGGGTACAGATCCTGGAGCAGGACGGCCTGCGTCAGAGGGTGATCCTGGAGCCCAAGGGACAGGTCCCCATCGCCCTCTCCTGGTCCCCGGATGGTGAGCAGCTCGGTGTGCTGCTGCAGGACGAGGAGACCCTGAGCCTGATGGCCTGTCCTCTGGATGGGAGCCGGCCGCGGGAGGTGGAGTCAGGAGCGCCTCTGTTCTTCTCGTGGGTCGGGGCTCACCTCCTCACACACGCGGGGGACCCACCTCGGGTGGTGCTCCACGGCGCCGACGAGGACAGGCTGGTGAGTGACCGCCCTGGCGAGTTCTGCGTGCCCCTGGAGGTGTGCGGGAGCCTGTTTCACGTGCAGCGCATCGGGGGTCTGAGCCGGCTGATGCGGACACAAGGTGGCCAGACCGAGGCCCTGCAGGTGCTCCAGGGGCTGACCGCGATGGTCCCGGACGGAGACAGCCTGCTGCTCTCGACTGCGGGGGGCGGCCAAGGCACGCCCTACCGCGGGGTGCACCGGATGGACGCGCGCAGCGGGCTCAGCTCGCAGCTCAGCGACGAGGAGTGCCTGGCCTTCTACCCGGTCCCGGGGCGCGGAGGCGTGCTGATGGTGCGGGTGGACAGCGCGCGCAACTGTCTGCGCTGGGAGCTCGTGGATTCGGGGGGAGAGCGGCGGGAGCTGGCGGCCTTCTGGCCCAGCCGGGAGACCCTCTGGAGTCTGCAGTTCTTTGAGCACTTCGCCCTGAGCAACCCGCCGGTGGACCCGCGCGGGGAGAAGCTGGTCTACGCCGGCTACCCCGCGGGTGCGGACCCCCGCCGCGCCAAGGCAGAGGTCTTCACGCTGGATCTGGACCAGGGGGCTCCCCCCCTCCCGATCCACACAGGCAGCTTTGCCTGCTTCCCCCCCGGTTGACGCCCATTGCACGCCCGCTATAGGGCAGAGAGAAAGGAGCAGCACCCATGGCCCTCAAAGACCGCCTCTCCAGCTTGATCTCCGGCCCTGCGGGGCACGTCGTCGAGGCGCCCGTGCGCGAGCTCGTCCAGGAGGCGCTGCAGCAAGGCAACGTGGCCAGCGTGCAGGAGCTCCAGCAGCTCCGCCGCGAGCTGGGCGCATCCGGTGAGCGCATCCGGGCGCTGGAGGCCCGCCTGGACACCCTGGCCGAGGCTGTGGCGACGCTGCAGGCGCAGGCCGACACCTTCGCCGCCCAGGCCCAGGAGGCGCAGCAGGCGCTGGCCCAGGCCCGCGCGCAGCTCGCCAAGGCCGCCCAGTCGAAGGCCGCCGAGGTGAAGGCCGCCGCTCCCAAGGCCGAGGCTGCCCCCAAGGCCAAGGCGGAGTCCGCTCCGAAGGCCGCCGAGCCCAAGGCCAAGGCCGAACCCAAGGCTGATGCCAAGGCCAAGGCCGCCCCCAAGAAGGAGAGCAAGGCCAGCAAGCGCCGCGGGGGCCGCAAGAGCCTCAAGGCGATGGGCTGCAAGGTCCCGGGCTGCAAGGATCCCCACCGCTCCAAGGGCTTCTGCAGCCGCCACTACCAAGGCTGGCGTCGCGGCCGCCTGGAGGGCTTCGTGGGTCCCGAGGGCTACGTGGTCGACGGCGAGCGCGGCTTCCGCGTGGACGCCAAGCTGCAGGGCCAGCCGGTCAAGGTGAGCGGCACCGGCGAGAAGACCTCGCTCAAGGTCGGCGGCGAGGCCGTGGAGTTCACGGTCGCCGATTAGTTCTCCGAATCGCAAGTCCCAACACCCTTGGTGTCGGGACTTGCGGCTCAGAGAACTATTGTCTTCTCCGGGGGACACCCCCGGAATGCGCCTCCGGCGCACCCCCGCGGGCCCACTCGGGCCCGGCGTTCTGCCGGACTCTTCCGTGTTGTGACTT
>JAZAMN010000013.1:0-49853 GCA_036229005.1 Myxococcota bacterium
GGGAGGGGGCGCGAAGGCGGGGGGGGGGAGGCGCATTTTCGCCCGCCTTGGGTACGCTGTCAATGCTCCTGGGCGGCCTCTTGAGCGCGTCGCAGGAGGCTCCGGGCTCCAGGCAGCAGGCCCTCGCTGTCGGCCGTGGTCCCGCCGATGGCGTCCAGCTTGGGGATCCCGGCGTTGTAGAGGCGTTGTTCGACCACCAGGCGCCCCACCTTGTCCGTCTCGGAGAGCACCACGGCCCAGCCGCCGTCCCACCACGCATACTCGTCGCTCGCGCGGAGCTGAGGGGCGAGCTGCTCCCAGTGCTTGGGGCTGGGGCCGGCGAGCCAGAGGACCGAGACAGGGAGGTTCCGCTCGCTGATGGCGTCCAGGCAGCCCCGCAGCAGGCTGTAGAGGCTGGGCTCGGAGATGGCTCCGGTGATGGGGTCGCGCTCGGGCGGGCGGCGCTGGGCCTGGTCCCGGATGCTGCGCTGGACGGCGCGGCGTTGGCTCTCCAGCTCGTCGAGGTTGCGCGAGAGGGACTGGTAGCTGCGGCTGACGTAGAGGGCGGAGGGGCCCGCGTGGCGCTCCAGCTCCTGCCAGGTGGGCTGCTCCTCCACCGGCCAGTTCAGTTGGGCTGCGAAGGTGGGGAGGGCCTCGCGCAGGGCCTGGAACAACGCTCTGGGCTGGAGGGTGACCCGGGCGGGCAGATCAGCGAGGGCCCGCTCCAGCGAGGTCATCGTTCCGGTCGCGGCCTCGGCCTGGGTGAGGTCGGCGAGGGCGTCCGCGGCACGCGAGATGGCCAGCAGGCGCTGCATCCGTCTGCTGGCCAGCCGCTGGGTCGGGTCGTGGTGGGCGAGCACCAGCGGGATGAAGCTGCGGGGCAGGCCCCAGCGCTCGGAGGCCTCTACGTAGGCCTGGGCGTGGTCCTTGCCGAAGGTGGCGCGCTCGCTGAGGATCCGCCGGGCGGCGGGCTGGTTGGCCATGTCCTCGAGGGCAGGGGCCTTCTCGGGGTCGCGCAGCGCCAGGTGCACCAGCGGCAGGTCCAGGACGAGTCCGAGCGCGAAGGCCTCCTCGGCGTCGACCGCGCCGGCGGCGGTCGCGATCACGTAGGCAGCGACGCCCCTGCGCAGCATGTCCTCGAACACCCAGTCCACCCGGATGCCCTCGATCGCCGCGTCACGAAGGGCCGCCCGCAGGCGCTCGGCGACGTCGATGGTCGCGCGCGTGCTGGGGCCGGTGGGCAGGGACGGTGGCTTCGATTGCGGCAGCATGCCCTCCGGAGATCGGTCGCCTGTACGGAATCTGAAGCATAGACTTTGGGCCTGATGCTGTTGATCTCCCTGCTGGCCTGCGCCGACCACGACGCCACGCTTCAGCCCCTGGTGAACGCGCGGGCGGAGCAGATCGCCCGGGACGCGGAGCTCGCCTGCCGCCTGGGCCTCGCGGGGGGCGGGATGGTGGCCGAGCTGGCGCCCCAACAGGTGAGCTGGTGGGCGGGGCACGTCGGAGCGGGCGTTGACCTCCACCCGGACACAGCCTCCGTGCTGGGGCTGTCCGAGCCCGGGGTGGTGAGCCAGGACATGGAGACTGGGGCGATCCTCCTCCGCTGGGAGGACGTGGAGTTCTCCCCGGACATCTGGGGGCGGGTCGAGCTCGACGTGCTGAGGCCGCAGACCTCCTGGGTGTTGCGCTTTGAGCAGGAGCCCGACAGTCCGCCCCGGCTGGAGGCGGAGGCGCGCTTTCGCACGCTGGACGTGGACGGGGATCCCCAGGTCCAGGGCGAGCTGATGTTCGAGACCGCAGAGCGCTCGCAGACGCTCACCCTGCCGGAGGGCGAAGCCGGGATGCGCTGGCCCGCTGGAGGCGGCTACTGGCCGGCGGAGGGGCAGTTCACCTGGGCCGAGTCCTGGCAGAGCACCACGCGCAGCCTGGAGGCGCTGGAGGAGGGGGGAGAGGCCTCTGGGCAGTCGTGGGCGGTCGTTGTCACCGCCGAGGACTGGTCCGATCGACAGATCCTTGAGCTCTCAAGGCACGCGAGGAGCGGCGAATAGCGTCCCGCGGGCCGCAGCTCAGAAGGCCAGCCCCATCCAGCAGCTCAGGCCCATCCCGGCCCCGAGCTGCCCCTGCACGCCGGCCGAGAGGTAGCTGGGGGTTCGGCCGGGCGCGCTCAGGTTCTCGGAGCGGAGCTCGCCGCCAACGAGCACGCCGGTCCATTGGTGGGGGTGCAGAATGAGCTGCACGTCGTCCACCTTCATGTCCAGCTCCAGGTCGCCCCAGGGGGAGAACTCCGGGCCGGCCCAGATGGTGGCCCCCTGTTCTCCGGAGCCCCAGAGCACCTGGGGGGAGAGCTGGAGGTTCCAGAGCGCGCTGCTGCTGTGGTCTTCGCCGCTGCGGGAACGCCCCCAGGCCTGGTTGTACTGAGCGCTGATCGCGGGGCGGATGCCGCGTCCGGGCCAGGCGAGCGAGGCGCCAGCGCTGAACGCCGGCCCAAGGCCCGTGTGACCACTGCCCGCCGCGCTGAGCTGCCCGTAGCGAGCGGTCACCCAGACAGCGAAGGGATCGACGGGGCGCAAGCCAACGCGGAGGCCCGTGTGGGCCTCGCTCAGGGTGGAGACGCACCGGTCTCCGCTGCACCCCTCGGCCTTCCAGGCGCTGGACCGGGTCCCCCCGATCCAGTCCGCCGAGACCAGAGACTCCCCCGCATGTCTCCCGGGGTTGGGCAGCGGCGCCGCCCAAGTCTCCCCGAGGGACAAGAGAAGGAGGATCAGCGGTTGGTCCCGGTGCTTCCGATCTTGCCGCTGTCGAGCATCGACTTGACGTCGTCACCCAGGGCCTGGACGCCGTCCTCGAAGGGGTCGAGGAAGATGTAGGCGGCCGCGACCACCGCGATGACGATCACGGAGATGAGCAGCAGGTACTCGACCGTGGACTGGCCACCCTCCTCATCGATGAAGGCGGCGCTGCTGTCCTGGAAGAAGGAACGGATCATGGGAAGCATGGACGGAATCCTCGATGGCTGACCGAGCATAGCACCGGCGCTCGGAAATCAGAGATCAAAGCTGATCCCCTGGGCCAGGGGGAGCTCCTTGCTGTAGTTCAGGGTGCAGGTCTGACGGCGCATGTAGGACTTCCAAGCGTCGGAACCGGACTCGCGGCCGCCGCCGGTGTCCTTCTCGCCGCCGAAGGCGCCGCCGATCTCAGCGCCGCTGGTGCCGATGTTCACGTTGGCGATCCCGCAGTCGCTGCCAGCGGGGCTGAGGAAGGTCTCGGCCGCGCGGAAGCCGCCGGTGAAGATGGCGGAGGACAGGCCCTGGTCCACGCTGTTCTGGGACGCGATGGCGTCCTCCAGATCGGCGTAGGTGAAGAGGTAGAGGATGGGGGCGAAGGTCTCCTCGCGCCACATCTCCATCTCATCGTTGGCCTGCACGATGACGGGCTTGACGAAGAAGCCCTCGCGGTCGACCTGGCCGCGCTCGGTGAGCAGCTCGCCGCCCTCGGCGACGATGCTGTCCAGGGCGTCGTCGTACATCTTGATGGCGTCGGCGTCGATCAGGGGACCCATCAGGGTGCCCTTGGCCAGGGGATCGCCGATGCGCACCTGCCCGTAGGCCTTGACCAGGCGGGCGGTGAACTCCTCGGCGATGTCCTGGTGCAGGTACACGCGGCGGGTGCTGGTGCAGCGCTGACCGGCGGTGCCCACGGCGCCGAAGAGGATGCCCATCAGGGCCAGATCCAGATCGGCGTCGGGCTCGACGATGATGGCGTTGTTGCCGCCCAGCTCCAGCAGGCTGCGGCCCAGGCGCTTGGCGACGGTGGTGGCCACGTGGCGGCCCATGCGGGTGGAGCCGGTGGCCGAGATCAGGGGGAGGCGGCGGTCGTTGATCATCGTCTCGCCGACCTCCTGGTCGTCGCCGATGATCAGGGTGAACACGCCGCCGAAACCGTTGGCCTTGAGGACCTCGTTGCAGATCTTGTGGGTGGCGATCGCGGTCAGGGGCACCTTGAGGGAGGGCTTCCAGATCACGCTGTCACCGCAGATGGCGGCCAGCATGGAGTTCCAGGCCCACACGGCGTTGGGGAAGTTGAAGGCGGAGATCACGCCGACCACACCCAGGGGCTGCCACTGCTCGTACATGCGGTGGCCGGGGCGCTCGCTGTGCATGCTCAGGCCGTAGAGCATCCGGGACTGGCCGACGGCGAAGTCGGCGATGTCGATGGACTCCTGGACCTCACCCAGGCCCTCCTGGAGGATCTTTCCGCACTCCAGGGTCACGAGGCGGCCGAGGTCCTCCTTGTGGGCGCGCAGGGCCTCGCCCATCTGGCGCACGATCTCACCGCGCTTGGGGGCGGGCAGCATGCGCCAGCGCTTGAAGGCCTCCTGGGCGACGGCCACGGTCTCCTCGTAGTCCTCGACCGAGGCGAGCTGCACCTTGGCGATGACCTTGCCGGTGCTGGGGTCGATGGACTCGATGATCCGGCCGGAGCACTCCTTGGCGTCGGGCAGCCAGCAGCCGCTGTTGAGGGGCTCGATACCAAGGCGGGAGAGGAAGTCGTGCACGGAAGCCTCGCTGGGAGTGGGGGGTCAGGCGCGGCAGGTAGCACGTCCCGCAGGAGTATGCTGCCCCCCTGCCTGGAGGCCCCATGCTGCCCGTACTGCTCAGCTCGATCGCGCTCGCCGCAGACCCCGTCGCGCTGGAGGTCGTGTCCAAGGCCCAGAAGGGCCAGGGCACCCCTGAGCTTGTGCTCGTGGTCAACCAAGACGCAACGAAGCTGGATGTCGAGGTCTCCTGCGGCGGCGCGACCGCCAACACGCACGGAGGCGCCAGCGCCGGGGAGCGCATCTCGCTGCCCCTGGACGCCCGCATCGGGAAGCACCGCTGCACGGGCAGCCTGGCCGCGGAGTTCAGCGACGGCAGCGCCGGTGAGATGCCCCTGTCCTTTGAGATCGAGGTGTTGCCCGCGCTGGTGGTCAGCGTGCCCCGGGACGCCATCGACATGGAAGCGCAGACCCTGAGCGTGGTCATGGATCGGCAGCCCGGTCGGGTCGAGGTCCAGGCCTATGGAGTGGGGAACGTGCTGTTGGGGGAGGCCAGCGTGCCCGCGCTCGGAGAGGGGCCGGGGCAGCCCATCAGCGTGCAGTGGCCGGGAGAGGGGGAGGTGATCCGGCTGCACGTGAAGGCCTACGACGCCGACGGCTTCTGGACCGCCGTGGACCTGCTGCCCTGGTACTACGAGATCCCGCACGAGGACGTGGTGTTCGAGTCCGGCAAGGCGGAGATCCTGGCCAGCGAGGAGCCCAAGCTGGAGGCCGCGCTGGCCGAGGTCGACAAGGTGCTGGCCAAGTACGGCAGCGTGGCCGAGGTCAAGCTCTACGTGGGCGGCTACACCGACACCGTGGGGGACCGGAAGCTGAACCAGCGCCTCAGTCAGGAGCGCGCGGCGGCCATCGCGCGCTGGTACCGCCAGCACGGCTTCGAGGGCGAGATCTACTTCCAGGGCTTCGGCGAGGAGGGGCAGGCGGTCGCCACCCCCGACAACACCGACCAGCCCGAGAACCGGCGCGCGGTCTATGTGCTCGCGGCGGAGGCCCCCCCCGTCAACCCCCAGATGCCTCGCGGCATGTGGCAGAAGCTCTGAGCCTCCGGGTCGTCACATCGGGCCAGCAGCGCTGACCCGCCTCCGCCGCACCAAGAGCAGCAACATGCCTGCCAGGAAGGGGCCGCCCCCCTCCCAAGTTGCGCAGCCCCCACCACCCAGTGAGGCGTCCTGGCAGGCATCCCCCATCCCGTTGCCGTCCGTGTCGACCTGCCATGGATTCGGGCGGTCCACGCAGTTGTCGCAGGCGTCACCGACGCCGTCTTGGTCCTGATCCTCTTGGCCCGGGTCCGCGTGCTCCGGGCAGACATCGCACTCGTTGCCGAAGCCGTCCTCGTCAGCGTCCCACTGCATCAGGTTGCTGTGCTCGGGGCAGTTGTCGCAGGCATCGCCGATCCTGTCGCCGTCCCCGTCGAGTTGGTCCAGGTTTGCAGCGCCCGGGCAGTTGTCGCAGACATCCCCCAGGGTGTCGCGGTCCACGTCGCTCTGGTCCGGGTTGTGCGTGTCCGGGCAGTTGTCGCAGACATCGCCGGCGTCGTCGCAGTCCGCGTCGAGCTGGTCCAGGTTCGGGACCAGCGGGCAGTTGTCGCACTCCAGGACGACTCTGAGGTGGGCCTGGCCGCTCTCATCCTCCAGAATGACCTCGCCGGCGCCCAGACCGTCACGGTCTTTGTCCAGCTCCCAGACTGGGATGGTGCAGGCAAAGTCTCCGTAGTTCCAGAATCCGTCCCGACTCTCCCCCTCCACACACAGGGGCTGCGCGGGGTCGACCAGCGGCTCCAGGCTCACGTCGATGCCGTTGCAGTTCAGGTCCTGGGTCAGAGTGGTGTTCTCGCACTCCTGGCCGAGCGCGGCCGCGATGCACAACAGCAGGGCGCTCATGGGACCACCTCCAGCTCGAAGTCGTCTTCGTCCAGGGTGAAGTCGGGCTCGGGTTCGGGCTCGGGCTCCAGGACAGGGCGCGGGGGCTGGACCACGGGGACCGGCTCGCCAGACCAGGGGAGCGGGGTGTGATCCGGGTACTCGGGGCTCAGGTCCAGGGGGTGGAGCTGGTGGACGATCTGGAAGACCACGCGGCGGCTCTCCTGCTGACCCTGCAGAGGCTCGACCTCGCCCATGCCCCGGAAGCTCAGGCGGTGGGGGTGCACCCCGGCGAGCACCAGCGCCTCGTAGATCGACTGGGCCCGCTCGGTGGACAGCGCGTAGTTGCTCTCGTGGGAGCCCTCCACGCTGGCGTGCCCGACGACGGTGACGTGCGCGAGCTCGGGGTGCTGGGCCATCAACTCCGCGACGGCGTCCAGGACGGGCTGGGACTCGGGCAGGATGCGGGCGGTCCCTTGGACGAAGAGGATCGGCTCGCTGATGCGGATCTCGTCGTCCACCACCTGAGCCAGGCCGTTGCTGGACACCTTGGGCTCCTCGGCGCCGGCGAGGTCAACGAGCTGCTGAGGCGGACCCTGTTCGGGCACCAGGTGGCGGTTCTGGACGGGCGCGTCGGAGGGGACCTTGGGGCTGGCGGGCAGCTCGCTGGGCTTGGGCCTGCCGACCCCCATCTGCTTGAGGCTGGCGGTGCCCGGGAGCAGCAGCCACATCCGCGCGCGGGTGGTGCCCAGGCCCCGACTCAGGCCGCGCCCCATGCCCAGGCTGCCCGCGCTGCCGCGTAGACCCAACAGGGCCTCGGTGCTGTGCTCTTCGAAGCCGGTCGCGGACGGCACGCTGCTGCGGTGCACCGCCCAGACCACGTCCAGCCCCGAGGACAGGGGGACGCTGCCACCGGCCCGAATCTGCAGCTCATTGCCGGCGCTGTAGTTGGCCAGGGTGGGGGTCTGGGCGCGGTGGAGTGCGCCGAGCTCCACGCTCAGGGAGAGCGCCTGCCCGTGTCGCTCCAGGACCCCGGAGAGGGCGGTGCGGGTGCCCATCTCCGCCAGGTAGGCGTCGGGGGTCCCCAGGGGCGCGTAGACCCGGCCGTGCACGCCCAGCTTCCAGACGGGGCGGTCCATCGCGGTGAGGGTGATCGCGAGCTGCGGGTTGCCCCAGGCGATGCCGTCATCCGGCGCGTAGAGGGTGGCCCCCGCGAACTGGCGGGCGACGGGGATCGAGGCCACCGCCCGGAAGCGCCCGTGCTCGAAGCCCAGCGATGGGGCGGCGTAGAAGCGGTTGGTGACCACCGGCTCTCGGGAGCCCGAGCTCGCGCTGAGGGTCACCGGGTCCAGGTCCGCGCTCAAGAGCAGGCCGGGCAGCAGTCCCTCGCTGGCGCCAGGGAGCCGCACGATGCCCGCGATGGGCTCCGCCCCGAGGGTTGGGCGCAGGAGCTGGGTGTCCACGGACAGCCCCTCATCCAGGGCGCCTTGGGCTTGGGCAACAGCGCTGGCGACCAGCAGGGACAGCACGGAGGTCTCCTCTCTCGGGGGCCTTGGTGTCGCCTGCCGGAGGGATCCTTCACGAAAAGATCAGGGGATCGCGCTGAGGGGCTCCAGGGCCTGGATGAAGCCCTCCAGGGTGCCGCTGGGGAGGCCGCAGGAGGCCCCCACGCACACGTAGGCCCGCGGTCCGGTGGGGCCGGGGAGCTTGCCGGAGAGGGCGCTGAACTGGGCCAGCTCGGGCTCTTGTCGGGTCACCGCGAGGCGCACGCCGGGGCGCCAGGACGTGTGGAAGGCGGCGATCCAGAAGGGGAGGGTGGGGTCCTCCTTGTCACTGGCGATCACCACCTCCACGGCTGGCCGTTGCAGCTCCAACACCGCACGCGACATCGCTCCGCAGGCGAGGACATCGGTCTGTAGAGCGGGCAGGCCGGGCCCCAACAAACTGGAGAGCTCGGAAGAGGATCCGGGCGCTCCGAGGAGGCTGAGGCGGTGAAGGACGATGACGGCCTCCCCCCACGCGGAGGGCAGCGCGCCGTCCTGGGGCGGTGGGGGCTCGCTGAGGCCGGCGCGGAGCTTGGGGGCCAATCCCTGTGCGGCTAGCAGCCAGCGGGGATCGGGCAGGGCCTCGTTGAGGGAGAGCAAGCCCGCGGCCGTGAAGCTGGGCCCGGCGAGGGGTTGTCCCTGGGTGTTCAGCTCCGTGGTGGTCAGGATCTGTGCGAGGTCCTCGGCGGCGCTCAGGTGGGCGGGCTCCCCGAGCAGCGCGCCGGAGACGGAGAGCGCCCGCAGCAGCAGCCCGTTGTCGGCGGCCATCACGCGCGCGTCGGTGGGGGGCGGGAGGCGCTCCAGGCGGGCCCCGAAGAGGCGGAGCAGGGCGCTGCGGGTGGCGGCGTCCAGCAGGATGTCGGGGTCTGTGGCCTGGAGCTGGCCGCTGTCGCTGAGCTGGGCGTGCGCGAGCAGGGGGGCGGCCTCGGGCCCCAAGAGGGTCTGCAGCTCCACCGGGTCCCAGGCGTAGAACTCCCCGAACTCGCTGGGGGCCTCGCTGTGCCAGTAGCCGCCGCTGGGGGCGCGCAGATCCCGGAGGATGTAGTCGGCGGTGCTGCGGGCCAGGGCGGCGTGGCGCTGCTCTCCACTCAGGGCGGCGGTGGCGGCGCTGATCTGCAGCAGGCGCGCGTTGTCGGCCAGGGCCTTCTCCCCCTGGGGCCCGAAGAGGCCGCCGCCGAGCAGGTCGATGTGTCCCTGGGTGAGCAGGCCATCCAGGTAGGCGGAGAGCGCGGCCACCGGGGGCTCGGGGCGCTCCAGCAGCAGCTCGGCGGCGCTGAGGCCGGCCCGTCCGGCGGGGATCTCCGCGGGCAGCGCGTCCAGGGTGGCCTTCATGTCGGGGAGCTCCACGCGGGGGAGGGGGACGCTGCGCTCCAGGGCCGGCGCTCGGGGAGCTGGCTGGACCACCGGCGAGGGGGCCGGAGGCGGGCTGCAGGAGAGGAGCAGGGAGAGGGCGAGCACAGGCTGGGTGTAGCACCCCCGGCGCTGGCTGGGCGTCCAGAGTAGGCACGGGCCCCCCACATCAGCGAGGAGCCCGTGCGATCCTGCGGCAGCGAGGCGGCACCACCCTGCTGGCCACTCCGCGAGGATCTGGAGTCAAACGGTGGGCAGACCGGCGGCCTTCCAGCCAAAGATGCCGCCCTCCATGGAGGCGACGGCCTTGAAGCCAGCGCCGACCAGGGCGTGGGTGACGCGGCCGGAGCGGCCACCGGAGGCGCACATGATGACCAGCGGGGTGCTGCGGTCGATCTCGCCGGCGGTCTGCATGAACTGGGAGAGGGGGACGTTCTCGGCCTGGGCGACGGCCCCCATCATCTGGAGCTCGGAGGGCTCGCGCACGTCGATCAGGGCGAAGCGGCCCAGGTTGGCGTGGACCCAGCGGGCGGAGACCTCGGGCAGGCCGTTGAGCCGGCTGATGGCCTGCTCCAGGTTCTCGGTGTTGGCCTCGCGCTCGGTCTCGACGATGTCGCTGCGGCCCTCGACCTGTAGGTTCCAGGCCATCATGCCGCCCTCGACCGAGGCGACGTGGCCAAAGCCCAGGGCCTTGAGCTCCTTGGCGGCCAGGCTGGAGCGGCGGCCGGAGCGGCAGATCAGGACGTAGGGGGTGTCCTTGTCCAGCAGCTTGGCCTGGCCCAGCAGGGAGAGCAGGGGGGTGTTCTGCACGCCCTCGACCTGGCCCAGGGGACCGGTCAGCTCGGAGGGCTCGCGCACGTCGATGAACTTGAGGTCGTCGCGGTGCTCCTTGACCCAGGAGGCGGACACCTCGGGGGAGCCGTTGTCCACGCGGATCTGCTTGTCGAACTCAGCGGTGATGGCAGTCATCTGAATCTCCTTGGGCCCGTTGTGGGTGGGGGCCCCTTGCTGCTGAGGTCCATTCCAAGAAGCGTGCCAGCCCCCAGGGTGGGGATTTGGTGCATTCTGGGGCAAGATGGCGCGTAAGGTGGGGCAGTTGATGGTCCAAAACGTTGCATGGCCTCAAGGCCCCTCAGCTCTGTGCCCCTCCGTTCCGAAATGGCGGGGAGGGAGGAGCCTTCCGTGCGCGCTCGACTCCGCTCCGCCATGGAGCGCTTCTGGGATCCTGGCCCCAGCCCCCTGCAGGTCCTGCTGCAGCAGGGCTGGATGCTGGGACTGGCCACGGTGACCGCCGGGATCGCTGGGGGTGGCCTGGCGCTGCATCCCGACAACCTGCTGTTCCGGGCGCTGCTGGTCCTCAGCGCCGGCGGCGGGCTGCTGGTCTTCTGGCTGGGCTGGGCCCTGCTGATGTGGGCCGTCTCCAAGCAGAAGCAGCGCGACCGAGAGGCCAACGAGTCCCTGGCCACGGTCCTGGAGGCCACCGCCATGGGCGCGGTCATGGACCACGGCAGGACCCTGCATCCCCGGGTCAGCGACGCCATGAGCCACCTGGCCCACGAGCACAGCAAGCTGGTGCGCACCCTCCAGACCGAGCGCCAGCGCGCCGCCTTCTCCCGGGACCTCGCCGAGGCCCTGGACATCGCCGACACCTCGCGGGAGGTCTACGAGATCGCCCGCCGGGTGGCCGCAATCCGCCTCCGGGACGCCGACTTCGCCCTGGTGGTCGACCACGGCGAGGGCAAGCTGGAGTGGGAGGTCCAACAGGGCGAGCGTGCCTGCGCGTGCGCCTCCTCCAAGCGCTGTCCTGCCCTGCGCAAGGGCCGGATGATGGAGTTCGCCCCCGACAGCGGACTGGCCCGCTGCTCCCAGCTCCTCCAGGACGACACCCACGCCGTCTGCGCGCCTGTGGCCGTCACTGGCAAGAACCTCGCGGTCGTCCAGGCCGTGTTCGAGCGCCAGCCGCCCCTGGATGCCCCCGAGGCCTGCTCGACCCTGGCCCACTCCCTGGGCACCCGCCTGGGCGTCGTCATCAGCCTCCAGGAGCGCGAGCATCAGGCCAACACCGATCCCCTGACCGGGCTCTCGAACCGGCGCGCCATGAACCAGCTCCTGGGCGATCTGGACGAGGCCGCCGGGCCCTACGCCGTGGTCGCCTGCGACCTGGACCACTTCAAGAGCCTCAACGACACCTACGGCCACGAGGTGGGGGACCGCTGCCTGAACCTCTTCGCCCAGGTGCTCCAGGAGGTCTGCCGCGCCAGCGATCTGCCCTGCCGGCCCGGCGGCGAGGAGTTCACGGTGGTGCTGCCCCACGCCGACGTCCTGGCTGGAGAGCAGGTCGGTGAGCGCATCCGAGCCCGCCTGCTGCACGCCTCGCACGCGGCCGGTCGGCCCTTCACCGTGAGCATCGGCGTGGCCGCGACCCAGGAGGGTGAGGTCAGCCCTGAGACCCTGCTGGAGCGCGCCGATATGGCCCTCTACGCCGCCAAGGAGGCCGGGCGCGACCGGGTGGTCACCTGGACCGAGGGCCTGCGCCGCCAGGCTGCGTGAGGCCCGCATTGACTCGGGCGGGGGGAAGCCTGATAGAAGCCTGAAATGAGCATCCAACTCCGGGGCGCCCGGACCCACAACCTCCAGGACGTCGACCTCGACCTGCCGCTCGGCCAGATGATCGTGGTCGCCGGCGTGTCCGGCTCCGGCAAGAGCAGCCTGGCCCTGGACACCCTCCACGCCGAAGGTCGCCGCCGCCTGGTGGAGACCCTCTCCGTGCGCCTGCGCGCCCTCTTGGACCAGCAGCCCCGGCCGCCTCTGCGCTCCCTGTCCGGCCTGCCGCCCACCCTGGCCATCACCCAGCACCGGGGCGACGCCGCCGGCCCCCGCGCCACCGTCGGCACCCTCTCCGAGCTCCAGCAGCTCCTGGGCGTCGTGTTCGCGCGCCTGGGCGTCCAGACCTGCCCCGAGACCGGGGAGCTTGTCCGCACCCACAGCCTCGACCAGATCCTCCACGAGCTCCAGGCCCACCCCGCGGGCAGCCGCCTCACGGTCTGCGCGCCTCTGCGGGAGGGGGAGGCCGGCGACCACCACGCCCTGCTCACCGGGCTGCTCCAGGAGGGCTTCGCGCGGGCCCGCGTGAACGGGGAGATCCAGAGGATCGAGGACGTCGGCGCCCTGGACCCGGCCGCACCGCAACACATCCAAGCCGTCATCGACCGCATCAAGCTCTCGCCCGAGCGCGAGGAGCGGCTGGCCGACGCGCTCCGCCTGGCCATGCGGGTCGGAAAGGGCCGCGTCGTCGTCCTGGTCGACCGCAGCGTCCACAGCTTCCAGACCCAGGCCTGGTGCCCCGGGCGGGACACGCCGCTGCCGGATCTGCGCGCCGAGCTCCTGCACTTCTCCTCCCAGCCGGGCGCCTGTGAGGCCTGCCAGGGCCTCGGGGTGGATGAAGCGGGACAGCCGTGCCTCGTCTGCGCCGGATCGCGCCTCTCCGATGTGTCGCGGGCCCTGAGGTTGGACGGGGTGGGCCCCGCTGCGCTGATGGCCATGCCGCTCTCCTCCCTCTCCCCCTGGCTGCTGGAGCGCGCCCAGGACCTGGAGGGCGTCGGGCCCGAGCTGGAGCGCCGCCTCCGATTCCTGCTGGATCTGGGCCTGGGCTACCTGAGCCTGGACCGCAGCGCCGACTCCCTGGCCCGCGGGGAGCTCCAGCGCCTGCGCCTGGCCGGTCTGGTGGCCCGCCCTCTGCGCGGCGTGCTCTACGTCCTGGACGAGCCCACCGCCGGCCTGCACCCCCGCGACACCCAACGCCTGCTGGACTGCCTGCACGAGCTCCGCGACCAGGGCAACAGCCTGCTGGTGGTCGAGCACGACCCCCTGATCCTCGCGGGCGCCGACCAGGTCATCGAGGTGGGGCCCCAGGCCGGCCACGCCGGCGGTCGCATCGTGTTCCAGGGCAGCCCCGAGGCCCTCCGCGAGGCCGACACCCTCACCGGGCGCTGGATCTCCGGGAGGGAGCGGCCCCCGGTGCGCGGCGATCTGGGCCCACCCAACGACTGGCTGAGCCTTCACGGACTCACCCAGAGAAACCTGGCCATCGCCGAGGTGCGCTTTCCGCTGGGCCGCCTGAGCGTGGTCACCGGACCGGGCGGCGCGGGCAAGTCCTCGCTGGTGCTGGACACCCTGCTCCCGGCCCTCAAGCAGCAGCCCGGGCTGGCCTTCGAGCGCCTGGAGGGGCAGGGGAGTCTGGAGCGCATCGTCCGGGTCGGGGGTGGCTCCTCGCTGCGCTCGCCGCGCTCTTCGGTCGCGACCTACGCCGGCCTGTGGACCGAGCTGCGGCGCCTGCTCTCCATGACCCGGGACGCCAAGGTCGCCGGCTTCGGGCCGGGCCACTTCTCCCTGAACCGGGCGGGGGGACGCTGCGGCGCCTGCGGGGGCAGCGGCATGCAGGAGCTCGAGTCGGGCAGCCTCCCGGATCTGCAGCTCCCGTGTCCGGTCTGCGGGGGCCGGCGCTTTGACCGCGCCACCCTGCGGGTCCGCTACAAGGGCCTGAACGCCGCGGAGCTGCTGGAGCTGTCGGTGGGGGAGGCCCGCAGCCTCTTCCAGGCCGTCCCCAAGCTCGCTCGGGTGCTGCGGGAGCTGGATGCGGTGGGGTTGGGCTACCTGCCCCTGGGACAGTCTGGGCCCACCCTCTCCGGCGGCGAGGTGCAGCGGCTGCGCATCGCAAGGGATCTGGCCCGAGGACAGGCGTCCGGCGCCCTCTACGTGCTCGACGAGCCCTGCTCCGGGCTGCACCCCCAGGACGTGGCCAACCTGGTGCGGCTGCTGCAGCGCCTGTGCACGCAGGGAGCCACGGTGATCTGCATCGCGCTGGACCCCGTGCTCATCGCGGCGGCCGACTGGGAGCTGCGCCTGGAGGCGGGGGCCTTGATCCACGCGGGAGCGCCAGATGCCTGAGATCGACCCCCAGTCCCGGCCCGCGCGGCTGGAGGATCTGGACCGGATCTGCGCCCTCAACGTGCAGGTCCACAGCTTCCACCTGGCGGAGAACCCGCTGCGCTACCGGGAGCTGCACGCGGACGACCCGCGCCTGCGGGCGCACCACCGCAGGTGCATCGAGGATCCCGACACCGTGCTGATGGTGCGCTGCGACCCGGAGGGCCTGGTGGTGGGCTACCTGCTCGCCCGCTGGCGCGTGTTCGAGGACTCGCCGTTCTTGAACGACGCGGTGGAGCTGCACGTCGACCAGATCGTCGTGGACGCCGAGCATCGGGGCCAGGGCCACGGCCAGGAGCTGCTGGACCGGGCGATGCGGGCGGCGCGCGGGCAGGGGGCCGACCGACTGAGCCTGGGGGTCGCGATCTTCAACGACCGCGCCCGAAAGATGTTCGAGCGCGTGGGCTTCCAGGTGATCGGCCGGGTGATGGTGCGCCGGGCCTGAGCCAGCCGCTCAGGCGTCCAGGGCGTCGATCATCTCCTTGAGCTCCCCGTTGCCGTGCATCTCGGCCAGGATGTCGGAGCCGCCGACGAACTCGCCGCCGATGTAGATCTGGGGGATGGTGGGCCAGCTCGAGAAGTCCTTCACGGCCTCGCGCACGTCGGGGTCCAGCAGCACGTTGCAGTGGGCCAGGGGCTTGCCGTAGCCGCGCAGGATGGCCGAGGCGTTGGCCGAGAAGCCGCAGGCGGGCTGCACGGGGCTGCCCTTCATGAAGATGTAGATGGGCGCGGCCGCGACCTGCTCCTTGATCCACTCCGTGGGGTCCTGGTCGCCGCGGGGGGAGACCTCCTCCTCGATCACGGTGGGGCGGGGCCGGGGGGCCGGGCGCGGGTTGGGCTGGCCCTTGGCGCGCGTCTCGGGCGGCGTGGGGTTGTTCCGGCCGATGATGGGCAGGATGAGCTTCTTGACGCGCTTGCGGATTCCCATGGGTACCTCTTGCCTGGATGGGCCAACACCCCGCGGGCGTTGCAGCCTCATCGTCCAGGCGCTCTGGCTAAGATGGCAGGCCTGACCGGGCCGCCCATGCAGATCCTGCTCCTCATCGCCTCCCTGTTCTTCGCCACGGTGCCCATCGTGGGCTTCCTGGTGGTGATCTGGTGGCTGGACCGCTACGACCGCGAGCCCATCTGGCTGGTCGCCCTGACCTTTGGCTGGGGCGCGGTGGGCTCCATCATCCTGGCCCTGATCGGCAGCTTCATCCTGAACCTGCCCTTCGAGCTGGCGCTGTCCCCGGAGGCGGCAGACGGCATCGGCGCCACCTTCATCGCCCCGCTGGTCGAGGAGCCCTCCAAGGCCCTGTTCCTGCTGGCCATCTACTTCTCCCGGCACTTCGACAACACCACGGACGGGTTCGTCTACGGGGCGGCCGCGGGGCTGGGCTTCGCGATGACCGAGAACTTCATGTACTTCACCTCTGTGGGCTCCACAGGGGACATGGTCGCCTACGCGGGCACGGTGGTCATCCGCACCCTCTACTCCGCGATGATGCACGCCTGCGCGAGCTCCGTGGTGGGGGCCAGCCTGGGCTTCGTCAAGTTCCGCAGCCTGCCCTTCAAGCTGGTGGTGCCCCCGGTTGGCCTCGCCGTCGCCATGGGCATCCACGCTCTGTGGAATGGGCTGCTCACCCTGGAAGGTGTGGCCGAAGCCAGCGGCATGCTGGCGCTGCTCAACTTCCTGATCTTCCCCCTGGAGTTCCTGGGGCTGTTCATCACCCTGCAGGTCTGCCTGCAGATCGAGAAGCGCACCATCCGCCGCGAGCTGGACGAGGAGGCCCGCCTGGGGGTGCTGCCCGGCAGCCTCGTCCCCATCCTGTCGAGCTACCTCCCGCGCGGCCGCGCGGGCTGGGTCCCCAAGGGGGTCTCAAAGGACGACTACATCGTCGCTGCCACCACTCTGGCATTCAGGAAGCACCAGCACCGGAACCGGCCGGATCCGGGCATCGCCGAGGACATCGAGCGCCTGCGCGGGCAGCTCCGGGCCTGGAGCGCGCTGGCCTGAGCTCCGCGGGGGACTGGGCCGCGGGGGACTGGGCCGTGGGGGCCTACTTGCGGCGCCGCTTGGCGTCCTCGGCCTCGGGCAGCTCGCCGTCCAGGGTGCGGACCAGGATCAGCACCTCCTTGGGACCGGCCTGCACCGTGAAGCCCTGGCCCGCGAAGCTGTAGTCCCCGGCGGGCAGGAAGCCGACGAAGGCGCCGGTCTGCGCGAGCTGGGCCTGGGCGTGCTCCACCGCGGCGCGCTGGTCGGGGAGCATGGGCATCCGCGCGGGCTCCAGGCTGGCGGGGGCCTGGGGGTCGGTGCGCAGCTCGACGCGGCCGAACTGGGTGTCGATGGTCCAGAGCCAGTCGATGACCTCGCGGGTGCCGTCCAGCTTGGCGGCGGCCTGCAGGCGCTCGTAGGCCAGCAGCACATCCCCGGCGTGGCGGGCGGCCATCGCGCCGGCCACGTAGTCGTCGTAGCGGAGGGCGGCGCCGGTGGCCTCCATCTCCAGGTAGAGCCGGGCGACGCCGTCCCAGAGCTGCCGCTTGGCCAGCTTCATGCACTCGTCGTGCAGGCGGTAGTACTCGGCCTGGCGGGCGGGGTCTATCGCCTGGCCCTCGGCCACCTGCTCCATCTCGGCGTCCGCAGACGCGTCGCCTCGGCTCAGGGCCCAGGGCGAAGGGAGCAGTACCAGGAGCAGGGACAGCACGGGCCCGTTTTAGGACCCGTGCGCCCCGGTGCGCAAGGGGGATTCGCCCGGTCGTAACGTCAGCGTCAGAGCTGTCCCGGGGTGACCTCGCCTGCGGACTCCAGCTCCATGCGCTCTGCGGGGGAGAAGAGCCCGTCGGTGAGCTCGGATTCGGGGCTGCCCAGATCCTCCTCCCCGGCGAGCTGGACGCTGTCCATCAGCACGGGGTGGCGCAGACGGTCGCCGATCTGCAGGGCCTCCACGTCCAGGTTGGGGTTGTAGGCGGCCAGGACCCAGACGGGGATGCCCAGATCCTTGGACAGGCCCCAGGTGGACTCGCCGGAGCGCACGCGCAGCTCGCTGACCCCGGCCACGCCCCCGTGCGCGGTGTGGAAGTTGGCCAGGCGGCGCTCGAGCCAGGCGTTCCGCGCCTGCTGCAGGGGGGTGTCGTCGGCGACGGGGACCACCAGGATCTGTCCGGGGTAGAGGGGCTCGCGGGGGTCCAGCTCGGGGTTGGCGTCGATCAGCAGGTCGACGGGGAGCTCGGCCCACTCGGCAATCAACACGAGGTTCTCGTTGTGGCGGACCTGGAGCTCGAAGGAGCCGGCGTGCTCCTCCACGTCCTCGCCCTCCAGGGGCTGGTCCAGGGAGGCGCTGACGCCGCCGGTGTCCGTGGCGGGGGTCTCCAGGATCTCCGCGAGCTGCTCCAGGGCCTCGCTGGAGTCCGCGCTGCCCAGCTCACCGCTGAGCGTTTCGGCCTGCAGGGACGCGGTGGACGCATCCGGGACCGCCTCGGGGCTGCGGTTGTGCTCCTGACAGGCCACGAGGGCCAGCAGGGACAGTGCGATGCCGATGCCAGTGGGGATGCGCTGCATTGTGTTGCTCCTTTCCAAGGGTCCGGGAGTGGACGCTGGACAAGAGAGCAAGGCGCGTGCCAGCTTTTGATGGCCATTTCAGGCGGGTTTGGGGCCTCTTGATTGCGGGGCGTACACGAAAAGTAGCAACATGGTCTTCGCGCGCGTCCTCGCCGGGGCAAATACCGAGCCCACCCCGGCGTACCCTGGGCCATGCCTCCCTTTGTTCGCCACATCGAGGGCCACACGCTCACCCTGGACGCCGGCCCCACCGCCTGGCTGTGGGTGTTGGTCGCGCTGCTCCCGCTCACCTGGGTGGTGCTCGTGGCGGCCTCCGAGCGCAGCGGCCTGCGGGAGGACTGGCGCCAGCTCTTGCGTGGAGGCGTCGCTGGGCTGGGCCTCATCATCGGTCTGAGCTGGCTGCTGCGGGATGCCCCGGCGGGCAGCGTGGCCCGCTACTTCCCCGACGCCTACCGCCCCGCGCAGCTCGCGCTCTTTCTGGGCGGCTTCACCTGTGTGCTGCTCGCCACCGAGCTCTTTCTGCGCGCTGGCACCCCCAAGGAAGCGCCGCGCCCCGTGCTCCTGGATCTGCCCTTCGTCCTGGCCCTCGGGGCGGGCAGCGTCTGGCTGGGGCACCAGCGCCTCCAGGTCCTGGACAGCGTCGAGGCCATCCCCCAGGTCGCCAAGGTCCAGGGCTGCGAGGCCGTCCAGCAGTTCACGGACTGCGCGCCGGAGCTCACCCTCTACCAGATGGGCGTGAAGACCCCGTACCGCGGCGCCCTGGGGCTCGTCCCCCGCTGGGACGACATGCGCCCGGTCTCGTTCGCCGAGGACTACCAAGGCAACGGCTGGACCGACCTGCGCGGCTGGACCATCCCTCCCGTCCAGGTCGACGGCCGGCGCCCCGGGCAGGTCCGGGTGCAGTGGACCGCCAGCAACGGCCCCCTCCAGGTGCGCACCACCCTGGGCCCCTTCTCGGTGTACGGCGCGCAGGGCGACCCCCGGCTGGCCCTCGCGCCCCAGACCCGCTTCACCTACGTCAGCTACCGCCGGTACCGCCGCCGCGTGCGCTTCCTCCGCACGGAGCAGTCCACCGGCCAGTGGGCCGACACGCGCATCCAGGTGCTCTCGCCCATCCAGGTGGGCGCCTACCAGGTGCTCCCCTTGGCGGTCCAGCGCGGCGAGGGCCCCGTCGAGGATGGCGTGCACGTCACCGAGATCGACGGGGAGACGAGGTGGGGGGATGGCCCTGATGGCATCGCGGCCCACCTCTCCGCTGGCCGGACCCAAGCGCGCCGGGCGCTGCTGCTCTCCGCAGACGAGGACACCGAGGGCCTGATCGCCTGCGAGAGCCCCGTCGTCCCTGGGGACTGGGAGTGCCTCTGCGACCTGAACGCCCCCGCGGGTCAGGAGCTGGTCCCCGTGCACTGCGGCCACAGCTTGCGACACGGGCTGGGGGAGACCCTGCTCATGGGCGCCCTGAACCTGTTCACGCTGGGGGCCGTTGGCGGCCTGCCGGAGGTCAGCTACCGGCACACCCTGGAGTCGGTGGAGCTGGGCGCGGACCCGCTGGTGGCGCCGGAGCCCGAGGCCCCGGCCAGGGGCCCCTGACTACTGCTCGGCGCGGGCGCGGATGCCCTGGATCTGCTCGGGCAGGTTGTTCTCCAGCAGCGCCTTCTTGATGAACGCCGGCCCCGAGTCGGGCACGTCCACCCGGTAGTACAGCCGGCTGGCCCCCATCTTGAGGGGCACGGCGTGGTAGCTGCCCGCGCTCCCGGAGATGTCGTTGTCCTGCGTGTCGTCGGTGTAGTAGCGGACGTAGTGGTTGGCGCTGTCGATCTCGTAGATCAGGTTCATCGCCGCGTCGAAGCCCATCAGCGACAGGTCGTAGCGCACCGCCTTCTTCTCGGCGGTGTCCTGGTACAGCGTCACCTTCTCGATGGAGCCCACCTCGTCCTTGCGGGCCTCCACGTCGAGCACGGCCGCGATGACCTCGCTCGGGGGCGCGGCGACGTCGATGACGGCCAGCACAGAGTCCTGGGTGGTGCGCACGACCGGCTTGCGGGCCGCGAGCGTGGCCTCCTCCGACTCCGTGAGCGTCGGGGCGGTGGGCGGCGTCAGGGCGAGCAGCAGGGTCAGGATGCCGAGCATGGAACCTCCGGGCCCTGTTTAGCACTTTGGGGGCCGGGTCTCTTCCGGATCCGGGAGGCTACCGGGGCTGAGTGAGCGGGGAGGGGTGGCTACGGGGTGCGAATGAGCGAGTTTCTGAGGCTACGGGGTCTCAGTGAGCGTTTTGTCCACCGATTCGGCCCTGAAAGCCGGGATTTTGGCGTTCTGGCGGCCGTCTGACCCGAAATCCGCCCAGATCGGTCGCCTGATCGCTCACCGAGCAGGCGTAGCCTCAGCGAAGCGCTCATCCAGAGGCCCTAGCCACCCCCAACGCGTCACTCACCCCCCGTAGCCACCAAAACCAACCCGAAACCGACCCCTGACCCCTGATACCCGATACCTGACCCCCGATACCTGACCCCGACCCCTGCCTCAGACCTCCAACTCCAACCACCGCCCCCGAATCAACGCCGCGCTCTTGAGCCCCGCCTTCACCCAGGTGCTCAGGTTGATGGCCCACCAGACGCCCGCCGCGCCCATCTCCAGGGGGAAGGCCAGCGCCCAGGCCAGCGGCACCCGCGTCAGGTTCAGGGGGACGGAGAGCCAGGTCACGGTCTTGGTGTCGCCGGCGCCCAGCAGCGCGCCCTCGCTGAGGCTCTCCCAGGACACGGTGAGCTGGGAGAAGGCCAGGATCATCGCGTAGCGGGTGGCCTCGCGGTGGACCTCGGGGTCCTGGGTGAACAGGCCGGTGAGGAAGGCGCCGCCAAAGTAGAAGGCGAGGGAGGCTGCGAGGCCAAGCCCGGTCATGACCGGGGCTGCGAGCTTCACCGCCCGGATGGCGCCCTGTCTGTCCCCTGCGCCCAGGCTGCGTCCCACCAGCGAGGACAGGGCCAGGCTGAGTCCGTAGAAGCAGGGCCAGGTGAAGCCTTCCAGGGCGGAGAAGCCGATCCCCAGCGCGGCGTTCACGTTGGGACCCAGGGGGGAGATGGTGGTGCGCAGCATCACCCAGTAGACCGCCGCGTACAGGAACACGCTCAGGGCGGCGGGGCTGCCGATCTGCAGGACGCGGCGCAGCTCGGGGCCGGGGCGCACATCGCGCCAGGACACGCCGGTCTCGCGCATCAGCAGCCAGAGGCCCAGGCCCGTGGCCAGCAGCCGCGAGAGGTTGGAGGCGTAGGCCGCGCCAGCCACCCCCAGGCCCAGGCCGGCGAGCTCTCCGCCCCAGGCGACGCCCGGGTTGTCGAGCATCATCCAGGGGGTGAGCACGATGTTCACGGCCAGCGAGACGCCCTGCAGCACCATGGGCAGGCGGGTGTTGCCCATGGACACCGAGCACTGGTCCACCAGGGGTGTCAGGGAGAGGGGGAGGGCGGTCAGACAGATGGCGCGCAGGTAGGCCGCGCAGTGTTGGGCGGTCGCGCCGTCCAGGCCCAGTGTCTGGGCGATGGGGTCGGCTGCGAGCCAGCCCACGGCAGCGATCCCGGCGGCCACGAGCAGGGCCAGAAACAGCGAGGAGCCCACGGCCTGGCGCCGGCGCTCGGGATCCTGGGCGCCTGTGGCCCGCGCGACGATGGGACCTGCCCCCGCCGAGGCGAACTGGAAGGTCGAGTACAGCGCGATCAGCACGAACACGCTGGAGCCGATCGCGGCCTGGGCCTCCGTGCTCAGGTGCTGCACCCAGTACTGATCGACGCTGCGGTAGGCGTTGGTCAGCACGACGAAGGCCATGCTGGGCAGGGCCAGAGAGAGGAGCGCGCGGAGGGTCAGCGGCGGCACCGCCACGCTATAGCGCCTCATGGCCTCGCCGACCCCAAGCTCGCGTGCGACCCCCAGCAGCGCGCTGTTCACCGCCGCGATCTCCTTCGCCATCATGCTGGTGGCGGGCGCCTTGCTGGGCGTGGTGATGGGCGCGCTGGGGATAGAGGACACGCCGACGCTGATGGCCATCGTCCTGCCGCTTCAGGGTGTCCTCGTCGGGGCCTTTGTGGTCGCCCGGGCGATGAACACCCAGCAGGGGGCGCGGTGGACCCTGGCGCTCCAGCGCGGTCGACGGCAGGCCCTCCTCCTGCTGATCCTCCCGGCCGGCCTGGTGAGCGACGCCTTCCTGCAGTGGGGGCTGGAGCACCTCACCCGCTTGAACACCGGCCAGCTCGCCCTGATGTCCGAGGCCCTGGACACCCAGGGCTGGCGCCAGTGGAGCATGCTCCTGGGCACCGTCCTGGTCGCCCCGCTGTACGAGGAGCTGCTGTTCCGCGGCTACGTCTTCCGGGGCTTCTCCCGCCACTCCACGTTGGCGGCGGTGGGCGGCTCGGCGCTGCTCTTTGCCGGCTTCCACGGCGACCCGCTCCACGCGCTGGGCGTGCTCCCCCTGGGGCTGGCGCTGTCGTGGATCCGCTGGCGCACCGAGGCGCTCTGGCCCGCGATCCTGGCCCACATGCTCAACAACTGCATCTGGGCCGTCGTGGGGCTGCTGGGCCTGGAGTGGTCCGTGGGGCCAATGCATGGCCTGGCGGGGCTCGGGGCCTGCGCGGCCATCGTCCTGGCGGGGGAGTGGGCGGCCCGCAGAGGCTGAGCCACCCAGGCGGAGTCCCCGAGACGGAGTCCCCGAGACGGAGTCCCCGGAGCGCCTCAAGGCGGCGGGCCCAGGTCCGAATCAATGGACAGACCCGGAATGTCGTGGCTATGCTCTAAACACTGACGGGTCTGTCAGAATGTTGAGGAGTCGCCATGATCGGTCTACCCATCGCCTGGGCCTACGGCCACGTCATCGAGTGGGGCATCCACAAGTACGTGCTCCACGGCGCCGGCAAGAAGCGGGACAACTTCTGGTCCTTCCACTTCTTTGACCACCACCGCAGCGCGCGGACCAAGAACATGGACGACGCCATCTACCGGGGCTCGCCGCTGCAGTGGAACCCCGCTGGCAAGGAGCTCTTGGGCCTGGGCCTGCTCGGCGCCGCCCACCTGCCGCTGGCCCCCGTGGCTCCCTGGTTCGTGTTCGGGCTGGGCCTCTCCGGGCTCAGCTACTACCGCAAGCACAAGCGCAGCCACCTGGATCTGGAGTGGTGCCGGCGGGAGCTGCCCTGGCACTACGACCACCACATGGGCCCCAACCAGGACGCCAACTGGGGCGTGCGCCGGGACTGGGTGGACCGGCTGATGGGCACCCGCGAGCCCTACATGGGCAGCGAGAAGGAGGCCCGCGACTACGCCCGCCGACAGGCCCGCCTGGCCAAGGAGGCCGCGCACCGGGAGTCCCTCAAGAATGCGCAGCCCGAGCGCACTTCCGACAAGGCCGCCTGAGCGCGCGGGGGTTAGATCCTCCGCATGATTGCAGACCCCGACGCGCCCGCCTCGTTGGAGGATGGGCTGTTCGGACTCGGCGCAGATCCCGGGTCCACCGCTGTCACCGTGATCCCTGTCCCCTGGCAGGCGACCACCTCGTTCCGGCGAGGCACTGCGCAGGCCCCCCAGGCCGTTCTGGAGGCCAGCCTGCAGGTCGATCTGCACGACCGGGTCACCGGGGACGCGTACTTGAAGGGCATCGCCATGCTGCCCATGCCCACCCAGAGCTGGGACGCGCGCGCCGAGGCCGACGCCCTTTCGGTGATCGCGGCCGGCGGGGTCCACACCCAACAGCTCCAGGCCGCCGCCGAGCGGGTGGACGCGATCGGCGAGCAGCTGCGCCAGTGGGTGTTCGATCAGGCCCAGGGGGTCCTCGCGCGCGGGGGGATTCCTGCGGTATTGGGCGGCGACCACTCCAGCCCCCTGGGGTGCATCCAGGCGGTCGGCGAGCAAGGTCCCTTCGGCATCCTCCACATCGACGCCCACGCGGACCTGCGGGTGGCCTACGAGGGCTTCGAGGGCAGCCACGCCAGCATCATGAACCGGGTGCTGGACTCCGTGCCCACCCTGGAGCGCCTGGTGCAGGTGGGTATCCGGGACCTGGGGCAGGCCGAGGCCGCGCGCATCGAGTCCGAGCGCCGAATCGCCTGCTTCTACGACGCGGATCTGAGCTGGGCGCGCGCCTCCGGGGCCACTTGGGTCGAGCAGGCCCGCCGCGTGGTCTCGCTGCTGCCCCAGCGGGTCTACCTGAGCGTGGACATCGACGGCCTGCAGCCGGATCTGTGCCCCAACACCGGCACCCCCGTCCCGGGCGGCCTGGACTGGGAGCAGTTCACCATCCTGCTGCGCGTGCTCCAGGACAGCGGCCGGCAGGTCGTCGGCTTCGATCTCTGCGAGGTCGGCGCCCAGCAGTGGGACGCCATCGTGGGCGCCCGCGTGCTCTACCGCCTGGCCTGTCACGCCATCCTGAGCCAGCCCAGCGGCGCGTAGTCGCGGCTGTCGCAGATTGGGCCTGTCGCATGTTGATCCTGCGACAGATTGGGCCTGTCACAGAGTGCGCCCGCGCAGCGTAGGGGCCTGTCATCGGGAGGTTCCGTGCTGCTGCTCTGTTCGCTGTGTGTGTCATCGCTGCTCGCCTGCGGGAGGGGGGAGCAGCAGCCGGATCCCGACGACACGGGGGAGCCCACCGACACCCAATCGGGGGACCTGGACAGCGACGGGGACGGGGTGCGCGCCAGCGAGGACTGTGATGACCAGGACGCCAGCGTCTGGCAGGACGGCGAGCTGGAGAGCCTGGACAGCCAGGACGGCCTGAGCGGCGTCTGCGACAGCTACTGCGCGCTCCAGATCACTGGAAACGTCCAGCTCCGGGACGCCACGGACGCCGACCTGGAGGCGCTCTCCTGCGTCACGGCCATCGGTGGGGACCTGTGGATTCGGGACGCCGCCGCGGTCACCACGCTCGCGCCCCTGGGCGGCCTGCAGAGCATCGGGGACGCCCTGATCATCGAGCAGGCGCAGCTCCAGGATCTGGGGAAGCTGGCCGCCCTCACGGACCTGCACGGCCTCATCCTGCGGGAGATGGACAGCTTCAACAGCCTGCAGGCGGTCGCGGGCTTCGGGCTGCGGGGGGACCTGCAGGTCTACGATCTCCCCGCGCTGGCCTCGATCGAGGGGGTCGATGGGGCCCTCCAGATCTCCGACTTCACCCTCTCGGGCACCGGGGTGAGCAGCCTGCAGCCCCTCTCGGGGCTGAGCCTGGGCAGCGTCGAGCTGATCGACAACGCAGTCGAGGACCTGTCGGGCCTGGAGCACATCGATCACCTGGAGGTGCTCCGCATCGAGTCCGAGGCGGTCACCAGCCTCACGCCCCTCTCCAAGCTCACCGAGGTCGAGCGCATGACCCTCCAGGATCTGACGCTGGGCTCCCTGTCGGGCCTGGAGTCGCTGGCCTTCGTCGAGCAGCGCCTGCTGATCACCGGGGTCTCTGGGGTCTCGGATCTGAACGGCCTCTCGGGCCTGCGGGTCGTGGGCACGGACGCCTCGGGCATCGACTCCCTGGACATCGTGGACCTGCCGGATCTCGAGTACCTGGGCGGCCTCCACAGCCTGGAGGAGGTCATCGGCACCGTGTCCGTGGCCCAGTGCCCCCAGGTGAGCCAGGCGGAGCGCGAGGCCCTGGAGGACGCCCTCGAGGGCAAGGTCAGCGAGGGCCTGTACTGGAACTGAGGGGCCGGCTCACTCCGCGCGCACGCTGCGGGCGTCCAGGTCCACGATCACGCGCTGTTGGCCCTGCAGGGTGAAGGGCTGCTCCCGCAGATCGAATCGGATGTCCTCGCTGGTGGGGCCGTCTCCTTGGTTGTCGTCGTAGATCACGAGGCCCAGGCGGTGGTCCCGGAGTTGGCCCTCCAAGGCGATGTTCCCCGGTCCCTGGGCCCTGGCCCCCCCGACGCGCTCTCCGCTGTCCAGGTCGATGCAGTCGATCTGCAGGCGCTGTCCGCGCATGGACTGGTAGCGGAGCTGGAGCTGGACGGGGCCCGCCGCGCCGGGATCCGGGCCGTCCTCCGGCGCGTGAACGAAGGGGTCGCGGACCGGGGGAGGGGGCTCGCCGCTGCCGCCGCTGTTGAGGGGCTTCCCGCGGGACCAGGGGCCGAGCTGGGTGGCCAGGGCCTCGCCGATCAGGGCGTGCCCCAGCGCGGTGGGGTGCATCTCGTCCAGGAAGAGGGCGTCGGCGCTCAGGCCAGTGTCCGCGAAGAGGGCGGGGACGTCGAGGATCGGGGCCCCGTGGCGCTCTGCGGCAGACCGCATGACCTCGCGGTAGGGATCCCATGCCGGGGAGTGCTGGCGACCAGCGAGGTCCTCTCGGTTGGCCAGGATCACGAACGCGAGCTCAGCCCCTTCTCCCTGAGCGAGCTCGGCCATGCGCTCCAGGTTGTCCTGGTAGTCCTCCAGGGCGACCCGGCGCTTGCCGATCTGGCCCTCGCCGCCCACGGTCCAGCCCACCTGTCGGGCGCGCCCCTGGGGGCTGTTCTCCACGCGGAGCTGGTGGTGGAGCAGGCGGTAGAGCGCTGAGGCGCGCAGGCGCTCGTGGACGCGGGTCGCGGGGCGCTCCCGCCAGGCCCCCCACTCGGAGAGCAGCTCCTTGTCCACGAAGTCGTCGAAGTTGTTGTCCGACCACAGGTTGGCGATGACCAGGACGTCGGGCTCCAGGGCCAGGGCGCGCATCTGCAGCAGGTTCAGGGACTGGTAGCTGGAGTAGCCCGGGACCGCGGCGTTCCAGCCCTCGATGGCCGCCCCGCTGCTGCGGCGCAGGTGTTGGGCAGCCACGTCGATGAAGGGCTCGCCGTCCTCGACCCCGTAGCCGTAGACGGAGCTGTCTCCGGTGACCAGGAGTCGGCGTACTCCCGGTGGTTTGGGGATCTTGGGCTCGGGGCCGCGCAGGCCCAGGGCGTTGATCTCGGCGGTGGCGCCCTGGTCGGGGACCAGCTCCCAGAGCAGGTAGGGGTTGCCCTTCATGGTCGGGGCGCCGTCGTCGGGGGAGGGGGGCAGACCGTCCGCGCGGGCCAGGGCATCGCGGGCGAGCAGGCGCACGCCGAGCTCCAGGGCCGCGAAGCCGAGCAGGGTGGACAGGGCCGCGAAGGCGATGCGGAGGGAGAAGCGTGACATCCATGTCCCTGTATCCCTGCGTTGCTGCCCGGGGGTCCGGGGACTAGACTGAGTTCAGGCATCACGCGGAGGCCCTTTGTCTGAAGACCTGGTCAAGCAGCTCGACTCCAAGGACATTCACCAGCGCGCAGACGCGGGTCGGCAGCTCGCCAAGGTCGGTGAGCCCCAGCACATCGCGCGGCTCCTCCAGGCCGCCATCGAGGACCCCAGCCCCGGCGTCCGGCTCTACGCGGTCGGCGCGGCGGCGGACATCCTGAGCCGCTACCGGGTGGGCCCCCAGGCCGACACGATCGGGGAGCTCCAGCGCCGGGCCTGGTTCGACCAGTTCAAGGGCGTCGATCCGGGGCAGAACCCCGGCGTGTTCTCCGTGATGGCCAACCTCAAGCTCTCGCGCATCCCCAAGCGGCTGCTGGTGGGCTTGCAGGACCCGCGCCTGGACGTGCGCACCGGCGCCATCGTCGGCGCCTACCGCTACTTCATCTCCCACGCGGCCGCGGACGACGCGGCGCTCAAGGCCGAGCTGCTCAAGCTCCTGGAGAGCGCGCGCCTGCGGCCCGACGCCATGGCCGCCATCGTCCGGCAGGTCGGGCAGTGTGGCTGGGAGGACGCGCGGGGCACCATCCAGGCGCTGCGCGGTCGCTTCGGTCAGGTCGACGAGGCCATCGAGCTCACCCTGGGCTGGCTGGACGAGCAGGCCGACCCCGGCACCCTGCTGGGCGCCTGGGCCAGCTACGGCGGGGACGCCGGCGAGGTCCGGAACGCCGACAAGCCCCTGAGCTACCTTCTGCTGGCCGATGGCGTGGGCGCGCGCTTTGACGAGAACGGCGTGCGCACCTTCCGCTGGTCGCTGGAGGACGGGCAGATCACCCTCGGGGACGTCACCACCTCGCTGCGCCGCATGGTGCTGGATGAGCCGGTGGACCACGAGTTCGTCCAGGCCCTCCAGACCGCGGAGATCACCTGGTACCGCGCCTCCAAGGGCGCCGCCGAGCTGGCGGAGCGCTTCTCCGACGACGTGGGCAACGTGGACCCCAAGGTCGGCAAAGCCCTCGCCGCCGCCTTCGTCGCGGCGCTTCCCGACACCGCCGCCGGCGAGCGCGTCAAGGCCCGCGTCGAGCTGTCCGTCGGCATGACCGAGTCGGCCCTGGAGCGCCTGGAGGCCATCGCCGCCAAGCCCCGTGGCGTCGCCAACGAGGTCTGGTACTGGCTGGGCGCGGCCCGCAAGGGCGCCGGAGACGACGCGGGGGCCAAGGCGGCGTTCTCCCAGTTCCTCAAGAAGGCGAAGAAGAAGGATCCGCTGTTTGCGTTGGCGGAGGCGGAGGTCTGAGGGGCGCTCAGGTATCAGGCGTCAGGTATCAGGTGTCGGAGCTTGGGCGTCTGGGAGGGTTCGCGGCGACAGGCGACCGGGGACCGGGGCCCGCCGATGACGGTCCTGCCGGGCTCGAGCGTCTCGCCAGCCGACCTCTGGAGGCGTCGCGGGGAGGGCCCGGCACTGCCTCCGGACCACACCAAGGCGGCGTTCTCCCAGTTCCTCAAGAAGGCGATTAAGAAGGAGCCGCTGTTTGCGTTGGCGGAGGCGGAGGTCTGAGGGGCGCTCAGGTATCAGGCGTCAGGTATCAGGTGTCGGAGCTTGGGCGTCTGGGAGGGTTCACGGGGACCGGGGACCGGGGACCGCCGAGACGGCTCTGCCGGTCTCGAGCGCCTCGCCAGCCGACCTGTGGAGGGGTCGCGGGGAGGGTGGCGCAGCGCCCAGGCCACAAGAGCCCGCCTGTCCCCACATGGACCCCGAGGTCCGGCTCGGAGCGAACGCCTCGGAGTAGAGCGGCGTCATGCCCGATACCCGATACCCGATACCCGATACCCGCCCCCCCGAATCACCCCTCCAACCAAGCCAAGCAGTCCTCCCACATCGTCAACCCCGGGTGCGGCCTGAAGAACCCAAAGTGGTCCACCTTCTGCATCCCAAAGTGCTGCGGCTTCACGATGCTGAGCTCCGCGATCTCTGGGTCCAGGCAACTCCAGAGCGCCTCGACTCCCCGAGGGGGCGCCAGGCTGTCGTCCGTGAGCCCCAACACCCGAGTCGGTGTGCGGTAGCGCTTGAAGCGAGCCTCCGCATCCGGCACAAAATTCAGCAGGTAGCGCGGAGAGCTGAGCCACTTGAGCCACTCCAGCATCGCCGGGCTGGGGACGTCCTCGCCGATTCCGGTCCAGCCGGGGAGGTAGCCAAAGGCCCGCGTCGCCAGCGGCATCACCACCTTGAACATGCCCCACATGCGGTAGCGAGCGAGGCCGTCGTAGTAGCCGTGCCAGCCAAGCTGTGAGCCCATCGTGTAGAGGCGATCCAGGATCTGCATCTGGTCCAGGATCCCGATGAGCTGCCCGCCAAAGGAGTGGCCCACGCCCAGCTTGGGGCCCGGCTGTCGGGCCAACCAGTCCAGCGCCGCGCGGGCATCCAGCAGCGCCCAGTCCGTGGTCGTCGCCTGCTCCCGCTGGATGGGGCCCGCTTGGGACTCCCCGATGCCCCGGTAGTCAAAGCGCAGCACCCGATAGCCGTGCTCGGAGAGCCACTCCGCGAAGCGGCGGTAGTAGCGGGCGGGGGTCGCGTAGGCGCCCAGGATGACCACGCTGCCCCGCGCGTCCGCGGGCTCGTGGATCCAGGCCGCGAGGCTGCGTCCATCCGCGGCGCTCAAGGAGAAGGGGGATGCATCAGCCATGGGGCCTCCAGCCTCAAGCTCACCCGCCCAGCGAGCCCTCGCGACCCCCAAGGGCGCAGTCCCGTCCTGCATGAATGCAGTCGGCTCTGCAGTTACGCTGCGGAAATGCCGTCCTGGGATGACATGCGCTTTGCCCTGGCGCTGCGAGAGGCTGGGACCCTGGTCGGCGCCGGGGCTGCGCTGCGGGTGGATCCGACCACCGTAGGCCGCAGGGTGTCGGCCCTGGAGGACGACCTCGGCGTGCGGCTCTTTGTGCGCACGCCCGGCCACTGGGGGACCACACCGGCAGGAGCGCGGGTGCTCTCGCACGCAGCGATAGGGCGGGAGTCCATGCGGGCCGCCTTCTCAGCGGCGCAAGAGGAGCTCGCTCCCCGGGGCCTGGTGCGCCTGACCACCCTGGAGTCCATCGCGACCCACCTGCTGGTGCCGGTGCTGCCGGCGCTCGCCCAGACCTACCCGGATCTGGAGCTCGTACTGCGCGTGACGGACCAGGTGCTGGACCTCTCGTCCGGCCAGGTGGAGATCGCCCTGCGTGTCGGTCAGCCGCGGCGGCCCGAGCTCGTCGGTCGGCGCCTCGCCCAGGTGCGCGAGCGCTTCTATGCCGCCCCCAGTCTGCTGGAGCGGCTGGGCCTGGACGCGCGCTCCCTGGCCAATCTCGAAGGCCTCCCGGTGGTGGTCCTGCAGGGCAGGGGGAGCTTCCACAAGCGCCTGGGCGTGCACCGCCGCGTGCTCAGCACCAACAGCACCAGCGCCCTGCGCGCCGCGGTCGTCGCCGGGTTGGGGGTGGGCCTGCTCCCGGACCTCCTGGTGGGCCCCGGCTCAAGGCTGATCCCCTTGCCGCGGCTCCCATCGAACGAGGAACTCCCGGTCTGGCTCGTCACCCACCCCGACCTCGCTCAGCTCCCCAGGGTCCGCGTGGTGATGGACTTCCTGGCAGCCAGTGAGGTGTTCCAAGGTGAAGGAGCAGCCCAAACCGACCCCTGACCCCAGCCCCCTGACCCTCCGATACCCGATACCCGATACCCGATACCTGATACCCGATCCCTGATACCCGCCCTCAATCCTCCAGGAACAGCCCCCCGCCCACGACCTTCCCGCACCAGGGCGGCACCTCCTCCCAGCCGTCTCCGGCGTCGAGTCCCAGCAACGCACCCAGCATCGGTGCGCCGGCGTCAGGAGCGTTCGCGGGCTCGGGTTCGCCGGTCTCCAGGGAGGCCACCAGCGCGCTGAGGGCCAGCAGCTCGGTCCCCTCTGCGCCCATCTCGGGCAGGTGGCCGTGCTTGAAGGCCTGCTGCAGCAGCGGAAGTGCGGCTGCGTCGTCCAGCAACAGGATGCCCCCCACCGCCAGAACGGCCAGGCGCTCGGACTCCGGACGCTCCAGGGCGACGGCGAGGAGCTCCGGGCTGCCCGCCAGGTCCTCGACGAGCACCGCCAGGTCCTGGACGCTGCGGGGCTTGTCCAGCCACCCGATGTCCTCGCTGGTGAGCTGGTGATCCCGCAGAGCGCGGAGGGCCGCCGAGTCCGAAGAGATGGGCCAGCAGGCCTGCAGCAGAGGCAGAGCCGCCTCGTCCAAAGGAATACGCATCCAGGGCACAGACCCTCCAAGGGGCGGTTGGTTAGGGGCTGTGTCTAACCAGGAGAGGGAGAATGCAGGGCACTCTGACCCAGCTTGTTCACCACAGCGCGGCCTTGGCCCAGCACAACCCCTGGGGGGATCCGACCGCCCGCGAGGTCATCGTCTACGAGCCCGCGGACGCCACGGGGCCGATGCCCATGCTGCTGGCCTTGCCGGCGTTCACCAGCTCGCACTGGGGCTTCCTGAACCGGAGCTGGCGCAGCGAGAACCTGCCCATGCGCTTGGAGCGGCTGCGTCGGGAGCACGATCTGCCCCCCGTGCGCATCGCGATGATGGACGCCATGACCCACCTGGGCGGTGGGCAGTTCCTGGACTCCCCCGGGATGGGGCTCTACGGCACCTGGATGCGTCAGGAGCTGATCCCCTGGCTGGGCGAGCGCTTCCCGACGACGGGCTTTGGGGCCTTCGGCAAGTCCAGCGGGGGCTACGGCGCCTTCCGCCTGGCCCTGGATCAGCCCGGCCTGCTGGGCGCCATCGCGGCCCACGCGCCCGACTGCGGCTTCGACTACGTCTACCCCCCGGACTTCCCCAGCGCGGTCGAGTCGCTGCGGGACGCGGGCGGCTTGCAGGCCTGGCTGAACGACTGGGCCTCCCGGGGCGACGTGAAGGGACCGGACCACGCGGTCGCGAACACCCTGGCCATGGCCTGCTGCTACTCGCCGGAGCCCCAGGCCGACCCGCCCTGCGCGCTGCCCGTGGACCTGGAGACCGGCGAGACCCTGCCCGCGGTGATGGAGCGCTGGAAGGCCCACGATCTCGTGGAGCTGGTCAAGCAGCGGCCGCACGCGCTCCAGGGGACGGCGCTCTACCTGGACGTGGGCCGTCGGGACGAGTTCCGCCTGCAGGTGGGCGGCCGCCAGCTAAAGCGCGCGATCGAGGGCGCGGGGCTGGAGCTGGAGTACCGCGAGCACACCGGCGGGCACTTCAAGCTGAACAGCCGCTTCGAGTTCAGCCTGCCGTGGATGATCCGGGCGCTGAGCTGAGCGCCCCGGAGGCCTCAGAGCCCCTGGGCTTCCAGCTCGGCGAGCAGGGCTTGGACCTTGGCGATTCCGTCTTGGTCCACGAGCTCGGTGCCCAGCGGGGGCATGCTGGGGGTGCGTTCGCTGAGGTTGCGCTCGGACATGCGACGCAGCACCTCGCTGTCACCCGGATCGCCGAGCTGCCAGCGTGCAGTCTGCAAGGCCGGAGATTGAGCCAAGGTCTCCAGGCCCCCCGGTAGGCTCAGGTCCAAGGGCTCAAAGTCCCCGGGAGCAAAGCAGTCGGTGGCCTGAGCCTGCTCATGTCGGCTGCTGTTGTGGCAGTGGCTGCAGTTGCCATGCAGGACCCCCAGACCGGCGAGCGCCGCGTCGCTGACCGTGGGCTCGGCCTCGACCGGGTCGCTCAGCAGGCCGCGATCGTAGAGCTCCTGGCGCAGCGAGAGCTCCAACTGCGTCTGTGAGAAGCCCAGGGTGAAGCTCTCCCGACCACCATGACAGGCGGCACACTCCTGCTGGCCGGGGACGTCGTGCTGGGTGCCCGAAGCGTCCGCGAGGGGCTCGTGTTGAGGCGAGGCGTCGGACTGATCCGCGCTCCAGAGGTAGGCGATACCGATCCACCCGTCCGCCGTCTTGAGGTTCAGCCGGGTCTCCACGCGGACGCCATCGCGCGTGAACTCCTTGAAGAGCTGGGTGCCCACGGGGAAGCGCCACTGCTCGGGGTCGCTGGTGTCGACCTGGGTGCCCTCGGGCAGCACGATCCAGCGCGCCTTGCTGGCCCCGTCGGTCCACAGGGGGAAGCGCGGGGTGAAGGCGATCGCGTCGGGGTTCAGCACGTCGCCCTGGATGTCGGAGTAGAGGGCGGTCTGGCCAAGGGAGCTGGGCAGCTCACCGACCAGCGCAGTGGGTTCGGTCGAGCAATCCCTGAAGCTGGTGCAGCCAGCGAGGACACCAGTGATCAGCGCGAATGGGGGCATGGGGACTCCGGGGGCGCTCTTGGGACACCGCAGAGGGGCCCTACGCGTACACCCGGGATCGGAGCCGGCTCAGCGGAACATCAGCGGCAGCTCGGTGACCGCCTTCACATTCCGAGGGTAGCGGCCCTCGTCCAGCGCCTTGAGCATGCAGGTCTGGAAGGACTCGGGGGCGCCCTGGACAGCGAAGCCGCTCAGGCGGCCGGCGCCGTCGGCCTCGATGTAGAGGACAAGGTACTGCGGCGGCGCGTCCCACTGCTCGGTGCAGGGGAGGATGCGGTGCTGGAGCGCGTTGGCCAGGCTCTGGGCCCGGCTGTCCAGCTCCAGGTTTCGCGGGGTCCCCCAATCGGGGGAGGCGATGAGCTGGGCGTCGGGGGCCTGGGAGGAGGCCTCGATCTCGGCGATGAGATCGGCCTCTTCGCGGTAGCGCGTGCGGCGCTTGTCCATGACCCAGGCGGCCACCCCGATCACAATGACCCCCAGCAGGGCCGTCACCTGAAGCAGGGTACGGGGTCCAGACTCGGGGGCCATGCGTGCAGACTCCAGGCGACAGGGGAGGGCACCCGCGGGGGGCGCCCGCACCCACTATCCCGCGCGGGCCGTGACGCGCCGCACAGGCACGTTGGAGACCAGGGCGATCTCGCCCTCGTTGCGCTCCAGGCGGAAGTCCACCTGGTCACGGTCCAGGTTGATGTACTTGGACATGACCTCGACGACTTCGGCCTTCATGGCCTCCATCTCGGCGGGGGTCAGGTCCACTGCGTCGTGCACCAGCAGGAGCTTGAGGCGCGCCTTGGCGTCGTCCTTGCTCCCGGGGCCACCAAAGATCCGGCGAATGACATTGACCATCAGACCGCTCCCCGGCTGGGGGTCATGCCCATCCAGCGCTTGAAGTTGGCCCAGAAGCCCGTGGGCTCCTCGGCGACGAAAGGCACCTCGGGCTCGCCGGTGAGGCGACGCGCGACGCGCCGGTAGGCTTCTCCGACCACGGAGTCGTCGTCGTAGGCCACGGGCGCGCCCTTGTTGGCCGAGACGATGATGTCCTCGTGGTCGGGGATGATCCCGACCAGGGGGATGGCCAGGATCTCCAGGATGTCGGCCTTGTCGAGCATGTCGCCCCGGTCGACCATCTTCTGGCGGAAGCGGTTGATGATCAGGGTGGGCTCGGGCAGCTCAGCGGCCTCCACCAGCCCGATGATGCGGTCGGCGTCGCGGATGGCGCTGACCTCGGGGGTGGTGACGATGATGGCCCGGTCGGCGCCGGCGATGGAGTTCTTGAAGCCCTGCTCGATGCCCGCGGGGCAGTCGACGATGACGTAGTCGAACTCCTCCTTGAGCTGGTCGATCAGGTCCCGCATCTGGTCCTCGGAGACGGAGGACTTGTCGCGGGTCTGGGCGGCGGGCAGCAGGTAGAGGTTGTCCAGGCGCTTGTCCCGGATCAGCGCCTGCTTGAGCCGGCACTCGCCCTCGATGACGTGCACCAGGTCGTAGACGATGCGGTTCTCCAGACCCAGGATGACGTCCAGGTTGCGGAGGCCGATGTCGGCGTCCAGGACGCACACCCGGTGGCCTTCGCGGGCCAGGGACACGCTGAGGTTGGCGGAGGTGGTGGTCTTTCCGACTCCACCCTTGCCGGAGGTGACGACGATGCACTCGCTCATTTTGGGGCTCCTGAGACTACTGCCTGCTGGCCCGGCTTTGCCTTGCGGCGCCGCGCGGACCGATCAACTTCAGATGGAGGCGGGCAGACGCCCGGCGTAAGGTTCGATCTGGATGCCCTGGTCCCCGCCGATCCAAGCGATCATCGGGGTGGGCGCGCTCCGGCCGCCGCGCAGCAGCTCCGGAGAAGGGAGGGCGGAGGACAGAGCCTGGAGGCGGGACCGACGCGTGGTCGTCCGCAGCTCCTGCTCTTCCCGCACGATGTGGCGGCCGATGCGAAGCTGGCTGGGCTGGAAGTCGAAGGCCATGACGATGCGCTGCTCGTCGCCCTCGGAGCCGGCGTGGACCATGCCCTTGAGGGCGCCCAGGACCACGATGTTGCCGCTGGCCACGAGCTGTGCCCCGGGGTTCACGTCCCCGAACACAGTGACGTCGCCGTTGAAGGAGACCGCCTGTCCGCTGCGGAGGCCGCGCTCCAGGGTGAGCTGCCGGCGCCCCTGGGGGCCGCTTTGCTCGGGCTCGTCGACCACCTGGACCTCGGTCGGGGTGGGCTCGGGCTCGCCATTGGGCTCCGCTTCGGTCTGCGCCAGCGTGTCCTCGCTGGTGGACTCCAGTGCCGGGGTGTCCGCGGGGGGAGAGGGCTCGGTGGTGGGCGCACGACGGGGGTACACCTTGAGCTTGAGCTCGCGCTCTGCATACCGGTGGAGGTGCTGCTCGGTGCAGTAGAGGCCCGTGACGCTGATCCCGAACTCGTCGCTGAGCACGTGCACCAGGCGGCGCAGGTCGAAGAGGTCGATGGGCCGGGTGGCCAGGTCCAGGCGGGCGTCCTTGCCGCGGAAGCGGTCGGGGGAGGCCGAGAAGAGCTCGCGGACGGCCTCGCGCAGCGCCTCGAAGGAGGCCTTGGGGTCCAGCGCCAGAAGGAGCACGCCGTCTTCGGCGCTCAGGGCCACGGTGGAGCGCTCGTTCAGCTCCTCTTCCGGCTTCTTTGCGTCGCTGGAGGAGGGGGCCGCGACAGGAGTCGGCTTTGGCTCTGCCATGTGGGTCGCTCGACGATGGAAGGGAGGAGGGGAGGGGTGAGATGTGTGGAAAGGGGGGAGGGATCCACGTCTCTCGGGGGGTGAGGTGTGTGTACCACGCCCTCAGATCTTGCCGCAAGGGAAAACTTGGCATGTCAAGACTTACAGCGAGGACAGGCTATGCACCGCCGCGCGTGGGCGCAAGCTGGCGCGGGGATCGGGCCGCAACCCGGGGGCTGTCCTGGCGTCAAGGATCCGATACACACCGCCCCCAAAGGAGGCCCGTCATGGCTACGGTCCGCATCTACACCGCCGTCCCCTGCGCCTACTGCAGCGCCGCAAAGCGCTACTTCCAGGGCCGCGAGATCCCCTACGAGGAGATCGATCTCACCGGCAACAGCGACGCCCGCATCGAGCTGATGCAGAAGACCGGGCAGCGCACGGTGCCCCAGATCTTCATCGGAGAGACCCACGTGGGCGGCTACACCGACCTGCTCGCCCTGGACCAGAAGGGCCAGGTCGACCCCCTGCTGGAGAGCGCGTGAAGCTGCAGCGCCTGCCCCTGAACCGGGACGCCGCCAAGGCGGTCTCGCAAGGCCACCCCTGGGTCTACCGGGACGGTGTGCGGGGCTCTGCGCCGGTGGGCTCTCCCATCGGTCTGGAGGACCACAAGGGGCGCATCAAGGCCTTTGGGCTCTTTGATGAGGGGCCCATCGCGGTCCGGGTGCTGGGGAGCGAGGTCCAGGAGCTGCCGGCGCTGATCAAGCGCCGCGTGCAGGCCGCCGACCGCTTCCGCTTTCAGGTCGTGGGCGGGCACACGGACACCTGGCGCGTGATCAACGGCGCCGGTGACGGGCTCCCCGGCGTGGTCGTGGATCGCTACGACTCCCTGGCGGTGCTCCGCCTCTACTCCAAGGCCTGGGAGCCGCACCTGGAGCTGCTGGTCAAGGCGCTCTCCGAGCTGCCCTGGGTGGGCTCCGTGCTGCGTCGGCTGGGGGTGCGTTCGGTCGATGGGCGCAAGGGCAGCGAGCTGCTGTTCGGCCCGGACCCCGGCGACGGACTGGTCGTCCACGAGCACGGCATCAAGCTGCTGGTCCGGCCCCACCACGGGCAGAAGACCGGGCTCTTCCTGGACCAGCGCGAGAACCGGCGCAGGGTGGGGGAGCTGGCCCCCGGTCGGCGGGTGGTCAACCTGTTCGGCTACAACGGCGGGTTCTCGATCTACGCCGCGATGGCGGGGGCGGCGCGCGTGGAGACCGTCGACATCTCGGCGCCCGCGCTGGAGGACGCCAAGGAGATCTTCAGGCTCAATGGCCTGGATCCGCGGCAGCACGGCTTTTTGGCGACCGACGTGTTCACCTGGACCCCCAAGGGCCGGCCGGACCTGCTGATCTGCGACCCGCCCAGCCTCACCCACGGCAAGCAGTCGGACCAGGCCGCGCGCAGGGCCTATCGGGATCTGGCCGCCAAGGTCGGGCCCCAGGTCTCCAGCGAGGGGCTGTTGGCCACCGCGAGCTGCACGGCGCGGCTGACGCGGGGGCAGTGGGAGAAGGCCATCGCCGAGGGGCTCGCTGAGAGTGGTCCCTGGTCCTGGCTGGAGGGGGCTGGGGCCCCGGCGGACCACCCCGTCGCGCTGGCCCACAGCGAGGGGCGCTACCTCAAGTTCGCGGTGCTCCGCCGGCGCTGATCGGGCCTCGGTCCTGGCCTTGACGCCGGGTGGCTGGCGTGTGACGGAGAACTCCTCTGCTTTCGTCCTCGCATCGTCGGGGACACCCGAATCGGACCGTCCAGCGGTCAGGTGATTGCCTGAAACCCTGGGTGGAACCTCAACTTTCAAATCGGACGCTCCCGGCGTTTGGCCCTGTGGAAGATCCCCTGATCCCACCTGATGCCCGCCCCCAGGCCCCCCTGCGCGAACGCGCGGCGGACCGATCCGCGTCCAATGGAGCCCTTCGTGCCTTCGGAGATCATCGTCAACACCACGGGTCGCGAGACACGCGTGGCCCTGATGGAGAACAACCAGCTCGCTGAGTTCCACATCGATCGCGGTCGGGACCGCGGCTATGTCGGGAACACCTACAAGGGGCGCGTCGTGCGCGTCCTCCCCGGTATGCAGGCAGCGTTCGTGGACATCGGTCTGGAGCGCGCCGCGTTCCTGTACGTGGGCGACATCTACCCGGAGTTCCTGGACATGCCGAACCCGGAGCCCAGCTCTCCGGATGAGACCGTGGTGGAAGAGGGACCCCGGAACCGGCCGCGGCAGGGCCAGCCCGCCATCCAGGACCTCATCAAGGAGGGCCAGGAGATCGTGGTCCAGGTCGCCAAGGACCCCATCGGGACCAAGGGCGCGCGCCTGACCACCCACATCACCCTCCCGGGCCGCTACATCGTGTTCATGCCCACGGTGGAGCACGTCGGCATCTCCCGCCGCATCGACAAGGACAAGGAGCGCCGCCGGCTCCGCGAGTTCGTGGACAAGCACCGCCCCAAGGGCGCCGGCTTCATCGTGCGGACCGTGTGCGCGGGCCAGCCCGAGAAGATCCTGCAGCAGGACATGAACTACCTGCTGAGCACCTGGGAGAAGATCCAGAGCGGCGCCAAGGACGGCAAGGCCCCCAAGCTGCTCCACGCCGACTACAGCCTGGTGGTGCGCTTCCTGCGCGACAACCTCAACGATGACGTGCACCGCATCGTCGTCGACTCCCGCAAGGTGTTCGACGAGATCATGGACTTCATGTCCGGCTTCATGCCCAAGTGGAAGGAGCGGGTGCACCTCTACAAGGGCAAGGAGCCCGTGTTCGACGTCTACGGCGTCGAGACCGAGATCTCCCGGTCCACCGGCCGCAAGGTCTGGCTCAAGAGCGGCGGCTACCTGATCATCGATCAGACCGAGGCGCTCACCGCCATCGACATCAACTCGGGCAAGTACGTGGGCAGCTCCTCGCTGGAGGAGACCACCACCAAGATCAACATGGAGGCGGTCAAGGAGATCGTCTACCAGCTCCGCCTGCGCAACATCGGTGGCCTCGTCATCATCGACTTCATCGACATGGACAAGGAGGCCAACCGCGAGAAGGTGTACCGCGCGATGGAGGAGGAGGTCCGCCGCGACAAGGCCCGGACCAACGTCCTCAAGATCTCCGAGCTCGGCCTGGTGGAGATGACCCGCAAGCGCGTGCAGGAGGACCTGACCCGCTTCTTGACCGAGCCCTGCTTCTACTGCGGCGGCAACGGCCACCTGCGCTCCCGCGAGACCGTCTGCTTCGACATCTTCCGCGAGGTCCAGCGCGAGGCCGCCCGCCACCCCAAGCGGGAGACGGTCTACATCAACTGCCACCCCCGGGTCGCGGACATGCTCTACGGCGAAGAGTACGAGACCCTGGACAACTTCGAGCGTCAGGTGGACAAGCACATGGTCGTCCGGGCCATGGCCTCGTACCACCTGGAGCGCTTCGAGGTCTACTCCCGCTAGGGCCCCATGAGCGCGTTTCTGACCAAGCTCCGGAACACCTTCATCGCGGGGCTCGCGGTGCTGTTCCCCTTGGGCGTGACCATCTGGGTGGTGGTCAAGGTCATCGGGCTCATCGACTCCATCCTGGACATCCTCCCGGACGGCGTCCACCCCGAGCACCTGCTGGACATGGAGCTCCCCGGCCTGGGGGTGCTGCTTGCCTGCATCGCGGTGCTCAGCGTGGGCGCGGCCATGCGCTACTACGTGGGCCGCCGCGTGGTCGAGTTCATGGAGGACATCCTGCTGCGGGTGCCCCTGCTCTCGGGCATCTACCAGGGCCTCAAGAAGCTCTTCGACACGCTCTTTGGCGAAGAGGGCATGAAGTTCCGCCAGGTGGTGATGGTGGAGTACCCACGCCGGGGGGCCTGGGCCATCGCCTTCCTCACCGGAGAGGCCCCCTGGGTGCGCGCCCCCCAGGAGATGGACGGAGAGACCCCGCTCTCCATCTTCCTGCCCAGCACGCCCAACCCCACCACCGGCTTCTACATGGTGATCCCCGCCAAGGATGTGCGCCGCGTGGACATCTCGGTCGAAGAGGCCTTCAAGATCATCATGTCGGCCGGCATCGTGCACCCCGACCGCAAGGTCGACTGGCGCCCCGTAGAGCTGGATCAACTTCCGCCGCCGGTGGAGCCCATCCGGGACGCCGGGCTGGAGGAGACGGTGGATCTCGCCCTGGCGGACCTGGACCCAGAGCCCCAGCCGGCCCAGGAGCGCAGCCCGTCGGACGTCCGGGATGACTAGGGACCACCTGGACGGAGAGCTGGTCAGCTTCAGCTTCATGGCCGAGGACGGCTCCTTCGCGGTCGCGCGGGTCAAGAACGCCCAGGGCAGCCACACCGTGGTCGGGCCCCTGGGGCACCTGCACGAGGGCGTGCACCTCAGCCTCAAGGGCCGCTGGGAGCGCCACCCCAAGTTCGGCCGCCGCTTCAAGGTCGCCGAGATGCTGGTCGACGACCCCCGCAGCCTCAGCGGTCTGCAGAAGTACCTGGCCTCCGGGGCGGTCCCCGGCTTTGGGGAGGAGCTGGCGAGGAGGGCGGTGGAGGCCTTCGGACTTCAGCTCCTCACCGTCCTGGACCAGAACCCCCGCGAGCTCCTCGAGGTCAAGGGCATCGGCGAGCAGAGGCTGGAGAAGATCATCGCCCACTGGGAGGCGGACAAGGTGGGCCGAGAGGTCTCCGTGCTGCTCCAGGGGCACGGGCTGGGGCCCTCCGTCGTAAACCGCGTGGTCGACCGCTACGGCGAGCGCGCCATGGCCATCGTCAGCAGCGACCCCTACCGGCTGGCCGCGGAGATCCCGGGGGTCGCCTTCAGGACCGCGGACCAGATCGCCCGCGCTGTGGGCATCGACGCCCAGGACGCCCGCCGCGCCAACGCCGCCGTGCGCTGGCTCATCCTGGAGGCCGAGGGGGAGGGGCACTGCTTCTTGCCCCAGTCCGAGCTGGAGACCCGCGCCGCCGACCTGGGCCTGAGCGCGGACGCCGTCGTGCGCGCCGTCCAGGACCTGCTCCTCAAGGGGCGCGTGGTCCGGCGGGTGAGCGGTCGGGAGTCGCGGATCTACCGGGCCGCGATGGCCCGGAGGGAGGACCTGGTCGCCAAGGCGCTCGCCGCGCGGGCGGCCTCCCACAGCAGCGTCGGCGGGGCCCTCCAGCGGGCCGAGAAGCAGGTGGGCCTGGAGCTCAACAGCGATCAGCGAAAGGCCGTCACCACCGCCCTGGAGCACGGCGTCGCGGTGATCACCGGGGGCCCGGGAACCGGCAAGACCACCATCGTGCGCGTGCTCATGGCGGCGGCCTCCGGGCGGCGGGAGAAGTGGGCGCTGTGTGCCCCCACGGGCCGGGCTGCGCGCCGCCTGCAGGAGAGCTGCGGCCAGGAGGGCAAGACCCTGCACCGGCTGCTGGAGTACTCCATGCAGGCCCAGGGATTCCTGCGGAACGCCGACAAGCCCCTGGAGCTGGACGGCGTGCTGGTGGACGAGGCCTCCATGCTGGATCTCGCTCTGATGGAGGCCCTGCTCGACGCGCTCCCGCCCAACGCGCGTTTGGTGCTGGTGGGGGACAGCGACCAGCTCCCCAGCGTGGGCGCCGGTCAGGTGCTCGCGGACTGCATCTCCTGCGGGCACCTGCCCGTGGCCACCCTCCATCAGGTCTACCGGCAGGCCCAGGACTCCGGCATCGTGCGGAACGCTTGGCGCGTGCAGCGGGGCGAGCTCCCCATCTCCAGCGAGAAGGAGCCCGACGCCGGCCGCAGCGACTTCTACCTGGTGCCCCGGATGGGCGCGCAGGCCGCACACCAGACGCTCCTCGCCGTCACCACGAAGCGGCTCCCGTCGCTCGGCTTCGACCCGCTTGAGGAGGTGCAGATCCTGACCCCGATGCACAAGGGTCCCCTCGGCTCCCGGGCCCTCAACGAGCTGCTCCAGGACGCGCTGAACCCTGGCGGCGAGCCCTTCACGCGCGGGAGCAAGACCCTGCGGGTGGGGGACCGCGTCATCCAGACCCGGAACGACTACGACAACGACATCTTCAACGGAGACGTCGGGCGCGTGGTGGGCCTGGCCAGCGGCGGGGTGGAGGTCAGCTTCGACGGGCGGCGGGTCGCGCTGGTGGGGGAGCAGATCGACCAGCTCGAGCTGGCCTACGCCATCTCCATCCACAAGAGCCAGGGCAGCGAGTACCCGGCGGTGGTGGTGGTGCTGGACACCGCGCACTTTGTGATGCTGCGCCGAAACCTCGTCTACACGGCCATGACCCGCGCTCAGCGCTTCTGCGCCATCCTGGGGCACCCCCGGGCGCTGCGGCTCGCGGTGGAGCAGGAGGCGGCGACACAGAGGTATACGGGCCTGTCGGAACACCTCGCGGAACTGCTCGGCGCCTGACACCCTGTTATCAGCGCCTGCCGCCCCCGAGGTCACCATGGCCAAGCCCCCCGTTCGCTCCCGCGTCTACAAAGAAGACGACGGCCGCATCGACATCAAGAGCCTCTCCCTGGAGCAGCTCCAGGAGCAGATGCTCGCGCTGGGACACCCCAAGTACCGCGCGCTCCAGGTCTACAAGTGGGTCTGGCAGCGGGGGGTGCAGTCCTTTGATGAGATGACCAACGTCTCCAAGGACGCCCGGCGCAGCCTGGCCGAGCACTTCGTCATCAACTTCCTGGACTCGGCCATGGTGCTGGACTCCAGCGACGGCACCAAGAAGTTCGTCTGGGCCTTGCCCGACGGCAGCCACATCGAGTCCGTGCTCATCCCGGACCGGGGCAACGAGACCAGCCGCCCGCGCATGACCCTGTGCATGAGCTCGCAGGTGGGCTGCGCGATGAGCTGCCGCTTCTGCCTGACCGGCGATCTGGGCCTCAAGCGGAACCTGCGCCCCAGCGAGATCGCCAACCAGGCGCTGCAGGTGCAGCAGGCCCTGGGAGAGGACGAGCGCATCACCAACCTGGTGTTCATGGGCATGGGCGAGCCCCTGCACAACCTGAGCAACCTTGTGACCTCCCTCAAGGTGCTGCTGGACGAGCAGGCGCTGAACTACTCGCACCGCAAGGTCACCGTCTCCACGGTGGGCCTGGTCCCCCAGATGGCCAAGCTCGCGGCGGCCACCCCGGTCAACCTGGCGGTCTCCCTGAACGCCACGACGGAAGAGACCCGCAGCGACACCATGCCCATCACCAAGCGCTACTCCCTGGAGCGCCTGATGGAGGGCTGCCGGGAGTTCCCGCTGCCCCACGCCAAGCGCATCACCTTCGAGTACGTGATGATGCACGGCTTCAACGACTCGATGGACGACGCCGCGCGCCTGGTCAAGCTGATGCGCGGCCAGAAGGCCAAGGTCAACCTGATCCCCTACAACGAGAACCCCCAGCGGCCCGACATCAAGCGGCCGCCCGATGACCACGTCAAGCGCTTCCAGCACTACATGGTCAGCCGGGGCATCCAGTGCTCGATCCGCACCACCCGGGGCATCGACATCTCCGCCGCCTGCGGGCAGCTCGGCAAGTCCACCCCCGGCGAGCGCATCCAGGAGGCCGGGGGCGAGCACGCCACCCTGAGCCTGGAGGCCTGATAGGCTCTCTCTGGCCACCCACCACCCAAGGACACTTCCCGCATGAGCACCCGCATCGGCGTCATCGGAGGCAGCGGCCTCTACGAGATCGACGGCCTCACCAACATCGCCGAGACCCGCTTCGACACGCCCTTCGGCCCCACCTCGGACGCCTTCATCACCGGCACCCTGGGGGACGCGGAGCTCGTGTTCCTGCCCCGACACGGCCGCGGGCACGTCCTCAACCCCAGCGAGGTGCCCTACCGCGCCAACATCTGGGGCATGAAGCGCCTGGGCGTGGACTGGATCGTCTCCGTGAGCGCCGTTGGCTCCCTCCAGGAGGAGATCGTCCCCGGCCACATGGTCATCATCGACCAGTTCATCGACCGCACCAAGAGCGTGCGCCCGGTGACCTTCTACGAGCAGGGTGTGGTCGGCCACGTGGGCTTCGCGGACCCCATCTGCGAGACCCTGCGCGGCTACCTGCTGGAGGCCGCCAACGAGTCGGACGCCACCGTGCACGACCGCGGCACCTACGTCTGCATGGAGGGCCCCCAGTTCTCCACCCGCGCGGAGTCCCACCTGTACCGGTCCTGGGGTGCCAAGGTCATCGGCATGACCAACGTCACCGAGGCCAAGCTCGCCCGGGAGGCGGAGATCTCCTACGCCACGCTCGCGATGTCCACCGACTACGACTGCTGGCACGACGGCCACGACGCAGTGACGGTGGAAGCCGTCGTCGAGGTCATCAAGGCCAACGTCTCCAACGCCCGCGACATCATCGCCCGGGTGGTCCCCAAGATCGCCGCGCACCAGGGCCCGCTGCCCCAGGACGGCGTCATGCGCCACGCGGTGATGACCTCTGCGAGCCACCTGCACCCCGAGGCGGTGGCCCGCGTGAACCTGCTGATCGGCAAGTACCTCTGAGGAGGCCTCCATGTTCCCCTTGTTGTTGTCGCTGGTGATGGGCCCTGGCTGCGTGAGCGCCAAGCGGGCGCAGAAGTCCGCTGTGCGCACGGAGCTGGGCTACGCCTACTTCAACGAGGGGAGCACGGAGCTGGCGATCGAGACGCTGCAGGACGCCACCGACCTGGACCGGCGCAACCCCGCCGCCTGGCACTACCTGGCCCTCTCGCTGGTCAAGCGGGGCGCGCACGAGGACGCCGAGGAGGCCTTCAAGCGGGCCATCCGCCTGGACCCCGAGGACGCCGCGATCCGCCTGAACTACGCCTACCTGCTGCAGAAGCTGGGCCGGAACGCCGAGGCCATCGAGCAGCTCGAGGTCGCCCGCAAGGACCTGACCTACACCCAGCCGGCCAAGGTGCTGAACAACCTGGGCATGGCCTACCTGGCCGAGGGGCGCACCGACGAGTCCGTGGCCGCGCTCTCCGAGGCGGTCTACCGGCAGCCCAACTTCTGCGCCGCCCGCTACAACCTGGGGCTGGCCTTGTCCGAGGCCCAGCAGGCCGCCCGCTCCGTGGACGTGCTGGATGAGCTGCAGCTCGTGTGTCCGGACGCGTTCCCCGAGGGGGAGCTGCTGCGCGGCAACATGCTCATCACCATGGGCCGCATGGAGGAGGGGGCGATGGTGCTCCAGCTCACCGCGGACAAGTACCCGGGCACCCCGGTCTCCGCGCAGGCCCTGTCTTCTCTGGACGCGGCGGGGATGCGGTGAAGTTCGCCGACCTCACCGCGCGAGGTCGGTCGGTGCTGCGCATGGTCCTGGGCAGCCTGATCGCCGCCGGCATCGTGCTGGTGGGGCTGCAGATCGTGGCGCTGCTGCTGGACGACCCCCAGGCCGTGGACCCCGACGCGCCGCCCCCCGGTGGGGTGGTGGAGCTCTCGGCCAACGAGGCGGTGCGCGTGCACGTGCACGTGGACGGCCAGGAGGTCTTCAACGAGGTGCTGTGTCGGGGAGATGTCTCCTGCAAGCAGAGCTTCGGGCCAGCCAGGGAGATCGCGGTGGACCTGCCCGATCTGAACCGCGCCACCGTGCGTTACAACGGCAGGCGTGTGAAGCCGCTGGGGACCCTGGACGAACCCAGGACCCTGGTCTTTGTAGACGACACCCCCTGAGAGTCGCCCTCCACAGGAGCCCCCATGGCTGAGAACCCCGTCCAGGCCCGGGTGGGTGCGCTCCGTCGCCTGGCTCGCCGCCGGGCAGCGGGGCCCCTTGAGCGGGCGCTGCAGAAGTCCAACTCCGAGACCATCAGCCGCGCCGTCACGCACCTCACTTGGGCCGACACGCGCTTCATCATGGAGTTCGTCTCCGATGACCAGGGCGGTGAGGTCCTGTTGTCCATGGACGACGATCGCTTCGAGCACATCCTGGAGAGCCTGGAGACCGACAAGGTCATGGGCTGGATGGACTACCTGGAGCCGGATGACGCCGCCGACCTCATCGCGCGCTTCCCCCCCGAGCTCCAGTCGCAGGCCCTGCAGCAGATGGAGGCAGAGGATCGGGAGGACGTCGAGGATCTGCTGGCCTACCCCGAGGACACCGCGGGCGGCATCATGTCTCCGGTGGCCTTCCTGCTCAACGAGGACACCACCTGCCGCGAGGCCATCGAGGCGCTGCAGGAGCAGGGCGACGTCGAGATGGTGTTCTACCTCTACCTGGTCAACGAGTCGGACCAGCTCACGGGGGTCACCTCGCTGCGGCAGCTCCTGCTGAACCCGCCCAGCAAGCCCCTCAAGGAGCTCGCGAACCCCGACGTCATCACCGTGACCCCGGACACCGACCAGGAGGAGGTCGCGCGCATGGCGGCCCACTACGACCTGCTCGCCGTCCCGGTCTGTGACGACACCCGCAAGTTCCTGGGCATCGTCACCATCGACGACGTGCTGGACGTCGTCCAGGAGGAGGCCGCCGAGGACATGATGAAGATGGCGGGCGTTGGCGAGGCCTATGACCCCCAGGGGCGCAGCGTGCTCAAGGCGGCCCAGCAGCGGCTGACCTGGCTGCTCGTCACGGCGGTGGGTGGCCTGGGGCTGGCCCGCGTCATCATGGGCTTCGAGGAGTCGCTGGCCCAGGAGGCCGTGCTCGCTGGCTTCATCCCTGTGATCATGGGGCTGGGCGGCGGCGTCGGCATCCAGGGGGCCACCATCACGGTCGCCTCGCTGGCGACCGGCCAGATGTCCATGACCGAGAACCTGGGCAAGCTCGTGTTCCGCGAGGCCCGGGTGGGCGTGCTCATGGGGCTGGTGCTCTCGCTCGTGCTGCTGGGCGGCGGCTGGCTGCTGGGCGGTCAGATCGTCGGCATCGCGGTCGGCGTCAGCATCCTCTGTGTTGTCCTCGCGTCGGCCCTGATCGGCATGTTGATCCCGGTGGCCCTCAAGCGGGTGGGGGTGGACCCTGCCGTTGCGACCGGCCCCTTCGTCACCCTCACCATCGACACCATCGCCATCCTCCTCTACTTCTCCATCGCGACGATGCTGCTGCGGGTGATGTGAGCCGCGGGCGCGCTCCGGCCGGCCCCGTGGACATCCAGCGCGCCATCGTGCTGGGCCACACCGACTATGGGGACGCCGACCGCATCGTGCAGCTCATCACGGCGGAGCAGGGGCGCATCGCGGCGCTGGCCAAGGGGGCCCGCCGCAAGAACAAGCGCTTCACGGGGGCGCTGGAGACCGGCAACTGTGTTGAGGCGACCTTGAGGAGAGGGGGAGGGGATCTTCAGCGCCTGCAGGGGGCCGAGCTGGTCCACGGCCACCCCCACCTGCGGGAGCACCTGGAGAGCATCGCCCTGGCCGCCCTGCTCTGCGAGTGGGTGCGGGAGCTCGGCCGGCGGGACCAACCCGAGCCCAAGCTCTTTGGCCTGCTGGAGGTCGCGCTGCTGGTCCTGGACGCCTGCACCGAGCCCCCCCAGGCCGCATTCCGCATGGCCTTCGAGGCCAAGGTGCTCAGCTTCGCAGGGTTGACGCCGGCTCTCGCGTGCTGTGCCTGCTGCGGTCAGGCCCTGGATGGGGCCGTCGGGTGGAGCCCCTCGTCTGGCGGAGCGGTCCACGAGCACTGCGCCAGCGGCGAGCCCATCTCCGTGTCCTGGGCCCACGAGCTGGAGGCGCTGCGGCGAACGCCCTTGGCCGAACTGGTCGACACCCCGGCGCCTCAGGGCGGGAGTCCGTGGGCGCTGTGTCAGCTCTTCACCTGGCACCACCACGGCAAGCCGCTGCGGTCGGTCTCCCTGCTCCAGTCCCTGCACTCAATGGGATAGGGTGGGGGCATGTTCTGGCTCCTGCTCGCTTGCGCCTCCGCGACCACCGATGACGGCCTGGTCTCCCTCTCCGGGAACCTCTACAGCGCGCCCGTTGGCGACCCGGAGCTGCTCAGCGGGGCCACCCTGACGCCCTACAGCAGCAGCCTGGATCCCTACGACGCCGCCAAGGAGTCCAGCGCGGGCAACTACAGCTTCCGCGTGGCCCCCGAGGCCCTCTACTTCCTGCACGTCCAGGCGGACGGCGCCATCCCCAGCCTCTGGCAGTCCCAGGCGCCGGAGCTGGGCGGCCTGCTCTTCCCGGTCTACGCCTTCTCCGAGGACGCGGTCCTGCCCTTCTTCGAGGAGCTCGAGGCGGAGCTCGGGGAGATCGACACCGAGAGCGGCGAGTCCGTCCAGCTCTGGGGCACCACCCGGCAGGCCATGACGGGGGAGGGGGCCACCATCTACCTGGATCAGATCGAGGTCTCCCAGGCGGGTCGGCAGCGGGCGGTGGTTGGGTATCACCTGGAGGACGGCGAGCTCGTGCGGTCCACCTCCGGGGATCCCGTCGACTGGTTCTTCTCGCTGAACCTGCAGCCCGGCGAGGTCACCCTGTCGCTGATCCACCCCTACGACCCCACCATCGTCGACGACAGCGTGTTCTTCCCCCAGGGCGGGGAGATCGTGTCGGCCTTCTACACCCAGGGCTTCTGATGCTGCCTCTGCTCCCGCTCCTGTCTGCGCTCAGCCTGTCCTCGCTTGGGGGCTGCGTCTATGAGCCGACTCTGATCACCCTCACGGGCCGGGTGGTGGACGCCCCCAGTGAGGACGCCGATGGCATCTCCTCAGCCGCCGTTGAGAGCCTGGACTACAGCTTCGCGCCCGTGGACTCGGACGAGACGGACGGCCGGGGCTCCTTCCAGGTGCAGGTGTACGCCAACAACAACATGTACTTCGAGGTCTCGGCCCAGGGCTACGGGACCACGGGCTTTGCGGGCTTCGCCCCCGGGCTGGACACGGCCATCGACGACGGGCTGGTCTGGATGCAGTCCGAGGAGACCCTGGCGGAGCTGGACAACAGCTTTGGCGACTGTGCCCAGCAGGGCGGCGCGCTGATCGAGGGGGTGATCCGGCTGGGCGTCCAGGGCTACAGCCCCGAGGAGGGGGACTGGCCCCTGTCCACCACTGGGTTCGCGACGGCCTATGACTCGGCCGGCAACAGCTACCCGGCCTGCTACCTGTCGGACGTGGGGGCCTATGACCCGGAGGCCGTCGAGACCGGGAACAGTGGCCGCTTCGCCATCTACGGCGCGCCCACCGGTCCGGTGACCCTGCAGGCGGGGTACCGGGTCGAGGACTCCGAGGTCGTCCAGGACTTCTACCTGTACGTCCCCGAAGACGGCGTGGTGTCGCTGTACTCTGTGGTCCTGTACCTGTAGGCACCCATGGCCGCCGCGCGCATCACCAAGCCCGACATCAACCCGCTGACCCCCACCATCGTGAACGTCGTGACCCTGGGCGGCGGCGGCTACCTGCTGATGGGCCAGAACAAGAAGGCCGCGCTGGCCTGGGCGGTGACCTGGATCGGCGGCATCATGACCTGCGGGCTGGGCTTCGCGTTCGCTTTCATCGCCGCCTACGACGCCTTCAAGCTCTGTCAACGCCTGGAGGCGGGGGAGAGCATCGGGGCGGAGGAGAACCACTTTGGTTGGTTGGACGAGGTGTATCGGTGGTAGCGGGGGCGGGGTGTCAGGGGGCGGGTATCAGGTATCAGAGGTCAGGTATCAGGTATCAGGTATCAGAGGTCGGGTGTCGGGCCTCAAGGGGGCGCAGCGACGGGCATGACGCCGCCGCTCCTCGGAGCCAGGCGTGCCGACGTGGGCCGCACGCATTGCCGCCCCCTTCCCCGAGGCGCCCACCTCCATGTCGGCTGCCACCACCGCCTGAACCCGGGAACCACGCCATCGCCGGTCCCCAGTCGCTGGTCTCCGGCCGCCCCCCATGTCGGCTGCCACCACCGCCTGAACCCGGAAACCACGCCATCGCCTATGACTGTTTGGGTGGTTTTCCACCTGCACGCACAGCACCCCATCACCTACAAGTCGCCCGCCCCGTTGAGGGCTAGGACCGGACCCGGGATGGGGTGCTGCTGTGGGCAAGAGGGCCTTAGTGATGCCT
>JAZAMN010000014.1:0-103784 GCA_036229005.1 Myxococcota bacterium
GTCTGGGTGCGCTCGGAGTCCTGGGCGAGCCAGTCTCGATAGCGGTCGCGTCTCTGCAGGGTCTCTTCGAAGCGAAGGAGGGCGAGCCCTCGGAGATCGAGCCACACCTCCTGGCCCGCTCCCCACAGCTCTGTCCCGATACGCGATTCCGCCGGCGAGGTGCGGCTTGGCGCGTGGCCCGCTTGCTCGAGCTCAGCCTGTCCTCGCTGGCGCCGACGGGTGTCGATGACCTTCTGCGGGCTTCGGTTCCGGCGGTGGGCGCTCCGAGTGGAGCAGGGGAGGGGAATCCTCACCTCCCAGGTCATCAGGACATCGCGGGCTTCCGTCGGGAGGGGATTGGGGAGCCATCAACCAAACGAACCCCGGCCAGTCTTGGTCGGGGTTTCGTGCTCTGGGGGGATGGTCACTCGACAAGGGCCCCACGCAGCGGGCTATTCCAACAGTGCCTCTTGCTCGAGTTTCCGTCCGAGACTTCTCATGGCCTCGGCCGTCTCCCGCAGTGGGGCGTCCTTCCGCTTCAGGTAGCGGTGCAGCGCGACCCAGTCTTCGGTGGTGAGCTTCTGGGTGTCTGAGCGCTTCAGGGGCTCCGGCTCCATCCTCCAGGGAGACACATCGACGGCCGGGGCGTGCTCCAGCACGAAGCTACGCAGGTCGCGGTAGATGTCCAGGCCCCAGGGGTCAAGGTCCCCCCAGTGGCGAACTCTGCGGATACCAGCGTTGAGAAGCTGGCGGATCCAGTTGCGCTGTACTGTGCCCAGGTAGCCGGCCGTGAACAGGACCATCGAGGTGTCAGCGAATCCCTCGTAGAGCAGGGACTCGAACGGGGTCTGATTCTCTACGCACAGGAGCTCGTCGACCTCCTCAAGCACCAACTCGGAAAGCTCTGCCGCCACGGGCTCGGTGATCGCCGTCCAAGGGGAGCTGCCGCGGAGGTCCACGGGCACACCTCGGTAGTGGAACCGGGCGGGGCCCGCCGTCAGTGCTACATCGACGTGGAATCGAACGAGGTCTTCGAGCGGGACGCCGACCGCAGTCTCCAGCTCGGCTCGAAGGTCTCGGATCCGGACTGACTTCGTGTTCCCGAAGAGCTTGCGAACGAGCACCCGCTCCGGAATTGGGGGCCGCGGGTGGTCGCGAAGCCCGATCAGGGCGTCACGAAGCCGAACCAGGGTCTGCTCCCGCTGTGTGGGCGAAGGGGTACCGATCAGCGCAGACGCGTCATCGACCGCTGACTCCAGGAGCCGCATCTGAGTTGGCGCGAGGTTGCCGGCGCGATCGCGTTTGTGTCGAAACTCGAGCCACCCCGCCTGAAAGAGCCCATTCGCGGTCTCCTCGACGTCGACCCGGTCGATGCCTCTCTTGGCGAACCGCGTCAGCGTGGACCAACGCATCGGACGCAGGTCGATGAGTCTCCGGGCGAGACGCTCCATCAGCTCGACTTGGCGCGGTGTGAATCCTGCCGTCGCCTGGTCGAGGGACAGCGGCTCCTCTGCGCGCGTCCACCCCTCAGTCGACATGACGCACGACGTAGCTGCACTTCACGGGTGGCGCGATCCGAAGCTGCCCGTCCGTGGTGCGTCCGCCGGGAGTCTGTGTGCAGGTGAGCACCGCCTGCAGCCACGAGCCGCAGCGCCTGAGCTCCTCTGTGGTGGGCATGCTCACGAGGTACTGGGCGCCGGTTCGCTCGAGGAACGCGCCAAGCTCCTGGATCTTGTGGGTGTCGCTTGCCGAGAACGGCTCGTCCACGAGGAAGAAGCCGGGTCCTCCGTCGGCATCGTGAACGCGGAGGGTGGTCATGGCCATGAGCATGGACAGGGCAGCCTTCTGGCCTCCTGACAAGGAAGGCGAGCTGTAGGGAACGAGGTCCTTGGCACCGGCGGCGATCTTCACGTCGACTGCGAAGCGGCCATCGTCTCGAGCCCGCAGGCCGCCCTCGATGGTGAAGCCGAGGGGGCCGCCGGACTGTGTGAGGGACGCGAAGTAGCGACGGAAGATGCGACGAGTCGCGGTCCGGTACTGGTCGTGGGCTCGCTCGGCCGCCTCGCGAGCCCGGTCGACGTTCTCGTCGAGAAGCGCCAGCTCCTTGGCTACATCGGCAACCTGCTTCTCGAGCGTCTCCACGTTCGCGGGCAGGTTGGTGTCCCGCTCTGCCTGCTGAAAGCTCTTCAGGCTCTGCTCGTTGGTACGGACCGTGTGCTCCAGCACGGCGACCGGGTGTTCCGTCGCGTGGGCGACTACCTCGGGATGGAGTTGGTCTGGCTCGGGAACGTCCAGTTCGGCCATGTGCGCAACCAGCGTAGTGCGTTCTCTCCGTGCTTGGCTCGCACGCTCCCCATCGGTCTTCGCGGCTTCATTCGCCCGGTCTCGGGCCCCCTCTTCGCGCACCCTGTCCCCGTGAAGAGTCCGAAGCCGCAGTTCGAGCTCGGAGAGTTGAGCCTGGTGATTGGAGCGCTCCTCGTCGAGTTGGCCGAGAAGCCCTTCCAGTCGGGTCACCCTCGCAGTGAGTCGGGCGTGCTCAGTGCGCGCGGCGAGCCACCGGCGCCGCTCCTCCTCCTCGGCGATTGCCGTGTTCAGAGCTACGCGGTCGGCCGCGAGTGCAACGCGCCGAGTGTGGGCTTCACGTTCCATCGCGGCGATATGCTCGAGCTCCTCTTCGACCTGCGCCCGACGCTGGACCAATGCCTCGCGGCCCAGGTAGTAGCGGTCCGTGCCCTGGAATCGGCCACCTTTACGGTCCAGCACGAACCCGTCGCCATCCACCAGGAAGCCGGGCCCACGATGGGTGTCCTCTATGTCACCGTCGAGCCATCGCACATGCCGCAGGACACGGGTGACGAGGCCTCGGTACTTGGGGTCCCGCACCTGGATCTGATCGAGGAAGGGGTGCTCCCCTGATGTTGGAGCGCGCGAGCGGACATCGGGAGCCAGCACGTAGAAAGGGAAGCGGTGGGAGCGGGCCAGCCGAATCGCTTGCACGAAGCTGTGTACGTCGGGCACGGCCACCGCGAAGCGGAAGTCGGCCAAGAAGCTCTCCAACGCCTGCCGGGTGCGCGGGTCGGGGGACTGCGGCTCGACGAGGTCGAGCAAGAGGTGGTGGGGGATGTCGTGCTTTCGCAGGACGGCGCGGAACTCATCGACGCCGTCTGGGGGCGTGAGGAGTCCCTCATCCAGCCGTTGCAGCTCCTCTCGTAGAGCGTTCTCGCGAGCGGCGAGCTCGGAGAGCTCCCGTCGAAGATCTGCTTGCTGGTCCTCGCACTGTGTGCGCGCCTCTGTCAGGGTGTTGAGGTCGCGCGGCTCCAGGTGCTCGACCTCCTTCCGCAGCATCTCAAGGGGGCGAAGTCCTGCTTCCGTCGAGGCCTTGTCCTCCTGCAGCTCCTTCCATCGAGCGTCCAGTTCGCGGCCCCGGCTGTCGAGGGTGGTCCGCTTGTCTTTCGTCTCTGCCTCGTCCTGGGCGATCGTCGTCAGACGCTCGGTGGCAAGCTGCGCGGTCGTGGTGGCGGCGGCTGATCGTGCCTCGAGCTCGGCGATGTGGTCGTCGAGTCGTCGCAGTTCTGCCTTGGCCTCGGCCAGCTTCGCGAGAGGAAGGGCGTGGCGCGCGAGGTGGAGTCGCTGCAGGTGGCCGCGGTAGCGCTTGTGTGCGCGGAGGAGGTTGCGGAGTCCGTCGAGCTCGGCCTCCCGCCGCTGGAGCACCTGGCCCCGGTCGTCACGGTTGCGCTGCTGGCGCTCGAAGTCCTTGCGCAAGGTCTCCCAGTCGTCGAGGACCTGCTTCCCACCGATGAAGTCGAACAGCAGGTCGAACAGGTCGTCGGGGTCGTGTTGGCAGAGCGAGGCGACTTGTCCCTGCGGTGTGCACAGGAGCTTCCGAAAGCTACGGCCCATGCCCAACTTCTCGAGGCGAGCGGTGTAGTCGCCCTTGCGCGTGAACGAGCGGCCGTCGAATCCTCGCTGGAGCGGCGAGACGTCGCCCGGACAGAAGTACCAGCTTGGGGTGTAGCCCTCGTCTCCCGCCTCGTAGACCACTGCGAGGGTGAAGTGGTCCTCTTCGGACGGTTGTACGACGTCGAAGGGGCGCTTCCGCGTTCCCGGATCGGGCTCGTTGTCAGCGACGAGACGGATCATCGCGAAGGGCTCGGCTCTAGCCGCGAGGTAGTCCTCGACGCTGCGGTCGCCGCCGATCCGGGTACCGCCGAGCACGACCTTGATGGCGTCGAGGATGGTCGTCTTCCCGGAGCCGTTCTCACCAGTGAGCAGATTCACGCCGGGTTGCAGGACCACGACCTGGTTCGCCTGGATGTCCCAGTTGAGAAGCTCGAGTCGCGTAAACCTCATCCTGCCTCCGGGGGCAGGGCCTCGCCCTTGCGCGCGAGCCCGACGATGTGCTCCTCCATGCGCTCGTGGTCGATGAGCACGTAGAGGGCGGGGCCGGCCTCCAGCAGACCTCTGCTCTCCTTGATGAAGCCCGTGCGCTTCAGACCGGTGAGGGCGGACTTCACAGTGGTCTTGGCGTACATCTCCGCGAACTCGGTGTAGAGCTCGGTCACTGGGAGTGTCGGGGCGACGTCCTTGTCATCGATGTCGTCGTAGCCGAACAGGGTCTGGGATCGGCCTTGGGGCTCGTTCTCCTCGTCCCTCAGGGTCTCCTTGAGCTGTCGGTACACGAGATGCAGCCACAGGTAGACGAGGATGCGAACGTGGCGCGCATCCAGCCCGAGGTTGTTCTTTGCAGTCACGAGCGGATCGACTGCCGAGGAGCGCGAGAGTCGGATGCCCACATGCCCGAGCATCTGTACGAGGTCGTAGCCCACGGTGGAGAGACGCTCGGCCACCTCGTCCCAGAGCACGGCGTCTCCGAACAGCTCCTGACGGAGTGCCTGCTGCTTTGGGTCGTCCGGATCCAGCACGCCCAGACGAAGAAGTGCGTTGGCGACGTCCATGGGATTGCGCGTCATCGGGAAACCTCGACGCGGGTGTGTAGTCCGGAGGAGCTTGTCACATGCAGCACTCCGAGCTGGACCATTCGCTCCAGGGCTTCGGAGGTGTTCAGGCCGCGGATGTCTTCGGCGTCGACGGTCGCTGCGTCCAGACGAACGACGAGTCCCGGCGCGAGCTCGATCACGCCCTCTTGGCCGCTTCCTTCGATTCTTGCGAGGAGCGTGAGGTGGTGGACCGCATCATTGAAGTCCTCGGCGTCTTCGAACAGGGCATCTGCGAGGGCGCGACCTTCTCGGATGGCTCGACTCAGCCGCTCCCTGACGCGCTGGACGGGATCCACGTCTGTCAGCGCGACCTCTGCGACGTCGGGCTCGGGTGGGGGCTCGTATACAAAGGCCTCGCGCTCTCTCTTCAAGGACGGGCGGGTTGTGCGGTACCGGGTGAGCAGGCGCCTCGTGACCAGGCCAACGGCGGGAGCTGGTGGGTGGATGACCCGCCTGCGAACGAGGGAGTGCAGCTCGGAATCGTTGGACCCGAGGATGGCGTCTCCGAGGGAGGCGAGGCTGTAGCCTCCTTCTGAGGTCTCGAGCCGCTTGAGGTTCCACTCCGCGAGTCGGCGAGCCAGGCCTTCATGGGCGCGCAGAATGGCCTGGAGTGCTTCGTGGATGCGGACGAGCTGTGCGAAGTGGTCAGATGATGCATCCGTTCGCTCCTCGATGGCCGAGATCACCTGACTGACGTGGAGGATTTGGTCACGGACCTCCTGTCGAGAGAAGCGGATGAGCTGACGCGGGGTGCCCTCGGCGAGCACCAGGCGCGCGTGTTCGGCCTGGGTCTCCAGCTCGGCGAGCAAGACCGCGAGCAGGTGAGCAGTGGACTCCTGGTCGATCCGGTCACCGAAGGCGACGGTCTCGACGGCTCGCACGAGCATGTTGGCCGGAGTCTGGCCGGCAAAGTCGGAGGCGACGAGGAGATTGAGCAGGAAGAAGGCCACCGGTGGAAGTCGGTAGGTGTTGTCGGAGGCCCGCAGGTGCAGCCACCCACCTTTGTAGAGCGCGAGGTGAGTAGGAGGTCGGTCTTGTCGCTGTCCAGGTGCGGTACGAGCGTGCGGACGCGTTCCCGCGTGAACCGACCTTCTGCTTTCGCCAGCGCGAGCAACAGTACGACCTTGAGGGCCGTGTCGGCCGGGGATGTAGAGAACAGCGCACGACAGAGCTGGAACACCGGGAGCACCGAGACGGCGCGGTCCCAGTCGGGCAGTTGCTCGGGGAGCACGCCTGACGCGAGCGCATCCAAGAGGTCGTCTTGGTCGATCTCCACCATCATTGACGACCTTTGGCTGTGTCGAATCGGGTCCCTCGGGAAGGTCGTGGCAGGGACTCCGGACGGTAGGTGATTCCGTCTGTCTCTGCAACTCTCGGATTTGGAGCTGGTTTCAGTGATGGCCAGGTGCGCAGACTCGATGTGGGGCTGGCTGGCACCAGCTCTCGAGGGCGGCGCGCTGACCCCGCCGTCCAGGAACAACGCTCTATTCACCTCCCCCCTCACACCCCTTGGGCCCCGCCGGCATCCCGGGGGGACAGATCCACAGGGTCTCCATCTCGCCCCCCAGCACCACGAAGCTGTGGCCCCAGATCTCACCGGGGGTGCGCTGGTAGGCCCAGATCACGACCTCACTCCTGCCGCGGACGAACTGGAGGTTGCCGCCAGAAGGGATGAAGGGGCCGCCTCTCCAGCCTGAGAGCATGCGGCCGTGCAGGGTGACCTTGCCGCCAAGCTCAGGGATCTGGGTCTCTTGAGAGGGGACCAGGGTGTAGCTCTTGGGCTGGGTGAGCGTCGGAGCAGCGGCGCAGGCCAGCAGAAGGAGAGTCAGTGTCATTGGAGCCTCTTGGATGCGGTGGTGTCGAGGGCCAGGGACAAGTCCACCAGCAGGTCGGAGGGGCCCGCCTGGATGCTGTAGCTGAAATGAGTCCCCACACAGGCGGGGCAGCGCTGGAGCCGGTGCGTCGGCGTCGCATTGGACCTGCTCTGGGCTTGCATGTCGTTGGCGTGCTCAGCCACAGACTCAGGGCTGATCTCCCCTCTGTGCTGCTTGGCCATTCTCCCCCCCCGGGTGCATCGCATGAGGATGATAGGGGGCTTTGCAAGCGGTGTCCAGCACGCGCAGGCTGTCCTCGGCGGGGTGTGCCGTGTCGGATGAACGCGGGGTCCGCCCGGGAGGACACAACCCCCTCAGTCGGTCGGCTCCAGCGTGTCCTCGACGGTGCCAGGCCGGTAGAGGCGGATGTCCAAGGTGACAGGGGTGAGGAGGGTGAACTGATCTGTGCGTAGGGCCTCGCGCTTCGTCCCCCCCGCAGACACGGCGAAGAGCACCTGGTCCTGCTCCAGGAGGGCATCCAGCGCCTGGGCCTGCTCGGGCTCTTCGACCTCCAGCAGCAGCCCGATCTGGTTCCCGTCACGGTCGTAGGCCCACAGCTCCTCGGTGGCGTGGCGTCCCACAAACTCAATGATGTGGATGCCCTGGAGCTTGTCGGAGAGGCGCACGGCGTTGGCCTTGGTCATCCTCAACGCCAGGCAGGGGAGCCCGTGGCCGCTGATCTCGTCCTGCAGGTTGCCCACGTAGAAGGAGTATTCGTTGGTGAACAGGAGCTCGGGCTCGCTGAAGGGATCCAGCGTCGCGCCGATCGGGAGACTCTGGACCAGCAGGTCGTCGAGGGTGGTGGGCGCGCGGCGAAAGAGAGACTGTGTCAGGAGAGCATCCCCGTGGCGACGGGCCATCGCGTTGATGGACTCGACCGCCTGGATCAGGTTCAGCTCCTGCTCTGTGTCGATCGGCTGCGGACCGTGCTCGCTCAGGTGAACACAGTTGGGATAGCGGCCCCCGTGCGGGCGCAGCCCGATGGCCTCACAGCGCCCGGCGTAGGTGGCGTCAAGCCGCTCCGGGTCCGCGAGGGTGACCCAGTAGATCCAGTGGCCTCGGAGGGCCTCCAGAGACCCGGTCTGGAAGAAGATGGCAGCGGCTTGTTGGGCAGCCTGGCTTGGGTAGATCACCACTCCGGGGGAGCCGTCGTCGTCCATCACCAAGAGCGCAGCGGCGCCAGCGAGGTCATCGGGTTCGTGAAAGAAGAAGGCCACGGACTGCAGGGTCTCCCAGGGGCGCAGCGCCCAGAACTCCTCCAGGGCCTCGTTCCAGCCCGCCGGGTCGATGGTGATGCCGATGGGTTGCTGTTCCTCGGACATGTGGGCCCCCAGCGCGAGGGCGAACTCCCGCGCCCGCTCGGCCCGCTCCACGAGCTGGATGGGGATGCGGCTCTTGCCCAGCAAGGCGCGCACACGCTCAGCCAGGCCCGAGTCTTCGAACAGCAGGGCCTGCGGGCGGCCGGGAGAGCAGGGCTCGGAGGGGGTCTTGAAGGCCTCGTGCAGCAGAGGGCCCAGGCTCTCACCGGCCTCGAAGGGGAGGGCGACGCGGACGTCCCCGCTCCGGTGCTCCACGACCACCAGCATGCCGGCGAGCTCGGCGTCCGGGACCTCGAAGGGGGCGTCGACGACCAACACCTCCCAGGAGTCCTTGGAGAGGGGGAGGCGCTTGAGGGAGCGGCGTTGGTCTCGGTTCATGCGCAGGGATTAGCGCAGTCGGAGGCGCAAGGTCCAGGCCCAATAGGCACCCCACCCAGGGGGGCCCGGCTTCAGAACACCAGCACGGGCTTGAGCACCTTGCCGGCGCCCTGGTCCTCGATGGCCTGGTTGATCTGCTCGAAGGGGTAGGTGGCGATCAGCTTCTCCAGGGGGAACTTGCCCTGGCGGTAGAGCTCGTACATCTCGGGGATGAACGCGTCGGGGGTGCTGTCGCCTTCGATGATGGCGGTGAAGCGCAGGGCCTGGGAGAGGGTGGCGAAGAGGTTGAGCTCGATGGTGGCCGCGGGGTCGCTGGGCACACCGATCATGCCCAGGTGGCCGTGGACCGCCATGGCCTTGATGGCGCTGTTGAGGACAGGCGGGATGCCGGTGGTCTCGACGGCGTAGTCGATGCCGCGGGCGACGATGGCGCGGATCTGCTCGGTGGTGTCACCGTCTGCGGGGTCGATGGCGTGGGTGGCACCGATGGACAGGGCGAGCTCGCGGCGGGCCTTGACGGGCTCGACGACGATGATGGGGGAGCAGCCCCGCGCGACGGCGGCCATGACGGCGCTCATGCCGACAGCGCCGCCACCGAACACGGCCAGGGAGCGGCCGGGCTGGGCGTCCAGAGACTTCATGACGGCGCCGGCGCCGGTCTGCACGCCGCAGCCCAAGGGGGCGGCCATCTGGAGGTCGGCGTCGTCCGGGAGCTTGACGGCGTTCCGCGCGTTGCAGAGGGCGTAGGTGGCGAATGAGGACTGGCCGAAGAACGCGCCGGTGATGGGGGCGTCGTGGCGGCAGAGGGTGGCGCTGCCATCAGGGCGCGCGCCGGCGTAGTTCATGGCGGCCTGGTTCTCGCAGTACATGAGGTCGCCGCGCTTGCAGTTCTCGCACTCGCCGCAGAAGGCCATGGTCAGCACGACCTTGTCGCCGGCCTTGAACTTGGTGACCGCCGCGCCGACCTTCTCGACGATGCCGGCGCCCTCGTGCCCCAGGACGACAGGGCAGGGGAGGGGGATGGCCTGGTGCTGGACGGCCAGATCGGTGTGGCAGAGGCCGGTGGCGACCAGCTTGACGAGCACCTCGTTCTCGCTGGGCTCGGAGAGCTGGACGGTCTCGATGTCGAAGGGAGCGTGGGGGGCGTTGAGGACGGCGGCCTTGATTTCCATGAGGGGGCTCCGGAGCTTGAATCTACGGGTGTTGTTGTTCTGCTCTGGAGGCTTAGTGCGGCGCGGTGGCGGTGATTGGTCCCAGATCTGGGTCGCAGTGTCCCCGGCCCTGGTTCCCTGCGTATACTGCTCGAATGCACGCACTCCTCCTCTCCTTCTTGCTCCCCTCTCTGGCCTGCACCGACGGGGAACCCCAGCAGCTCGATTCCCAGGCCGAGGCGGACGCCGACACCGACGCGGACGCCGATGGAGACAGCGACTCCGACGCGGACTCCGACTCAGACGCGGACGCGGACCCCGCAGAGGCCATGTGCCTGGAGTGGGAGGACCGCACCTCGGGCCTGGTGGAGGGGAGCTGGAGCGGCAACGCGGGCTCCTGCCAGGCGGGCTCGCTGTCCCAGGACGGCATCGACAGCGTGGTGGAGCTGGTGAACGCCTACCGCTGGCTGGCGGGGCAGGACGACGTCAGCACCAGCGCCAGCAAGAACGCGGCCGCCCAGGAGTGCGCGCTCGTCCAGCGCGCCAACAACAGCCTGTCGCACTATCCGCCCAGCAACTGGGACTGCTGGAGCCAGACGGCCTACGACGCGGCGGGGAGCTCCAACATCAGCACGGCCCCCGCGGTGCAGTCGGTGGACATGTACATGGTGGACTTCGGGGACTCGAACCAGGCTTCGCTGGGTCACCGGCGCTGGATCCTCAACGACGCGCTGGGCCCCATCGGCGTGGGCGGCACGGACAAGCACTCCTGCCTGCACGTCATCGGGGGGAGCGGGAGCAGCGCACAGTCCTGGACCGCCTGGCCGCCTCCCGGTCCGGTGCCCCTGGAGGTCTTCGAGCCGGTCTTTGGCTACACGCTGGACGAGACGGGCTGGTCCATCCAGAGCGAGAGCATCGACCTGCGCGCCGGCACGGTCAGTGTCAGCAAGGACGGTCAGAGCCTCGCGGTCACCCAGCGCTCGCTGGACCAATACTATGGCTCCAAGTTCGCGATCGCCTTCCGCCCCAAGGGGTGGACCACCGGTGTCGGGGTCTATGAGGTCGAGGTGACCGGGCTGTCCAGCGACATCGCCTACACCGTCGAGGTCACGGACTGCGGGAGCTTCTGAGGGGCTCCCTGGCCCCAGCGAGGTCACCCGCTGGTGGAAGGCTCCGCCTGCTCCTTGTCCAGCACGAACTTGTCGAACACAAAGGGCCCGAAAGGCAGCACCGAGGCGACCGCGGCGAGCAGGATGTTCTTGATGGGCCAGTCCCTGTCGATCCAGGCGTGGACGGCGGCGGCGACGTAGAGGATGAACAGGAAGCCGTGGGCGCGCCCGACGATGGAGACCATCTGGGGCATGTCGAAGCCGTACTTGAGGGGCATCGCGACGCCGAGCAGCAGCAGGTAGGAGGCGCCCTCGAACCAGCCGATGACTCGGAGGCGGCCGGTTGTGGTCTTGAGCATGGTGTCCTCGTTTGGGCAGGGGAGTGTAAAGGAGCGCGGGGGCTGCGGGGGTGCGGCGTTTTGCCACTGGGGGCCGGGGGCCCAGGTCCGCTCTACTCGTCCGCTCCATAGCGCCTGAGGCGGGCCAGCAGGGTCTTTCGGTCGATCCCCAGGATCCGGGCGGCCTTGCTGCGGTTGCCCTCGGCGGCGCGGATGACGCGGAGGATGTGGCGACGCTCGACCTCGTGCAGGGTGGGGAGGGCGCCGGACTCGACGGGGCGGGGCGGGGCGCTGGTTGGGTTGCCGCGCACCTCGGCCGGGAGGAGCTCGGTGCGGAGCACGCCGTCGGGAGAGAGGGCGGCGGCGGCCTCGATGGCGTTCTTGAGCTCGCGCACGTTGCCGGGCCAGCTCCAGGCGCGCAGGGCGTCCTCGAAGGCGTCGTCCCAGCTCAGGCTGCGGCCGCTGCGCTGCTCCTGCTCGGCGAGGAGGGCGGAGGCCAGCAGGAGGACGTCGTCACCGCGTTCGCTGAGGGGCGGTACGCGCAGGGTCACGACCTTGAGGCGGTAGTAGAGATCCTGGCGGAAGCTGCCGTCGCGGACCTTGGCCTCCAGATCGACGTTGGTGGCGGCCAGGACGCGGACGTCGACCTGGATCTCGCGGTCCTGGCCAACAGGGCGGACGCGGCGCTCCTCCAGGGCGCGGAGCAGGCGGGCCTGGTTGGGGAGGGTGAGCTCGCCGACCTCGTCCAAGAAGAGGGTGCCGCCCTCGGCCGCCCGGAAGACGCCCTGGCGGGAGCGGCCGGCCCCGGTGAAGGCGCCCTCGGTGTGGCCGAAGAGCTCGCTCTCCACCAGGTTCTCGGGGATGGCGGCGCAGTTGACGGTGATCAGAGGGGCTGCGCTGCGAGTGCTGAGGGCGTGGAGGGCGCGGGCGACGCGCTCCTTGCCGACGCCGCTGGGGCCCAGGATCAGGGTGCTGATGTCGGCCTGCGCGACGCGCTCGATCTGCTCGAAGAGCTGCTGCATGGCGGGGGAGGCGCCGCAGAGGCCGCCGGGACCCTGCTCGCCGCGGGTGACCCGTCGCAGGCGGATGAGCTCGGTCTTGACGCGGCGGTGGCTGAGGGCGCGCTCGAGGGCCAGGTGCAGGTCCTCGACCTCGAAGGGCTTGCGCAGGAAGTCCCAGGCGCCCGCCCGCAGCGCCGAGATGGCGGTGTCGATGGTGCCGTAGCCGGACATGATGATGACGGGGATGTCCATGCGCAGCAGGCGGATGCGCTGGCAGAGGTCCACGCCGTCGATGCTGGGCATGCGGACGTCGGTGAGCACGACGTCGATGGGCTCGGTCTCCAGCAGGGTGAGGGCCTGCTCGGCGCCGTCGGCCTCGGTGACCTGGTGGTCCAGGCTGTGGAGCTGGCGGGCCAGGGTGCGGCGCATGGCGCGCTCGTCGTCGACGATCAACACGTGGGCCATCAGGGGGACTCCGCGGGCAGGGAGATGACAAAGCGGGCGCCGCCGCTGGGGGCGTCCTCGATGCGCAGGGTGCCGCCGGCCTCCTCGACGATGCCCTGGACCAAGGGGAGGCCCAGGCCGAGGCCCTGACCGGGGGGCTTGGTGGTGTAGAAGGGGGCCAGCACGGACTCCCGGAGCTCGGGGGGCACGCCGGGGCCTTGGTCGTCCACCCGCAGCTCGACGTGGTCGCCCACCGGCAGGGCGCTGACCTGCACGGCGCCGCCTCGCTCGCTCTGGGCCTGGACGGCGTTGCGCATGAGGTTGGCCATGGCCTGCACCAGCAGCGCGGGCCGGACGTGAACGTAGACCTGGGGGGGCGGGGAGAGCTCCATCCGCACGCGGGTTCCGCGGACCAGGCCCTCGCCGGTGGAGCGCAGGTCGCCCCAGATCTGGGGCAGCGGCTCCAGGGAACCGGAGGGGGGCTTGGGGTGGGCCAGCTCCAGCAGATCGCGGACCAGGTGGGTCATGCGCTCGGCCTGGTCGCGGATGTCGTCCGCGGTCTCCTGGAGCTCGGGGGTGAGCCCCTCGGCGCCGCTGAGGTAGCGGGCGTTGCCGGAGATGACATGGAGCGGGGAGCCCAGCTCGTGGGCGACGCCAGCGGCGAGGTCGCCGACCAGTCGGAGGCGGTCCGCGTGTCGGAGCTGCTCGACGGCCTGCTCGCGGGCGGCCTGCTCCTGCTGGGCCTGGACGCGGGCCTGCTCCAGGTTGGAGGCGAGGGTCTCCAGGGCGATCCCCAGCTCGGTCAGCTCGTCGCGGCCAGGGAGGGGCTCCCGGGGGGAGAGGTCGCCGTTGCCGATCTCCACGGCGCGGCCCAACAAGCGCTCCATCCGCTTGCCCACCACAAAGCGGCCCGTTGAGGCGGCGGCGAGGAGACCGAGGGCCAGGAGCAGCCCGCCGCTGAGCAGGAGCTGGCGGCGGCCCTCCTGGGAGACGCGCTCGAGCTCGGACATGGGCTCGCGCAGGCGCAGGCGGGCGGGGCCGCTGGGGAGGCGCACGTCCAGGTCGGTGACCAGCAGGCCGTCCTGGATGGCCTGGCTCGGGGCCTGGACGCTCGCCAAGGAGAGCTCCAGCTCGATCTCCCGCTCGGCCAGCTCGATCTCCTGGAGCAGGGCCTGGGACTGGGCCAGGTCGCCGGCCTGGTGCTCGACGGCGGCCACCAGCGCGGAGCCGACGATGCGGTGGTCGCGCTGGAGCTCCTGCTCCACGATCTTGGCCTCGCGGTCCAAGCGGGCCAGGCCCATCATGACCTGCACGGCCAGCAATACGAGGATCATCCAGGCGGCGATCTTGAGGGCGACGCGCACGCGAACACCTCCAGCCCCGGGAGCGTAACCGATGGCCAGCCTCCCCCGATCGCCCCATGGCATCGGGCTGATCGAGGGTGGCCGCTTTCTCCCCAATGGGGAGCCCCTCCCCAGCGGAGGGTGGGGAGTTCTTCCCCAGCGGCACGGTCCACCGGGCCTTTTGGGGCTGGCACACCCCTTGCTTTGGCGGGCCTCCGGGAGGGCTCACCCCTCTGTCCTCAAGCTGAGAGCGCGAATGCTGAAGCAGTTCATCAGACGACCCGTCCTCGCGATCGTCATCTCCATCCTCCTGCTGTTTCTGGGCGTCCTCTCGCAGCGGTCGCTGCCGGTGTCCCAGTTCCCCGAGATCTCTCCTCCCCGCGTGATGGTCTTCGTGGCCTACCCGGGCGCCAGCGCCGAGACGCTGGTGAACTCCACCCTCATCCCCCTGGAGCGCTCCATCAACGGCGTCCCGGGGATGGAGTACATGGTCTCCGACGCGACCAGCGCGGGCGAGGCGACCATCCAGGTGGTGTTCGAGCTGGGCACGGACCCCAACCAGGCGGTCGTGAACGTCAAGAACCGGGTGGACCAGGTCATCAACCGCCTGCCGCCGCTGGTCCAGCTCGAGGGCGTGACGGTCTCCCGCATCCAGCCCAGCATGCTGATGTACGTGAACGTCTACTCGGACAGCGATGGCGCGGACGAGAAGTTCCTGTACAACTTCACGGATGTAACGGTCCTACCAGAGCTGCAGCGGCTCAAGGGCGTCGGGCAGGCCAAGATCCTGGGCAGCCGCCAGTACGCCATGCGCATCTGGCTGAACCCCGACCGCATGCGGGCCTACAACGTCTCCGCGGAGGAGGTGCTGGAGGCCATCGACGAGCAGTCGGTCATCGGCCGGCCGGGTCGCACGGGGCGCGCCTCGGGCAAGACGGCGCAGTCGCTGGAGTACGTGCTGGTCTACGAGGGCCGCTACAACACCCCCGAGCAGTACGAGGACATCATCGTCCGGGCCAACCCCGAGGGCGAGATCCTGCGCCTGGGGGACCTCGCGGAGGTGGAGCTGGGGAGTGAGTTCTTCGACATCTACTCCAACCTCGACGGCAAGCCTTCCGCCGCGGTGACCATCAAGCAGACCTACGGCAGCAACGCCAGCGAGGTCATCGAGGAGGTCAAGGCCAAGCTGGCCGAGCTGGAGGAGAGCAGCTTCCCCGCGGGGATGCACTACGAGATCAGCTACGACGTCTCCAGCTTCCTGGACGCGTCCATCGAGAAGGTGACCCACACGCTGCTGGAGGCCTTCATCCTGGTGGCCCTGGTGGTGTTCATCTTCCTGGGCGATCTGCGCTCCACCCTGATCCCGACCCTGGCGGTCCCGGTCTCGCTGGTGGGCGCCTTCCTGTTCATGAAGCTCTTTGGGCTGACGGTGAACCTCATCACCCTCTTCGCCCTCGTCCTGGCCATCGGCATCGTGGTGGATGACGCCATCGTCGTGGTCGAGGCGGTGCACGCGAAGATGTCGGAGGAGCACGTCGGCCCCTTCCAGGCCGTGAAGAGGGTGCTCGGCGAGATCTCGGGCGCCATCCTGGCCATCACGATGCTGATGGCCGCCGTGTTCGTGCCCGTGGCCTTCATGACCGGCCCCGCGGGCATCTTCTACCGCCAGTTCTCCATCACCATGGTCTCGGCCATCGTGCTCTCCGGCGTGGTCGCCCTGACCCTGACGCCGGTGCTGTGCGCGATGCTGCTCAAGCCGCACGACCCCAACCACGATCCCGCCAGGTCCAAGAACCCGATCCACCGAGGCCTGGCGCTGTTCAACCGGGTGTTCGACAAGGCCACGAACGCGTACACGAATGTCCTCGCCAAGACCGCGGGGCGCAAGACGCTGTCGATGGGCCTGGTGGTGCTGTTCGGTGTGGGCGTGTGGTTGGCGGCCACGGTCCTGCCCTCCGGCTTCATCCCCAACGAGGACCAGGGGATGATCTACGCCATCGTGCAGACGCCCCCCGGGGCCACGCTGGAGCGCACCAACGAGGTGTCCGGCCGCCTGCAGCGCATCGCCGAGGAGGTGGACGGCGTGCAGTCGGTGTCCTGTCTGGCCGGCTACGAGATCCTGACCGAGGGGCGTGGGTCCAACGCCGGCACCTGCCTTGTGAACCTCAAGCCATGGGACGAGCGGGACCAGGACGTCCACGAGGTCATCGAGGAGCTGGAGGAGGAGACCCGCGATGTGGGCGCCATCATCGAGTACTTCGAGCCCCCGGCCGTGCCTGGCTACGGCGCCGCTGGCGGCCTGGCCCTGCGCCTGTTGGACAAGACGAACTCCGGCGACTACCACGAGTTCGCGGCCCTGAACGAGGCGTTCATGGAGGCGCTGGGGGAGCGGCCCGAGATCACGGGGTTGTTCACCTTCTACGCCACGAACTACCCGCAGTACGAGCTTGAGATCGACCCCGATCTGGCCATGCAGAAGGGCGTGTCCGTGGGCGCCGCGATGGAGAACCTGGACATCCTCGTGGGCAGCACCTACGAGCAGGGCTTCATCCGATTTGGCCGCTTCTACAAGGTCTACACGCAGGCGGCCCCGGAGTTCCGGGCGCTCCCCTCCGACATCATGGACCTGTACGTCAAGAACGACCGGGACGAGCTGGTCCCGTACTCCGCGTTCATGACGATGGAGAAGCGCCTGGGGCCCAACGAGGTCACCCGCTACAACCTCTACAACTCCGCCGCCATCCGCGGCGCCCCCGCCCGCGGCTACACCAGCGGTGACGCGATGCGGGCCGTGCAGGAGGTCGCCGAGGAGGTCCTGCCCCGCGGCTACGACATCGCCTGGGAGGGCCTGTCCTACGACGAGGCCCGGCGCGGCAACGAGGCGGTCTACATCTTCCTGGTGGTCCTCGCGTTCGCCTACCTGGTCCTCGCGGCCCAGTACGAGAGCTTCCTGATCCCCTTCGCGGTGATCCTGTCCCTGCCTGCGGGCATCCTGGGCTCCTTCGTCCTCCTCAAGACCATGGGCCTGGCCAACGACATCTACGCGCAGGTGGGCCTGGTCATGCTGGTGGGCCTGCTGGGCAAGAACGCGGTGCTCATCGTCGAGTTCGCCATGCAGAAGCAGCAGGAGGGCATGTACGTGTACGAGGCGGCCATCGCCGGCGCCAAGGCGCGCTTCCGGCCCATCCTGATGACCTCCTTCGCGTTCATGGCCGGCCTCATCCCCCTGGTCGTCGCCACCGGCCCCGGCGCCATCGGCAACCGGACCATCGGCGCCTCCGCCCTGGGCGGCATGCTGATGGGCACGGTCATCGGCGTCGTCGTCGTCCCCGGCCTCTACGTCGTGTTCGCGAGCCTGCAGCACGGGTGGTCGCTGATCAAGGACCAGGACCAATCCCCTGTGACGGAGGGCATCGACCATGCGTAGCCCCCACCTTGCCGCGGGCCTGAGCCTGCTCCTGATGCTGGGGGGCTGCGTCCCCAAGCTCCAAGGGGCGGTGCGTGAGGCCCAGATCGACCTCCCCTCGGACTACGGGCAGCAGGAGGGCACGCCCCAAGCAGCGCCGCTCCCCGACTGGCGGGCCCACTTCCAGGACCCGCAGCTTGTCGCGCTGATCGAGACGGCCCTGGCCCACAACCAGGAGCTCGCGCTGATCGACCAGGAGCTGCGCATCGCGGACGCCGAGGTCAACGCCCGCCGCGGGGAGTACCTGCCCCGCCTGGACTTCTTCGCCGGCGCCGAGACCGAGAAGGTGGGCCGATACACCAGCCAGGGGGCGAACGACGCCAACACGGAGATCGCGCCGGGCGTGGAGTTCCCCGAGCCGCTGCCCGACTTTGGCGTGGGCCTGAGCGCGTCCTGGGAGATCGACGCCTGGGGCCGCCTGCGCAACTCCCGGCGGGCCGCCCAGGAGCGCTACCTGCAGACCACCGAAGGCCGGAACTTCGCGGTCACCGAGCTGGTCGCGGAGATCGCGGGTGCCTGGTACGAGCTGCAGGCCCTGCACGCGCAGATGGCCGTGCTGGACCAGAACGTGGAGATCCTGGAGAACTCCCTGCGCATCGTGAGGCTGCAGCGGGAGTCCGCGCAGGTCACCCAGCTCGCGGTGCAGCGCTTCGAGGCGGAGCTGCTGGAGGCCAAGAGCGAGCGCTTCCAGGTGCGTCAGGAGATCACCGAGGCCGAGAACGCGATCAACCTGCTGTGTGCGCGCTACCCCCAGCCGCTGCCGGTCAGCGCGCTGGCCCTGGAGGACCTGGGGGCCCCGACTGTGCTCGCGGGGCAGCCCGGACAGCTCCTGGAGCGGCGCCCGGATGTGCGCGCGGCGGAGCGGGGGCTGGAGGCGGCCAGGCTGGACGTCAAGGCGGCCAAGGCGCTGTTCTACCCCACCCTGAGCCTGGACGCGGAGCTGGGCTACGAGGCCTTCTCGCTGGCCCGGATGGGGGCGACCCCGGAGTCGATCCTCTACAACCTGGCCCTGGGCGTGGCCGCGCCGCTGCTCAACCGCCAGGAGATCAAGGCCCAGTACGTGGCCGCCAGCGCGCAGCAGATGCAGGCGACCGTCGAGTACGAGCGCACCGTGCTGCAGGCCTACCTGGAGGTCTCAAACCAGGTCTCGGCCATCAGCAACCAAGACGCGAGCTACCACCTGCAGGCCGAGCGGGTGGCGGTGTTGGAGCGCTCCATCGAGAGCGCCACCCGGCTCTTCGGCTCGGCCCGCGCCGACTACCTGGAGGTCCTGACCACCCGTCAGGAGCTCCTCTTTGCCCAGATGGCGCTCATCGAGACCCGGCAGGAGCAGCTCACCGCCCGCGCTGAGCTCTACCGCGCCCTCGGTGGCGGCTGGGACCAGACCCCCCGTGAGGAGGCGCCCTGATGCGCGAGACCACAAGCAATGGAGGCCGGCCCATGGCCTTGCCCGGACGCACCCTGTTCCTGCTCACCCTGGCTCTGGGGGCGCTCGGCGTGACCGGCTGCCACCACGAGGAGGGGCACCACGAAGAGCACGGCGCCTACCCGGCGACCCACCCCCTGCGGCGGGACACCGACCTGACCCAGGAGTACGTGGCCAACGTCCACTCGATCCAGCACATCGAGCTGCGGGCGATGGAGCACGGCTACATCCAGGAGATCCTGGTGGACGAGGGCAAGCCCGTCACCGAGGGCGAGCTGATGTTCCGCATCATGCCGCAGCTCTACCAGGCGGAGCTCCGAAAGGCGCGCGCAGAGGCGGATTTTGCGCAGATCGGATTCGCCAACACCAAGGCCCTGCGGGACAGCGACGTGGTGTCCGCCAATGAGCTGGCGCTGGCGAAGGCCGAGCTGGACAAGGCCAACGCCGAGCTCTCGCTGGCCGAGACGCACCTCGGGTTCACCGCGGTCTATGCCCCCTTTGACGGCATCATGGGGCGCCTGGAGGTGAGGCGCGGCAGCCTCGTGGACGAGGGCGAGCTGCTCACGACCCTCGCCGACAACAGCCAGATGTGGGTGTACTTCAACGTCGGAGAGGCCGAGTACCTGGAGTACAAGATGGCCGCCCGCGACGGCGAGGTGACCCCCGTGAAGCTGCGCCTGGCCAACGGGCAGGTCTTCGAGCAGGAGGGCCACATCGACACCATCGCCGCGGACTTCAACAACGAGACCGGCAACATCGCCTTCCGCGCGAGCTTCCCGAACCCCGACGGGCTCCTTCGGCACGGCGAGACGGGCAAGATCATCATGACCACGGTGCTGCCCGACGCATTGCTGATCCCGCAGAAGGCGACCTTCGACCTTCTGGACAAGAAGTACGTGTTCGTCGTCCACGACGAGGGGACGGTCGAGCTGCGCGAGATCCGCGTGAGCGAGGAGCTGCCCAACCTCTACGTGGTGGAGAGCGGGGTCACCGAGTCGGAGGTCATCCTGCTGGAGGGCCTGCGCAAGGTCCGCGACGGTGACGAGATCGAGTTCGACTACGAGGAGCCCGCCGAGGTCTATGCGCACCTGGAGCTCCACGCGGAGTAGAAGAGGACCGGCTCAGAACTCCACCACCATGCTCACCCTCGAGGGCGTGGTGGGCCCGTCTCCAGGCTGCAGTCGGTAGGCGGGCTCGGCGAGGACACCCTGGACGCACTCGGACTGCTCGGCGGTCAGGGTGTCCCAGGCGCTCACCGGGACGAGCTGCTGCTCGGAGACCTGGCCCCGCACGGGGTCGACGGCGGCGGTCCAGCGCAGGCGCCCGGGCCGCTCCGCCCCCACGAAGCACTCGGAGAGCCGGGGGGAGCGCGCCGCGACCTGCAGGCGGAAGGCGGCGAGCCAGGGCAGGGCGTCCACGGGCTGGCTCTCGTAGGCGGGGCGCTGGATGGGCTGGATGCGTTCGCGCTTTGGTAGGGGCGCGGCGGGGGGCTGGGGCTCGGGCAGCTCGAGGGTCGCCGCGGGGGTGGCGGGGCCAGGCTCGGGGACGGGCTCCTCGATGCACGCGCAGCGGGAGAGCAGCAGGAGCAGGACCAAGAGCAGGGCCAGCAGGGCGGCGCTCAGGCGCTTGCGGCGGCGGGCGCGGTCTCGGGCGCGCTTGCGCTCCTGGAGCTGGCGCTTGAGGTCTTCGCGGCGGCTCACCCGGAGATCTCCCAGCCGAAGACCAGGCGCTCGCCCTCGCGCCACTCCACGGGGGTGAGGTCCAGGGGCTCGAACACGCTGGGGGCGGAGACCTCGATGCGGGAGAAGGGCCAGGGCAGGGGGTCGGAGGGGGCCAGGCGCAGGCTGCCCGCGTAGAACTCGGCCTCGGGGGAGAGGCTGTGGCCGCGCTGTACGGCGTTGGCGTTCTCGCCCAGGGCGCCCAGGCCCTCCAGCATGGCCTGGGCCCGGTCGGAGAGGGCGGCGGCCTTGCGGGGGGCGCGGCCGCGGGGGTCGCCCTCCATCAAGGGGGCCAGCAGCTCCGTGAGGGCCAGCAGGGTGGGGATGTGGGCGCGGCGGACGGGCTCGTCCTCCAGCTCCAGGCGCTGGATGAGCTGCTCCAGGAACTGCAGGGTCTCGTTGGGGCCCTCCTGCAGGCCGCGGCGGAGCTGGCGGTCGAAGGTGGTCAGGTCCCCGCTGGCCAGGGGCTCCAGCAGCTCCAGGCGGCGCTCCATGGCGTTGCCCCGGAGCTGGTGCTGCTGCCCGCGTTGGAAGGAGGCCTCGTCCGCGCGCAGGGCGGCGCGCCAGAGCAGGTCCTCCAGCAGCAGGGAGTACTCGCGGCGCGGGAGCAGCTCGCGCAGAGTGAGCATGAGCGCGTCGCTGATCTCGAAGCGGGAGGCCACGTAGGACATCCAGCGCAGGCTGAGGCTCTGCACGGTGTCGGCGTCCCGGGACTCCGGCGCGTACTGGATGGCGTAGGCCAGCGAGCGCAGGGCCTCCTCCAGGTCTCCGGTCTCCAGCGCGTAGAGGCCGCGGTGCAGGGCCACGACCCCCCGCTCGGAGAAGCCGGCCTCGTCGTCGAGGGCCAGGAGGGCGGCGCCGCGCGCGCCCGACCAGACGCTCTGCGGGTCCTGGGCGCGGGCGATCCAGCGCTGGGCGTCGGCGCCATCCTGGGCGTCGATCAGCGCGTCCAGGACCCCCAGGGCGATGCGGTCCAGCTTGGCGGGGTCGCCGCCGTAGGCGGTGGCGTGGTCGAAGAGGAAGACGCGGCGGTCCGGGGACAGGGCCAACCACTCGGACAGGGGCCAGTCGACGCACTCGGTGAGGATGCGGGCGGCCTCGGTGTCGGGCCCCAGGGTGGTGACGGGGGCCTGCTCCCGGATGGCGTCCAGGGACCCGCGCAGCATGCCCGCAGCCCGTCCTCGCTGGAGGTCCTCAAGCTCCTGCTGACGCGCTTGCCGAGCGGCGAGCTCGGTGAGCTGCAGATCCAGGTCGAAGAGGCGGGCCTCGATCGCTGAGCGCCCGACGACCTCTCCTTCCTTGAGGCTGAGCTTGGCGCGCTCCAGCAGGTCCCGGAGCAGCCGGGCGGTGACCTGGCGGTCGCTGAGGGAGGCGGTGGGGGACTCGCCGGCGCGGGCCAGGGCGGCGCGGTGGATGCCGCAGGGGCCGCGGAAGAAGCGCAGGGTGTCCAGCTCCTCGGCGTCCAGGACGTCGTTGATGGAGACGAAGCGCTGCTGCCGGCTGATGTCGAAGGCGCGGAAGGGCGTGGCGGGCAGGGGCGGGGGGCGGCTGCCCATGTTGCGCACGACCCAGTTGTGCAGGGCCAGGGGCCAGAGGCCGGCGCCGTCGTCGTCCTGGTGGTGGCCGTCGGGGCAGACGCCGAGCTCGCCCAGGGCGGCCCAGGTGACGGAGTGGAAGTCGGGGTCGTGGCTGGAGACGAGCCCGCTCTGGTCCTCCAGGGCGTTGCGGAGCATCCAGAGGCGCAGGGCCTCGTCGGGATCGCCCTCGCGCAGCGCCATGCGGGCGTTGTAGTAGACCAGGGTCTGCTCGGAGGGGGGCTCCGGCTGCAGGGCCCCCAGGGTCAGGGCCAACCACCACATCAGAAGGCCACCCCCAGGCTCAGGGAGAAGTCGGCCCAGAGGATGAGGTCCGACTCGGTGACCCCCACGAAGAGCGGGACGTTGAACATCACCCGGGGGGCCAGGAAGACGCCCTGGGAGAGGTAGAGCTCGTTGCCGAAGCCGGCGACCAGGCTGTAGCGGGCCGGGTCGATCTGCATGGCGTCCAGGCGGCGGTCCTCCAGGTTCTCCAGCTCCTCGTCGCTCAGGGCGGGGGAGACCAAAGAGGAGGCCAGCTCGCGGCCGCGCACGCCCTCGTAGCTCATGGGGTAGACCGCGTAGCGCAGGCCGGCGTAGACGCTGAACACGAGCTGGCTGGCGGGGAAGCGGCGGGGCATCGCGGTGACCACGCCCTCGGCCACGGGGAGCCCGACGTTCAGGTCCACCTCCAGGCGGGAGGGGCGGCCGGGCTGGCGGTAGGGGGTCAGGGCGAGCTGCTCGCTGGCGGGGGAGTCCCAGACCCAGACGCGGGTGAGCGCCAGCTCGTAGATCAGGCCCTCGCTGGGCATGCGCACCAGGGCCCCGGCGCGCATGCTGCTGTAGTTGTTCAGCTCGAAGTAGTGGGTGCCGGTGGCGGCGACCTGCACGGCGCTGTCCCGCCAGTTGTACTCGACGGACTTGGAGCTCATGCCGATGGAGCGCTCCGCGAGCACCGAGAAGGGCAGGCGGTATTCGGCCAGGGTGTCGCTGTCCTCGGTGCGCTCGGCGGGGCTGTCCTGGGGGGCCTCGTCCGCCCAGGCGCCCGCGCTCAGCAGGCAGAGCAGGCTAAGGATCACTGGGGAAGCCCCCGTCGGTGGTGAGGGGGAAGCTGGGCCGGTAGCAGCTCGTCGCGTAGGCCTCCCGGAAGCTGTCGGTGACGTGGTAGACGCCCGCCGTGTCGAAGGTGGGGTGGTCGCAGAAGCGGGTGCAGTGGGCCAGCTCGTCCTCGATGTCGAAGCTGTCGGCGGTCCAGATGTAGGAGCCCAGGTAGCTCTCGCCGTCCAGCGCGATGCCGAAGGGCACGGAGAAGGAGAAGGCGCTGGCGGCGCCCGCCAGGAAGGACTCGTACTCGACGTGGAGCAGGAAGGGAAAGTCCCAGAACACGCCCAGGTCGTAGCGCTCCTCGCCGACCGAAGCGTGCCACTCGGGCAGGCTGCTCAAGGGGAGCACGCCTGCGGCCAGGGCCTCGCAGAAGCTGGGGTCGATGGCGCCGCTCTCGCAGTCCTCGCGCACCAGCTCGTAGAGCTCGCCGGAGGCCAGCAGGTCGGAGCGGATGTACACGGCCAGGGGGGAGTCCACCTGGCAGTAGCTGAACGCGTCGCTGGAGGCGGCGTAGATGGCCTCGTCGCTCAAGAAGCTGATGGCCCCGAAGCTTCCCAGGTCCACGTGCTCGGTGGTGGTCGCGAACTGCGGCGCGCTCAGGCTCAGGCTCAGGACCTCGCCGGCCTGGCGCTTGCTGTAGGTCTCCAGGAACTCCAGGTAGGCGCTGCGGTCCGGCAGGATGGGGAGCGTCCCGAAGTTGAAGGGCCCCAGCTCCAGATCCGGGTTGTTGGGCTGGATGGGGCAGCTCCGCCCAGACGCGGTCTCGCTGGCCCGGGAGGGGCACCACAGCACCGAGGGCTCCAGCGTCTCGTCCTCGAGCAGGCGCGCGCTGCTGTCGAACACCCAGGCGCCCGCCACCCGGGGTGAGCTGCGCTCGCGCTCCTCGGGGACCACCTGCGCCAGGGCCTCTTCGACCGCGAGGGCCACCCCGACCTCGTCTCGGTGCAGTCCGATCACGAGGGTCATGTCCTGACCTGCCGGGCGTTGGGCCTCGATGGCGTCGGTCATCGCGACGACCAGCTCCTCGACCCAGACATCCTCCTCCCAGCCCTCCGAGCAGAAGGCGGGCAGGTCGGGGACCAGCAGGCGCTGGCGCTGCATCTCCTCGTGGTCTTCGTCGATCACCCGCTCGCAGGGGGCGATGAAGAACTCCAGGCGCACGGTCTCCTCGACCGGGCTGCGCAGCAGCGGAAAGGCCGGGCGGGCCTGGGGGTTCTTGCGGGCCCAGGCGTCGGTCGTGAAGGTGCCGGTCGCGTCCGTGACGGTGCTCTCCGCGCAGATCAGCGGCAGCTCGGAGGCCGACAGGGGCAGCGGCTCGGTGTTGAACTCCGCCCGGGCGTCGGTCTCCACGCTGGAGTCCCCCACGCTGTCGAAGGCCGCCGGGCAGCCCACCCCGTAGCCGTAGGGGTTCTCGTCCCAGGGCAGCGTCGCGGTGCCCACCACCTGCTCGCCGATCTCGAAGTGTCGCCGCAGGCCCAGCCCCTGCGCCTGCTCGTTGCGTAGGGTGGGGAAGATGTGCCGGCCGCGCCACTGGATGTACTGGTTGGTCTCGTCCAGCACGCCGTAGACCTGCAGGCTGCGGCTGTTGTGGGGGTCCCCCGCGCGCACCACGTTGAAGATGGTGTTGGGCTCCAGGGAGAGCTCGCCGTCCTGGTGGTAGCGCAGGCGCACCTGCACCTCGCGGGGCTCGAGCTCGATGTGGATGCTCGCGCTCCCGCACAGGGCCTGGATCCCGCAGTCCACCGGTTCGTGCGTGTGCACCATCTCCAGCTCGGTCACCGGCGTCCAGTCCACGCGCTCGTCGTCGGTCGCCCAGGTGATCTCGATGACGCTGGGGTCGCCCAGGCCCTGCTCGGCCTCCACGTCCCAGAACACAAAGAGCGTCTGCTCCTCTTCGAACCACGCCGCGTCCGAGACGTTGAAGCTCGCGTTCACCGGGTAGAGCGGCACCTTGGGGCACCCCAGCAGCGCCGTGAGCCAGGCAATGCCGGGGCCGGAGATCATCGCAGGACCGCCGCTTCGAAGGAGAGCCCAGCCCGCCGGAGCTGCCGCTGCAGGCCCCGCGCGATGGCCACCCGACCCGCCGTCACCCGCTCGGGGTTCAGCTCGGGCGCCGGCCCCATCAGGCTGGCCTTGAGGGTGTTGGGCAGGGTCTGGACCAGGGCCTCGCGGCTGTCCGCGGACAGGGCGCCGATCCAGGCCTTGAGCGCGTCCACGTCCACCGAGAGCAGCAGATCCGCCCGGGCCTCGTCCTCCAGGGAGAAGAGCAGGTCGGAGAAGAGGATCTCGCTGTGCCAGGCAGGGAGGGCCCCACCAAAGCGCTGGCTGACCTGCTCGAACAGGGCCCGCCGGGCATCCGGGTGCAGGCGAGGAAGGAGCAGGCTCAAGGCCCCGGCGGCGTCAAAGCGCGGCCCCTGATCCCGGACCCGGGTGGGCGCGGGGCCCTGGGGCATGCCGCCCTCCTTGGCCGCGTCCAGCAGGGCGAACAGCCACGCCGCCTCGTCCCGGTCCATGCGGTCGCTGAGCAGGAGCTGGTGGGCGCAGGCCTGGAGCTGCTCGGCGCTCAGCAGCCGCGCCGCCTCCATCTGGGTGGGCAGGGGAGCCAGGGCGAACAGCAGGCCGCCGATGCGCGCCGGCACCTGAGCGATCAGCTCCGCGAGCCCCGCCGCGCCGAAGTCCTGCTTGAGGCTGCGCAGGGTGTCCGCGTCCGCCTGGGCGCCGAGCTGCGCGGAGAGGGCGTGGCGATTCAGGCGCTCGAAGAAGGCGGCCTGGTCCAGGGAGCCCAGCTCGGCGCTGCGCAGGCGCGCGGCCAGCTCCAGCTTGTCGTCGGCGAGGTCCCCGCTCTGGGGGAAGGCCCCGGCCAGCTCCGGGAAGAGGAGGAGGGCCTGGACCAGGAGCTCCCGGTCCTCACCGCGGAGCAGCTCGGTGACCAGCGCCTGGGGGAGGGGATCCTGGGCATCGGCGAGGCGCTGCTTCCACTGACCACGCTGCGCGTCCACCCAGGCCTGGTCGGCGTCGCCCTCGACCACGGCGGCCACCGGAGCGGGCTCGCTGGGCTCGGGCTCGGGCTCGCTGAGCTGGGCCAGCAGGGCCTGGTCTTCGGGGGACAGGCGCCCCAGCCGGCGCCAGCCCCAGATCAGGGACATCGCCGCCAGGGTCCCAAGGCCGATGCCCACCATCCAGAAGAAGTGGGGGAGCAGCGCGCTCCAGAGCTCGTCGGCGCGGGAGGGGGTGGGGGCGGGCGGGAGCTCCTGTTCGGGGGCCTCTTCGGCCTCGATCACCTCGGGCTCGACGGGGCCGCGCAGGTACTCGGGCAGGGGCTTGAGGGCCTGGTTGCTCACCGAGACCGCCACCCAGCCGGAAGACAGGCGGGTCTGCAGCCGGGAGTTGAGGATCTGGATGTCCCCAGGCTCCATGGCCGCCTCGTGGGCGTAGGAGCAGCTCGCCCGGGTCAGGAACTCCTGGGAGGGCTCCGAGCCGGGGCCGGGTTCCTGGGTGAGCCCGGGCAGGGAGCGCGCGCGCCCCTGGTCCGCGACGGCGTGATCCACGTAGGTGCAGCCACGGGAGCTGCAGCGGGTCGCGTCGCAGTCCTGGGCCAGGGCCAGCTCGAAGCGGTTCTCCAGCTCCTGGACCTCGGCCAGCACGGTGGGGGGGATGGTGCGCTTGGGCACCTGGGCCTGGGCGCTCAGCAGCAGCAGTAGAAACATCAGTAAACCCGCACTACGACGCGCCGGTGTCGGGCCAGGCGCTCTTGCTCGGAGAGCCCGACGAGCAGCGACTCGTCCAGCTTCTTGGTGTCGGCGTAGCCTTCGACCCGGATGCGCTCGGAGGGGACGCCGACGCCCTCCAGGCGGCCACGCACGGCGTTGGCCCGGTTGGTGGACAGCTCCCAGTTGGTCATGGGGCCGGCCATGGGGGTGGAGTCCGTGTGGCCTTCGATCGCGAAGCGGTACTTGTCCTGGTAGGGGCTCAGGGTGCTGAGCATCCGGCTCAGGGTCTCCTGGTGCTCCGGTCGGATGCTGCTGGAGCCGGAGTCGAACACCAGCCCGGAGTTCAGGGACATCTCCAGGCCGTCCTCGGTCAGCTCCGTGGAGATGAACTCCTGGAGCCCCTCCTCCTGGATGCGCTGTTCGATCTCATCCTGGATCGAGGACAGGCTGGCGGGCTGCTCCACACCGCTGAGGCTCTCGGCGATCTGCTGCATCTTGACCTGGTTCATGTCCGCCGCCGCCAGCAGCATCGCGAAGAACACCAGCAGGTTGGTGATCAGGTCCGCGTAGGACAGCAGCCAGCCCTCCTCGCTGGTGTAGGAGCGCTTCTTCACGGCTCTCTCCCGGACCAGGCGATCAGCTCCAGGGCGGTCTGCTCACAGCGCTCCAGCACCCCCAGCCGCTCGTCCAGGTGGTTGCGCAGGAAGTGGCCGATGGGCCCCGCGACGCCCGCACCGAAGGCCACGCCGTAGAGGGTGGCCAGCAAGGCCAGGGAGATGGACGCGCCCAGGTCGGTGTCGGCGTCCCCCATGGTCTTGAAGAGCTGGATCATGCCCGTGATGGTGCCGACCATGCCCATGGAGGGCGCCAGCTTGGCCAGCAGCTCCCAGTTGCCCACGGCCGGCTGGTGGCGGGACATCTCCGCGTGCTGGAGCTCGGTGAACGCGGCCTTGACCCCCTCCTTGGGGGCGCGGCTGAGCACGAGCTGGAGCATGCGCTGGGTGACCGGGTGGGCGCTGCCCTCGGCCAGGGCGACGGCCTGGGAGCGGTTGCCGTCCAGCCACAGCTTCTGGAACTGGGTGCGCTCCGCCTCCATGGACTCGTTGGTCTTCTTCATCACCCCCAGGCCGGGGATCAGCTCCCGCAGGGCCGCGAAGGTGCGGAAGGTCGTGGTGGCGCTCGACATCACCAGGATGGCGGAGAGCGAGCCGCCCATCACGACGATGAAGGCGTGGGGGTCGAAGGCGGAGACGGTGGTGGCGTCGCGCTCGCCGCCGAAGCCGTAGGCGACGACGAAGACCAGCAGGGCGAGTCCAAGGATCTGCACGTTTGTGTCCTTACAGCGAGCCGCTCTGCAGCGCTTCGAGCTGCTGGCGGACTTGGGGGTCGCTCTCGATCTCCTCGACCTGCTCGTAGACCTCGATGGCCTTCTCGCGCTCGCCCATGAGCATCAGGATGGAGCCCTTGGCGCGGAGTGTCTCGGGGTGAGAGGGGTAGCGGGCCAGGATGAGCTCGCACCACTGCAGGGCGAGCTCGTAGTTGCCGGCCGAGATGGCCTCGTTCATGCGGCTGCGGGCCTGGATGATGCTCACGGCGGGGGCGTCGCTGTTCACGCGCAGCCCGCGCTCGCGGTAGGCATCCTCCAGCACCGCGTCGGCCTCGATGGGGGGCGGGGGGACCAGGCGGGTGGCCGGGATGGTCTCCACGTCCGTGGCCTGGGCGGTGTGCTCGATGACGATGCGCTGGCCGCTGGCCAGCATGGGGATCTGGACCTCGGTGATGACGTCCCCGTCGTTCCAGCTCACGGTCATCGCGGTGGTGGAGCCGAAGCCCATGGGGCGGAGCTGCGTGCCCTCCTCCTCCTCGAAGGTCTGGTTGACCTCGGGGGCGGGCTCGATCAGGTAGTGGGTGTAGTTCCGGGTCGCGCAGCCGGTGAGCAGGGGCGCGAGCCACACAAGGGAGATCATAGGGCCACCGGGATGAAGCGGGGGTTCAGCAGCGAGATGCCCAGGCCGAACTGTCCGTTGGTCGAGAGGGTCATCACCACGCCGTAGTTGCCACGGCCGAAGGGCACGCGGACCACGCCGACGGCGGACAGCAGGGGGTCGATCACGTCGACCTGCTCGTCGCTTGTGTCCACCGCGCGCACGATGGCGGTGGGCAGGCTGAGCACGGCCTTGCCGCCCACCATCACATCGCCGATGGGCAGCACGCGGTAGTAGGACCCGCCGATGCCCAGGATGGGGTCGAACAGGGTCACGCTGACGCCGGAGAGGTTGTTGTTCGTGGGGCCCCACTGGTCGGTGAAGTCCACGGCCAGGTGCTGCCCAGGCCACAGCGCGGCGTCCACGAACACGTGGGTGAGGCTGTCGCCCCGCGCCCGCCGATCCAGCTCCTGGGCCAGGGTGTAGTTGCGGCGGGAGCGCTCGTTCTCGATGAGCATGGGGTCGACGTTGGTGGCGAACACCACGCGCCCGGTGTTCAGGTCCACGATGCGGATGGACACGCCGCTGGGCAGCTCCTTGAGCCACACCCCGGTGCGCGCGGCCGGCGAGCTCCCGCGGGTGTTGTCGTCCAGACGCATGACCTCGCTGAGGCTGACCGGCCCCGACTGGTAGTGGAGGGACCCATCAGTGACGGTGGTGCGCGGCACCATGCAGGCTTCACAGAGCCGCAGGGACCCGTTGCCGAACGCGGACTGGAGCACCTCGATGGAGCGCACGGCGAACCAGTCCTGGGAGCTCTCGTAGCGGGGGGTGGCCTCGACCAGGATGGCGGGGGTGACCAGCTCCGGATCCAGGCGGCCCTCGGCGACCTGGACCTCCAGGATCTCCTCCAGGCGGTCCAGCGCGTCGCGGGTGGTGGCCGAGTCGGCGTGCGCGACGGGGACCATCAGCAGGCTGAGCAGCAAAAGGGCCAGGGCTCTCAGAAGCAAAAGGACACCTCGGTGCCGAAGCTCTGGAAGCGGACGTTCGCGAACACCACGTGGGCGCCCAGGTTGTTGGAGCCCGAGTAGGCCGGCAGGGTCTCCAGGAAGGAGGAGACGCCGACCCGGTTCCCCATGCGGATGTCCACCCCGATGTGGAAGGCCCCGAAGCTCGCGCTGGGGTCGTCCCCGTCGGCCGAAGCGAGGATCTGGTCGGCGGTCAGGCGGTCGTTGGAGAAGCCGCCGGTGGCGGGGCCCCAGACGTGGGAGACGGACGCGCCGCCCATCAGGTAGAGGTCGGGGCGGGTGAGGGAGCGGTGGCGGCCGGTGAGCAGGCGGCTCAGGCGCACCTGGCCCATCAGGCCCTGGTAGGCGTCCGGGATGATGGCGTAGCCCCCCACAAAGCTGGTGGTCCAGACCTGGGAGCGGGTGGGGCTGAGCTCGACGCCGCTCTGGAACCACAAGAAGGGCGGAGGCGCGGTGCCGGCTGCCTCGTTGGGGCGGGTGGCGTAGGTGCGCACGCCGATGCGGAGGGGCACGGTGAGGGGGCCGTGGCCCTCGAGCACGTCCAGGTACTCCTGGCGGGCGTCCTCGGCCGACTTGAGGTTGTCGGGCTGGCGCAGCAGCGCCGGGGTGCTGGCGGAGGTGCTGAGGGTGTGGCTCCACACGATGGGCAGGTCGGGCGTGAGCTTGGTGATGCGGGCGCGCAGGACCAGCCAGGTGCCCTCGGCCTCCACGTCGATGAACAGGGCGTGCTTGCCGGCGCCGCCCAGCTCCTGGAGCACCTGGGGGTTGTCGACGCCCCGGGAGATGACCGTGCCCTCGGGGCCGGAGTGCACGACGACGGCGGTGCAGCTCGGGCAGTGGGCGAGCTGAACGTGGGTGGTGGGGTTCTCGAAGAGCAGCTTGGCCAGGTGGTTCTCGAGCAGCCCCTCCAGGCCGGTGCCCAGGCCGACCGGCACCGTGACGCCGGCGAGCACGACCGGGGTGGGCGTGGCGAAGGGGGCCTCTTGGGTCCACTGGTAGACCAGCTCGTCCAGCAGGTCGTAGGCGCTGAGCTGCACCTGGTTGGCGACCTGCGCGCGGGCGCGGTCCAGCTCGGCGTCGCGGGCGTCCTCCATGGGGCCGGCCTGGGCCACCCCGCAGAGCGCCGCCCACAGCCACAGGGTCAGCGCAGCCATGTCCAGGCCCCCTGGGCGCAGACGCCCGTGTGCAGTTGGGTCTCGCGGGGGTCCACCAGCGTCGACGCCAGCAGGGCCTCGCCGGCGCCCAGAGCTCCCGTCTGGTGGTAGCGCAAGCAGGCCGCAGGCCAGGCCTCGAGCGGTGGAAGGCGCGTGATGACCGAGACGTCATCAAAGCCCAACACCGGCGTCCTGTCGGACACCTGGAGGCCCAGGTCCACCATCGCGTTCTTGGTGGCGAAGGAGAGCTTGTCGTTGACCTGGGGGTTGCTGGTGTGGCTCTCGACCAGCCACAGGGCGTCCTTGAGCTCCGGGCGGCTGGCGGTGGCAATGGCGGCGATCTCCCGGGCGCTGGCCTCCATGCCGATGAGCAGGGCCTCGTCCTGGGGGGCGCGCAGATCCGCGGGCAGCAGGCGCTCGCTGCAGATGAGCACCTGGCGCTCCATCAGGTCGCCGCGGGGGTCGGGGGGAGGGACCACGCCGGGGTAGCGCTCGACGGCCACCGGGACGGGCACGCGCTCACACTCCAGGTTCTGCGCCTCGGTGCGGGAGTTGAACAGCCCCGGCGCCGGGTTGCCGACGTTCGAGATCTTGAACCACAGGGTCCACAGCGCCAGGTAGAGCCCCACTCAGCGCTCCACCGGAGGCAGCTCCTGGAGCACCTCCCACTGGCTCTGGGCGTTGAACACGAGCTGGCTGAGCTGCCCGTACAGGTCGTTCGACAGGTCCTGCTTGGCGGCGTCCTCGGCCATCTTCTCGTAGTCGGAGCGCAGCACGTCCAGGGCCATGTTCAGGGCCCAGATGCCGACGCCCACGCGCTCGATGATGCGGCCCTCCAGGGTCTCCGTGGCCAGCAGGAAGCCGGTCCCGTCGCGGATCACGACGTCCAGGGCGAACGAGGACTCGCTCATGGCGGGCACCACCGAGCAGGTCAACACGCACAGGGTCCACATGACCGGGTCGTTGAAGGTGTGGACCTCGCGCGAGGTCAGCTCAAGGCTGAGGTCCACGCGCTGCTCGCTGTCGCTTTCCTGCTGCGCGCCGCCGTAGCTGCGCTCATTGCCGATGCGCGTGGTGACCGTCGCGCCCTGGTTGCGGAAGAGCGTGGCGGCGTTCTGGCAGAGCACCGCGGCCTCCTGCCGGTTGAGCAGGTCGCCCTGGTTGCAGACGATCTGGAGCTGCAGGTCGGGGAAGTTCTGGGCGCCGGTGTCGATGACCACGGGGCCGTTGAGGCCGGCCATGGGCTGGTAGGCGTGCACGCAGCCGGTGCCCGCAGCGAGCGCGGCGGCGAGCAGAGGCAGGGCGATGGCGCTGGCCTTTGAGACGGCGTCCTCCAGAATCCGGGTGCAGGATAGGGCTCCCATTCTGGGGCGGCAAGCGGGGCAGCGAAGTCGCGATCCCGCGGTGGGTACGGCTACCAGTTCTGGCCGATGATCTCCCAGCCCTCCCCGTCGTTGCGGAGCACGTCCCGGCGTCCGACCGACCAGATGCCGGAGGGGCCGGTGAAGAGGGGGCCGACGGTGGCGACGCTCTGGCCGTCGGCGAACACCTCGAGCTCCAGGCCCTCGCCGTCCAGGGTGAAGATCTCCAGGGGCGTGGACACGCAGGTGAGATCGCCGAAGCGGGCGATGCCCAGGATGTCCTCGTCTGTGGTCTGGTGCTCCAGGCGGGTGAGGGCAGCCGGCGAGCCCAGGAAGATGGACCCACACTTGCCGCCCACCACCAGCCGCTCCTCCTCCTGGATCCCGCAGCCCAGGGTGAGTCGGGTGGGGCGAGGGAGGGCCTGCCAACCCTGGGGACCGTGGGCGTGGAGGGCGCCCTGAACGCCCAGGCAGAGCAGGCGGCCATCGCGCAGGCGCAGGGCGTGGTTGAAGCCGCGGACGCCGTCGCCTTGTTGGAGCTCAGGGCCGTGGAGGGCGCGCCACCGGCCGGATCGGCGGGCGAAGACCTGGTGGTCCAGGCCCAGGGCGTAGAGCACCCCGTCCACGCAGCGGAGGGTGGGCAGAGGCATCTCGGGCTGGGGGCGGTGGACGTCCAGGCGGCGCCGGCCTTGGGGGCTCCAGGCGGTGATGCGGCCGTACATGTCGCAGAACAGGGCCTGGGTGCCGTCGGGGCTGCGGGCCATACTGGTGGTGCCGTGATCCAGCGCGGCGACCCGGGACCACTGGCCGCTGGGATCGCAGGTGAGCACGGTGGTCTGGGGGCGGTCTGCGGGCTGCCCGGGGGCGTGGGCTGCGATGACGGCGGTGCGGTCGGCCAGCTCGACGCCGGCCAGGAACTCGTGGTCGCTCAGGTCCATCGTCCCGCTCTCCCTGGGTCTGGGAGGGGAGCTTGACCAGCGCCCGGCCGCCCTTCAACGCAGGCCCGCTGAGACCCGCTGAGATGCCCCGCCCAGGCGGCCTCAGGGGCGGATGCTCAGGCCGGTGAGGCGGTACTGTCGGTCGACGAAGGTGAGCTTCACCCCTTTCTTTCGCAGCATGCGGACGGCGGAGTGCAGGCGGGCCTTGAGGGACTCGTAGCTGCTGGCGTCGTCCGGCCAGACGCGGTCGATGAGCGCGTCGGTGCTGTGGGGGCCCTGGATGAGGCTGCGCAGGATCGCCGTGGCGACGGGGCTGCGGCTGAGGTCGACGACCGGGGCGTGCTCCGCGAGCTGCAGGCGCTGCCCGTCCTGGCTGACCCAGGGGCTGAAGTCGGGGGTGGGCTGCACGCGGGAGGAGGGCAGGGGGAAGTAGGGGCCGCCGGCCATGGTGCGCTGCGCCCAGGCGCGCAGGCGTTCTTCGAAGCGACCGGCGCCCAGGCGGCGCGACTGGCGCAGAGCCTCCTGGCAGCCCGCGTGGTCGCCGCGCGCGTGCCGAGCCAGGGCCAGGACCGTGAAGGGGACCCCCATCTCCTGGGTGCTGGACTCGGGGATCTCGACCAGCTTGAGGGCGTGGCGCTCGGCGGCGGCCAGGTCCTGCTCCGCCAGGTGGATGCGGGTCCAGGCCCAGTGGTGGTTCCACTGATCCCGCGGAGGCTGCCCCTCTGGGCCGCTGTGCAGCAGCTCGGCCTGAGCGCGCATGCGCTGGGCGTCCGGCCACTGGAAGTTCACCGCCAGCAGCCGCATCTGGTCCTGTCGGTGCACAAAGCCCAGCTTCTGGGCGAGCTGGATGTTCCGCTCCAGGTGCGGCAGGGCGTCCTCCTGGAGCTCCCAAGCCCAGAAGTAGCGCGCCTGGTTCACGAACAGCCGGTCCGCCTCCTGGGCCACCAGCGCCTCCAGCGCGTCCAGGCGCCCAGGGGTCTGGCTGGGGTCCCGGGGGGCCCGGACCACCCGCAGGAAGGCGACAAAGAAGCGCTCTTGGGGGGTGCTCGCCAGGCGCTCGGCTTCTCGCAGCGTGCGCTCGGCCTGCTGCTCCCAGCCGCGCCAGTTCTCGGCTCGGCTCTGCTCGATCAGCGCCCAGACGCGGCAGCGGTCGCACACCTGATCCAGGGGTTCTTCGCGCGCGATGGCGGCCCACTGGGCGATCTCGGGGGTGGGGTCCCAGCGCTCCCACAGCTCCAGGCGCGCCCGGCGTTCCAGGTCTCCCAGCCCGGCGTAGCGGAGCTGGTGGAAGGCTGCCTCCGCTGCGTCCGCGGCCCGCGCCATCTGCTCGGAGGTGGGTCCCAGGCGGGCGCGGCACCAGCCCTGGATCTCCAGGGGGAGCGCGCCGTCTTCGTCCAGCCAGCCGGCGGCCTTGAGGGCGTGTCGGCCCAGCGCGACCCGGGCGTCCGGGAGCTGGGTGAGGGTGGCCGCCTCCGGTCGCCAGCGGATCCAGCGCCCGCGTGCACGCAGCAGCGTCTGCGCGTCGTCGGAGAGGCTCTCCCAGGCCCGATCCAGCCGCAGCCCCAGGTCGTCGGCGTCCACCAGCACGGCCGCGATCTCTGCCGGGTCGGTGTCGGGGGAGTCAGCCAGGACGGCAGCGACACGCGCTTGCAGGGACGGGGCGGACATCGGGCGGCGAGGGGGCTCTCAGGGGGGAGGCGCCATTATCACCGACCGCAGCGCGGCGCCGTGCTCCGTGACGACCCCGAGCACCGGCTGATCCGTCGGCCCCATCGGCACGCACGGCACCCGCTGGCAGGCGAACGCCAGCATCACCGCTGGGCCCGTGTGGGGCAGGGTGCGGTCGTAGTAGCCCCCGCCGTAGCCCAGGCGGCCTCCCTGGTGGTCGAAGGCGAGCCCAGGCACCACGACCAGGTCCAGGGTCTGCAGCCGGATCACCTCGCTTGCGGGCGAGGGTTCCAGGGTGCGGAGGGGACCCTGGTGCCAGACGGTGTGCGGGTCCACCGCTCGAAAACCCAGCGGCTCCTCCCTCCCTTGGATGAAGGGGCAGGCGAGGACCTGCTGTCTGGCTTCCGCCTCCGCGAACAGCGGCTGGGTGGAGATCTCCGCGCCGATGGACCGGAAGATCCCGATGACCTGGGCCTGCTGCCAGATCGGGCTGGCCAAGAGGTGGGCGCAGGCCTGCTCGGAGAGGCGCTGGCGCTCGGTGGGGGAGAGGGCGGCGCGGCGGGCCTTGAGTTCAGTCCGTAGGGCGTGCTTTTGGGGGTCGAGCTCGTTCACGGCTTCTCTCTGGCTCCGCCTCTGGGTGTAGCCTGCGGGCGACGAAGGGAGTGGAAGTGGTGCATCTCACGGTAGAGGTCCGCTTGAAGCTGGACAACCTGGCGACGGTCCAGGAGGTGTTGATCGGCGTGGACCAGGACCAGAGCGGTCAGGTGGAGGGGGACGAGGTCGTCCCGGTTGAGCCCGATGATGAGGGCGTGTACCGGCGGACGGTCCAGGCTGAGCCCGCGGGGAAGTACCTGGCGTGGGCCGTCTACGTCCGCGCGACGGAGGGCACGGGCATCGAGGCCACGGCGATCCTGGGCGAGCAGGAGGTCGACAAGGTCGAGACCGAGACGGGCCATAGCGGGCAGAACCTGATCGTGCGCGTTGTCACGGTGGAGGGCTGATGTTCCTGCTTCTGTGTAGCCTGGGCTTCGCGCAGGAGAGCTTCACGGCCACCCCTTGGTCCGGTGGGGCGCTGAGCGCGACGCCCGGGGGATCCACGCTGGAGGCTTCGCTGACGACCCGGGTCGGTGGGCCCGCGACCGCAGCCAGCTTCGGGGCGTCCCTCCCGGCCGGGGTCCTCTCGGGGGATCCGTCTGGAGAGACGCGGTTGAACGCCAGCTTTGCGCTCGCGAACACCCGCAGTCTCCAGTACGAGTTCGAGGCGCTGGTCCTTGAGCGCCTGGAGGCCCAGGGGCAGGCGCTGGATGCCGAGCTGGGCTTTGACGACGCCATCAACACACACGCCGCCTTCTGCCACGTCGCCACCGCCCAGGGCGTGGAGATCCTCCCCCAGGGCTCCTCGGTCAGCGACGTGGTGAGCGTCGGCAAGGCGCTGGCGGCGCAGGCCATGGCGGAGCTGGAAGGGGATGGAAGCGGCCGATCCTGGACCGACCGGGTGGACGCGGCGATCCAGGAGGCGGAGCGGCTCCGGGATGCTGACGGAGAAGGCGTAGCCATCAACGGGCAGTGCACGGCGGTGGCCTCCGACCGCTACTTTGACGAGGTGATCGACTTCCTGCAGGAGTCCAAGTCGATCGCGCTGGAGGGGCTCGTGTTGGGGACTCCGGACAGCCTGCCCATCCAGAACGTCGCCCTGCGGAGCTGGAAGCGCCCGCTGTACCGCCTGGACTTTCAGGGGAGCTACGCAGGAGTCAGCGCCCAGGAGAACGAGCAGAGCACCTACGCGCACAGCGCCGCTGGACTCGGCCTCTCGGGGTCGATGTACCTGCCCGCAGGCTTCGTGGCTGCCTTGGGGGCCCAGTGGACGCCGGGCTTTGGTGCGGGCTTCGAGCCCAGGGGCGCGGAGCTCCAGCTCGCGGCGGCCTACGTCAGCGAGAAGAAGGGCAACAACTACTTTGCGGTGGAGGGGCAGCTCAAGGGGACCTTGGAGCCCGATGCCTTGGGGTGGGCAGCCCAGCTCACGGGGTCCGTGCGGCCGTTGGACGGGGGCGTGGGCATCGCAGCGGGGGTGCAGTTGAACCCCGCGGGTGACACCCTGCTGCTGCCCATCGTCGCGCTGACCGGTGAGCTCCCCAGCCTGTTCTCGGAGGGCTGAGGGGGCGCTCTGCCCCCGTCACTCCGTCGCTCACCCCTCGTCACCCCGCCGTGGCCCTGCATCCGATAGGGATCCTTCCCCCCCGGCGAGGTCCCCATGTTGCCCACCCTCCTGCTCTTCCTCGGCTGCCCCAAGACCCCTGAGCCCTCCGCGGTCGAGGTCGTCGTCCCCCTGGAGCCCGAGGCTCCGGCCCAGCCCCAGTCCGTCATCCTGTTCATCGGCGATGGCATGGGCCCCGGCCAGGTCGGGCTGCTGCAGCTCTTCGCCCAGCGCGCCGCCGAGGGCAGCTACGCCTACCCGGAGACGGCGTTCGACCGGCTCTCCGAGCAGGGGCACGTGGGCATCTCCCAGACCTCCCCCCACGACCGCCTGGTGGTGGACTCGGCCTGCAGCGCGACCCAGCTCGCCACCGGAGAGTCCACCTTGAGCGAGGTGATCGGCGTGGGCACCCAGGGCCAGGCCCTGGAGACCGTGCTGGAGCGCGCCGAGGCCAACGGCAAGGCCACCGGGCTGGTCTCCGACACCCGGATCACCCACGCCACGCCGGCGGCCTTCGCGGCCCACGTGGGGCACCGGGATCAGGAGAACGACATCGCCGCCCAGCTCGTCCGCAGCTCGGCGGACGTGCTCTTCTCGGGAGGTATGCGCCACTTTGTGCCCACCGAGCAGGGCGGCAAGCGCACGGACGGTCAGGATCTGCTCGCGGAGGCCCAGTCCCTGGGCTTCTCGGTGATCACCGAGCGCAACGAACTCGCGGAGGCCCAGACCCCGGTGCTGGGGCTGTTCGCCAACAGCGGCATGCTGGACGGCATCTCGGACCACGCCAGCCGCCAAGACGCTGCGCGCACCGAGCCCACCCTGCGGGAGATGAGCCAGGCCGCCGTGGAGCTGCTGGAGCAGGACCCAGACGGCTTCTTCCTGATGGTGGAGGCCGGGCAGATCGACTGGGCCGGCCACGCCAACGACCCCGGCTACCTGCTGCACGAGATGGTCAAGGCGGACGAGACCCTGCAGTACCTGGTGGACTACGCGGCGGCCCACCCCGAGGTGCTGCTGGTGGTCACCGCCGACCACGAGACGGGGGGCTTCGGGTTCGCCTACGGGCGCTCCAACATGCCCAACGAGCCTCAGGCGCTGGGCGGGGTGTTCACCGAGGAGCAGCCCTACCAGCCGAGCTGGTACTTCGGCGAGGACAGCCTGCTGGACGCGCACTACGCGCAGAGCCAGACCTACCGAGGGGTGATCGGGGACTTCAAGGCGCTGGAGGGCGGGACCCCGGCGCAGCTTGCCGAGATGGTCAACGCCATCACCCCCTTCCAGCTCAGCGTGGAGGGGGCCGAGCGTGTCCTCGCCAGCGAACCCAACCACTACCCGGTGGAGGGGCACGGCTATCTGGAGGCGGAGCAGTTCCCGGAGATCCACGACTTCGAGGCCTTCTACCCCTTCGGACAGGACGGCCGCACCGCGCTGTTGGCCCGGGAGCTCTCCGCCCAGTCGCAGGTGGTCTGGTCCAACGGCACCCACACGCACCTGCCGGTTCCGGTGTTCGCCATGGGCCCCAGCTCGGAGCGCTTTGACGGGCTGCTCACCCACCCGGGCGTCGGCCAGGCGCTGATGGACGCGGTGAGCGACGCGGAGCCCGCCCGCAGCTACACGCTGGCCGGGGAGAGCGGCCCCATCACCCTGAACGCCGTCTACCACGGCAGCCTGTACCTGGAGGCGCAGGGGCAGGTGATCTGGCTGGACCCCTGGAGCAAGGGGCCTCTGGCGGGGCTGCCCGCGGCGGATCTGCTGCTGATCACGGACATCCACCCCGACCACCTGGACGCGGCGGCCGTCGCGGCGGTCTCGGACGGGGAGACGGTGACGGTGGCGCCCCAGGCGGTGGCCGACAAGCTGGAGGGCGTGGACCACGTGCTGGCCAACGGGGAGACCCTGGAGTGGGCCGGCGTGGGGCTGCTGGCAACGCCCATGTACAACCACACCCGGGGCCCGGAGCCGGGCAAGCTCTACCACGACAAGGGGCGGGGCAATGGCTACCTGCTGGAGGTGGACGGTCGGCGCATCTACATCGCCGGGGACACCGCCTGCACCGACGAGATGAAGGCCCTGGAGGACATCGATCTGGCGCTGGTGCCCATGAACCTGCCCTACACGATGACCCCCCAGGAGGCGGCGAGCTGCGTGGCGGCGTTTGCGCCCCAGGTGGTCGTGCCCTTCCACTACCGGGAGAGCAACCTGGCGCTGTTCGAGGCCGGGCTCAAGGGCAGCGGCGTGCAGGTGCAGCGGCTGGAGTTCTACCCGCCGGTGGACTGAGCGGATGCGGGCGTTAGCGCCGGTAATCGTGGGCCAGTGGCCGGGGCGCTACGCTCCCAGAGCCGGGTTGTGGGGTGGCTGTTGTCCCTGCTCCGGTCTGTTCGACCTTGTGATGGGAGCCCCCCGTGCCTGAGACCCAGCCTGAGACCCTGCCCGAGACGCCCGCCCCCCAGACCTTCGCGCTGCTGATCGGCGTGGCCGACTACAGCACGCTGGACCGCAGCACCGGGCGGCCGATGGGCCACAATGACCTCCCTGGGGCGCTCAACGACCTGCGCTCGATGGCCATGCTGGTCCGGATGATGGAGGTCCCCGCTGCGAACATCCGGGTCCTCTCCTCTCCCCTGAGCAGCCCGGACGCGTTCGCCGCGGTGGCCAACGGGCGGGACCCGGCGATCGACATGAACATGGCCCAGGCCCAGTTCGGCCCGGCCACCCACGACGCCATCCTGGAGGGCCTGGACTGGCTCAGCGCGCAGCTCCAGGCGCCCAACACGCAGGGGGTGGTCTACTTCTCGGGGCACTCCGTGGTGAGCACCAGTGGGCACCCCGCCCTGGCGCCCTCGGACACCCGGCGCGACCTGGACGATGTGCGGGTGGTGCCCTGCAAGGACTTCGATAGCTGGATGCCGCGGACGGTCCTGGTGAGCGCGGTGGAGCAGGTGACGGGGCCCAGTGCGCAGCGCATCCAGCGCTTCATCGACGCCCTGCTGGGGGCGCCCTTTGACGACCTGCGGACTCGAGCGCTGCAGCTCGCAGAGGCCCAGGAGCTCTCCGACGCGGAGGCTGGGGTCGAGCGCTTCATGCGGGACCTGGGCAACATGGGGGACGACGGCGGCGCCACGGGATCTGGACGCGACAAGAAGGCCGCGCAGGCGGTGAAGTTGGCGGGCCAGGTCAGCTACTCCCTGCTGGAGATCGAGTCGGTGCTCCACGGCGATGCGTTCACCGACGAAGACCCGCTGCGGGGGCTGATCTCCTTCAACCGGGCCTTCTTCCAGCGCCTGCGCAAGCTGCCGGAGACCAACCCGGTGCAGATCCTGCTGGAGACCTGCCTCCAGGAGCAGCCCGAGCGCGCGCTTGCGCCCTACTACGAGCGCGGCGAGGTGCCCCTTGCCCACGGGAACATGGCGATGCTGGCGGGCTGTCAGCTCCGGCAGGCCAGCCAGATGGCGGTGTTCGACAACCGCTGGCACGGCGCGTTCACCTGGGCGCTGGTGAGCCTGCTCAGCAAGACCACCGTCAAGCTGTACGCCGGCCATCGCAGCTTCGACGTCTCCTACGGCAAGCTCACCCAGGACATCTCCGCGCTGCTGCGCCTGATGCGGATCGAGCAGACCCCGCTGCTCTCGGCGGCCAAGGGGGCCAAGGACTGGGAGGTGCTGGGCAAGGCGCCGGAGCGTCCCAAGCGCGAGCTGCCGCCCGTGATCAAGCCCAAGCAACTGAACGGTGGAAACACCGGGCACATCTTCCAGGTCTTGGACGCCGAAGGCGCCGCGCTGGGCTGGATGATCCGCACCCCCAACAACAGCGACGTCGTGGCCAAGGGGGTGACCTGGACCCAGAAGCGCGAGTACTGGGTCTGGAACGGCGACGTGACACCCTGGGCCACTACGACGCTGCGCCTGGTGCGGCCGCCCGGCACCGCCACCGGGGGGCTGGCCGGCTGGATCAACATGCCTGAGGGCGTCCCCCACGCCCCTGCACACCTGTCGGCCCCAGCGGCGCCGTTCACCAACTCCGACAAGACCCCCGGTGGACCCGGCTGGAACGTGAGCTTCAAGGAGCCCGGACCGAACGTCGGGCCGATGCTGGCGCGGGTGCAGAAGAGCGGCACCACCCTGACCTGGTTCCGGGTGGGGGGCGCGCTGGGCTGGCTGGAGTTCGGGACCGGTCCGGTGGCCCCCGCGGGCCGGGAGATTGTCTGGACCTACACGGCCGCGCCGCCGTCTGATGTCACCTACGGCAGCAGCTGTGAGGACGTGATGGAGTAGGGGACTCAGCCGGGCAGGGGCCGCAGCAGGCGGAAGCCGATGTTGGTGGCCCGGCCCTGCGGGTGCAGTCCGAAGCGGGTCCCCGGGCGCACGAGCGCACCACCGGAAGAGAAGGCGCCGCCTTTCACCAGCGGCCAGCGCTCGGGGCTCGCGGGGGGCGCCTGGAGGGAGACCTGCAGCCGGCCCTTCGGCAGCGGGGGGGGCGTCTTGGCGTAGAGGTCCCAGCACAGATCCCGCGTGTTCCCCACCAGCCCGCACACGCCGTAGGGGCTGCAGTCCTCGGGGTGCGCGGTCACCGGGAGCCGACCCGGGCGTTGGGGGCTGGCGTCCAGGGTGTTGCCCCAGGTGGGCTCCAGGAAGCGCCCCCAAGGCAAGGGTCGGCCGTCCACGGAGCGGGCCGCCTTCTCCCACTCCAGCGAGTGGGGGAGCCGCCAGGGCAGCCCGTCCACCGCCGCGCGCCAGGCGCAATAGGCCACCGCGTCGTGCCAGCGCAGGTTGGTGACGGGCAGGGCCGGATCCCAGGGCGCTGCGATCCCTGGCTGCACCGCGTGGTAGCGGCCCCCCTCCCGCCAGAAGCGGAGCTGGTGGTCGGGGGGCTCCCCGGGCAGGTCCGCCGGCAGGTGCTGCTCGGGCGCGTCCACCGCGTTCAGGAAGGCCGCGTACTCGGCCACGGTCACCGGGTGCCGCCGGATCACGAAGCCCTCCACCCAGACGCTCTGCTCGGGCAGCCCATCCGCTGCGTCCGGGTCCCCGCCCGCGATGAAGGCCCCCTCGGGCACCCAGCAGTCCTCCGGTCCCAGGCCCTCGGGCGGCTGCACCCGCTGGCTCCAGTGTCCGGACCGGTCGATGCGCACCGGCACCGGAAAGCCCCCGCACTCCAGCAGGTAGCTGCCCCGCTCCAGCTTCAGGCGCTCCACGGGCCCCTGCAGGGTCTGGAGGAAGCGGGGCTGCAGCCTGCGATCCCGGGGCTCCACAACGCTGAGCTGGATGGGCCCCTCAAAATCCACAGAGAGCTCCCCGGTGCCAGCGAGGTACTGCTGGTGCTCGCCGCGATCGTGCAGCCGCAGCCGCTGCTCCCAGCGCTGGACCTCCAGGGTGCGCCCCGCCCGCTCCGCCTCCTCGTGGAAGCCCCGGTAGAGCGCAGCCAGGGCGCGGTGGGCCCGATCCAGCCCAGGGTCCACCCGCAGCGCCGCCTGCAGCGCCTGCTCCTGCAGGTCCTGCTCCAGCGCCGCCTGGGACGCCGCCGCGTCCGCCTTGTCCTCCAGGCGCCAGCCGGGCACCTTCTGGGGGGCCGGGGAGTAGGGCTGCAGGGGCGCCAGGATGCGCTGGGCCTGGGCCCGCAGCGCCGCCGCCTGGGCGCTCAGATCGGCGGCCCGCTGGGCGTGGGCCTGGGCGTCCTCCACGATGGCCAGCGCGCGCTGCCGACGGTCCGCGCCCTCCAGCCACTGGGTCAGCGCTTCGGAGGCCTCCCGGCCGCTCCGCAGGCGCTCGCTGGGGTCCCAGGCCAGCATCCGGGCGCAGAGGGCCAGCAGTCCGGGGTCGCCCTCGCTTGGGAGCGTCAGCGGCGTCGTGGCGGCCTCGTGCAGCACGCGCTTGTGGCTCCCCCGCCGAGGGGGCGCGCCCGTCAGCAGCTCCAGCAGCATGCAGCCGAGCTGCCAGACGTCGCTCTGCGGGCCCACCCGGTCCAGGGCGCCGCTGGCCATCTCCGGGGCCATGTAGGGACCCGTGCCCACGATGGTGTCCGGGAAGGTCTCCTGACCCACCGGCGCCTGGGCCCGCGCGATCCCCCAGTCGAGGAGGATCACGGCCCCGAAGCGCCCGACCATCACGTTCTCGGGCTTGAGGTCGCGGTGCACGACGTGGTGATCGTGGGCCAATGCGAGGACATCGGCCACGCGGCGCAGAGCCTCCACCGCGCGCACCAGCGGCCAGCCGGTCACGGCCTCGTCCAGGCGCGGACCGCGCACCTCCTGCATGGTGTAGAAGGGCCGGCCGTCCTCCAGCACGCCGATGTCGTAGACGGGGACCACGCCGGGGTGCTGCAGGTGGGCGGTGATGCGTGCCTCGTTCGTGAAGCGCAGGGTGGCCCGCTGATCTTCTAGCAGCTCCGGGCGCAGCACCTTTCGCACCAGATCCCGCTGCAGGACGTGATCGCGCACCCGCCAGACCTCGCCCATGCCCCCGCGTCCGATCAGGCCGCGCATCTCATAGCGCTCAGGCGGTGGGCCCGGATCGCTGAGGGCCCCGCTGGCCTCGCCCAGCCCCCCCTCGACCTCCAGAGTCCAGGCCGTCTGGGCCGTCAGGTAGGTGTCTGTGGGCATCAGGGGCGGCGGATCTCGAAGCGGGGGCAGCCAAAGCGGAGCTGGCCCGAGCCGGTGCGGCGCTCCACGAGGGCCTTGGCGTCGAGCACGCCGGCCCGCTTGAGGTGCTGGCGGGCGCGGAAGACGGCGACGTTGAACTGGTTGTCGGGGATGCGCAGGCCACGGACCAGGTCGTCCCGGTAGCGCCAGCCCCGCTCGCCCTCGGACAGCGTGGGGTCCTGGGCGTCCTCGGCGCGGGCCCGGGCCAGGGTGAGCAGCAGGTAGTGCTGGGCGCGGTGGGAGAGCTTGCGGTGGTTGCCGCGGCGGTCGCGCAGCTCCAGGGCGACGTGCTCTTCGTCCTGGGAGACCAGGAAGGTGATGCTGAGCTCGGCGAAGTGGATCTGGGTGCTCTGCACCACGGTGTCGGTGCGGACCACCGCGCCAGGCAGGTGGATCCGCCAGCTCCGGCCGCCGGCCTCCACGACCTCGCCCACCTGGAGGGGGCGGACCTCCATCTCGCGCTCCAGGCAGGGGCGCCCGTCGTCGTCCAGGTAGAGCACGACCTCGGGGCTGTCGGGATCCGGCAGCACCAGCAGCTCACCGTCGGCCTCGATCCACAGCTCCCCGGAGCTCGCGGCCAGCACCGGCGCGCGATCGTCGACCAGCACCCAGGGCGACTCGGGGCTGCCGAAGGCGAGCTGTGCGCCGCGGGTCAGCAGCTCTCGGGCCCCGGACTCCAGGCGGCGGCCGCCCACATAGGTGCCGTTGCGGCTGCCCAGGTCCCGCAGCTCCCAGCCCTGCCCCTTCCACGCCAGCATGGCGTGCATCCCGGAGACGCGGGGGTCTTCCAGGCGCAGCACGCAGGCGCGGGAGCGTCCGATGCTGGTCTCCGCTGAGAGGCGGAGTTCCTGGCCGGATTTGGGGTGTCGGAGCTTGGGCATCGCCCCATTTTGACACGACGCAGCCCAAGGCCCGCCTCCCCGGACTCAGGGCAGGTCGAACACCAGGGCCTCCACGCCCTCCGCGCCTGCGCTGAGCGAGAGCTGCTCGGCGCCCTCGATGGCCAGGCCGTCACCCGCCTTGAGTGCGGCGCCGTTGACCTGGAGGCTGCCCTTGATCACCTGCACCCAAGCCCGGGGACCGCGCGGATCGAGCTGGGCCTGACCCTGTGCGTCCAGGAGCAGGCGGTGGAGGTCCATGTCCTGGTCGATGCGCAGCGAGCCCTCGCGGCCGGTGGGTGAGACCACCAGGCGCAGGCCCTCGCCGGGGGTGGGCTCGAAGAGCCGCTGGTCGTAGCGCGGGGCGCTGCGGGCGCTGCGGGGCAGGATCCAGATCTGGAGGAAGTGGACCTCCTCTTGGGTGGACCCGTTCATCTCCGAGTGCTGGATGCCGCGGCCGGCGCTCATGAGCTGCACCTCGCCGGGGCGGATGACCGAGCCGTTGCCCAGGGTGTCCTTGTGCTCCAGGGCGCCGGAGATCACGTAGGACAGGATCTCCATGCTCTGGTGGTGGTGGGGCAGGAAGCCCCGACCGGGGGCCACCTTGTCCTCGTTGATCACCCGCAGCGGGCCAAAGCCCATGTGCCGGCGGTCGTAGTAGTGGGCGAACGAGAAGCTGTGCTGGCTGTAGAGCCAGCCGTGGTTTGCCTGGCCGCGGGCGGCGGCGGGGCGGATCTCCATCTGCATGGGAGCCTCCTTTCGGAACCCAGCCTAGGCCCGGGGAAGCGCCGCAACAATCGGAGCCAATCAGAATTGATTGTTCCAGAAGCTGCCACCACACTCCGGGCGCCAGTCACCAGCCGCCGGCCACCAGCGCTCAGAACTCCACGCCGCAGTGCCCCTCCCCATCGACATGCCCGACGGTCTGGGTCAGGTGCCGCACGAACGCCGCGAGGTCCTCGACCTCCGAGTACTGGCCGACGCTGTAGCCCAGCGGCGCCAGGGAGACGGCCTCCAGCTCGTCCAGGGTCACGCTCCCGTCGGCGTCGGCGTCGGCGTTCACGATGGGCCAGCCCTGCAGCACGGCGTCGTCGGCCTCCAGGGCGTCGTAGAACAGGTGGTCGCCGTGGACGGTCAGCTCCGTGGTGACCTCGCCGGCGGACGGGACCGTCAGGGCGTCGGGCTCACACAGGTAGGTCGTGGTGGTGGAGAAGGACCAGTCGAACGCCACGGTCTCGGCCTCCTCCCCCTCGCCGCAGCTCAGCTCACCGGCCACGTGCACGCTGTCGCTGGCGTCGGGCGCGATGACGAAGCGGGCCGTGGTGTAGGTGCCGGCGGGGACCTCCACGCTGCCCAGGTCGTGCGGGCCGACGGGCACCAGGTCCACCCGCGCGGGCTCCAGGTCGGCCACCGCGTCGCCGTTCCCGTCCAGGAGCTGGCCCTCGGTGATCTCCACCTCGAAGCTGGAGAAGGTGACCGAGCAGCCGTCGCTGAACTCCGCCGCGGGGATGCCGGTCTCGATGTAGTCCTCGCCCCAGGTGTCCACGGTCCAGGTGCCGGTGCTGCAGGCGATCAGCGAAAAGATGAGGGAGAAGGAGGGCATTCAGGGCTCCAGGGTCAGGCTGTAGGTGGGGGTGCTCAGGGCACCGAATGAGAAGCTGTTCTCGACGCCGTCGTCCGCTGCGGTGAGCAGGCCGTCGTCGTCGCTGTCCGCGCTCAGGTCCACCCAGGACAGGGCGTGGGCGGGGTCGAGGGAGAGGACCAGGGCGCTGGGGGGATCCGTGCTCACCACCTGGGCCTCCAGGGGCAGCCCGGTCACCTCGGCATCGCTCTCGACAGCGAGGTCAAAGGGATGCAGCGCGCCGTCCAGCTCGGCGACGCCCTGGAGGCGCAGGGTCCCGGCCAGCTCCAGGCGTCCGGTGGCCAGCTCCCCCTCGTAGAGCTGCAGCGTGCCCAGGTCCTGGTCGCTGAGCAGGTCCAGCTCCCACTCCCCCAGCAGCTCGCCCAGCACGCCGCCCGCGCTCTCGTGGCCGGGGTGCGCGTGGGCGACGGAGATGGGGGAGAGGTGCCGCAGCAGGGCGCTCCCGGTGTCCTGGGTGCTGCTGGCGGGGGACTCCAGGCGCAGGCTGCCGATGGTCCAGGTGGCCTGCTCCAGGGTGGCGGTGCCGCCGTCCTCCAGGGTGAGCGCGGCGGGGGAGGCCTCAAAGCGCGCGGGCAGCGCCAGCAGGTCGCGGTCGGGCACGCAGGCCAGCATCCAGAGCCACATCAGAAGCGCCTCGTCAGGGTCAGGCGAGCGACCCGGGGGGCCCCCGCGGTGAAGTGCCGGGCGGGCAGCTCCGAGGCGGTGCTCCCCGCGACCCAGTTGGACGCGTAGACGAACTCGCCGTCTCGCCACTGGTTGCCCAGGATGTTGTCCACCGAGAGCCCCACGCCCCAGGACTTCCAGGCGACCTGCGCGCGAAGATCGAGCACGAACGCCGGGTGTGACGAGAACCCGCCCGGCAGGGGGCGGCGGCCCAGCACCCAGCCCCGGAGGCCGGCGGTCAGGGTGGTGGGGCCCAGGGGCAGGCCGGTCGCGTAGAGCCCGGAGCTGAGCAGCAGGCGCGGCGCGTAGGGGATGTCGGCGCCGGTCTCGGTGTAGCGGCCCAGGCTCCAGGTCCCGTCCAGCTCCCAGCGCAGCCGCTCGATGGGGCGCACCTGCAGCCCCGCGTCCACGCCCACCCGCCGGGTCGAGCCGGTGGCCAGGTAGCGGGCCTCCAGGTGGTCGAACACGATCTCGTCGCTCACCCAGGTCGCGAAGCCCGCGCCGCGCCAGGAGAGCCAGGGCAGTGGCGCGCTGCGCAGGCCCAGCTCCATGCTGTCCGAGGTGGCCATGGGCGCGCGTCCGCTGGCGGTGGTCCCGGCCAGGGTGGGGGAGCGGTAGCCCCGCCCGTAGGCGAGCTGGAGCTGGGTGGCCCGCTCCTCGAAGAGCTGCAGGCTCAGGCGGGGGGCCAGCGCGGGGGCCCAGGCGCGGATGCCCTCCGGGGCGACCAGGAAGGCGCCGCCGCGCAGCGAAGGCTCCACGCGCAGCCAGGAGGTGGGGTGGAGGGGGAGGCTGATCCAGCCCTCGGCGCCGGCGCTCACACCGCTCAGGCTCTGCTGGAGCGCGAGCACCTCGCCACCGGTGTCCACCGTCGAGGTGCTCTGATCCACGGAGTCCACCCGCAGGCTGCCGCCGCCCAGCAGCACCATCCCGGGTCGCAGGGTGCGGCTCCCGTCGCCCACCAGCCCGGCGCTCAGTGCCTCGTGCGCCTGCAGCGTGCCGTCGCCGTTCTCCGCGTCGCTCAGGTAGCCCGTGTAGTTCTGGGTGAGCTCCAGCCGCCGCAGGCCCGCCCAGCCCGTGAGGCTCCACGCGCTGCCCTGGTGGCTCTGGGACAGCTCGGCGGCCGCCAGCACCCGCTGGGACAGCCCCCCGCCAGACCCCGCGTAGGCGTCGTAGAAGTCCACCTGGTCCGCTGCCAGCATGTCCTCGCGCAGCACACCGGGGCTCTCGAAGTTGCCGTGGTAGGCCAGAGCCCAGATGCGGTGGTCCACGGAGCCTCGGGTGCCCTCCCAGCCGGCTCCTGCCCGGAGCTGCTGGTAGCCGCGGGACATGCCCACGCCCTGTCCGCCCTCGAGCTCGGCGATCGCGAAGCTGCCGCTGGGAGCGTCCTTGGGCCGGTAGCTCAGGCTGGCCTCGCCGCTCAGGTCGCTGCCCACGCCCAGGGTGAGCTGGGCTCCGGGCTGCGAGAGGCCCAGGGAGAAGTCCGCCGAGCCCGCGACCGCGAAGTCGCCTCCTTGTGGCGCGTAGCTGCCAGGGCGCAGCAGCACGCCGGACAGCAGCGCGGTGGGCAGGAAGTGCAGGTCCAGGTAGCCGTGGGCGTGCACGTTGGAGGGCTCGTTGAGCGGCACGCCCTCCAGGGTCACGGCCAGGTCCGCGCCGTGCACCGCGTCGAAGCCGCGCAGGAAGTACTGGTAGGCCTTGCCCTCTCCGCCGTGGGCCGACTGGTGCAGCCCCGGCATAGCCCGCAGCACCTGGTCGGCGGAGCGGGCGGGGAGGGCCTGGATGTCCTGGGCGTCCAGGCTGCGCTCGGAGGCGCTGGAGCGGGTGCGCGGGGCCTGGACGACCAGCACGTCATCGGCGCTCTCGTCGTCTGAGCTGGGCTCGGCCGCCTGGCTCTGGCTGGCCAGCAGGAGGACGCCGGCCAGCGGGAGGGCGCGGAGGGAGCGGGGCGTGCTCACGCGGGGGCGGCGCCGCTGATGACCAGCTCACCGGAGAGCACACCCTTCATGGTGGCCAGGTGGTGGGCGTAGTGCTCAAGCTCGCTGCGGGTGCCCTTGAGGGCGGAGATCTCCATGCAGGTGTCGTGGTCCAGGTGCACGTGCATGGTGGACATCACGATGTCGTGGTGATCGTGGGCGGCCTCGATCATGCGCTCGGCCAGGGCCCGCTTGCGGTGATCGAACACCACCGTCAGGCTGCCGGCCACCAGCGTGTCGCTCTGCAGCTCGCTGCGCAGGCGGGCGCGGATCATGTCGCGCAGGGCCTCGCTGCGGTTGCCGTGGCCGGCCTGGGCCACGTGCTCGTCCAGGCGCTGCAGGAGCTCCCGGTCGATGCTGATGCTGATGCGCTCGATGTCGGCCATCGGTATTACTCCGCTCGGGTTTTTCGTATTGTGTATTACCAGGAGGGGCTCAGTAATACTCAAAACAACGCAAGTTGCGCCGCGTTCAGGAGATCCACAGCTCCCGGGTTAGACGGCCCCCATGCTCACTCGCCCCCCCATGGCCGCCCCCGCTCCGGTGCTCGCCGGTGACCTCTCCCCCGAAGGCGCCGCCCGCCGCCTGATCCAGGGAGAGCGCCTGCTCATGCGCGGCCGCTACGGCCACGGCGCCGACATCTTCCTGGCCATCGACCAGCTCCTCCCCGAGCCCGGTCCCAAGGCCCCCTACGCGGTGCGCCGCGAGCACCTGGCGCGGGTCCGGGCGGCCAAGCTGCGCCTGAGCGTGCCCATCCGGGACCACCAGCTCGCCCTCAAGGGCGCCGCCCCCATCGGCTTCCTGCGGGAGCTCTACCCCGAGACCCCGGACTTCGAGCTGGCCCTGCTCCACGCCCAGGAGCTGCGCGGCGCCTGGGAGAAGTACAAGGAGGGCACCCACCTGCCCGTGCTGGGGCGGCGCCTGCACCCCTTCGCCGGGACCTACCTGCCCACCCGCACCGAGCACCTGGAGCTCTTCGCCACCTGGCTGAGCGGCTACGACGGCCCCAAGCACCAGGCCATCGACGTAGGCACCGGCGCCGGGGTGCTGGCCTTCCTGCTGGCCCGCGCGGGCTTTGAGCGGGTGCTGGCCACGGACGACAACCCCAACGCCATCGAGAGCGTCCAGCGTGACCTCGCGCGGGCCGAGCAGCCCCTCCCCATTGAGCCGCGCCAGGCAGACCTGATGGGTGAGGATCCGCCTGAGGCCGACCTGGTCGTCTTCAACCCCCCCTGGATCCCGGGCGAGGCCGCCAGCCTGGTCGAGCGCGCGCTCTACTGCCCGCCGGAGCTGATGCCCCGCTTCTTTGACCGGGCCGTGGAGTGCATGCAGCCGCACACCAAGCTGGTGCTGCTCTACTCCAACATCGGGACCCTGCTGCGCCCGGACCAGCCCCACCCCATCCAGGCCGAGCTGGAGAAGGGGCGCCTTGTCCTGGAGCAGAAGCTGCGGCGCAAGGTCAAGCCCCCCAAGGGCAAGCGCACGCAGGAGAAGGTGGAGCTCTGGGTGCTCGCCAAGGCCTGATTTCCACCGTCGGGGCCCGGCTCTGCTTGCTACGCTGACTTTTGGTCAGTTACCCAAGCGAGGTCATCGAGGGTCCAAATGAAGCAGTCCGCCGCGATCCGTCCCGAGCCCAACACCCAGCGCAAGGCCGCCATCGCAGCCGGGGGGGCCATCGACCACGCCGGCAAGGTGGAGATCCAGGTGATCCCGGACTTCGACCTGGACCGCACCATCTTCCAGACCCTGGAGGGCCGCCTGCCGCGCTACATCATGCGGCACCGGGTGGGGAAGGAGATCCACTGGGATGCCCAGGCGCGCCAGAGCATCGAGGCCCGCTACCAGGAGGCCTTTGGCCGCGCGCCCCTGCCGCAGATCGAGCCCGAGATCATCCGCTTCATGGTCGAGGAGTGCGACTTTGACGTGGAGCACGCCGACGGCAGCTTCCTGGACCACCTGTACTTCTGCTTTGAGTACGCGGTGAAGCACTACCCCCAGGAGTCCGCGCTGGTGCAGCTCCTGCACTCCATCCTGGGGACGGGCACCAACACCTTCGCCATGACCGCGGACAAGATCCCGGCGCTCCAAGCGCTGCTGGAGCCCCAGGTGTTCGCCCAGGTCGAGGCCTTCCCCAGCGTGCTGCGTCTGCTCTACGTGGGGGACCTGCGCCGGGAGCTGTGGGCCAACCTGAGCCGCCTGGACAAGCTGGAGTCGGTGCAGATGCACCGGGTCATCGACAACGCGCCCATCACCCTGAGCGCGGACCAGCTCTGGGTGGCGCTCAACCACCAGCTCATCCACTTTGTGGACTTCATGCCGGTGGCCAACTGGCACCGCAACCGCAGCGACACCAGCTACATCCTGTTCCGGGACCTGCACGCCTTCCTCAGCCGCGCCGGCAAGCTGGACGCCAAGGTGGAGTACACGCCGCCCCAGCCGGGGCCCGTGAGCGGTGAGCCCGCCGACCTGGGGAGCTGGCTCACCCGGCACATCCCCGTGGGCGCGGCCGAGAAGATGGCCGCCAAGAGCGTGCAGCGATTCTCCGAGAAGATCGGTCACGAGACGGCGTTCACCCTGAATTTTGGGTGATCGACCCCCTCAGTTGGCCGCCTCCCGCGGGGGCGTCTGCTGGGGCGCCGGCGCGTAGGCCTGGAGGGTCGCCCGGAGCTGGGGGACCTTGACCGGCTTGGCCAGGAAGTCGTTCATCCCGGCGCTGATGGCGCGCTGGCGGTCGGCGTCCATTGCGCTGGCGGAGAGCCCCACGATGGGCATCCCCTCCAGCCCGGGGATGGCGCGCAGCGCGCGGGTGGCCTCCAGCCCGTCCATTCGGGGCATGTTCAGGTCCATGAGCACAAGATCGAAGGCCTGCGCGGCGCAGCGCTCCAGCGCGACCAGACCGTCTTCGGCCAGGGTGACCCGGTGTCCGTCGCGCAGCAGGAGCTGGCGGATCACGGTCTGGTTCACCGCGTTGTCCTCGACGACGAGCACCTGCAGCGGGCTGTGAGAGCCGGGCTCCGCCACCTCGGCGCGGTCTGGGGCCGCGAGGGGCCGGCTCGGGATGCGCAGGGTGAAGGTGGTGCCGACTCCAGGCTCGGACTCCAGGGTCAGCGTCCCCTGCATCAGCTCGGTGAGCTGCCTTGAGATGGACAGGCCCAGCCCCGTGCCGCCGTGGCGATAGGAGGTGTCGCGCTCGGCCTGGACGAAGGGCTGGAAGATGCGCTCTCGGGCTGCGTCCGCGATGCCCACGCCGCTGTCCTGGACCTCCAGGATCCAGTGGCCTGCCTCAAAGCGCTGGCGCAGGGTGACGCCGCCTACGGAGGTGAACTTGATGCCGTTGCCCACCAGGTTGAGCAGGATCTGCCTGATGCGCTGGCGGTCGCCCTCCAGGCCCGCGGGGAGTCCATCGGCCAGCTCGCTGCGCAGGGTCAGGCCCTTCTGGTCGGCGCGGCCCTGCAGGAGCTGGACCACGGAGTCGGCCATGGCGCTCGGGGACACGCTCTCGTTCACCAGCTCGATCAGCCCCGCCTCGGCCTTTGCGCTGTCCAGGATGTCGTTCAGGATGCCGTGCAGCAGGTCGCCGGAGCTGGAGATGGCCTCCACGTGGGCGCGCATCTGGGCGGACATGGGCATCCCCCGCATGAGCTCGACGCTGCCCAGCACCCCGTTGAGCGGCGTGCGGATCTCGTGGCTCATGGAGGCCAGGACCTGGGACTTGGCGCGGCTCTCGGCCTCGGCCGTCAGGCGGGCCTGGAACTCCTCCTGCGCGGTGGCGTGGGCCTGCTTGAGGGAGCGGTCCCGGAACCAGAAGATCAGCAACAGGATGGTGGCCGCGAACACGTAGTCCTGGACCACGAACCAGGCCTGGGTCTCCGGTGCGGGGGGCCGGATGAAGGGCGCGAGCTCCGCCTCGAACAGGAACATGCCCAGCAGCCCGAGCGAGACCAGCACCATGGAGATCGCGCCGTGCTTCCAGCCGCCCAGCGTGTGGGTCATGGCGGGGAGCAGCAGCAGGAAGAGGACGGTCGGGGAGAAGAGCCCGCCGTCCACGAACATGCCCAGGGCGATCAGCAGGAAGCCGATCAGCCCCAGCCAGGTTGCGCCCGGGCCGGGCCTGCGGGTGAGCCGGATGATGGGCAGGGTCAGGGGCAGCAGCAGGAAGCCCGCGAGCGAGTTGCCCAGGAAGAAGAGGTTCCCGGCCGCCAGGTTGAACGCGCCCCCCAGCAAGCACTGCACCGCGATCACCAGCCCCGCCAGCACCGCCGTCCGCGCGCGGTTGAGCGCATCGGGGCCGCCGTCGATCGCGTCTTCGGGGACCAGACGCTCAAGGAGTCGGGCAGGGACAGACAACCGGCCTCACAGTCTCTTTGGTAACTCGGATGAAAGCCCCCTCACCTTAACGGAGCTGTGGTGTCTCAGGGGGGTGAATGGGCCTTGGTGCTGCATTTCTCAGGGAGGCCCACCGCCTGACATGCTAAGGATCCAGCACTGGAGAGCACCATGCCCCTGCCCGAGGTCACCACGGCCCTCAAGACCCAGCCCGCCACCCGGCACGCCGAGTCGGAAGCGGCGCCGGCCACCGCGGACGCCCTGCAGGACCCGCTGGTCGACCCCATGAACAGCGTCGCCAGCATGGCCCCGCCCGTGGAGCAGCCGATCGATGTGATGAGCATCCAGGAGATCCTCCACACCATCGCCACGTGGATGAGCATCGGGGACCCGGCGCTGCAGCCCCTGTACCAGGGGGCCTTTGGCGGCATCCACGGGCTGGTCAGCGGCTTCGTGGAGCTGGAGGTCATGACCCGCGCCGGCGTCATGGACCCCCTCAAGGCAGCAGGGCAACGCGTGCACCTGCTCACCATGCTCGACACCTACCTGAGCACCCTCCCGGAGCAGGACCCGCGCATCGTGGCCTTCAAGGCCAGGGTCAAGCGGGACCTGGCCCAGGCCTGGGAGCGGCGCATCGAGCTGCTCCAGCAGCAGGCGACCGCCGCGGAGAAGGGGCAGCTCGCCGATGACCGCAAGAGCGTGGCCGCCATCAAGGAGTCCCTGTTCAGCGCGGTGGTCGAGTAGCCGCGCGGTCGCGCACCCTTCAGGCCGCGCCCTTCAGCTCCCGTCGGTCAGCTCGCTTCGGTCAGCCGCTCAGGGAGCCGCTCGGCGGTCTGAGCCAGCCTCGCGCGCAGCGCGCTCAGCTCCACCGGCTTGGACAGGAAGCCGTCCATTCCAGCCGCCAGGGCTTCGCTGCGGTCCTGGGCCATCGTGCTCGCCGACAGCCCGACCACCGGCAGCGACCGGGTGCGCGGGTCGGCGCGCAGGGCGCGGGTGGCCTGGAGTCCATCCAGAGTGGGCATGTGCAGGTCCATGAGCACCAGATCGACCGCCTCGGCGCGGGCCAGCGCCACCGCCTCCCGGCCGTCCTGGGCCAGCAGCACCTGGTGCCCGTCCCGCTCCAGCAGCATGCGGATCACCCGCTGGTTCACGGGGTTGTCCTCGGCCACGAGCACCCTCAGAGCCGGAGCGCGCAGGCTCGGGCAGGTCTGCGCAGGGCAGGGCTCGGAGGCGACCGCTGTGGCGGGGAGTCGCAGGGTGAAGCGGCTGCCCACGCCGGGGGTGGACACCAGCTCCAGGCTGCCCCCCATCTGCTCGGCCAGGCGGCGGGAGATGGAGAGCCCCAGTCCGGTGCCCCCGTAGCTGCGCGCCGTGGTGACCTCGGCTTGGACGAAGGGGTCGAAGATGGCGGCCTGCCGATCCGGGGAGATGCCGATGCCTGTGTCTTCGACCGCCAGGATCCACGCCTCCCCCTCCAGAGACTGGCGCAGGGTCACGCTGCCCGAGGCGGTGAACTTGATGGCGTTGCCCACCAGGTTGAGCAGCACCTGCTGGATGCGCTGGCCGTCTCCGGAGAGCGCCGCGGGCAGCGTCGGGGCCACCTGCCCGATCAGCGCGAGGCCCTTCTGCTCGGCCTTGGCCCGCTGTAGCCGCAGCACGGCGTCGGAGAGCGCCTGGGGGGCCACGGGCGCCTGAACGATCTCCAGGAGCCCGGCCTCGGCCTTGGCGCTGTCCAGGATGTCGTTGAGGATGGACAGCAGGAGCTCGCCGGAGTCCACGATGGTCTCGACGTGCTCGCGGTCCTGGGGGGAGAGCTCGGCGCCGCGGAGCAGCTCCGCTGTGCCCAGCACGCCGCTCAAGGGGGTGCGGATCTCGTGGCTCATGGCGGCCAGGACCTGGGACTTGGAGCGGCTCTCCGCCTCGGCCACCAGGCGGGCCTCGCGCTCCCCCTGACGCAGGGCCTCGGCCCGGGACGCCGCCCGCTCGCGGAAGCCGAGCAGCAGCAGCAGCACCCCGCAGGTGGTCAGGAAGTTCTGGACCATGAACAGGCCGTTGAGGCGGTGGTCCCCGGGGTCGATGTAGGGGGCGAGGCTCTCCTCGAAGAACCAGACAGCCCCCAGCAGCACCCCCAGCGCGACGGTGGCCACGACCCCGTGCGTTCTGCCGCCCAGCGCGCCCATCGTTGGGGGCAGCATGACCAGGAAGATCAGCCCAGGCGAGTACAGGCCCCCGTCGTGGGTCATGGCCGAGAGTAGCATCAGGCCGCCCATCACCCCCAGGTAGGCGGCCGCTGGGCCCGCGCGCCGGTACTGGCGAACCAGCACCCACACCAGGGGCAGCGCGAACAGTGCGATCAGGCCCAGGCGGGCGAGCGCGTGCATGCCCATGGCCAGGTTGGCCACCAGGCTGAGGCCCACCACGATCTCCAGAGCCAGCGCCGCCGCTACGGCAGAGCGGGCGCGCTGCAGCTCTTCGATCCCGCCGTTGATGGCGGACTCGGGCACGAGCTTCTGGAGCAGGGCTTCGATTCGGTGCATGGGCGCGGGGGGCTCGCCCGGTTGTCGGACAATCCCGGCCCAGCTTGAGTCAGTATCCGCAGTCCCCGAGCTCCTGGTTGTCGGCGGAGAGCGCCGGGTCTCCCGCGTAGGTCCAGGTGTCGGCGCAGGTCGTGAACCACAGCGCCTTGTCCTGGTCCAGGATGCGGTAGCTGCCGTCTGTGTTGAACTCGACCACCCAGAAGTTGTCGGCGTCGTAGCGTGTGGCGGCGACGACGTAGTGGGGGAAGTCGTAGTTCTCCTGGGCCAGCCAGCGGTGCGTGTGCCCGACCAGCGCCATCGCCAGGTTGTCGCGGCCCTGCAGCACCGAGAACACGTCGGGGTAGGGGCCCTCGGGGTCCTCGTCCTTCTCGGTGATCAGCGGCAGCATGTAGTGCGCCATCCAGACCGTGGGCTTGCCCTCGTCGAGCTGCTCCGCCATCCAGGCGAGCTGCTCGCGCCCATAGCTGGCCTTGCCCGTGTCGCAGCGGGGGTCCCCAGGGTCCCAGGTGGGCCCCAGCATCGAGTTCGCCGCGATGAAGCGCCACCCCCCGTGGTCCACCGCGAACCAGGGCTCGGCGTCGAACAGCCTGGCAAAGAGCTGGTGGGAGAACTCCCGGCTCCACCCGCCGCCCTCGCAGTCCAGCTCGTAGTCGTGGTTGCCCCAGATCGGGTAGACCGGGGCGTCCAGCTTGCCCAGGATGTCCTGCGCGCGGGTGAACCCGGTCTCGTTGTCCTCGAACCAGCCCAGCTCCTCGGAGTGGTAGCTGTCGTGCACCACGTCCCCGAGCACAAACACCATCTCCACCGGCGGCTCGATGGCGTTGATGGCCGCGACCGTCGCCTCCGCGCGCTCCACCGTCTTCATGATGGAGGCGTTGTCCAGCTCCCCGTTCTCGGAGGGCTCGGTGTACTGGGGCCCGATGATGTGCGTGTCCGCGACGAACGCCACGCGGAAGCTGCCGGAGGCCGGCGCGGTGTCCTCGGGGGGCTTGTCGGTGCAGGCGAGCGCGAGCAGGAGCATGCCCGGAGGGTACACCCCGCGCTTGGGGCCGACACGCAGCATTTCCCCCCTCGTGACCCAAGGGTTTCGTGCTGCGACTCTTCAACATCGGCGTCTGGTTCACCGCGCTGGGGCTCGTCTTTCTGGGCCTGCACACCCTGGTCGTCCCGGAGCTCGCTGCGCAGGGCTACGGCCTGGGCCTCTCCGGCGATGCCCCCGGCTGGATGTTGGCCGCCGGCGCCCGGGATCTGGCGTTGGGCCTGGCCCTGCTCACTCAACGCAAGCGCCCCCAGGTGCTGCTGCCTCTGCTGCTGTGCACGGCGGTGGTGCCGCTGTCGGATGTGCTGATCGTGTGGAGGGAGACCGGGGTGCTCGCGCGGGCAGTGCCACACCTCACTGGCCTCGTTGGCATCCTGGTCCTCTGTGTCATGTGTTGGCGAAAGCGAGGTCACCGGGTTGTAGCCGAGCCGCCGGAGAGCGCCGGTTAGCCCTCCTCTCCCGGAGGCCCGATGATCCCGCTGCTGCTGTCCCTTCTCGCCTGCAACCGCACCCAGCCGGAGAGCCCGGTGGTGCAGGACTCGGACACCGGGCCCTTCTACGCGCCCGCGGTGGACTGCGGGGAGCGCGTGCTGCCGGAGCAGGGGACGCTCTACCGCTGGCCCTACCTCCAGAATCCTCAGCCTGACGGGATCACCGTCATGTGGGGCACCACCGCCGAGCGCAGCGCGACCCTGCTGTGGGGGGCGGACGCCAGCCTGGGGGAGCGGGCCACGCCGCAGGTACAGGCCATCACCGACCTGGACCCGCTGATGAACCTGCAGCACGTCACCCTGAGCGGGCTGGAGCCCGGCACCACCTACTGCTACGGCCTCGAGGTGGACGGGCAGGTCGTGGCCAGCGGGCTCAGCTTCCAGACCGCCCCGGAGAGCCCCCGGGCCCCGCTGCGCTTCATCGCGCTGGGCGACTACGGCAACGGCAGCCCCGAGCAGATGGCGGTGCTGGAGGCCATCAAGCGGCACAGCGACGGCGTGCACTTCTGGGTGACCCTGGGCGACAACGCCTACACGGATGGCCTGCACCCGGAGTTCCAGGAGAAGGTGTTCGCCGTCTACCAGGAGCTGTGGCTGGACACGCCCGTGATGCCCACCCCCGGGAACCACGACTGGCGCGCGGGGAACCTGACCCCCTACCAGGACAACTTCACGGTCCCCCGCATGGTCGCCGAGCGCGACGAGCAGGAGGCCTACTACATCTGGCAGTGGGGCGCGCTGGAGCTGCTGGCCCTGGACTCCGCGGACTCGCTGCTCAACGTCAGCGCCCAGGACGGCGACGAGCTGGACTGGCTGGACCAGGTGCTGGCCACCGAGCAGGAGCGCTGGCGCATCGCGGCCTGGCACCACCCCGCCTACACCGGCCAGCCGAACCGGACCCCGGAGCTGCAGGTGGTCCTGGGCCTGCGGCCCGCCGTCGAAGAGGCGGGGGTCCCCCTGATCCTGACCGGCCACAACCACATGTACGAGCGCTTCTCCAACGTGAAGGCGGACCAGAAGGTGGAGCAGGGGAGCACCTTCATCACCAGCGGGGGCGGCGGCGCCAGCCTCTACGAGATCGGCCCGAACGAGCTGCTGGACGTGAACGCCCAGGCCCACCACTTCCTGCTGGTGGATGTGGACGCCTGCACCATCCGGCTGCGGGCGATCTCGTCGGAGGACGCGGTGCTGGATGACTGGAGCACCACGCGCTGCTGAGACTGTGCTGTCGGGCGCGCACCCTTGGCCCGCGCACGTCATAGAGTGTCAAAGCAAACAGGAGTTCCCCCAATGCTCTCTCCCGAAAGTGCCCTCCGTCGCCTCCAGGAAGGCAACAACCGCTTCGTCCAGGACAAGCTGGACGGCAAGCTGCAGGACAGCAGCCGCCGCGAGAACCTGACCAGCGGCCAGGCCCCCTTCGCCATCGTGCTCTCCTGCGCGGACTCCCGCGTGGTGCCCGAGCTGGCCTTTGATGTGGGTCTCGGGGAGATCTTTGTGTGCCGGGTGGCGGGCAACGTGGCCAACACCTCGACCATCGCGTCCATCGAGTACGCCGTCGCCCACCTCAAGACCCCGCTGATCCTGGTGCTGGGCCACGAGAGCTGTGGCGCGGTGACCGCGGCCATCGCGGGTGGGGACAACGGCTACAACCTCAACCACCTGCTCGCGCACATCGAGCCGGCCAAGGCCAAGAGCGCGGACCCCAGCGTCAACGGGGTGGTCAAGACCAACGCCTCCCTCACCGCCCAGGAGCTCTGCGAGCGCTCCGCCATCATCAAGGGCGCGGTGGACAGCGGCGCGCTCAAGATCCAGGCCGGCTACTACGAGCTGGGCAGCGGCAAGGTCGAGCTCCTCTGAGCTGGCTGCGCTGAGAATTGCTTCAAGGCGGGGGGGGCTCGTCCGATCCCTGGTGCATGAGCGCCCACCCCCTGGCTGAGATCATGGCCGAGACCGCCCCCATCCTGCTGATCGGGGACTCGGACTCCGACCGCTTCCCGCGGGCCTCCCACGCCAACTACCGCAAGGCGGGGAAGGCCTTCGAGTTCTACGACCTGGGCAAGCGGGACCTGACCCAGCACGTCGATGGCAAGCCCGTCCGACGCAGCCTCTCGGAGCTCCCCGAGCAGTGGGGGGGTGATCTCGCGGTCCTCTGGCTGCACCCCGCGTCGGTGCCCGCGGGCCTGGAGGTCGCCGCGGGAGCCGGCTGCAAGCGGGTCTGGTTCAGCTTCGACACGGGCAGCCCGGGAGGGATCGCCCTGGCGGAGCGTCTGGGGATGCAGGTGGTGGAGGTCGGCCGCTGTCCGGTCTTCTACATGTCCAGCCGCCATGGCCCTTGCGCGATCCACGGCGGCGTCGTGCAGCTCACCGGACTGCTCGACGGCGCGCCCCGGGTGGCCTTCCAGAAGGGTCAACGGGAGCTGCTCTAGTGCCCTCGACCGCGCTGTTGGTCGTCGCAGGGCTCGCGCTGGGCGCGGAGCTGCTGGCGGTGCTCTGGCTCATCCCGCGTTCGCGCTCTCGGCGCCTGCTCAGCCTGCAGACCAGCGTGTGCTCCTGGGCGCTGCTGCACATGGTGGCGGTGCTGGGGTTGCGCCTGCAGCTCAACGCCGAGGCCGAGCTGCTGGCGAATGGTCTGCGCGCCGCTGCCGCGGTCCTCAGCGGCCTCCAGCTCGTGGAGGCGGCGCTGTGCTGGGCGCAGGTCGGGGACGCACGCGAGCGCCACCGGCTCTTTGGGCCTATGGGCCCGGTGCTGGCCCTGCTCGGTGTCCTGGCGGTGGTGGTGCTGGAGCCGCTGCTCGCGGGCAGCGCCTTGTCGGCGGTGCATCTGGTGGAGGCTGTGGTCGCGGTCGCGGTCTGCACAGCCCTCCTGCGACAGGCGCCCAAGCGTCTGCTGCGGCTGAACCCCAACGGTCTGTTCCAGGAGCTCCCTTGGCTGCTGTTCACCTCGCTGGTACTGCTCAATGCGATGGTGTGGTTGCTCTCTGATGACCCGAGGGTGTGGATGGGCAGCCTGGCCCTCCACGCAGGCCTCGTCCTCCTCTGGGCCTGGTCAGCGGACCGCGCACACCCGCTGAGTCTGGGGCCTGGAAACGCGGGCGCGGCGTCCCTGCGGAGCCTCCAGGAGGCGCTGATCCTCTTGAACCGCGGTGGGATCGTGGACTACGCCAACCCGGCGTCGGTGCGGATGCTGGGGATGGACCTGACGGGCAGCGCCCTGACCTCCGTGTTGGAGGGCGGCACCCTCAAGCCCGGCCTGCGGCGGATGCGCAGCGGCTCCGGCGAGTGGCTGGATGTGATGTGCAGCCTGGCCCCCATCCACCTTGGGGGGGAACGCGTCGGCACGGCGGTGTCGCTGGTCGACATCGGGGAGCTGCAGGAGGCGCGGCGCTCGGCGGAGCAGGCGGCGCAGGCGCGGGCGGACTTCCTGGCAGTCATGAGCCATGAGATCCGCACACCAATGAACGGGGTGCTGGGGCTGGCCCACCTGCTCGCGGACACCCGGCTGGACGAGACCCAGACCAAGTGGGTGGGGACGATGGTGCAGAGCGCCGATGCGCTGCTGGTCATGCTCTCGGACATCCTGGACCTCTCCCGCATCGAGTCGGGGCAGGTGGAGCTGGAGATGGTGGCCTGGGAGCCTCACAAGGTGCTGGAGGCCAGCCTGGAGGTGGTGCGGCCCCAGGCCGAGAGCAAGGGTCTGGAGCTGATCCTGGAGGACACCGCGCTCCCATCGTTCGTCAAGGGCGACCCGACGCGCTTCCGGCAGGTGGTGCTGAACCTGCTCTCGAACGCGGTGAAGTTCACGCACGAGGGGCGGGTGACCGTCCGCGCCGGGTGGGCGGATGGCCGCCTGAGCGTGCAGGTCGAAGACACCGGCATCGGCATCCCCGCCGAGCAGATCAGTGGCCTGTTCGACGCCTTCACGCAGGTCGACAGCTCCCACACGCGGCGCTTTGGTGGCTCGGGGCTGGGGCTGGCGATCAGCCGCAGCTTCGTGGAGATGATGGGGGGCCAGCTCACCGTCGAGAGCGCGGTGGGGTACGGGAGCTGCTTCGGTCTGGAGATAGACGCGCCCAGGGCCCGCGGAATCGTTCGGCGCACCAGCCCCACGGGCACTCGGGTCGCCATGGCCAGGCTGCGGGTGCTCATCGTCGAGGACAACGCGGTGAACCGCATGGTGCTCAAGGCGATGCTCGCGAACCTGGGCATCGAGCCGCTGGAGGCCGAGAACGGCCAGGAGGGGGTGGACGTGGTGCTGCACAGCCGCGTGGACGTGGTGATCATGGACCTGCAGATGCCGGTCATGGACGGGTGGGAGGCCATCGGGCACATCCGACAGTCGCTGGGGGAACGGTCTCCCTGGATCGTGGCGCACTCCGCGAACGTGCGACAGGAGGACATCGCGCGCGCCCTGGAGGCTGGCGCCGACGACCACCTGGCCAAGCCCACAACCCCCGCCAAGGTGGAGGCCGCGCTCTATCGGGGGCTGCTCGAGCGCAGGGGGGACCTGCGGGGCAGCTCGCTGATGCTGGAGCCCGAGAACAACCCCTTCCGCGTCAACGCAACTGGAACCCGAGGGTGAGCGCCGTGAGGTGGATCCAGTTGCGGTTGTAGCCGTCGCCGGGGCCCGTGTTGTCGTCGTCCGTCCCCACCGCGCCGCCGCCGATGTAGCGGAGGCTCAGGTACGCATCCACGCCGCTGTCCAGCTCCAGCCCCACGCGGGCGTTGGCGTCCAGGATGGCGCCGACCACGTCGTTGTTGTCGCCGTTGAGGTAGCTGATGGGCGCGTAGAAGCCGTCCGCCTCCACCCCCCACCAAGCCTGCTCACCGAAGGGCTGCCGGGTGCGTACCTTGAGGATGGGGACCGGCCCGATGTTCCGGTTGCTGCGCTGCTGGGTGCCGTCCTCCGAGCGGAAGTCGATCACGGCGTTGCGGAGCTGCAGGCTCGCGCCGATGGCCAGCTCGCGGTCGGCCCCGGGCTGGAGGTCGTAGAGGTAGGAGGCGCGGGTGTAGGAGAAGCCGTAGCGCAGGGCCATGGGGGTGCCGGCGGCGAACACCTCGTCGTCCACCACCAGGTCCTCTTGCAGCAGCACCGAGGTCTGCAGGTCCAGGGGCTGGTAGAGCAGCACGATGCTGTGGCGCTGGCCCAGGTCCAGGTCGGCGCTCCAGCGGGTGGTCGCAAAGAGGTTGTCCTGGCCGCCGTCCTTGACGTAGTCAAAGTAGGTGCCGTCCTGGTCGAACTGGATCTTGTGGGAGACGGGCAGCAGCGCGCCGACCTCGGCGTTCAGGCGGACCCGGGGGCCCTGTTGGCGGTCGCCGTTGAGCCAGGAGTCGTCGCGGTCGGGGGTGGTGGCCAGCGCCAGGGAGCTGATGAGCAGGAGCATTTGGGAGAGCCCTCTTGGGTGTGTGCAAAGTATATACAATCTATCTCCATGGGTTGCACCCCGCCGCACCCGTGCTCCCCCGGGGTACCCTGGGAGTGGAGATTCCATGCCCACTCTGCTGCTGCTGACCTTGGCCTGCGCCAAAGACGACCCCACCGACACCGCGCTGGACACCCAGGACCCTGGATCCGCCGTGGTGCTGCACATCAACGAGCTGATGGCCTCCAACAGCAGCGGCGTCCAGGACGAAGGCGGGGCCTACCCCGACTGGATCGAGCTCTACAACCCGGGCGACCAGGACATCGACCTGACCGGCTACCGCATCACCGACGATCTGGACGAGCCCGACAAGTACATCCTGGCCGGCGTCACGGTCCCTGCAGGCGGCTATCTGCTGCTCTACGCGGACGGCGACACCGACGAGGGCCTGCAGCACCTGGGCTTCAAGCTGTCCAAGGACGGGGAGTCCGTGGGGCTCTACACCGTCGCCGACGAGCTGGTGGACTCGGTCCGCTTCGAGGCCCAGGAGACCGACATCTCCTACGCCCGGGTCAGCGACGGGGCCGCCGAGTGGGTCACCGACGACACCCCCACGCCGGGCGCCGCCAACGAGTAGCGGTCACCCCAGCGGAGAGGGGCCTACTTGGCGGCCAGCTCTTCGGGGCTCAGGGCGCGCACCCGCACCGCGCACACCTTGTACTCGGCGGTCTGGGTGACGGGATCGCCCGCGTCGTTGGTGAGCCGGTTGGTGTTGGACTCGGCAAAGTGCAGGGGCATCCAGACGCACCCGCGCTTCATGCGGGGGCTGATGTTGACCGCCGCGGTGACCTCGCCGCGCCGAGAGCTGACCCGCACGAGCTGACCATCCTCCAGGCCCAGGCGGTGGGCGTCCCGCTTGTGCATCTCCACAAAGTTCTGTGGCTGCTTTGCGTGGGCACCCGAGGCCCGCCGCGTCTGGGTCGCGCTGTTGTAGTGGTACAGCGTCCGGCCTGTCGACAGCAGCAGGGGGTAGTCCCGATCGGGGAGCTCTTCGCTGGGGCGGTAGAAGATGGGCTGGAGGGGCCCGCGCCCGATGATGGGGCCGTCGCTGTGCAGGGTGGGGGTCCCGGGATGCAGCGGATCGGGGCACGGCCACTGCAGGCCCTCCACCGTCTGCTCCAGGCGCTCGTACGAGATGCCTGAGAACTTGGGCGCCAGCGAGGCCATCTCGGCGTAGATTTCGCCAGGGCCCGCGTAGTCGGGCATGGGGTAGCCCACCGCCTGGGCCAGCTCGACCAGGATCTCCCAGTCGGCCCGGGCCTGTCCTGGGGGCTCGACGGCCTTGCGCACGCGCTGCACGCGGCGGTCGGAGTTGGTGAACACCCCGTCCTTCTCGGCAAAGCACGCGGCGGGCAGCACCACGTCCGCGAAGCGGGCGGTCTCGTTCAGGAAGATGTCCTGGAGCACCAGGAAGTCCAGGGTGTTGAGCCCCTGCTCCAGCTTCTCGGTGTTGGGCTCGGAGAGCACGATGTCCTCGCCCATCACGTAGAGCCCGTGGATACCGCGCCCCAGGTGCTTCATCATCACGTTGAGGTTCATCCCCGGCTCAGGGGACAGGGGCACGCCCCAGCCGGCCTCGAAGTGGGCTTGGGCTGCAGGGTCATCCACCCGCTGGTAGCCGGGGTAGTACACGGGGCTCGCGCCCGCGTCGTTGGCGCCCTGGACGTTGTTCTGGCCGCGCAGGGGGTTCATGCCCATGCTGGGCTCGCCCAGGTGGCCTGTCGCAAGAACCAGGTTCGCGAGCCCATACACGTTGTCCGTGCCGTGGCTGTGCTCGGTGATGCCCAGGGTGTAGTAGATGCCGGCCTTGCGGGTGCTGGCGTACCAGCGGGCGGCGGTGCGGATGTCGTCTGCGGGGACGCCCGTGATCTCCTCGGCCCACTCCGGGGTGCTGTCTGCGACGTTGTCGACCAGCCGCTCCCACCCGGTGGTGTGCTGCTCAATGAACGCGCGGTCCTGCAGCCCCTCGTCCACGATCACGTGCATCAGCGCCTTGAGCAGCGCGACGTCGGTGCCGGGCTTGAGCTGCAGATACAGATCGGCGATGTCGGCCAGCCAGATGCGACGGGGATCCGCCACGATCAGCTTGGCGCCACGCCTCTTGGCCCGCTTCATCTCCATCGCGATGATGGGGTGCGCTTCCGTGGTGTTGCTCCCGATGACGAACATCAGCTCCGTGTCCCGGATCTCCGGGATGGAGTTGGTCATCGCGCCTGCTCCGAACATGGTCACCAGACCGGCGACCGTGGGAGCGTGTCACGTCGCCGCGCATTGATGGCAGTTGTTCGTGCCAAAGGCTGCGCGGGCCAGTTTCTGCATCAGGTAGTTCTCCTCGCCGGTGCAGCGAGACGAGGAGACAAAGCCGAGACCATCGGCGCCGTAGCGCTGCTTGACGCCCATCAGCCCCTGGGCGGCCACGCGCATGGCGTGCTCCCAGGTCGTGGGCTCCAGCTCCCCCTGGTCGTTGCGGACCAGCGGCTGGGTGAGGCGCTCACCGTGGTGGATGAACTCGTAGGAGAAGCGCCCCTTCACGCAGAGGTTGCCGTCGTTGACGGTCTCTCCGGGGGGCGGGCTGGTGACCCGCACGACCTTGCCGTCGCGGGCGTGCAGGTTGACCTGGCAGCCCACGCCGCAGAAGTTGCAGGTGCTGCGTACAACCTGCTCTTTGTGGTGATCGCTCTGCAGCGAGGGCTTCTCCGACATGGCCCCGGTGGGGCACACCGCGATGCAGCCGCCGCAGAGCTCGCAGCTCGTGTCCAGCAGGCCCTTGTCGTCGGCGGTGCCGATGGTGGTCCTGGCGCCGCGGCCCGACAGGGTGATGGCGGAGACGGCCTCGACCTCGTCGCAGTAGCGCACGCACAGGTTGCAGAGAACGCAGGCGTTGGGCTCGAAGTGGATGTAGGGGTTGGGGTCGTCCCGGCCCGCGCGCGGCGCCTGGATGGGCGGCAGGCTGGGGCCGTGCCCGTGGGCGATGACCTGCTCGCGCAGCTTGTTGCCGGTGCCCCGGTCGGCGGGGAGCCCGTCGGCGTCCAGAGCGTGGTCGGCCATGTACATGGACAGCAGCATCTCGCGGTGCCGCTTGACCTTGGCGCTCTCGCTCTGGACCTTCATGTCGGGGGCGGCCTTGAAGGCGCAGGAGGGCTGCAGCCGCCGCTGTCCCTCGATCTCCACCAGACACATGCGACAGGAGCCCATGGGGTCGACCCGGTCCTCTTGACACAGAGTGGGGACATCGACCCCGTTCCTGCGACAGACGTCCAGGAGGGTCTCGCCCTCCGTCGCGGAGACCTGGGCGCCGTTCAGCTCCAGGGTGAACTCAGACATCTTCGGCTGCCTCGCGCTGCTGAAAGTCCTGGGGGAAGTGCTCCATCGCGCTCTTGAGGGGGAGGGAGGCGACCATCCCCAGCCCGCAGATCGAGCCTGCATCCATCTCCCAGTGGACCGCCTCCACATGGGTCAGGGACTCGGTGGCCCCAGCGAGGTGCGACTGGATGGCTTGCCGCTGCATGCGACAACCGATGCGACAGGGCGCGCACTGGCCGCAGCTCTCATCCTCGAAGAACACCTGCTGCCACAGCGCCGCTTGGGCCATGTCCACCGTGTCGTTGAGCACGACCGCGCCCGCGCTGCCCAGCATGGAGCCCAGCTTGGGCAGGCCCTTGAAGTCCAAGGGCTGCTCGGCCTGCGACATGGGCAGGAAGCCGCTGGAGGCGCCCCCCGGCGAGAAGGCCTTGGGGGTGCCCAGGTAGCCGCCCGCGGCGTCCACGAGCTGGGTGAGGGTCGCACCCAGGGGCAGCTCGTAGGTACCGGGCCGCTGAACGTGACCGCTGATGCAATACAGTTTGGTCCCCGGCTCGGTGGCGCCCTGCGCCTGGAACCACTGCCCGCCGCGCAGCACGATGCTGGGCACGCAGGCCAGGGTCTCGACGTTGTTGATCAGCGTGGGCTGCCCAAAGAGCCCGACCTGGGTGGGGTAGGGGGGCTTGAGGCGCGGCATGCCGCGCTTGCCCTCGATGGCCTCCAGCAGGGCGGTCTCCTCGCCGCAGATGTAGGCCCCGTGCCCCATGACCAGGCGCACATCCAGCCCGGAGAGGTGGGGTCGGGCCTGCGCGAGGGCCGCCTCCAGGCTCCTCCTCGGCGCCGGGAACTCCCCGCGGATGTAGATGTATGCGCGCTGGGCGCCCACGAACCACGCGGCGATGGCCAGCCCCTCGATCAGGCGGTGGGGGCGGCGCAGCATGACCTCGCGGTCCTTGAAGGTGCCGGGCTCGCCCTCGTCGGCGTTGACCACCACGTAGGGGGTGCCGGGCTCTGCGCGCACCGCCTTCCACTTGAAGAAGGCGGGGAAGCCGGCACCGCCGCGGCCCTGGAGACCGCTGGACTGGAGTTCCTCCAGGAAGGCGTCGTGTCCCAGCTCCTTGGCGCGCTGCAGGGCCGAATAGCTGGCGTCGTCCGCGCCCCCCAGGTTGATGGGCAGCTCCGGGTCAGCCGGCGTGACGCCCCCCAGGGGGCCGCTGTGCTCCAACTCCAGGTCGGCGTCGATGTGGATGGGGGCCACATCGCAGTGGCCCAGGCAGCTCACCTTCTCGACGGGCAGGCCCTGGGCCTCCAGGCGCGCTGCCAGAGCATCGGCGCCCTTGAGCTGGCAGCTCAGGCCCTGACAGACCCGCGTGACGCCCGGCCGGGCGAGCAGGGTGTAGAAGCTGGCCACGCCGTAGACATCGGCCTCGGGGATGCCGGTCTGCTGGCTGACGCTGCGGGCGACGCCGGGGATCTTTCCGCCGTGGTGCTCCAGCAGGTCCATGACCTTGGGGCGGTCGGCGTTGTGCTTCTCCATTTGGGGAGCGTAGCAGCTTTGTGCCGATTGCAACCGTCAGGAAACGGTGTTCTCCGTACGTCCAGCGAGCTCAGCGAGATCGGCGAGCCACTGGTGCAGCGTGGGCAGGTGGTCGATGGGAGGGGACTCTGCGCGGAGCACGCAGGGCGCGTCGGGGAAGAGCCCCTGGGCGTACATGGCCCGGTCATCCGTGCTGCCCAGGGAGAAGCGCAGCTCCGGCGAGTTGTTGGCGAGATCCATCAAGAAGGCGCGCAGCTCGGGCCCCGGCTGCAGGCCGTGGGGGATGCCCTCCCACACCTTGGAGAACTCCCGCCCGTGGGGCGACAAGCGGGTGCGGCGCAGCGTGCCGCCGAAGGGCTGCAGGTCCAGCGGCATCACGGCCACCAGCTTCTGGCCCAGGCGCACGGAGGCGGGGGCGTCGCTGCTGCTCGCTCGGTAGGAGGCGCTCACCATGGCCTTGATCCGGACCGGGCGGCCCTGGGCGTGGCCCGCGAGCCAGGGCTCCGGCTCCACGGGGGTGAAGCCCCCAAGCGCGATCCGCTCGGAGAGGGCATCTCGGCCCGCCTCGGCGCGCCCGCGCTGCTTGAGACCGGCCCAGACGCCCAGCCCGATCGCCACCGGGAGACCCAGCGGGAGCAGGCAGGCGAGGCCGGTCAGCCAGTCCACTACTCGGCGATCAGCTCGAGGGAGCCGCTGACCTTGACCGCGTCCCCGATGGACTCGTGGGCGCACTCGGTGATCAGGGCCTGCAGGTTCTCACCCAGGCCGGCCGCGGCGATGGAGACCTCGAAGGGGGCCTTGCTCGCCAGGGTGTAGGTGGTCTCGCCGGTGCGGGTCAGGGTGGCCTCGAAGGAGACCGGGGCCTTTCCGGTGTAGAAGGCGACCTCGCCCGAGAGGGGCAGGGTGGTGCTGGCGCCCTGCTCCAGAGCGGGCATCTCCGGAAAGGTCACGGTCCAGGTGGCGTTGGGGTGCTCGCCGGCGTGGAAGAAGGTGTCGTGCAGGCGCTGATCGCGCAGCTCCATGCCGGAGTTCCAGGTGGACACGGGGATGCTCAGCTCGCTGGGCTTGCCGGAGAAGGCGATCTGTCCGGTGGGGGCGTCCACGGTGGCGCCGACCTCAGCGCTGCCGTTCTTGATCTGCACGAGCTGGAGCTGGCCGCCGCGCACGGTCAGGGGCTGCTGGGGTGCGGCCTTGGGCTCGGCCTCCTTGCCGGCCTCCGCGCTGGGGGCCTGGTCGCCTGCGGGGGCGGTGGACTCGGCGGGGGTGCAGGCGAGGGCGAGCAGGATCAGGGACAGCATGAAGACTCCAACAGGTGCGGCTGTTTCTATCTATGTGGGCCACGCGGCGCGATATCTTGCTCTCCCGGGAGGTCGCCGTGAAGCTCCGACTGCTGATGCGAGAAGAACTGGTCTCCGTGCTGCCCGAGATGTCTGCGGACCTGGCGCTGCGGGCCATGCAGGACCATGACTTCCACCACTTCCCGGTCGTGGACACCGACAGCCAGCTCGTGGGCGTGGTGTCGGACCGGGACCTGCTGCGACACGCCGAGAGCCTGCGCAGCCTGCGGGTGATGGACGTCATGAGCACCCCGGCCATCTGCATGAGCCCCGAAGCCAGCGTCGCCGAGGCCGCCGCCCTGATGATCCAGGACCACCTGAGCTGCATCCCGCTGCTGGAGGATGGCGCGCTGGTGGGCATCGTCACCCACATCGACCTGCTCAGCCTCTTGTCTCGGGACCTGTAGTTCTCCGAAGCAAGTGTTCCGACACTCTTCGCGTGCCGGAACCCATGCTCCAGAGAACTATTGTCTTCTCCGGGGGACACCCCCGGAAATGCGCCTTGCGGCGCAGCCCCCGCGGGCCCACCCGGGCCCGTGTTCTGCCGGACGGGCCTGTTCGGGGCTCTTGCCCGGCAGAACTAGCAGGCTGCTCGGGGGGCGCCTGAGACCGCCTCAGCGCAGCGCAGCGCGGCCGCCAGTGTGTCCTCGACGGTGGGGCCGATGTCGTGGTGTGCGAGGAGCAGGAGGTGGTCGTGGTGTACCTCACTGCCGGGTACACCATGGGCCACCTCCATCACCGCCTCCAGAACCTCAGGACGCTGCAGCAAGGCGAGGACACGCTGGGGATGTCGGGTGTGGACCGCGAGCAGGCTGTCGGCGATGGGGTGGTTGATGGGCGTGGCGCCGGGCGGCGCGTGCTCCCGATGGCGGATCGTGAAGGGGGCCTGAACGCTGGGGTAGTCGACCCGGATCCGGCTGCTGCGGCGATCCCCGCGCTGGCTCAGGGTGAGCTCGAACGCGCAGTCGCCCTGGCTCCCCGTGATGCGCCGGATGGGGGAGGTGTCGCTGACCTGGAGGGGCCAGCCGCGGCGCTCGGCGAGCTGGTGCCAGCCGGGGGCGCCAGCGCGCTCGAGCTGCAGGGCGAGCTGGATCAGGGCTCGGGCGGCCTCGGTGATGTGCTGGGGGGCCATGTCCCACTCGCGGCGCCAGCTCCCCACCAGGTAGCCCAGGCTGAGGGTGTCTCCGTCCGGGAGGCGGAAGCCGGTGAGGGTCTGCGGCAAGCTGCGCTTGACGCTCAGCGGGGCGCCCAGGGCGTCGGTGAGGGGCAGGGGCTGGGTGAGCAGGAGCTCGCAGTGGGCGCGGTCGATGGCCTGCAGCTCCAGGCTCAGGCGCAGGGGCCAGGGGCCCAGTCGGCCCTCGAGGGTCAGGCTCGGGCCGTCGCGGGTGACGCTCAGGCCGTGGGTCTCCGCGAGTGCTCTCAGGCCGCGCTCCTGGCGCTCCAGGACGGCCAGGGACTGGGGGCTCTGGAGCAGAGCCCGCGGCTGGGAGAGCGCGAAGGAGCGGTACAGGGAGAAGGCGCCCCAGGCGAGCAGGGCGCCGCCTGAAGTCAGCGCGAGGGCCACGCCGGTCCCGATGGCGAGGGGTGGGCTCATGCTGGGGCTTGTAGTACCTGGGCGGCGTCGACGGCCAGCTCCAGGGCATCGCGCAGGCCCTCGCCGAGGTCTCCGGGGGCTACGAGCACGATGCGGTCCTGCCGCACCTCGCTCCCGGGGTAGCCGTGCACGATGGCCATCAGGCGCTCAAAGGCCAGGGGGTGGGCCAGCAAGGCGCGGAGGGCTTCGGGCTCCTCTGCCCGACCCCAGAGGAGGGAGTCGGCGATGGGGTGGGCAAAGCGCACGGATGCACCACGCCCCCGCTCGCGGTGGAGGAGCTGGAAGGGGGGCTGGCCGGTGTCGACGAGGCACATCAGGCGCGTGCGGAGCTTGCCCTGGACGCGCTCGATGGAGAGCTGCACGGCCCGGCCCTGATGCAGCGCGGAGATGCGCGGGAGGCCGTCGTGGTTCAGGGTCAGGGGCCAGCCCTCGCGCTCGGCCAGCGCGTACCACTGCGGGTGCAGTGACTTGTGGGCGGCCGTGAGCCAGGCCAGCAGCTCCGGCCAGAGGGTCTGGTGCTGGGAGGGGGCGCAGGACAGGACGATGCGGCCGCGCAGGTCGGTCTCGGGGCCCTTGCAGCAGCCCTTGAGGTCGGGGCCCGCCTGCTCCCAGAGGGCGGCCAGAGTCTGCTTGCCCAGGTCGGGGAGGCTGTATCGGAGGCGGATGGTCCCCGGGCGCTCGTAGCCCAGGGATTGGGGGGGCGGCTGACACACATTGACCTGCAGCGGCGCGCCGCGGAGCTTGCCCTCCAGCACGTGGTGGCTGCCGTCGTAGCTGTGTCGCAGGCCCAGTTCGGCCGCGCGGGGCTTCCAGGGGGTGTCGGCGAGATCGCGCTGGAAGGCCTCGTGCTCGGCCTGGATGCTCTCCCAGGTCGGCTGGCCCGGGCGGGGCGGAGCGTCCTGCTGCCTGCTCGCGGCGTAGGCGATCAGAGCCATGTTGACGATGCCACTCAGCAAGAAGGCCAGGGCGCTCAGATCGGCTTCCACCCCAGCAAAGTAGCCACCCCGGGCGCGTCGTCCAGGGGCACTCCGGGTAGTCATCCGGCCCCCCCCAGGCTACCGGGGCGGCCATGCGTCTGGTCATCACCGAGAAGCCCTCCGTCGCCCGCGATCTGGCCAAGGTCCTGGGGGTCGGGGGCAAGGCCCAGGGCCACCTGCGCGGTCAGGGCATGGCGATCGCGTGGTGTTTCGGGCACATGGCCGAGCTGGTCGACCCGGCGACCTACAACCCGGAGTGGAAGCGCTGGGACCCCGAGCGGCTGCCGATGCTGCCCGAGCAGTTCCAGATCCAGGCGCGCCAGGGGGCCGAGGAGCAGGTCGCAGTGCTCAAGCGTCTGCTGGCCGATCCCGAGTGCACCGAGGTCATCAACGCCTGCGATGCGGGGCGCGAGGGCGAGCTGATCTTCCGCTACGTGATGCAGCTCGCTGCGTGCGACAAGCCGGTTCAGCGCCTGTGGGTGAGCTCGATGACCGACAAGGCCATCAAGGCCGCCTGGGCCAAGCTGCGGCCGGGGCCGGACTTCGATCCCCTGGCCGACGCCGCGCGCTGCCGGGCCGAGGCCGACTGGCTGGTGGGGCTGAACGCGACCCGGGCGATGACCTGCCTTGTGCGACAGGCCGGCGGGGGCCAGCTCCTCTCCATCGGGCGCGTGCAGACGCCCACCCTGGCGATGATCGTCGAGCGGGACCGGGCCATCGCGGAGTTCGTGCCCGAGGACTTCTGGACCGTGAAGGCCCAGATCCAGGGGCAGGGGGAGGAGGCCGAGGGGCTGCGATTCCCTGCGGACTGGTTTGATCACCTCGCTGGCACCGAGAAGTCCGAAAAGGGCAAGAAGGATCCGGGTGATGACGAGGTGGACAAGGGTCCCTCGAACGACACCCGCCTCTCCTCCCCTGAGCAGGCTGAGCAGGTCGTGCAGGCTGCCGTGGGAAGACCGGGCAAGGTGCTCTCGGCCAGCCGGCGCAAGAAGGTGGAGCCGCCGCCGCTGCTTTATGACCTGACGGCGCTGCAGCGTAGGGCGAACCAGCGCTATGGGCTCAGCGCGCAGAAGACCCTGGAGATCGCGCAGGCGCTCTACGAGCGGCACAAGCTGATCACCTACCCGCGTACGGACGCGCGCTACCTGACGCCGGACCAGGCGGGGGAGCTGCCCGGGATCCTGCAGGCGCTGAGCGGGCTCTCGGTGTACGCGCCCTTTGCCCAGGGCATCCTGAACGCGGGGCCCATCCAGCCGGGCAAGCGGGTGATCAACGCGGCCGAGGTCGGCGACCACCACGCCATCCTGCCCACCGACCGGCAGCCCAACGCGGGGGCGCTCAACCCGGACGAGAAGCGCATCTACGACCTGGTCGCCCGGAGGCTGATGGCGGTGCTGTCGCCGGATGCGCACTTTGCTCTGGCCAAGCTGGTGGTCGTGGTCGACCCAGACCCAGAGGCGCCGCTGCCCGAGCACGTCAAGGCGCCGCTGCACTTCCGGGCCAAGGGGCGAATGCGGACGCAGGCGGGCTGGCAGGCCGTGGATCCCCCCAAGAAGCGCAAGGACACCGAGCTGCCCGTGCTGGCGGTCGAGGACCCCATCCACTGCGCCGAGGCCGAGGCCAAGAAGGGCCAGACGCGGCCGCCGCAGCCCCACAACGACGCCTCGATCCTCAAGGGTATGGAGACCGCGGGGCGGGACCTGGACGACGCGGCGCTCAAGCGGGTGATGCGCCAGTCTGGGCTTGGGACGCCGGCCACCCGGGCGAGCATCCTGGGCACCCTGGAGCGGCGCGGCTTTGTGCTGCGGGACGGCAAGCACCTGCGCAGCACGGAGCGCGGTCAGAACCTGATCAAGGCCGTCCCCATCGAGGAGCTCAAGTCCGCGGAGCTCACCGGACGCTGGGAGGCCAGGCTCTCCCAGGTGGCCGAGGGGAAGGAGCAGCGGGACCGCTTCATGGCTGACGTGCGCAACCGCACCGGCGAGATCGTGCAGGCCATCCTGGAGGCGGATCCGCCCGCAGCCGAGGACATCGAGGACGACCGGCCCATCCTGGGGACCTGCCCGATCTGCGAGACCCCGGTGCGGGAGGGCAAGGGGGCCTACTCCTGCGCCAAGGGCCGGGCCTGCAGCTTCGTGATCTTCAAGAAGGTGGCCAAGCGGCCGGTGTCCAAGCGCATGGTCGCGACCCTGCTCAAGGGGGAGAAGACCAAGGTGCTCAAGGGCTTCAAGTCCAAGAAGGGCAAGGACTTCGAGGCCGCACTCATGCTGGATCCGGAGGGCAAGGTGCGCTTTGACTTCCCGCCGCGGCAGGCTCCGGACCCGGCAACTGCGAAGGACCCCGCGGGCATGCGCTGCCCCAACTGCGGGAACGGCCGCATCATCCGGGGGCGCGCGGGCTGGGGCTGTGACCGCTGGCGCGAGGGCTGCGGGTGGAGGAGGATGGACGCCGACTCCAAGTGAGGGAGGCTCCCGTGTGTAGAAACATCAAGCGCCTGTACAACCTGGATCCCTGCGCCACCCGAGACGAGGTGCGGGAGAGCGCGCTGCAGTACGTGCGCAAGATCAGCGGGATGCGCACGCCGTCGCAGGCCAACCAAGAGGCCTTTGACCAGGCGGTGGAGGCCATCACAGAGATCGGCTGGCGCCTGCTGGACCAGGACCTGGAGACCCGCGCCGCCCCGCGAGACCGGGCCTTGGAGGCGGAAGCGGCGCGCAAGCGGGGGCAGCGGAGGGAGGCCCGGATGCGGGCGGAGCTGGCGGGCGACTGAAGGGCGTTGGCGAGGGGTGGGCTCGGGCGCTATCATCGGCGGGCTTGGCACCGAGGCCCCCGGAGACGCTCTCCGGCGCGGGCCTTCTCGTGTTTGCCCCTTCGAGGTTCCCCATGCGCCGCCGTTCCACCCTCCTGCTGCCCTCCCTGCTCCTTGGTCTCTGCGCGATGCCCCGCGCCGCGAACGCCAGCGGGGTGATGTACAGCTCCAGCGGCTTCTGGTACGTGGACCACGGCGACTGCGGCACCTGGGCCAACCCGGACACCGGCTACGGCTGGATGACCTACGACCCCTACGCCTACAGCACCTCGCCGGCGAGTGGCTGGGTGGACACGACCTACGCGGATCAGCAGTGGGTGCAGGTCACGCTGGAGTACGACCAGGGCGGCACCTCCTACTTCTGGGAGGCCAACGACGCCGACGGCGTGTGCGACTGGACGGTGGAGTACGAGGGCTACGGGGGCGCCGACGCGCTGCACATCTTCTCGGTCGGGGACCTGGAGATCACGCGCTACACCTACACCAACGTCACGGTGCAGCGCAGCAGCGGCAGCACGGCCATCGACTATGCCGCCGCCACTCGCGTGTGGTTCGAGGTCTACAACACCGGCAGCACCGACATCGCCAACTTCCGGATGATGAACGCGCTGAACCCCGAGGTCGACTACGACACCTACGGGCTGAACACCTCGGCCAACGACGTCGAGAACCTGGACACCAGCGACAGCTACGACGACTGGGCGGGGTCCGAGGGCAGCTCGGGCGTGACCATCGGCTTCTCCCCCTGCGACGCCAGCGTGGGCGACCTGGGCTTCGCGTCCAACGACACCGACGCAGACGTGGCCCTGAGCGATCCGGGCGGCAGCAGCGCGGACAGCTCCCTGCACTACACCAGCGAGACGGTGGACATCGCGGCGGGGCAGGCCTTCTCCTTTGGCTTCTACGTGGGCGTGGGCTCCGAGGAGTCGGTCACCTCGCAGTACACCATCCTGGCGGCCACTGGCGGGACCTCGGCCGGCAACACCTGCACCGACTGCGACGACGACGGCGACGAGTTCACCGACGACTACGAGTGCTGGGGCAACGACTGCGACGACACCGACGCCACCATCCACCCCGGCGCCACGGAGATCTGGTACGACGGCGTGGACCAGAACTGCGACGATGAGAGCGACTACGACGCGGACGGCGACGGCTTCGACTCCGATAGCTACGGCGGCACCGACTGCGACGACAGCGACAGCGCGGTCAACCTGACGGCCACGGAGATCTGGTACGACGGCGTGGACCAGGACTGCGATGGGGCCAGCGACTACGACGCGGACGGGGACGGCGAGGACAGCGACGCCTACGGCGGCACCGACTGCGACGACACCCTGAGCTACGTGAACAGCGCGGCCTCTGAGACCTGGTACGACGGCGTGGACCAGGACTGCGACGGGGCCAGCGACTACGACGCGGACGGGGACGGCGAGGACAGCGACGCCTACGGCGGCAGCGACTGTGACGACACCGACGCCACCGTGAACAGCTCCGGGACCGAGATCGACGCCAACGGCATCGACGAGGACTGTGACGGCTATGACGGGGGCGTGGACACTGACGGCGATGGTCTGGACGACGACGACGAGGTCAACGTCCACGGCACCGACCCGGACAGCGCGGACACCGACGGCGACGGCCTGAGCGACGGGGACGAGGTCAACACCCACGGCACCGACCCCCTGGATGAAGACACCGATGGCGAGGGCCTGACGGATGGCGAGGAGGTCAACACCCACGGCACCGACCCCCTGGACCGGAACTCCGACGACGACGGGCTGAGCGACTACCGCGAGGTCACCGAGACCGGGACCGACCCGAACGACGCGGACAGCGACGACGACGGGCTCACCGACGGCGAGGAGGTCAAGACCCATGGGACCGACCCCAACGACGCGGACACCGACAGCGACGGCCTGGACGACGGGGAGGAGGTCGACACCTACGACACCGACCCCCTGGACAGCGACAGCGACGACGACGGCCTGAGCGACGGGGACGAGGTCAACACCCACGGCAGCGACCCCAATGACCCCGACACCGACGACGACGGGCTGGGCGACGGCACCGAGGTCAACGACGTGGGCACGGACCCCACCGACGCGGACACCGACGACGACGGCTGCAGCGACTACGACGAATACGTATTGCACGGCAGCGACCCCACGGTGGCCGACACCGACGGGGACGGTCTGGACGACTGCGAGGAGATCGAGCTGGGGACCGATCCCACCCGCGCGGACAGCGACGGCGACGGCCTGGACGATGGGGAGGAGGTCGACACCCACGGCAGCGACCCCACGGACAGCGACAGCGACGACGACGGCCTGGACGACGGCCGCGAGGTGGAGACCGGCACCGACTGCAACGACGCCGATAGCGACGACGACGGCCTCTCCGACAGCGAAGAGGTGGACTCGCTGGGCACCGATCCCAGCGATGCGGACAGCGACGACGACGGCATCGAGGATGGGGACGAGTGTGACGTCCACGGCAGCGACCCCCTCGACCGAGACAGCGACGACGACGGCCTGAGCGACGGCGACGAGGTCTACAACGGCACCGATCCCATCGACGACGACAGCGACGACGACGGGGTCTCGGACGCGGACGACGCGGACCCCACCGTGTGCGACATCGAGCCGGGTGAGGTCGACACGGACGGCGACGGCCTGAGCGACGTGGAGGAGGACGCGCTGGGCACCGATCCCAACGACGCGGACACCGACGGCGACGGCCTGAGCGACGGGGACGAGGTCAACACCCACGGCACCGATCCCTACGACGCCGACAGCGACGACGACGGCCTGGACGACCGCGAGGAGACCGAGGACCACGGCACCGACCCTCTGGACAACGACAGCGACGGGGACCGCCTGACGGATGCGGAGGAGGTGGACTCCTACGGGACCGACCCCAACGACGCGGACACGGACGGGGATGGGCTGAGTGATGGCTCGGAGGTCGACACCTACAACTGCGACCCCACCGATCCGGACAGCGACGGGGATGGGCTTGAGGATGGCGTCGAGGCCACCTCGACCGACACGGATCCTGCCGACTCGGACACCGATGACGACGGCCTGAGCGACGGCGAGGAGGTCAACGAGACCGGCTCTGACCCCAAGGATCCCGACTCGGACAACGGCGGAGTGGGTGACGGCGCGGAGCACGAGGCGGGCACCGACCTGGGCGACTGTCTGGACGACTCTCCGGTCGCAGACAGCGATGGCGACGGCCTCAGCGACGATGACGAGGCCGCCTGGGGCAGCGATCCCGGCGTCGCGGACAGCGACGGCGACGGCCTGAGCGATGGGGAGGAGGTCGCTCTGGGCACCGACCCCACCGACACCGACTCGGACGACGACGGCCTGGATGACCGCGAGGAGGTCGAGGACCTGGGCACCGATCCCACCGACGCGGACTCCGACAACGACGCGCTCAGCGACGGCGAGGAGGTCAACGACCACGGCACCGATCCCCTGGTCGAGGACAGCGATGGCGACGGCCTGGGCGACGGCTCCGAGGTCGACACCTGGGAGACCGACCCCCTGGACGCTGACAGCGACGACGACGGCCTGGACGACGGGACCGAGTGCCAGGGCACCGACACCGACCCCAACGACTGGGACACCGATGACGGCGGCCGCAGCGACGGCGACGAGCTGAACACCGATGGCACGGACCCCTTGGATGGGGACGACGACCTGATGGACAGCGACGGGGATGGCCTCACCGACTACGCCGAGGAGAACGTCCACGGCACGGACCCGCTGGATGACGACACCGACGACGACGGCCTGCAGGACGGCGAGGAGGTCCTGGAGACCGGCACCGACCCCCTGGACCCGGACACCGATGAGGGCGGCGTCAACGACGGCGACGAGTGGGAGCGCGGCACCGACCCCTTCGACCCCAGCGACGACTTCCCCGCGGACACCGGAGACAGCGGCGGCGAGCTCGAGGACAGCGGCCTGGACGGCTACGAGTGGAAGGGCGGCGGCGGCTGCGGCTGCAGCACGGCCCCCGAGTCCAAGGACCTGCCTGGGATCGCGGGTGTTGTTGGGTTGTTGGCTGGGTTGATGTTGGTGAGGCGGCGGCGCTAGTCGCTTGCTCGGGCGGGGCTTGGGGGGGCTCGGGTATCAGGTCTCAGGTGTCGGGTGTCAGTTGTCAGTCAGGAACGCCGGGTTTCGGTTGTCTCGGCGACCGGCGACCGGCGACCGGGAACCGGCATGACGCCGAGGTATTCTCGGGGCCAGGTGCCGTTGGCGGGCCAGGAGTTGTGGCCGACGGCTCACCAGCGCCGTCGCTGGTCTCGGGCATCAGGTCTCAGGTGTCGGGTATCGGGTGTCTGTAGTCGTCCAGGAACGCCGGGTTTCGGTTGTCTCGGCGACCGGCGACCGGCGACCGGGAACCGGCATGACGCCGAGGCGTTCATGGGGCCAGGTGCCGTTGGCGAGCCAGGAGTTGTGGCCGACCACCAGCGCTATCGCTGGTTTCGGGTATCAGGTCTCAGGTGTCGGGTGTCATTTATCGGCCAGGAACGCCGTATTTCACTCGCCTCGGCGACTGGCGACCGGCGACCGGGAACCGGCATGACGCCGAGGTGTTCATGGGGCCAGGTGCCGTCGGCGAGCCAGGAATCGTTGGCTGCACGCGGTGCCGGTGCTCCCCCCGCCCCCAAGTCGGCTGCCCCAAAGGTCTCTCCCCGGCACCGCCGCCATCGCCGGTCCCCGGTCCCCGGTCGCCGCCCCCCCAAACGCCCTGATACCTGATACCTGATACCTGAACCCCCTCAATACCGAGCCAGATACCGCCTCTCCATCGACCACGCCTCAATGTCCGCGTCCTCGCCGACCCCTCCCGGCTCGCCATCTCTCCCGTAGGACCAGAGGTCGTAGGGCCCGTGCTCGCCGGGCATCCGGTAGCGGAAGGGCCGACGCCAGTAGTCCTTCGGGACCGCTCCGGAGTCGAAGTAGGGCCGCAGCCCGTCCAGGGTCTGGGGGTAGCGCCCGTGCTGGGCGTGGAAGTCCTCCAGCGCCTGCTCGATGGCCGAGATCTGGAGCTCCGTGGCGATGGCGTGCTGCTCTCCCCGGACCAGCGCGGCGTCCTCGTCGACCAGCGCGGCGGCGCCCACTCCGAGGGCGGCGCCCAGTCCCAGGAATGTCCAGAGCTGCTTCATGCACTCAGGATGCCCGGCCCCGACCAGGGTCGCTGAGCTTTGTCAAGGCAATGTGAGGGCCCCCAGATCCCAGCGCCGAAGCTGCTTGTCCCAGCTCGCTGTGTAGAGCGTGTCCTCGCTGGTGACCAGATCGGCGATGCGTCCGGTGTGCAGGTGTGCCCGAGCGGTGAGCCCGGCGTTGAGGTCAAACACCAGCAGCTCCCCCTCGATCGTCCCCACGTAGACGTGCTTGTCGTCGACCTCGAGGGCGGTGGGGAGGGTGTCCAGCTCAAGGGTCAGGGGCGCGCTGTCCTGCCCGCGCCAGATGTACAAGGTCAGGCGGTCGGTGGCGGCCAAGGTCTGCCCGGTGGCGGAGATGGCGCCCAGGCCGGAGCCCTCCGGCAGGAGCACGCGCTGGGGGCCGTCCTCCCAAGGGGCCTGGGTGTCCCAGAGCGAGAAGAAGGGGCCGTCCCCGATCAGCGCCAGCCAGCGGCCGTCCGCGCTGCTGTGGGGGTGTCCGAGCAGCCAGCCCAGGGGCTGTACGCCGTCGCGAGTGTGCAGAGCGGCGCCGCCGTAGCTGGCGATGAGCTCCCGGCCGTCGGGGAGCACCATGAAGTCCCGGCCGCCGCGCCCGTCGAGCTCGGTCGCCACGCCGTCCTGAACGCGCCAGCGCCCGTGCATGGAGGTCATGGCGACGAGCCCTTCCCCGGAGCGCTCCTGTCGCACCCGCTTGACCACGCCCTGGACCACAAAGGTCTGCTCCAGGCCCTCGCGGCGCCAGACCCCCACGTGCCCATCTCCGGTCCCGAACACAGGCTGCCCCTGCTGATCCAGCTCCACGCTGGAGAGGCCTCCGCTGGCCACCACAAAGGGCGGCTGCTCGGGGATCTGCCAGGTGTCCAGGCGCTCACCGACGGTCAGCAGCACGCCGGGCGAGGTGAAGGCGCCCTCGCGGCCCTCGGCGCTCATCAAGGGGGCCAGATCGCTGACACGCAGCACCCGCAGAGGCCCGTTGAAGCACTGGACCAATACGTATCGCTCATCTTGTGACAGGCGCAGGCTGCGCACGGGTGCGGCCTCCAGGAGCTCGTGCTCGGCCAGGACCTCGCCGCTCTGGCTCAGGCGCAGGATCTGCGCGTCCAGGGTGCCGACCAGCAGCTCTCCGCTCTCCAGGACGACCACATCGGCGGGTCGGAGCTCAGGCAGGGACAGGCGGCTGTGGACCTGGGTGCCCTGGCCAAAGACCAGCTCCCCGCGCTCACAGGCGGCGACCCAGCCCGCCCCAAGGCGCGTCACCCCGAGCACGCCCATCCCGGCGCTGCAGCTCACCTGGTGGCGCCTGAGGTCCGGAGCCAAGAGGAAGAGGAAGCTGCTCTGCGCGGCCGCGACCAGCATGCCGTCGGGGGGCGGGTGCAGGGCCTCGCCCGGGAAGGGGGAGGGGAGGTCGAGGGGCTGGAGGGTGCCCTCGGACTCCATCCACAACGCCCCGCCATCGTTGATGACCAGCGCACCCTGGGCTCCCCACCCCGCCGAGGTCACCCTTCCGTCAAAGCGGGTGAGCACCTGACCATCCGGGGTGCGCCGCTCCAGCCCCTGGCTGTCGAAGCAGAGGATCTCGGTGCCCTCGGGGTTCACACGCACCTTCTCGCAGGCCAGGGGGCTGGAGCTCAGGCGCTGGGGCTGGCTGGCGCCCAGGGCCATGGCCACGCCGACCAGGCGGGGATCGGTGCCCAGCTCGGCGGCGGCCTCCAGCTCGGCGGCGGCGGCCTGCAGGCGGTGCTCGCGCAGGGCGGCCTCGGCGGCGCGTCCCATGGAGCTCAGGGCCAGGGCGCGGCTGGAGGCCTCGGCGTCCTCGGCCCGGTAGAACTCGGAGAGTCCCCAGCCCGTGGCCAGCGCCACGAGCACCAGAGCCACCACGCCGACACTGCCGGCGCTGAGCAGCAGGGTGCGGTGCCCGCGGATCCAGACCCGCAGGGCCTCGCCGGCGGTGTAGGTGTGGGCGTGCACCCGCTCGCCGGCCAGCCAGCGCTCCAGCTCCCGGGCCAGGACGCGGGCGCTGGGGTAGCGCTCGGCGGGCGCTTTGGCCGCGGCCTTCGCGGCGATGGCCCGGAGCTCCGGGAGCGCCAGCTCCCCGCAGATGTGCTTGAGGATGACCCCCAGGGCGTACAGATCCGAGCGCGCATCCACCGGCTGTCCGGCGGCCTGCTCCGGGGAGGCGAAGCCCACCGTGCCCTCAAAGGGCTGCTCGCGCAGCGCGGCCTGCTCGTCCAGGGTGGTCGCCAGGCCCCAGTCCACGATCAGGCTCTCGCCGTCGGGGCCCAGCATCAGGTTGTCGGGCTTGAGGTCGCGGTGGATCACGCCCTGATCGTGGGCGTAGGCCAGGGCCTGCGTGATGGAGAGCAGGCGCGGGATCAGCGCGATGCGCCCGGGCCTATCCTTGGGGTCCAGGTCGGCCAGAACCTGCGACAGGCTGCGACCGCGCACGAGGCGCATCGTGTACCAGAGGCTGCCGTCGGGATCCTCGCCCAGGTTGTGCACCGGGACGATCCCGGGGTGTCGCAGGCGGGCGGTCAAGCGGGCCTCGCGCAGCAGGCGGGCCCGCTGGGTGGGGTCGGTCAGGGTTTTGCGGGCGACCTGGCGCTGCAGCAGCGTGTCCTCGACGGCTTCCACCCGTCCCATGCCGCCTTGACCCACCAAGAGGCCGGAGCGGTATCGGCCCCCAGGTGTGGGCAGCTCCGGCGCCTCCTCCTCCCCTGCAGCAGAGCTCGAGCGGGCCGCCTGCGAGGGCCCGGCCTGATCCCAGGGGTCCGACATCAGTCCTGGGCCACGGTGTCGGCGGGGTGCAGGAAGAGCTCGATCATGCCGTTGCCCATCGGGCGCACCAGGTCGGCGCGGATGCCGCCCTCACGCAGGGTGCCCCGCAGCCGCAGCAGGGCTCCGTCCAGGCGCTTGCGCAGGCGGGTGGGGGAGACGCGCTGGCCCCAGACGCCCTCGGCGAGCATGGTCCAGGAGACGGGGACGCCGAACTCGGCGAGCTCGGAGATGAGCTGCGCGGCGACGCCGTTGATGACGACCGGATCCCCCACAGCGGGGAAGACGTGCACGGAGTCGTAGCGACACACCAGGCGCAGGCCCTCGCTCAGGCCGTCGTGGCGCTGGGTGGGGTGGGTGCCGTGCACGGGCCGGGCGCTGAGGGTGAAGCGCTGGCCGCTCAGGCTGAAGCTGTCGCCGGGTTGGAGGCTGCGGGTCTGGTCGCCGTGGGAGAGGCGCCAGTGGCCTCCGGAGGGCCAGAGCAGGGCGTCTGCGCCGCGGGCGGTGGCGTGGTCCAGGCGGGGCGGGGGGCCCAGGTGCAGGGAGACGGCGCCGGGGAGCACGGTGGACGACAGCCCAGGGCCCTCCAGGCAGATGACGGACTCGGGCAGGAGCAGGTCGACGACCTGCAGGGAGAGGCTGCGGGAGACGCCGATGCGCGCGCCGATCTGGAGGGTGACGGTGTCCACCAGCTTGCCGCCGTGCTCCAGGCGACCGCGCAGGGCCAGGAGCTTGAGCTGGTCACCGCGCAGGCTGAGCAGGGCGTGGGCCTCGGACACGCAGGGGTCGTCCAGGCGGAGCGCGGCGGAGGCGGCCCGGCCGATGAGCTGCCCTGGGGTCAACCAGACCGCGGGTCCGTCGGGCGGCTTGAGGGCGGCGGCGACCAGGGCGGGGGGCGTCATGGGGGCAGGCTATCGCAGGGCCGAGGGGGCGAACAGGGGAGCGGGCGGGGAAGTGGCGGGGATCTCACCGGCCGGGGGCTCGGATAGCGCTGCTGCACTGGCGTTGGAGGCCTCATGATGACCCGCAGCACTGCCCTCAGGCTCGCTTGGACCACCCCCCTCTGGCTGCTCGCCCTGGCCTGCACGGGCGTGGCCACGGACTCCGGATCGGACAGCTACGGCCCCGAGCCGACGGGCAACATGTGTGACCCCGACACCCCGGAGGCCACCTGCGGCGACGAGCAGAGCTGCGAGCTGTGGGAGGGCAACGGCGCCTACTACTGCATGTGCCCTGAGGGCACCGAGCAGGTCGGCCGCGAGTGCTACGGGGAGGGCGAGGACAACCTCAAGCCCACGTGCAGCACCCTGGAGGAGGACGCCTGTGACGATGAGGGCTTCTGCTACGACCTGACGCAGGAGGCCTGCGACTACATGACCGACCGGGACATCCCCACCCCCTCGGAGTGCGATGTCATCGAGCCCTCCGGCGAGAACGACACCATCGGGATCTGTGTCAGCTCCACCCAGGACCCGTCCGCGAACCCCTACGCCCCGGACGCCGGCTACTGCGAGTTCACCCAGCAGTGGTCCAACCCCACGCACCTGCCCGTGGACTGCCGCTGTGGCCAGCCCTTCGAGGTCAGCGAGTGCAAGCGCCCCTACGGCCTGGACGCCAGCATCTCCTTTGGTGACGGCCCGCGCTGGCGCTCCATCTCGACCTTCGAGCTCTTCGGCGCCGACCTGGACGGCCGCGAGATGATCGTGGCCGGGAGCTGGGAGTCCTCCACCCTGGACGACCAGGGCGTGGTCTTCGCCGTGGACCTGGACACCGGGGACCGCCGCGTCGTCTCCGGCAGCTTCCAGGACCCCTCTCTGGGCACCTACACCGAGGGCAGCGGCCCCGACTTCGTCAACGCGTACAACGTGCGGCTGGGCGCGGACGGGGACTACTACGTGGTCGGCGCCACCGGACAGGCCGGCGCTCCCTACATCTGGCGCGTGGACCCCGACAGCGGCGACCGCGAGCTCATCTGGCAGGGCCGCAGCGACGGCGCGTTCGCCCCCTGTGCCAACGGCGTCCCCGAGTCCGAGGTCGGCACCAAGGAGATCAACTACGACCCCATGTCCTGGACCATGGACGACGCCGGCTACCACTACTTTGGTGTGCTCGCTGGCGCCCCCGGTCCTGGCGTCGTGCGCGTGTCCCCCGACGGCGAGAGCTGCGACTACCTCACCCGCATCGTCCAGGACCCCGACAGCACCTTCGACGACGTCGGCGACGGCTACAGCGACATCCAGTTCTACTTCTCCGCCCTGGAGATCGTGGACGACACCATGTACGCGCTGTCGGACCGGCAGGTCTACACCATCGAGATGGACACCGGCCGCCGCCGGCTCTTCTCCGACGCCGAGTCGGGCACCGTGGGCTCCGGCACCAGCTCCCTGGGCAAGACCTGGCTCACCTGGGACCCCCACCACGACGTCCTCTGGTCCTACGGCAACCCCAGCAGCGACAACATCCTGGTGGCCATCGACCCCGACACCGGCGACCGCACCAACGCCCCCTGCTGGCACCCCTACCAGGGCATGCTCGAGGGCTGCGCCGGCAACTCCGTGGGCATCGGCGGCGTCATGAGCATGGGCGGCATGGTCGTGGATCCCCAGGCCCCCCACGACCTCTTCAACGCCTTCGACGACCTGAGCGTCATCCAGACCGACCAGGCCACGCTGAACATCAACATCCACTCGCTGTGATGCTGCGAGGGCCGCTGCGCGGTTGACCGGGGGCGGGGGCGTGGGCAGAGTTCCGGCTCGGAGTCTGTCATGCCCCTTGTGTCCCTCGGTCCGCAGCACCGCGAAGCCCTCCAGCAGCTCCTCGCCGCCTTCCAGAGCGCCGGGGAGTCCAGCATCCCCGGGTACTTCGCGGGGTGGGACTGGGAGCACGCACAGACCGTCACCGCTCTCTCCGACTGGTCCCAGGGCTGGGGGCTCCAGCCGGGTTGGGTGCCCTGCACCACAGTCTTTCTGGAGGAGGAGGGGACCTTGGTCGGTCTGTACAACTTCCGCCACCACCTGACCCCCCAGCTCCGTCGCTACGGCGGTCACGTGGGCTACAGCGTGCGGCCGGACCACCGCGGCCGGGGCCACGCGACCACCTTGCTCACCGGGGCCATGGATCTCGCCCGCCAGCGAGGACACACTGCCCTTGTCCTGAGCTGCGCCCCCGACAACCTGGCCTCCGCCCGGGTCATACAGAAGTGCGGTGGCGTCCTGCAGGAGCGCTTCTTCCACCAGGACCACCAGCGCGAGGTGCTTCTGTGGGAGGTGCCGCTGTGACGCGCATCTTGCTCGAGCGCGGGGACATCACCCGCTGCGCTGTGGATGCCATCGTCAACGCCGCGAACTCCGGGATGCTCGGCGGGGGCGGGGTCGACGGCGCCATCCACCGCGCCGCCGGCCCGGAGCTGCTGGAGGCCTGTCGCAGATTCCCCAAACAACAGGGCACGCGCTGTCCCCCCGGGCAGGCCCGCATCACGCCCGGCTTCCGCCTCCCCGCCGCCTGGGTCATCCACACCGTCGGCCCCATCTACCGCCAGGACCCCGACCCCGCACAGACTCTGCGACAGGCCCACCTGAGCAGCCTCGCGCTGGCCACCGACAAGGGCCTCCGCAGCGTCGCATTTCCAGCCATCTCCTGCGGCGTCTACGGCTACCCCCTGAACGAGGCCGCCCCCATCGCCATCGCTGCGGCGCGAGAGGGCGGGCAGGCGCTGGAGGAGGTGCGCTTTGTGTTGTTTGATGGGGAGGCGCTGGGGGTGTGGGAGGAGGCGCTGGCCGAGGATCCGGTTTGAATACCTGGTGGCTTTCGTCGTCTGGGCTGCGCTGAACACCCGGAAGTAGAGTGGGGGAGTCGTGATTGAGCGGTACTTGGCGGCGAGCGAGCATAAACCGGCAACCAAGAAGGCCTACAGGCGTCACCTGACTGGATTCATGGACCGCCTGGAGCCGGATGTGTCCTGGCAGGATTGCGGGTCTGAGGACGTCGTGATCTGGCTGCAGGAGTGTGTGAGGTCGGGGCTCGCGCCCCAGTCGGTGAATCAGACTCTGTCCGCAGTTCGGAGCTTCTATAAATGGGCGGTGACGGAAGGCCTGGTGGACAGCAACCCTGCCAGCGCCGTGAGGCAACTGTCGGTGTCCAACCCTCCCAAGACACCTCCGACCTGGGCGCAGATCCTCAAGGTGCTGTCCAAGGAGCCCCGAGACCGTGAACGTCGTCTGATCTGTCTGGCGAGCATGGGGCTGCAGGTAGAAGAGGTCCTGAAGCTCTCGCCGGTGGATCTGCGCATGGATGAGGGGTTTGTGCTTGCTGGGGAGGGGGCAAGGCGGAGAAGGGTCGAGATTCCTGTGGACCTGAAGCGATTTCTTACAGAGCCAGCGGGCGAGCACGTGCTCCAGAACAAGGACGGGGGAGCACTCAGCACTCGAAGCATGAGCAACGGGGTCAGGCGTGCCTTCAAGGACACCCTGGGGCTTGAGAGTGTTGGTCTCAAGGAACTGCGCGTCGCTGCAGCCCGTCGCTGCATCGAGCTTGGAGGGGAGAAGTGGGCCGCTGGGCAGCTTGGGTGCAAGAACAAGCAGGTGCTCAGACGTCTCGCTGGCCGACAGAGGGCGGGTCGGGAGCACTGCAGTCACTGTGACGGGCGGGACGCCTACTGCGCGGAGTGCCTGGGGACCGGGACTGTTCTGACCGACATTGGGGAGCGCTACTCAGGGCCCGACGGGTGGTGGACCATGAGGAAGCGGCTGAGGGCCCTGACCACCGAGCTGCTCACCTATTCCAAGGGAATGCGCTCCCAAGGCTTGGTCAGCGAGAGCGAGCTCAAGCAGATGGTCGATGCCGCTGCGTGCTTTGCATCGGTCGCGAATGATGAGGAGCGCTGGGGTTCCTGACCCTGTCAGCTCACCGACACCCCCTGTCAACCCTCCGACACCCCTGACACCCCCGTCGACCGACGAGGTCGATGGGGTGCGGATCTCCGATCTGGCACGAGGGTTGCTCCACCTCAGCCTGTCCTCGCTGGCGGTGCAGTGGTGCGCTGGTGGGTGGGGGCGTGATCCCCAAGCGGTGGAGTTCCCGTGTCGCAGCGCATCGACAGCCCCTCGTCCCCCGAGACCCTCCAGAGCGACGAGGCCGCCCAGTCCCTTGAGAAGGAGCCCCAGGCGCCGCCCCCGCCGGAGGTCCCGGGCTGCTACACCCGCGACATCGAGCTGCCCGAGGAGAAGAGGGGCCCGCCGGTGCAGAACCCGGAGGTGCCGGGGGCCTATACGCGCTCGCCGGAGCGACGAAAGTCCAAGGTGAGCGGGCGACATGGGCTTGAGGGGCCGCCGCCGGGCTGTGGGCTGTCGGGCGGGAGTTGGTGGTAGGGCGCGCGGGGTAGGATGCGCGTCTGCGAGGTTCCCATGCCCATGTCGGTGCGCCAGAAGCTGGCGATCGCGTCCTGGAAGGCCCCCAAAGAGGGCAACATCTACGGCAAGCTCACGCTGGATGCGACGGAGGCGCTCGCGTACATCGACTGGCTGCGCGAGACCACCGGGGAGAAGGTGACCATCACGCACTTTGTGGGCGCCGCGTGCGCTCGGGCGTTGGAGGCCGCGCCCAAGCTGAACGGCGTGATCCGGCTGGGCAGCTTCGTGCCGCGCCAGACCGTGGACATCGCCTACCTGGTGGCGCTGGAGGAGGGCCGGAACCTGGCCAAGGCCAAGGTCTGTGACATGCACCGCAAGTCCCCCGACCAGGTCGCGCGGGAGCTGCGGGAGCTGGCCAAGAAGCTCTACGCGGGCACCGACGACAACTTCAACAAGTCGATGGGGCCCCTCAAGTTCCTGCCCACCTGGCTGATCCGGCCGCTGGTCAGCACCATCGGCTACCTGTCCAGCGTGTTCGGGCTGTCGGTGCCGGCGCTGGGCGTCGAGGCCTACCCCTTCGGCTCCTGCGTGATCACCAACGTGGGCAGCTTTGGCCTGGACGAGGGCTTCGCGCCGCCCACCCCCTTCGCGCATGTGCCGGTGTTCGTGCTCATGGGCGCGGTCCGCAAGGCCCCCTGGGTCAACGCCCAGGACGCGCTCGAGGTGCGGCCCCAGATCACGCTGTGCGCGACCATCGACCACCGCTACATCGACGGCGCCCAGGGGGGCGTGCTGGCCAAGGAGATCCGGGCCTGCTTCGCCAACCCCTGGAAGCTCAGCGGACTCCAGGGGCGCCCCGCGTAGCCCGGACCCTGGCCGCTCAGTCCAGGTTGGCCCGGTCCGAGTCGCCCATCTCCACGCCGCCCTGGGGGAAGTACTCCTTCCAGCGCTCGTCGACCGTCTTGGCGGTGTCGGGGTCGCAGAAGAGCTCGGCGGGGTAGCCGGGCTTCATGCGGCAGTCCATGACGATGGGGCCGCTGTAGACCAGGTGGTGGCGGTGGACGCGCTGCTTGGCGTACATGTCGGCGGCCGGCTCGAAGCGGGTGAAGGTGGTCCAGATGAAGCGGGGAGTGCTGCGCGTGGCCTCCTCCGCGTTGTCGACCATCACGACCAGGGGCCAGTCGGCCAGGGCCTCGCACTCGACCAGGGCCTGGGCGAACTCGGGGTCGTCGGTGTAGGCGGGGACCTGCACCACCAGGCAGCCGGGGCAGTAGACGCGGGCGTCGGTGGCGCCGCGGGGGAGCTCGCCGGAGAAGCTGCCGGGCAGGTCGCGGACGGGCTCGCCGATGCCCATCAGGATGCCCTTGGAGCCGGAGTTCACCTCTGGGCCGGCGTAGTCCAGGGTGTCCATGGAGGTGTTGGAGATGACGTAGAGGTCGGTCTCCGGCGAAAAGCGGGCGAGCACGATCTCCAGCAGGCCCTTGAAGTCCGCCAGGTCGTGGGGCTGGTCGGTGAGCAGCAGGAACTTGGTCAGCGAGAGCTGGCCCTCTCCCAGGATGCGGAAGGCGGAGGCCATGGCCTCTCGGGGGTATCGGACCTTCACCACCGCGCTGGCGAGGGCGTGGTACCCAGCCTCTCCATAGGTCCACAGCGAGGACACCGTTGGCATGACCACCGGGAACATCGGGCTGAGCAGGCGCTGCAGGTAGTCCCCGATGTAGAAGTCCTCCTGGCGGGGCTTGCCCACCACGGTCGCGGGGTAGACGGCGCCGCGGCGGTGGCAGAGCGCGTCCACGTGGAAGACCGGGTAGTCGTGCTGCAGGCTGTAGTAGCCGTAGTGATCGCCGAAGGGCCCCTCGGGGCGGCGCTCCCCGGCCTTGATGCGGCCCACCAGGGCGAACTCGGCGTCGGCCACCAGGTCGTTGGGGCCGGCGGGGTTGTCGGTCATGCGCAGGCGCTCGCCGGTGAGCAGGCTGGCCAGGATGAGCTCGGGCACGTTCTCGGGCAGGGGGGCGATGGCCGAGAGCACCAGGGCGGGGGGGCCGCCGGTGTAGACGACGGCCGGGAGGTCCTCTCCGCGCTGCTCCGCGATGTGGAAGTGGGCGCCGCCGCCGCGCACGATCTGGATGTGCATGCCGGTGGTCTGCGCGTCGAAGCGCTGGATCCGGTACATGCCCAGGTTGGAGCTGCCGTCGTCTGGGTGGTGGGTCTGCACCAGGGGCAGGGTGATGAAGTCGCCGCCGTCGTCGATCCAGCTCTTGAGCATGGGGATGCGATCGATGCGCGGGGGGCGGTCGACCACCTGGGTGACCGGGCCGGCCGGGATGCGGTTCAGGCCCACCTTGAGGCCCTGGCCCAAGAAGTCGCGCAGGCCCCAGACCTTGCCCAGGCTGGGGGGCATCAGCTCGTGGGGGAGCTGGGCCGCGCGCTCGATGAAGGAGATGGGGCGGCGGCCGAAGGCCAGGTTGACGCGCTTCTCGCTGCCAAAGAGGTTCGTGACGACGGGGAAGTCTGCGCCCTTGGGGTTCTTGAAGAGCAGCGCCGGGCCGCCCGCGGCGATGACGCGGCGGTGGATCTCGGCGATCTCCAGGTTGGGGTCGCAGGGGGCGTCGATCTCGACCAGCTCGCCCTCTGCGCGGAGCAGATCCATGAAGCTGCCAAGGTCTCGGATGGTCATCGGGTCCTCCGGGGGGGTGACTTAACCCTCAAAGGCGGGCAGAATGCAGCCCCGGAGGATCGCCGACCATGTTCTTGATGCTTGCATCGCTCGCCCACGCCGACACCATCGAGGCCTGGTCCCAGGACGACTGGGGCCGCGAGGGCTCGTTCATCGATCGGAACGATGACTGGCTCAATGGCTACGAAGAGGACCCCTGGTACGTGACCCAGAGCGGCGTCCTCATCCCGGAGACCGACCACAACACCAGCAACAGCGAGGATGCGCTGTTCAACTGGATCATCCACGAAGAGGCGGAGATCCAGCAGGGCCTGGTCCAGGCGGTTGTGTTCAACGACGACGACGACTCGATGGGCATCGTCTCCAACCACGATGGCGACCAGCGCTTCTACCTGCTCGTGCACAGCGCGGACTCGGTGCCCAGCGGGCTCGGGGACGCCGGGGACGGCCGCCTCTACCTGGTGCGCGTGGACGGCGAGGACTTCGAGGTGCTGGCCGACGCGGAGGCCGAGATCGGGGACCGCCCCTTTGGGCTGGAGCTGTCGGTGGACAACGGCGTGGTCACGGGGACCCTGGGCGAGGACATCCAGATCCAGGCCACCGATCCGGACCCGCTGGGCCCCGGTCTGGCCGGCTTCTGGTCCTACGACTCCGGCTATGACGGCTGGAACAGCGACTACTGCGGCGCCTCCGAGATCAACGTGTTCTGGCAGGACGAGGACGCCGACGGCGTCGCCGATGACATCGACAACTGCGAGGACGTGGCCAACGCCGACCAGGCGGACGCGGACGGCGACGGGGTGGGGGATGCCTGCTCCGAGGCCGGCGGCGACACCGGCGAGACCGGCGGCGACGACACCGGGGCCGACGGTGAGCTGCAGATCTCCGGGAGCGCCTGCGGTGGCTGCGGCGGCGGCACGGCCGGCGGCGGTCTGCTGATCCTGGCTCTGGGCGCGCTGTTCACCAGGCGTCGGAGCGACTGAGTGGAGCTCGCCCCATCGGCGCCGCTGCTCTTGGGGCGCTCTGCGGAGCGACGCGCCCTGCAGCAGGCGCTCTCCCGCTCCCACAGCTCCAAGCACCTGCAGCTCGTTCAGCTCAAGGGTCCCCCTGGGGCTGGGCGCACGGCGCTGCTGGACGATCTGGAGCGCCACGCCCGCAGTGAGGGCTGCGCGGTGCTGCGCTCGGCGGAGCAGGATCCCTCGGGGGAGGCCTACGAGCCGGGGCGTATGGTGGCCCGGCACCTGGGGCTGGGCGGCCTGCGGGGCGGGGCGCTGGACTCGGCGTTCTTGCGTGCGGTGCGGGACTGGGGCTGGGGCGAGCCCCTGGTGCTGGACGGGCTGAGGCGGCTGGTGCAGCCCCACGTGCGCTTCCCGGATCCTCGGGACGGCGTGATGCGCGCCGGGTTCGTCATCTCCTTCCTGGAGCTGCTGGCGGCCCGCCACAGCGGCGGGGTGGTGCTGATCCTGCAGGACCTGCACTGGCAGCAGGACTGCCTGAGCTTTGCGCTGCACCTGGCCCAGGAGGAGTTGGATCTGCCTGTGCTGCTGGTGACCTCGTTTCGGGAGGGTGTGCTCCCCTGGCGGTCGCGGGAGGCCCGGCTGCTGGAGCGGTTGGGGCGGATGTCCAACTGCATGACGGTCCGCTTGGGCCCCATCCCTGGACCCGAGGCGCTGGCCCTGGCCCGCAGGATGGGCCTGTCCTCGACGGACGCGGCGCGGGCTGCGCAGCTCTCCGGGGGCAAGCTGGAGACGCTGGTCGAGCTGTGCAGGGACCGGCGGGAGCGCGAGGAGCTGCTCCTGGAGTCGGAGCCCGAGGAGATCCAGTCCAAGCGCCTGGCCCTGAGCGTCGACCCCGGCGGAGAGGGGCACCGCAGCCTGGAGATCGCGGCGGTGCTGGGGCTCAGCGTGGACCGGCAGCAGTGGGCGCGCGCCTGTGAGCTGCTGGGGGTGTCGGTCCCCGAGGGGCTGCTGGCCTCGCTGTACCGACGCAGGCTGCTGATTCGGAAGGGCTCGGGCTTTGCGTTCCGACGCCGGGCGCTGCACCGGGCTCTGCTGCGCTCCGTCCGGGCGCAAGGGCGGCTCGCGCGGCTCAGTCAGGTGGCGGCCTCGGCGACGGTGGGGGTGCGGGACGCGGGCACCCTGGAGCGGCGGGCGGGGTACCTGGAGCACTCCGGGCGGCCCGCGGAGGCGGCGAGCTGCCTGATGATGGCCGCGCAGACGCGCTTGAAGGCGGGGGACCACGTGAACGCGGTCCGGCTGCTGGAGCGGCGCGAGTCCCTGATGGCCCGGCTGTCCTGGGCCGACGAGGTCTCCCGGGCGCAGGGGCTGATCCTGGAGGCGACCGCTCTGGAGCGGCGCGGGCGCCCTGAGGAGGCCTACGAGGTCGCGGTCCAGGCCGAGCGACGGGCCCGCTACAGCGGCGACAAGGAGCTCTGGATCGCGGCGCTGGTGTGTCTGGCGACGGTGCTCAGGGGCCGGGGGGAGATGGGCCGGGCCATGTCCTGCGTCCGGAACGCCCGGGCGGCGCTGGGGCGGAAGCGGGCCTCGGTCGCGCTGCAGCTTGAGGAGGCGGAGATCCGAGCCGCCCTGGGTGACGCCGCGGGGGCCCTCAAGCTGGTGGACCTGTTGTTGCCGGCCGCCTCCGATCTACAGGCGGCGCGGGCGCTGGGCGTGCGGGCCCGGGCGCTGCTGCTGCGCGAGGATCTGGAGTCAGCCGGAGAGGCGCTGGACCAGGCCGAGACGCGGGCCTGGAGCGCCCAGAGCGCGACGGAGGCCGTGGAGCTGCAGATCCTGCGGGCCCACCTGCTGGACCTCTGCGGGGACCGCAGCGGAGCCCTGCGCACGATGGAGACGGCGGGCCGGCTGGTGCGCCGCACGGGACTGCAGAATGCGGCGATTCCGGATCTCTTCATGGGCGCCCGGCTGCTGGAGAGCGGACAGGCCGCCCAGGCCCAGGGACTGCTGGAGCGGGCGGGGGTCTGGCTGGAGCGGCGCGGTCGGCGGGATGAGGAGGGGCTGGCGCGCCTTCTGGAGGCCTCGGCCCACATCGCCCAACAGCGGTACGCGCGCGGAGAGGAGCTGGTCAGCGTCGCCGAGGCACTGCTGGGCGGCGGCGAGGCGGCCTCCGACCGGGTGCTCCTGGCGCTGCAGGCGGCCCACAAGCAGGCGCGTCAGGCGCGTCAGGGGGTGTTGGGCGAGGCCGTGGGCCGGGCGATGGAGCGCCAGGAGCGGCTGCTGGGCCAGGCGGGGTACTGAGCCCCGGGCGCTACCAGCCGCTCGAGAGGCTGACGTAGGTGCGGCCGTAGCCCGCGGCGTAGCCGGGCTCGCCGACCACGAGGTCCGGCAGGCCGTCGCCGTCGAAGTCTCCGGTGGCGAGCTCCACGCCGGTGCTGTCTTCGGTCGAGGGGCCGCGCCAGTGCATGATCGCGGCGTCCTCCCAGTCGCTCAGGCCGGCCACGCTCAGGTCCGCGCCGGAGACCAGGTAGATGTCGCCCTTTCCCAGGTAGCCGGAGACGGCGTCGGGCTGGACCAGGAGCAGGTCGTCGGCGCCATCCCCGTCCACGTCGCCGGCGTTGTGCATGGTGTAGCCCAGCAGGCCGTCGAGTCGGCTGCCGTCGGTCCAACTGTCGGCCTCGGCGCTGACGTCCTGGACGCCGCCGATCATGTCGGCTCCGGCGTTGGAGAAGAAGTAGACGGCGCCCGCCAGATCCTGTGCACCTTGGGTGCTGTTGTAGCCGCTCACCACAAGGTCCTGGATCCCGTCCCCGTCGAAGTCACCCTCGACCATCCGGAACCCGAACTGGCTGCTCTCCTGCCCCACGGCCGAGCTGTCGATGAGGTCGTCCAGGCTCACCTCTGTGTCAGCGCCGCTGGCCAGCGCACCGATGAAGTCCATGCGGCCCTCGAGCGCGTAGTCCCCGGTGTCCGCGGTGTCGCCGAGGTCGCTGGTGTACGCACTGGAGAGCACCACCAGATCCGGGCTGCCGTCGCCGTCCAGGTCGTCGGTGACGCCCGCCCAGGAGAGCTGGTAGGGCTGCCCGGGCTCGATGATGTGGGAGACCTCCTCCACCATCTCCAGGTCCCCGGAGTAGTCGCCGCCGGGCAGGATGACGACGCGCTCTTCGTAGTCGAAGGTGCTCTGGGTGGAGCTCCCGACCGTGAAGATGGCGTCCACCGCGCCGTCGCCGTCCACGTCGCCCAGGGAGAGCGTGCCGCTGGAGACGGAGGGGACGTCGGGCTCCACGCCCAGCTCCAGGCTGAGCTCGGCGTCCGCGTCGTAGCTGTCCAGTGCGGCCGCGAGCTGGGTGCCGTTGCCGTAGTAGACCAGCAGCCCGAACTGCTGCACGTAGGTGCTGCCGTAGTTGATCTCCCCGCGCTGGAAGAGCAGGTCGTTGTACCCGTCGCCGTCAAAGTCCACGCAGCCTGGGGAGAAGCCCACGAAGCCGAAGGTGTCGCCGGTGATCACCGCGTCCGCGTCGGCCATCGCCATGCCGCTGGTCCAGGTGCTGGCGTTCGCTCCGTAGAACACGCCCACCTGGCCCGAGTAGCTGGACCCGAAGGGGGCGCCGACCACCAGGTCGTCCAGGCCGTCGTGGTCCAGGTCGCAGACGGTGACTCCGCGCCCGAGCAGCGCGTTGGTCGCCCCGCTGGTGTCGCCGGCGATGATGACGTCCGCGTCGTCCAGATCGAAGCGCGCGCCGTCCTTGCCGTCGCAGTCGGCGTCCAGGCCGTCCACCAGGTAGTCGCTGGCGTCCGGGTTCACCGCGGGGTCGCTGTCGTCGCAGTCCTCGCCGCCCTCGGCCGCGTCGTCGTAGCCGTCGCCGTCGGCGTCCAGCAGGTCCAGGCCGTCGCAGTCCTGGTCGATGCCATCCTTGGCGATCTCGGCCGCGCCGGGGAACACGGTCGCGTCGCTGTCGTCGCAGTCGGTCCCGCCGGCTTCGACGGCGTCGTATCCGTCGCCGTCCACGTCCAGCAGGTCCTCGCCGTCGCAGTCCTGGTCGATGCCGTCGTAGGGCAGCTCGGTGGCGCCGAGGTAGACCCCGGAGTCGGAGTCATCACAGTCCTCTCCTCCCTCGCAGGACTCCGCGTCCAGGTAGCCGTCCCCGTCGGCGTCGAAGCCCTCGTCCACGGCCTCATCGCAGTTGTTGTCCACGCCATCGCAGATCTCGGTGGCGGCGGGGTGGATGTCGGCGTTGTCGTCGTCGCAGTCGACGTCTTCGGTGTAGCCGTCGGCGTCCGCGTCCGCCCACTCGGGCTCGGTGTCCAGCGGGATGGTGTCCTCTGGGGGGGCGGTGTCGCGCGGCTCCACATCCTTGGCGCATGCGACCAGGCCCAGGGCGAGGACGAGGGAAGACAAGGGCAGACGCACGCTCTCTCCAGGCGGGGCCCCAGTCTACACCCTATTGACGGCGCCTCCGAAGCCCGACGAGCGCCAGCGCGCCCAGGACCAGAGCCAGGAAGGAGGCGGGCTCTGCGGTGCTGCTGCAGCCCTGCTCTTCGGTCGTGTCCGTCACGATGACATCGGCCAGGAAGTCGCAGGCGTCGTCGTCCTCGGAGCCGCTCTCGGCCTCGTCGATGAAGTTGTCGCAGTCGTTGTCGATGCTGTCGCAGTCCTCCTGCGCGCCCGGGAAGCTCCACGCGTCGTAGTCGTCGCAGTCGCCGTCGGCCTCGGAGTAGCCGTCCTGGTCATCGTCGAAGTTGAAGGTGCCCTCGTCGATGTTGTCGTCGCAGTCGTTGTCGATCTCGTCGGCCTCCTCCTTGGCGCTGGGGTTGATGGACGCGTCGAGGTCGTCGCAGTCGCCCTGCTGGTTGGTGAAGCCGTCGCCGTCGTCGTCGAAGCGGCGGGAGTTCTCGTCGACGTTGCCGTCGCAGTCGTCGTCGATCTTGTTGTTCTTGTCCTCTTCTGCGTCGGGGCTCACGGCGGGGTCGTCGTCGTTGCAGTCGCCCGCGTTCTCGGAGTAGCCGTCGCCGTCGTCGTCCTTGGAGACCTGGTCGGCGGCTTCGTCCACGACGCCGTCGCAGTCGTCGTCCATGCCGTTGGCGACCTCCTGCGCGTCGGGGTGCACGCCGGAGAGCAGGTCGTCGCAGTCGTCGCCGCAGGAGATGAAGCCGTCGCCGTCCTGGTCCCAGGTCTCGTCCAGGCTGTCGGGGCACTGGTTGCCGACCAGGGTGACCTCGGGCTCGCCGTCGGGGTCCGAGGTGATGAGGGTGAGGGTGGCGCGCTCGGCGTTGCCGGTGGCGGGGATGTAGCCGACCTCGATGCGCTCGGTGCTGCCGGGGAGGATGTAGACGGGGTCGGGCGTCTCCACGTAGAAGGCGGTGGAGTCGTCGTCCTCGAAGCCGTAGCCGGCGATGGTCAGGACGACGGAGCCGGTGTTGCGCACCCAGACGTCGTCGTAGAAGGCGCCGCCCACCAGCCGCCGGCCGAAGTCCAGCTTCTCGGGGTAGGTGGAGCTGCGGGGGTAGCGGGCCAGGCCGCGGAGCTGGAAGATGTGGACGCCGCTGCCGTCGTGGAGGCCGTCCACCGGGTCGATCCCGGTCACGCGGTTGTCGTTGGTGTCCAGGTAGACGGTGGCGCGGAAGTAGCCTTCGGTGGTGGGGCGGAAGCTGATCTCCAGCTCCTCGAACACGGAGAGATCCGTCGCGCCGGGCTCGAACTCCAAGGCGTCCATGACGCCGTCCTCGTCGTCGTCGGTGTTGGCCCAGGAGTCCAGCAGGACAAAGGCCTCCTCCTCCTGCTCGTTCACGACGGTGATCTGGTCCAGGCGCAGCTCGCCGCTGCCGACGCTGTAGAGGGGCACCCGCACGGTGGTCCGCTCGCCGACGGTGAGGCCGCCGCCATCGGCCAGAGGGGCGACCTTGAGCTGCCGGCGGCGCTCGGTCACGCTGTAGTCGGGCTGGCAGGCCAGAGCCAGGAGCAGCAGCATCGGGAAACCTCCGGCCGCATTTTACACCCTGCTCACCCCATCCGGGCCTGGGCGTGGGGGGGAGGGCTACTCGTCGGCCTGCGATTCCTCGGCTTCCTGCTTGAGCGCCTCGCGCTCTCCGTGCAGCCGGCGGGTCTCGGTGCGCAGGGTCTGGACGGTCTTCTTGTAGAGGAACTGGGCCTGCTGCGGGTTGTCGCCGATGCAGACCAGACCCAGCTTGCCGAACTCGGAGAGGGCGCCCATCAGGTGGAACACCACGCCGCGCTCGCTGGCGCCGTGGAAGTGGATGTCGTGGTAGACGGCGATGTCGATCAGGTCGTCGGGCGAGAGGCCGCGGTAGAGCGGCGACTGCAGGGTGTCGCTGGCGTAGTAGAACTTGGGACGCCCGGTGGGGGTCAGGAACTGGCCGGTCTGCCCGTCGTAGGTGCCGTCGGTCAGGAACTTGAGGGTCAGGAAGGGGTGGGTGGTGCCGCCCTTTCGCAGGTTGACCTCGATCGCGTAGTGGATCCAGCCGTGCTCGCCGCGCACGGAGACGAAGTCCGTGGCGAAGCGCCCGACCACGCCCTTGGCCGCCAGCACCTCGGCGACCCGCTGGCCGGCGCGCTGGACCTCCAGGCGGTACTCGGCGTCGGCGGGGAAGGTGCAGCCCAGGAACACCTGCCCGCTGGGGCCTCCGAGCACCTGGTCGTGGGTGGAGATGGTCTGGGGCTGGCCCAGGGCGTTGACCCGGCACTGGCAGCTCGGGGAGCGCTTGTCCTCGCCCTCGATCCACTGCTCCACGACGCCGCCCATGGCCGCGTACTTGGCCTTGAAGCTCTCCCAGTGCTCCTGGGGCGCCTCGAAGCGGAGCTTGGGCAGGTTCTCCCGGATCCAGCTCTGGCGGCCCCCGGAGCTGGGGCAGCCCTCCCAGCGGAACACCGCGTTGCCCTCGCCGGAGAAGCCATCGTTGAGCTTGACGACCGACTTGCGCATGTCCGGGTGGTTGGCCTTGAGCGCCTCCAGGGCCTCGACGATGTCGTCCTCGCTGTGGAGGCGCTCGTATCCGTCGGGGAAGGTGACGCCGGCCTCGCGGAAGATCTCGCGGCAGCCGGACTTGGTGCCCAGGTCCCAGAGCGCGGGGTCGGTCGCGTACAGCGGCAAGCCCAGGGCCACCGCCAGGGAGCGCTCGATGGCGGTGGAGTTGAAGACGCTCAGGTGGGCGCTGTCCGTGTCGGGCAAGGCGGCCAGGATGCGCTGCTGCAGGCGGGGGCGGTCCAGCACCTTCTGGGACAGCGGGGTGGGGGAGGCGTCCAGGGCGCTGAGCAGCACCAGGCGCTTGCGGGCGTGGTTGCCCGGGACCCCGGCCAGGAGCTGCAGATAGTAGTCGACGATGTCCGGGTTCAGCGGCTGCGAGGTCACGTAGACCAGGCGCAGGTTGGGCCGCCGCAGGAGCATCAGCATGTAGAGCAGGCGCTCTTCGTAGTGGTGCACCCCGCTGACCTTCTCGAGCTCGGTCGGGTCCAGCGTCAGGCTGGGGATGACCACCACGGAGTGGTGCTTGCGCGGGTCTTCGACCACCTCCTGGAAGAGGGTGGGCAGGCGCTGCTGGATCCGCACGAAGGCGGCCAGCTCTTCCGGGGAGCCGGGGGTGAACATTCGCCGATGCTACCGCGACGCGTGTTGTGCCGTCATCTGGGGGCTGCCCCTGTGCTATGCCGGGTCCATGGACATCCAGACCCACCCCGACATCGACCGCGCGCTCTGCGGGCAGCCCACCCTGGTGGAGCCGGGCCGCGCCGTGGTCCAGCTCACCACCACCGAGCGCATGCGCGTGGACGCCAAGGGGCTGGTCCACGGGGGCTTCGTGTTCGGCGCCGCGGACCACGCCGCGATGCTGGCGGTCAACGACCCGAACGTCGTGCTCGGGAGCACCTCGCTTCGCTTCACAGCCCCCGTCAGAGTGGGGGAGACCGTGGCCTGCGAGGCGGTGATCCACACCGCTGAGGGCAGAAAGCGTGTCCTCTCCATCTCTGCACGCGTGGGCCCAAGCGAGGTGCTGCGTGGTGAGATGACGGCGTTCGTCCTGGACAAGCACGTCCTGGACTGAGAGGGGAGTGCGCCCCCCAAAGGGAGCTGCGGGGGCTACTTTCCGGTGCCCGCGATGACCGCGTAGGGGGTCTTGAGCAGCAGCTTGAGATCCAGGAACAAGCTCCAGTTGTCGATGTACTGGAGGTCGAGCTTCATCCAGGTCTTGAAGTCGATGTTGTTGCGGCCGCTGACCTGCCAGATGCAGGTGATGCCGGGCTTCATGCTCAGGCGGCGCATCTGCCAGCGCTCGTACTGGGCGACCTCGGCGGGGATGGGGGGGCGGGGGCCGACCAGGCTCATCTCGCCCACGAGCACGTTCCAGAACTGGGGGAACTCGTCCAGGGAGGTCTTGCGGATGAAGCGGCCCACGCGGGTGATCCGGGGGTCGTGGGTCATCTTGAAGACGGGGCCGTCCATCTCGTTCTCGGCCTGCAGCTTGGCCTTGAGGGCTTCTGCGTTGGAGACCATGGAGCGGAACTTCCACATCTTGAAGGTGCGGCCGTAGAGCCCGCTGCGCTCCTGGCCGAAGAACACGCCGCCGGCGGGGTCCTCCAGCTTGATGGCGATGGCGATGGCGGCCATCATCGGGGCGCTCACGAGCAGCGCCAGGGACGCCAGGGTGATGTCCATGACGCGCTTGATGAACAGGGCCTCGGCGTTCCGGGGGGTGGCCGAGAAGGAGATGATGGGGCGGCCCTCGACCTCGGTGAGCTCGGCCTGGGCGACGCGCAGGCCCAGGAAGTTGGCGTCCATGGAGAACTCGACGCCCAGCTCCTCGCAGGAGTCGGCGACGCGGCGCAGGGTGGCGACGTCCCAGGCGCGGCCGGTCAGGTAGACCTGGTGGACGGGGAGCTCTTCGAGCAGGCGGGCCAGGTCGCGGACGCGGCCCAGGACCTTGTAGGCTGCCACGGAGGACTCGCGGTCCTGCTCCTGGTCGGGGTGCACCACGCCCAGCACGTGCAGGCCCCACTCCTTGTGGTCCTCCAGCGCCTGGATGTAGGGGAGGGCCTCGCCGGCGGTGCCGACGATGAGCACGTTGTGCTGGTCCAGGCCGCTGCGCGCGCGGGAGCGGGTCCAGGCCAGCATGCTGCGGCGGGCGACGAACACGCCGATCAGCGAGAAGACGAAGAAGCCCAGGAAGAGGGTTCGGCTGAGGACCGCGACCGACTGGAAGAGGAAGAGCACGCCCAGGGAGAGCGAGGCGCCCAGCAGCACACCCGAGAAGATGCGGATGAGCAGGATGTCGGTGCGCATGCGGCGCAGGCCGTCGTAGGTCTTGGTCCAGCTCAGGCCGATCAGCCAGGCGGGGAGGAAGACCAGCAGCATCTCCAGGTGGGGCTCGACGGAGAGGTCCTGGAGGGTGCGCTCGGCGCCGGGGAAGAGGTCGAAGGGCCAGTGCTCCCGGGCCACCATGCGGGTGGCCAGGGCGAAGAGGTAGGCCGCGGCGATGACGAGGCCGTCTACGAGTCGGGCGCCCAGCTTGAGCGCTGCGTTTTGTTCGCGCTGCATTCTTCCCTGCCGGTGTGCGTTTCTCCAGGGTATCCCCAGGATGGCGGGGCTGCATGGCCCGACGAAACCCTGACACGTGGTGGAGCATGACCGAGAGCACCCAGAACGCCGACGGCCCGGAGCTGCAGGTCGATCGGATCATCGTCGGGGGTGGCCGCCGCTTTACGCTGATTGCGGGGCCCTGCGCCATCGAGTCGCAGGCGCTGTGCCTGGAGGTGGCCGAGCGTGTGGGGGAGATCTGCGAGAAGCTTGGGATCCCCTACATCTTCAAGGCCAGCTTCGACAAGGCGAACCGCACCAGCCTGTCCTCGTTCCGGGGTCCCGGTCTGGATCGAGGTCTGAAGGCCCTGGAGGCTGTGAGCGGTGGGCTGGGGATCCCGGTGACCACGGACATCCACCTCCCCTCCCAGGCGGCGCCGGTGGCCGAGGTGGTGGATCTGCTGCAGATCCCGGCTTTCCTGTGCCGCCAGACGGACCTGCTGGTGGCGGCCGCGCAGACGGGCAGGCCGGTGAACGTGAAGAAGGGGCAGTTTTTGGCGCCGGGGGCGATGGCGCACGCGGTGGAGAAGCTCCGGGCCTCGGGCGACGGCGGGGTGATGCTGACGGAGCGGGGGAGCAGCTTCGGCCGGGGAGACCTGGTGGCCGACCTGCGCGGGCTGGCGGAGATGCGGGCGCTGGGCGTGCCGGTGTGCATGGACGCGACGCACGCCGCGCAGAAGCCCGGGGTGGACGGGACGACGGGGGGAGACCGGCAGGTGGCGGAGCTGCTGGCGCGGGCGGCGGTCGCGGTCGGGGTGGATGCCCTGTTCCTGGAGGTGCACCCGGATCCGGAGCGCGCGCTGAGCGACGGGCCGAACATGGTGGCGCTGGAGCGGCTGCCGGCGCTGCTCGCTATGCTCCGGGACCTGGACGATGTCGTGAAGGAGCGCTGAGATGCTGATCGCCCTGCTCGTCGCCTGCGCGGCCCCCCAGGAGGGCGTGTGGTGGGTGGCGCTGTCGATGGAGGAGGAGGCGAGCTGCGCCCAGACGGTCGCCCACAACTTCCTGGACGCGTCGGTCCCCGAGACCGAGGATCCAGAGGACGCCTGGGAGCGCATCGGGCAGACCTGGGAGAGCCCCGCGGGCTTCTACGTGCTGGTGACCCAGGGGCCCGATGGGCTGGTCTGGACGGGGCCGGACACGGTGTACCTGGGCGACGTGGAGGACGGCGCCTGGACGCTGCAGCACTACGCCTACGAGGGCGAGAGCGCCTTGGACAGCCACCCCAGCGGCTACCACTTCCAGCAGGAGGGGGAGAGGAGCGTGACGCGCACGCTGGACCTGACCCAAGCGGGCCAGGTCCTGGAGGGGAACCTCACCATCAGCACCGTGGACTCTGCGCGCTACTCGGAGGTCGAGGGGTGGGGCGAGGAGCTCGGGCAGAGCTCACAGCTCCCAGCCTCCAGCTACCTGGAGGGGCCCGAGGGCGCCGTGGTGGCCAACACCCGGGAGGGGCTGGAGTGCGTGGACGACCCCTGCGTGCTGCAGGTGGAGGCGCAGTGCTCGTGGTCTGGCGGGGTGGTCGCGCAGCTCACGGGGCTGAGCGCCGAGGCCTTTGACGGCGTGCTCGACGCGGGCTTTGACGCGGGAGAGTAGCGGCGGATGGGGGAAGCGGGCGGTCCGCTGTTAGACTTGCAGGGAATGTCCCTCCTCCCGCGCCGACCCGCTTCCGCCCCCCAGGGGCCGGGGCTCCGTCCGTCCAGGCCGGGGGACCGCCAGCCGGAGCCCGAGGGGCCGCGTCCGGTGTCGGTGCTCAGCGAGCTCAAGGTGCTCTGGGGGCACCGGGAGCTGCTGCTGCAGTTCGCGTTCAACGACCTCAAGCACCGCTACATCGGCAGCTTGATGGGCGTGTTCTGGATGGTGATCAACCCGATCATCGAGCTGGCGACCTACACCTTTGTGTTCCACGTCCTGATGCGGCAGAACTTCACGCCCCAGGGCGGTGTGGTGCACTACTCGCTGTTCTTGTTCTGCGGGATGGTGGCCTGGTTCGCGGTGGCCGACGGCCTGACCCGGGCGACCAACTCCATCACGGGGCACGCGCACCTGATCAAGAAGGTGAACTTCCCGGCTGCGGTTCTGCCCGCGCACATGGTGCTCTCGGCGGTGTTCAACCAGGGCGTGCGCACGGCGATCCTGGCCCTGGGCGCGATCTTCCTGGGCAACGGCCTGAGCCTGCACTTTGCCCTGGTGCCGGTGTTCATCCTGCTGCAGACCCTGTTCGTGATGGGGCTGAGCTTCTTCCTGAGCACCGCGCAGGTCTACTTCCGGGACACCGCCCACTGGGTGAACGCCTTCTTGCTGGCCTGGATGTTCATCACGCCGATCTTCTACCCGGCGGACGCCTACCCCCAGCAGGCGCAGCTCCTGCTGCAGCTCAACCCGCTGGCGCACGTGGTGGGCATCTACCAGGAGCTGATCCTGAATCAGCGCCTGCCCAACGTGCGGCAGATGATCCTGGTGACGATGTACTCGCTGGGGTTCTTCGTGGCGGGGTTCTCGATCTTTGTGCATCACCGGAAGAAGTTCGCGGATCTGGTGTGAGGAGTCAGGTAGCCGGGGGAGTCAGGTAGCCGGGGGGGTATCAGGTATCGGGAGTCAGTATCGGGGGAGGATGCGGCGGTTCGAGCGCCGGGGATGGGGCGTGACGGCGGGGTCAGTGCCGGGGCCGATAGCGGGGCGCTGATACCCGAAAGCTGAGCGGGGTATCAGGTATCTGGAGTCAGGTATCTGGGGAGGCTGAGGCGGCTCGAGCGCCGGGGATGGGGCGAGACGGCGGGGGCAGTGCCGGGGCCGTTAGCGGGGCGCTGATACCCGAAACCTGCGCGGGGGGTCTCAGGTAACTGGAGGGAGGGCTCGGGGGATGATGCGGCGGTTCGGGCGCCGGGGGG
>JAZAMN010000015.1:0-18316 GCA_036229005.1 Myxococcota bacterium
AGGGAAAGCCAGCCAAGGTCGCGATCGTGGCCTGCATGCGGAAGCTCCTCATCCACCTCAACAGCACGATGAGGAGCTACCTTGCGCAGCCGACTGCGCCGGCCGTTCAAACAACTTGAAGAAGACGGTTGCTCACTCAGCCCCCGTAGCCTCGCACCCGCGCTCATTCGGACCCCGTAGCCCCTCAAATCACCGCCCCAGAACGTCCCAGTGCCCGACCGCCAGCGCGACCTCCCCCCGCGCGATGGCCGCCAGCTTGTCCGCCAGCCACCCGTCCACCTCGGCCCCACACTCCCCAGCTGCCTGGGCGATGCCCCGCGCCATCTCCGCCAGCATGGGCCCATCGGAGGCCGGGATCTGCCAGGTCGTCGGCAGCATCTCCACCTGATAGCCGGCCTCGACCAGCCGATCGCGCAGGTACTCCGAGGCCCCGACCCCCAGGCTCGGACCGAAGCCCCGGTCCAGCAGCTGGTGCGCCCGAAAAGCGGCATGCACCGCCGAGTCCCGCGGGTCCGAAGGCGTCCATTCAATCCGCCCATCCACCGTCAGCGAGGCCAGCAGCGGCCTGCCCGCCAGCCACGCCACCAGCGCGTCCACAAAGCCGGCGTCGACCAGATCCAGCAGCGCCGTGGTCACGACCAGATCGCAGTCCAGCGCCGGAAAGCCCGCCCGCAGGTCCGCCTGCAGCGTGCCCACGCGGTGCGCTCCCCAGTCCACCGCCTCGCCATCGTGTTGCCCAGTCGGCAGCCCCAGCCGCTCTCGCGCCGCGTCCAGCAGCCGGGCGTCGTGGTCCACCAGGGTCCAGTGCTGGCGCCCCGGCATCCGCGGACTCAGGAAGCGCAGGTTGGACCCCGTCCCACACGCCAAGTCCACCACCCGGGCCCCCGGGATCGCCGGAATCAGCCCCAGACTCTCCCCGCGGGAGAGGTGATCGTAGCCCTCCCGCATCGCCAACCACTCGGGATCAAAGCCCATCCAGCACCTCCATGACCGTGTCCGCTGCCTGCGCCCAGGTGGGCAGCTCCGCCCCCTGCGCCGCTACCCACATGCGCTCGCGCAGCGCCGCATCGCCCAGGTAGGCGGCCAGCCCCACGCGCAGGTCCCCCAGCTCCAGCGCCGCCCCGACGGGCAGCACCTCCAGGGCGCCCGCCGGGGTCGAGAGCACCGGCCGCCCGTGGGCCACCGCCTCCGCGAGCACCATGCCGAAGGCCTCGTGGTGGGCCGCGTGCACCAGGGCGTGGGCCCGGTGGTAGTGGGGCGTCATGTCGGCCTGCTCGCCAAGGATGCGCACGCGGTCTTCCAAGCCCAGCGCGCCGATCAGCCCCCGGATGCGCGCCGCGGTCTGAGGCTCCCGCTGGGTCGAGCCGACCAGGTCCAGCGTCCAGCCCTCCAGACCCGAGAGGGCCTCCAGCAGCCGCGCGTGTCCCTTGCGGGCCGTCAGGGTGGCGGCGCAGAGCAGGTGAACCGGACCGTTTGGCTTTGGGCCCAGCCGCACCTCGACGCCGGGCAGAGCCAGCGAGGAGTCCAGCCCCGCCAAGGTGAGAAGGCGGTGGACCGGCCCACCCGTACACACCAAGGCCTCCGCTCTCCTCAGAGCCTCCAGCTCCCGCTCCAGGGTGCCCTCCGGCGCGCCCGGCTCCCACGCCGCGAAGCTGTGGACCAGCACGACCGCACGCGAAATCGATGGGAGATCCATCCACATCAGCCCATCAACCAGCACGGGCTCGGGGAAGGAGAGGTGGGGGCCCGCCCCCGATGCCCAGGGCCACCGCAGGGCCTGGATCTGCGCCGGGACCCCCTTGGACTGGAGCGCCGAGACGAGGTGCTTGTTGTAGAGATAGCCCCCCGTGCGCTGCTCCGGATCGCCAGGGCTGAGCAGGCGAATCACGGCTTGACGCCCTGCGTGTGGAGCTGCGGGGCGGGCTGGCCGTCGTAGCGCGCGAGGCTGCGGATCAGGGCGGAGAACATGGCCTGGTGGGAGAGCTCGGCGGGGCCCCTGTCGGGGGGGACCAGGCCGGGCTGGAAGCCGCGGGACTCGAACTCGCGGAGCAGCGCGGGGTCGGTGGCGAGCACGTGGACGGGCACCGAGAAGCTCATGCGCTTGGACAGAAAGGGAGGCTGGTGGTCGCCCATGATGATCACCAGGGTGGGGCGCTCGGTCTCGTGGTCCAGGTGCTGGGCGATGGCCTCCAGGTCGTAGTGGAGGAGCTGGAGGTAGGCGCCCAGGGTCTCGTCGCGCACGCTGCCCTGGCCGCCGTGCTGCATGCCGGCCTCGCGCTTGTAGCGGCCCAGGCGACGGGTGGCCTCGGTGCGCTCGTCGGGGGTGCGCTTGGTGGTGGCGGCCTTGCGCTTGGCGGCCTTGTCGTGGTCTTCGGCCAGGGGCTCCTGGTCCAGGGTGCGCCAGTCGGCTACCAGCGGCGGCGGGCTGCGCCAGGGCACGTGCGAGGCGACCATGTGGAAGCTCAGGAACACCGGCTGGCTGCGGTCGGCGGCGGGGGCCAGGGCGTTCTCGCGCAGCCAGCCCAGGGTGTACTGGTCGGGGATCAGCCCCCAGCCCCACTCGGGGCCCTGCCAGTCCAGGTCGGCGTAGAACACCGTCTGGTCGAAGTTGAACTCGTTCTCCAGCTCCACGCCGGGGCGCGCGCGGTCCTTGGGCTCGACCACGACCGTGTGGTAGCCGGCGTCGTGGAGCACCGCGGGGAGCGTGCGGTTGGTGCCAAAGCCCGGCTTGAGGTGCTGGAAGACGCTCTCGTAGGAGACCTCGACCCCTGAGTAGAGCGTGGCGTCCGCGATCCACGAGCGGCCCCCGCTCACCGGCGCGACCGAGCGGCCCGAGAGGCTGTACCAGCCCTGCTCCCCCAGGGCGGCCTCTAGCTCGCGGAGGTGTGCGCGCAGGGGCTCGGCGCTGCCTTTCTCGGTGAACGCCAGCTCGCCGTAGGACTCGACGATGAAGATGCGGACCTCGGGCGCCTGGCTCAGGGGCTGCAGGCGCATCTGGGCGTAGGGATCCTGGGTCTGGGTGCGGGTGACCGAGCGGTAGACGCGCACGGACTCGCTCAGGTTCTCGACCATGTGCGGCAGGATGAAGCGCGCCGGCCAGCGGGTGGCCCCGGGGTGGATGCGCCCCAGGAAGCTCAGGGCGAACACCAGGACGGCGAGACCGCTGAGCCAGGGCGCCTTGTCGCCCCAGGTGGGCGAGGCCCGGTGGATCGCCCACGCGGCGCCAGTCGCGAGCAGCACCGGCAGCAGGCAGACGCCGACCACGCCGAGCCAGTCCCAGAGCGTGCCGATGTCCATGAGCAGGACCACCGCGTGGCGCAGCAGGAAGGCCAGGTCGTAGAGCAGCGGGTCCTGGCCCATGGCGAACACGCCGACCAGGCGCATGATCTCGAAGACCAGCAGCGCGAGCACCACCAGTCCGCCCAGGGCCGCCCCCGCCTTGCGCAGGCCCAGGCGCGCCATCCAGGCCACCAGCGCCGCGAGACTGAGCAGGTCCACCGACAGGCCGAGTGCAAGCCAGGGCGCGGGGGTGTCCAGGCCCAGGGTTCCGGGCAGCAGCACGACGACGTTGAGGACCGCCAGCAGGATCCAGGCGCGGCGGGGGCTCATGCGGGCGCTCCGGGTTCAGCGCGGAGCAGGGGCACCAAGGCGCCGGGCAGGGCGCCGAGCAGCACGCTCAGGCCGTAGGTGATCGACAGGGCCAGCGCGGCCTCCTGGGCCAGGCCAAGGGCGGGGAGGAGGAGGGTGGCGGTGGCCTCTCGCAGACCCCAGCCCCCAACGCTCAGGGGGACGGACATGGCCAACAGCAGCATGGGCATCGCGCCCACCAGCGAGGTGCTCAGTGGCAGCCCCAGAGCCAGCAGGCACAGCACCAGGCCCCCCACAAAGCTCGCCAGCAGCAGCGCGCTGATGCCCCAGATGGGCCAGGCTTGGGCGCGCAGCAGGCTGCGGCGGGCGTCGCGGGCGAAGGGCCCCACCGCGGGCAGGCCGGCGGGCGCGAGCAGCCCCAGAGCGGCCACGGCGACCAGCCCCAGCACTGCGGGGACCATCCCAGCCGGCGCCACGCCCCAGAGGGGGATGAGCAGCAGGGCGCAGAGTCCGCAGAGCAGCAGGTGCCCGGAGAAGCGCTCCACGACCGCCGCGTGCAGAGCCGCCCGCATGGCCTGGCTGCGCTTGCCGTGGCGGTAGATGCGCAGGCCCTCGCCGGCGATGCCCGAGGGCACGAGCTGGTTCACCAGTGTCGCCAGGTACTGCTCGCCGAAGGCCTGCCGGGCGCTCAGGGGCAGCTCCAGGGTCAGGCTCACCCGGCGCCAGCGCAGCGCGGCCAACCCCACCTGCAGCGGACCCAGTGATGCCGCCGCGACCAGCCAGGGCCAGCGCAGCCCGCTCAGAGTGGCCTCCAGGCCCGCGCGGTCCACCCGGGACAGCGCCCACGCCAGCAGCGCGCCGGTCACCGCGAGGGTGCCCAGGGCCTTCAACCCGCGCTGGAGGCGCCCGCTCAGCTCAGGCCTCGGGCAGCGGGGCTTCGAAGGAGGCCCAGGCCACGTCGGACTCGCGCAGGGTCACGCCGATGGCGCTCAGCCCGCCCGCGTGCACGCCCAGCGAGCCGTCGGCCACCTTGGCGCAGAGGCGGCGCCAGATCTCCTGGGCCAGGAACTCGGTGGTGGTGTTGACGCCGGCGAACTCGGGCAGCTCGTCCAGGTTCTTGTAGTTGAAGGCGGCCAGCACGGCGTCCACCGCCTGGTGCGCCAGCCCGATGTCCACCACCAGGCCATCGGGGTCCAGGCCCGCGCGCGAGAAGGCCACGTCCACCACGTAGGTGGCCCCGTGGAGCTGCTGCGCGGGTCCGAAGATCTCTCCGCGGAAGCTGTGGGCGATCATCATGCGGCCGCGGACGGCGAGCTTGAACATGGGCATCAATCCTGGTCTTTGGGGTAGTCGATCACCTGGCAGAGCCGCCCCGGCGCGCCCAGGATCCCGGGCAGGGCGGCGGGCAGGCGCTCAAAGGGGATGCCCGGCTCCAGCAGGGCGTCCAGGGCGGGGTCGGCCAGCAGCGCCATGACGGTCTGCATGCGCCGCGCGTAGCTCCAGCGGGCCGCCCGGTGCGCGGGGATGCGCCCCACCTGCGAGCCGACGATGGACAGCCGCTTGCTGTGGAAGGCGCCGCCCAGGGGGACCGAGGGGCTCTGGGTGCCGTACCAGCTCAGCTCCACCACCCTGGCCTCGACGGCGCACAGAGCCAGTGAGAGGCTGAGTCCCGCCGACGAGGCACTGCTGTGGATCACCAGATCCTGGCCACCCTCAGCCTCCTCCGTCCCCCTGAACTCGGTCCCGAAGGACTCGGCCAGGGCCCGCCGCTCGGGGTTGAGGTCCACGACCTGCACGGTGGTCTGGGGGAGCTGGGCGCAGAGCCACGCCACCAGCGCGCCGACCACCCCGCAGCCCACCACGCTGATGCGGTCTCCGGGGCCGGGCTGGGCGTCCCACACGGCGTTCAGGGCGGTCTCCACGTTGGCGGCGAGCACCGCGCGGCGGGAGGGGACTTCGCCGGGGATGGCGGTCAGGGCCGCCGCGGGCACCTGGTAGCGGTCCTGGTGCGGGTACAGGCAGAACACCCGCTGGCCGACGGGCAGGCTGGGCTCGGGGCTGGCGAGCACGCGGCCCACGCTGCAGTAGCCGTACTTGACCGCGCCGCTGAACGCTCCCTGTTGGAAGGGGGCCCGCATCTCCTGGTGCAGCGCGGGGGGCACCTGGGCCCGCCAGACCAGGGACTCGGTGCCGCGGGAGATCGCGGAGTGCAGGCTCTGGACCTGGACCTGGGCGGGGTCGGGGCGCCAGGGCTGGGTGCGCAGCTCGGCCTGCTGGGGGCCGGTGTACCAGAGGGCCTTCACAGGCTGAGCTCGTAGAGCGTGTCCTGCCCCAGGGGGAAGCAGCGCGTGTCCGGGCGCAGGGCCTGGGACAGGGAGCGGATGCCGGGCAGGCTCAGGCTGGGGCGTCCGCTGCCCAGGATCACGGGGGCGACCACCAAGTGCAGGCGGTCCAGGCAGCCCTGCTCGATGAAGCGGGAGACGGTCAGGCCGCCACCCTCCACGAACACGCGGTGCAGGCCGCGCTCGCCGAGCAGGCGCAGGAGCGTGGGCACGGGGAAGGGGCCGGGGCCGGGGAGCACCACGCGCTCGACGTGGGCCGGGAGCGTGTCGGTGGCGGGGGCCTCCGAGGAGACCAGCCACAGGGTGGGCGCCCCATCGTCCTGGAGGACCTGGTGCGTCAGGGGGATGCGCCCCTGGCTGTCCAGCAGCACCCGCGTGGGGCTGGGACCGCGCACCCGCCGCGTGGTCAGCGCGGGGTCGTCCAGCAGCACGGTCGAGGCGCCCACGACCACCGCGTCGGACAGGGCGCGCAGGCGGTGAGTGTGTACCAGGTCGGCCGGCCCGGAGATCCACTGGGAGCTGCCGCAGTCCATCGCGATGCGGCCATCCAGCGACTGCGCCAGGTGGCCCACGCACCAGCGCTCCTGGCGGGCCAGGGGGGCGAGCAGGGACCACGTTGCGAGCTGGGTGGGGCTCCACTGGGTCGCCTTCCCGGTGTCCTCGCCGGCGCGCAGACGCATCAGGGCGTCCCAGCAGGGGTCGGTCTCGGAGTGGTGCACGGGGGTGTCTCGGGGCTGGTCGGGCCCTCGTATACCTCACTCAACCCGGGCTGGGGGATCGGCCGAGGGCGCGTTTAAGTCGGGATAAGCCTGGGCTGGCGGCGGCTACGGGGGGTGAATGAGCGCGGGGTGGGGGCTACCGGGTCTGAATGAGCGGGTCTCTGAGGCTACGCCCCACCGGTGAGCGATCCGGCCACCGATCCGGCGTGTTTTGGGGCCAGATCGCCGTCATGGGGGCCAAACAGGGTCCTTTTCGCCTGAATCGGTGGGCCTTTCGCTCATTGGTGGCGGGTAGCCTCTGACGGTCGCTCACTCAGACCCCGTAGCCTCGGGCGGTCGCTCATTCAGAGGCCCTGGCCCCGCCCCCAGCCCCTCCGAGCGCTGCTATAGGGCCAAGGTGCCCGCCATCCCCCATCGCCTCCTGCTCGCCGCGGCGGGGGCTGCGCTCGCGTCCACCCTCTTGGGCCTCTGGCTGGCCCCACCTGGGCTGCCCCTCTCCGCCCTCGCCCTCTCGGCCCTTGGCGGCATCGCTGTGCCCATCGGCGGCTTCGGGTTGGCCTGGCCCGAGCGCTCCAGCGCCGCGATGAACGCCGCGAACGCGGTGACCTTGGCCCGCGCCTCCCTTGGCTCGGTCGCCGGCAGCGTGGGGGTCTGGGCCTTCTGGACCGCCCCGGAGCCCCGCACCCTCTGGCTCGTCCTGGCGCTGGGCACTCTGGCCCTGGCCTTGGACGGGGTGGACGGCGCCATCGCCCGGCGCACGAACAGCGCCAGCGCCTTCGGGGGCCGCCTGGACATGGAGAGTGACGGCACCTTCACCGCCGCCCTCTGCCTGCTGGCCTGGAGCAGTGGCGCCGCGGGCCCGTGGATCCTGCTCTCCGGGGCCCTGCGTCCCCTGTTCATCCTGGCGGGCAAGGCGCTGCCCTGGATGAACGCCCCCCTCTACCCCTCCCAGCGCCGGCGGGTGGTCTGCGTCCTCCAGATCGCCAGCCTGCTGCTCGCCCTCGCCCCGCCCTTGGCTCCGGTGAGCGCCTGGATCGCCGGCCTGGGCCTGGCCACCTTGCTCTACAGCTTTGGCCGCGACACCCTCTGGCTCTACCGGGAGCGCCCGTGATCCCCTTGCTGTTGGCCTGCACCCGCGCCCCCGCGCCCCCCGCCGAGCTCCCCGGTCCCGACCTGCTGGTCTACACCGTGGACACCCTGCGCCACGACCGCCTGGGGTTCGCCGGGCACGCGGACGCCCAGACCCCGCACATGGACGCGCTCGCCACTCGGGGCGTGGTCTTCGAGCAGGCCACCACCCCCTTCCCGCGCACCACGCCTGCCCTCGCCAGCATGCTGACCGGCTTGCGGCCCGCGCACCACGGGAGCCTGGAGGTGGGCCAGCCCATCACGCACGGCACGGTCCTCGCCCACCGCCTGCAGCAGCTCGGGTGGGCCACGCTCGGCCTCAGTGGGACCCCGGTCGCGGGCGCAGAGCAGGGCTTGGACGCCGGGTTTCAGGTCTTTGTCTCCCAGGAGGATCCCCGCGCATCCGCCCTGGTCGAGCGCGCCCTGAGCGAGCTGCGGGCCCAGGACCCCGAGCAGCCCGTGATGATGTGGGTGCACGTGGTCGACCCCCACTTTCCCTACCTGCCGCCGGACGCCAGCGAGGGCCCCTGCAAGGAGCTGGGCTGGGCCGTGAAGGAGGGGCGGATCAAGCGCGCCGCGCTGTTCGTGGACCACCAACACAAGGCCTCGGCCGCCCTGGACCACTGCCTGGAGCTCTACGACGGCGAGGTCACCGAGGCCGACACCGCCCTGGGGGATCTGCTCGCCGGCTTCGAGGCTGCTGGGCGCGACCCCATCGTGGTGCTGAGCTCCGACCACGGCGAGCACTTCGGCGAGGGGGGCCTCTACTTCGAGCACGGCCCGCGCGTGGACGACGCGGTGGTGCGGGTGCCCCTGGTCGTCGCGGGACCGGGCGTGCGCGCGGGGCGGGATGCGGGGGTGGCGCGCCTGGAGGACATCGCGGCGACCCTGCTGGGCCGGGCGGGCATTCAGGACGTCGCCCTGGACGGGGTGGACCTCTGGCCGCGCCTCTCGGAGGGGGTCTCCGCCAGCCCGGACCTGGAGGCCTGGGTGCTCTCGGGCAGCGCGCTGCACAACCTGTTGGTGGACTTCGTGGTCAGCGGGCGGCAGGGGCGGCGGGTCTGTCACCACGGCACCGAGTGGACGCGCTGCGTGGGCAAGAACCGGGCGCCCAGCTTCTTCCACCACGCCGTGGACCCGCTGCTCAAGTCGGCCGCCACCCCCAGCGAGGAGACCCGCGTGCTCTTGGAGAGCCAGGCCCAGCGTTGGCCGGTGGGTCAGGCCCGGCAGGTCCTCGTTCGCACCCCCAGTGCACAGCTGCGCGCGCTGCCCCAGATCGAGGGGGGGTTTGCCCGGGAGGGGGACCAGGCCCTCACCGCTTCCCTCGATAGGCTGGCCGCCGAGCTGGAGGTGCCCACCTGGGTGAGCTCCCAGGAGGCCGAGGTCATCGAGGGGCTCAAGGCGATGGGGTACGTGGAGTAGCGCTCACGCCCGCCGCCGAACCCCCGTCCCACACCCCGGGTACACCCGCCGGTTCGCCCCGGCCAGCGTGTAGCCCTGCAGGAAGAGCCGGCGCGGCTGGGTGCCTCGGTTCGGCGCGCTGCCGTGGATCAGGAAGGGCCCGAAGAAGGCGGCGTCGCCGGGCTCCAGCAGCAGGTCCACGGCCTGGGATTCGTCGACCAGGCCCTCCGGGAGCGCGCCCGTCTTGGGGTCCGCGACGAAGCCCAGCTTGTGGGTGCCGGGGAGCACGCGGATGGGGCCGTTCTCGGCGGTCATGGGGTCCACGGCCACGACCATCTGCAGGAAGGAGCCGCGCCCGTTGACGTCGGTCCACAGCTCGGAGCCGTAGCGCCGGTTGGACGCGTCCTGGTGCCAGCGGAAGTCCACGCCGTCGCCGGGGAACTTGAAGTGCGCCTGCTGGATGATCTGCACCAGCGCGTCGCTCCCCAGGGCCTGGGTGGCCTGCGCCAGGAAGCGGGGATCCGAGCCCAGAGCGGCGATCTCGGGCTGGGCCGCGCCGCACCACACCACCCGATGCAGGCGGAAGGGGTCCTGCTGGACGACGAAGCGGGCGCCGTCGAGCTCGGCGGTCTCGGACAGGCCGCGCGCCTGCTGGGCCAGGGCGTCGAAGCCCTCGCGCAGGGTCTGGATCTCCGAGGGGGTCAAGAGGCCCCTGTGGACGGCGTATCCACACCGCTCGAGCTGGGTCTGCGTATCCATGGTCTCAGCATGGATCGGCATCGGCGAGGTCAGCAAGAGGCAAACTGGCGCAACACCGGCGGCCTCACGGGGGTTCACTGTCAGGCGATGCAACTGACACAGGCGGGTGCGGCGGCTATGGTCTCTGGGATGCTGAAACGGCTGCCCTCCGGGCTTCGAATCCTTGGCGCCACGGTGATCCTGGGAGCCCTCTGGGGCCAGCCGGCGGTCGCTGAGGCCCCCGACCTCTACCTCTCCGCGCTCTCGCGGATCGAGGGGCTCTACCTGGAGCGGGACCTGGTGGAGCCCGTGGCCATGCTGCGCTCCGCCGGGGAGGCCCTGGAGGACGAGATCGAGTGGGTGCTGGCCGAGCCCGTCGAGGGCGGCGTGCGCCTCCGCGCCGGCGATGGGCGGGAGCTGGGAAGCGTGCGCGTGCAGGGCTGGGACGACCTGGACGAGAGCCTGCGCGCCCTGGAGGCGCTGGTCCGCGACGCCGGCCTGCCCCTGGACGACCCCGAGCTGGACGTCATCGTCATGGGCGGGGCCACCAACGCCCTGGACCGGCACTCGCGGCTGCTCTACGGGGAGCGGCTGCAGGCCTTCGACAAGCGCCTGCGGGGCACCTACTCAGGCGTGGGGGCGCGCCTCGCCGAGCGGGATCAGGAGCTGATCCTGGACGAGGTCTTCGCGGGCAACCCCGCCTGGCAGGCCGGCCTCAAGTCCGGGGACGTGCTGGTCTCCGTGGACGGCAGCGCGGTGCTGGGCATGCGCACCTCGGACGCCGCCTCGCTGATGCAGGGCGAGGCCGGCACCCAGGTGGTGCTGGTGGTGCGTCGCCAGACCCCAGAGGGCGAGCGCGAGATGGAGTTCGTGGTCACCCGCGCCCAGGTGCGGGAGCCCAACGTGAGCTGGAAGGTGCTGGCCGACGGCATCGGCTACGTGCGCATCGACCACTTCTCCGAGCTGACCGAGGACTACCTGCTCCAGGGCCTGGAGGAGCTGGACGAGCAGTCGGCGCTTGAGCGCGGCCTGGTCATCGACCTGCGGAACAACACCGGCGGCTCGATGATGCAGTCGGCGCGCTCCGCGGACGCCTTCGTGGAGTCCGGGGACCTGGTGCGCACGGTGGGACCGGACGGCGGCAAGGTCCGCGGGCTGGTGGAGCACCTCTGGGCCGAGGACGACGGCACCGAGCCCGACATCCCCATCGTCGTGCTCCAGAACCACCGCACCGCCAGCGGCTCGGAGATCCTGGCCGGCTCCCTGCGCGAGCTGGACCGCGCCGTGCTCATCGGCACGCGCAGCTACGGCAAGGGGACCGTCCAGAAGGTCTACACCCTGCGCGACGACGTCCGCCTCAAGCTTACCGTGGCCCAGTACCTGCTCTCCGGCGGCTTGAGCATCCACGACGAGCACGGCGTGCCCGCGGACCTGCCCATCGGGCGCGTGCGCTTTGACGAGGCGGGCGTGCTGTTCATCCACGACTACCGCGAGCCCGGCGGGCCCGAGCCCCTGCTGTTCGTGGACGACCCCCAGCAGGACGGCGCCGACCGCGAGGGCTATTGGGAGGAGCTCGCCGTTCGGGTGCTCGCCCAGGCCGGCAACCAGTCCGACCGCGTCGCCGTCCTGGACGCCGCTGGGCAGGTCCGCGAGCTGGTCCGGGTGGAGGAGGAGCAGCGCCTGGTCGCCGCCTTCGCCGCGCGCGGGGTGGACTGGCGGGCCGCCGGCACGCTGGGCCCGGCCCCCAAGGTCCAGGTGGAGCTGCGCACCGAGGGCGAGGCCCGCGCCGGACAGGCCGTGGAGCTGGTCGCCCGTGTGACCAACCTCGGCGATGAGCCCATCCACCGGGTGGTCGTGCGCCTGGACTCCGGCGACCGCACCTGGACCCGCTACGTGCTGCCGGTGGGCTTCCTGACCCCCGGCCAGACCGGCGAGGCCCGCGCGGAGATCGTGCTGCCCTTCGACCTGCAGGGCCGCGAGAGCTCCGTGGGCATGGTGGTGCAGTCGGACGGCCGGCCCGAGGTCGACGCCGGCACCGCGGTGCTCGGCTACCAGGGCATCCCCCAGCCCGAGCTGGGCCTCAAGATGGCGCTGGTCCAGGAGCCCACCGGCACCTACGCCGAGCTGCGCCTGCAGAACCAGGCCACCCACCCCCTCCAGGGTGTGCGCGCGCGCTTCGAGGTCGCCCCCTCCAGCGGCATCCAGCTCACCGAGTACGAGGCCGTCGTCCCCTCGGTCGCGGCGGAGGGCAGCGTGTCCCTGCGCCTTGGCCTGGACCTCACCCAGGTCCCCGCTGGCAGCGAGACGCTCCCCCTGGAGCTGGTCGTCGAGACCAACCGCTTCGGCACCATCGCCCGCTACCCCGTCTCCCTTCCCACCGACGGCAGCGCCGTTCACTTGCGGGCCCCGCGCATCAGCCTGGAGGCCCCCCTCGCCGCCGACGTCGGCCCCCTCACCCTCAGCGCCCAGGTCCAGGACGAGCGCGCGCTGGACCACGTGGTGATCTGGCACGAGGGCACCAAGCTGGCCTGGCACGCCGGGTCGGGGCGGAGCTGGTCCGAGAGCTTCGTGGTGGACCTGGAGGCCGGTCGCAACGCCATCGTCATCCTGGCCGAGGACGACCAGGGGCTGCGGAGATGGGAGAAGGTCTACGTGCGGGGCGTGCCCGCGCCGGTGGTCGGGGACAGCCCCAGCGAGGAGCTCCCCGCCGAGCCCTGAGCCTCCCGGACAGAGGCGCCGCTCAGGGGGCGATCATCACGACCTGGGAGGCCACGGTGCTGCCCAGGATGACCACCAGCACGGTGTCGCCGGCGTCCTGCGTCACCAGGGTGACCTCGCTGGCGCTGTAGCTGAGATCGAAGCTGCTGGTCACAAAGCCCGAGGTGGTGTCCCCATAGGCGAAGGTCACCGACCCGTCGCTGTCCACCCAGCTCATGTAGAGCGTGCCGGTCACCGGGTTCCGGTCCCAGGACATCTGCTCGGGGGCCACCGCCGGGGTCTCTACCCAGGAGGCGGTGGCGTCCGTGATGTTGATGGTTCCGGTGCTGTCGTCGATCCAGGCGCGGGTCTCGGAGCCGTCCTTGGGCCAGTCCAGGTCCTGGAGCTCCACGGTGGCGTCGCGGTCCAGCTCGACCCAGGAGATCTCGGAGGTCGTGGTGTCCCAGCCCCAGGTCACGTACTCGCCGGTGCCCGCGTCCGCGAAGCCCAGCACGCCGGTGCCGCTGCCGTCCAGGTAGAGCTGGCAGAGCTCGGCGGGCTGACCGGGGGTGTAGTCGCTCAGGGTGATGGTCGCGGAGCTCAAATCGTCCACGCGCATGTACTGCACGCCGTCGGTGCCGCAGCCCACCATGTGGACGCTGCCGTCGGTGTCCACGGCGATCGCGGTGTCCCGGAAGGAGTTGCTCAGCCCCGCCTCGGTCGCGGTCCAGGTGTTCGGCGTGTCGGTCGTGTACTGCTTGAGGTAGAGGGAGCGGCCCGTGGTGGTCTTCAACCCGGCCACACCGACCCAGCTCCCGTCCGCCTGGGAGATCTCCAGACCCTCGTCCAAAGCCGAGGTGCTCAGCAGCGAGCCGGTGCCCGTGGGGCCGAGCTCGGGGGCCTGGTCGTACTCGAAGAGCACCGCGGCGTCGCCCAGGCTCAGGGAGCCGCCGTCGCTCGCGCTCACGGCCAGGAAGGCCACCGCGGCGGTGCCGGTGCTGCCGCGCGTGACGGTGAGGCTGCGCGGATCCACCAGGGTCAGGCCCATGTCGGTGGTCGCCGCTACGTCCGCGCCGCCCACGCAGTCCAGGTCGCGGGCGTCGGTGACGTCCTCCAGAGCGCCCGGGAAGGCCTCGGCGTCGACATCGTCGCAGTCCACGGGCTCGGTGCCGGCGTCGACGTGGTAGGCCCCGTCGGCGTCCTGGTCGTAGTCGCCCAGCTCGTCGATCTCGTCGCAGTTGGAGTTGATCCCGTCGTACCAGGTCTCCGTCGCGCCGACGTAGATAGTGGCGTCGGTGTCGTCGCAGTCGGTGCCCTCGGGCTCCCGGGCCTGGCCGTCCAGGTCGGCGTCGTAGTCGTCGCCGCCGTCGCAGTTCTGGTCGACGCCGTCGTACCAGACCTCGATCGCGGTGGGGTTGATGCCGACGTCGGTGTCGTCGCAGTCGTCGCCCTCGGGCTCGCGCATCACGCCGTCGCCGTCGGCGTCGAAGTCGTTGGCCCCGTCGCAGTCCGAGTCGATGTTGTCGTACCAGGTCTCGGTGGCCGCCGGGTTGATGTCCGGGTTGTTGTCGTTGCAGTCGGCGTCGGGGCCGTCCTGCTGACCCAGGTAGCCGTCGCCGTCCGCGTCGAAGTCCTCTTCGTCGCCGCAGTCCTGGTTCACGCCGTCGTACCAGACCTCCTCGGCGCCGGGGTAGCTGTCCGCGTCGTTGTCGTCGCAGTCGCCGTCGTTCAGCGTGAACCCGTCGCCGTCGTCGTCGACAAAGTCCAGGCGCTCTTCGACGTCGGCGTCCGAGATCCAGGTGCAGGCCAGGCTCAACAGCAGCAGCACAGCTTCCTCCGAGCGTTCAGGGTATCACCGCAGGCAGCCGCAGGTGGGCGAGGTACTCGACGTTGCCGCTCTTTGCGCCCGTGATGGGGCTCTCCACGCAGCCCAGCACCTGAAAGTGCAGGGCCCGGGCCTGATCCAGCACGCCCTCCACCGCCTGCTCGCGCAGGGCCTCGTCCTTGACCAGGCCGCCCTTGGCCAGGTTCTCGGGGCCCACCTCGAACTGGGGCTTGATGAGGAAGATGCAGTCGGCCCCCGGGGCCGCGATCCGCACCACCGCCGGCAGGATCTTGCCCAGACCGATGAAGGAGAGATCCCCGACCACCAGCGAGGGCGCCTCGGGCAGGGACTCCAGGTGGCGCGCGTTGGTGCGCTCCATGACCACCACCCGGGGGTCCTGCCGCAGCTTCCAGGCGAGCTGGTTGTGGCCCACGTCGATCGCGTAGACCTTGGTCGCGCCGCCCTGCAGCAGGCAGTCGGTGAACCCGCCGGTGGATGCGCCCAGATCAGCGCACACCTTCTGCGCCACGGTGACCTCGCCGAAGGCCTGCAGCGCTCCCTGCAGCTTGAGTCCACCCCGGCTGACAAAAGGTAGGAGCTCGCCCTTGAGGCGGATCGCCGCATCCTCCCGCACCTTGGTCCCGGCCTTGGTGCAGGGCACGTCGTCGAGCAGGATGCGCCCGGTCATGATGAGGCTCTGGGCCTGCTGTCGGCTGGGGGCCAGGCCCTTGGCGACGACCAGCAGATCCAGGCGCTGCTTGGGGGCCTTGGACACCTAGAGATCCCGCTCCACGGTGTAGAGCGCCAGGGCCTCCAGGGCGTCGGCGTTGGGCACGGCCTCCAGGGAGGCGCGGGCCTGGTCGGCGAGCTCCCGCGCCCGGCGGCGGGTCTCGTCCACTCCCAGCAGCTTCACGAAGCTGGGCGGACCGTCCTCCCCCTTGTCCTCGTCAGCGTCGAGGATGTCGTCGGCGAGCTGGAATGCAAGGCCCACCGCTTCGGCAAAGCGGGTGAGCGCCTGCAACTGCATGGGCTTGGCTCCCCCGGCGAGGGCACCCATCCGCACGGCGCAGCGGATCAGCGCGCCGGTCTTGCCGCGGTGCAGCCGGGTGAGGGTCTCGATGTCGGTGACGGGGCCCTCGGCGCCCAGGTCGCTGGCCTGACCGCCCACCATGCCCAGGTAGCCGGCGGCGCTGGAGAGCTCGCGGAGCTGGGCCACGGCGAGCTCGGCGGGGAGCGCTGCGTCGGCGATGCGCCGGAAGGCCTCGGTCAGCAGGGCGTCGCCCACCAGCAGGGCCATGTCCTCGCCGTAGAGCACGTGGGTGGTGGGCTTGCCGCGGCGCTCGCTGTCGTCGTCCATGCAGGGCATGTCGTCGTGCACCAGCGAGTAGGTGTGCACCAGCTCGATGGCCAGCGCGGCCGGCAGCGCGCGCTCGGTGTCCTGTCCCCCGACGGCCTCGTAGGCGGCCAGGGTCAGCAGGGGCCGCATGCGCTTGCCCCCGGTCTGCAGGGGGTGCAGGCACATGGGGGCGAAGGGGGCAGGCCAGGCGTCGGCAAAGAGCCCGTCCAGGCGCTGCTGCAGCAGCTCGCGGCGGGGCTCGGCCCAGGCGTTCAGGTCGAACACAGGCTCTCCTTTGAGGGAGCCCCTCTATTCGGCGGGGGCTGCCGGTGCAGCATCTGCTGCGCGCTTGGGGCCCTCGTCCTTGAGGCGGGCCAGGCCCACGCGCACCTTCTTGCCGCCCGCGGAGGGGTCACCGACGGTGCCGGCGTCCTTGACCAGGTCCATCACCTCCACCACCCGGCCGTACTCCAGGTCGGGATGGGCGTCGATGTAGACCACGCGCTTGTCCGCCTCGCGGGCGTCCAGGCGGCGGCGGAGCTGGTCGAAGAGCTCGGGGCCCTCCATGGGGACCAGGTTCAGCGCGGTCGTGCCGTCGTCGTAGACGGCCACCACGAGCTGCTTGGGCTTGTCGGGGTCGTCCTTGGGCTTGGGCTTCTCGGTGCGGGGACCGGGCACCTGGGAGGGGAGCTCCTGGACCATCTGGGGCGTGAGCACCATGAAGATGATCAGGAGCACCAGGACGACGTCGATGAGGGGGGTGACGTTGATGTCGCCTTGGACATCGCCGCCGCCGCCGAGCTTGGCGCCCATTCACTCCCCCTTGGGGCGGTCGACCGCCAGTTGGATGTTGGGCATGCCGCTCTCACCCAGGATGTCCATGACGGCGCGCACCTGCCCGTAGTGCAGGCTGCTGTCGCCGCGGATCAGGACGGCCTGGTAGGCGTTCTCCTGGTAGGCCAGGTTGACCCGCTCGATGACCTCGTCCTCGGTGATCTGGTCCTTGCCCATGAAGATGTCGCCGTTGGCGTCGATGCTGATCACGATGTTGTCGCCCTTGTCGGTGTGGGGCACCGGGCTGCCGGCCTTGGGCAGGTTCAAGGGGACGTTGTTGGACAGCATGGGCGTGACGACCATGAAGATGATCAGCAGCACCAGCACGACGTCGATGAGGGGCGTGACGTTGATGTCGCCTACGGCGCCACCTTCGCCTCCGCCGAGCTTCGCACCCATGGACTACTTGCCCTTGGTGGCGAGGGCCTGCTCGGTGGGATCGTCGGCGCCGCCGGCCAGCAGCTGCTTCTCGCACCAGTCGCGGAACTCCTGCACGGACACGCTGATGTCGTTGTCGATGCCCTGGAGCTTGGCGGTGAAGAAGTTGAAGATCCACACGCCCAGGATGGCCACGAAGATGCCGATCGCGGTGGCGATCAGCGCCTCGGCGATACCGCCGGAGACCGCAGCCAGGCCGCTCTCAGCGCCGGGCTTGGCCATGGCGGAGAAGGCGTTGATGATGCCGAAGATGGTGCCGACCAGCCCGACGAAGGGGGCGGTGGAGCCCACGGTGGCCAGGATGTTCATGCCGCGGCGCAGGTCCATGGACTGCTGCGTGTTGCTGCGCTCGATGGCGCGCATGGCCGCTTCCACGTGGTCGCGGTTGAAGCCGCCGCTCAGCTCGCCCAGGCCGGCCTTGAGGATGGCTCCCAGGTAGCTGGCCTTGTACTGCTCGTCGCTGCAGACCTTGAGGCTCTGGTCCACGTCCACGTTGGCCAGGGGCTTGGCCAGGGCCTCGGCGAGGTCCCGGGACTGGTTGCGGGCCTTGCCCAGGGAGACGGCCCGCTCGATGCCCACGTAGAGGCTCATGATGCCCATGATGAAGAGCATCGAGAGGATGAACAGGGTCGCGGGGGTGGAGGCTTCCCAGATGTGCTGGAGGTCAAAAGACATGAGTGCGGGGGATCCTGCGTCAGCGTTTGGGGGAAAGTGGGATCAGCCGGAGAGCTGGAAACGGTAGACGTAGACGAAGGTCGCGGCCACCTTCTGGCCGTCGCTCTTCATGGGGTAGAAGCTGCTCTTCCAGGCGGCTTCCTTGGCTACGTCGTGAAAGATGGCGGGGCAGCTCTCGACCTTGACGTCGTAGACCTTGCCCTTGTCGTCGACGAACAAGCGGACGCTGCAGTCGGCCTCCAGGTTCATCTCCCGGGCCGCGGGCGGGTACTTGGGCTGGACCTTGCGCTTGGCGGTGATCTGCGTCCAGTGCACGGACTTGACGTTGCCGGTGCCGCCGAGCTGGCCGCCCAACACGCCGCCCTCGACGCCGCCGATCACGCCGCCGACCACGCCGCCCTCGACACCGCCCTCGACGCCGCCTTCCATGCCGCCCTTGGGGGCAGCCTCCTCGACGGGCTCGGGGATGTCCTCTTCGAGCTCTTCAGGCTCGATCTCCTCTTCCTCTTCTTCCTCCTCCTCTTCTTCCTCTTCCTCCTCCTCTTCTTCTTCCTCCTCTTCCTCTTCTTCCTGCGTGGTCGAAGAGGCGGGGGGC
>JAZAMN010000016.1:0-156370 GCA_036229005.1 Myxococcota bacterium
CAATCCAGAAGACAGGGCAGCCCTACGACCACGACCGCTACGTGCGGCGCTTGAAGGCCAACGGCGTGCCGTGGGCGATGGGCCTTGGGTGAGATTTGGGTGGACGAAACGGTAGTGATGTCCGGTCCCCGGTCGCCGGTCGCCGGTCGCCGCCCGACACCAGACCTCCGATACCTGATACCCACCCCGCACCAACGTCGGATGCCACCCCCAAACCGCCCCTTCCACCTACGTCATCGCCGGTCCCCGGCCGCCGGTCGCCAGTCGCCGCCCGACACCTGACCTCCGATACCCGCCCCCTGCACCAGCCGCCAGTCGCCGCCCCCCTCAGAGCTCCTCCAGCATCGTCCCCGGCAACAAGCCCAGGTTCTGAAACCCCGCCCACGCCAGATGCGCCGCCAAGGCCCCCGGCCGATTGGCCCAGGTGGGCAGGCGGGCGGGCTCCAGGATCAGGCCCTGCTCAAAGGCGTGCTCCAGGTCGCGGGCGTCGCCCAGGGTCCAGCGGCCCGCGAAGAGGCGGCGGGGGAGCTGCATGCGCCCGGCGCGGAAGGCCTCGACCAGGAAGGTGTGCACCCGTACCAGGCCGGCCAGGTAGGCGCAGTCCTTGGTGAACACGACGCCCCCGGTGGCGGCGCCCCCGCGGAAGATGCGGGCGGCGGACAGGTAGCACTCCTCTTCGTCCTGGCCGTGGGTGCGGAAGAGCTCGACGACCTCGGCGAACCCGGCGCCCTCGAGCGCGGCTTGCACCGCCAGCACGCGCACAGCGACCCGGCGCAGGCGGCGGTGGTCCATGGTGTCGGTGATCAGCTCGGCGAAGGTGGCCAGCCCCTCCTGGTCCCGCGTGGTGCGCGGCGAGCTCAGGCCCATGGCGCTCAGCACCGGCTGGTCCTGGCCGTTGCGCTTGGTGGCGCTGTGGACGTGGGCTTCGTGCTCCAGGAGCTGCTCCAGGATCTGCACGTTGAAGCGCGCGTCGTGCCGCAGACGGATGCGCGCAGAGCCGGCCGTGGCCTTGGCGGAGATCTTCTTGGAGACCTGCACGGGCAGGGGGTCGGGGAACTCGGCCAGCGCGCGCTGCAGCCAGTCCTGGGCCTGGTGGGCGTCCATGTCCAAGGGCGGGTCGGGGATCTGGAGCTGCGCGGTCACATCCAGGAAGTGGAGCGCAGCCTCCAGGTGCGAGGGGGCGCCCGGGTGCACGCGGTCGGTGGGTGCACCAAAGAGCCGCTTGGAGAGCGCCGTGAACAGGGGCTCGCCCTGCGCAGCGAGGAGATCGATCTGGTCGATGTAGGAGCGGGCGGTCTCCGACAGGAAGCGCCCCAGGGGGTCGTGGGTGTCGATCTCCCCGGCCAGCGCGACCAAGGCCTCCCGCTCAGCGTGGAGCTCGGGCACCCGCAGCTCGATGGCGGGCAGGTGGCCGTGCTGCTGCCAGTGGGTGCGCACGCTGTCGTCCCAGGACAGGATGGAGAGCAGGCGCACGGAGCCCACGATCCGCACCAGGCGGCGATCCCAGTCCTGAAGGCGCTCCCGGCGGGCGCTCACTGGGGCCGCACCAACAAGCTGGCGCCGTCCTGCACGCCGTCCTCGATCCGCCAGGCGTTGTCGCTGGGTTCGGCGTCGTTGATGCCCACGCTGATCACGCCCGCGCTGGGGGCGGTCCACCGCAGCTCCCCGCCGGCCTCGATGTACTGGGTGGCCCCGCCGTCCTCGGGCTCGAAGCGCAGGATGAGCTTGCCGTGGGTGCAGGTGGGGCAGAGGTGCTCGGGGGTCGGCGCGGTGCTCGAGTCGCCCTCGACGGTGAGCAGGGGGCCGTCAGCGCTCAGGCGGAACTGCTGGGTGGCGTCGGTCTGCAGCAGGATGTCCTCGCCGGCGCAGATGGGCAGCTCGAGTTGCCAGGCGCCCGAGAGGTCCAGCGGTGCGGTCGTCTCCTCGAAGGGCTCCGGACAGGCCTCCTCCTTGAGCGCCCGATGCAGGTCCTCCACCCAGGAGCCCCAGGCCGCGGTGTTGCCCCCGGGGGCCATGGCGATCTGGCAGTGCTCCAGGTTCTCGGCGGCGACAGCGGGCACGCGGTCCAGGTCGGCCAGCAGCAGGGCCTCGGTCTCCTGGACGCGCTCGGCGCCAAAGTCCACGCCGTCCCGCCGCACGCCCGCCCACTGCAGGGCCATGTTGCGGACGCTGTCGCGGAGCTGCTTGTCGCGCAGGGCGGGGTCGGCCACAGCGCCAAAGTCCGGGGCCACGAAGCAGGCGGCCCGGTCGCCGTCGCGGGTGTGCCAGCCCACCAGGGAGTCGGCGGCGCTCTCGGGGGTGGCCTTGGGGCCGCAGGACATCAGCAAGAACCAGAACATGTGCACTCCGAGCGGGTGTACCCTATCCCGAGGAGGCGCCATGACCCGCTCGCTCACCCCCCTTCTGCTGCTGACGCTGGTGGCCTGCACAAAGGACGGCGCCGCCCAGGACAGCCACACGGGGGAGGAGGAGGAGCCGGAGCCCGTCGAGCTCGTGTGTGCACAGGCCGGGGTCGATGTGCCCATCTCCACGGGTCTCTGGTCGGCTGGCATCGACGAGGCCCTGCTGAATGACTGCGAGAACAGCGCCGGCAAGGGCCTGCACATCCACGTGGGCGAGAACACCATGCTGGACGTGGACGGCAGCGCGCTGCCCACCCTGGTGATGGTGTCCGACCCCGGCAGCGAGCAGACCATGGAGATGACCGGCAGCCAGGACGGCGAGGACTTCTCGGTGACCGGCACCGTGGAGCTGGAGATCGGCACCTGCATCGTCGGGATCGAGGCCACCCTGACCGGCCGCATGACCGGCCAGGAGAGCTTCTGCTACCGCATGGACGCGACCGCGGACATCGCCGAGGAGCTCTCGCCCGACGCCTGCAGCCTGATCATCGGGGACACCGAGAACCACACCTTCCCCAAGCTGCCCTGCGATCAGGCCTGGCAGGGCACCGCCAGCCCCGCCCCCTGAGCGCTGAGTCCGACACGGCGGGGTGACGGGAGCAGAACGCTCCTTCCACTCCCATGACTCTGGACCGATGGGCACTTTACTTCCGCGCGCGTTTACGGCAAAACAGGCGCAGACGGGAAGTAGAAAGGCTTTCACTTGCTCTTGTTGTGGCTCAACATCGCCTGCGTCCCCCAGGTGACGCCCCCGACCCCCGCCAAGGCGCTGGCGGGCTGGTGGGAGAAGACCGCTCCGTGTCCGGACGGGGCCAGCCTGCAGGGCGCCGCGCCGCCCGTGGGCGCCCGGGTGTGGTGCGAGGTCCGCGACGGAGAGCTGGTCACCCCCCACGGCCGGGAGACCGGGTTCTGGGAGAGCGGCACGGTGCGCTACGAGCGGCGCTGGGAGAGCGGCCACTACGACGGCGCCTACAAGGCCTGGTACCCCGACGGCCGCCTGGAGGTGGAGGGGCACTTTGACCGCGACGCGCAGACAGGCACCTGGCGCTGGTACTACCCGGAGGGCGGCCTCAAGACGGTGGACCACTTCGTGGACGGGGCGCTGCACGGCGTCTCCCTGCGCTACTACCCCGACGGGACCAAGGCCTTTGAGCGCCCCTACGCCCACGGACAGCTCCACGGCACCGCCTACGCCTGGGACCAGCAGGGCCAGCTCCTGGGCACCATGGAGCTTCACGACGGCACCGGCCCCTTCCGCGAGTGGCGGCCCGACGGCAGCAAGGTGGTCGAGGGCGCCTACCTGGAGGGCGCCGAGCACGGCGAGTGGCGCTGGTACAGCCCCGCCGGGGCGCTGGTCTCCGTGGAGCACTACGACCGCGGCGCCATGCACGGGGACTTTGTGTTCTACGACCCCCAGGGCCAGGAGCTGGGCCGCTTCGAGATGGACCAGGGCAGCGGGGTCTGGCGCGGCTGGCACGACGACACGGGCGCCTTGGCCGCAGAGGGCCCCATGGTCCAAGGCATGCGCGATGGCACCTGGACCTACTACGACCCCCAGGGCACGCCCTACCTGCAGCAGCAGTGGGCCCTGGACCAGGTGCTGAGCGAGCGCTCCTTGCAGGACACCGAGCCCGACCTCGCCGTCACCACGGAGCCTGACGGCCCTGTCGAGAGCGAGTAGGTTCCAGCGGTGCACCGCCGCATCCTCCACATCGACATGGACGCCTTCTTCGCGTCCGTTGAGCAGCGCGACAACCCGGAGCTGCGCGGTCGCCCCATCGTGGTCGGTGGACGCCCCGGTGGGCGCGGGGTGGTGGCCGCCGCCAGCTACGAGGCGCGGGCCTTTGGGGTGCGCAGCGCGATGCCCGCGTCCCGGGCCGCCCGACTCTGCCCGGACCTGATCTTCGTGAAGCCGAGGTTCTCCCGGTACAAGGAGGTCAGTGGGCACATCTTCTCGATCTTCCGGAGGTGGTCGGACCAGGTGGAGGGCCTGTCCCTCGACGAGGCATTCGTTGACGCGACGGACAACCGCTTCGGGGAGCCCAGCGGCACCCGCGTGGCCCAGGCCATCCGGCAGGCGATCCGCCAGGAGACCGGGCTGACGGCCTCCGCCGGGGTGGCGCCGGTCAAGTTCGTCGCCAAGATCGCCAGCGACTTCAACAAGCCCGACGGCCTGACCGTGGTGCCCCCCGACCAGGTCCTGGCCTTCATCCACCCCCTCCCCGTCGAGAAGCTCTGGGGCGTGGGGCCGGCCACCGCCGAGCGCCTCCACGCCGTCGGTCTGCGCACCATCGGCCAGATCCACGAGCGCCCCGAGCACCTGCTGATCGAGCAGCTCGGCCGCCGCACCGGCACCTGGCTCGCCACCCTCGCCCGCGGGGAGGATCCCCGCCCCGTCCGCCAGCGCAAAGGACGCAAGTCCGTGAGCGCCGAGCGCACCTTCGCCGAGGACGTGCACTCCGTCACCGAGCTCGAGGCCACCCTGGCCGAGCAGGCCGAGCGGGTGGCCAGCACCCTGGAGGCCAAGGGCCTGTGGGCGGGCACCGTGGTGCTCAAGCTGCGCTACGAGGACTTCTCCACGATCACCCGCAGCCTCACGCCGCCCCGCCCGGTGTGCAGCGCGGAGGAGCTGCTGGCGGCCGGCATGGACCTGCTGGGGCGCACCGAAGCGGGGCAGCGTCCCGTGCGCCTGATCGGCCTGGGGGCCTCCAAGCTGGGGGGTGCGCCCAGCCAGCCTGAGGGGCGGCAGCTCGCCCTTCCCCTGTCCTCGCCTGCAAGCAGAGCTTCTACAATGGGCTAGTGGAAGGCCCAGCCCAGGAGGTGGGGTGCCTCGTGAGACCCGCATCGCCGTCGTCAGCCTCTACGCCTTGGAGAACAATGGCGTGCGGCACGTCGCCTCGTCCTTGCGCGAGGCGGGCTTCGACGTGGTCGAGGTCTACTTCAAGGACTGGGTCAACAACCGCTTCCCCTGGCCCACCGAGACCGAGGTCCAGAACCTGATCCAGCTCCTGCGGGAGCAGCGGATCGACGTGATCGGGCTCAGCGTGCGGGCCAGCGCCTTCCACCGCATGGCCAAGTACATCACCCAGCGGCTGCGGGCGGAGCTGGAGAAGCCCATTCTGTGGGGAGGAATGCACCCAACCTTCATGCCCCAGATGTGCATCGAGATCGCGGACATGATCGCCATCGGCGAGGTCGACCATGCCGTCGTCGACTTCTTCGAGGCCTGGGACGCTGGGCGCTCCGTCCGGGAGGTGCCCGGCTTCTGGGTGCGCGAGGGCGACACGGTCTACCGCAACGACATCGCCCCCCTGGTGGACCTGGACGACATCCCCTTCCGGGACTTCCACACCCAGGACGACAAGTGGCACGTGGAGGGGGAGAAGGTCACCCAGGGAGACCCCTTCATCACCAACCCCGAGTACACCATCCTGGCCAGCCGGGGCTGCCCCTACTGGACCTGCACCTTCTGCTCGAACACCCTGACCAAGCCCCTGTACGAGGGCAAGGGCAAGAGCTTCCGCGTGCGATCCGTCGAGCACCTGATCCAGGAGATGGAGTACGCCAAGCAGCTCTGCCCGGACATCAAGGTCGTGCGCTTTGACGACGAGGTCTTCCCCATCCGCAAGGACTGGATCAAGGAGCTCTCCGAGAAGTGGCCCGAGCGCGTGGGCATCCCCTTCGAGGTGCTGGTCGACCCGCGCATGGTGCGCCTGGAGCCCCTGCAGCAGCTCAAGGACGCCGGCCTGCGCGCCATCTGCATGGGCATCCAGGCCAACGAGCGGGTGAACCAGGAGTTCTACAACCGCCAGACCACCAACCAGCAGATCATCGACAGCCAGTCGGTGTTCCGGCAGATCGGCATCACCGCCAACCTGCAGATCATCTGGGACGACCCGGTCTCCACCGAAGAGGACAAGGACCAGCTCTTCCACATGATCATGGAGCTGGAGCGGCCCTTTGAGCTCTACCTGTTCGGCCTGACCATCTACCCGGGCACCCACCTGGCCCGGCGGCTGCTGCGCGAGGGCCGCATCTCGGAAGAGCACATCGAGGGCATCAACACCCACGCCTTCGAGCAGTTCCGGGTGGACCTGAACTACCCGCGGCCCAAAGCCGACAAGCGCTGGCTGGCGCTGATCGTGCTCTCCAACAAGCCCTTCATCCCCAAGTCGCTGGTCTGGAAGCTCTACCACTCCGAGCGCTTCAAGCAGGACCCCGAGCCCCTGGTGCAGCTCGCGCAGGCCGCCAACCTCTTGCGCCTGGGGACCGTCGCCAGCGAGATGGCGCTCAACGGCGAGCTGACCTGGCTGCTGCTCAAGCGCTGGGTGAATCCCCAGTCCATGGTGACCATGTGAAGCGCCGCGAGCAGCTCGTCCAGGGCCTCCACACCACCCGGCGCCGGGCGCTGGCCTGGCGGAATGTGGCCCGCAGCGCGACCTACCGGCGCATCCGGCCGGACTGGGTGCCGCGCCCCCACGCCGGGCACCTGATCGTGACCTTCAAATGCAACCTCAAGTGCCTGGGGTGCGGCTCCTGGAAGGTCCGGGACCACGATGACCTCACGACCGAGCAGTGGCTCGCCACCTTCGAGCAGCTCCGCTCGCTGGACGTGGTCAAGATCCTGGGCGGTGAGCCCATGGTGCGCAAGGACCTGGCGCAGCTCCTCACCGGCGTCCGCGAGATCATCGACCCCTACGTCCTGCAGCTCACCACCAACGGCATGATGACCGAGCGCACCCTGGAGGTCATCCACGCGGTGGCCTGGCCCGGCCTGCAGCTCCGCATCTCCGTGGACGGCACCGAGCCCACCCACGACCGCATGCGCGGGGTGGTCGGCTCCTGGGCCAAGGTCAACGAGACGGTCCAGGCCGTGTCCAAGCTCCAGGACCGCTACGGCTTCAAGTTCGGCATCAACTTCGCGGTGACCGACGAGAGCTTCCAGGACTTCGACGCCATGGTGGACTACGCCGCGGCGGCCGGCGCCGACCTGATCCCGGGCGTCAACGTCGACCCCTTCTTGGTGGGCACCGTGCCCCCCGAGATCCGCATGCAGCAGGTCATCATGCTCCAGGACCCCGCGGCCGCCCTGGCCCGCCTGGAGGACCACCGCGTGGGCACCAAGCGCGAGCTGCCCGTGGTGGACCACCTGATCTCCCGCTTTTTGACCAAGCGGACCTTCGAGCACCAGATCGAGCGCAAGCAGCACCAGTTCGTCTGCCGCGAGCTGCGCGATCTGCTCTACCTGCTGCCCAACGGCGACGTGGTCCGCTGCGGCATGGACCACGAGCCCATCGGGAACGTCAAGCGCCAGGCCTTCGACGACATCTGGTTCGGCGAGTCCATGAACGCCTACCGCCAGAAGGTCGACGACTGCCCGGGCTGCCTGCAGGCCAGCGTGCAGATCTTGAGCCGGGTGTATGGCGGGTGCCTGGACGCCTGATAGTCTGCTTCCCGACAGGAGCGGACGATGCTGGGACTTGGGGTGCTGTTGTTGAGCGGGGTGGGGCTCGCGGGTCGCACGCGGACCGTGGCCCTCTCTCCGGCGTACTCCCGCTCTTCGAATCTGGGCGCCTTCATGACCCAGGTCGGCGACCTGGATGGCGACGGCTATTCGGAGCTGGTGGTCTACGAGGACAAGTTCCTCTACCTCTTCTATGGGGGGGCGGGTGGGTACGACTTCAGCACCTACGAGAGCTGGCTCCCCGAGCCCGAAGACGCCTACGGGTCCGGCGCCAGCGGGCTGTTCCAGGTCTCGCCCCTGGGGGACATCAACGGGGACGGCTACGACGACTTTGGCCTGGGCTTCGCCAACTACTACCAGGACTACAGCGAGTACTACAGCGGCGCGATCGAGCTCTACTACGGCAGCGCGGCCGGCGTGGACACCTCGAGCCCCGAGCTGCTGCGCCTGGCTGAGCCCTTCCCCTTCGGCAACCTGGGCGAGGTGCTCCTGGGGGCCGGCGACCTGAACGGCGACGGCTACGACGACATCCTCAGCAAGCACTCCGGCTCGGCCACCAACCTGGTCGTGTTCCCTGGCAGCGCCAACGGCCCGGTGACGGGCGACGAGCTGGAGCTGAGCTACACCGCCGGGACCGGAGCGGACTTCGGCGACCTGCTGGCCGCGGCGGGCGACATCGACGGAGACGGCCTGGACGACGTGCTCGCGGGGGACCCCGGCTACGCCTACGGCGCCGTTCGAAGCGGGTCGGTGCTGCTGCTCAGCGGAGACGCGACCCTGGGCCTGGCCGAGACCCCCACCACGATCCTGCCGCCGGACTCCGGCGTGTCCCAGGGCTTTGGGGTGGGTGTCGCCGCGGGGGACATGACCGGAGACGGCATCCACGACGCGCTGATCTTGACGGAGGACTACCAGTCTTCCGGGGACAGCGGCCTGTACGTGTACACGGGCGGCGGCGGGACCCTGACGCAGGCCTATGGCGCAGCCGCCCCGGACCTGGGGAGCTTCCGCTACTTTGACCCGATCGTCTCCATCGGCGGCGACCTGGACGGGGACGGCACAGGCGACGCCCTGGTCAGCGTGCAACCCACCACCGGCGTCCGCAGCCTCTACCTGGTCTACGGCGCGAGCACCGGAGTGGCGCCCTACGCCGAGGTCATCGGCGGCAGCTCCAACGACTACGGCAACGCCCACATCTCCCTGGGCGACCTGGACGGCGACGGCTGGGGCGAGCTGCTCGTGGCCGACCGGGACAGCTACGTGTTCCACTACACCGGGGCCTGCCCGGACCGAGACGGCGACGGCGTCTGCTACGACCAGGACTGCGACGACCGCGACGCCTTGGCCTACCCCGGCGCGACCGACACCTGCGGCGACGGGCGAGACGCCGACTGCGACGGCATCGGCGGCGCGGACGGGGACGAAGACAGCGACGGCCTCAGCTTTGACGAGGAGAGCGCCGCGGGCACCAGCGACTGCGCGGAGGACACCGACGGCGACGGACTGAGCGACCTGGACGAGCTGACCGTCACGGGCACCGACCCCACCGACGCGGACCCCGATGGCGACGGGCTGAACGACGCAGACGAGCTCGGCGCAGGGACAGACCCCTTCGACAGCGACAGCGACAATGACAGCCTCAGCGATGGAGAGGAGATCGCGGCGGGCACCGACCCGCTCCACAAAGACCCCGATGAGGACGGCCTGAGGGACCGCCAAGAGCTCGAGGCTGGGACGGACCCCCATGACCCGGACAGCGACGACGACGGCCTGCTGGACGGCGAAGAGGTGGACCTGGGGACCGATCCCAACCTGGCAGACACAGACGAGGATGGGCTGAGTGATGCGGACGAGCTGGTCCACACCACCGACCCTCTGAACCCCGACACAGACGACGGGGGCGCTCTGGACGGCGCCGAGGTCAACGTTGACGGGACCGACCCCCTGGAGATGACCGACGACCTCTCCGACTGGGACGAGGACGGCCTGGCCCAGTGGGAAGAGGAAGCCCTGGGAACCGACCCCTACGACCCAGACTCCGACCACGACGGCATGCTGGACGGCGAAGACCCGGACCCACTGGTGCACAACAGCGACGGCGTCGGCCCGCTCGATCCCACGCTGGAGGCGCACTACCTGTGGGACGGCTGCTCGCACCTCGCCGGTGGAACAGAGCTCCCCTGGGGGTTGTTGTGGGCCCTGCCGCTGCTGTGGTGCAGACGGCGCTCCTAGCCAGATCCCACACCTCCCCCCTTCATCCCCCGATCTGGGCTACCGTTGCCCCGTCACTGGAGTCCCCCGCCCATGAAGCGCACCCTGCCCGCCCTCACTCTGATGCTCGCCCTCTGGGGCCTGCCCGGCGTCGCCCAGGCCGGCGACCTGAGCCCCTTCTTCGAGTCCGAGTTCGACTACTGCGACGCCAAGGTGCTCGCGGCCTTCTGGGGCGAGGACCTCTCCCAGGCCAAGGCCACCATCTCCCAGAAGCTGACCGCGGGCGGCCCCGAGGTGGTGCACTTCGCCCTCAAGATGGCCCAGGAGCGGGCCCTGCAGGCCGGCAACCCCACCTGCAGCGTCTACGAGATGGGCTACACCGTGGCCGACGCCGAGGCGCTCGCGCAGAACTGGGGCTACACGACCCAGGAGGCCAAGGCCGCCATGTTCAACAAGTACCTGAACGTGGGCGAGAAGGGCCTGGTCGAGGCGCTCAAGGCCTCGAACGCCCCCACCGTGATGAAGCCCCCCGCCGCGCCGCCGCCCGCCCAGGACGGCCCCAAGATGCAGTACTGCGACGCCAAGGTGGTCGCCGCCATGTGGGGCATCGACGTCACCACCGCGAAGGCCTCCCTGCAGGGCAAGCTGGACGGCGGCCGCCGCGACCTCTTTGATGAGGCCCTGCACGACGCCTACGCGCGCCCCGACGCCCCGAGCTGCGACTGGACCGAGGTCCGCTACCAGTACGAGGACGCGGTCGTGCTCTCTCAGCTCTGGGGCATGTCCCTGCAGGACACCAAGGCCCAGATCGCCAAGAAGGTGTCGGCCGGCAACAGCGAGGTCGTCGATCAGATGCTCATGGCGGCGATGGCCAACCCGCAGTGAGCCCCACCGCCGCGCTGGGAGGGCGCCTGGGCTGGGAGCTGGAGCTGATGGCCCCCCAAGGCCGCTCCCGCCGCGATCTGGCCCAGGCCCTGGCCCGCCAGCTCGGCGCCACGGTCCACCGCATCTGGCTGCCCCAGTCCGAGCCCTCGCTGGTGCCCGGACAGGCGGTGTTCGAGAACCTCACCCTGGGCTTCGAGCTGCGCGATGCCAGCGGCCAGTGGCTGCTGCGCTGCGTGGACGATCTCACCCTCCAGGCCGGCCTCGACCGCCAGGCGCCCCCGGTCCCCGGCTGGTACCGCGTGGTCAGCGACGACCTGCGCATCCTGCACCTGATCGCCCGCCACTGCGACCCCGAGGCCCCCCTGGACCAGGTCCTGGAGCCCGCCGCGGCGCTCTTTGGCGGCCCCCTGCGCCCCGGCCAAGGGGGGATGTTCCGCCTGGCCGACCCCAATGACCTCAGCGTCGCCATCGCAGCCCCGCTCCCTGGAGAGCGCCACCGACCCTGCGAGGTGATCTCCGCCCCCCTGCCCTACCCAGAGAGCCGCGCCCTGCTGGAGGAGGTCTGCGAGCTGGCCCAGGTGATGGACTTCTTCGTCCCGCCCGAGGCCGCCGTGCACGCCCACTTCGACGCGGACCGGGTCCAACACCCGCCGACGCTGAAGGCCCTGATCCAGGTGTGGCAGCGCTGGGGGCCCACCCTCCGGGAGCGCGTGCAGACCAACCCCCTCTGTGTGCGCCTCGGCCCCGTCGAGGACAGGGTGGTGCAGACCGTGATGGCCCCGGACTTCCAGGACCTGAGCTGGCGGCAGGCCCAGGCCCGCCTCAAGGCGGCGAACCCCTCCAAGTACCGGGACCTGAACCTGCGCAACCTGTGCAACCCGCACCTGGGAAAGCCCACGGTGGAGCTGCGCATCCTGCCCGGCGGCATCGAGCCGGAGGCCATCTGGGCGGGCATCGAGGCCATGGCCGGCGTGCTGGTGCTGGCCCGCGAGATGGGGCAGAGCCGACGCATGCTGCCCATCACCGCCACCGAGCTGGAGCAGGCCCTGGGTCCCGCAGTGGGGTAGAAAGCCGCCCATGCGACAGCCCATCCCCATCCTGGCCCGCGGCCACAAGTGGCTCATCGTGGCCAAGCCCCCCCACGTGATCTGCCACCGCAACGCCCAGGCGCGCAAGGCCGACGCGATGCTGCAGCGGGTGCGCGACCAGATCGGTGAGCGCATCTACCTGGTGCACCGCCTGGACCGGAACACCTCGGGCTGCCTGATCATCGCGACCGACCCCGAGGTCTCCACGGCCATGCACAACGCCCTGGTAAAGGGGCAGAAGACCTACATCGCCTTCGTGCGCGGCCACTTCAAGCACCAGGGCGAGGTCGCCGTCGACACGGACATTCCCGGCAAGCACGGGCCCCAGAAGGCCCTGAGCTACGTGCGGGCTCTGGGCGCGTCCCATGAGCCTCGCTGCAGCCTGCTCTCTGTGCGTCCCCAGACCGGCCGACACCATCAGGTGCGGCGGCATGTGCGCGACCTGCATCACCCCGTGCTCGGGGACCGGGAGCACGGAGACCACCGCGAGAGCCGCGTGTGGCGGGTCGAACATGGGCTCTCCCGCTTGGGGCTGCACGCCCTGCGGGTGGAATTGGACCTGCCCGAGGGCGGCCGCTTGAGGGTCAACTGTCCCCTCTTCGCGGACCACCACCGGGTGTTTGAGAAGCTCCCCTACTGGGAGCAGGCCCTGGTCCAGGAGCCAGCGTTGGGCATGGCGCCCATTCACTGGCAGGGCCAAGATGGGATGGAGGCGCCCTCGCACGAAGCGGTCGGCGACTGATCTTCAGCCGCCGGGACACTTCGCCCCGGGCGCGGTCAAAGACTGGATCCCGCACGGCGGACTACTGGATGCTGCCGCTGGCGACGAAGCCGCTCTGGCCGCTGACCACAAAGTCACCGGTCTCATCCACGGACGCGTCGCTCAGGGGCGGGAAGTCGGCGTCGACCTCCTCCCAGCTCACGCCGGCGTCCGAGCTCAGCAGGACCATGCCAGAAGCGGACGCGGAGTCCGAGCCGGTCATGACGCCGAACAGGCCCGAGCTGTCGAAGGAGAGGGAGGAGACCACCATGCCACCGGGCATGTCCACCTCCTGGGGCTGCCAGTTCTCAGGCACCGTGCAGGCCGCGGGGCACAGCGAGGCCATCGCTTCGCCCTCGGCGTCCGCGCCGACCACCCAGAGGCCGCCCGCGGAGTCCGCGGTGTCCATCAGCTCAGCCTGCGCCTCGCTCCAGGTCATGGCCTCGAAGCTCAGCTCCTCGGTGTCGTCCTGGACGAACACGGTCGCGTTGCCCTCGCCGTCACCACCGATTCCGCTCAGGCCCTCTTCAGTCTGGACCAGGGCGTTGAGCCAGGCATCGGCCTCCGCCGTCCAGCTCTCCTCCTCGGACCAGCCCAGCAGGCCTTCGACGGCCAGGGTCTGTCCGTTCTCGGAGATCAGGATCTGTGTGTCATCCGAAGCCGCGGTGCCCCGGGGGGCGCCGAAGTCGTTGCCGATCAGCAACACCACGTTCAGGTCCGCGACCGGGCTGTCGATGTCCACGGTGCCGGTGACCAGGTTGCCGTCGGAGTCGGTTCCACCGATGAGCAGGCGGCCCTCGCTGTCCGTGCGGACGGTCGAGAAGACCATGCCCTGGGAGTCGGAGCTCAGGGCGAACTCACCGCTGGAGGACACGGAGTACAGGCCGGAGCCGTCGTCACAGGCGGCCCAGGTCTCGCCGCTGTCCGAGCGGCCCACCTCGGGCTCGTCGTCGGTCGTACAGGGGGACTCCTTGCGGCTCATGCCGGACGACTCCCCGTAGGTGTCGTTCCAGGTCTTGGCGTCCATTTCGCCAGGGTCCTGAGCGCAGGAGATGAGGAAGAGGGAGAGAAAGGGGGTGATGGAGAAAGTCATGGAGTTCCTTTTGGAAGTGGATCTGTGTTTGATTGGAAGCAGAGTCCGCCCGACGACGCCCCAGGGGGCGCCGCTGGTCACGCAGGCGGACAGGCTCAGCGCTACTTGGCGCTGGCGGCTTCGGGCATCGGCACCTTGACCTGGTAGACCCGCTGACGGGCCTCTGCGCCCTCCAGGGGCTCAGGCTCGGTGTTCTCGACGACCTGCGCAGGCTGTCCCTCGACGGGCAGGTGGCTGCGCAGGAACCACAGATCGGTCTCCACCTGGTCCAGGACGCGGGTCAGCAGATCCACCGTGGGGGGATCGCCAGCCTGCTCGGCCAGGGTGAGGCTCCGGCGGAGGGCCCGGGAGTGGGCCACGTAGTTGAGGGCCAGGCCGCGGATGGCGTCTTCACCGTTGAGGAAGCCCGTGGGCAGGGGGGTGAAGATCTGCGGGATGTCCAGGCCCGGATGTGCGGGTCGTCCCAGGGCTCCGGCGCGCTCCGCAAGCTGATCGGCGTGGGCCAGGAGGTGGGCGGAGAGATCATCAAAGAGCGCGTGTCGCGACGCGAACCAAGGACCGCGGAGGTTCCAGTGGGCGATGCGAGTCATCTCGTGCAGCCGGCGGGTGTGGACGAGTCGGGCGTCCAGCGATGCGGCGAGAGAGGCGCGGTGTTCGGGGTTGAGAGGGATGGCGAGGTCGTTGTTGTGGCTGTTGGTTGGGATAAGCCCTCCGACGTTGGGTTCGGGTCGTCCGCAGCCCTGTTGGGCCCGCCCGGTCGCTCCCGGGGACGATGTCACACACATCGCTGACACCCAATATCTAACAAACCAAATGGTTTGCGCAAGAACTATCTGCACAAATAGCCATAAACAACCCATTCCAGATCTGAAACAATGCCCTCAAACCCGCTGAAGTCCCTGCTCTCTGTGCGAGATCCCAACCTGCGCTGCGTGTTCGTGACGGGTGCGGGCATCTCCGCGGAGTCCGGCATCCCCACCTTTCGGGGCCCCGAGGGCTACTGGACCGTGGGCAGCCGCAACTACACGCCCGCGGAGATCGGCACCTGGGCACACTTCCAGCGGGCCCCCGAGCAGGTCTGGTGCTGGTACCTGTTCCGCCGGCGGGCCTGCAACGCCGCCCAGCCCAACCCCGGACACCTGGCCCTGGTGGACCTGGAGCGGCACCTGCAGGGCCAGTTCACCCTGATCACCCAGAACGTGGACGGGGTGCACCTGCGGGCCGGGAACAGCCGCGCCCGCACGCTCGAGGTGCACGGCAACGGCGACCACATGCGCGTCGGACGGGGCTACGAGCGCATCGTCCCCATCCCGGAGGGGGTCCCCTACTGTGAGCGGGGGGACGAGGAGCTGCCGGGCCCTGCCAGATCTCGGCTCACCGTCGACGGCCAGCTCGCGCGCCCCCACATCCTCTGGTTCGACGAGTACTACGAGGAGCGGCTGCACCGGTCCACCACGGCCCTCAAGCACGCCGCCCAGACCGGGCTCTTTGTGACGGTGGGCAGCTCGGGCTCCACGAACCTGCCGCTGCAGGCCGCGGCGGAGGCGGCCCGCAATGGGGCGGTGATGATCGACATCAACCCCAACGACAACGCCTTCTCCCGCTTCGTGCAGGGCTACGAGCGGGGCCTGTGGCTGCAGGGCAGCGCGAGCCTCTGGCTGCCCAAGCTGGCGGAGCTCCTGGGCGCCCAGCCGGCGCCTGAGGCAGACTGAGCCCATGGAGAACCCCTACGCCAGCCCCAAGGGCGCCCTGGTCCAGAAGGCGCAGCCCGCGCCCTGGACCCAGCACCCCTCGCTCCAGACCGACCTGCAGTCGCTGGGGGCCTGGCTGCGCCGCTCCGGGCTGCGCCTGCTGGCCCTCAACGCCATCGTCCAGCTCCCCGCGACCCTGCTGCTGGACGTCGGGGACCACCTCTTCCAGGGCCTGCCCACCATCGTCGGCTCGGTGGTCAGCACCCTGAGCACCCTGATCACCACCGCGGCGGTGATCCGAGTGGCCCTGGACGACGAGTCCGGCCGCTCGCTGAGCCTGGGCGAGGCCCTGAACTTTGGCGTGCGCAACATGGGCAAGCTGGCCATGCCTGTGATCGGGCGCCAGTTCGCCGTGCTGCTGGCGAGCCTGCTGCTGGTGGTGCCCGGCCTGCTGCTGGCGGCCCGCTGGATGGGCCTGGAGGCGGTGATCCTGCTGAACCTGCCCCACCCCGACGAGACCCAGCAGGCGGTGGGCACGACCCCCATGAAGACCACGGCGGCCTACAGCCAGGACCAGCTCGGCACCCGCATCGCCACCCTGCTGCTGCTGCTCCTGCCCATGCTGGTGATGGCCACCCTGGAGGGCGGCTGGGCCTACTTCGCCATCAGCTCCGAGCTCTCGCTGCCGCTGCTGCTGGGCCTCTCCCTGCCCCTGGCGGTGCTGCGCGGGACGGCAGCCAGCCTGATCCCCCTGACCGGGACCGCGCGGGTGCTGAGCACGGTGCACGCCAAGGGGATGAACACCGAGCCCTACTGGGCGGTGGACTGAACAGCGCCTGACCCTGCTGGCGCTACACTGTCGCGGAGTGGAGGGGAGCCCGTGGACAACCCGTATCAGAGCCCGCAGACGACGAGCGCCCCGCCGACAGACGAAGCGCCTGTCTGGCAGCAGGCGCCCAGTCTGGGAACGGACCTCCGCACGGTCTGGAGCTGGTATGCCCGCTCCTGGCGCGCGCTCCTGGCGCTGGCCCTGCTCCTGCCCGTGGCCACCACCACCGCCCTCTCGGTGCTCGAGTCCTTCGTCACCATGGGTGTCTGGCCTGGCGCAGTGGTCGGGTTCATTGTGGGTGGGTTGAACCTCGCAGCCTCCGTGCGGGTGTGTCTGGACCAAGAGCAAGGGCGAGCGCTGGAGTGGGCCACGCTGCTCCCCTACACGGCGCGCCGGGGGCCCATGCTCCTGCTGGTGCTCATCCTCAAGCAGACCTTGATCAGCATCGGAATGCTGCTCCTCCTCTTCCCGGGGATCTGGGCCATGGGGGCCTGCTACACGGTGGAGGGGGTGCTCCTGCTGGGCTTCAAGCACCCGACGGAGCCAAAGGCCGGCCCCCTCCGCGTCGCCAACTTCCTCAGCAAGCAGGACCTGGTCTCCCAGATCGGCGGGGCCATCCTGGGAGCCGGAGTCGCCTTCGTGAGCACCTTCATCCACGCCTTCTGGGCAGTCCTGGCCGCCCAGCTCCAGCTCAGCGACGGCGTCCGGATCCTGGTGGGCATCCCGCTGGTCATCCTGACCAGCCTTGCCGCGCTCATCGACCCCCTCATGGGCACTGCCCGCCTCCTGTCCGTCGCGCACGCGCGAGGGCTGCCGACACGGCCGTACTGGGCGGTGGATTGAGCGCCTGCTGCGTCCAGCCCAGCCTGTCCTCGTTGGCGGGACTCAGCCCATGATCGGCAGCTTGCGCACCCGCTCACCCCGAGCGTTGTAGAGGGCATTGGCCAGCGCGCCAGCGATGGGCGGCAGGCCAGGCTCGCCGACTCCTCCCATCTCCTCCCCGGACTCGATGACGGTGACGTTGACGGTGGGCGCCTGGTCCATCCGCAGCAGGGGGTAGTCGGGGTAGTTGCGGGCGTGGCCGCGGCCGTCCTGGAAGCTGACCTTCTCGTAGAGGGCGGCGGACAACCCCATGAGCAGGCCGCCCATGACCTGGGCCTTGACGGTGTCCACGTGGACGGCGGTGCCACAGTCGATCGCGGCGCCGGCGTGCACGGGCTGGATGCGGCCGCTGTCTTCGACGCGGATGTCCAGGACCTCGGCGGCCAGGCTGCCGAAGCTCTCGAAGCAGGCCACGCCGCGGTGGGTCCCGGGGGGCTGCTGTCCGGCGGCCTCCAGCGCGGCCTCGAAGACCTTGAGGTGGCGGGGCTGGTCGGCCAGCAGGCGGCGGCGGTACTCGATGGGGTCGATGCCGGCGGCGGCGGCCAGCTCGTCGACGAAGGCCTCGCGGAAGAAGCCGTTGGTGGACCCGTGCACCGAGCGCCACCAGTGGGTCGTGATGGGCAGGTCCACCCAGTTGTAGACGACCTCGCGGTTCTCGCAGGCGTAGGGCAGGTGGTCGGCCATCCCGCCGACGACGATCTCCCGGGCGGGGCGGCCCTTGACCAGGATCTTGGGGAGGATCTGGTCGGCGTGGTGGGGCCCGGAGAGCTCCACGAGCCAGTGGGTGGGCAGGCCGTCATCCCCGAGCACGGCGCGCTGGCGGCAGACCATGGCGGGGCGCATGCGAGAGGCGGCGAAGGTGGCCTCGCGGTCGAACTGCAGCTTGACGGGGACCTCGAAGTTCTGGGCGACCTGGACGGCCCACTGGGTCCAGTCCGAGGCGCTGCGGCGGCCGAGTCCGCCCCCCAGAAAGAGGGTGTGCACAAAGCACTGCTCGGGGCTCAGCCCGGTCTGCTTGACCAGCATCTTGTGGTCGCGGGACTGGGCCTGGGTGCCCACCCACAGGTCGACGCGCTCGGGCTGCACCCAGGCGGTCGCGGACAGGGGCTCCATCACGGCGTGGGCCAGGTAGGGGACCTCGTAGGTGGCCTCGATGACCTGGGAGCCCTCGGGCAGCTTGGGCTTGCCGGTGGAGAAGAGGGTGCGGCCCTGCCCCAGGCCCTCGTGCATGCGGCGGGAGATCTCGGCGTCGTCCAAGCCCTCGCCCTCGCCGGCGTCCCACTCGATCTCCACGGCGTACACCGCCTGTCGGGCCTGCCAGAAGGAGGTGGCGACGGCCACCACGATGCGCTCCTCCAACACAAACACACCCTGGACCCCGGGCATCGCCAGGGCCTTGTCGTCCGCCAGCGAGGACACCCTGCCGCCGTAGTGCGGGCAGATCCGGGGCACGGCGACCAGCATGTCGGGGTGCTGGAAGTCGGTGGCGAACTGGGCGCTGCCGTCGACCTTGGCGGGCAGGTCCAGGCGCGGGGGGCTCTTGCCCACCAGGCGGTACTCGGCGCGGTCCTTGGGGGTGGCGTCCACCGCGTCCTCCAGGGCCGCGAGCTCGGCCAGCTCGCCATAGGTGGCCTTCTTGTCGCCGTGGAGCACGGCGCCCTGCTCGGCGCGGCACTCGGCGGGGTCGACCTCCCACTGCCGGGCGGCGGCGGCGATGAGCATGCCGCGGGCGGTCGCGCCGATCTGCTGGAGCATGGGCGTGTAGCCCACCATGGTGGCGCTGCCGCCGGTGAGCTGCACGCTGACGGGGCCCATCTTGCGGCCGTAGGCCTCGTGGGCGGGGGCGGACTCGGCGCGGACCTGCTCCCAGGGCACGTCCAGCTCTTCGGCCAGGATCATGGGCAGGGCAGTCATGGCCCCCTGCCCCATCTCGGCGGCGCCCACCTGGAAGGTGACCACGCCGTTGGGGGCGATGCGGATCCAGGCGTTCAGGTCGGTGTCCGGGCCCGTCGGGGTGGGGCCCATCCCCAGGCTGTGGTCCACCGGGGGCGTGCTGGCGGCGCACCCGGGTAGCGCGAGCCCCAGGACCAGCCCCCCGAGTCCGGCGACGGCGGCGCGGCGGGAGAGGTTGACGACAGGCATGGGCGGGCTCCGGGCTGGGCGCAGAGCGTACCCCGTAGGCCCCCGCCCTGTCCCCGCTGGCCGCTCAGGTGCTGATATAGGCGTAGAGCCGCTGCTCGCTGGAGTCGACGAAGCCCCGGACGAACACCTTGGGACGCGGGCCCTCCTGGTAGTCGCCGCACTGGTACACCTGCTGACCGGCGCCCTCGCCCACCACGGCGAAGCAGAAGCTGTGGGCGGGGGTCGCGTCCCAGACGGCGTCCTGGTTGTGCCCCCAGCTCAGGTAGTGGGAGAAGCTGCTGCCGTCGTGGAAGGCCTCGTTGGTGTCCCACCAGGTCATGGCGCGCTGGGAGCCGGGGGCCTCGATCTCAAAGCGCCCCCACTTGAAGGGCTGCATGGACCACAGCGCCTCGTCGTCGAAGCTGCGGACGTAGTTGTTGTACTGGCCCGGGGTGAACTGGACGATGGCCCGGATGTTGGTGTGGCTGTACTTGCCCGACTTGTCGGACTCCAGCAGCGCGTACTCGACGTCGGGGGGCAGGTGGAACTGCTGCTCGAGCACGACCTGGTGCTTGGAGTAGACGTCGGGCCGGAGGGCGATCCAGCCAAACCCCAGCACGGAGAAGCCGGCGACCATCGCCCAGTGCCTCAAATCACGACCCATGAACACGGAACACACTCCTGTCTCTGTGGACGGCTACGGCCCAGCTCCCCGCCGATTTCGGGGCCGGGCCAGGGCGAAAGCCGACTGGAAGGGTCAGCTCCGGACCTGCATGTGCAGGCTGCGGTCGGAGGGGTCCAGCAGGGCCCAGACCACGGCATCCGGCGCGCCTGGGTGGGCGTCCCCGCACTGCAGGACCTCCTGCTGGGGGCCCTGGCCGTAGACCGCGAAGCAGAGGCTGTGGCTGGGGCTGTAGCGGGCCGCGGCGCGCTCCGGGAGGCTGCCCATGTCCAGCCAGGCGGGGACCTTCTCTCCGTCATGGAAGGCGTCGTTGTCGTCCCACCACCGCAGCGCGCGGGCCGGGGCGGTGGCTGTGATCGTGGTTCCAGCGACCTCGACTGGGGGATCCAGGGTCCACAGAGCGGGGTCGGCCACCGCGCGTGTGTAGTTGTTGAACTCCCCAGCGCTGAACACCACGACCGCCGTGCTCACATGAGAAGACCCGGTCTTGCTGTGCTGCCCCTCAAAGCGCCAGTCGGGGTCCTGGGGCAGCTCAAAGAGCTGGATGAGGGCGGCCTGGTCCTTCCGCTCCACGCTGGCGTCCGACAGGGTCCGGAAGAGCATGATGCCCAGGAAGATGCCGATAGCGCCCAGGATGTGCAGGGGCTTGAAGTTCGACCAGGCGTTCATGGGGGCGTCCCCTCCGCGGGTTGGCGACGCGCCGGGCTGCCAACGGAGTGTGTGGAGGCTTGGAGTATCCCCCAAGTCGGCTAAGCTCTCCACTCCCCCGGAGGCTCTCATGGACGAGCGCAGCGAGCGGCTGATCGACACCATCCGAAACGCCATCATCGGCGACGACCAGGTGATCGAGGGACCCTACGGACCCCGCCGGGTGACCTACGCCGACTACACCGCCTCAGGTCGATCCTTGAGCTTCATCGAGGACTTTCTGCGGCACGAGGTCATGCCGCTCTACGCCAACACCCACACCGAGACCAGCGGCACTGGGCGCCAGACCACCCGCTACCGGGAGGACGCGCGGGAGCTGATCCACAAGGCCGTGGGCGGCGGCCCCGACGACGTGGTCATCTTCACGGGCAGCGGCGCGACGGGGGCCATCAACAAGCTGGTGGACTGCCTGGGCATCCGCATCCCGGCCGAGCTGGACGACCGCTTTGGCTTCACCCGCCAGATCCCCGCCGAGCAGCGCCCCGTGGTGTTCATCGGCCCCTTTGAGCACCACTCCAACGAGCTGCCCTGGCGCGAGTCCATCGCCGACGTGGTCACCATCCACGAGGACGAGGACGGCCGCCTGGACCTGGCCCAGCTCGAGGCCGAGCTGCAGCGCTACCAGGACCGGCCCCTCAAGATCGGCAGCTTCTCCGCCGCGAGCAACGTCACGGGCATCGGCTCGGACACCCGGGCCACGCAGATCCTGCTGCACCGCTACGGCGCCCTGAGCTTCTGGGACTTCGCCGCTGCCGGCCCCTATGTCGAGATCCAGATGAACATGCCCGCCCACGGCGAGCACGGGCAGCTCGCGTACAAGGACGCCATCTTCATCTCCCCCCACAAGTTCATCGGCGGGCCGGGCACCCCGGGCATCCTGGTGGTCAAGAAGCACGTGCTGACCAACCGCGTGCCGGCGGCCCCTGGCGGCGGGACCGTGTCGTTTGTGAACCCCGACGAGCACCGCTACCTGGACGACCCCGTCCACCGGGAGGAGGGCGGCACCCCCGCCATCCTGGAGTCCATCCGCGCCGGCCTGATCTTCCAGCTCAAGGACGCCGTGGGCGTGCCCGCCATCCGGGAGAAGGAGCACGACTTCATCACCCGGGCCATCGCCCGCTGGAAGGACAACCCCAACATCCACATCCTGGGCAACCAGGAGGCCTGGCGCCTGAGCATCGTGAGCTTCATGGTGCGCCACGGCAGCGGCTACCTGCACCACAACTTCGTGGTCGCCCTGCTCAACGACCTGCTGGGCATCCAGGCCCGCGGCGGCTGCAGCTGCGCGGGTCCCTACGGCCACCGCCTGCTGGGCATCGACCTGTCGACCTCGAAAGAGTTCGAGCGGGAGATCCTCAAGGGCTGCGAGGGCATCAAGCCCGGCTGGGTGCGGGTGAACTTCAACTACTTCATCTCCGAGACCGTGTTCGAGTTCCTGCTGGACGCCGTCGAGCTCATCGCCAACGAAGGCTGGCGCCTGCTGCCCGACTACCAGTTCTGCCCCCTCTCGGGCCGCTGGGTCCACCGCGACGGCCTCCCCACGCCCCCGCGCAGCCTCAGCGACCTGAGCTACCGCAGCGGCCGCCTGGAGTATCGCGCCCGCCACAGCACCGAGCCCGAGTGGGCCCTGGCCGGCTACCTGGACGAGGCCCGCCAGGTCCTCTCCCGCGCCGAGAAGATGGCCCCCCCCGACTGCCCCAAGGAGCCCGACCTGAGCGAGGACTTCAAGTCCCTGCGCTGGTTCCCTCTGCCCGGCGAGGTCTTCCTGGAGCTCACCGGTCAGGCCGACGCGCCGGAGGTCAGCCTGCGGGGTCGGGTGGAGTAGCGCCTACTGCTCCACCGTCCGCTCACACGCCAGCGTGCACGCCGCATACTCGTCCGCCAGGAACACCCCGTGGCCGGTGACGTCCAGCTCTTCGCAGCGGGCGCTCTCCATGCAGGCCAGCTCACACTCCCGCACCTCCACGCTCGCTGCATCGCAGGGGTGCGCCGCCAGCCCAGGCACATCCATGCCGCAGGCCCCCATGCGCTCGATGAAGGCCGCTTCGTAGGCCGCACAGCGCTCCTGGCAGGGGTCGCTGCAGCCAGGGAAGAGGAAGATCCACAGCCAGCTCACTCTCGCCTCCAACCCAGCAGCACCAGCAGCCCCAGGGACATCACGACACCGCCGACCGCCGGCGAAGACACCGTGGCGCAGCCCGAGCTCTCGGGATCGGGGTTGCACTCGCCATACAGCAGCAGCTCCGGGTCCCGGACGGGGACGGGGGCCAGGCAGCGGGGGGTGGGAATGCCGATGCTGGCCTTCGGGACGCCGGTGTGGCCGTCGCAGCAGGTCTCGAAGTCGTCGATGGTGATCGGAAACCCCAACATCACGCCGTCCTGATCAAGCCAGCGGAAGAAGCTGGAGTCGCTCTGGTATCCCCAGTAGACGTAGGTCGTGTCGCTCCCCGGAGCACAGCGGACCAAGCCCTCACGACGATCGAAGGCACCGGACCCCAGGTCTGTATCAAGGTCCCTCCCCTCCTGGTTCACGGGCTCCCAGTCCGTGTCGACACACTGACCATCCACGTATTCGTAGTCGGGTCGCCAGTCCTGGCAGTCGGCAGTGTCGGCGGGGGTTCCGGTGTCCCCCGTGTCCCCCCAAGCCAGCGCTGCCCAAAGCCAGATCCGCATGCTCCCACCCTACACCGTGGTCACGCCACTGAATACCTCGCCGGCGGATCCCGTCTCTCCAAGCGCAGTAGCACCCAGACACCCCGGCGGTGTCCCAAGAGGTGACAAGGAGAGACCCGCATGCTTGCTTCCCTGCTGATGATGGCTTCGAGCGCCCAGGCTGCCGAGCCGGTGGCCCGCTCGCTTCCAGTGGACATGCCCCTGCTGCAGATCGTGGGCGACAAGGGAGAGGTCACGGTCCGCCGCGTGGAGGGCAGCCAGTCCCGCGTGACCGCGACGCCCAAGCGCTGGGGGGAGGGCGGCTGCACGCTGGACTTCTCCGGGGACGCGAGCCAGGCGACGGCCCAGGCGCTGCCCACGGCGGAGGCCAACATGATGGAGTCCTGCGAGACGGCGTGGCTGGTCGAGCTGGCGGGGGACACGCGGGTGGACATCAACCTGGCCCGCGGCAAGGTCACGCTGGAGGACGCGCCGGCCCGGGTGGACGTGGAGCTGGGCTCCGGCAAGCTGGTGCTGGTGGACACGCAGGGGCGCGTGGACGCGTCGCTGGGGCGCGGGAAGATCAAGGGCGAGCACCAGGGCGAGGGCGCGCTGGCGGTGGGCGTCGGCCGCATCAAGCTGGAGAGCCTGGAGCAGCCGATCTCCGCGCGGGTGGAGCTGGGCTCGGTGAAGCTGGCCTGGTCCGAGGTGCCCCAGGGGACCGTCGTGGCCCACGCGGGCATCGGGCGGGTGCGCACGGCCCTGCCCTACGGCGCGACCGCGGACATGGCGGACTTCGACCGCCGCCTGGCGAGCTTCCGCACGGCGATTCCCCACCGCAACTCGGCCGACACCCGCCTGGAGGGCGGCGCCCGGCTGGGGGCGACCCGGGTGAAGACGGTCATCGAGCACGACGAGCCGGAGGCCCAGGACGTCGTGGTCAGCGCCGAGTAGGCGGGCAGAACCCAGCGCGGAGATCTAGTTCTGCCGGTCCGAAGTCACAACACGGAAGAGTCCGGCAGAACGCCGGGCCCGAGTGGGCCCGCGGGGGTGCGCCGAAGGCGCATTCCGGGGGTGTCCCCCGGAGAAGACAATAGTTCTCTGAGCCGCAAGTCCCGACACCAAGGGTGTTGGGACTTGCGATTCGGAGAACTACTCGCGGCGGCGCCGGAGCATCGCCACACCGACCAGCGCGATCAGGCCCCAAGCGGCCATCGGCGCGGGGACGGTGCTGCAGCGGGAGCCCGCGCCGCGCATCTGGAGGTCGCGGTCACAGGCGTCGCCCAGGCCGTCGCCGTCCTGGTCCTCCTGGTCGGGGTTGCCGGCGTCCGGGCAGTTGTCGCAGGCATCGCCCACGCCGTCGCTGTCGCTGTCGGTCTGGTCGGGGTTCTCCAGCAGCGGACACACGTCGCACTCGTCGCCGTAGCCGTCCTGGTCCACGTCGGCCTGGCTGGGGTCCACCACGTCCACGCAGACATCGCAGGCGTCGCCGATGCCGTCCAGGTCCAGGTCCGCCTGGCTCTCGTTGGCGACCGCGGGGCAGTTGTCGCAGGTGTCGCCCAGGCCGTCGCCGTCCTCGTCGAACTGGTCCGGGTTGTAGAGGTCCGGGCAGTTGTCGCAGACATCGCCCAGCTCATCCAGGTCAAAGTCCGAGAGGTTGCTGCTGGCCAGCTCCGGGCAGTTGTCGCAGGCATCGCCGATGCTGTCGCCGTCGGTGTCCGCCTGGTCCGGGTTGGCGACCACCGGGCAGTTGTCGCAGACGTCGCCCAGCAGGTCCTGGTCCGTGTCCGCCTGGGTCGGGTTGGACTCGGTCAGGCAGTTGTCGCAGGCATCCCCGGCGCCGTCCCCGTCCTGGTCGAGCTGGTCGGTGTTCGCGACGAACACGCAGTTGTCGCAGGCGTCCCCCAGCCCCTCGCCGTCGGTGTCGGTCTGGTCGGGGTTGAAGATGTCCAGGCAGTTGTCGCAGAGGTCCCCCGCGTCGTCGCAGTCCACGTCCTCCTGGTTGGGGTTGTAGTCGTCCGGGCAGTTGTCGCAGTTGAGCTGCGCGATGATGTCCGGGAAGGTCGCGTCCGGGTCCCACATGATGGTCCCGAAGCCATAGCCGTCCTCGTCCGCGTCGAAGGAGGACACCGGGATCAGGCACCCGTAGCTGTAGTAGTCGTAGTAGTAGTCGGCGCTCTCGCGCGGCTCCCCGTCCTCGTCCACCTCGGACTGGCACTCGGGGTCATCCACGTCGACGAGCTGCTCGGACTCCACCGGGATGGTGTTGCAGTTCAGGTCCTGGTAGGCCGGATCGACCTTGCAGTCCGTCTCCTGGGCCATCGCCAGGGCAGAGAGGAGGAGAAGGGGGGTCATTCGGCCTCCTGGGGGCTCTGGGGCTCAGGGTCCATCACGCTGTCGGGGTCCACCCCCAGCAGCGCATCCAGCTCATCTTCGAGGTCCATCTCAGGCTCGGGCTCGGCGTCGGGGTCCACCGCCGGCTCGGGCCGCAGAGGCTGGATGGTCTCGATCACCACCCCCGACCAGGGCAGCGTGTACTTGTCCGGGTAGACCGGGTACTCCTCGCCCTCCTCCACGCGGTCGACGATGTCGAACTCCACGCGGCGGTTCTTGGCCAGAGCCTCCTCGCTCTCGCCCTCCATCACCGGCACGACCTCGCCCATGCCGCGGTAGGAGATGCGGTGCGGGTGCACGCCCATGCCCATCAGCTCCTTCCAGATGCTGCGGGCGCGCTCGTTGGACAGCTCGTAGTTGTACTCGTAGCTGCCCTCGATGCTGGCGTGGCCCTCGATCACCACGTGCTCGATCTCGGCGTGCTCGTTGAGGATGTCCGCCACCGCCTGCAGGGTGGGCAGGGACTCCGGCAGGATGTTCGCGTTGCCGAACTCGAACTGCACGGGCTCGCGGATGACCACCTGGTCGCCCACGATCTTGGCCTTCTGCTCCGGCTCCCACTCGGGCTCGACGGGCTCCTCGATGAACACGATCTCCGGCTCGGGCGGCGGGGGCGGCGGCTCGGCCACGACCACGGGCTCCGGGGGCGGGGTGCGCACGATGGGCGGGTTGATGACGGTGTAGGCCAGCACGACGCGGTAGGCGGTGGTGCCCACGCCATCGGCCAGGCCCTTGCCGATGCCCAGGTCGATGCGGTCCCCGTCGCGGTTGAAGGCGTAGAGGCCGCCCACCACCTCGGAGGCGTTCTCCGCGCCCCCCTGACCCAGCGCCGAGACCGCGCCCTGGGACAGGTAGGTGGCCTGCAGGCCCAGGTGCTCCGGCCAGATGTCGTAGGTGACGCCCGCGTTCAGCCCCAGGGTGGACTGCAGGGTGAAGTCGCTCTGGGTCTCCTGCTCCTGGCGGGCCACGTAGGCGATCTCCGCCACCGCCCCCACCGGGCCCCAGCCCGCGCCCGCGTTCAGGCCGATCTGCCCACGCACCCCGGGGTCGCCCAGGTACGCGTTGTTGCTGCCGATGGGCAGGTAGAGGTCCGCCCGGCCGCCGATGCTCAGGGGCCCGGTCTCCGCCAGCCCCACCCGCGCGCCCAGCATCCAGTCGCCCAGGCCCAGGCCCTCCGCCCCGTAGGCGCTGACCTGCTCGTCAACCCCCAGCGCCAGAGAGAGTGGCACCGCCGTGCGTACAGAGAAGCGCTCGTTCAGGTCGTAGGAGACGCCGAAGTAGGCGGAGGTGCGGTTCTTGACCGCCACACCCCACTCCTCGCCGTACTGGTAGAGCACGACCGGATCCCGCTCGTACTGCATGAACACGCCGTAGCGGTTGCCCCCCTTGCCCGCGATGTAGGGCGTGTCCACGCCCGCGGCGCCGCCCCCCGAGAAGGTCGGCCGCAGCATCTGGATGTCCGCGGTGATCGGACTCTCCTGGGCCTGGGCCACAGCGGGTGCGAGGGAGAGGCCCAGGGCGCACGCGCCCATCAACAAGGTCCAGCTCTGGCGGGCCACGAGGCTCCTTTCAGTGGTCTGAAGGCACAACTTGCCCGCTGCTGGGCAGGGGCGGCACCCGGAAACTAACGCTATGGTGAAGGTGCGGCCTCGCTTGGGCAGAGTGAAGGCACTCCCGGACGGTGAATCCATGGCCCTGACCACCCTGTTCTTCCTCTCGGCGATGGGCGCAAGCTGCGGCCCCGAGAACGTCCTGGAGGACCTGAACAAGCCCGACGACGACGACCTGGCCCCCCAGCTTGTCGTCTGGCCCGACACCGTCGACTTCGGGGACTTGCGAAAGGGTGAAGCCGAGAGCGTCGACATCGAGATCCGCAACGACGGCAACGTCGCTCTGGAGCTGAGCAGCCTGGAGCTGATCGCGGACGCCGGGTTCACCCTCTCGAACACCCCCACCCTGCCCTACACCCTGGAGCCGGACGGCGCAGTCGAGGTCACCGTGGGCTTCACCGCCTACTCCGTGGATCATGAGGGTGTCCTCGTTCTCACCACGGATGATGAGACCGAGCCGCGGTTCACCGTGACGCTGGAAGGTGGGGGCCTGATCCCCCGACTGGTCGTGGCCCCCGACCCCTACGACTTCGGGCGCGTCGAGCCAGACTGCACGATCGAGACCGAGATCGAGCTGGCGAACATGGGCAAGGACACCCTGGTGGTGGAGTCCATGGCCCAGCTTGGCGAGGCCTTCGAGCTGATCGACCCGCCGGAGACCCCCTTCGAGCTGGAGCCCTTCGACCCCGACTCGGACGACAACAGCCTGGCCGTGATGCCGGTGACCGTGGCCTTCACGCCCACCGACTACCTGGAGTACAGCTCCGAGCTGTGGATCAGCTCCAGCGCGCAGGACCCGCGGGCCATCCAGACGGGCATCGGCAGCGACGGCACCGCCTACGTGGACGAGTGGACGCAGCCCATCTCCGGGGTCGCCGACATCATGTTCTGGGTGGACCAGTCCGGCTCGATGCAGGACGACCTGGACCACCTCAACGCCAACTTCGACCTCTTCCTGGACACCCTGGACGCGGTGGAGTCGGACTACCTGATCATGGTGGTGGTGGCCGACTCCGGCTGCCACACCCTGGACTACATCCGCTCCGAGGACTCCCGGGAGCAGCGGGAGCTCACCTTCAAGACCGCCATCTACGGGGGCAGCCCGGGGCTCTACGCCGAGGCCGGCCTCACCATCGCCCGCGCCGCGCTGCGCGACGTCAACACCGGGCTTGGCGGCTGCAACAGCGAGTTCAGGCGGGAGAACTCCACGGTGTCCGTGGTCCTGGTCTCCGACGAGCCGGACCAGAGCTACCTGGCCGGTCCGCAGGTGAGCTGGGAGAGCGTCGTCACCGACCTGCTGGCCCAGGCGCCCAGCACCTACATCTCCGCCGTGGCGGGGCCCGTGCCCGATGGCTGCCAGACCGCGGAGCCCGGCACCGGCTACTCCGAGGCCGTGGCGGCGACCGGCGGCACCTTCATCGACATCTGCAGCCGGAACTGGGGCGAGAACCTGGCCAAGCTCGCCGAGCAGGCGACCACCGCCAAGCTGGCCGACACCTTCCAGCTCGAAGACGACGTCAACGAGACCAGCATCGAGGTCTACGTGGACGACGTGCAGGTCGAGACCGGCTGGAGCTACCAGGCGGAGGGCTCCTACCTGGTGTTCGACGCGGACGCGGTGCCCGGTGAGGGCGCGACCATCCGGGTGGAGTACGAGACGGCGGTGAGCTGCGAGAACTGAGGCGTCCCCTTGGGATAGACTGCGGCGAACCCCGGTTGATCCCAGGACTCCTTGTGCTTCTGCTGCTCCCTCTGCTCCCTCTGCTGGCCTGCTCAGGCGGCCCTGGGCCTGGAACGGAGTCCGGCCCACCGCCGGGCAGCCTGTCCCCGCCGGGCCCTGAGAGCAGCGACTCCGCAAGCGAGGACACCGGCGCGCAGAGCGACCAGGCGGCCGCGCGCACCACGGCGCCCCCCAGCGCGGAGCCTCCCAGCGCCGAGCTCCCCGTGGAGGACTGCAGCGACGGCGCTGACAACGACGGCGATGGCTTTGTCGACTGCGCGGACCCGGACTGCTTGTCCGCATGCACCGAGTCCGACTGCAGCGACGGCCTGGACGACGATCGGGACGGCCTGGTGGACTGTGAGGACGCCGACTGCCTGGCGCTCTGCGTGGAGGGGCACTGCAGCGACGGCCTGGACGGCGAAGGCGACGGCTACACCGACTGCGAGGACGAGGACTGCTGGGGCACCCCCGGATGCGAGGTGATCGCGCTGCAGGTGAACACGGGCAGCGGCCAGCTCTACGGCCAGCGGCGTTGGTCCGGAGGCACCGGCAGCGGTCCGGGCTACACCACGATCCAGTCGGGGGTCAAGCTCAGCGGCATGAGCGGATCGGTGAGCATCCACAACACCAGCAGCACGGTGGACTGTGACTGGAGCGCGCAGCAGGCGCTGTTCTGGCGCACGAGCGACTGGAGCCGCGGCTCCAGCCAGGGAAACTGGTTCCACGGGCTGAACACCTCTGGTGCGTGCGGCGGCTTGCTGAGCTCCCACATGCTCAGGGACCTGGACTGGAGGCTGCAGACCAGCGCCGCGGGGCTCCAGGTCACCGGCGGACTCTGGAACCAGAGCTGGCTGCTCGGCAGCTTCTCGTCGCGCAGCAGCAGCAGCTACTACATCCCAAGGGGCTACCTGGGCTGGGGGTCGATCCTTCCGGCGAGGTCCGGGCAGAGCTGGGGAGGCGGCTTCACCCTCACACCGGGGGCGACGCTGGTGGTGGAGGACTGAGGGCGGCCAAACGGACCATCAGGGCCGACTCAGCGGCTTCTCCAGCACGACCCGCACCCCCTTTGGGGGGAGCGCGGTGAGGCCCACGATCTGAAAGCCGCACCCCAGGTTCAGCATCAACATGGCGGTGTTGGTGTTCGCCGTGTGGGTGCGGATCCGGGTGTAGCCAGCTTCAAGGCAGCGGTCGTGCTGCAGAGCGGCCAGCGCGCGCCCGATACCGCGCCGCCGAAACTCGGGGTCGACCCCGCCAAGCCAGCTATAGAAGCGCCCGGGGCGGTCCACGTAGCCGAGCTTGAAGCCCACCAGCCGGCTCTGTTCCCAGGCCAGCACACCAAAGACGCCCGTGTACAGGGCCAAGCGAGCGCTCAGCTCCAGAGGAGCGGCGCCGGGAAAGAGCCGCGGGTAGAGGGCCACGATCGCAGCGGCCGTCTCGGCAGAGGGCACCCCCACAGAGGAGGTGTAGCGGGGCACGCTCAGGCCTCCTGAGCCAGCTTGGCCCACTTCTTGGCCTTCTTGAGGTAGCGGGTGCGCTTGAGGCGGCTGACCTTGTCCAGCAGGATGACCCCGTTGAGGTGGTCCATCTCGTGCTGCACGATGATGGCGGGGTAGTCGCGGAAGGTGTCGATGTGCTCGTTGCCCAGGGTGTCGAAGTAGCGCACCTTGACCACGCGCGGACGCTCCAGGAACTCCCAGAACTCGGGCACGCTCAGGCAACCCTCCTCCCAGGTGAACAGCTCCTTGGAGCTCTCCAGGATCTCCGGGTTGCACATGAAGCGCAGGTCCTTGCCCTTCTCGCGCTTGCCGTCGTCGTCCCGGTCTTCGGTCACATCGCAGCAGAGAATGCGGCGCAGATCGCCTACCTGGGGACCGGCCAGCCCCACGCCGGGGGCCGCGTACATGGTCTCGGCCATGTCCTGCAGGCGCTTGTGCAGCTCGGGGCCGAACTCGTCGTCCCGCACGGGGCGGGCCTTCTGGGTCAGCAGGGGGTGCGGGGCGGTGAGGATGGGGAGGACGGCCATGTTCCGGGCTCCGGCGAGGGGGCAGATCCCCCTAACCGGCGCTGCCCCGGCGTGACGCCTCAGGTGGCCTGGGCCAGGATGCCAGCGGCCCGGTGGGCCAGGCCGTAGATGGTCTGGCTGGGGTTGACCCCCAAGGCGGTGGGCAGCACGGAGCCGTCCACCACCCACAGCCCGTCCTGACCGCGCACCCGGTGGTCGGTGTCCACGACGCTGGTCTCCGGGTCCGCGCCCATCGCGCAGCCGCCCATCTGGTGGGCGGAGAAGATGGCGTGCTCCAGGGCGCCATAGGGGGCGGCCTCCAGCTTGGGGAGGTCGGCCTCGGAGCGGAGCTCCACGGGCTGCATGTGCAGGCTGATGACCTGCTCGGCGCCGGCGGCCAGGTGCACGCGGGCCATCGCCAGGGTGCTGGCCCGGAAGCTCTCGACCAGCGCGGGACCGATGGGGTAGTGCAGCTTGGGCTGTCCGTTTGGCAGCAGCCTGACCTCGCCGCCGGGCACGGTGTCGTGGAGTCCGTCCACCGACAGAGCCAGAGTGGTGGAGAGGTGGGGGAGCTGGGCCATCAAGTCCCTCACCTGCCCCCCGAACGCGGTCATCGCGCTGGCGATGAGCATGGGCTGCATGGGCGGGGTCTCCAGGAAGAAGCCGACCTGCTCGCCGCGCTCGATGAAGTGGTGGCTGCCGATGGACTGGGGGGCGCCGGCCCAGCCGTCGATGCGCTCGGGGTAGCGCCCGGCCAGGCCGACCACGGGGTGGAGCATGGTGCGCTTGCCGACCTGCCCGCCGGGGTTGATCTCAGAACGGAGGAGGAGGGCGGGGCTGTTGATGGCTCCACCGGCGACCACAACACTCGGGGCCTGGATCTGGAGCTCCACCCCGGAAGGGCGCCCCGTGGCCCGGTCGAGGACCTGCGTGTTGACCCGCCAGCCGCCGCCCTGACGCTCCAGGGTCCAGGCGCGGCAGTCGGTGTAGACGCGGGCCCCGAGCTGGACGGCGCGACGCAGGGTGCTGTTGGGGGCGGACATCTTGGCCCCGAAGGCGCAGCCCAGGCCGCAGTAGCCGGAGTTGACGCAGCCGCGGACGTTGCGGCGCAGGGTCTTGGACTCCCAGCCCAGCGCCTCGAGGCCGCGGTGGAGCACAGCGTTGTTGGGGTTGATGGCCCCCAGCGGCCAGTCGCTGATGTTGAGGGCCTGCTCGACGGCCTCCCAGTGAGGGTCCAGGTCGCCGAGCTCGATGCCGAATTGGGCGCGCCAGTGCTCCAGGATGCGGTCGGGGGTGCGGAAGCAGGTGGTCCAGTTGATGGTGGTGCCGCCGCCGTAGGATCGGCCTTGAAGCACGGCGATCGCCGCGTCGGCCGTGGCCCGCGTCATGCGCTCCTGGTAGAGCATCGGGTAGTTGCGGGACTCCTCCAGGGGGACCAGGTCTTCGGTGGGGTGGTAGCCGCCAGCCTCCAGGAGCAGGACGTCCACGCCGCGCTCGGCGAGCTGCCAGGCCAGCACACTGCCGCCCGCGCCGGTGCCGATGATGACGACCTGGGCGCTGTGTTCGCCGGAGCTGAGCTCGGGTCCCTGGGTGATCATGCGGGCACCGGGGGGCCGGGGTAGCCGGCGTGGCGCTGGTAGGCGGGGTTGCCGTAGGCGGTGGCGGAGATCAAGGAGTTCAGGCCCTTGTAGACGGTGCGGCGCAGGGGGATGTTGGAGCGGGACCAGGCGGCCCAGATCTCGACGCGGCGTTCGATGGGCAAGCGCGAGAAGGGGCGCGGGCGGGCATCGAGCAGGGCGCCGACGAGGGCGTTCTCCAGCAGGCCCAGGGCCAGGCCGATCTCCTGGCCGTTCTCGGGGGGGAGGGTGGCGAAGAGGGCGTCGAGCTGGGCGGGGACGCCGACCTCCAGAGCCGAGGGGAGGGCGTCGGAGGCGGGGCAGACGACCTCGGCCAGGGCGCAGAGGGTGGCGTATTGGGCAGGCGTGAAGCTCTGGAGGGGGCTTTGGGGCGTGACGCCGCGGCCCGGGAAGAGCGCGAGGCCGCCCAGGGTGAGGGCGATCGTTCCGCCCAGGCCCAGGCCCAGGATGCTGCGGCGGGACAGAGCCACCTTGGTCTCTCCGTTGTGAGCGCTCAGGGTGCCTGATCCGCGGGGTGCTGCCAAGTGGGGCCGGGGGGCTTAGACTTGCGGGGTGCGATCCCGCCTCACCCCATGCACCGACTGCGGCTACGGCCTGCGCGCCGACGCCGACGCCTGCCCCAACTGCGGGCTGGTGCTCAAGACCGAAGAGAGCGGCTCCCTGCTGGACCGCCTGTGGGGGCGCAAGACCGAGCCTCAGGTGCAGCGCAAGGCGGAGTGCCTGCAGACCCTGGAGGCCCACCTGAACCAGGAGGTCGCCCGGCTGCAGGAGACCCTGGACCGCCTGGACCAGACCCGCGGACCGCTGCAGGCCCGGCGCATGGAGGCGGCCAGCAAGGGGCGTTCAACGCGCGCTCTGGACGAGGGCCTGGCGCAGATGGAGCACGCCGCCCAGGAGGCGCGCCTGCTGCTGGAGCGTCACAAGGGACTGCTCGAGGGCATCTCCCTGGACCGGCGCCACAACCGGCTGCTGCTGGAGATGCACGAGGAGCGGGGGCCTGCCCCCGACCTGCCGCCCCCATCGTCTCTCACCGTGCCCCTGCAGCACATCGCGCCACACCCGGGCACCAGCGAGGTCATCGGTCTGAGCGCCGACGGGCGCACGATCTACCGCATCGGCCCGCAGTCCGAGCGCACGCTGGCGCTGCCGGGGATCTCCGGGAAGGCCCGCCTGCTGGTGCGCGGCGACTGGCTGCTGGTGGCCCAGGGCGACACCCTGCGGGCCCTGCACCTGCCCACCCAGCAGCCCAGCGAGCCTCTGACGCTCAGCCGCGGGCAGATCGTGGCGATGGATCTGGCCGGCAACACCCTCCTGCTGGGCAGCGACCAGGGCAAGCTCTCGCGCCACGTCCTGCGCCCGGGGGGCAAGGCCCGCTTCCGCGAGGAGATCGTGGCCCACCCCTTCGGCATGGGCGACGTGGCCCTGCTCGCCGGCGGCAAGCGCGCCCTGAGCTGCGGGGGCGGCTGGGTCACGGCCTGGTGGGTCACCGACACCGGACTGGTCGAGTTCCACAAGGGCAGCCTGCCCGACGCTCGGCAGCTCCTGGTCGACGAGCCGGGCGGGCGCGTGGCGGTGCTGGGCAAGGGGCGGGTGAGCTTCTGGGACCTGGGGCTCACGGAGCTGCAGGGGGAGTTGCAGGTCCCGGGGGACGTGGAGCAGATCCAGTGGGCCCCCGACGGCGTGCGGCTGCTGCTCTTTGGGCCCTCGGGGATCCGCCTGGGCGCCACCCGGGGGCAGGCCGGGCCGCCCTTGAGCCTGCCGGTCTCGGGGCGGGTTCTGGCCGCGGGCTGCGTGGGCACCGATCTGGTGGTCTGCGCGGGCAATGCGGTGTTCGACACGCTGCAGCTACAGCGCGTGCCTCTGGAGCAGACCGGCCCCACGGGGGCCTCGCTGGTGGAGATCGCCTCCCTCCAGGCCACCGTCCGCGAGTGTCGCCGCTGGGTGCCCGCCGACGTGGTGGCCCGCGCCAAGGCCGACCCCGTGCTGCTGGAGCAGGCCCGGAACTTTGTGGCCACCGCCGGGCGGCACAGCATCTCGCGCATCGTACAGCGCGCGGCCGGCGCGGAGTTGCTGGACCCGGTGGCGCGCATCCAGGCGTTTGAGCTGCTCTTTGGTGAGCTCGAGGACCTGATCGCCGGCCTGCGTCCTGCGGAGGCGCTGGCGGGTCAGCTTGGCCCGGATCTGCGGCGCCTGCAGCGCCTGCCCACCGCCGTGCTGCTGGGTCAGGTGGACGCGCTGTTGGCCGAGCTGGAGGGCGTGCTGGCCTGCGAGAGCAGCGAAGAGGCGCTGGACCAGGCGCTGGAGACCCTCTCCGGGCTGGAGCGCTGGCTGGCCGAGCTGGACCGGCTGGCCAAGGGGCTCAAGGGCAGCCTGGCCTCTGTGGACAACCGCCCACAGCTCGTGGCCAGCATCAATCACCTGGCCCAGGAGCTGCCCGAGGTCGCCGACGTGCTGCACGCCCGCCTGGCGGCGGTGGTCGTAGGGCGCGTGGACAAGCTGGGCGGCGAGCACGCCCTGGAGAAGCTGCGGGACCAGCGCCGCAAGGTGCAGGGCGTGGGCGGACTGGGCGCCCAGTCGGAGCTGGAGGACCGCACCGGAGACGGCGCCGTGGACGCCGCCGCCGCCGCCGAGCAGCGCAGCGAGTCCCTGGACCGCCTGGGGCAGGCGCGACGCGAGCTGGGCGCGGAGACGGAGGCCTTCCTGGAGGTGCAGGGGAGCTGAGCCTGCGGGGCTGTCTGGCTGTCGGCTACCGTTCGGCCCGACCAGCAGGAGAACCCCATGCGCGCCCTCTCTCTCACCCTCCCCTTTGCCCTCCTGGGCCTGATCGCCTGTGACAAGGACGACGCCCTCATCGACGACACCCAGGTCGAAGCCGACGCCGACGCAGACAGCGACACGGACTCGGACAGCGACTCGGACGCCGACAGCGAATCGGACGCCGACAGCGACCCGGCGCCCACCTGGAGTGAGGTGGAGCCCATCTTCTCGGCGAGCTGCGGGGGCTACTGCCACGGTACCAGCGGCAGCGGCGGCCTGAGCATCACCGACCGGGCCTCTTTGGTGGGCGCCGCCAGCTCGGTGGCTGGGTACTCCTACGTCGAGCCCGGCTCGCTGGAGGACAGCTACCTGTGGCACAAGCTGGAGGGCACCCAGAGCACGGTGGGTGGCAGCGGCGAGCAGATGCCCAAGGGCAGCAGCCTCAGCGCCGCGGACAAGGCCACGCTGCAGGACTGGATCCTGGGCGGCGCCCAATAGCCCCTGTTTCAGGGACCTTAAGCGTGAATAAGCCCTTGCAACCTGACAGAGTGAGGGCCCCGCGCTACCCTGCTGGCTGCTTGACCAGCAGGAGAACCCCATGCGCAAGATCATGCTTTCCCTCCCCCTCTTGATGGCCGGTGGCCTCATCGCCTGTGACAAGGGCGAAGACTCCGGCATCGACGACACCCAGGTGGAGGCCGACGCCGACACCGACGCGGACTCCGACAGCGACTCCGACTCGGACTCCGACAGCGACTCGGACACCGACGCTGACACCGACGCGGACGCAGACGCCGACCCCGTCCCCACCTGGGACGACGTGCAGCCCATCTTCTCGGGCAAGTGTGGTGGTTGCCACGGCACCAGCGGCGGCCTTTCCATCTCGGGCAAGTCCTCCCTGGTGGACGCGCCCAGCTCCGTGGCTGGCTACGACCAGATCGAGCCCGGCTCCACCGCCGACTCCTACGTGTGGCACAAGCTGCAGGGCACCCAGAGCTCCGTCGGCGGCAGCGGCGCCGCGATGCCCAAGTCCGGCTCCATGAGCGCCGACGACATGGACACCATCGAGGCTTGGATTCTGGGCGGGGCGCAGTAGTTCGCAGGGCGAAGTACTGTATTTTTGTGGGGACAAGGTCCCCACACCCCTGTACGGGGGCGCACGCGCCCCCGGGCTCGGGCCAGGCATGGCCCGGCCGGGATTTGCGGCCGGCGTGATGAGGTGCCGCTGAGAGCGGGCACGCCGGCCGGCAAATCCGAGAGGGGGGCCCAGGAATCGGAGTTCGGTGAAGGCGACGAGAGTAACGCCCGGCCCGAGGACGGCGGCTCCGTCTCCGTCTAAGTCGGAGACCTGGACGCGCGGGCCAACAGATCCTCACCGAGTTGGTCGAGGAGGATCTCGTGAACTGGTGCGCCGCGGGCATTCTGGTGATCCACACCCTCGCAGCGCAAGGAGATCGCCGTCTCCATGACCACCTACGTCCACGAAAGGACCGCCGTCGCAGGGATCGAGGTCGCCGCCCGCGCCGCAGTCGTACCCACAGCGATGGCCTGGCGACCTGGGCAACCTAGTACATTTGGCGACATTCCTCGACCAGGCCGAAGGGACGGACCTCTACCTCCATGACCGAGGCCTGCAAATGCGGCGCCGAACCGGGAGCACGAGAGAGCTATCGGGCACGCCTGCGCCGGCCACAAGACGCAGTCCCCCCTCAGGCCATCCTGACCGCAGTGAACGCAATCCTCACGGAGTCTGGAGCCCAGCCAGCGATGCTGTTCGAGTGGTTCGACGGGCCCTACCTGAACTACGACTCCCTGAACCACGTCCCGCTCAACAATGGCTGGCACTCTTGACCGTTGTGAATCCCCAACTCGGGAGTGTTGGGTAGGGGGCGCCTTCCTCGACCTCGACGCCTACCTGGACACCGACACCTACCTCGGTATTGGCCCTGAATCCGCGTACGACTACAGAGGCAAGGCGGCGGGTGTTGGAGAGCCAAAACCTACGCAGCCGCAGTTCGACCGCGGAGGAAGTGAACAGCCGGGCGGATGTCCTCCAAGTGCTCCTCTTCCTGCTTCTCGGCTGCTTCCCGCAGGATGCGGGTAAGACCGCGCAGGAGCTGAACAAGCAGGCTCATGCTCTTGGACAACGCCCCGGTCCGCCTCTCCACGAACTCGGCAGCACGCCAGAACGCGTTGTGCTCAAGGACCAGTTGCCAGAGGCCATCTGCCGTCTCGCGAGCGATGTCGGCGACCTCCTCAGTCCAATCCTCCTGCTCCGCCTTATAGGCCTCGGTGACGGGCGAACGTGGGGTCTGGCGCGACGGAGCAAGGCTACGTGCCAGTTCCTCGTATCCATCAGATCGTCGCATCACGTGGGTATGGGTCACATAGAGCACCCGAAACGTGGTGCTCGCTGGGGAAAGGTCCCCACGGTCGGCTGCCTTGAGTAGCGCGAGACGCTGCTCAGCAAAGTGAGCACGGAGCCGCCTGTTGCGGATCTGCCGCTTCATGGATCGGATGCGCACCACACTGGCCGCAGACTGGCCAAGCAGAACGAGCCCGCTGAGGATCGACAGAACCAGAATCAGTGTAATGAACATTCGGCTGCTCTCCTATCTGAATGGTACGTAGGCGGCGCGCATTTTGCCTTTCGGACCTCTGTACTCATCCTCCACTCCCCCCCTTGATCTCCTTCAACTTGCGGACTTTGGCCTCCATGTCGTCACGTGCGGACTGGGCGTCAACATACTCGCCACCGATGCAGAGTCGCTCAATCTCCTCGTCGGAAAAGCCGAGGTTGGACTTAAAAAAGGCGATTCGATAATCCCTGGCCTCGGCTGCCAGACGCTGAATAGTCTGCTTCTGCTGCTCTCGCTCAGCCTCAGCTGCCTGCCACTCCTTGCGCTTGGTCCAAGCTCTGAAGGCCCATGGAATGCCGATGAAGAGCAGTGCGGCAAGCAGGCACTTGCCAAAGCCAATGTCAGCGACCGCCTGATTGAGAGCCTCGATCAGTCCTGTCAGCGCCTCGATTGTGTCTGAATCAGGCAACGCCCCTCCACTTTCCCCCGTTTGATCCCGACAGGTCATAGCGAGTCCGGGGGATTCCTGCATTTCGGTGAATTTCACCGTAGCTCCCCACTCCCACTCGATGAGGCAACTCCATACTCAATTCCCGCTCCCAGCAGGGCCGCTCCCTCTAACGCGATGGGGGGCCAGCTCTTCACCGCCCTGGACCTCGGCAAGGTCAGAGGCATGGCGCAGCATTCGCTGCTCCACTTGTTCGCCGTGCTCTTCCACGACGTGGACCGCGACCAGCTCAAGGATGGCTTCATCGGCCCCGCCAGCAAACCCGAGGTGGGCGACCGAAGCGTGGCGGTCGAGTATCGGGGGACAGGTGACGGCGAACCGGCGACCGGCGACCGGCGATGACATGACTCCAGGGTCGAAGCGGTCGTGCCAGCCGACCTGGGGACGCCCCCCTCACGACGACCTACCCGCCCCCGCCGCCACAGCACCAACACCACGCCCAGCACCCCCCAGAGCCCCCCCACACCACCCCCGCCGCAACCACACCCCTCGGGCGCAGAGACCTGCCCGGAGTCGGCCGGCAGACCGGTGTCCTCGCGGGTGGCATCGAGTCCGTCGCAGTCCTGGTCCACGCCATCCTGGGGGTGGTCCAGGGCGCCCGGGTACACCGAGGCATCCCCGTCCTCACAGTCCCCGTTGGGCGTGCCCCACTGGGCCTCGCCGTCGCCATCGCAGAGCAGGTCGGCGCTGAGCACGGTCTGCTCGCTGCGGTAGCCGTCGCCGTCGGCGTCCTGAAAGCAGAGCTCCTGCCCGTCACAGTCGGAGTCCAGGGCGTCGTCGACCTCCTCGGAGGCGGCGGGGTTCACCTCGGGGTCGCCGTCGTGGCAATCACCGGGCTCGCCATCGGCGCCGAGCACGCCCTCCTCCGCGCAGTCCAGGTCGCCCAGAGCGGTCTCGCCGGCGTGGAAGTGGTCCTGGTCCGCATCCAGGTAGCAGAGCTCGCGCCCGTCGCAGTCCTGGTCCACGCCATCGTCCAGAGCCTCGGTCTGGAGAGGAGAGACCGTGGGGTCCGCGTCATCGCAGTCCCCACCCTCCAGGCTGCCGTCCACCGCCCACGCCTCCGAACAGTCCAGCGCAGACGAGGTCACCGGGTCGCTGGCCCGCACGCCATCGCCGTCCGCGTCGATCCAGCAGAGCTCCTGGCCGTCGCAGTCCTGGTCCACGCCGTCGTCGGGCAGCTCGAGGGCGCCGGGGTGGATGCTGGGGTCCTCCGGCGCGCAGTCGCCCAGCGCGCCCGCATAGCCGGAGGGGGCGGCGCAGGCGGTCACCGGGTCGCGGTCCTCCCCGAAGCCGTCGCCGTCATCGTCCGGAAACCAGGCGCGCAGGCAGGTGCCGTAGACCAGGTGGGCCGCCCCGCCGTCGGTGGCCAGGTCGTCGTCGCCCTCGGCGCCCAGGAGCAGCTCGGCGGCGCCGTCGCCGTTCAGGTCGGGGACCAGGGCCACGCTGTGCCCCAGGTAGTCGGTGTCGTCGGCGTCCGCGGCCGTCCACTTGGTCTGGGTGGCCGCCTGGAGCCCCGTCACGGAGCCCAGGAACACATAGGCGGCGCCCGCGTTGGTGGCCGCGCCGTCGTCGTTCCAGGCGCCCACGACCAGGTCCAGCCAGCCGTCGCCGTTTACGTCCTGGCCGCCAGCCAGAGCCACGCCGAAGTTGTCCCACTTGTCCCCGTCGGCGGCGACCAGGGTGCGCTCGCTGGCCGCCGTCAGGCCCGACACCGAGCCGCTGTAGACGTAGACCACGCCGTCGTTCTGGGCCGCGTGGTCCGCCAGGTGGGCGCCCACGGCCAGCTCGTCGAAGCCGTCGCCGTCCACGTCGCCGAGACCGGCGAGGGCGTGGCCAAAGTAGTCCGAGGGCTCCGCGTCGGAGGCGGACAGGGTGACCTCGCTGGCGGGATCCAGTCCGGTGGCTGTGCCGAAGTAGACGTAGGTGGTGCCGGTGTACCCGGAGTCTCCCTGGGCGCCCACAGCCACATCCCCGAAGCCGTCCCCGTCAAAGTCCCCGTGCCCCAGGGCGTAGCCGAAGCCCTTGAAGTCGCTGGGGTCGCTGGGCTCCAGGCGCTGCTCGCTGCCCAGGCCTGAGGCGCTGCCCAGGTACAGGTAGACCGCGCCGCCGGAGAGGGCCCCGCCTGAATGCCCCAGGGCGCCGACCAGAGCGTCGGGGTGGCCGTCTCCATTGACGTCCCCGGCGGAGGCCACGGGGAAGCCGAAGAACTGGCCGGCGTCCGCGTCGCTGGCGTAGAGATCTTGAGCGTGCGCGAGGCCGGCCGAGCTACCCAGCCAGAGGCTCGCGGTCTCGGCGCCCAGGTCGCCCACGAGCAGGTCGGCCAGGCCGTCACCGTCCACGTCGCCGAGGCCGGCCAGGCTCCGCCCGAAGCTGGCGCCGGTGCTTGGGGTCAGGGTGTCCTCGCCGGTGGGATCCAGCCCCGTGGAGGTGCCGCTGTAGACGAAGACTGCGCCGGTGGACCCAGATCCGGGAGCGCCCAGAGCCACCTCCCCGAAGCCGTCCCCATCGACATCGCCCAAGGCCGTGACCCAGGCGCCGGCTTGGGCGTAAGCCTGGGAGCTGGCGGGGCTGAGCTTGGCGGAGGCGGCGAGGGAGAGGCGCGCGGCGGCGGGCGCGCTGGCGTCGGGCAGGGTGGTGCAGGCGAGCAGCCAGATCATGCCTGCACCCTACCCCGGGGGCTCACTCGCAGAAGCTGCCCAGCCCCACCACTGCGCTGTTGTCCTTCTCGTCGCACTCCTTGGCCGCACCCCAGCCCGAGGAGCCGGCGCGGTCGGGGTCGTCGATGACGGCCACGAGCTTGTCGTAGCTGGCCCAGTCGGCCACCTCGAAGCGGATGCCGGAGGTGAGCTCACCGGGGCCGATGTCCACGGGCACGGTGTAGGTGTCGATCAGGATGTCGACGCCGCCGCTGCGGCCGTAGAGGGAGAGCAGCGCGCCGCCGGAGACGGTGATGTAGGCGCCCTCGTTGGCGATCTGGACGTCCAGCACGACGGGCTCACCGCAGGCGGCCTGGCAGGTGCTGGTCTCCAGGTACAGGTTGGGGGCGGCCTTGGCGCCGAACTCCCCGGGGGCCTGCTGGCGGAAGGAGTTCAGGTCGTCGGAGTCGTAGGGCGCGTAGTTGGGGGACGCGGTGCCGACGGTGCCGTCCTGGTCGATGTTGTTGACGTAGTAGGCGTGCTGGTTCCAGTGGGGGCGGGCGCTGACCCAGTCGTCGTCCGCGGCGCCGAGCACGTAGATGCCGTAGGCGTCCTCGTCGTCGGGGCTGGGGGAGTTGACGGCCACGATCTCGGCCTTGCCGTCGGCGTCGACGTCGGCGACCAGGGGGTACTCGTGGATGGTCCAGGAGTGGTGGTTCTCGTCCTCCAGCACGGTGACGAAGCGCTCCCAGGGGTCCAGGCCGGCGCTGGCGTCGATCTGCCAGACGTAGACGGCGTACTCGTCGGAGAACACGACCTCGGCCTGCTCGTCGCCGTTGAAGTCGAACACGGTGCCGCCGGTGCTGGCCGAGCTCCAGTCCTTGGTGGGGGCCATGGCGTAGCGCTCGAGCTGGCCGCCGCTGACGTCGTAGACGGTGTAGTAGCAGGCGCCGGAGACGCCGACCTCGGGCTTGCCGTCGCCGTCGAAGTCCGCGATGGTGGGCTGGCCGCCGAAGCTGCGCCGGGTCTCGTCGCAGGAGTAGGGGTGCGTGGGCAGGCCCAGGGACTCGGTGAAGGGGTCGTTGGAGATGGTCGAGACGGCCTGGCACACCCCGTTGCTGTCCGGGGCGCCCTTGTACAGGGAGACGCTCTGGTTGCCGGAGAGGATGATCTCGGGCACGCCGTCCTTGGACATCAGGTCGGCCACGGCGGGGTAGCCGTCCTCGGCCTCCACGAAGCTGGAGCCGGAGCCGCGGCCCAGGCGGCAGTAGAGGGAGCCGTCGGCGTTGTAGACGCTGTTGCCGGCCACGACCTCGAGCTCCAGGCCGTCGCCGTCCATGTCGTAGGCGAAGGCGTGGTAGCCGCTGTTCCAGTAGCCCTCGACGCCCACCATCCAGGCGTTGTACCAGGCCGCGCCGTAGCCGCCGGTCCACAGCAGGCTCATGTCCCGGCCGTCGTAGACGCCGTCGCCCAGGATGACCTCGACGTTGCCGTCGGCGTCCAGGTCGGCCAGCGCGGGGGCGTGGGACTGGCACCAGATCTTCTCGTCGGAGACCGCCTCCAGGCTGATCTTCCCGCTCTTGGACACCTCGTAGGTGGCCGCCATGCAGTTGGCGTCGTTGCCGTTGACGCGGCCCTCCTCGTCCATCACCACGGTGGCGATCTCGGTGAGGCCGTCGCCGTCCAGGTCGGCCATGGCCACGCCGGCGAAGATGTAGGGGGCGACCTGCTCGCCGTTCCAGGTGCTCCAGAGGGTGGAGTCGTGGACCTTGCTGCCATCGCCGGAGATCAGGCGCAGGGTGGAGCGCTTGGCGTCGGCGCTGGTCTCGTCCAGCTCGTCGCCCATGAGCACGGCGATGTCGGGGGTGTCGGATTCGCTGACCACGCCGTCGCCGTCGTCGTCGGTGGCCTGGCCGACGGCGGGGGACTGGAACACGCCGCGGTGCGACTCCGACTCGGTGAAGGTGTAGGCGGGCACGGTGCTGCCGCTGGCGGGATCCACGATGGCGTGGGTCATGGCCCACTCGACGGTGGCCGAGAAGGGCAGGCCGCTGGGCTCCGGCTCGTAGCTGCAGTCGCTCAGGGTGCTGACGCTGCCCGCGCTGGGCGGGGCGGGGCACTCATCGGCGGGATCGCCGGTGTCATCGGGGTTCCCGGTGTCGTCCACGGGCTGGGTGTCCCCGCTGCCGGTGTCGTCGGCCAGGTTGGGGTCGCCCCCGCGGTCATTGAAGCGGTTGCTGCAGGCCAACAGGAGCAACAGGGCGGTCATGGGAACTCCGGGAAGAGATCGGCCGTATACCCGCTTGATCCGGGATCCGCCCGTACAAGCGCGCGGGAACGCGCCGCGGCGTCGACCCGCCGACCGTGCGGAGTTCTCCGCATGGGGGCCAACTGTCACCCTTGCGTAAGCGCAAGTTCGGCTAAACGGGGCCCAGTCTGCGCTAAGGTCCAATGTGATGAACCAGAAGTCCCCCCAGACCCGGCTCTCCCGCCTGGGCCTGAGCTCCCCCGAGGAGCTGGGGCGGGTGGGCTTTGCCCTGGGATTCTCGGGGCTTGTGGGCATCGCCATGGCCGCCGGGCCGCAGCCGCTCTCGGACCTGCTGGCCGGGCCCCTCAGCGCGGGCGAGCACCCCCAGGTGATCGTCGTCTCCATGGACGGCGCGCAGGGGATCGTGGACTGGCAGGAGACCGCCGACCGCGCCCGAGCCATCGGCGTGCCCGTGGTCGCCGCCGTACACCCCCCCGCGGGGCAGCTCAACGCCCAGGGCCTGGACCCCATGCTGGACGTCCAGGACGACCTGGGTCTGAGCCCCGGCTGGGACGGCACCCACCGCACCTGGCGCGCCGCCCAGGGCAACCGCGCCACCTTCCCCGCGCGCATCCGCTGGGCCGCCGGGGAGCCCGTCTCCGGACGCCTGCAGCTCGGTGGGGACGCCCCCGCGACCCTGCACTACAGCCACCTGCCCTACCTGGCCCCCGAGTCCCTGGGTGACGCGATCGTCCTGCTGGGCGAGACCGACCCCTGGGTGGCGCCCATGGTCCAGACCGCGTTCGGGGAGCTCCCCCTGGTCGAGGTCGTCTCCCGCGCCGTGGCCTCCCCCGAACAGGCCCCGGCCAACGCGGGCTGGGTGGCGCTGCTCTCCGCGCTCGTGGGGCTCTTTGGCGCCCTCTCCGTGGTCTCGACGAGGCGGCTCCAGATGGCCGCAGCAGGTGGGCTCACCGCCTTGGCTGGCTCGGCCTCCGCGCTGGCGTTGGGCTCCTGGCTCCCCGTCGAGGCCCTGCTGAGCGCGGGCATCACCGGCGCCTCCGTGGCCGGGCTGCTGCTCTGGTCCCGCCACCACCTGGACTTCGTGTCCCTGGTGGACCGCGCCATCTGGACCCTCAACGTCCAGCCCTCCCGCTCCCAGGTCGAAGAGAGCTGGCTGGAGCTGGCCGTCGCCGCCGTCGAGCTGGGCGTGGCCTCGGAGGCCTACGTGATGGAGGGCCAGGGCGACGCCGCCACTCTCCAGGCCGCCGCCGACCGCCGCGGCGTGCTGCGCATCGACCGCCTGCCCCCGCCCTTCCCCGACCCCCTGGTCATGCGCCTGCCCCTCTACGCGGGCCGCCAGGGCCAGCTCGTGATGCGGCGGGCCCCCGGCGCCGCCACCGAGCTGCGCGCCCTGCGCACCCTGGCCGCCCACCAGGCCCGCGCCCTGGGGGAGCAGCCCGAGCGCTTCAACCGCGACAAGGGCTACCTGGCCCAGGGCGTCGCGATGGTCGAGGCCGCCTTCGACAGCCTGCTCCAGCGCAACCGCGGCCTCTCCGGCGCGGTGGCCTCCGGGGTCGGCGCGCGCGCCCTCTTCGATCCCCTGGGGCGCCTGGTCCAGTCCGATGCCCGCATCGAGGCCGTGATCTTCCCCCAGGGCCGCCCCATGAACCCATCCCTGGTGCAGGTCTGGACCGCCCTGGGCGGCGCCGGCTACGACGTGTCCGAGGTCCTCACCGGCGGCAGCACCCGCCGCCTGGTCCTGGCCGATGGCGGCCTGCTGGCCCTCTCGGCCGTGTTGGACGGACACCGCCTGCGCGGCATGCTGCTGGAGTACCTCCCGGCCCAGGACGCCCCGGCCGCGCAGCCCTCCACCCAGCGGGCGAGCTTCCGCAAGCGCTGAGCGCACCGGGCGCCTGAGTCCCCGCAAGGCTAAACGGCTGCATGTTCTCCATCTTTCCCGCCGCGCTGGTGGACAACAGCCTGCTGACCGCGGTGCTGGTGGGGGTGGTGCTGCTGTGGTGGATGGCCGAGCGCTTTGGCTGGCCGGCCACCGGCCTGGTCGTTCCCGGCTACGTCGGCGCCGTGCTCTGCACCCGCCCCGAGGCGGCCCTGGTCATCCTGCTGGAGTCGGTGATCACCTACGGCGTGGCCCACCTGGTGGGGCGCCTGCTGCCCCGGTGGCTGCCCTGGGACCGCAGCTTCGGACGCGACCGCTTCTTCCTGATCATCCTGGCCTCCATCGCCGTGCGCGTGCTGGTGGAGGGCGAGTTCGGCCAGGGTCTCCTCGCTGGCACCGGGCTGTCCCTGTCCCAGGGCTGGCACTCCCTGGGCCTGGTGTTGGTCCCCCTGACCGCGAACGCCTTCTGGAAGCCTGGCCTCGGCCGCGGCCTGCCCCTGGTCGTGCTGCCCACGCTGGTGGTCTACGCCCTGCTGCGCTTCGTGCTGCTGCCGTTGACCAACCTGGACTTCGCCCAGTTCGAGCTCACCTACGAGGACCTGCGCTTCTCCTTTCTGGAGGCCCCGCGCGAGTACGTGATGGTGCTGCTGGGTACGCTGATCGCCTCCCACGCCACCAACCGCTACGGCTGGGACTTCGGCGGCATCATCGTCTGCGGCCTGCTGGCCATCTCCTGGCTGACGCCGGCCAAGCTGGTCGCCACCCTGGCCGAGGTGACCCTGGTCGTGTTCCTGCTGCGGGGGCTCACGCGCTTCTCCCCGCTGCGCTCCGCGAACCTGACCGGCCTGCGCCCCATCGTGCTGGCCTTCGCCCTCAGCTACCTGGTCAAGCTGGTGGTGGCCTGGATCTTCCAAGGCACCTGGCCCGGCTTCCGCATCGGCGAGGTGTTCGGCTTCGGCTACCTGCTGCCGGCCATCATCTCGGTGCGCGTGTACCGCTACAAGGGCTTCGCGCGCGTGCTCGTGCCGGCGCTGGGCATCTCCCTGGTGGCCTTCATCCTGGGCCAGGCCCTGGGCATCGTGGTCGTGGAGCTGCGCGGCGGCGACCTGCCCGAGCAGGAGCAGCACCTGGCGTCCTCCCGCGCCCTGCCGGCGACCCAGGCCCTGCACCAGCACCTGGTCCCGCCGCCCGCCTCCCCCCTGCGCGTCGACAACGAGCTGAGCATCGCCCTGAGCGCCGCCCGGTCCGGCCGCGGGTGGAGCGGGGAGCAGCTCGAGGTCCAAGCCCTGGAGGGCGGCGCGCTGCTGCACTCGGGGGACAGCGGGGCGGCCGGGGTGGCCTGGTTCCGTCCCAAGGCATCGGGCGGGCTGGAGCTGGTGGTCCCAGACGCTGTGCGCACGCCGGGCCTGGCCGAGGCGGCTGTCGCAGTGGCGGAGACCCTGGATGCCGAGCTGGTCCTGCTCTCTCCCAGCGAGGATCTACAACGTCAGGCCCATCGGCGCGGTCGCCTGGTGATGGAGCTGCGCGCAGGCGAGGCCACCGAGCTGCTGGCCAACAAGCAGCTCCCGCAGGAGCTCGACCTGGCGGCGCTGACGCGCCTGGTCCCCCAGCCAAACACCCGCTTTGACCTGGACTCCGGAGCGCTCGATCTGGCCCTGAGCCTGTCGGAGGCCGACCGCCTGCGTCTGGCGCTGGAGTCGGGCAGCTCCCGCTACGTGGGCTCGGGTCGCGGAGCGCTCTGGGACCCCGAGAGCGGCCCGCGGCCCACCGAGCACGACCCCCGCGGCGGCCTCGAGGTCGGGCAGCTCGCCCTGCTGGAGCGCGGGGTGCTGCGCCCCATCCTGCTGGCCATGCAGGGCGGGGATCCGGGCTGGCTGCGGGTGGCCTCGTCGCACGCAGAGGCCCTGGGGTTGGTGCTCCAGGACGACGGCGAGGTGGTGAGCCTGGCCCCCCAGGACAGCACCGAGCCCCCTCGCTTCACGCTCTACCTGCGGCGCGGCGGAGAGCCCCTGGCGATCGAGGTCCGCTCGGCCGGCCGCCACAGCAACGCAGACAAGGTGGGGCTGGGCTGGTGGGGCCAGTCGGACGCGATGGCGCTGCTGGTGCACGACTCGCGGGCGGATCTGGACGCCGCCGCGACCACCCGGGCGGGGGCCTTCGCGCCGGAGCTGGCGGTGCTGCTGACCCTGACCCGCGAGCTCCCGGGGCTGCAGGTGCTGGCCCTGACGGCCGCGCGGGAGGACGAGGTCCCCGGCGCCCAGGCGGTGGTCTCCCTGGGGCGCCCGGTGCTGCCGGTCTATGACGCGGCCACGGAGCTGATGTGGACGGCGCGCGGGCTGGTGCACCACGCGGGCGGGCGCAGCGCCTGGTACGACGCGGACGTGCAGCGCATCCGCTTCTACGACCCGGCCAACCCCCGGCGGGACGCGGTGCGTGCGGCGGGCGGTGAGTACGTCACGGTGTACCTGGACCCGGTGTTCCGCCTCCGCTACGCGGGGATCGAGCCGGACAGCCCCCTGCGGGCGATGCTGGACCACGCGGGGATCCCGGTGTCCCAGGGCAGCCTGGAGCAGGCGCTGCGGGGACTGGAGCAGCCGATCGATGCGGTGTTCGGGCCCAGCCTGTCCTCGCTGGTGGCGCTCAGTGCGACGGGACACCCCGAGCACCTCAAGGTCCTGGCGGTGGAGGCGCGATCCCAGGGCATCCAGGTCTCCGCCTTCTTCGACCCCCTCAGCCAGCTCACCTACCTGCGCCTGGACAAGGGCGGCGCCACGGTGATCGCGCCGATGGGGCTCAGCGAGGGGAGCGTGGATCCGCGCTTCCTGCCCGGTCCGGAGCTGCCCACCCAGCGGGGGACGCCATGAAGCGGCAGCTCCTGGTGGTGGGTTGGGTGCTGCTGATCCTGGCGGTGCTCTGCATGCGCCCCTGGAAGGGGGTCGAGGACGCGGGCGCCGGCGAGCGGCAGGTGTTCGACGCGCTGGACGCGGGCGACGCGGTGCGCTTCCGGGTGGGGGCGGGGGAGTCGCGGATGCGGGTGCTGGCGCGCCTGGAGACCCCGGCGCCGGACACCCTGGACGAGTCGCGGACCTGGCGCTTTGGGGTGGGGCTGAGCCTGGAGGGGGGCGGCGTGGAGCACAAGCGCGTGCACTGGACCCGCTCGCGCCTGACACTGCTGGAGGACGGCACGCCCGCGGCGGTGACCCCGGTGCCGGAGCGGGTGGTGACGGACACGCGCATCCTGGATCTGGAGCTGGCGCCGCACATGGCCGAGGGCGGCGTGCTGACCCTGCGGGCGGCGGATCTGGAGCCGGGCCAGCGCCTGCTGCTGCGCTCATTTCGGGAGACACCGCGGAGCCGAGCCGAGCTGGCCGGTGGCGCCCCCGCGTCGGTGCAGGAACGGCTGAGGAGGACCTATCCGCTGCCCTGGCCTGAGCTCACCGCCCAGGAACGCAGGTGGTACGTGGCCACCAAGCGGCTGACGCTCCCCGCCGAGGAGCTGCTGGGCGCGGAGACCGTGGCGCTGACCCGCTACGCGGAGCCGTCCATGTCGCCGACCGCGGAGACCTGGGGCTACCGGCTGAACCCCGGCGAGTCGACCGCCGTGAACGTGCGCGGGCCGGCCGTGCTGCGCGTGTGGGCGGCAGGGGAGCGGGACAAGCACAGCCCCAGCGCGTCCGACCTGCCCATCTCGCTGGTGGACGCGACGGAGGGCGGCCCCGTGGAAGGCGGCGTGCTGGGCAGCCACCGCGTCGAGGTCCCCGAGGGCGCCCTGTGGAGCCTGCAGTGGCACCGCGGGTGGAACCAGCCGCCGGTCTACCTGAGCTACGAGATCGAGCCGGATCAGGGGCAGAGCTGGGGAGAGCCCCCTGGCGCAGGCGCGGCCCAACCCCTGGCACCGGAGCGCCGCCGCCTCACTCTGTGGCGCGTGGGCCCCGAGAGCGAGGACATCGTGGTGCCCGCCGCAGCCGCCGGCCCCTGGGGGGTGCTCCGGGTGGAGGCGCGCCCGCTGGCCGACGCCGCGTGGAAGGCCCAGCCCGCCGAGGGTCGCCTGGGCCGCGCGGTCACGCTGCACTGGGAGGCGGTGGACGCCCAGGGGAAGGTGCTGGCCCAGGGGAGCTGGGAGGCGCCCTTTGAGCACGCGCCCTTCGAGCGCTACGTCGAGGCCGAGGACGAGCCCGTCAGCGAGCCCCACTCCCGCTACCTGCACCACCCCAAGGACGCCGTCGCCCTGCGCTTCTCGGCCGACGCGCCCGTGGACCTGCGCTTCCACGTGCCCCTGGACGTGCAGCCCAAGCGGGCCCCCGAGTACGCCCTGGAGAGCGCCTGGCGCGGCCGCTACGCCCCCTGGGAGCTGGCGCCCTACCTGAGCCTCGCGCCCCTGAACGCCGAGACCCTGGCCGCCCAGGACCGGCTCTACCGCCTGGACGCCACCGTGCGCATCGAGCCCCGCGCCGACCAGAGCGAGGCCAGCCGCTCCGTGTCCGACCTGCGCACCTTCTCGGTGGTGCCCCAGGGCCGCCCCGTCGCCCACCCCATCCTGCAGCCCGTGCGCCGCGCGGGCCCCTTCAAGCCCCACCACCGCACCCGCATGGGCCGGGTCACCCGCCTGCAGATCCCCGAGAGCGGCGTGGTCCAGGTGGACGTGCGCGTGGCCGACCCCGACATCGGCCGGGAGCTCAGCCTCCAGTGCGGCGACAGCCCGGCCCAGAGCCTGCGGCTGTATTCGGGCGGCGGCGTGCTCACCTTCTCGGGCCTCTCGCCCGGCGAGCAGGACTGCAGCCTCAGCGGCCCCGAGGGCTTCTTCCTGGCGGACGTGCCCGGCCAGGGCGCGCGCTGGGCCCGCCGGGATGTCTACCGCGCCGACGCCGGCACCCTGCGCATCCTGACCCAGGTGCGCGACCCCGTCGAGGTGCTCTACGCCCGCGCCTACACCGGCCCCGGCCGCCCCGCCCCGGTGCTCCACGTCCGGGTCGACGGCGGGGAGCCCGAGCACCAGTCCGGCGTGACCGAGCGCCGCACCCCCGGCGCCCGCGACTACGTGCCCCCCGAGTCCCGCGGCAGCGCCCGCCTGGTGCACGGCGGCAACCTGGAGGCCTGGTCGGGCATGCCCGTGGTCCTGGGCGACGACCTCTCCCGGGGCGTCCACGTGGTGGAGTTCAGCGCCACCGCGCCCGACGGTGGCCCCGTCTACCTGCGCTTTGACGGCTCCTGGCAGAGCGGCAGCGCCGAGATCGACACCCACTGGGTCGTCGACAGCCCGGAGGACCCGTGATCCTGCTCGCCCTGCTCTTGTCCGGCGGCCTCTGGGAGCAGGCCGAGCTCTGGCGCCAGGACGGCCAGCCGCTGCAGATCGACCTGGACCAGCGCCTGGCCGCCAAGCGCCTGTTCTCCGAGCTGCTGGCCGGCGCCCCCGCGGGTGTGCTGCCCGCCGATCTGGACACCCGCGCCGCCACGCTGGGGCTGCAGGTCCAGATCGGGCTGGACCGCGTGATCCTGCACGGCCCCGGCGGCATCTTCGCCGTACACCTGGGCGACCCCGAGCGCCCCCCGCTGGTGCTCCAGGCCCCCCACGCCTGGTACGACTACAAGACCGGCCGCATCGCCTCCGCGCTCTTTGACGAGGGCGTCCCCCGGGCGCTCTTCCTCAACGGCGGGCAGCGCTACGGCGGCAACGGCCAGGACGACCCCGCCTTCGACCTGGCCCACAACCACGACACGCTCTACCAGGCCGCCACCCTGGGGGCCGCCGCGGGACTGGAGGACCCCCTGTTCGTCCAGCTCCACGGCTTCACCTCGCGCAGCTCAAAGGACGTCGCCGTGGTCTCGAGGGGGTCGGCTCTGGAGCCTCTTGGGCTGCGGGACCTCGCCATCGCGGACCTCTCGGGTCTGCTGGGCTTCCTTGGATCGGTGGGCACCGGCGAGGACAACTGGAGGCTGGCCGCCCGCGACAACGCCCAGGGCCAGGCCCTGTCCGGCCAGGCCCGCTTCCTGCACCTGGAGCTGGGCAAGCAGGCCCGCCGCGAGCTGGCCGACGACCCCGAGCTGCGCGCCGCCTTCGGCGCCCTGATGCTGGGGTGGACCCGATGATCGCGCTGCTGCTGGCGATGGTCGCCTGGGCCCAGGCCGCCTGGGTGCCCCTGGGCGAGCTGGAGCCCCAGGACGAGGGCCTGCACGCCGGCCAGATCTGGCTGGAGCAGGGCTCTCGACAGCGCGTGCTGTTCACGGTCTACCCGGCGGACGCGCCCCTGTGGATCGAGAGCGAGGGCGCCTGGCAGCCCCTGGCCGCGGGCCCCGATGGCAGCCTGCTGTTGCCCGCGCCCACCCTGACCCGGGAGCTGCGGATCCACGCCCCCGAGCACGCGGTGATCACCGCTTGGCGGGAGTCCCTGACGCCCGTGCAGGTGGCCTGGGACCGCTACGAGGAGGCGCTGGCGCGCTGGGTGCTGCACGGCGGGACCCTGCCCACGCCGCCCCAGGAGCTCTACGAGCTGGAGGACGAGTGGGTGCTGCGGCGGCAGGCCTTCCTGGCGGTCGGGGAGCCGGTGCACGAAGCTCTGCTGGCGTCCATGCTGCTGGACCTGGAGTCCCGGCGGGCGCTGTCCGGGCGCGACCACCCAGCGCTCATCCTGCAGACGGGTGACCTCGCTGATGGGCAGGAGTTCACGCAGCAGGTGCAGGGCCCAGGCGTGCTGGTGTTGGACGTCCAAGCCCAGCTTCAGGCCGATCCCTACCTCGACTTCCGCCTGATCGGGACCCTGGACGGGCGCCCGGAGCTGCAGCGACAGACCGCCGCGGGCGAGAACCCGGAGACCCCGGGCCTGAGCTGGTCGCGGCGCCTGGAGGTGGTGGTGCCGCCGGGCCTGCACACGGTGGGGCTGACCCTGGAGGGCGCGGACGGGAAGGTGACTCCGGTGTGGCGGGCGCGGCGGGGCGGCTGGCGGCGGGCGGGGCTGATGCGGCGCTTTGCGGACGGCGGGCGGCCTCGGGGGGACCTGGAGCGCCTGGAGCGGGACGTGATCCTGCGGGACCCGACGGTGGCGATGCAGGCCCACGCGCTGCTCGCGCAGGAGAACGTGCACCCGGCGGTGGAGCGGCTGGCCCTGCTGCGGCTGGTGCGCTGGAGCCGGGACGACGCCGAGGCCGTGGCGATCGTGCGGGAGCACCCCCAGGACACGCTGCTGCTGGCGGCCCTGGCGCGGCGCTGGCAGGCCGGGGCGCCGGTGGACCCCCAGATCTTCGTGGAGGACCCGCGCGCGCTGCCCCTGGATCCGCAGCTCCTGGCGGAGCTCGCGGTGGCGCTGGGTGGGCCCTTCTTCCGGCCGCGGGGGGAGGCGATCCTGCGCTTGGCCGGCGGAGACCTCCGGGGCTGGGACGGGAGCCGCTGGAGCGCGCTGGAGCCGGTGGAGGGCGGCACGCTGATCCGCGCCGTCGACAGCCCGGGTGTGCCGCGGGTGGTGGCCAGCCCGGGAGAGGTGGTGCTGCTGGAGCTGCCCGAGGTCGACGCCGGCCAGGTCCCCGTGCTGCGGCTGATGGGCGAGGCCCCGGTGCGCTACCGGGTGGACGGGCGCGAGGCCTACGGCGCCGGGCGCCTGGACGAGGCCCTGAGCAGCGGGCAGCACACGGTCGAGGTGCTGGAGGGGCAGCTCTGGATCCTGGACGCCCACCTGGTGGTCCAGGGCGGCCTGCGCACCTACGAGCGCACCCAGGCGCAGCTCCCGGCGAGCTTCCTGCTGCCCGACCCCGGCGCTCCCGTCGCGCTGGCGCTGCTGGCCGACAGCCCGGGCACCGTGCGCATCGAGCTGGACGACGGCGACGCCTTCGAGGTGGAGCTCCCACCCGAGGCCGAGCGCGTGGTGGTCCCGGTGGGCCCCTGGGCGCAGAAGGCGGTGGTGCACGGGCCCGAGCACATGCACATCTCCGTGCTGATGCGGCACCCCAAGGGCGAGCTGCTGTGGCCCACCCTGCCCGACCCGGGGATCGACCCGGTGGCCATGCTCGGGCAGGCCTCCCGCACCCTGGTGCTGGCCCTGCAGGAGGGCGCCGATGACGCCCAGATCGCGGCGCTTCGCCTGCAGCGGGCGGGCGCCTACCAGGCCCTGGGGCTGACCGGCTCCGCGCGCGCCGAGGCCAACCTGGTGCTGCAGCTTGAGGGCGCCACCGACGACCAACGCCGCGCCGCTCTGGCCGCCCTGCCCCCCGCGCCGCCCGTGCGCTCCCCCGGGCCCCAGTCCGCCGAGGCCGTGCTCGCCCTGCGCCAGATGCTGCCCCCCAGCGACGCCGCCGGCTGGCAGGCCGCCGCCGAGACCACCACCCCCCAGTCCTACGCCGCCCTGGTGTGGGAGCGGGCCGCTCAGGCCTGGCTGGACGAGGGTGACCCCGTGCGCGCCTACCACTGCGCCGAGATGGCCGGGCCCCGCGCCGACGGGCTCCGCAGGCGCGCCGCCACCTCCGGCGAGTGGGTGGCGCTCAACGTGCTCGACCAGAGCGGCGGCGTGGTCAAGCGCACCGTCCACCGCCGCCCCCCCGACGACTCCGACGGCGCCCTCTCCCAGGCCCGCGAGGCCGCCCTGGGCTCTCCCTGGCCCGGCGATCAGGCCGCCGTGCTGCGCCCCGGACGCCAGGACGTGCTGGAGTTCAGCGGCAGCCGCATGGACCTGTCCCTGCTCTGCCGCGACGAGTCCTTCTCCCCCGAGCCCCAGCCCTGCGCGCTCCAGGTCGGCGTGGACGACGGCGAGCTCCAGCCCATCGAGGTCCTGGACGGCCAGCTCCAGACCCTGCCCCTGGTCCTGACCCCCGGCGAGCACCAGGTCGTCGTGCGCCTGGACGAGCGCGCCGGCCCCGCCGTGCTGGTCCACGCCCAGACCCCGGACGGCCCGCTGCCCCCCACCCTCCAGGTCTCCACCCACCGGGTCGGGAGCGGGGTCGAGGTGAGCGTGCCGGCCCCCGTGCTCCTGCGGGTCAAACTCCACGAAGGCGGTCCCGTCCAGCTCCGCGTAGGGGACACCCTGCGCCCGATCGAGGACACCACGGTGGTCCCCCTGCTGGACACCGGGACCCTGCCCCTGCGCATCGAGGGCCCCCCCGGCGCCCTGGTCACCCTCTCCGTGCTGGAGCCCCAGGCGCAGCCCGAGCAGTCCGCGCTGGCCCAGGCCCGCGAGGAGGCCAGCCAGCTCTCCGCCGAGGCCCGGCTGCCCCCCACCCCCACCGGGCCCGTCGCCCAGGCCACCACCACCTGGATGCAGGAGGTCGCCTTCCGCCGGCCCCCAGTCCAGTCCCCCATGGGCGGTCAGGCCAGCTTGTGGGCCGGCGGCCGCCTGGGCGTGGACCTGGCCGCCGAGGCCGACGCCCTGGACACCTGGCGCTACGCCCAGCTCGGCGCGGGCTTCCGCCGCCGCGGCCCCCGCACGGACCGCTACAGCCACGCCGCCGGCTACGGCCGCGCCTCCCTGGACGGCCCCCCCGCCGCCGGCCTGGAGCTGGAGCAGCACTGGCTCCCCCAGCGCTGGGTGCTCAGCGCCGAGCTCTCCGCTTGGCACTCCCTCTCCGCCGGCCACATCAGCGGCCGCCTGCGCGCCCGCTACCTCTTCGAGCTCTCCCCCCGCTGGCGCGTGCAGCCCTGGCTGTGGATGCGGGCCGGGGTCTGGAGCCCGGAAGGCAGCAACGTCGACCCCCGCGCCTGGACCACCTACGGCCGCGACCACTGGCTGGGCGCCGGCCTGGGCACCCACGTGGACTTCAAGCCCTACCGGGACCTCCGCTTCCGCGCGACCCCCGCGCTCTACACCAACGTCAACGGCACCCTGGACAAGGCCGGCGCCACCCTGCGCGCCGACTGGCTGCTCAACCCCCGCTGGTGGCTGGTGGGCTCCGCCGGCCTGGAGCGCCGCTTCGTGGACCTTCACCGCGACGAGGCCTTCTGGCGCACCCAGCTCCAGGCCGGCGCCACCTACGGCCTCTGGCGCACCCCCGAGCAGTGGTGGCTCTTCTCCGCCCGCGTCCTGGCCTACCCCAACGACCGCGCCGTCCAGGCCTGGGTGGGGCTCACCGTCGAGTTCGGCTCCCGCCGCGGCGTCTACGACCACGTCCCCATCGACGCCCCCTTCCTCGCCCAGCGCGACCTGCCCCTGGAGCAGCGATGAGCGGCCTCCGCCCCCGCCCGGGCCCCCAGACCGGCGCCGGCCGCGCCCTGTCCCTGTGGCTCCCCCCGCTGCTAGTGCGCGTGCGCGCCGAGTGGGTGGACCGCCTGGGCATGCGCCTGGAGGCGGACATGGGCGCCAACCTCCCGGAGCTCCCCGACGTGGGCTTCTCCCGCGTGGTGGCCGTGGCCGGCGAGCAGCTCCTGGACCAGCGCCGCGAGCTCGTGCGTCAGCGCCGCGAGCTGCAGGTCGCCGCCACCCGCGCCCAGGGCAGCCACGAGCTGCGCTCCGTCCTCCAGCACTTCCTGCGCAGCACCGTCCGCGACGAGCGCAGCCTGGCCAAGGACATCCGCGCCCTGGGCCGCAGCCTGGACGTCACCGCCCTCACCGAGCGCGTCGACAAGCGCATCCACGGCTGCGGCGTCGAGCTGGAGATGCTCGCCCACGTCCTGGCCCACCACCCCCTCCGGGGCCCCGCCGCCCTGCTGCTGGACAGCCTGCTGGACGACCCCCGCCCCCAGACCCGGCGCGCCGCCACCCAGACCCTCGCGGGGTGGGCCGTGCTGGTGCTCGGCAGCGGCAAGGACCGGGACGGCGCGCTCACCGACCTCGCCCCCGCTCAGCTCGAGCGCTTGATGGGCCTGCGCGAGCACCCCGATGTGCTCACGGGCGTGCGCGCCCTCCAGGTCCTCGCTGGGCTCCCCGGTCCCCAGGCCCAGCACGAGCTCCGCCAGACCCTGCGCGGTGAGGACGGCGTGGAGTCCGACTTCTTCCTCCGCGCAGCCGCCATCCGCCTGATGGTCGAGGTCTCCCCCGAGGCCGCCCGCGACGCCTACATGATCGCCCGCGTCGACCCCTCCGAGACCGTGCGCTGCGCACTGGTGGACGCCCTCTCGGAGACCGCCACCCCCGGGGCCCGCGCCCTCCTCCAGCGCCTGCGCGTCGACGACCCCGCCCGCTCCGTGCGCACCCGCGCCTCCCGCGCCGTCCGCGTCGCCACCCCCACCCCCGACCCCAGCCCCCCCGTCCAGCGCCTGCGGGGCCTGCGCTTTGGCCAGCAGGACACCCTCACCCTGCCCGCCGACATGAGCCCCCTGCAGCTCGCCGAAGAGCTCCTGCCCCTGACCGACCGCGACCACGGCTTCGGGATCGAAGCTCTGGATGCCCGCCGCGTCCGGGTGCACCGCGGAGAACAGCGGGTGCTGCGCGCCTGGAGACTGCTCCATGAGCTCCGGCGAGGTGACCCTGGCAAGCGTCAGTACGGCGACCACCTCAGCGGGCGCTCCATGCCCGGCGAGATCCTGGTCCCCCCCGCGCGCATGGCCGACGTCTCCCCCACCGACGTGCCCGCCCGCCCCGTGCTGGCCGAGCAGTGGGGCTCCTGGGGCCCCTGGCTGCCCCTGCCGGACCACTGCATCGACGCCCTGTGGGAGGGCGACAAGACCCTGCTCACCCGCCAGGGCCGCACCCGCCTGCAGCCGCCCGTGGGGGTGCCCGCCCGCGTCCGCGCCGCGATGGCCCTGTCCACCCGCATCGAGCACTACGACCAGCTCCGCGAGCAGGCCCTCCAGGGACGTGACGCCGGCGCCCGCCGCGCCTACACCCAGGCGCTGGAGGCCCTGGGCTTCCGCCTGGACTTCGTGCCCGCCGCCTCCGGGGACGCCCGCCTGCCCGAGATGTTCCCGCCCCCCAAGCAGGAGCTGCTCCTGGGCCTGGCCCCCGCCGCCGGCGCCGCCCTGCTCGACTCCGCCATGGACCTGCTCTCCCAGCGCAGCCTCCAGCCCGTGGACCTGATGTTCCTCTCCGGCGGCATCGCCAGCGTCTTCTTCGGCCGCCTGGTCCTCTCCCACCAGCGCACCGCCCGCGCCCGCGCCCGCATCCCCCTGGTCGTCGGCGGCTGGGGCACCCGCGGCAAGTCCGGCGTCGCCCGCCTCAAGGCCGCCTTCTTCGAGGGCATGGGCCTGGACGTCGTCTGCAAGACCACCGGCTGCGAGGCCATGTTCCTGCGGGCCTTCCACGGCCGCCCCGCCACCGAGTTCTTCCTCTTCCGGCCCTACGACCGCGCATCCATCTGGGAGCACGCCGACGTCCTGCAGCGCTCCGCCGACATGGGCGCCGAGGTGTTCATCTGGGAGTGCATGGCCCTGCGCACCGCCTACGTCGAGCAGCTCCAGCTCTTCTGGACCCGCGACGACCTGAGCACCATCACCAACACCTACCCCGACCACGAGGACATCCAGGGCCCCTCCGGCCAGGACGTCGCCGAGACCATCTCCGCGTTCATGCCCCGCGGCGCCAAGGCCATCACCACCGAACAGCAGATGACCCCCATCCTGCGCGACCGCGCCCGCGAGCGAGACACCGAGCTGGTCGAGGTGGACCAGGAGGAGATCGACACCCTCCCCGCCGATCTGGTCGCGCGCCTACCCTACCAGGAGCACCCCAACAACATCACCCTGGTCGCCCAGCTCGCCGAGACCCTGGGCGTGGACCGCCAGGAGGCCGTCGTCCTGATGGCCGACCACGTCGTCCCCGACCTGGGCTCCCTGGCCACCTTCCCCGAGCTGCGCCTGCGCGGCCGCAGCGTCGAGTTCACCAACGGCAGCTCCGCCAACGAGCGCACCGGCTTCCTCAACAACTGGCGCCGCTGCGGCTTCGAGGGCCACGACCCCGAGCGCGACGCCGGCGACTTCCTGGTCCTGGTCGTCAACAACCGCTACGACCGCGTCGCCCGCTCCCAGGTCTTCGCCGACATCCTGGTCAACGACGCCCCCGCCCACCGCATGGTCCTCATCGGCACCAACCTGGAGGGCCTGCGCACCTACATCGACACCGCCCTCGCCCAGCGCATCGCCAACATCGAGATCTTCGGCGGCGGCCCCGAGCTCGTCCTCGCCCGCTTCGCCGCCCTCCAGAGGCAGCTGCGGATCGTGGAGCTCCCCGCTCTGATGCGCACCACCGCGCCCACGCTGGACCTCGACATCGAGGCCGCCGCCCGCGCCTTCGAGGACACCCTGGAGACCCTCCCCGCCCGCCCCCTCAGCAACAAGGAGGCCCGCCAGCTCCTCGCCGACCAGCACAAGCACTGGGAGACCCTCCTCTCCGGCGCCGGGGGCATCTTCACCGACAACGGGCAGGCGCGCTCCCCCTTCCACGACCCCCACGACGCGCAGGTGGGCCGCCAGGGGGCCGCGGAGGTCTGGCTGGATCTGGGCGCCGAGCAGCTTCGGTTCACCGCTCTGCGGAATGCGTGGAAGGCCACCGTCAACGATCCCCCCGCAGCCGAGGACATCCTGGCCCTGGAGCAGGCCACCGGCGAGCTCTTCGCCGAGGTCTTCCGCGGCCGCCTCGTCGTGGTCCAGGACCCGGGCGCCAGCGGCGACCAGATCGTCGAGCGCCTGGCCCTGCGCTCCCCCCTGGGCAGCCGCGTGCGCGTGCTCTCCTCCCAGAACATCAAGGGCACCGGCCTGGACCTGGTCTACGCCTTCTTCAACAGCCGGCGCCCCATGAGCTGGGCGCTGGAGCTGCGCGCCACCGACGCCGGCACCCGCTCCCGCGCCCTGGAGCAGCTCCAGGGCTGGCACCAGTGGTCCCTGCCCCTGGTCCACGAGCTCCTGCGCCAGCTCACCCTGCTCGCCCAGGGCGGCGGCGTCAGCGAGCTCCAGGCCGCGCTGGAGCAGGAGCGCACCCGGCGCCGCCAGGCCCTGGGTCATCAGAGCGCCGGCACCCAGGGCCTGGGCCCCCTGGAGTCCCTGGTCGACCCCCTGCTCTCCATCCGCCGCCGCTGGGCCGCCGACCGCATCATGGACGACCTGGCCCACGGCCGGATCAGCGAGGCCCTCGCCGAGCACGAGCTGCGCGCCCTGACCTACGAGCAGCGCGGCGAGATCATCGAGGACAGCCCCCCCACCGGGCCCGGCCTGCTGAGCTGAGCCGGGCTGGCCTCAGTCCTCGGGCACCCACTCCGGCGCCCGCGCAGTGAGCGTCAGCGTGTAGGTCCCCGCCGCACCTCGCAGGCGCAGGAAGTCCCAAGGATGGGGGGTGCCCACGGAGAGCCCGGCGGTGAGCCCAGAGGCCTCCTGCCACGAGATCACCGCCACCTCATCCACCGCGACCACGCCTTCGCCCTCCTCCGGCGGCCGGGCCCGCACCTGGAGCTGGAGCGCCCGGGGGTTGTTCTCGCGGTCCGTCACGTCGTCCGTGTCCGGCGGCATGGCCAGATCGGACCAGTGCATGCGCCACTGATCGTCCGGGAGCGCGCGGATGGGCACTTGCTCGCCGAACTCCCGCTCCCCCTCGCTGGCGCGGATGGTGGCCTCGAGCTGCACGGGCACCTGGGCGTCGCTCCACACGTAGGCCAGCACGCTCAGGCGCTTGATCGGCGCGTCCAGCGCGTCGCCCTCCACCCGGATGCGGTTGCGGAAGGTGACCACCACGTCGGAGTCGTTGGTGGACCCGCGGGTCATGCACAGGCCGGCCACCCCCCGGTAGGCGTGGCTCACGCAGGCAAAGCGGGACTCCGAGCCCAGCAGCCAGCGGCTGGCCTCCAGCAGGTCCTCGTCCACGTCGTCGTCCTCGAAGCCGCCAAAGAGCAGCAGGTCCCGCCCCAGCGCGCCCTCCAGGTCCCCGTCGCTGCGCACGAAGGCCAGGGACTCGGCGGGGTCCAGGTGCTCCCGCAGGTCCAGCACCGCCACGCCGCCCTCGGGGATCTCCACCGTCAGCGACAGATCGCGCTCCTGCACCCGCCGCGTGCCCGCGTCCCCGCTCACCTGCAGCCGCCCGTTGTTGGGCGCCACCACCGCGTCGTAGTCGCGCCCGCTCCACATCACCCGCCGCAGAAAGCGCGCCGCCAGCGGGCCCACCATCGGCCGCGGCCGGTAGTCCTCCAGGTAGATCGGCGTGGCCTGCGCCCCCGACCAGGCCGCGCCCTCCAGCTCCACCTCCAGGATCAGCCCCAGGAAGGTCTCCAGGCGCTGCTGGTCGAAGATGAAGTTCCCCAGGCTGTGGGCCACCAGCACGCCGTCTCGCACGTCAAAGCCCTGGGCGATGTGCGGGTGGTGCCCCACCACCAGGTCCGCCTGCTCGGCCGCCAGCGCGAAGCGGGTCGCCGTGTACTCCGAGGGCGCCTCGCTGTACTCCTTGCCCGTGTGGAGCTGCGCGATCAGCGTGCGCCCCAGTGCCGCCACCCGCAGGCTCTCGACCACGCCGTCGTCGTCGGTCAGGTCCGCCGCCCCGCCCTGGGTCTCGCTCGCGACGTACTCGATCTCGTGCATGGACCCCGTCACCGAGGTCGCCGACCACAGGCTGTAGGGCCGCCCGTCCGCGTCGAGCTCATAGGCCGCGAACGCCTCCTCCGGGGTCAGCCCCGCGCCGCTGTGCCCCAGCCCGGCGTCCTCGACCGCGGCCAGAGTGTCGACGACTCCCTGCTCCAGGTAGTCGTAGAGGTGGTTGTTCCCAAGCGACACGTACCCAAAGCCCGCCTCGACCACCGCATCCAGGGTCTGGGGGAGGGAGAAGAACACGTAGTCCTTGGTCGGATGTGGGCTCACCGGCTCCACAGTCGCTGGGCTCTCGAAGTTGAGGATGCGCTGATCGGCCCCAGCGAGGAGCGGCGCGACCCAAGCAAAGGTCTGCTCTGCGCCGGGCTTTGGGTCACTGGCCTGGATCAGCGCCTCGGGGTCGTCGGGGGGGATGGCGTCCAGCGGCGTGCTCTCGTCCGTGTCCACGAAGCGGCGGCCAAAGCCCGTGTCCCCGGCGAACAGGAAGCGGGTGCGCCCCGAGACCCGCGGACGCAGCACGATGGGGTCCAGGGTCAGGCCGTCCACGCTGGCCGGCTGCAGCAGGGCCACCGGCACCACCACCGGGTAGAAGCCCTCGGCCTCCACCTCCAGCAGGCCATTGGCTCGGTCCAGCCCCGAGAACGAGAAGCTGCCGTCGGCCGCCGCAGTGACCTCCCGCTCCTGGATGCGCAGCGCGGTCACGCCCAGGCTGCCGCCCTCCGCGGGACTAAGGGATCCCCCTAGGGAGATCTGCTGGGCGAACAGAGCCTCCCGGGCCTGCACCTCGAACTCCGGGAAGGTCTCACCCTCCGGAGATCCGCACGACATCAGCGTTATCAGCAACACAGGGGGCTGCCTCCTGCCGAGACCCAGGCTAGCACGCCAGGCCCCGCTCGGCGCCGTCACTAACGCGCCCCTGTCAGGTGGCCTCAAAGCCCTTCGGGGAAGCCCGACAACACGATAGTGTGGTCCCGACCCAGTTCCACTTGGAGAGACCCATGTCTCGCTTCGCCCCCGCCCTGCTCCTGAGCCTCGCGGCCTGTTCCACCCAGAGTGTCGACTCCGACACCACCGCCCCCTCGCACATGCAGCCCACCTCGGCCGCTGTGAAGGGCGCTGGCTGCGCCTTCCAGGACAGCGACTGGACCGGCCGGGCGAACCTGCTGCTGGACGACCGCTTCGACGAGGTCGGCAGCATCCGCGTGGACGGCGACACCCTCTCCACGGCGGAAGAGGTCACCCACCTGCTCCAGAGCGGCAGCGACGCGCAGGTCCAGTGGGCCACCCTGGCCGTCAACGTGGCCATGAACGACGCGGGCATCTACGGCCAGTACGCCGACTTCGGCGCCGCTGAGCTCACCGAGGGCGCCTACCAGGGCAGCACCGCCCGCGACCTGCTCAGCCTCGCGGGCACCGCCGCCGGCGACGCCTCCCTGGTCGAGGCCATGGGCACCCTGAACTCCGGGTTCTCCGGCTGTCAGGCCAACTGGTACCTGGTGGACTGCACCGACGTCGACGGCGACGGCATCCCCCTGGAAGAGGACTGCGACGACGCGGACGCCCGCATCGGCGCCGAGCTCTACAGCTCCGAGCTGGGCAGCGACGACGGCGACTTCCAGCCCACCACCCAGCTCGGCGATGACTGGGCCTGGGACGGCGACTCCACCTACGCCACCGACGGTGGCCAGGAGGTCCAGCTCGGCACCTTCGTGTCCGGCACCGACTTCCCCGCCAACTACGTGGTCTACGCCAACGTCACCGCTCAGGGCACCGAGCCCGGCTGCGGCTTCGACTGCCTGGAGAGCTGCGGCGACTACGTCCCCGAGGACGACTGCTACACCGACTACCAGGCCCTCGCGCTGGGCATCCTCAGCTTCGAGGTCACCGGCTCCGGTCAGGCCACCCTGACCAACTCCGGCGACTACGACGTCTGCATGGAGGGCTACGCCATGTGGGACCACGCCGGCAGCCAGTCCCTGGTCGTGGGAGAAGACGTGCTCTCCGGCGCCGACTACCGCATCCCCGCTGGCGGCAGCCTGGACCTCTACTACGGGTCCTGGACCACCGACAACGGCGCCTACAGCCCCTACCTCGATGAGCCCAGCTTCTGGTGCTACCAGAACGGGACCACCCTGTCCCCGGGCACCGCCTACAGCTCCATCGGCGCCTGGCTGCCGGAGGACATGCAGTACTACGTCGGCACCGAGACCGACGAGGACTGCGACTCCGTCACCGACCAGGAGGACTGGACCGACTCCCTGGGCGTCCAGACCCAGCACAACCTCTGGGACTACCAGGACACCCACGCCGCCGTGGCCATCGGCAAGCTCGCCGAGAGCACCAGCAGCGGCACCGTCCAGGTCACCCTCACCGCCCAGAACCGCGGCGCCGTGAGCACCACCGCCACCGTGACCGACACCGTGCCGGCCACCTGGTCCCTGGTGAGCTGCGATGTCACCCCCGACACCGAGTCCACCAACAGCGACGGCTCCACCGAGCTGACCTGGGACATCGCCTTCGGCGGCTGCACCAGCGACTGCGCCAGCTACGACGAGACCGTCATCACCTGCGAGATCGTCTCCAACCTCTCCGTCGACATGGACATCGTGGAGCTGCCCCAGGCCTCCGCTGACTACTTCGACGGCTCGGACGACGAGACCTCCTACTCCATGCAGGCCGCCGCGTTCGACTACGACTTCGACGCCGACGGTCAGGTCCTCTGCGGCGAGACCGAGCGCTGGCGCGCCGGCATCCTGGTCCGCGCCTCCGTCGACTCCGACCAGGACGAGGGCTACAACGGCTACCGCTGCGCCCTGGCCAACAACGCCGAGGAGGAGTGCTTCGACCCCGGCCACTTCCTGCAGATCGGCGAGTTCATGGACGCCCCGGAGGACGGCATCAACTCGGAGTGTGAGGGCACCTGCGACAACCCCACCTTCGACCAGCTCGCCCGCGCCGACCACGACGGCAGCACCGACCTGAGCGCCGGCGACAGCGCCGCCCTGACCTTCTGGGTCTACGGCGAGGAGCTCTACTGCGCCGCCGCCGACTCCAGCGGCAGCACCTTCGCCGAGGCCACCGCCAACGACGACAGCTTCCCCGAGGGCGAGACCGGCTTCTCCACGCTGAACATGTACGGCGACTTCGAGAGCATCCGCGTCTGCGAGGTCTTCACCGCCCACAGCGACAAGTGAGTTGAGCGCTCTGCTCCGAGCGCGGGGGGGCTTCGGCCTCCCCGTCTCTGCTCTGGCCCTGCTCTCTCTGGGAGCGGGGCTGGTGGGCTCTGGCTGCACCCGCGGCACACCCACTGACAGCCAGCCCGCCGACGACACCCAGAGCACCGACACCGCCGGCGAGGACACCGGTCCGCAGGACTCCGATCCGCAGCCCACCGAGGACTGCGGCAACGGCCTCGACGACGACAGCGACGGCCTGGTCGACTGCCTGGACCCGAGCTGCACCCTGGAGTGCGCCGAGGACTGCGAGAACGGCAGCGACGACGACGCCGACGGCCAGATCGACTGCGACGACAGCGAGTGCGCCGACGAGCCCCAGTGCCTGGGCGGCTACACCGTGAGCGCCGAGATCACCTTCCAGAGCCTGGAGCTCTCCTACGGCCCCGGCGTGCAGGCGGAGCTGGGAGAGCCCGGGACCGCCCGCGCGACCGGGACCATCGCCTTGAGCGGCGTGGCCAACGACGACCAGGGCAGCGACTTTGCGTGCTCGGGCAACCTGGTGGCCGAGCCCGTCGCCGAGGGCGGCTTCTTCGGCGCCTTCGCCGCGTCGGAGGCCGCCTGCGAGGGCTGCGACTACGGCATGACCATGGTGCTCACGCCCCTGTGGCCGGGCGGCTGCCCGGTGATCACCCTGCCCAGCTTCAACGTGGCCGCCCAGGACGGCAAGGCCGGCCTCTACCTGCAGGACCCCGACGGGAGCTGGCGCTACTTCTTCCGGGGCACCGGCACCTGGGGCGACCAGGACGACGACCGCGTGGCGGACATCGTGGACGCCGTCGGCCGCGAGCCCCTGAGCTGGGTGGGCGACTACTGAGCCTGGGCGCTCAGTAGACCGGCCCCAGCACCATGCGCGGGTCCGGGTAGCGCTGCAGGGCCTGCTCGCGCTCAGCGGGGTCCACGGCGCCCGGGAGATCGTGGGTCTCGGGGCGCTCCGTGCTGAGCTGGAAGTGCAGGTGCGGCGGCCAGCCGCCGTTCTCGTGGTGGTCGCCGATCCAGCCGATGACCTCGCCGGCGCCGAAGGAGTCTCCGGGCTGGCGGAGGCCCAGAGTGCTGGCGGTGAGGTGCCCATGCAGGGCCCACAGCAGCGCCCCCTCGACCTCATGCTCCGTCACGACCACGTGCCCATAGTCCCCGGCGGCGGGGTTGTAGCCCTGGTGCAGGACGCGTCCGTCCGTGAAGGCGTGCACGGCGGTGCCCACGGGGGCGCCCAGGTCGATGCCCACGTGCAGGGTGCGGCGGCCGGCGAAGAGCTCGGTGGTGTACATGCCGGGGCGCAGCTCGTCGTAGCGCCCGATGGACCAGGGCGTGGGCGGCGCGGGCGGCGGGCCGGGCTGGGAGAGGTCCAGCAGGGTGGCCCAGGGGGGGAGCAGGACGACGGGGTGGAACACGGGGAGCTGCATACGGGTCCTATGGGATTGGGGTAGGTTGCCAGAAAGGAGCGCACCATGCCGCTGTGGATCTTCCTGAGCCTGGCCTGCACCGGAGAGACCGGCAACGACACCCAGCCCGCCGACACCGAAGAGGCCGACGCCGACACGGACGCGGACACCGACGCCGACTCGGACACCGACTCCGACGCGGACACCGACGTGGTCCCGCCCGGCAACGCCTACTGGCTGGTGGACACGGACGCCGGAACGCTCGAGGTCGCGCTGGAGGCCACCCAGGGCCACTACCTGGAGTGCATTCGAGACGGCGACACCCTGGAGATGGTGTTCTCCAACAGCGTCCAGACGGCCAACGCCAACGCCAAGGTGCGCATCAAGGCCTGCCCCTACGCCAGCGGCACGCAGTTCAACGCGCCCTACGACGCGGGCTGTGGCAGCGCGACCATGGACATGAGCTGGACGGGCGACGACGGCACCTGGAACGCCGACCAGGACGCCGAGGGCCTGAACTGCAGCGTCACGATCAGCGACGACGGCACGGACTACAGCGGCAGCTTCGCGTGCAGCCCCATGACACAGCCCATCGGCTCGGACGGCTCGGTCAGCGTGAGAGAAGGCAGCTTCACCTGTCGTATGCAGTGAATGGGGTGATCCTTCGGGGGCGCGCCTGCTAGGATTGGCGCCCCGGAGGTCCCCTTGCTCTTGCTCCTGCTCTCTGTCTTTGCCTGTAGAACCAAGGATGGCGTCGTCCAGGACACCAGCGTCCTGATCGTCGACGAGGACGGCGACGGCGTCCCCGCGTCCGAGGACTGCGACGACGGGGACCCCGCGGTGTACCCGGGGGCCGAGGAGCTCTGCGACGGCGTGGACAACGACTGCGACGGCGAGATCGACGTGGGCGCCAGCGACGCGAGCCTGTGGACCGAGGACCGCGACGGGGACAACTACGGCGACGACGACACGGCGATCGAGGCCTGCGAGCCCCCCTCGAAAATCTATGTGGCCCAGGGCGGGGACTGCGACGACCTGGACCCCGTGAGCCACCCGGGCGCCGCCGAGCGCTGCGATGACATCGACAACGACTGCGACGGCACGATCGACAACGACCTGAACACCCTCTGGTACGCGGACGCGGACACGGACGGCTTTGGCGACGCGGGCAGCACGCTGGAGGACTGCGACCCCGGCAGCGGCTGGGTGGCGGACAACACGGACTGCGACGACAGCGACCCCAGCAGCTACCCCGACGCCGCCGAGGTCTGCGATGGGGCCGACAACAACTGCGACGGCAACATCGACGAGGGCGTGACCACGACCTACTACGGCGACGCCGATGGCGATGGCTGGGGAGACGCCGACAGCACCACCGAGGCCTGCTCGCTGCCCGACGGCCACGTGGCGCGCGCCCAGGACTGCGACGACAGCACCGCCTCCGTCAGCCCCGACGCCACCGAGCTCTGCGACGGCGTGGACAACGACTGTGATAGCGACGTGGACGAAGACGACGCCGCCGACGCCAGCACCTTCTACCAGGACAGCGACAGCGACGGCTGGGGCGATGGCGGCAGCACCACCACCGCCTGCGAGGCGCCCTCCGGCTACGCCGAGGTCGGCCGGGACTGCGACGACAGCGATGCCGCCGTGAACCCCGACGCCGCCGAGGTCTGCGACAGCGTGGACAACGACTGCAACGGCTACGTCGACGACGAGGACCCCGGTCTCACCGACGGGGACACCTGGTACATCGACACCGACAGCGACGGCCACGGCGTGTCGACCTACACGACCACCGCCTGCGACCAACCCACCGGCTACGTGGCGGACGCCGACGACTGCGACGACTCCGACGCCAGCGTCTCCCCCTCGGGCACCGAGACCTGCAACGGCGTGGACGACGACTGCGACGGCGACACCGACGAGGACGACGCCAGCGACGTGCTCACCTGGTACGCCGACAGCGACGGCGACAGCTACGGCGACGCCTCCGTCTCCGACGTCGACTGCGAGCAGCCCAGCGGCTATGTCGCGGACGACACCGACTGCGATGACAGCGACGACAGCGTCTACCCGGGCGCCCGCGAGGCCCTCAACGGCCTGGACGATGACTGCGACAGCACGGTGGACGAGGCCTGGTTCATCGGCAGCGGGGGCGACGGCGACCTGACGGTGACCTCGACGGTGGACCTGAGCGCTGACGGCAGCGGGAGCAGGACGGATGCCGACGCGGTGGGCTACCCCGTGACGGCCATCTCAGGCGCCGACCTGACCGTCGACAGCAGCGTGAGCGGCATCACCGCGGGCGACGAGGTCCTGATCCTGAACCTCCACGGCTCCGACTCGGCCTACAGCGCGGTCGGGACCTACGAGTTCGCCGACGTGGCCTCGGTCAGCGGGAGCACCATCACCCTGAGCGCCAGCGTGTCGGAGACCTACGGCGAGAGCAGCAACGCCGACCTGAGCGGCCAGTCCGTGTTCGTGCAGCGCGTGCCCCACTACGCCGACGTGACCGTCTCCAGCGGCGGCACCCTGACCACCAGCGGCTGGGACGGCGAGCAAGGGGGCGTGCTGGCCTTCCGCGCCACCGGCACCGTGCTCGTGGAGTCCGGGGGCCTCGTGAGCGTGGACTCCCTGGGCTACTGGGGCGGCGAGACCGGCACCTCCAGCAACTGCGACGCCTACCAGGGCGAGTCCTACGCCGGCGAAGGCGAGGGCGACGGCGACGGCGCCTGCAGCTCCTACAACGAGTACTGGGGCCAGTACGTCGCCAACTACGGCGGCGGCGGCGCCCACATCACCGGCGGCGGCGGCAACCACGCGGGCGGCGCCACCGACGGCGACTCCTGGACCGGCGGCAGCGCCACGCCCCCCAGCGCCGGCGACACCTACGGCAGCGCCGACCTGAGCACCCTCTTCCCCGGCAGTGGCGGTGGCGGCGTGTGGTCTGGCGGCAGCACCTCGGGCCCCGGAGGCGACGGCGGCGGCATCGTCTACATCGCCGCCTTCGAGATCGAGACCGAGGACGCCGAGGCCATCACCTCCATCGGCGGCACCACCCCCTACTGGGCCACCGGCACCTGGACCTACGGCGCCGGCGGCGGCGCGGGCGGCAGCATCTACCTGGTGGCCGACACCATGACCCTGGCCGCTGACAGCGTCGACGCCCAGGGCGGCTTCGGCGAGTCCAGCCACATCCGCGCCGGCGGCGACGGCGGCTACGGGCGCATCCGCCTGGACTACAACGACCTGAACGGCAACACCCAGGGCAGCTCCGGCGCCAGCACCGAAGAGGCCAGCGTCTGCGAGCCCGACGCCGGCTACTCCGCCACCCCCTGACACCCCAGCCGACCTGATTCCAGGCACTTGCACATGGCACGCCCCTTGCTCCCCTGCGGAGCCAGGGGGACCCCATGTTCACGCTGCTCCTGGGCCTGCTGGCCCGCCCGCCGGCCGCCGACTGCCGCCACCACCACGCCCTCTGCGCGCTGCTGGGCGAGCAGACCGGCGCCTTCCTGCGCGAGCTGTGGTGGCTGCGCCAGCTCAACCTGCGCGAGCCCGAGCTCCGCGCCGCCGTGGTCCGAACACGACGCAAGCACACGCCCCCCGCGCAGCCCTGGAGCCCCACCGGCCCGCTCCAGCTCCGCAGCTACACCTGGCGCGCCCACGGCGTCTCCGAGCAGCTCATCGTGGGGCGCTCCTGGGAAGAGCAGGACCCGGGCCGCTGGACCCCCTCGGCCCACCGCCTCTGCCTGGGGGTGCAGAGCACACGCCCGCTGACCTGCGCCAACGAGGACACCCTGACCTGGTCCCGCTGGCGGCCCGCTCGCGTGGAGCGCGCCTGGCTGGTCCGGGAGGACGGGGAGACCCTGGGACTGGCGGCTACGCCCTCCGAGTGAGCGAAACCGGAGGCTACGCCACCTGAATGAGCGGTCTTCTGAGGCTACGCCCCACCGGTGAGCGATCCGCCCACCGATCTGCCCTCGAGAGGCCCAGATCGGCCCCAAATCGGGTCCAGAACGGCCCAGATCCGGGCTCTGGGGCCCAAGATCCAGCGCGAAGCGCTCACTGAGCACCCCTAGCCAAAAAACATCGCTCATTGAAGGCCGCTAGCCACCCCCCTGCGCTCATTGACCCCCCGTAGCCACCTCTGACTGGGTCTCAGGCATCAGGTATCAGGCGTCAGTCCGACACCCAGCGGTCCACCTGCAGCGCCGACGCCCCCACAAGTCGGCTGCCACCACCGCCCCGAGCCAGCACGCCTGCCATCGGCGGTTCCCGGTCGCCGGTCGCCGGTCGCCGCGGCCCATCATCGCGAGGCCGCTCGCCTCGGGGCCAACGCGAGCTGATCTCCGGCGGGCCGGTCACCGCCCGCCCTTCACTCCCCCTCCGACTCCTGCAGCGCCGCCCAGATCCTCTGCGCCGACCCCGCCCCGATCCCCGGCACCTGGGCGATCTCATCCGCGCTGGCCGCCTTCACCTTCTTGAGGCTCCCAAAGTGCGTCAGCAGCGCCTTGCGCCGCTTGGCCCCCACCCCCGGCAGGCCCTCCAGCATGCTGCCCAGCGCCGACTTGCGCCGCACACGCCGGTGGAAGCTGATCGCGAAGCGGTGGCTCTCGTTGCGGATGTGCCGCAGCACGTTGAGCGCGGGGTGGTTGTCCGGCAGGCGGATGGGCTCGTCCCAGTCGGGCAGGATGATCTTGTCCACCGCGTCGAACTCGCCCCGGCGCTTCTCGGTGCGGGGCTTGGCCAGGCCGATCACGGGCTGGTCCTCCATGCCCAGGCCGGCCAGCACGTCCAACGCCACGTTGAGCTGCCCGCGCCCCCCGTCCACCACCAGCAGGTCGGGGAACACGCCCTCGTCGGCGGCCCGGCGGAAGCGGCGGCCCAGGACCTCGGCCATGCTGGCGTAGTCGTCCGGCCCCACGACCGTCTTGATGCGGTAGTGCCGGTAGTGCTTCTTGGCGGGGGCGCCGTCCAGGAACACCACGCAGCTCGCCACGGGGCTCTCGCCCTGGATGTTCGAGTTGTCCACGCACTCGATGCGGTGGGGGGGCGCGTCCAGCTCCAGCAGCTCGGCCAGGGCGCTCAGGGCGTAGTCCCGCCGCTCCTGGGCGCTGACCCGCCGGCGGTAGCGGTCCCGGGCGTTCTGGGCCGCCAGCTCCATCATCCGGGCCTTGTCGCCGCGCTGGGGCACCCGCACGACCACCTTGGTGCCGCGGCGCTCACTGAGCACCTCGCTGAGGGCGTCGTGGTCCGCGGGGAGCTCGGGCAGCAAGATCTCCGGCGGTGGGAGGTCCTCGTCCGAGTAGAAGGCATTCACCCACCCGCTCAAGAGCTCGGCGGTCTCATCCCCCCGGCCCTCGAAGCGAAAGTGCGTGGGCTCCTTGATCTGCCCCTGCCGCACCGGCAGCACGCACACGTTGCCGCGGTCGCCCTCGCGGAAGAGCCCCCAGACGTCCCGCTCGCCCAGGCGCCGGTCCACCACCTTCTGCTGCTCCAGGGTGGCCTGGATCTCCCGGATCTGGTCCCGCAGCCGCGCGGCCTCCTCGAAGCGCTCGGCCTCGGCCGCCGCCAGCATGCGCTCCTGCAGGCGGTTCACCAGGTCCTGGCGCTTGCCCCCCAGCAGCAGCATGCTCTCGGCCACCAGGGCGTCGTAGTCCTCGCGGGTGGTCAGCCCCTCCACGCAGGGCCCCACACAACGGCCCATCTGGTGCAGCATGCAGGGGGTCTTGCGGCTGGCCAGCACCTGGTCGCTGCAGGTGCGCAGAGGGAAGCTGCGCTGCAGCCAGGCCAGGGTGCGCCGGGCCTTCTGGGCGCTGGAGTAGGGGCCAAAGGTCTTCACCCCCGGCCGGATCTGACGCACCAGCGTGTAGCGCGGCCAGGGCGCCTTGGGGTCGATGGCCAGGTGCAGGAAGTTCTTGTCGTCCCGCAGCTTGACGTTGAAGGGCGGCCGGTGCTGCTTGATCAGCGAGTTCTCAAGGATCAACGCCTCTTTCTCGGTGTTGACCACCACCACGTCGATGTCCGCCGCCTGGGCCACCATGTGGGGCACCATCACGCGCTCGTCGTTGCCGCTCAGGTACTGCCGCACGCGGGCGCGCAGGCTCTTGGCCTTGCCCACGTAGAGCACGTCCCCGCCGGCGTCCTTGAACAGGTACACCCCCGGTCGGGTGGGCAGCTTGCTGGCCTTGTCGTCCAGGCTCACGCGCTCAGCTCAGCCCCGGGCGGTTGTGCTTGTAGCGCTCGGCCAGCCAGCCCGCGTACCAGCTCGGCCAGTCGGCCCCCGGCGCCAGCGCCTTCTGGTCCAGATCGGCCTGCACCAGCAGGTACACCGTCATGCTCTTGGTGAGCTGGGCCGAAAGCAGCTCGCCCAGGCGCGGGTGCAGCAGCTCGGCCATGATCAGCGGCCACTCCAGAGGGGCGGCGCCGTGGTCCTGCTCCATCTGTTGGCTCACCTCTCTGAGCAGGCCAGCGAGCTGCGCGATCCAGGCATCGGTGTCCATCAGCGAGGTGCTCCTTGCGTGGTGTAGCCCAGCGCCGCGCCCTTCTCCAAGTCGCCGGGCAGCGCGCCGGCCTCGGGTCGGGGGTAGCCCTCCAGCGCGCGCGCCAGCATGGGGTCACCATAGCCCCCGACGCCCGGCCGATCGCGGTACATGCCGCCGGCCTCGCCGAACGCCACGCGGTCCTTGCCCAGCACGCCCTCGGGGCTGCAGCCGGGCGCGCACTGCGCCTCACAGAGGCCGGACTCGCCCAGCCAGACCTCGCGGGTGGAGAGATCCAGCACGCCGCGCGTGGGGGCCTGGACCCCAGAGAGGTGCAGCAGGGTGTCCCGAAGATCCGTCAGCCCCACCATGTCATCCCGGACCCCGGGCTGGACGCTGGGCCCGGAGACCACCATGGGCACCCGCAGGACCATGGGGCTGGAGGACACCGCGTGGCGCCAGGAGCAGGGCTCTTCGGTCAGGACCTCGCCGTGGTCGGCGGTGAGCACGATGTGCGCGCCCCGCTGTTGCGCGGCGGTGTAGAGCGGGCCCAGGATGCGGTCGGCGGCGTGGACCTCGCCCCGGTAGTTGAGGACCTCGGGGTCGGGGGCGGGCTGCTTGGAGGCGGCGGCCAGGTCGGCGGCCGGCGGCGTGTAGGGGCCGTGGGGCTCGTAGACATGCACCCAGGCGAACCACGGGCCCTGCTGCTCCGCGATCCAGGCAAGCGCCTCGTTGACGGCGAGCTCCCCGCTGCGCTCCCCCTGCTCCGGTCCGGAGAACACATCAAAGCCCTGGTCCAGGCCGGCGTCCCCGGCGACCGGGTAGGCACTCACGAAGCCCCCCGTCGCGATCCCCTGGGCCTGCAGCGTCTCCGCCACGGTCTCGAAGGAGGGAGCGAGCTGGTAGCCATGGTGGTTGTTGCCCCGAACACCGTGCACCGGGGGGAGCAGCCCCGTGAACAGGCTCGCGTGCGCCGGCGAGGTCAACCCGATGGGGCTCCACGCGTTGCGGAAGCTCAGCCCGCCGTCCGCGAGCGCCCAGGCGTTGGGGCTCCAGTCGGGGTGCAGGCTGTCGCTGCGCCAGGTGTCGACGGTCACCAGCAGCACCCCTGGGGGGGCCGGCGGGGGCTTGGGCTGGCAGGCCAGCAGCAGGGTCAGGAGCATGGGCGCTGACTAACCCGCCTCACTCGGCGAGGGCGCCCTCCAGCACCAGGCGCAGCTCCTCGATGTCGTGGACGTTGTTGTAGTAGAGCAGCTTGCCCTGGGCGTCGACCACGTAGGTCTGGGGGTAGGCCGCCGTGGGGAACGCCATGGTCTGCTGGTACTGGCCCTGCACCTTGCGGCCCGGATCCACCAGGATGGGCAGCGAGAGGTCGAAGGCCTCCCGGAACTCGCCCAGGAGCTGGGGGTCCTCGTCGGAGATGGCCCAGAAGCTGACCTGATCGCCCAGCTCGGGGACCAGGATGTCGTCGATGTCCGAGACCTCGGACGGACACACCGGTCACCAGGTGGCGAAGTAGGCCAACACCACCGGGTGGCCAAGCTGGTCGCTCAGGCTGTGGCTGTTGCCGTCCAGGTCCTGCAGCACAAAGTCGGGGGCGGGCTGGCCGATGACCGGGTCGTCCACGCCCGCCTCGATCTCGGCGGTGAACAAGGGCTGGTCGCTGTCGTTGGAGGCCACACAGAGCCCGCCCCGGAAGCCCTCGCCGCCCCCGTAGCTCAGGCGCAGCCAGCCGACCTCGCCCGGCGCCAGGCTCAGGGAAGAGGCTTCGACCGTCACCCCGCCGTCGGCGCTCGCGCCGCGCAGCTCCAGGGTGTCGCTGCCCAGGTTCTGGATGCGCAGGGTCTGGGTGCCGCCGTCCACCGGCAGGATGAAGCGGTCGCCCGGCATCTCCAGGTGGGGCGCCTTCACGCTGGGGTCCACGGCCACGCTGCGCAGGTAGTTCCAGTCGCCCACGTAGCCTTGGGTGCCCTCGCCCAGGATGCTCAGGGCGAACTGGTCGGTGATCTCCCGGGCCACGGGCTGCGGGTCCGCGGGGTCGGACACGTCCCAGACCGCGATGCCCTCATTGTCCGCGATCCACAGCAGGCCGCTGTCCGCGCTGGTCATGACCGCGGAGCCGCCCACCGGGATCAGGGCGACCTGGGTGGGGGCCAGGGGGTCGCTGGTCTCGAACACCGCCACGCCGCCCGCGCCCACCGCGACGAACACCGCGCCGCCGTCCGCAGACACGTGCAGCGGCCCGCCGCCGTCGACCGGGACCGGCGTGCCCAGAGTGGCCGACTCGCCGCGCAGATCCAGGGGCACCAAGCCCAGAGCGGCGTCGGCGATGTAGGCCACCCCGTTGTGGGGCGCGGAGATCTCCCAGGGCGCGTCCAGCCCGGCCACGGTCTCCACCAACTCCAAGCGGTCGCTGCTCAGGTCGAACACTTCGACGCCAACGCCCCGGCGGGTGGTGTAGAGCAGCCCGTCGTGGAAGAGCAGGCCCTCGTAGCCCCAGCCGTTGGCGAAGTGCAGGGGCGTGACCGCGCTGGGGTCGCTCAGATCCACCAGCTCCAGCCCGCGGTCCCGGTGGCTCAGCACGACGCGCGTGTCCGAGGCCCACTCCGACTTGTAGTAGCGGCCCATGCGCTCGGGGAAGAAGGACGCGAACTGCGGGTCGCTGGGGTCGGAGACGTCAAAGGGCATCAGCCCGCCCTGGCCGGTGCCCAGGATCCAGTCCCCGCGCTTGTCCAGGTCCACGATCTCCGCGAAGGTCTCCCCGGGCACGTCCTGGCCCTTGTAGACCGCGGCCAGCTCCACCAAGGGGTCTCCGGCCAGGTCCGTGGGCGGCTCGCAGCCAGAGGCCAGGGCCTGCCACTGGATCGGCGTCCCGGTGTCCTCGCCGGTGTCATCCGGTGTCGAGGTGTCGTCGGGCCCACCGGTCTCGGCGGTGTCCCCACCCGTGTTGGCCGCCACGCACTCCTCCCCCACCAGCAGCTCCCCCTCTTGGCAGGGGAAGCGCTGACAGGCGGGCAGGGACAGGGCGAGCCACAGCATCGTTCTGCTGATGCCTCGATCGGACGGAGGTTGCAGCCCTCATCCAAAAAGGCCGCCCATCCGATCCCCGGGTTGCGACGACCACACCCAACACAGGAGCAGCGGATGCTTGTCCTGCTTGCCGCAATGGCATGCCAGGTGGAGCCCGAGCCCGCAGCCGAGTTCCGGGACCCCACCCGGGACCTCCAGGCCGCCAGCTTGGCCCCCGCCATCGCCGCCACGGCCATTGACCCCCTGATCGAAGGGATCGTCTTTGGCGCCGTGGACCCCTCAGAGATCACCGTCACCTTTGGCGAGCCCGAAGACGAAGACGCCCTGGCCGAGCTCGAACAGACGCTGGAGCCGGAGGAGGAGATCGACCTCCACACCCGCTGGGAGGACGACCAGCCCGCCCCCGAGCGCAAGGCCCAGAAGAAGATCAAGGCCCCGCCGGCCGCCTCCTCCAAGAGCGTCGGCTCCGTCCAGGCCAAGGATGGGCCGCAGATCCACGTCGAGGGTGTGGAGATCAAGGCCGAGGCCAAGAAGCCCCTGAGCGTCAGCCAGGTCGTGCGCAAGCAGCGCGGCAAGGTGCAGTACTGCCACGAGACCGGCAAGACGCGCGACTCGCAGGTGCACGGGCGGATCACGGTGGCGTGGACCATCGCGGACGGGAAGGCCACCGACATCCAGATCCTGGACAACACCACCGGCGACGACCTGATGGCCACCTGCGTGGCGCGGCAGGTGCGCACGATGCGCTTCCCCAAGGAGATGGCCGAGGAGGTCAACTACCCCTTCGTGTTCCAGCAGGGGTAGCGCCCCCGGCTCCGGGCGGTGTCCCAAGCACACGCCCGGAGTCCCCATGGTCCTGCTCGCCCTCTCTCTGTCCTCCGCCAGCGCGATGGAGGTCCGCGACCGCTGGGACCCCGAGCACCCCATCGCCCTGGGCAGCCGCGCCGCGCTCTGGCAGGCCGACTACCGCGCCCCGGGGGTGGGCGGACAGCTCCACTACCAGCCCTGGCAGCGCCTGGGGGTCGAGGGCTTCTGGAACAGCTTCGCCCTGCCCGAGGCGGGCCTTCTGCGGCACGACCACGTCATCGGGTTCCACCTCTACAGCCCGTGGCTTGGTGGTGCTCGGCGCTGGGTCGGCCCAACATTCGGGAGCTGCGTGGACTTCCGCTTCCTGTCTCCTCTGGGCACCGACGAGGCACTGCCGGGCCAGTCCGACATCCTCTTTGGCGTGCACACCGGCCTGATGGGCATGGCCTACCTCTTTGGGGGCTGGTCCCTGCAGACCACCGTCGAGGTCTTTGGCTACTGGGGCAACCAGGCCAAGGTCGACGGCTGGGCGGCCACGGCCTCCAACCAGCTCCACTTCCAGCCGGTGCTGCAGGGCTCGGTGGGGCTCAACCATTGGTTCTGAGCCTGCTGCTGGCCTGCGCCCCCGACTCGGTGGGCGCGCTCTCCGACCAGTGCGCCGACTGCCACGCCACCCAGGCCGACGCCCTGGCCGCCAGCACGCTCTCCCGCGAGGCCCCCACCGCGCTCTTCACCGCCCTGCAGGCCCAAGCCGCCGCCCTCCACGGCCCCTCCGCGGCCGCCCAGTGTGACGCCTGTCATGCGCCCGTCGTGGGGCACCAGGGGGGCCTGAGCTGCGCGAGCTGCCACGCCGCCGTCGGCCACCGCGCGCCGGAGAATGGAGCGCTCATCCACGAGCTCTGGGGGCCTGTGTTGGGCACGGAGAGCCTGTCCTCGCCGGCGCACAGGGTGCAGTCCAGTGTCTTCCTGGGCGACCCGGCCCTCTGCGGTACATGCCACGAGCTCCAGGGCCCAGCGGCCCTCTCCGAGACCCCCTACACCCACTGGCGGGACAGCCCCGCGGCCCAGGACGGCGTCGGCTGCGCGGACTGCCACATGCCCCAGGGCGACCACAGCTTCCCCGGCCTGAACGGCGACCGCGACACCGCCCTCTCCCTGCTCCGCGAGGCCGCCGAGCTCGAGCGCATCCCCGGCGGCGTGCGCCTCCACAACCGCAACCCCGGCCACGCCCTGCCCGACGGCGCGGCCTTCACCCGGCGGCTGGTCCTGCAGTGGCGCTTGGACGGGCAGGTGCTGGGCGAGCACAGCCTGACCCCCAGCTACCGGGACGGCCAGGGGGAGGAGATCCACAGCCCTCTGGCCGCCGCAGCCCACCAAGACAACAGCATCCCCGCTGGCCAATCCCGGGACTTCTTCCCCCCAAGCGAGGTCACCCCGGCGCAGGCCTGCCTGGTCTTTCAGCAGCAGGATCCGGCGCGGCTCGCGGAGCGGGGGCGGCCCGCGGCGGGGGGGGTGGGGGAGGTGGGGTGTTTGGGGTGGTGAGATGGTCAGGTATCGGAGGTCAGGTATCGGGCATCACGCCCTGCGGGCTCCGGGCGTCTCGGCGACCGGCGACCGGGGACCGGGGACCGGCATGACGTTGAGGTGGGGGTGGGCGTTGGGGCTCTGACCGGGGGGGGCATCACGCGGAGCTGGGCTGAGCGTCGAGGCTCTGGGCGTGCGCGGCGTGGGCGGCGTGCGATGTTGGGGAGGACAACTTCCTCGCGCTCTTGGTGAGCTACGGGGGCTCAGTGCGCGCTTTCGGTGAGCTACGGGGGCTCAGTGCGCGCTTTCGGCGAGCTACGGGGGCTCAGTGCGCGCTTTCGGCTCAGAATAGGCCTCGGTGCAGGCGTTGGGCGCGCACTGACAGGCCGTAGCTCAGGAAAGGCGCGCACTCACAGGCCGTAGCTCAGGAAAACCGCGCACTGACAGGCCGTAGCTCCGGGCGGCCGCTCACTCAAACCCCGTAGCCCCGAGAACATCGGAGCCCGGCGGCTTGTCCCCGCGCAGCGACGCGCCTACCCATTGAGAGATGGACTCTCCAACCGACGCTTCCCTGTCCGACCGACTCCACCTCGCGCGCCGCTCGGCCGGTCATGCCGTCGGACGCACGGTCGCTGCGGTGGTCCTCCTGGCCACGGCCCTGGCTGGCCTGTACAGCGCCTTCCCAGACGCCCTGGAGCCCTCTGTCTGGCGTGGCCTGGTCGCCCTCGCGGGTCTGTTTGTGGTCACCAGGGGTCTGATGGCCAGCCGCCGGGTGCGGACTGCCCGCCACCTCTTCTGGGCCGCGCGCCGCCGCGCGCAGCACCGCGCCGAGGACACGCCCAAGGCTCTCCCAGCCCCCCAAAGCCGCCCCGAGTCCGCCTCGCAGCGCGCCGTTCGACTGCTGACAGCAGTCCTGGGCGACGAAGCGATCGTGCACGAGGGTCGCGCACACGGCCTGTCCCTGGCCAGCCGCCTGGATGAGCTCAAGGAGCTGCTGGCAGACCCCGAGCTCCAGCCCACCCTGCGCCGCCCGGTCGCCGAGGAAGCCACCCGCCTGGAGTCGGAGCTGGAGGGGCTGTTGGAGCTCCTGGCCCAGTACGGCCGCGCAGACCGGCAGGCCCGGCAGGACCTGGCCCAGCGGCTGGAGGCGCACATCGAGACCGAGTCGCTGGTCCCCGCTGGCCTGCTGGGCAGCGTCCCGGAGCTCTGAGGCGACCCGCCGCCTCGGCCACCCCCGATACCTGACCCCTGATACCCGAGCCCCTCAGAGCCCCTTCAGCTCATCATCCACCTTCGCCTCTCCCACAAAGCCGTACCCGATCCACTGGATCCGCAGGTCCGCGTCCAGCACGTAGGTCACGCTCTGCTCGCTGGGCATCCAGGCCGCGCGGTCGCTCGCGCTCATGCCGTAGAGCACCGGCTCGACGCCGTAGCTGCTGCTCCAGTCGGCCGCGTCGCTCGAGGTGGCGGCGGCCGTCTCCGGCCCGTTCACCAAGACCACCGCTGCGCTCGCCCCGCGGGTGGAGGCCACCGAGGACACCCACCCCGAGAGCTGCTGCAGGTTGCTGTCGTAGGCGTGGCCCACGGAGACCACCATCGGCCCCTCGCCGTGCTGCGCCCACAGGCTCCAGGCCGCGCCGGTGCTGTCCTTGATGGCCAGGTCACAGGCGATCTGGCCCAGGCCCACCGCGCAGTCCTCGCCGCCGGGGATCACGTCCGTGTCGGCGTCGGTGTCGGTGTCGGAGTCCGCGTCGGCGTCGCTGTCCGCGTCGGCCTCACCGCTGTCCGCCGTGTCCGCCGTGTCGCCAGAGCCGGTGTCCAGCTTCTCGAAGGCGGTGTCCAGCGTAGGCGCGATCCGCTCGCCCCCCGCGCCGAAGGGGTTTGCACGGTCCGGAAGACAGGCCAGAGTGGAAAGCAGCAGCAGCATGGGACAACTCCGTCCCCAGTCTATCCCACCCAGGAGTCCCCGTGACCCTCTGGCTCGCCCTCTTGGCCTGCGGCCCCCCGGCCCCCGAGCTCACCCTCTCCCCCGCGGAGCCCACCAGCGCCGACACCCTGGTCGCCCAGACCGAGCCCGTCGACAACGGCTACGGCGACGACCTGCCCCTGGTCTACCAGTGGTCTCTGGACGGGGAGGAGGTCGAGGGGCTGGAGGGCCCCGAGCTGGGGGCTGGGTACACCGCTCGGGGAGAGGAGTGGACCGTACAGGTGTGGGCACTGGACGGCGACGTCGAGGGCCGGCGTGCGCAGGCCACCACCATCATCCGCAACGCGCCCCCAGTGGCGACCCTGGCCGGCCAGGAGCGGCAGGCCAGCGACGAGCACCTGAGCGTCAGCGTCAACGTCATCGACAACGACGGCGACGACGTGACCTGGTCGCTGCGCTGGAGCGTCGACGGCCAGGACAGCGGCGAGACCGCCGAGGTCCTCCCGCCGGAGCGCACCCAGCCCGGCGAGATCTGGGTGGCCACCCTGGACGCCGACGACGGCCAGGCTGCCGTGCAGTCCACCCTGGAGATCGAGATCTACTGAGCCCCTTCTTGGGCCTCGGCGCCCCGGTAGTAGGGGAACACCAGCTCCTGGGTGCCCGGGCAGGCGCTCACCGGGAAGTCGAGCTGTGAGAACACAAAGGCCAGGGCCTCCGCGCTCACGCCGTGGTCCTCGCCGGGCGCCGTCTCGTCCAGCCGCAGGTCCACCACCCGGCCGAACTGATCGATCTCCAGGCGCACGATGGCCGGCGGCCGCGGGTCCGTGGACTCGAAGGCCGGGCCCGTCTCCAGGAACTCCTGCAGCGTGCCGTCCAGGTCCATGGGCTCCCGGTTGCCCCCGCTGACCAGCCAGCGGCCCAGGTGCGCGGTGTTCAGGTCCGGGTCGCGCAGCTTGGAGGCGTTGATGCCCCCGCGCCGGCGCCAGGCGTGGCCCCAGAGGCTGTCGTTGGGGTCCTGCTCGGTGCGCTGGGCGATCCAGCCGTTGCCGTCCAGCGTGTAGAGCGTCGGGGTGCGCGGACACTCCAGGTTGGGCTCCAGCGGCGCGCGGCACCAGCCCTGGGGGATCTCGATGGGATCGGGCAGGCCCTGCTCCAGGCGCTCGGCGACGCTGATGGGCTGGGGCAGGTGGGCCTCGCAGGCCTGGGCGTTCGCCCACCGCATGGCCAGCACCGGGAGCGGCAAGAGCAGCCCGCCACCCAGCAGCAGCGCAGCCCCCAGCCGGGGCACCCAGGGCACCGCCCCGCGCCCCAGCCACAGGACGCCGCCCAGCAGCGCAGCCCCCGTGAGCGCCCAGGCCCCCATCGCCGCGGCGTTCCCCAGCAGGTCCGCGTCCAGGGGGGCGGCCAGCGCCAGCGCGCGCTGCTCCTGCCAGGCCCAGAAGGCCCCCACGCCCAACAGATCCAGGCCGACCACCACGCCCCGCAGGCCCCGGGTCCACGCCGCCATCTGCGGCGTGGTGCCCACCCGGAGGGCGCTCAGTCCGGCCGCGCTCCCAGCCACCAGCAGCACCAACGCGGCCCGGTGGTCGGAGACCCGCCCCAGCCCCAGGGCCACGGTGAGCGCTGCCAGCTCCAGGCTCAGGGCCGTCAGCGCCAGGGGCACCCCCCAGCTTCGGCGCAGGTTCCAGACGGGGCCGATCACCAGCCCCAGGCCAGCGCCCAGCGCGGCGGCGAGCGCGCTGGTGGCGAGGGTCAGCAGGCCCACATCGAGCGCCCCGCTCAGCCCCCAGCCCACCACGCCGCCCAGAGGAGCGAGCGCCGCGATCGCCCCGACACGCCAAGCCTGTCCTCGTTGGCGGGTGAGGGTGAAGGCCAGTGCCAGGCAGACCAGAGGCGCGAGGGTGGGGATCCAGGTGGGCAGCAAGTCGGCGCTCCTCTCCTCCTGGACAGCCTACCTGGGAGGTCGGTGCCCGATTTCAGACTTCCGGGGCGCTCAGGGCAGGGACTCCAGGATCAACACGTCCTGGGCGGAGAGGCCCAGGTCCTGGCGGAGCTGCTCGTTGTAGGCGTCCAGGCGGGGCTGGACCTGCTCGACGGTGAAGCGGTAGCCCACGTCCTCCTGCAGGCCCCGGGCCCGGGAGGCGGGGAGGCTGCCCCCGACGAAGCCGCCGACCGCCAGCACCACACCGCCCAGGGCGGCGCCCCGGTAGAGCGCGTAGGAGTCGGCGTCGGTGCTGTTGATCTGGCCGATCACGCCCACGCCAGAGAGCACCACGCCGGCCACGCCCATGCCGTAGAGCAGCTTGGACTGGCGCTCGCTGCGCTGGATGTCCAGGAGCAGGGCCTCGGCGAGCTCCTCCTGGCCGGTGAGCAGCAGGTAGTCAGGGACGCTCAGGCGCTGGTCGCCCTCGTACACCGCCCAGGTCTGCACCGTGTAGTAGGGGTCCGTGATCACGGGCTGCATGACCCCGGTGCCGGCGGTCACCCCGTAGCCGGGCTGGTAGACGCTGGAGACGCCGCCGCCGCGCAGCTCGGTCTCCTCGCGGATGGACAGGCGCTGGGCCTTGTACTCGCGCAGAGCGGCCAGCCGCTCGGCGGCGTCGATCTCAGCCTGGGCGGCGGCCTGGGCCTGGGCGCGGCGGGCGGCCTCCTTCTCGGCGCGGAGCTGCTCGGGGGACTTGAGGCCCAGGGCGGCGGCGCGCACTTCTTCGTGGGGGGCGTCGTCGTCGTAGGCCACGGCCAGCGCGCGGGCCAGCGCGGCCTTGACCGCCGGGGTGTCCTCGCCGGCGAGCAGCTCCAGGAGGGCAGCGCGACGGGGCTCCCCAGTGGTGTCGGAGAGGGTCGCCAGCACGGTCTCCACCCGCACCTTCTCCTCCCCCTTGAGGGCCAGAGCGGGAGCGGCGGTGGTGGCAGCGGCAGAGGGGCCCGCAGCAGGCTGGGCCTGGGCGAAGGCGAGCTGGACGCAGAGCAGCAAGTTCATGCTCTGGGCCTAACCCCCCGCAGACCGCGGCCAAGGGGGGGCGTGCGCAGACTCAGGCCGGGACCTTGGTCTGCAGCTCGTTGGCGGGCATGGGCGCGACGCCGCCGGCCTGGGGGTAGCGCCGGCGCAGGGTCTCCTGGAGCACGCTCATGCGCTGGAAGGTGCGGCGGGTCATGGGCGCATCGGCGTGCACGACCTTCCAGAAGCTGTCCAGGACGTCCTGCTCCTCGCGGCTCAGGGCGCGGCTCACAAAGGGCGGCATGCTGGGGGCGACCGCCGGCAGCAGCAGGCAGCTCTCGAAGGCCTCGGCCCGCCCCAGGAACTCCAGCACCCGGCGCATGCTGGGCTCGGGGCGCGAGAGGAGGTTGTCATGAGAGAGCAGAATGAACCTGCTCTTTGTGCGCATCAGCTCACAGACCAGCGCGTAGTTGCTGAACCACCAGCTCACCTCGTGGGGGATCTCCGGCTGGGGCTCCTCTTCGGTCATGACCCCGGCCCAGGAGCGCCAGGGACGCACCAGCCCGACCACGTGGCGGGCCCGGTCGCTGACCTTGGGCAGCTTGGGGATCGGCACCGCCACCATCGATCCAGGCGGGGGAGTCGCGCCGGCCAGCACCTTCTTCCGGGACACCGTGGTCAACCCCGCGGTCTGCAGGGTGGAGGACAGGAAGAGGGTCCCGGAGTGCCGGGTGCCGGTGATGACGACCATGCCGAACCAGAGGCCAGAGGATGAAGGGGCTCTCCAATTGAACACGAGCCGAGGCCAGAATCCCCGACCCTTCTCTTACGTGTCAGGCTTTCACTCTTTCACCCGCCGATCTCGCCGATCTGATCGGGCATCCGGCGCGTAGGGACAGATCCATAGGGCGCGGATCCCGCGGCCAGATCCCAGCTCAATCCTGGGGCTCCGAGCGCTCCGGCAGCGGCCACGCCAGCCAGGTGTTCCCCTTGGACGGCAGGGGGGCTCCCAGCTCCTCCATCAGCGCCTTGCGGGCGATCCCCCAGCGCTGCAGCGGCCAGCTCGGTTGGTGCAGCGCCACCACCACAAAGCCCTGCTCCCGCAGCGCGCGCAGCTCCGGCTCCCCCCAGTCCCGCTGGGGCGGCGGGCCGGGCTCCATCAGCGCGCGGAACCAACGCAGCACGGGATCGCTCTCCACGCGGCGGTCCAGGCTGTCGTCCCGCAGGTGGTCCAGCACCATGTTGAACAGGATGGGCCGCTCGTGGCGGATCTGCATCATCTGGTAGGGCAGGTGATGGGCCGCGGCGGGCTGGATGGGCAGGTCCAGCACCGCACCCTCGGGCAGCGACTCCAGCACCGCGAGCTCCGGGAAGAGGGGGAGGGGATAGGTCCCCTCGGGCACACGAGGGCCCATCTCCAGGCCTGCACCCAGCACCAACACCGCGCTCAACCCCGCCCCCCAGCGAGGACCGGCTGTCTGCACCGCCACGCCTGCGGCCGCCACCGCGAGCACGCTGAGCCCCGCCAGCAGGCGCTCCGGCCAGTGGAACCACCCCAGCAGCGGCACCCGCTGCATCCAGTGGAAGGGCCCCCAGGGCGCCCCCTGGCCCGGCTCCATCAGCCCCGGCACAGGCCCCAGGGCCAGCAGCAGCAGCAGCACGGCGAGCCCCAGCAGCGGCCCCCAGCGCCGGGGCCCCCGCAGCAGCCAGGGCAGCGCGGGCAGGCAAAGCAGCGCCGCCCAGGTCGGCCGTCCGATCCCGGGCGCCAGCCACCCCAGCAGCCCCACGCTGGCCCGCTGGGCCGTCTCCAGGGCGAAGCCCCCTTCGTCCGCCGCCCGCACCCCTCCGGCGCGTACCAAGAAGAGCAACACCCAGGGTCCCCCCAGCGCGAGCGCCCCCAGCGCCCCCAGACCCAGCGCCCGCAGCCGCTCCCGCCGAAGCTGGAAGGGCAGCACCAGCGCCAGGCAAAGCACCGTCAGCAGCGCCAGCTCCCAGCTCACGAACAGCACCAGCGCGCCCAAGGCCCCCCACCCCAGCGCCTTGAGGGCCGGCGCGTCCGGGGGCAGGCGCAGCAGGCGCACCGCGGCCGCCGCCGACAGGGCCACAAAGCCCAGCCCCACCTGCTCGGGACGGCCCCCCTGCAGGTGCAGCAGCAGGAATCCGTCGAGCTGCAGCAGCAGCCCCGCCACCCACGCCCCCCGCGGCGCATCCAGGCTGCGGGACAGGGCCGCGCCCCCCAGCCCGGCGATGAACACATAGAGCGCGATCACCACGTTGTACGCCGGAATCAAGCCGATCGTCCCCTCCAGGACGCCCACCAGCCACACGTCCAGCCAACCCCCCAGCACCGGCAGCAGATCCAGCCCCTGCGGCCAGCCCAGCAGCTCCGTCTGCAGCAGCCCCTCCCGCCCCGCGTGCCACCCCATCCACAGGTGCCCCTGCAGGTCCACCGAGCCCATCCCCAGGGCCAGCTCCCCCCCGCGCAGCAGCAGCGCCACCGGCAGCAGCGCCAGCACCGCCAGCTCCAGACCGCGCCACAGCAGCGCCTGCCGGTCCGGCTTCATCGGGCCTTCCGGAGCACCCGCGCCATGTCGGCGGGCATCGGGGCCCGCACCGAGATCACCTCGCCGGTGGCGGGATGTGGCAGGTGCAGTGCGCGGGCGTGCAGGCAGTGACGGGGGTGACCCAAGCGTCTGCGTAGGCGTCGGGTCGGCCTCCCCTCCAGCAGGTTCAGGAAGACCTCCGGGTCCTGGCCGTAGAGCCGGTCCCCCAGGATGGGGAAGCCCAGGTGGTCCAGGTGCACGCGGATCTGGTGCGTGCGCCCGGTGTGGGGCCGGCAGCTCACCAGGGTCAGGTCGCGGAAGCGCTGGATGACGCGGACCTCGGTCACGGCGCTCTGGCCATCGGCGACCACCGCCTGCTTGAGGCGCACCGGAGAGTCCGGGTCCGAGCCGATCGGCGCGTTCACCAGGCGCTGCTCCCAGGGCACCACCCCCCGCACGATCGCGTGGTAGGTCTTGAGCACCGCGCGCTGCTTGAAGGCCTCCTTGATGTTCACCGTGGCCAGCTTCGTGCGCGAGACCAGGTTCACCCCGCTGGTCTCCCGGTCCAGGCGGTGCAGCAGGTGCAGGTCCTCGTCCGGGAAGGCCTCGCGCGCCAGGTTGATCAGCCCCCAGATGTAGATCCCCCCCGCCGGGTGGGCCAGCAGCCCGGTGGGCTTGTCGAAGGCCACAAAGTGCGCGTCCGCCCACAGCACCCGGGGCACCGCCGGCTTGGGCTCCACCGGCCCGTCCAGCTCGGGCAGCGTCACCGTCAGCGACTCCCCCTCCTTGAGGCCGGAGCTGGGCTTGAGGCGCCGCAGGTCGCTGAGGATCCCCCCGCCCCGGATCTCCGCCCGGATCTGCGAGCGGCTGTGGTCCGGCAGCCGCCCCGCCAGGAACACATCTGCCCTCATGCCGGCCTCTCTGGGCCCGACAAGGAAGTGGAGACCGGGTCTCTGCGGCGGGGTCTCCAATCCGATCTCCTGCGCGGGTGGCTATCCTGTGATCATGCTGTTGTTGCTGCTGGCCTGCAACGCCACGCCCTTTCAGGGCTGGTCCCGCGACCCTGGGTCCGACTCCCAGGACAGCGACACCGCCGCGTCCAGCGACACCCCCCTGGATCTGGAGCGCAGCCCCCGCTGGGAGTCCGAAGAGTCCGGCGTCGCTACGGGGCTCGCCTTCGCCGACGTGGACCAGGACGGCGATCCCGACCTGCTGGTCAGCTACGGCAACGACATCCAGCGCGGCCCCATCGCGCTCTACGAGAACGTCGACGGCAAGCTCCAGGAGCGCGCAGCGTGGACCAGCTCGGGGCTGCACTACTACGGCCACATCAGCGCCGCGGACGTCAACGGTGACGGCTTCCCGGACCTGGTCGCCAGCCGCTTCATCGGCGACGGCGGCTTCTCCGAGACCGGCGGCGTCGAGCTCTTCCTGAACCAGGGCGGCACCCTGAGCACCCAGCCCGACTGGAGCGCCGGGGGCTTCCACTCCTTCAACAACACCCTGGGCGACCTGGACGGCGACGGCGACCTAGATCTGGCCGTCGCGGTGGGCGAGCCCTACCACTCAACCCCCGCCTCCTCCCTGGTCTTTGAGAACGACGGGAGCGGGGACTTCGGCGCCTCCCAGATCTGGAGTTCGCCCCCCGGACAGGCCCTGGACGTTGGCCTGGCGGATCTCGACGGGGACGGCTGGCTGGATCTGGTGCTGGCCAACGTGGGCACACCGCACGCCATGTACCCGGGCGGCCCCGACGGCCTCTCGGACACCCCGAGCTGGCTGGCCGCAGGCGAGGACACCCGCTTCGAGGGCAACACCCTGGACATCGGCGACATCGACGGCGACGGGCACCTGGACCTGGTCATCAGCGACAACCTGCAGCTCGGCGGCGCGGGCACCGTGAGCGTCTACTGCGGCCCCGACTGGGCGCGCTGCTGGGAGTCGCAGGACGACCCGCTCTACCAGTCGGCCGTGCGCCTGGAGGACGTCGATGGAGACGACACCCTGGACCTGGTCGCGGGCGCCTGGGGCCCCGAGGGCAGCCTGGGCGCGTCGGTGCGGATCTACCTGAACCAGGGGGAGGCCCTGGAGCCGGAGCCCTCCTGGATCTCGTCCCCAACGTCCGTCATCGAGGCCCTCGCCTTCGGCGACCTGGACGGCAGCTCGTCCACCGTCGAGGTCATCTCGGGCCAGGGCCTGCAGCCCATCCCCCGGGGCCGCGTGGTGGAGGCCTCCGGCGCCTGCACCCACGAGGGCTGGGCCTCTGGCCCCGGCGAGTGGAGCGTGAGCGTATTACTGCCCATCCGCCGCGATCTGGCGGTGAGCAACTGGGACAAGGACATCGGGAACCACCTGTATGGCCGCTCGACGCCTTGACGGCGGAGTCATCGTCGCCCTGGTCTGGGCCATCGTCGCGGTGGCCATGACCGCCCTGATCGGCCCCCAGCTCGGCCTGCGGGGCTGGCTCTGGCTGGGCCTGCACCACGCGCTCTGCCTGGCCGGCGTCACCCACGAGCTCCGGCGCGGCTACCAGCGCCACCGAGACCGCCTCGCGGCGCGCCAGCGCCCCCCGATGGAGACCACCCCATGACCGCCCTGCTGCTGCTGGCCGCCTGCGCCAGCCCCGCCAAGATCAAGCGCATCCACGTGCCCTCCGACCAGGGAACCATCGCTCTGTGCCCGGGCGAGAACGCGGCCTTCAAGGTCAACGCCCGCATGCGCAACGGGCAGCGCAAGACCACCACGGGCCGGGGCCGCAACAAGCTGCCCTGGAAGCACCTGCGCGTGGAGCTCGACGGCGTGCCCCAGCCCGCCGGCCGGCTGCTCATGCCCCAGGACCCGCACACGAGCTGGAAGCGCCCCCTGGAGCTCAAGGTCTGGCTGGACGACCGCCCCAAGGTCTCCTGGGAGGGCCAGGTCGTCGCCCGCTACGACTGCGCCTACTACCTGGACCTGCGGGGCGCCCCCGGGATGCGCGGCGACTCCGACATGTCCATCAGCGCAGAAGACGGCGAGGACGGGCGGGACCGCGGCGGTGAGCGCGGCGGGCCGGGTCGCCGGGGCCAGGACGGCCGCCACGGCGCCCACGGGGGACACGCCGGCTACGGCGCGAACGCGACCGTTTCCCTGACCCAGGGCGAGGGCAAGACCGCCGGGCTGCTGGAGGCCCGCGTGGCCTACACGATGGGGAGCACCAAGGACACGCTGTACTACCTGCTCGACCCCAACAACGGGAGCCTGTGGGTGGACGTCAGCGGCGGCGTCGGTGGCGCCGGCGAGGACGGGCAGGACGGCGGCGACGGCGGCGACGGCGGCGACGGCACGCCCAGCGGGCCGGGCGGCCAGGGCGGAGACGGCGGAGACGGCGGCTCCGGCGGAGACGGCGGCGTGGGCGGCAGCCTGGAGCTGCTCGTGGACGCGGGCGCGGAGCGCTACGCGGACCGGATCACGCTCCAGGCGGACGGCGGCCCTGCGGGGCCGGGCGGAGCCGGAGGGGATGCCGGAGACGGAGGCGACGGCAGCCCCGAGGGCGAGCCCGGCCGCGAAGGCCGGCGCGGCAACAGCGGCCGACCGGGGCGCCCTGGCGAGCTGTTGCCTTCCCGCGTCACCCCGGTCACCCCACGTTTCTGAGCCGAAACATTTGCGCGACGGCGCTGGCCTGGACGACCCCTGCCGGGGTTAGTCCGAAGCCATGAGCGCACACATCCTCTTGGTCGAAGACGAAGCCGATCTGGTCCAGACCCTCAGCTACCGGCTGGAGAAGGAGGGCTACAAGGTCAGCGCCTGCCTCCGCGGGCTGGAGGGCCTCGAGCGCGCGCGCTCGGAGCCCGCCCCCGACCTGGTGCTGCTGGACCTGATGCTCCCCGACATCTCCGGCACCGAGGTCTGCCGCCAGCTCCGCTCGGACCCCACCACCCGCCGCATCCCCGTGATCATGCTCACCGCCCGCGGCGAAGAGATCGATCGCGTCGTCGGCTTCGAGGTGGGCGCCGACGACTACATGACCAAGCCCTTCTCCACCCGCGAGCTGCTGCTGCGCGTGCAGGCCGTGCTCCGCCGCGCCCGCCGCTCCGGCAAGGGCGCCGCCGCCCTGCGCAGCTTCGGCCCCATCCAGGTGGACGAGCCCGGCCGCCGCGTGTGGATCGAGGAGGAGGAGGTCACCCTCACCCTCATCGAGTTCGACCTGCTCCTGTACTTCCTGAACAACAAGGGCCAGGTGCAGACCCGCGACCAGCTCCTGGCCGAGGTGTGGGGCTACCGCGAGGGCGTCTCCAGCCGCACCGTCGACACCCACGTCAAGCGCCTGCGGGCCAAGATGGGCGAGACCGGCAACTACATCGAGACCCTGCGCGGCGTGGGCTACCGCTTCCGCCGCAAGCCGCCGGCGCGATGAGCCGCACGCACCTCGCCACCCGCCTCTTCCTCCTCAGCCTCGGTCTCCTGCTCGCCCTCGGACTGGGCTGGGGCATCGCCCTGGACCGCAGCCTCAAGGCCCGCCTGCTCAAGGCCGAAGACACCCGCCTCCAGGAGCAGGCCCAGCTCGTCCAGCTCCTGCTCGTGGACACCCCCGACGCCGGGCTCGATGCGCTCGCGGATCTGGTCGGCGCCGCCTCCGACACCCGCCTGAGCATCATCGACCAGGACGGCTGGGTGCGCGGCGACTCCGAGCTGGACGCCCCCGCCCTCCAGCAGCTCGACCGCCACGACACCCGCCCCGAGGTCGCCCAGGCTCTGGCCGGTGAGCGCGGCCTCAGCTCCCGCACCTCGGACACCCTGAACCAGGACATGCGCTACCTGGCGCTGCCCACCGAGCACAGCGGCCAACGCTGGGTCGTGCGCTCCGCCGCCCCGCTGGACGCCATCGACTCCGCCTTGAGCGCCCAGCGCCGCACCCTGGCCTTCTCCGGCCTCTCCGCCCTGGCCGTGGCCCTCTTCATGTCCGGCCTGGCGAGTTGGCAGGCCTCCCTGCTCCTGGAGCAGGCCCTGGTCCGCACCCACGAGCGCTCCCTGGACACCCGCCCCCAGCCCGACGAGGACGCCGCCGAGGCCCTGGAGACCGCCATCACCGCCCTCTCCGCCGAGCGCGACCGTTTCCGCGCCGTGCTGGAGGGCCTGGACGTCGCCGTCATCGCCCTGGACCACGGCCACATCATCCGCGTGGTCAACTCCGCCGCCGGACCGCTGCTGCGCGTGGACCAGAGCAAGCTGGGCCAGTCCATCTTCGAGGCCATCCCCCTCCCCCAGCTCCGCGAGCTGCTGGAGGACACCGACGAGGACGACGAGGTCGAGGTCATCGAGATCGCCCTCCCTGGCGCCACCACCGTCCAGCTCCGCATGACCCCCGCCCCCGGCGGCACCGTCCTGCTCTTCCAGGACCTCACCCGCCTGCGCCGCCTGGAGAACCTGCGCCGGGACTTCGTCTCCAACGTCTCCCACGAGCTGCGCACCCCCATCGCCATCATCCGCGCCAACGCCGAGACCCTGCTGGACGAGGCCATCGACGACGGCCCCGAGCCCACCCGCATGCTGGTCGGCGCCGTGCTGCGCAGCTCCGAGCGCCTCTCCGCCCTCATCTCCGACCTGCTGGAGATCTCCCGCATCGAGGCCGGCAAGATGCCCGTGCGCCTGGAGGTCCTGGACCTCACACAGATCCTCCACCGCCTGGAGGAGCCCATGGAGGAGCTCGCCCAAAAGGAGCAGGTCGGCCTGAGCTGCAGGGTGCCCCCGGACCTGCAGGTGCTCGCGGACCCCAAGGCCCTGCAGACGGTGCTCTCCAACCTGGTGACAAACGGCCTCAAATACACCCCCTCCGGCGGGGCCGTGCAGATCATCGCCACGCTCCAGGACGACATGGTGCGCCTGGAGGTACACGACTCCGGCCCCGGCGTCGCCATTGAACACAGAGAGCGCATCTTCGAGCGCTTCTACCGCGTGGACAAGGGCCGCAGCCGAGAAGTGGGCGGCACCGGCCTGGGTCTTGCCATCGTCAAGCACATGGTGCGCGCCATGAACGGCCAGGTGGGCGTCGGCGAGAGCACTGTGTTGGGTGGCGCCGTCTTCTGGCTGGAGCTCCCCAGCGTCTCGAGCTGAGCGCCACTTCCGGGGGGCCGCTCAGATCTCCACCACCTGCATCCGCAGCCCCAGCGACGCTGCCCACTCCTGGAACTCCGGCACGAGCCCCCCCACGCAGGCAACGCGGCGCCCCCGATAGCCCCCCATCCCCTCGGGGGTCTCCAGCAGCTCCGGGTGGAGGGGATCCTGGCTGTAGGACTGTGAGATGTCCACCGCGAACACCTCTGTGCCCACGTGCATCGCGAGCCCTCTGCCCAAAGACGAGGACACACTGTCCGGGAGCGCAACCCCCGGAAACCAGAAGGGCCCGATCTGTGAGCGCGACAAGCGCGTCACGCTGCCCAGGGTCTCCTCCAACTGTGCGTGCAGCGCCAGCAGGGGGACCTCGGCGTGGCGCATGAACAGATCCACCACCCCGCTGTCCGTGGCCACCAGCCCATCCCGCTCCAGATAGATGGGCCCGATGCGCAGCCCCTGGCCGCGCAGATCCACACAGATCCGCGACCAATACCCCTGGGCGTCGATGTGGTCAAAGTGCAGCCGGATGTCCAGGGTAGGGCTGCGCCGCCGCAGGGCCCCCCGCAGGCGGCGGCGGGGCAGGACTGTGTGACGTCTCAGGAAGCGGTGCAGCGCCCGCCGGCCGGCCACGCGGTCGCCCAGCTCCGGGTCCAGCCCCTTGGCGCGCTCGATCAGCGCCAGGTCTGTGTCGGATTCATCCCGCCCCTGCTGGGCGAGCACGGTCTCCGCGTGCACTCTGGAGACCCAGGAATAGGCGGGCAGACCCACCACAGACAGCTCCGCCGGGGCCAGCAGGGGACCGGAGCACTCGGGCGAGAGCGCGTGCAGCAGCGCCAGGCACTCGGACAGGGGCGGCCAGTCCTCGTTTGGGGCCAGCCTGTCCAGCGCCGTGGCGAGGGCCCGCAAGTAGCCCGCCACCCGCTCCGGGGGGAGGGCCGGGGTGAGCCTCACAGCTCCTCCCCTTCCTCCAGCCACTGCTCCACCTCCGCCTCGGCCTCGATGCGCAGGCGCCGGTCGGCCTCCGCGCGGGCCTTCTCCCGGGAGAGGGCGGACACGCTGTCGGCGAGCAGCAGGTTGCGGCCGTTGACCTCGGCGGAGACCCGGCGGGAGAGGTCGGGGAGCACGTCCACCAGCAGCGCCTGGGTCTGCTCCACGTAGGTCTGTGTGACCTCCATCGCGGTGCCCAGCTCGGACAGCGACTCCTGCAGCTCGGCGACCACCAGCGGGGCGTCAGCGGCCATGCCCAAGGCCTGAATGCGCCGCCCGGCGTTGTCCACCGCGCCGCTGGCCTTCATCACATAGCCGGACATCCCCTCGTTCAGCTCCATGACTGTGTCACGGAGGGCCCGAGCGGGCTGCAGGCTGTCGGCGGCGAGCTGCTCGGCCACCCGGAAGAGCTCCATGTTCAGGCTCTCCTCCCGCAGCTCGAAGCTGAGCTGGTCGATGCGACGGGCGCGCTCCGCGTCGGTGAAGTTGCCGGTGCCGGCCTCCAGGGCCTCCAGCTCGGCCTCCACCTGCAGCACCCGCTCGGCGCTCAGGCGCTGGTTGCCCGCGGACTCCACCCGCTCCCGGTGCAGCCCGTCCACCTGCTCCTGGAGCTCCAGGGCGGTCAGGCGCAGCTCGTCCGAGAACGCCGAGGCCTGGCGCAGCCGCAGCGACGCCAGCTCGTACTGCTTGAGCAGCCCCTCGGCCACGGACCGGCGGCCCAGGATCACCCGGCGGGCGGTGAAGCGGCGCATCAGGCTGGCCAACATCGAGTCGTCCGCCTGCTGGGCCTCCAGATCGGCCAGGGCGGACTCGTGGCCCTTCATGGCCTTGAGCTCCCCGTCCAGGGCGCGGCCCAGCTCGTCCTGGGTCTTGACCAGGGCCTCGACCTTGGCCAGGGCCTCCTGGTGGCGCTTGTGGATCTCCTCGCGGCGCTGCTGCAGCGCGGCCTGGTTGGGGGGCGAAGCTCGCTTGCGGGAGGTCACAGCCATCATCGTTGTTGTACCCCGGGCGGGAGTTCTCTGCTGGGTTTGGGCGGGCGACACCGGGTTCGGACCGCGGCGGCGCGCAGATGTTCCACGTGGAACAGACCCTCTCCATTGCAAGGCGGCCGGCGTCGTGGCACAAGGGCGATCGAGCCCCCAGCCCCGGAGTGCGCGTGGCCATTCGACAGCGGATCAAGGATCGCCTCAAGCGCGCGCTGGGCAAGGCCCCTCAGCCTGCCTCGGAGCCCGCCCCCCAGCAGCCGGCCAGCCCGCCCAAGGCCGCCGCCGAGGCCGCAGCTCCCAAGGCCGAGACCCCCTCTCCCCAGGCCCCCGCGCCGGCGCCCCCCAAGGCCGCCGCGCCCAAGCGCCCCGCCATGCCCGAGGGCGCCGTCTCCCGCCCGGCCCCCGGCTCGCCCAAGGCCCGGGAGATCTCGCCCGAGAAGCAGCGCAAGGCGATCCTGCGGGCCAAGAAGGGCACTCTGCGCTTTGTCCAGGACAAAGGCGGCGTGGCCCACCTGGGCGAGATGCACGACAACAGCGAGCGCCGCTACTTCGTGGCCCACCGCGGCTTCTCCCGCCTGATGGAGGAGATGACCGAAGAGGGCCTGCTGGACTACGACGAGGCCACCGGCGAGAGCCGGCTCACGCCCGCAGGCGCTCAGTGGCTGAGCGAGCAAGGCTGAAGGGCGGGGTGACCTCCACCACCACGCTGCCCCGCGCCCCGGACTCCGCGCAGGCGTGGGCCTGGGCGATCTGCTCCAGCGAAAAGCGCGCCGCGATGGTCGGGGCCAGGATGTCCTCGCTGGCGAGCTGAGCCAATCGCTCGGTGTTCTCGCGGTCTCCAATGGCGACGTTGAAGACGGCGTGCTTGTCGCCCACCAGCCGGCTCGCCAGCATCCAGAACAGGTGCCCGGGGCGGATCGTCAGGGTCAGGTAGCGGCCCCCGGCGTTCAGGCGCTCCCGGGCCTGGGGGAAGCTGCTGCAGTCCGCGATATCGAACACCACGTCCCAGCGCTGCTCGGCGCGGGTGTAGTCGAAGCTGCGGTGGTCGTGGACCTGGTGGGCGCCCAGGGCCTTCATCCGCTCGTGGTGCGCCTCGCTGCCCACCGCCGTCACCACAGCGCCCAGCCAGCGGGCGATCTGGATCGCGTAGCGGCCGACGCCGCCCGAGCCGCCCAGAATCAGGACCTCCTCGCCGGGCTGCACCTGGGCCAGCTCGTCCAGGAAGTGCAGGGCGGTGCCCGCGCCGTAGCTCAGCGCAGCGGCGGCCTCCCGCGAGACCTTGTCCGGGCGCAGGGCGATGGGGCCCTCGGCGTCCACCAGCACGGCCTCGGCCCAGGCGCCGTTGTCCACCTGACCGAAGACCTCGTCGCCCACCTTGAAGCGGGTGACCTGAGCGCCCACCTCGGCCACGCGGCCGGCGAACATGGTGCCCTGCACGGGGTGACGGGGCCGCAGCACGCCCATCATCAGGCGACCGGGGAGCGCGCTGATGCCGGGGAAGTCGGCGCTGCGCAGGCGGCGGTCTCCGGCGCTGACCACGCTGACGTGCACGTTGACCAGCACCTGCCTGGGGCCGGGCTGGGGGCGGGGGATGGCGCGCAGCTCGAGGACATCGCTGGGACCGTAGGCGGGGGTGAAGGCGGCTCGCATGGGGTTCTCCTGTTGCCCCTTCAAGCTATGCAAGACGATTTCGCATGGGCAGTACCCAACGCCGCCTATCGGTTATGCCTTTTTGCATGGAATGGTCCCTCATCGACTTTGACTGGAACCGGGCGCGCGCCTTCCTGGCCGCCGCCGAGGAGGGCTCCTTCTCCGCCGCCGCCCGCGCCCTCGGCAGCACCCAGCCCACCGTGGGCCGGCAGGTCGCCGCCCTGGAGCAGGAGCTGGGCGTCACCCTCTTCGAGCGCGTGGGCACCGGCCTGCAGCTCACCGAGAGCGGCGTCCAGCTCCGCGAGCACACCCTCAAGATGGCCACCGCCGCCCTGGGCGTCTCCCGCGCCGCCGCTGGCCGCTCCGAGCGCATCGAGGGCCTGGTCCGGGTCACCGCCAGCGAGGCCATCACCGCCTTCCTGCTGCCCCCCGTGGTCGTCTCCCTGCGCCGGGAGCACCCCGGCATCGAGCTGGAGCTGCTGGCCTCCAACGCCCTGCGGGACCTGCTGCGGCGGGAGGCCGACATCGCCATCCGGAACGTGCGGCCCCAGCACGCCAGCCTGATCGGCAAGCGCCTGCGCGACGGCAGCGCCGGACTCTACGCCGCCCCCGCCTACCTGGAGCGCGTCGGGCCCATCCGGAGCCCCGCGGATCTGGCCCGCTGCGAGATCCTGGCCTTCGACCAGACCGAGGCCATGATCGCCGGCCTCCAGCGCCTGGGCGTGGACACCCAGCCCCAGAACTACCCGGTCACCGCCGCCAACCACCTGGTGCAGTGGTCGCTGTGCTGCGCGGGCGCCGGGCTCTGCTTCATGATGACCCAGGTGGGCGAGGCCGAGCCCCGAGTGCAGCGCGTGCTCCCCGAGCTCACCATGCCCCTGCAGACCTGGCTGGTCTGCCACCGCGAGCTCCACACCAGCCGCCGCCTGCGCACGGTGTTCGACGCCCTCGCGGACGCCCTCGGCTGAGCCTCCCGGCCCTCAGCTCAGGCCCAGCCGCCGCGCCAGAAGCACCTGCTGCAGCTCCGCCAGCCCCCCGGGGAGCCCAAGCTCCTCCAGCCCGCACGCGATCTGCCGGGTCACCTCCAGGAGCAGGAGCTGCCGCGCCACCCCCGGCCCCGCCGCCGCCTTCGCGACCACCGGGTGCAACCGGTTCAGCCCCAGGCTCACGCCCCCTGAGCTCGCGCGCGTCACCGCCGGCCCCCGCGCCTTCTCCAGCCAGTGCACCTGCAGCGGCACCCCCAGCTCCGCCTGCTTCCCCAGCTCCTGGATGCTGCGCACCAGCTCGCCGCTCACCCGCCGCTCCGGGAGCACCCGCCGGGCCCGAGGCAACGGGATCGGGAGCGCCGGCCGGGCCTCCGGGGCCGCGTCCAGCCAGGCGTCCAGCGTGCCCCAGCGCTGCCCCTGCGCGTCCTCCAGGACCACCCCCGCCGCCAGGAGCCGCACCGTGCCCAGGTGTCCCCGGCCCTGCTGACTGGCCAGCACGCAGAAGTGCATCGCGTAGCGCCGCGCGTGCTCCGTCTGCTCCCCAAAGCGCCGCGCCCGCAGCCCGGTGGCCAGCCGCTGGTAGAGCTGCAGCGCCGCCAAGCCCAGCAGCTCCTGCTGCGCCTCGCTCAGGGCCGGCCGGGAGTCCGTGATCCAGACCAGCCCGTGGCAAGGCAGCCGCGCGTCCAGGTCCGGCAGCACCGCCCAGCCCCCGTCCGGGTCCCGCAGCAGCACACCGCCCGTCGCGTCGAAGGGCACCCGCAGCCCCAGCCAGCCCCGCACTCCCGCCACGCTCAGGGGTTGGCGCAGCAGCCACTGCCCCGGCTGGGGATCCACCAGCGACGCCCACACCTCCGGCGCATCATCCAGACGCAGCGGCAGTCGCCGGCCGGTCAACCGCTCCAGGGTCAGCAGTTCGAGGGCCGGCAGCAGGATCAGCTCCGGTTGAGGCGGCAACACGCCCCCCGCGGCGGCAAAGCACACCGTCTCCACCTCCGTCCACGCGGACACCGTGCGGGCATCCTCGCCCATCGACGAGGTCACCACGGGATCGACCGGCCGCCCCAGCGCGGCCTCCAGCGCCCAGCGCCGGTGCGCGTGCCGCCGGGGCGGCCAGACCTCCAGCAGGGTCTCCCAGGCGCCCGCCCAGTCGGGCTCCGCGCCCCACCAGGCCCGCCAGGTCCCCGCCACCGGCCCCGGGACCACCTGCCAGCCCTCGCCGGCCTCCAGGGGCCCTGGCGCCTCTCCTGCGGCCACCCAGGCGCGCTCCCCCGCGTGCCCCGGGAACCACTGGCCGTCCTCCAGCCCCACCAGCGCCAGGAGCTGCGCCCCCTCCGGCGCGCTCCACCCACCCCCCAGGCGCTCCAGCAGGGGCCCCAGGCGCGCGCGCAGCTCGGCGGGCAGCGGGGTGACCTCGCCGGCGCCCAGAGCGTCCAGGAAGCCTCGGAGGCTCAGGCCGCGCCCGTCCAGGGGGCGGTCGACCAAGGCCAGGCCGGTGGGCCCCCATTCCGGCGGCAGCGCCGCGTGCACCTCCAGCCTCTCCTCCTCTCCCCGGCCCACCCGGATCCGCGCCTGCTGTCCCAACAGGCTCGCCAGCAGGCCCTGGCTGCCCGGGTCCAGCGGATCCAGCGACGCCACCAGGCGCCACAGCTCGGCCTGCACCAGGCGCGTCAGCACCCCCATCCAGGCCAGCTCCTCGTCCAGGCCGCCCTGCAGGCGCAGCTCCGCGCTCACCCCGGGGATCGGCAGCGAGAAGGAGCTCAGGGACAGCGCCCGCCCGCCGCGGGACACGCACACCGGGAGCTGTCCGGGCTCGCCCCAGCCCGGCAGGGGGCCCTGGCCGTGAAAGCGCAGGACCAGCTCTCCCTGCAGCGCCTCCTCCGACACGGGGACGCTCAGCGCGTGCACCGGGTGTTCGCGGGTCAGCACCCGCTGCACGAACTCCAGGTCCGCCGCCGAGCCCAGCCGCTGCAGGGACAGCTCCGGGACCAGCCGGTGCAGCGAGCGCGCCTCGGCCTCGGAGATCAGCAGCACGCGGAAGGGGAAGCGCGCCGGATCCGCCAGATCCGCCAGCCGCCCCAGCTCCCCCGGCTCCATCCAGAACAGGGGCTCCCCAGCGCAGGCCTCCAGCAGCGACACCGCGACCCCATCCCCGGGGCCCAGGCAGGGCAGGCGCTCGCCCACCGGGGCCAGCTCGGGGGCCTGCTCCTCCTCCTCCAGCTCGCCCGCGCTCAGGGGTACGGGCACCTGCACGAGCTGGCGATCGGGGAGCTGCTCCTGCACCAGCAGCCGCACCTGGTCCTGCAGCGCCCGCAGCGCCCGGGAGAAGCGCGCGTCCCGCACCACGTCCGCCTGGTCCGCGGTCTTGCGCAGGCGGTCATCACACAAGACCCCGTGGAAGCTGCGCCGGTCGCCCTGCAGGCTCCCCACCTCGGGCAGCTCCAGGCGCACGATCTCGCAGCCACCCACCACGATCTGGAACACCGGCGGCTGATCGGGCCGGGGGTTCAGGCCCACGACCCCGCGCAGCTCCCCCTGATCGAAGAAGCGCTGGCTGGCCACCCCATAGAGCTTGAGCTTGCGCCGCGCGCTGTACCCAAAGGGCGCCTTTCCGTTGATGATGATGGGCACCGGCAGGTGGGTGCAGGCCTCCTCCACCAGCTTCTGTTCGGGGTAGATCGCCGGCTGCCGAAGCCGCGCCAGCCAGGGCATCCGCCGCTCCATGAGCAGATAGGTTCCCGAGATGGCGTCCTGCGGGCGCCCAAGCTCCCCCTTTCCGGACGGATCCAGGTCCAGACGCACCCCGTTGTCACCGTCCCCGCTCTCCATCCGGATGCGCTTGGGCTTGCGCTGCAGCAGCGCGTTGATGCCGATCGCGATCTGTACGAGGTGTCGAAAGCGCGGGTCCCCGCGGTCCGCGAACAGGTAGTCCAGGATCGACTCCAGCTCCTCCTGCTGGATCACCCTGCCCCCCACAAAGGCCACCAAGATGCTCTCCGGGCGCAGATCCACGGCGATGTAGCTGGCCCCGGACAGCACGGCGGCCTGGATCAGCTCCAGGATGTACTGCTGGGGGCTGCGCAGGGCGTACTCCCGCTGCTTCTCGACCGCCTTCTCCCGCGAGAGCGTGAAGCGCTTGCGCTCCACAAAGTCCCCAGGGGCCCGACTGCGCGCCAACAGCTCCTCGAGCTGACTCATACAGACTCCGCCCCGTCCAGGGCCCGCAGCAGCAGGGTGTCATAGACCGACTCCCGCTCCAGGCCGTCGTGGTGCAGCAGGAGCTGGGCCAGACCCAACACAGACATCTCCAGGGCCTCGGCCCCCGCGGTGACGAACAGGCGCACGCTGGGGTGGTTCCGGTTCAACAGCACGCTGCGGCCGCGCAGGAAGGCGGGGATCTGCAGCCACCGGGTCTCCGGACGCTGGAAGACCTGCCCATCCCCGGGCCCCTCCAGCGCCACCGGGCCCCGAGCCCCCGCACTCACACCCCCAAAGTCCCCCACCATCAAGCGCAGGCGGCTGCCCACGCTGTCCTGCAGCAGGGTGCGCAGGTGGGAGAACACCAGGTGCTCCCGCTCGTCCAGGCTGGCCTCCGGGGTGAGGTCGGGGATCAAATACAGTTCATCCGCCGTGAGCTGCACGCGGCCCCGCTGGTCCCAAGGCACCCACAGGGGCGGCTCCCACGCGGCGGTGAGCAGCGCACGCGTGTCCTCGCCGGCGGCCAGGAGCCGAACCCCGATGGACTCCAGGGCCTCTGCCAGGCGGTGGGCCTCACAGGCGTAGAGCACCGCTCCCTGGTCCCTCTCCTGAGACTGTATCTGGTCCAGGGTGAGCGGCCGGCCCAGGCTGTCGCGGAACAGGGCCCGCTGCCGGTGTCGCTGGAGCCAGCGGCGGCCCTTGGGAGTGGTCACCTCCCGGGTCAGGGCCCGGTGCCAGGGGGCCAGGTCCTCCCCTGCCCGCACCGCCTCCTCGCAGCGCGTCAGCAGCCGCTCCCGGAGCCCCTCGGCGGCCTCCAGCAGCACCTGCATGGCCTTGGCCCAGTGACCGTCCTGGATGACGTTGTCGCGGGTCAGGGTGTGCTCCAGGGCGTCCGACTTGAGCTTGAAGCCCAGATGCCCCAGGCGGGGTGCGTGCGCGCCCAGGACCTCTGGGTTTCCGGTGTTCAGCAGGGTCAGGCCGCCGTTGTAGAAGGCGTAGCGGGGCCGCTCGGAGAGGCCCACCACCACTTGGATCCGGCCAGAGGACCTGGACTCGCTGAGCAGGGTCGTCTCCAACGCCAGGGGTCGGTTGACCTGCTCCGGTCCCTGCGGGCCCGCCCTCTGTTCACCGGCGTCCGCAGGCGAGGTGCGGTCGTCCGCGAAGGCCGCGAAGGGGTCCGCGCCCAGGTCCGAAGCCTGCACCCGGGGGCGCTCCTGGCTGCGGTCCCAGAAGCTCACCGGGGTGTCGCTGTGCTCGCACCACCACCCCAGGATCCACCGGCAGTCGCGCACGAAGCCGGGCAGCGCGGCCTTGGCCATGTGCTTGAACAGGGTGATCTGCGTGCCGCTCACCGGCTCCTGGATGCGCACCTTGTCGAAGCTGCGGTCGGGGTGGAAGAGCAGCTCCCAGGACTCGCCGTGGCGGCCGGTGCGCAGGAGCACGGCCTCGGGCTGGATGGCGAAGATGCTCGTGAAGCCGATGCCGAACTTGCCGATCTTGGTGAGATCGTCCTCCTTGGAGGAGGAGAAGAGGCGGGTCAGGTGCTCATCGATGATGCGCTCATCCATGCCCTCGCCGCTGTCGTCGACGTGGATCTCCAGCACGCCCTGGCTGTCGTCGTCCCGGTCGGGCTGCCAGCGCAGCCACACCTCGACCCGCGGGGCGCCCGCGTCGATGCTGTTCTGGACGAGCTCCCGCAGGAAGTCCAGGGGGCGCGCGAACTGGTTGACCAGGTTGGAGAGGGCCTGGTCGGCGAGGGAGTCGGGGACCTCGGTCACGGCGACTGTTCCACGTGGAACATCAGTCGTTGGTGGTGATCAGGCCGCCGCATCCCCCGCAGAGGACATCATCTTCGCCCAGGGCGTGCCCACAGCTGGAGCAGCGGCTGGTGCGTAGGGTCCAGCCCCCCAGGCCGCCCGCGATGGAGCCGAAGGGCGCCAGGATCATGAACTGGGGGTTGCCCGTGGCCGCGAAGCCGATCAGCGCACCGCCCAGACCAGCGGCGAGGCCAATGGCCAGGCCCGGCATGCCCCGATGCTTCTGCACCCGCCGCACGGGCGAGGCCCCCTTGCTGAGCGCGGGCATCAGGCCGACCTCTTCGGTCTCCTCGGGGGTGAGCAGCAGCTCCATCAGGGCGCGGCGGCCCTTGCCCCGGAAGTGCTGGCGCGCGTGCTCCACCGCCTGGGCCTGGGCGGGATCCAGGGCCTCGGTGATCTGGCGGAGCTGGCGGCGGGGGAGCTCCCGGCTGGCCAGGATGGCGCCCAGGACAAAGGCCCGCTCGCTCAGGGTCAGCGAGCCCAGCGAGGTGGAGGGCTTGCCGGTGGGGGCGTCGGCCAGGGTGAGCAGGCCCAGGCCCAGGTAGATGGCGGTGATCTCAGTGAGGATCTCCTCCATGTCCGGGTCGGGGACGTTCAGGCCGTGGAAGGCGCGCCAGGCGTGGGCGACCTGATGGGCCAGGGCGCCAGGCTCCGCGCCGAAGCCCCGTCGATCCGCCCCAAAACGCGCGCGCCCGCCCTCGATGCCGATGAACCAGGTGCCCTGGTGGCGGTAGGCGGTGGCGGTGCCCTCCTGGCCGGGGAGCAGGCCGGTGGGGTGGACCTCCAGCTCGATCTTGAGCTGTCCCAGGCCCACGTGCTGGAGCAGGCCGGCCATGGCGCCCACGAGCCCGTCCGCGTCCTGGCTGCGGGTGCGGATGCTGCCGGAGCCGGCCAGCGGGGAGGCGACCAGGCGCTCGCGGCCGTGCTCGGACTGGAGCTGGTCGAGCTGCTCGAGCAGCCAGAGCTGACGCGGGGGAGGGGGGAGTTGATGTGCCATGACCATTGGATTCTAGCCCGAGCGCGCGAGGGTTGCACAACCCGCGACGGCATGTGGGCCCCCGGACTCAAGGAGAGTCGCTCCCCGGCCCCGGATCGGCCCCCCCGCAGCGGGCGTAGACGGCCACCCGCTCGTAGGGCTCGTCCGAGAATCCCCAGGGCGCGTAGGTCTCCACCAGGGGATCCGCGTGCACCAGGAAGGCGTGCAGGTTCGCCCCGGCCAGCGCGCCGTGGGTACGGGGCCCCGGCCAGCGATCCGGGAACTCCGCGCTGCGCTCCAGAGTCAGGCACACGCTGGGATCCGGCTCCTGGGGCCAAGGCGCCTCCGCGACCGCCAGGCGCGCCAGCGGCACCCCGTCATCCTCCAGCGGCGTCCACCCCTGGGCCTCCATGTGGTGCTGCCAGCCCCAGTGCCCCGCCACCGAGCCCGGCCCCGGGCCCACCCACAGCGCGGCCGCCTGCTGGGCCTGCGCCAGCTTGAGGTCGTCCACGCTCAGCAGCAGCGCCAGCAACGCCTGGGCCCCGACCATCGCCCCGAGCAGCCGCCGGGAGGGGCGCTGGCGCAGGATGGCCAGCGCGGGCGCCGCCAGGAAGGGGAGCCAGTAGCGGGTGGCCGAGAAGCGCAGGGCCAGCAGGAAGAGCAGCCCCCCGAGCCCCCAGGCCAGCAGCAGCCGGTCCTGCGGGGTGCGCGCCCGGAGCAGCCCCAGCGAGGCGCCCCCCGAGGCCGCACAGGCCACCGTCATCAGCGCCGGCAGCCCGCTCTGACCCGACAGGAGCACCCCCGCCACGCCCAGAGCCGCGCCCGCCAGGGCCCCCCAGATCCCGCGCCGCCCCACCGCCAGCGGCAGCAGCCCGGCCCCGCCCAGCATCGCGACGGAGGCGATCGCCTTGCGCAGCAGCTCCCGGGGGGTGTTGGAGACGGACTGGAAGCTGCCCATCGCCAGCAGGTGCACCTCTCCGTACGCGTGGAGGTCATGCAGCACCAGCGCACTGATCGGCACCAGCGAGGTCAGGCTGTCCCAGAGCCGCCCCCGCTGCCACCCGGCGAGCACGATCAGGGGGATCAGGGCCAGCCCGGAGTAGCGGAAGAGCGCGGCGCAGCCCAGCAGCAGGGCGAAGGCCCAGGACCAGCGCCGGGGGAGCCCCACAAAGCCCCCCAGACCGCCCAGGACGCATGCGGCCAGGGGCAGGTCCGGGGTGAGCGCCTGGGCGGCCAGGACGAGCACTGGAGAGCTCCCCAGGACCAACACCGCCCCCAGGCCGTCGCCGGCCAGCTCCCGCCCCAGCCTCCAGGCCCCCCACAGCGCCAGGGCCAGCCAGGGCAGCAGGCTCAGGTGCTGGGCCCACACCGGCGCGTCCGCCACCGGGGCGAGCAGCCAGCCGATCCCCGGCGGGTTGGACAGCACCTCGAACGCCGGCTGCAGGTGGCCCTGCCAGTTGATGGGGACCGCGTGGGGCCGCCACGCGTCCAGGCGGGCTCCCTGGGCCAGGGCCAGGAAGTTCGCGTCGTCCACGTGCACCGGCTTGCCCAGGAAGGGGAGCACCAGGCCAAAGGACAGCAGCGCCGCCAGCAGGGGCGCGGATCGCGGCGCGGATCTCACGGCCCGATGGTAGCCTGGACCGGCCCCGGCGCACTTTTTTGGAACCCCGGGTGCAAGCGCCCTGTCCAAGGGGGCGTTGCCCCCTTGAGGGTCTACGGCGACCCGATCTCCCCCACCTGGACGCTCCCCATGCTGCTGCTCCTGTCCCTCGCCTGCGCCACCCGAGATCTCCGCCCCGTGGACGCGCTGGACTGGGACCTGCACCCGGAGCTGCCCCAGGGCACCATCACCGTGGCCCCCGTCATCGTCGTGGCCGAGGCCCCCCAGGTGAAGCTCACCGACGGCGTGGGGGAGACCCTGGATCCCTGGCTGGCCCAGGGCCGCTTCGAGCGCACCGCGGAGCTGGCCGAGCTGCCCTACGCCTTCCGCAACCAGGTGCCCATCGCCCTGCACCAGGCGCTGCCTCCCGCCTGGGAGGGCCACTTCCGCGAGGGCCGCCTGGCGGTCCCCCAGCAGCTCCAGATCGCCAACGCCATCCAAGACCCGCTGCTCTCGCAGTCCCAGGCCATGGGCCTGGCCGCCCAGAGCATGGAGGGCGAGGCCACCCTGTTCACCTGGGTGGTGGAGGCCGAGGGCTCCCCCCTGACCGACCAGTACATGGTCGGCGAGCTGGTCTGGACCGAGGGCGTGCCCGTCATGGTCGACCACCGCAGCGAGCCCTACCAGGTCCACGCCGAGCTGGGCATCGCCCTGGTCGACAAGCACGGCCAGGTGCTCTTCCGCTACCAGGGCGACTACGGGGGCATCCTCTCCGCCGAGCACGGCCTGCGCGACCTCTCCCGCGAGCTGGCGGAGGCCGCCGTGGCCGACATCGCCCCCCACTGGCTGGCCGAGCCCATCACCGAGCAGTTCCAGGCCGTCGCCCGCTGGTAGGGCGTCCAGCGCCCCAGATCGGGTTAGCAGGCCCGCCGCTCTGGACCTCAACATGTTCGACCTCATCGTCGTCGGCGCCGGCCACGCTGGCTGTGAAGCCGCCTCCGCAGCAGCCCGCATGGGCGCCTCCGTGGCCCTGCTCACCTTCAAGCGGGAGCAGATCGCCCGCCTGAGCTGCAACCCCGCCATCGGCGGGCTGGCCAAGGGCTGCCTGGTGCGCGAGCTGGACGCCCTGGGGGGCTGGATGGGCCAGGTCGCCGACGCCACGACCATCCAGTTCCGCCGCCTGAACACCCGCAAGGGCCTCGCCGTACAGAGCAGCCGCGCGCAGGTGGACACCCACGCCTATCCCCGAGAGATGACCCGCCGCCTGGACGCGCTCCCCAGCCTCTCCATCCTCGAGGCCGAGGTCACGGGGCTGCTCCGCGAAGGGGGAGCCATCTCCGGCGTGCGCCTCAAGGACGGCCGTACCCTGCTGGCCCCCAAGGTCCTGCTCACCACCGGCACCTTCCTGGGCGCGCTGATGCACCGCGGCACCCAGGCCACCCAGGGTGGCCGCATCGGCGAAGACTCCGCCGAGGACCTGGCCCGCGAGCTCAAGGACGCCGGCCTGCGCCTGCTGCGCCTCAAGACCGGGACGCCCCCGCGCCTGCGCCGCGACAGCATCGACTGGTCCAAGACGGAGGTCCAGGAGACTGTGGTGGGTCGGCTCTCCCACACGCCCGTCCCCAACCCTCTGGCTCCCGTGACCTGCACCCTCACCTGGACCTCTGAGTCCACCCACGAGGTCATCCGGGAGCGCTTGCACGAGTCCGCGATGTTCAGCGGTGCCATCACCGGCACCGGGGCCCGCTACTGCCCCTCCATCGAAGACAAGGTGCACCGCTTCCCTCATCGGGACCGCCACCAGCTCTTCCTGGAGCCCGAGGGCCACGAGACCGACCGCGTGTATGTGAGCGGGCTGAGCACCTCCCTGCCCGAAGAGACCCAGGCGGCGCTGCTTCGCACAGTTCCGGGGCTGGAGGACGCGGAGATCCTCCAGTACGGCTACGCCGTGGAGTACGAGGCCGCCGACCCCCGGGACCTGGGCCCCGACCTGCAACACAGACACATCCCCGGCCTCTACCTGGCCGGGCAGGTCAACGGCACCTCGGGCTACGAGGAGGCGGCAGTGCAGGGCTTCGTGGCCGGAGTGAGCGCCGCCCAGGACCGGCCCTTTGTGTTGGGTCGCCACCAGGCCTACATCGGCGTGCTGATCGACGACCTGACCACCCGCGGGGTGGGCGGGGAGCCCTACCGGATGTTCTCCTCCCGGGCCGAACACAGACTCCTGCTGCGAGAGGACAACGCCGACCTCCGGCTGCGCGAGATCGGCCGCGAGATCGGCCTCGTGGACGACTCGGACTGGTCCGTGTTCCAGGGCAAAGTGGCCGCCATCGCCCAGGCCAAGGCCGCGCTGGCGGCCCTGAACGTGGCCCCCAGCCGTCACACCCAGCAGCGCCTCGCCGATGCCGGCCTCCCCCCATTGAAGCGTCAGAAGACCGGTGAGGAGCTCCTGCGGCGCAAGGAGATCTCCTACGCGGCCCTCCAGCCTCTCTTCCCCTCCCTCCCCGAGCTGGACCCGGAGACCGCCGCGCAGGTGGAGACCGACATCCGCTACGCCGGGTACATCGAGCGCGAGGCCTGGCGGGCCCGGCAAGCCGCCAAGCTGCACGAGCTCCCCCTGGAGGGCCTGGACTTCACACAGATTCCGGGCTTGCGGCAGGAGGTCATCGAGCGCCTGCAGACCGCGCGCCCTGCCAACCTGGCCTCCGCAGCCCGCCTCCCGGGCATCCCCCCGGCCGCCATCTCCGTGCTGGCGGTGTACCTGCGGCGCGCCCACGCCAAGACCCAGACCTCCAACGACAAGGTGCCCCGATGACCCCTGGCGAGACACACCACCTGGAGCTGCTGCGCAAGTGGCGCAAGGCCATGGATCTGGTGGGGCCCGGCCCCCTGGAGCCCCACTTCCAGGACGCGCGGCGGGCGATGCAGGCGCTCCCCACCCAGGACGGCGAGCTGTGGGCCGACCTGGGCTCGGGGGCGGGCTTTCCGGGCGTGGCCCTGGCGGCGCTGCACCCCACTGTGCGCGTGCAGCTCGTGGAGTCCCGGGAGCGGCGCACCGTGTTCCTGCGGCAGGTGGCCCGGAAGCTGCCCAACGCAGAGGTGCTGCACCAGCGCAGCGAGGACCTGCCCGACGGCGCCTTCCAGGGCGTGGTCTCCCGCGCCTACAAGGGCCCGGAGGGGGTGTTCGAGGACGCCCGGCGCCTGCTGGTCTCCGGCGGAAAGGTCGCCTTGATGCGGGCCGAAGAGGACGTGGAGCCTCCCGCCGACTTCGAGATGTTCCACGTGGAACACTACCGCCTGGACGACGGGCGCACGCGCGCGCTGGTGGTCTGCAGGAAGCGCTGAGCGCGCCTGGAGGCTGGGGGGAGGGGGCCGGGGAACCCCCCAAGGATGTTCCACGTGGAACATTCTCTCTTGCGTCGTCAACAGCTCAGCACTATGGTTCGGGAACCTCCCGAGGTCCATCCCCGGACCTCCTCCTCCCTCCTACAGTGGGGTGCTCCGTGCCTCAGATCATCGCTGTCTCCAACCAGAAGGGTGGCGTCGGCAAGACCACGACCACCATCAACCTGGCCGCCGCCCTGGCCCACAACGGCTACCGCACCCTGGTGGTGGACCTGGACCCGCAGGGCAACGCGACCTCCGGCCTGGGCAACGACCCGCGGGAGATCGTGCACGGCATCTACGACCTGATGCTGGGCGACGTCGGCTTCGAAGACGCGGTGCTGGACACCGGCATGGAGCTCCTGGAGCTGCTGCCCGCAGACCCCAAGCTGGTGGGCGCAGAGGTCGAGCTGACCACCGCCCTGGCGCGGGAGACCAAGCTGGCCCGCGCGCTGGAGCAGGTCCCGGCCGACGTGGACTTCATCCTCATGGACTGTCCGCCTTCGCTGGGCTTTTTGACGATCAACGCCCTCACCGCGGCGGACTCCGTGCTCATCCCTGTGCAGGCTGAGTACTACGCCCTGGAGGGCCTGGGACAGCTCCTGCGGACCATGTCCGAGGTGCAGCGCGCCCTGAACCCCCGCCTGGTGCGCGAGGGGCTGGTGCTCACCCTCCACGACCACCGCAACAACCTGTGCAAGGACGTGGAGGCCCAGCTCCGGCAGGTCTTCAAGGGCGAGGTCTTCGAGTCCGTCATCCCGCGCAACGTGCGCCTGGGCGAGGCCCCCTCCCACGGACTCCCCGTCATCGCCTACGCCCCCACCTGCCGCGGCGCCAAGGCCTACCTCAAGCTGGCTGACGAGCTCCTCGACGGCCACATCCTCCCTGAGCACTCCCAGGAGATCGCCTGATGTCCCGTCGCCCCAGCCTCGGCCGCGGCCTCGCCGCCCTCATCCCCGACGACGTCCTGGACAGCGCTCCCCAGAAGGCCCCTGGCAACAAGGTCCTGGAGCTGCCCCTGGGCGAGATCACGCCCAACCCCGAGCAGCCCCGCTCCCACTTTGACGAGCAGCGCCTCAAGGAGCTCGCCGCCTCCATCTCCGAGCACGGCGTCCTGCAGCCCCTGCTGGTGCGCAGCCAGCCCGGCGGTGGCTACATCCTCATCGCCGGTGAGCGTCGCCTCCGGGCGGCCGGCCTGGCGGGCCTGGAGAGCGTCCCTGCGTTGCTCCGAGAGGGCGCCGACCACGGCGACGTCCAGCTCGAGCTGGCCCTGGTCGAGAACCTCCAGCGTCAGGACCTGGACCCCGTCGAGTCCGCCCGCGGCTACCACCGCCTCCAGCAGGACTACGGCTACACCCAGGAGCAGATCGCCCTCAAGGTCGGCAAGGAGCGCGCCACCGTCGCCAACGCCCTCCGCCTGCTGCGGCTGCCCGACAAGATCCTGAACCTGGTGCGCGAGGGCCGCCTGAGCGCGGGCCACGCCAAGGCCCTGCTCCCCGTCGCCGACGACAACGAGGTGCTGCGCAGCATCGTCGCCCAGGTCCTGGCCAAGGATCTCTCGGTGCGCGCCACCGAGGCGCTGGTGCGCGGCCGCCGCAAGGTCAAGCGCGACGCCGTGAAGAGCAAGCGCCACGACAAGGCCCTGCGCTACGTCTCCGACATCCTCTCCCGCTCCCTGTCCACCCAGGTGGACATCAAGCCCAAGGGGCGCGGGGAGGGCGGACGCATCCTGATCGATTATTCGTCCGCCGAAGAGCTGGAGCGTCTGATCGAGGTGCTCCGCAGCGGCGAGTGAGCCGCGCAGACCAGCGAGCACCCATGGACCTTGATGACATCCTGATCGTCGGCATCGCCGGCGGCACCGCCTCGGGCAAGACCACCATCGCCAAGCGCATCGCCCAGGCCCTGGGGCCCGAGCGCTGCCTGCTGCTCTCCCACGACCGCTACTACTACGACGTCGCGGAGCCCGAGCTCTACAACTACGACCACCCGGACGCGCTGGAGACGGCGCTGCTGGTGGAGAACCTGCGCAGCCTGCGGGCTGGGGACCAGGCCGGCCTGCCGGACTACGACTTCCCCACCCACACCCGGCGCCCGGAGCCCGACTGGGTGCACCCGCGCCCTCTGGTGCTGGTGGAGGGCATCCTGGTCCTGGAGGACGCCGACCTGCGCTCCCAGATGGACCTCAAGGTCTGGGTGGACTGCCCCGACGACCTGCGCCTGGCCCGCCGCATCCGCCGCGACGTGAGCGACCGGGGCCGCAACCTGGACGGCGTCCTGCGCCGCTGGCTGAGCACCGTGCGCCCCATGCACCAGCGCTTCGTGGCCCCCTCCCGCAGCTTCGCGGACCTGGAGCTGGTCGGCGTCGGCCTCATCGAGCCCCTGGTCCAGTCGGTCCTCTCCGCCGTGGAGCGCGTCCGCTATGACCGGGCCCAGGTCAGGGACGAGGAGGAAACCGGGGACTGGTCCGATCCCGTCACCACCTACTCGGGCGTGATGGCCCAGGTGCCTGAGCTGGACTCTGCAGACGGCGAGGACACCCTCAAGTAGACGGCCTGCGGCCCTCTCGGCGGCCGGGCGTCACCCTCCGCCGTAGCGCCGCTTGACCTCGGTCTCCTGGCCCCCCTGGACGTCCAGGCGCAGGGGCCAGGTCACCTCGTCTTCCCCATCGGTGACGATGATCCGGGCGTCGTAGCTGCCGCCCGCGGCCTGCTGGCTGCCCTGGTAGATCAGGCGGCCGCTGCGGGGGTTGACGGCCAGCCCAGGCGGCCCGTCCTCCACGCGCCACTCCAGGGTGTCGCCGTCCGCGTCGCGGGCGGCCACGACGAAGCCATCCACCTTGGTGAACTGCGCGCGGGTCACGGTGAACTCCGGCGGGCTGTTCTCGACCTTGAGGGGGCTGGAGCTCAGGGTCTCCCGCTCGCTGCCCGAGCTGAGCTCGACCTGGGCCTGGACGCTGTCCCCCTTCTTGAACCAGATGGGGTCCAGGGAGCGGTTGGTGCCCCCCGCGGAGGGCGCGCCGTTGACCAGCCAGGTCACGGAGACGATGTCGCCGTCGACCTCCAGCGCGATGGGGCCCGCCTTGGTCGCCGGGCCCACCAACCGCACCGAGCCCTCGACCTTGCGGCCGCGGCGCTCGCGCACTGGGGCCGCAGCGACCTCGTGGTTGCCCACGAAGATGGCGGTGTCCATGGTGTTGGCGGCCGTCGGCAGGGGCGGCGGCGCGTCGGGGTAGTTGCAGGCCAGCAGGAGCAAGAGCATCGCCGCCAAGTCTACACCCCGCGGTCCTCAGCGCGTCTCGGCCAGGGTCTCACGTCCCAGGGTGCGCAGCATGGTCACGGACACGCCCTCAAGCCCACAGCCACGCAGCGCGCGGCGGAAGCCCGTCTCGTTGAGCAGCGCAGGGGTCCACGACGCACCATCGTCCGCCAGGTCGATCACCGTCTCGGCGACGCGCACCACGCAGGCCAGGCGCCCCAGCTCCCCCTCCAGCGCCAGGCTGTGGTGGGCAATCAGGACCTCGCGGATGGACTCAGGCAGCTTCCAGGTGCGCGCCAGCAGCCCGCTGGCGTCCGCGTGCAGCTCCTCCAGCACCGCCAGGCTCCCTTCGGCGTCCAGGTTCAGGCTGCGGTCCGAGATGATGCCCAGCACCGCGGGCTTGCCCACGTCGGCCAGCAGCCCCGCCAGGAATGCCTCCTCGGGGTCCACGCCGGTCTCCGGCATGCGGGCCAGCTCCCGGCTCATGTGCCCCATCGCCACGCAGCGCTTCTGGATGCCCGCGGCCAGCTTGCCCCAGCGGCCCGGAGGGAAGGGGATGGCACGCACCGCCGCCTCCATGACCACCGCCCGCATGCCGCGCATGCCCAGCCGAGACAGCGCCTCGCGCACGGTCCGGGGCTCCCAGCGGCGCGCATAGATCGGCGACTGGGCCACCTTGAGCACCGCGGCCGCCAGGATCGGGTCCTGCTCCAGCACCCGGCTCAGCTTGGGCAGGGTCACGTTGGTCTGCCGGGAGAGCCGCATCACGTCCAGCGCCACCCGCGGCAGCATCGGCGGCTGATAGTCCGGCTCCCGCAGCGCGGCGCGCAGCTCCAACAGGGTCTCAGCCATGACCTCGCGCTGAGCGTAGGCTACCGCCATGCTGCACACTCCTCGTTCTGCTACCGGGATCGGTACGCAGTCCTGGAACTTGAGCCCCCATGCCCACCTCCCCGCTGACCCTGCTCGACCGCCGCGTCCCCCTCTGCAGCGCCCCCTCGCCCGTCCGCCCCCTCCAGGCGCTCCGGGCCGGCCTCTGGCTCAAGGACGACGGCCACCTCCACCCCCTCTACGGCGGCAACAAGGTGCGCAAGCTGGAGTTCCTGCTCCACCAGGTCCCGGACACCCTGTGGACCGTCGGCGCCTCTGGCAGCAACCACGTCCTGGCCACCGTGCTGCACGCCCAGGCCCTGGGCATCCAGGTGCACGCCTTGGCCGTCCCCCGTCCCCGGGCCCCCCTCCCGGAGCTCTCCCTGCGCATCACCCTGGACCGCGCCGCCTCCGTCACCCTGCACCGCGATCTCACCAGCGTGCGCAACGCCCTGAGCGCCGTGGACCCCAAGGCCATCGTCCCCGCCGGTGGCAGCTCCCGCTGGGGCAGCCTGGGCTTCGTGCGGGCGGGCCTGGAGCTGGGGGAGCAGGTCAGAGAGGGGCTGCTCCCCGAACCCCGCTTCATCTTCATCCCTCTGGGCACGGCGGGCTCCGCCCTCGGCCTCGCCCTGGGCTGCTCTCTGGCCGGTCTGTCCAGCGAGGTCATCGGGGTGCGCGTCGTCCCCACCCACTGGCTCCCCCAGAAGCGCATCCGCCGCCTGGCCAGCGAGCTGGGCGGCCTGCTGGGGGTGGATCCCCCACAGATCCGCGTGGTCGACGCCCGCCTGGGCCCCGGCTACGGCCTCCCCGGGCCCGGCAGCCTGGAGGCCCTGGGCATGGCACACAGACAGGGCCTGCTCATCGAGGGGACCTATGGCGCCAAGACCCTGGCCGAGGCCCTGGCGCACGACGGGGGGCCCGACCTCTTCTGGAGCACCTTGAACCAGCGGCCCCTGCTCCCCTTGGTGCCGGGCAGCCCCCAGGTGGGCGAGGGCTGGTTCCTCTGAGCCCGGCGCCTACTGCGTGCCCAGCGTGAAGCCGGACAGCCCGTCCTCGCAGGGATCGGGGTTGTCAGGGAGGGTCTGTATCACCTGACCCCAGGGGGTGTGCCCGGGTGCCTGCAGCGCCGGGGTCTGTCCCTCTCCCGGAGGCAGCAGCGCGAACCCTGACGCGGACGCGGGCGGCCCAAAGCGCACATAGACCTCCCGAGCGGACTCCCAGCCGGTCCAAGCCACCTGCGCCACCGTCTCCAGGGGGACCCGGTGGTCCACCAGCAGCACCAGCGGCTCGCTCGAGGTGAACACCAGGGACTGGTAGAGCTGCACCACCACGCCGCCGACGACCTCGGACTCGGGGAGCCGCCCCCCGGGCATGGGCAGGCGAATGCCCCCGCTGTCCACCAGAGCCCGGGCGCTCAGGCGAAGGGTGCGGGCCTCGGTCGGGACGCTGCAGCGGCTCTGTGGGGCGGCGGGCGGCTCGAAGTCCCAGCGGCCCAGCCCCTGGGTGGCGTCCAGGGCGGTGGCCAGGCGCAGCACCCCCGCCTCCACGCTGTCCACGCACTGCACACAGTTCTCGCGGGTGGCCTCCCAGTCGCCCTCGGCGTACCACGGCAGTCCCTCGCTGGTGGTCGGGAGCTCCAGCACGGCGGCGGGCAGGCCGCTGGCCAGAGCGGTGGGCCCGTAGGCTCCCTGGGCCAGGATCCCCTCGACCCCCGCCTCCTTCAGCGCGAGCCCCAGGCTCAGGCTCCCGCTGGCGCGGGCCAGGAGCAGCTCGGCTTCGATGGGGCCCTCCTCGGCGAATGTGACAGCGCAGGCGCGCAGGCCCCCAGGCAGCGCGGTCTCCAACCCCAGCACCGCGATACGTTTTCCCTTGCCCGGCGCGCAGTCCACAGACACGGGCACCGGGATCGCTGTCGCAGATTGCTTGGGGGGCCCCACGAGCTGTCGCAGATTCCCCGCCGGGGCCGCGCCCTGAAGCACGCTGGCGGGCGTGTGGGGCAGGGGACTCGGGAGCTGCTTGCCGCCTCCCAGGATGGGCTGCAGGAAGTCGAGCGCCGCCTGGATCATGGGCTCCGTGTAGCCGTGCGGACCGGGGATGGGGGTCCAGGTGGCGGGCCCGGGGAGGTCCGGGGGAGGGGGCCGGCCGTCTTCGACCATCCACAGGCTGGGGTCCTGGAGGGAGGCGAGGAGCTCGGCGCTCGGTACGCCGGGGTCCACCACGTCACAGCGGCAGCCCCCGTCACTGCTGGGGTGGGGGATGGGCACCGGCGAGGCCAGGATGGCGGCGACCGGACGGGGATCCACGACGCTCAGGTAGAAGGCCTGCACCGCCCCACCGCTCGCGCCGCTGACCGCCACCGGGCCCACATCGCCCCGGCGCTCCAGGTAGTCCAGGCCCGCCTGCAGGCCCGCGAGCTGCACCGCCATCGCCGAGCTGCCCGCGCGCGCCAGGTGCAGCCGGTTTGCGCCCCCCGCCGCAAAGTGGATCTGCCGCCCGGGGGTGTCCCCCTCCTCGACTCCGGGGGTGTCCAGCGCGAGCACCAGGTAGCCGTTGGCGGCGAAGGCGTGGGCGGGTCCCTGCACCTCGCCGGAGGACTTGCCCTCGCCGAAGTGACCATGGGCCATCAACACCGCGGGGTGGGGGCCGGGGCCGTCGGGAACGAAGAGCACCCCCGGGAGCTCGAAGTCCGGTCCGACGCCCACGCGCAGGGGCTGGACGCTGTACCCGGCGCCGGGAACGACCTGCCCCAGGTGCACCTGGACTGGGGCGCGCTGGATGGCCTCCAGGCCCAGGCCGGGGAGCGCGCGGGCCGGGGGTGGTGCGCTCGGGCCAGACCCACAGCCCAGCAGCCCCAGCAGCAGCGGGCTCACAGCTCGGGGACCAGCTTGTGAAGGTCGGGCAGGGCGAGCTCCACTTGTCGGCCCCGCTGCTGCACCGGCACACGCGCCAGGGCCTCGCTCTGGTCGGGGGGGCGCCCCAGGCGGGCCTGCAGCAGCCCGTAGCGCAGGGCCACCGCCAGTCGGCGGGCCTGGTCCCGGTCTGCGCACTTCAGCCGCGCGTGCAGGGCCAGGCCCTCATGGCTGGGGGTCACGGAGAGGCCCAGCTCCACCAGCTCGACCTGGAGCTCCGCGAGCAGGGCGGGGAGGGGGAGCAGGAGCTGGCGAAGCCCGCGCGCCTGGGGGTGAGGGGAGCGGCCCAGGCGGCGCTGGAGGTGGTTGATGGCCTCGAGGGGCTCGGGCGACCAGAGCCAGATGGGGCCTTGCGGGACCATGTCCTCGCCGGCGCGCGCGTCCAGCAGAGGCACGCGCTCCCGGGTGTGCTGCATTGCGCTGCGGTCTCCGAGGACCAGCCCACCGCCTTCCTCCTCGGCGAGCTGACGCCGGTGGCCAGCGCCCACGGACCAGGTCAGGTGGCCAGGCTGTGAGGGCAGGGCGTCCGGGCGCTCCCAGGTGGAGACGCTGCCGGTGAGCTCCAGGAAGCAGCCCTTGCCGGCGCAGGCCAGGACCATCGGCGCGGGGTCGGGGGTGATGTTTGCGTCCGCCAGCGCCTGGCTCAGGGCCTGCGCGGCGGGATCCAGGGCGGGATCTGAGGCCAGCGCCTGCTGCTCCAGGCCGACCACCAGCGTGAGCGTCTGGGGCAGGTGCAGGTCCAGCGACTGGCTGGGAAACAGCGGCGCGGGGGCGGTGCAGGCCAGGACCAGCAGGGGGAGGAGGGTCGACACGCCCAGAGCCTGACCCGGCGCGCGCTGAGCCGCAAGGCCTCGGGCCAGAGCCAAGGATCCTTGAGGCATCACCTTCGAAAAAGTCTTGACAGGTCCAGACCTGCGTGTTCATCTGCACGCGATCCCCCCCTCCCCTCCCCCCTCCATCTCTCCCCCCTCCAGGCCAATGACCGCCACCGATCCGATCCCCTTCGACGAGGCCCCCCGCGGCAGCGGCACCCCCCACGGGGTCAAGGGCATCGCCGACCTGCTGGAGTCCCAGGGTGTGGACGCCAGCTCCGACCTCTACGACGAGGCCGTGGTCCTGGCCCGGCAGGGACACCTGGGGCGCGCCCGCGACCGCCTGCGGATGCTGCTGTGCCTGGACCCCCACGACGCCCAGGCCCACCTGCTGCTGGGCAAGGTCTTCGGCGCCCAGAAGCGCTGGAGCGATGCCCTCAAGGAGGTCGACGCCGCCGCCGCCTGTGGCCTGCGCGTGGACCCCACCCTCAAGGGCCAGCTCGAGGCCGCTCGCGACGCCTCCCGCGATGACCAGGCCCGCAGCGAGCGCATCTCCGCCCGCACTGCGGAAGAGGTCCGCGCCCTCCGCGACGAGGCCCGCCGGCTCCGTGCCGAGAACACCCGCCTGGAGCGCCTGCACAAGGAGTCCAGCGACAAGGCGAGGCTCTGGATGAGCGCCACCGTCGTGGCCGCTGTCATCGGCTTGCTGGGCGTGGTCCTGAGCGTCGGATTCGGCAGCGCAGACGAGGTCACCGAGCCCGCTGCCGCCTCCGAGCCCACCGCTCTGGAGGCCCCCCAGGCTCCCGCCGCGCTGGACGCCGTCCCCGGCGCCGACCGCACGCCCCCTCCCCAGCTCGCCCCTGCGCCCCCCGCGCAGTCGCGGAGCTACACCGTCCGCAGCGGAGACTCCCTGGCGGGGATCTCCCTCAAGGTCTACGGCACCGAGGCTCGGTGGAAGGACCTGCAGGACGCCAACCCCAAGCTGGGTGGGGGCACCGCCCTCCAGCCCGGCATGGAGCTGGTCGTGCCTGACTGATTTCGAGTTGTGGAGGTGCGGGGCGATGAGCGCTCCCCTCCCCCCGGCAGGTCCCAGTGCCAGGGACCGCCGTGGCCGCCCGGAGGCCGACCTGGGATTGTGCCCCCAGGTCGGCCTTCTTTCTGCGGGGCAGAAAGAAGTTGTTTTGTGGGGGACAAGGTCCCCCACACCCCCTGTACGAACTCCCCAAAGGGGGAGTTCGGCTCGGCCCAGGTATGGCCCTCGCGGGATTCGGGGCCGGCGCGACGGAGCTCCGACACCGGTCGGGCGCGCAGGCCACAGAAAACCAGAGCGCGCATCCCAAGGCCCGCCTTGAGAAGCACTCTGGCCACCGGAGCCGAGGGGCCTCCAAGCCCCGCCTTGAGCAGTACGCCGGCCTCCACGGGAAAGAGTGTTGAGCCGCCGGACAAGGGCCCCCACACCCCCTGTACGAACTCCCAAAAGGGGGAGTTCGGCTCGGCCCAGGAATGGCCCTCGCGGGATTCGCGGCCGGCGCGACGAGCTGCCGACCAGGGTCGGGCGCGCCGGCCTCCGAATCCGAGAGGGGGCACCCCAAGGCCCGCCTTGAGAAACACTCTGGCCACCGGAGCCGAGGGGCCTCCAAGCCCCACCTTGAGCAGTACGCCGGCCTCCACGGGAAGGAGGGTTGAGCCGCCGGAGTTCGGCTCGGCACAGGCATGGCCCTCGCGGGATTCGGGGCCGGCGCAACGAGCTGCCGACCAGGGTCGGGCGCGCCGGCCTCCGAATCCGAGGGGGGTCCCGAGGCCCGCCTTGGGCAGCAAGATGGCCTCCGGAGCCGAGGGGGCCCCAAGCCCCACCTTGAGCAGTACGCCGGCCACCGAATCCGGGGGACGGGCTCGGGGCAACGAAGAGGTCCATGCGGCCGGACAAGGTCCCCCACGCCGCCTGTGCGGGCTCTCCAAAGGGGGAGTTCGGCTCGGCCCAGGCAAGGGCTCTCGCGGGATTCGCGGCCGGCGCGACGGAGCTCCGACCAGGGTCGGGCGGGACGGCCTCCGAATCCGAGGGAGGCTCCCAAGCCCACGTTGAGCAGCACGCTGGCCTCCGAATCCAGGTGACGGGCCTCCCGCCCGGCGAGCCACCAGGGCGGCCCTGCTCTCGCCCCACCCGGGGAGCTATTCCTCGCTTGCAGCGGGTTCGCCTGCGGCCACACGGACGGCCCGGATCAGGGTCACGATCGCCGACCCCGGGGGCCCAGCACACACCTGACCTCCGATGCCTGATACCCGAGCCCCCCAGGCCCCTGACCTCAGAGACCCGAGCCCCCACCAAGTCGGCTGCCACCAACCCCCGCCCCCCTCTCCAAGGCCATCGCCGGTCCCCGGTCGCCGGTCTCCGGTCGCCGCGCCCCGCCCCCACCGACACCTGACCTCCGATACCCGATACCCGATACCCGGCGCCCCCAGGCCCCAGGCCCCCCGAGGCTAAACCAGCCCCTCCAACGCCTCCAGATCCGCCTCCAGCGGCGCGATCGCCTGCCACCACACCTCGGGATCCCGCAGGTCGAGGCCCAAGGTCTCCTGGGCGAGCACCTCGCCCTGCTGCCAGCCGGTGCGGCGGAGCAGCTCGACGTAGTCGGCGTGGGCCTCCTGACCGCCCTCCAGCACGCGCCGGTAGACGAGCTGCGCGAAGAGGTAGCCGTAGGTGTAGGGGTAGTTGTAGAAGGAGCGCCCGGAGATGTAGAAGTGGAGCTTGGAGGCCCAGAAGCTGGGATCCCAACTCCTCAGGGCGCCGCGGTACCAGTCCCGCTGCAGGGACTCCATCTCACCAGCGAGGACATCGGGCTGCAGGGGGCCCTCGCGCCGCAGGGCGTAGAGGCGCCGCTCGAACTCGTAGCGCACGGGGATGTTCATCAGGAAGGACACCCCGGCCATCAGCCGCGCGTCCAGCATGGAGCGCTTGGAGGCGACGTCGTCCGCGGCCCGCAGCGCCGCGTCCCGCACCAACGACTCCGCGAAGATCGAGGCGGTCTCCGCCAGCGTGGAGGGCACCTGGCGCCGGAAGGCGGGCAGGTCCCGGATGGCGTGGTTGTGGAAGGCGTGGCCCAGCTCGTGGGCCAGGGTGACCGTGCTGCGGAAGGTGCCGCCAAAGGTCAGGAAGACCCGCGACTGACCCACCGTGGGGGCGAAGGCACACCAGGCCCCCGGGCGCTTGCCGCCGCGGTCCTCGGCCTCGACCCAGCCACCGCCGAATGCCCCCTCGGCGAAGGCCCGGAGCTCCGGATGGTAGGCCCCGAAGTTGTCCAGGATGAAAGCCTCGGCCTCCTCCCAGGACTGCGCGGAGGACTTGGAGGGCAGCGGCGCCGCGAGGTCCTCCCAGCCCATCTGGTCGACGCCCAGAAGCCGGGCCTTGACGCCCAGGTAGCGCTCCAGCATGGGGCCCGCGCGCCGAGAGGCCTCCAGCATGGCGTCCAGCGAGGCCCGCTCCAGGCGGTTGGCGGCCAGGGTGTCGGCCAGCTCATCCACGCCCCGCCGGTCGTTGAGCACCTGCCGTGTGCCGGTGATGTGCGTGAGCGCCCGCGCGCAGTCGTCGTAGACGCCCTCCCAAGCCTGGCCCCAAGCCTCGTGGGCGCGGGTGCGGAGCGCGGCGTCCGTGCTGCCGAAGAGGTTCATGACCTGGGTCGCGCTGAGGGTCTCCCCACCCAGCTCGATCTGCAGGCGGCCGCTCAGTCGGTCGTAGACGCGTCCCCAGGCCTGGATGCCGTCGCGGGCCAGCTCCGTCGCCAGCGCCTGCTCCCCCCGGGGCAACAGCAGCCCCGCCTGCTCCCGAGAGCGCTCCAGCATCGGCCGCATCTCCTCCAGCTCCGGGCGGGCGATCAGCGCCCCGATGGCCTCGCCGTCACCAAAGGCGATGCCGTCCTGGACGGGGACCCAAGCCCGGGAGATGCGGTTCCAGAGCGCGCCCACCCGCGCAGCCGCTCGCTCCGCCGCCTCATCAAAGGTGTCCGCAGACGCCAGGCAGTGCACGAAGGTGCTCAGGGTGTGCGTGCGCGTCGACAGCTCCTGGGCCTCCAGCATCCACTGCACCCAGGGCTCCGGGTCGGCGGGGGCGCCGAGGGCCTCCGCACGCGTGACCAGCTCCTCCGCGCGCGCCTCCAGGCCAGCGGCCTCGTTCGCGAATGCCTCGCCACCCAGTCCCCCCGGAAACAGCGCCTCCAGATCCCATCGCGGTGCGTTCATGCTCAACCTCCCTTGTCGTGGCTCGTCGCGCGCTCACCCAGTGTGACGGACGCGGAGCCGGAGAGTCGCACACTGCGGCGCCCCCTGGCGACCCGGCGGAGCAGAGCCCAGCGGACGTCGACCTCGGGGTATCCTTCGCCCATGCAGCGCATCGAGCAGATCCACAGCCTCATCGAGGCCGAGATGGCCGGCCTCCCGGTCCAGGAGCACGACCCCAGCCAGGGCCTGCCGCTACAGGTCGTGAGCTTCGGCGCCGCCGAGGTCAACGCCGCCATGGACTGCCTGATCTCCACCTGGGTCACCATGGGCGCGCAGGTCCAGGCCTTCGAGTCGGAGTGGGCCCAGTGGTGCGGGGCGGAGCACGGGGTCATGTGCAACTCGGGCTCCTCGGCCAACCTCCTGATGCTGGGGGCCCTCGTCGAGACCGGGAGGCTGCAGCCCGGCGACGAGGTGCTGGTGCCCGCTGTCGCATGGAGCACCTCATTGTTCCCCGTGGAACAGTGCGGCCTGACCCCCGTCCTGGTGGACGTGGACGCTGATACACTTTGCATCAGCCCCAGCGCCGCGGCCGCCGCGCTCACCCCCCGGACCAAGGCTGCGTTGGCCGTACACATGTTGGGTCAGCCGGCCCCCGTGGGCGCGCTGCAGGACCTGGGTCTGCTGGTGGTGGAGGACGCCTGCCCCGCTCCGGGCGCGGGCATCGATGGGCTGGGCCGCGCCGGCGCGATGGGCACCGCGGGCAGCTTCTCCTTCTTCTTCTCCCACCACATCACCACGGTGGAGGGCGGCATCGTCGTGTGTCAGGACCGGGACCTGGCCGACGCCATGCGCAGCCTGCGGGCGCACGGCTGGGTGCGGGAGCGCTCGGACAAGGACGCGCTGATCGCCCAGAGTCCGGAGATCGACCCCCGCTTCCTGTTCGTGAGCCGCGGCTGGAACCTGCGCCCCACCGAGATGGCGGGGGCCATGGGCCGCATCCAGCTCCAGCGCCTGGAGCCCTGGCTGGAGCGACGTCGCACAAACCACCGGGAGTGGAACGCCCTGCTCGCGCACCTGGCCCCCAAGGTGCAGACCCTGCCTCTGCACGCCGGCCAGACCCACGCGGCGTTCGCCTACCCCCTGATCCTGGCGCCCGGCATCGACCGCGCCCGCGTCATGGCCCACCTGGAGTCCCGCAAGATCTCCACGCGGCCCATCTCCGGCTCGAACCTGGCGCGGCAGCCAGCCTTTGAGCGGGTCCCCGGGGCGCGCGTCTCGGGTGCGTTGCCCGTCTCGGACACAGTCCATGAGCGCGGCTTCTTTGTTGGAAACAGTCATGCATTTCATTTGGGCCACGGGCGACTGCTGCTCGCGGCCTTGGAGGAGATCCTGTGAGCGATCCCAAGCGCGTTGTTGTCACTGGAGGCGCCGGCTACTACGGCAGCCTGGTCATCCGTCACCTGCTGCGCGATGGGTACAAGGTCCACGTGATCGACAACCTGACCTACGGGCCCCACGCCATCATGGATCTGTTCATCCATGAGAACTTCTCCTTCACCAAGGGTGACGTGCTGGATGGCGAGCTCCTCAAGCGGGAGCTGGACGGCGCCTGGGGCTGCGTGCACCTGGCCGCGCTCGTGGGCTACCCGCTGTGCAAGAAGGAGCCGGAGCGCGCGGTCGCGGTCAACGTGCAGGGGACCAAGAACGTGTTGTCCTCGCTGGACCCACAGACCAAGCTGATCTACGCGAGCACCGGATCCAACTACGGTGAGGTCGAAGGCATCTGCACCGAAGAGACCCCCCTCAACCCCCTCTCCCTCTATGGCGAGACCAAGACCGAGGCCGAGCACCTGTGCATGGCCCGCGGCAACGTGGTGTCCTACAGATTCGCCACCGCCTTTGGACTGTCCCCCCGCCTGCGACTGGATCTGATGATCAACGACTTCACCTGGCAGGCCCTGGTGCAGCGCTACCTGGTCGTCTACGAGAAGCACTTCCGCCGCACCTTCATCCACGTCGAGGACATGGCGCGCTGCGTGGACTTCACCTTCCACAACTGGGACCGGATGGTGGACGAGGTGTTCAACGTGGGCGACGACTCCATGAACTTCACCAAGGAGCAGATCGTGCTGATGCTCCAGGAGCGCATCGACTTCATGTGTCACTTCGCCGAGGTCGGCAGCGACGCGGACAAGCGCGACTACGAGGTCAGCTACCAGAAGATCCGGGACACCGGCTTCAAGACCAGCATCTCCATGGACCGGGGCGTGCGCGAGCTGGTCAACGGCCTGAGCCTGCTGGAGTTCCGCAAGCCCTACAGCAACGTCTGAGGGAGTCTGTATGCGTGTGGTCGTCACCGGAGGCGCGGGCTTCCTGGGCTCCTGGATCGTGGACAAGCTCCGGGCCCGGGGAGACACGGTCGCTGTCCCCCGCAGCAAGGACTACGACCTGCGCCGCGCGGAGGCCTGCGAGGCCTTGATGCGTGACACAGACCCCGAGTGGGTGATCCACGCCGCCGTGAACGGGGGAGGGATCGGATACATGCGCAGCCACGCCGCTGGGGTCATCCACGACAACGTGTTGATGTCCACACACCTGATGGAGGCGGCTCGCATACACGAGGTGCGTCGATTTGTGGGGATCTCCAGCGTCTGCGCATACCCCCGCATCGTCCCCATCCCGATGCAGGAGCGGGACCTGTTCCAGGGCTACCCCGAGCCCAACAACGCCGGCTACGGGCTCTCCAAGCGCCTGATGATGGAGCACGGACGCGCCCTGCACGAGCAGTACGGCATGCAGTGTGTGTTCCCCATGCCCACGAACCTGTACGGCCCCCGCGACGACTTCGAGCCCGAGCGCAGCCACGTGGTGCCCGCGCTGATCCGCCGCTGCCTGGAGGCCAAGCAGGCCGGCGCTGCGTCCATCACCGCCTGGGGCACCGGCGCGGCCACCCGCGAGCTGCTGTATGTGGAGGACTGCGCGGACGCGGTGATCGCGATGGCCGAGCGCTGGGAGGGTCCCGAGCCCGTGAACATCGGCAACGGCGAGGAGTTCACCATCAAGCGCCTGGTGGAGACCATCGCCCGGCACACCGGCTTTGAGGGCGAGATCCTCTGGGACACCACCAAGCCCGACGGGCAGCCCCGCAAGTGCCTGGACACCTCGCGGGCGGCCCAGGAGCTGGGCTGGAGCGCCCAGGTGGACCTGGACACCGGCCTGCGCCGCACCATCGACTGGTACCTGGAGACCCGCCCGTGAGCCTCTGGCCCGCCGACCCCGCCCCCCGCCGCCTGGACCCCACGCAGGGTCCCCGGGCGGAGATCTACCGCCACTTCCGCGGCTTCAGCCGGCCCCAGTTCACCCTCTGCGGGCGCATCCAGGTGGGGCTCACCGGTCGGGAGCGCTTCGGCGGGATGCTCTGGGGTGTCCTCGCCGCCGCCAACGCGGTCCCCGAGCTGCGTCAGCGCATCGTGGTGCGTGACGGTGAGGAGCGGATCGAAGAGCACGCCCAGGTCCACTCCACCTGCACCATCGCCACGGAGGAGGGCGGGTTCGTGTTCTGCCCCTTCCCCCACAACCCCGACCGGGCCGCCTTCCTGGACGCGCTCACCCCGAGCATCCAGGCCGCCCAGGCGCGCGGCACGCTGATGCCCCAGGGCCCCCTGCCCGACAACCTGCTCTACCTGAGCACCGTCCCCTGGGTGGACCTCAGCGGCGTGGAGCACGCGTCGACCGGCGACCCCCTGGACTGCGTGCCGCGCATCGTCTGGGGGCGCGTCGAGGGCGGGAGCGTCGGGGTCTGCGTGACCGCGCACCACGCGCTGGTGGATGGGCGACACATCGGCCGCTTCCTGCAGGAGCTGGAGCGGCGCGTCAACTGACCATCAGCGCGCCGATCGCGGCGGCTCCGACGACCAGCAGCAGCGTCGCCATCACCATCGCCGTGCGCGTGCGGCTGGGCTGTGCGGCGGCCCGGAGCTGCGACTCCGAGCTCAGCAGAGCCACCTGCAGCTCCTCCTCCAGCGCCTCCAGCGGCCCCTGTCCCCCAGAGCCCGCCGCGCCCATGGCCAGCGCCGCGTAGATCTGCAGCGGATCGCTGGTCTCGAAGGCCAGCCGGGGCCCGTGCCCGCCACCCCCCGGCTCCAGAACGCGGGCCACCATGTGTACCGAAGGCCCGCTGCCCAGGCGCAGACGCAGCGCGATGGGCGCGTCCGGGTCCAGCAAGGGCTCCGGCTTGTGGAGCTGCAGCCCCTCGGCGTCCACGCTCAGCTCCCGCCAGGCGCCTGCGGCGAGCCCCTGGTGCCAGGCGGCGACCAGCTCATCTGGGCGGGGTCGGTGGGGTCTGGGCGGGCGGGGGGACATCGCCCCAGAGAGCGGAACAGCGCCCCCGAGGCTTGAGGGGCGGTGGCGCCGGGAGGGCAAAAGGGTGATGCTCTCGGAGAAGGAGCCGCCCATGAGCCACGCAGAACAGGTCGCCGCCCGCGCCGATCGAGCCTTCCAGGACAGCGTCGCGCGGCTCTCGACCTACCTGGAGATCCCGGCGATCTCCTGCGAGCCCGCCCGCTTCGACGACGTCCGCGCCCTGGCCGCCCGCATCCGCGAAGACCTGGAGTCCCTGGGCCTGGAGCGCGCCCGCGTGCTGGAGCTGGAGGGCGCGCTGCCCTGCGTCGCCGCCGAGTGGATGCAGGCCGGTCCCGACGCCCCCACCGTGCTGGTCTACGGCCACCTGGACCTGCAGCCGGTGAACCTGGCCAACTGGCACACGGACCCGCACAAGGCCGTGGTCAAGGACGGCCGCCTCTACGCGCGCGGGGCCGCCGACGACATGGGCGGCTGGGTCTCCCACATGGCGGCGGTGAAGGCCTGGATGGACCAGACCGGCGGCCTGCCCTGCAACCTGCGGCTGCTCATCGAGGGAGAAGAGGAGATCGGCTCCCCCAACCTGGAGCGCTTCATGGACGCGTTCCCGGAGGCCTTCGAGGCGGACGTGATGATCCTCACGGACTGCGAGAACCCCAGCACCCAGGTCCCCGGCCTCACGGTCAGCCTGCGCGGCCTGCTGGAGCTGGAGGTCACCTGCAAGGCCCTGTCCGCCGACGGCCACTCCGGTCTGTGGGGCAACATGGTGCCCGACCCCTGCATCGCCCTGGTGCAGCTCATCGCGCGCATCGTGGACGAGGACGGCCGCCTCACCATCGGTCGGGTTGAGGTCCCCCAGGCCTGGGCCGAGGGCTCCAAGCGGGTGCCGCTCAACGACGCCGTGATCACCGAGGGCGCCCACCTGCTGGAGGGCGTGAGGCCGCTCCCCGGGAGGGGCAAGACGCCTGCGGAGTGGATGTGGCGCCAGCCCGCCGTGACCATCGTCGCGACCACCCTGCCCAGCGAGGCCCAGAAGAAGAACGCGATCCGCTCCCAAGCCAGCGCGACCCTCTCCGTGCGGGTGCCTCCGGGGGTTGAGCCGGCGGATCTCTACGCGCAGATCTCGGCCCACCTCACCCAGACCCCGACCCCCCAAGGCGTCCTGGTCACCGTGCGCGAACGAGGACACGCTGGGCACGGCTGGCTGTACGAGCCCAAGGGCCCCGCCTTCGAGGCCGCCGACCGCGCCTACCAGAAGACCTGGGGCCACCCGCTGGTGCAGGTGGGCGTGGGCGGCTCGATCCCCTTCGTGGCGCTCTTTGGGCGGCGCTTTGGGGACCTGCCGCTGATCCTGAACGGCGTGATGGACCCGAACACCACCGCGCACGGCCCCAACGAGTCCATGGACCTGGGCATCTTCCGCAAGGCCATCGCGGCGAACGTGCACCTGTACGCGGAGCTGGGCACGCTGGGCAAGGCCGGCCTGTGAGGGCAGCGGTGGCCACCCTGGGGCTGCTGTCGCTGGCCGGCTGCCTGGAGCGCACCACCGGCGAGCCGGCGGCGCTGGATCCGCGCTTCACGGCGGGGGAGAGCGAGGGGCCCACGCAGATCGAGCACGACCCGAACGCGGGGCCCACGGCCCCCTTCGGCCAGGTGGAGGGGCCGACCGTGGTGGTCCGGGGCAGCCTGACCTCGTCGATGGAGGGATCTGTTGATCTTGACGTGATGACTCTGGCGCCCGGGACGGAGGCCGGGGTTGAGCTCGTGGGCAAGATCCTCTTCCCCTCCCTGGGAGACTTCGAGCTGGAGCTGCCCCAAGGGGAGGGCACGGTGATCCTGCAGTTCTTCCAGGACATCGGCCCATCGGGGCCCGACGACGGCGACCCCTTCCTGGGCACGCAGGTGGTGGTGGAGGACCAGGATCTGGACCTGGGCGAGCTGGAGCTGGTGGTGGGGGCCCGGGCGACGACCACGGTGGCGGCGGCGCGCAGCCACGTGTTCCCGGACCACGACGGCGCCTGGACGCTGCTGGAGGGCGAGGTGGTGGCCGAGCGCAAGCTCCCCATCGCGGTGGACCTGCGGCGGCCGGACCCCAGCAGCCAGACCGGCGACGCGTTCATCGGGAAGGAGCAGCTCCCGGCGCCTGGACGCTTCGCGATCCCGGTCCCCCAGGGCAGCGGCAGGCTCACCCTGCAGTTCTTCCAGGACGCCGGCGGGGACGGGCCCAGCCCGGATGACCCCTTCGCGCAGGTCCAGGTCGAGGTGGATGACCAGGACCGGATGGAGCTGGAGGTGGTGCTGCAGAGCATGGCGAGCACCGCGCCCACCCCCGGGCAGCCCGGGACCCCGACGCAGCCGGCGCCGGGGACCCCAGAGCAGCAAGGGGCCGCCGAAGCGACCCCTTGAACGGGTCCGGAGACCCGCGACCGAGCGGAAGCTCAGTCCTTGAAGACGGCGTTGAGGAACTCGAGGCCGTTCTCGTTCTCACCGATGGACTGGCCGCTCTGCAGCTTCTGGCCGAGCAGGTAGGCGTCGTAGGCGGTGATCAGGGGAATGATGAAGCCGATGCCGATGCAGCTCAGCACGATGGTGGCCACCAGGGAGATGATGCCCTTCTTCTGCTGACCCATCATCAGGTAGCCGACGCCACCCAAGAGGAAGAAGTTCAGCGCTGCGGGGACGATGGGGTTGGTATCGGGCTTGGAGATCTCACCCATGGGACTCGCTCCTGTCGGGGGGTTGCGGGGCGGAGTTTCCCCCGCGTGCGCCGAGACTATGCCAGGGAGATTCAGCGGGCAAGGGGGAGAGCCACCAAACACGGGGAGAGCTGCGGATGATAGACTTGCGCTCGCTCTGCCCAAGGCAGATGGAAGGAGTCAGGATGCGACGCCCCGAATCCCCTCTCATGGGGGCCATGTTGCTGGGCCTGCTTGGCCTGGCGGTCTCGCCGGACGCGCAGGCGGCACGGGTCGCCAACCGACAGGGTGACGTGGTCATCACCGAGATCATGGTGAGCCCGGAGAACGGCATCGCCGACTACCGCGGCCAGTGGTTCGAGATCCGCAACGTGTCCGATGAGCTGCTGTTCCTGGAGGGCCTGCTGATCGAGGACTCGGACGGCGGCTCCATCAGCCTCCCCCCCAGCACGGGCCTGCAGCTCGCCGTGGGGGACCACCTGGTGCTGGGCGTGAACGACCAGAACACCGACTCGAGCGCCAGCGACTTCAACGGCGGCATCGAGATCGACATCCTCTACAGCTACTTCTCCGACCTGTCCCTGCAGTCGGACGCCGACTCCCTGACCATCACCCACGTGGGCTCGGGCGCGGTGCTGGACACGGTGGTCTGGGACAATAGCTGGGGCATCCCCTCGGGGGCCAGCCTGCAGGCCGGTCCCCAGGCGCTCTACGAGTGGCCCAACGACCTGGCCCACAACTGGTGCGCGTCGGCCAAGTACATCCCCCCCAAGGGGCTCAAGGGCACCCCCGGCGAGGACAACGAGCCCTGCAGCGGCGCGGGCGACGACACCGACGGGGACGGCTACTCCGAGAGCCAGGGCGACTGCGATGACACCGACCCGGACATCCACCCTGGCGTGATCGACGGCGCGGGCGACCAGCAGGTGCGCGGCCTGGACACCCCCGGGGACACCAGCGATGACGTCTACGCCTACCTGAGCGACCCCGACGACGACGCCGACTGCGACGGCATCCGGGACGACGGCCTGACCGACGACGACGGCGACGGCTACGCCGAGGTCGATGGCGACTGCGACGACGAGTACTTCTACGTGAACCCCGGGCAGTCCGAGGGCAAGAACGCCGACGGCGTGGACGACGACTGCAACTGCTGGATCGACGACGTGGACCAGGACGGGGACGGCTTCACCACCCTGGAGGCCTCCACCTACGACATCACCGGCCTGAACGAGGCCATGTGCCAGACGGCCGCGGAGACCGACTGCCTGGACGCCTCGGACGACATCGGGGTGACCGGCAACCCCAAGCTCATCAACCCGGACGCCGAGGAGATCCCCTACGACGGGATCGACCAGGACTGCGACGGCGAGGACCTCTGCGATGTGGACGGGGACACCTACGACTCCGAGGAGTGCGGGGGCCTGGACTGCAACGACGACAACGACAACGTGCACCCCGGCGTGCCGGACGCGAGCGCCGACCCTGACGGCGTGGACAACGACTGCGACGGCATCATCGACAGCCCCGACCGCGACGGCGACGGCTTCGGGGTGAACGAGGGCGACTGCGACGACGAGGACATGGACATCAACCCCGGCGTCGAAGAGCGCTGCGATGACATGGTCGACAACAACTGCGACGGCTGGATCAACGAGGGCTGCGACTACCCCGCCCTGACCGCCTCCATGTCGGGTGGCTCGCTGATCCCCTGGGGCTGCTCGGTCAGTCCGGGCTCAGCGGGGGGAGGGGCCTTTGTGATGGCCCTGGCACTGGCCGCGGCGCTGCGTCGCCGGAAGGAGGGCTGAGCCATGCTGATCACGCTGCTCATGGGCGCCGCGACCGCCCAGGATGGAAGCCTGGACATCGACCAGTTCAAGCCGGCCTCCGACCACTACGGCTACACCACCACCCACTCCGCGGAGACCCTGGGCCACCTGCAGCTCGGCGTGGGCATCTGGGCCAACTACGCCAACGACCCCCTGGTGCTGCGCGACTCCGCCGGCAACCGCGTGGGCATGCTCCCGGACGGCAGCGGCTCCCCCATCGAGGGCCGCTTCGCGGGCAACGCCCAGCTCGGCATCGGCATCACCAACTTCGCGTCGATCTCCGCGGACCTGCCCATCGTGCTGTGGCAGGAGGGCTACGAGATCTCCGGGCTCAACGGGCTGCAGGACCCCACCTCCATCAAGTCCTCCGGCCTGGGCGACCTGCGCATCGTCCCCAAGATCGCGCCCCTGGACCGCGCTGAGCAGCCTCTGGGCGTGGCGCTGGTGGTCCCCGTGACCGTCCCCACCGGGGCGACCGAGGGCTTCCTGGGCGAGGGCGGCGTGACCGCCACCCCCACCGTCGCGGTCGAGTTCTCCGACGCCGCCATCTGGGACCGCAGCTACACCTGGAGGGCCGCGGTCAACCTGGGCTACCTGATCCGCCAGGGCGACCGCATGCGCGACGTCGAGGTCCCCTCGGCCCTGGTCTACAGCGCGGCCGTGGGCTTCCGTCCCAGCGAGCCCCTGGAGCTGGTGGCCGACCTGCACGGCCAGTCCTACGGCTCGGCGCTGGTGCAGAACCCCCTGGAGCTGGACCTGGGCGTCAAGGTGCTGCCCGGCCGCTGGATCGCCCTGAACGCCGGCTTCGGCCTGGGCCTGATCCCTGGCCTGGGGGCCCCGGACTACCGCGGCTACCTGGGCCTGAGCGCGGCCCCCTCCTTCGACCCCAACGCCCGCGACAGCGACAGCGACGGCGTGCCCGACGGCGTGGACCGCTGCCCCAAGCACCCCGAGGACCTGGACGGCTGGCAGGACGAGGACGGCTGCCCCGAGTCGGACAACGACTCCGACGGCATCGAGGACCTGGTCGACCGCTGCCCGAACGACCCTGAAGACGACGACGGCTTCATGGACAACGACGGCTGCCCCGAGGACGACAACGACAAGGACGGCATCCTGGACATCGACGACCGCTGCCCGGACGACCCCGAGTCGGTCAACGGCTTCGAGGATGAGGACGGCTGCCCCGACGAGGACCCGGCCAAGGACTCCGACGGCGACGGGTTCGCCGACGGCGTGGACCGCTGCCCCTACGACGCCGAGGACCAGGACGACTTCGAGGACGACGACGGCTGCCCCGACGACGACAACGACCGCGACGGCATCCTGGACGTCAACGACGCCTGCCCGGACGTGCGCGAGACCTTCAACGGCAACCAGGACGAGGACGGCTGCCCGGACGAGGGCCGCGTCGAGCTCAAGGCCGACAAGATCGAGATCTACGACAAGGTCTACTTCAACACCGGCAAGGCCACCATCAAGCAGGAGTCCCACAGCCTGCTGGACGAGGTCGCGGCGGTGATGAAGGGCAACCCCCAGCTCCTCCAGATCCGCATCGAGGGCCACACCGACTCCGACGGCAACGAGCTGAGCAACCTCAAGCTCTCGCAGGCCCGCGCGGAGGCTGTGCGCGCCTACCTGATCTCCCAGGGCGTGGAGCCCGAGCGCCTGGTGGCCGTCGGCCTGGGCGAGTCCATCCCGGTGGACACCAACAACACCGAGGAAGGCAAGGCCAACAACCGCCGCGTCGAATTCCTCATCTCCAAGCAGGAGTAGACCGATGCTGTGGTGGCTGGCCGGGTGCACCGGCGCCATCGATCAGCCCCTGGACCCCTCGGACACCACCCCGGTGGTCTTCGAGGTCCCCAAGGGTGCGACCGCCGGGACCCTGGGTCCCAAGCTGGTCGACGCCGGGCTGATCGGCGACGAGCTGAGCTGGAAGCTCTACCTCAAGCGGGACTCCGCGGGGTCCTGCCTCAAGGCGGGGCGCTTCGAGCTGTCCCGCGCCATGAACATGCCCGAGATGATGGAGGCCATGTGCGGGGCCCCCATCGCGGAAGAGGTCCCGGTCACCCTGGTGGAGGGCTGGCGCCTGGGCGAGATCGACGCCGAGCTGTCCCGGCTGGGGCTGATCGCCGAGGGCAGCTACCTCTCGGCCGCGCAGGACCCCAGCCGCTTCACCCTGCCCGCCGGGATCGGAACGGTGACCTCGCTGGAGGGACTGCTGCTCCCCGAGACGTACAGCGTGCCCAAGGATGGGGTGGAGGTGGACCAGCTCATCCAGCGGCAGATCGATCTGCTCGTCTCCCGCTTCGTGGAGCCCAACGCCGACGAGATCGCCAAGAGCGGCCGCAGCCTCTACGAGCTGATCATCGTGGCCTCGATGCTGGAGCGCGAGGAGCCCCGCCCCAGCAACCGCCCCCTGGTGGCCGGCGTGATGTGGAAGCGCCTGGACAACGCCTGGAACCTGGGGATCGACGCGACCAGCCGCTACACGCTGGACGACTGGAACGACCGCAAGGCCTTCCTGCGCCAGCTCCGGGACCCCGCGGACCCCTACAACACGCGCCTGCGCGCCGGGCTGCCCCCCACGCCCATCGGCAACCCCAGCGTGGAGAGCCTGGAGGCGGCCCTGCGGCCCGAGGGCAGCGAGTACTGGTACTACCTGCACGACAGCCAGGGGAACCTGCACCCGGGGCGCTCGCTCGCGGAGCACAACGCCCTCAAGGCCAAACACGGCGTCTACTGAGCGGCGCTCAGTTCTCGGAGAGGCTCCAGCCGCCCTCACCGTCGCAGCGCGAGTCTCCGCTGGACATCTCGTAGCTGCCGATGGCGGAGAGGTAGTCCTCGGCGAACTCGCCGCTCGCGGTGGCCTGGTATTCGCTGCTGCGGCAGGTGAACGCGCGGGAGGTCCCCACGCCATCGCAGTAGAACAAGCGGTCCCCGCCGTTGCCGTTGTTGATGTCCATGATCCAGGTGTCCCCCTCCTGCTCGCAGCTCAGCACAACGGTCTCCCAGTCGTAGTAGCAGCCGCCGGGGGTCTCACCAAAGTACATGGTCCAGCGGCCGTCGGTGGGCGGGCAGAGGGAGACCTCGCCGCAAGCGGGCTCGCGGGGGTTCTCGGCGTAGAGCTCGTCGTGGAGGGAGGCGCAGACGGACTCGCAGCGCTCGGTGTCCCCCGACTCCCAGCAGGCGCCGCTCAAGCCGTACTCGGCCTCCTGCTCGGCCAGCGCCCCGGGGTCCACGGCGGCCAGGCAGTCCAGGAAGTCCTGGCAGACCTGAGAGTCGAACTCCGTCGAGCCGTCTCCGGTGTCGCGCTCCGGCTCCGAGTCCACGGGCCCTCCACCGACACCACCACAAGCCAAGGCACAGAGGCCAGAGAGGGCAACCACTGAGAGCTTCAGTCCACGCACGGGATCTCCTGTCGTCCGGGATGAACGTCATTCATAGGCGCTCGCGGCCCCCCTCCGCAGCGCCTTGTCACACCTGTGACAACGCCCAGTCCAGGTGCACCCAGAGCAGCTTGAACTCCATGCTGGGGGGACCCTCTCCCCGGGCGGCCTCGATGCGCTCCCGAGCCCCAGGTTCGCCAGCGAGCAGCGCCACCGCGGCGTGGCTGAGCGCCTGGTACTCCGCCAGGGCCTGCATCCGTGTCTCAGGGGCCTGCGCGCGCTCCCGCTGAGCGGCCTGGAGCTCCCCCCGCCGCAGGTGGGTGAACAGGCGCCCGCAGTGGGTGAGCACGACCAGCACCGGGCTGGTGCGTACCTGCACGTCCAGGTCCTGAAGAGCGGCGCTGTGGTCCTCCAGGACTCCGCGCACCAACCCTCTGTACACCCTGGCCGTCCGACCCCGCTCAGGACGCCCCAGCGCAGTCGAGGTCACCACGGCGCGGGTGAGCTCGGCGATGGCTCCCTCCGGGTCGCCGTCCAGGTACAGGATGCGCCCGCGGGAGAGGTTCAGCACGCTCAGCTTGTAGGGGCGGCCCAGGGCCCGCCAGACCTGCTCGGCCTGGTCCAGCAGCCCCCGCGCTTCGTCCAGGCGGCCCTGGCCCAGGGCCAGGTTGGCGGCGTGCTGCAGCAGGATGCCGCGCCCCTCCCAGGAGCCCAGGTTGGCGACCAGCTCCAGGGCCGCCTGGATCAAGGCGTCGGCGTCGGCCAGCGCGCCCTTCCAGGTGTACATGGCGACCAGGTGACCGGCGACCTCGGCGGCAAGGCGGTGCGCGCTGCGGGCGTGGGCCTCGCTCCAGGCGGCCTCCAGGTCCAGCAGGGCCTCGGGTGCCGCGTAGCGCCGGCGCCGATTGGCCCGGTGGACCCGCCAGACCAGGGTCTGCTCCGCAGGCAGGCCCAGCGCAGCGGCCCGGTCCTCCAGGGCCTCGACGCGTTCCCGCTCCCAGATCTCATTGCCGGCGTAGGCCTGCCAGTCCATCAGCGCGAGGGCGAGCTGGGGCTTGGGGGAGAGGCCCAGGCCGTGCGCCGCGCTGGCCTCGGCCTGCTCGAAGCGACCCAGGGTGTGCTGCACGCGGCTGAGCTCCAGGGCCAGCTCGGGGGCGGCGGGCAGGCGGCCGGCCAGAGCGTGCTCCAGGGTCTGCAGGCGGGTGGTTGGCGCCAGCGTGTCCTCGACGGCGAGTGCCCACAGCGAGAGGCAGCGCTCAGCATCCAGGCCAGCGCCGCGGGCGGCGCGGAGGAGGTTGGGGGCGTTGGCCAGCAAGCGCGATCGAGCCCCCTCCTCTCCCGCTCCCGTGAAGGCCTCAAGGCAGCGCGCCCCCAGGGACAGCATCTGCTCGCGGAAGGCGTCTTCGGCGCCCGGTGGCGCGTGGCTCTGGGCGAAGGGCCCGACCGGGAAGGGGAGCACCAGGCGCGGCGCGGGGCCCGTTCGGATCTGCACCAGCGCGTGGCGCAGCAGCCCCTGGACGGCGGCGAGGGCGTGCGGCCCCACCCAGCGCTCCAGGACCTCCAGGCTGAGGCCCGCGGGGGCGAGGGAGGCCAGGGAGAGCAAGGACCGCTCGGGGTCACTGAGCAGGGTCCAGGAGGCCTGGACGGAGGCGTGGAGCTGGGCGCTGCCAAGGCCGAAGACCTCGCCTTGGGTGCGCAGGCGCTGGGTCACGGCCTGCGGTCCCAGGAGCTGGCAGGCCTGGCGGGCCAGGGTGAGGGCCAGGGGGTTGTGGCCCAGGGCGCGGGCGAGCTCCCGGTGGTCCGGGCTGTCGCCACCCAGGAGGCTGCAGGCGCTGTCGCTGTCCAAGGGGGGGACCGGGACGACGCGCTCTCCGGGGAGCTCCAGGGCGCAGCGGGAGGTGCACAGGACCCGCAGCTCAGGGGCGGCGGCCAGCCAGTCGGGGAGCCACTGGGCCAGGGTCTGCGCGTGCGCTTGGGCGTTGTCCAACACCAGCAGGGGGCGGGGCAGCACCGTGAAGGCTTCTCCCAGCGGCGCCCGCAGGCCCAGCGCGCCAGGCAGGTAGGCCTCCAGGTCGCCGTCACAGGGGGAGAGATCCGCCCACAGCACGGCGTCGACGTGGCTGAGGCTCAGGGCGCGGGCCAGGTCGCTCTTGCCGATGCCCGGGGGGCCGGTGAGGGTGAGCAGTCGGGAGGGCTCCAAAGCGAGGGTGGCCAACAGCGAGTCGCGGCCCAGGAGCCGAGGGGGCTGCTGCGAGAGGCCCAGGGCGCGCACCCCCTCCATCCGGTAGCCGGCGCCGTGGACCGTGAGGAGGTGGACCGGGTCCGATGGGCGCGCTTCGATCTTCTTGCGGAGCCGCCGCACGGTGGCGTCGACGGTGCGGGAGAGGACCTTGGGGTCGTACTCCCAGACCTGCTGGAGCAGCTCGTCGCGGGAGACGGCCTGTCCAGGGCGCGCGACCAGGTACTCCAGGCAGGCCAGCTCCTTGGCGCTCAGGCGATCCTCCTGCGATCCCCGCCGGATCTCGCCCGTGCGCAGATCGATGGTGCAGCTCTGGAGCTGGATGGCCCGGTGGCGGAGTTCGTGCATGCCGGCCACGCTATCGCAACTCCCGGTGGGCCGCGCCCGGCGGCGCGCTATAGGGCGGCCATGCTCACAGTGACCGACCTCTCGATGGCCTACGGCGGCCAGGTGCTCTTTGACGACTGCAACCTGCAGCTTGACAAGGGCAAGCGCTACGGAATCGTCGGGGCCAATGGCTCCGGCAAGTCCACTCTGCTCCGGATCTTGAGCGAGCAGGAGGGCCCTCAGCAGGGGGAGGTACGCCGCCCCAAATCCAGCCGCATGGGGGTGCTGGAGCAGGATCACTTTGCCTACGAGGACACCCGCATCCTGGACGTGGTGATGATGGGCAACCCCGAGCTGTGGCAGGCCATCCAGGACAAGGAGGCCATGCTCAATGGCGGCCCCGACGCCTGGGACGACGACCGCTACATGGGGTACGAGGACGTCATCCTGCGCTTTGACGGCTACAGCCTGGAGGCCCGGGCGGGGCAGATCCTGGAGGGTCTGGGCATCCCCACCGAGAAGCACGACCAGCCCCTGCGCAGCCTGAGCGGCGGCTACAAGCTGCGGGCCCTGCTGGCCAAGACCCTGGCGGCGGACCCCGACATCCTGCTGCTGGACGAGCCCACCAACCACCTGGACATCCTGGCCATCCACTGGCTGGAGAAGTTCCTGCTGGACTTCTCGGGCTGCACCATCGTGATCAGCCACGACCTGCGCTTCCTGGACGCGGTGGCCACCCACATCCTGGACGTGGACTACCAGGCGGTCACTCTCTACAAGGGCGACTACAGCAGCTTCGAGCGCCAGAAGGTCGAGGAGCGGGCCCGCCGCGAGCAGGAGATCGGCAAGCGGGAGAAGGAGATCGCCGACCACAAGGCCTTCATCGCCCGCTTCAAGGCCAAGGCCTCCAAGGCGCGGCAGGCCAACTCCCGGCAGAAGCGCATGGAGAAGATCCAGATCGACCGCCTGCCTACGAGCTCTCGGCGGCACCCGCGCTTTCTGTTCAAGCAGCAGCGCGCCAGCGGCCGGCACGTGCTCAAGGCCAAGGGGCTGTCCAAGGCCTACGGCGATCTGCAGGTGCTGCGGGACGTGAGCTTCGCCATCGAGCGCGGCGAGCGCGTGGCCGTCGTGGGCGCAAACGGCGTGGGCAAGTCCACGCTGCTCAAGATCTTGATGGGCGCGCTGGAGGCCGACGCGGGCGCCTTCGAGTGGGGGCACGAGGTGCACCTGGGCTACTTCCCCCAGGACCACCACGACGCCCTGGGTGACGGGCAGCAGTCCGTGGCCGAGTCCATGTGGGAGGCCGTGCCCGAGGAGGGGCTGGGGCAGGTCCTGGCCCGCCTGGCGGCCGTGCTGTTCAACAAGGACGACACCGAGAAGAAGGTGGACAACCTGAGCGGCGGCGAGGCGGCCCGGCTGCTCTTCTCCCGCATCAGCGCGACCGAGCCCACCGTCATGGTGCTGGACGAGCCCACCAACCACCTGGACATCGAGGGGCTCCAGTCGCTGGCCGAGTCCCTCAAGAAGTACCCGGGCACCCTGATCTTCGTGAGCCACGACCGGTGGTTCGTGGATCAGCTGGCCACGCGCATCCTGGAGATCACCCCCACGGGCCTGCGGGACTACACCGGCACCTGGTCGGAGTACCTGCGCTCCGGCGAGGACCACCTGGACGCCGAAGCCGTGGTGGCCAAGGAGCGGCGGGAAGCGCGCGAGGCGAAGAAGCAGCGCAAGCGCAAGGGGCGCTGAGCGTGGCGGGCTGGCTGCTGCTGCTCCCCGCGATCATCCACCTGCTGCCGGTCTCCGGCGTGCTGGGGGCGGCCCGCCTGGAGAAGCTCTACGGCGCCCGCGTGGACGACCCCAACCTGCTGCTGGCCATGCGCCACCGGGCGCTGATGTTCGGCGGCCTGGGCCTGGGCCTGCTGGCCGCGATGCTCTGGGAGCCCGCGCGCCTGCCGGTGGTCGCCCTGACCGTCCTGAGCGATGCAGCCTTCGCCGCCCTGGCGCTGGCCACCCCCGAGCGGAGCCCGCAGATGACCCGCGTGCTCATCGCGGATGGCGTGTCACTGGCCCGCCTGCTGCCGGCGCTGGTCCTGTCCCTGCCCTGAAGCGGGGCCGCTACACCGCCACGAGCGGCAGCAGCTCCGAGCGCACCTCGACCAGCGCGGCATGGAGCGCCGCAGGGTCCGTGAGCGGCGTGATGGCCCACCCCAGCACCCGGTGCATGCAGGCGGCCTGCTCGGGGTGGAAGGCCGCGAACAGGGCCCAGCACGGGTAGAGGTCGCGGGTGTACTGGCCGTGCCGATGGGCCGTGCTCTCCAGGCCGGCCCGCACGATGGCCTTGCAGATCCAGCGGCAGGCATCCGCCGTGTCGGCAGGGGGCCGACACAAGAGCTCCTGGACGCTCTCCCGCACGTGGCGGGCGTCTCCCAGGGTGTCGGGTCCTGGCCTGAATCGCCCCAGCGCCGGGATGTGGTCGGGGCCGAACACGCAGAGTCCAGTGGTGGCCAGGAGCATGCGCGCGAAGCCTGCGTCGGGCTGCGCCAGCCGGACGAGGGGGGTGTGCCCCAGCTCCACCTGGCTGACCAGCGGCAGGGCGGCCGCCAGGCGCTCCGAGGCCTCCTCCCAGGGGGCGGTGACCACCCGCGGCCCCGAGGCGGACCCGCCGTGGGAGAGCGCCCAGGTGTCCAAGTCGCTCAGCGACGGCACAAAGCCACCCCGGGCCACAGAGCCCCGCAGGTAGACGGAGTGCAGCGCGTCCCCCAAGCCCTCTTGGTAGGCCGCGATGCAGGCCTGCACGCCGGGCTGCAGCGCCAGCGGGATGTGCGCCGCGCTCGTGTCGTTGACCAGGGTGCCGTCGGCGGCCTTGGGCAGCAGGCGCCCTTGGGGTCGGATCATCCGATCCCAGGGGGGAGCTTGTCCGCCCAGGGCCGCGCCTGCTCGAGCTGCGCGGAGACGCGGAAGAGGGTGGCCTCGTCACCAAAGGCCGCCGAGAGCTGCACGCCGATGGGCAGCCCGTCCTTCCAGAACAGGGGCAGGCTGGCGGCGGGCTGGCCGGTCTGGTTGAAGAGCTGGGTGTTGGGCGTCCACGACAGGGCCTTGCCGCCCATCTGCTGGACGGCGAAGTCCAACAGGCCCTTGGTGGCGATGGCGCGCATGGCCGCCATCTGCAGGTGCTCGCCGCGGCTGGGGTAGACCTCGCCGACGCGGGCGGGGGGCTTGGCCAGCGTGCTGGAGAGCAGCAGGTCGTAGTCCTGGTGGAAGGCGGCAAGGGTGCGATTCACCCGCTGCATCTCCACGATGGAGTCCTGCAGCTCGGGGGCCGAGGTGGCCCAGCCGATCTGGGCCATCAGCCAGGTGGTGGGCTCGAAGTCCGCCGGCGAGGGCTTGCGGCCGGCGCTGCGCGCGGTGTCGTCCACGAACCAGGCGATGCCCGCGCAGACGGTGCGGAAGTAGGCCAGGACCATGGCCTCCTTGGGGTAGACCGGGGCGGCCTCCACGACCTCGTGGCCCAGGGACTCCAGCAGCTTGGCGGCGTCCAGCACGGCCTCGCGGCAGGCGGGATCCGTCTCCCCGGTGTGGAGGGTGTCGGTGGTGAAGGCGATGCGGAGCTTTCCGGGGTCGGCGCCCAGCTCCTCGCTCCAGGGCCGGGCCGGAGGTGCGATCCCATAGGGTTCCCCGGGGGTGGGGATCGCGGTGAGGTCCAGCAGCGCAGCCGAGTCCCTCACCGAGCGCGAGAGCACGTGCTCCTGCACGAAGCCGCCCCAGGCGTCGCCCATGAAGGGGGCCATGGTGTTCCGGCCGCGCGTGGGCTTGAGGCCAAAGAGCCCCGTTGCGCTGGCCGGGATGCGGATCGAGCCGCCACCGTCCCCGCCGTGGGCCACCGGCACCATGCGCGCCGCCACCGCCGCCGCCGAGCCCCCGCTGGAGCCCCCCGGCGTGTGGTCGGGGTTCCAGGGGTTGCGGCAGGGCCCGCGCATCAGGGGCTCGGTGATGCCCATGATCCCGAACTCCGGCGTGTTGGTCTTGCCCACGATGTTCAGCCCGGCGGCCTCGTAGCGCTCGACCAGCACGCTGGAGCGCTCGGCGACCACCCCCTGCTTGAGCTTGGTGGAGTTGGTGGTCACCGTCCCCGCGAGCTGCGCCTTGAGGTCCTTGAGCAGGAAGGGGACCCCCTTGAAGGGCCCGTCCGGCAGCGCGTCCACCCGGGCCTTCGCCCGCTCGAACAATGTATCAACCACGGCGTTCAACGCCGGGTTTCGCGCCTCGATCCGCTCGATCGCGGCCTCCAGGGCCTGCTGCGGGGAGATCTCCCCATCCCGGATGTGCTGGGCGAGGGCGGTGGCGTCGAGAGCGTCGTATTCGGGGAGCGTCATGCCGGGAGGGTACACCCGGCGCGGGCTCAGGCGGGAGTGAAGGAGAAGGGGTAGCGGACCCACACCACGCCGTCGCCCTTGGGCTCGGGGAACTGCAGCCCGTCCACGACCTCCAGCAGGCAGGCCTCCACCGGTGGGCTGCTCAGGGTGCTCTCCTTGACCTCCTGCCGGGTGACGCGCCCGTCGGTCTCGATGCGGAAGCGCACGACCACCTGCCCGGCCAGGTCCGGGTCGGTCTTGACCGCCTGTTGGTAGCAGTCGGCCAGCGGCCCCATGGAGGCCTGGATGACGCCGGAGATGGCCTCCTTCTCCAGGTGACCCAGGATTGGCACCGACGGGTTGAACTCAAAGGGCCTGGCGAGCCCCAAGGCCACCAGCCGCTCCTGCAACGCCACCAGCTCCGCCAGGGTCGGCCAATCCTCGGCCAGATACACCAGCCGCAGCTCAGGACCGACCTGCGCCAGGCTCCAGGTCACCGCCGTCTCCAGCTCTGCCGGTTCCAGCTGACAGGGCCCGTAGGGGTCGCAGGCCGGCCCGTCCTCCCCCTCCGGCATCCCCATCGCGAAGTACAACTGCCGGTCCGGCATGTAGCTCAGGTAGAGCGGTGCACCCGGCGGTTTCCGGGGCTCGGACAGATACAACACCCCCTGGTCCTGGACCCTCAGGGTCGCCGCCCGTCGCTCCGCCTGCCGCAGGCTCTCGACGATGGGGTTGAGGTCGGAGCCCAGATCCTGGCCCCGGGCATGGATCTCCACACCTCTCTGGGTCTGCGACCGCAGCAGCTCCAGCAGCTCGGGGATCGCATCATCGACGAGGTGCTCAGTGGGCACACCCCCATCCACCCGCGGCACCACCTGCGCGCCGTCCACCCAGATCCCCTCGGGGCGCAGCTCCACGACGATGGGCGCCGGAGGCGGCCCGTCCCACGCCCAGGTGTAGCGGGACCGGGCGGTCAGCAGCAGGGTGTCCTCGCTGGTGGACTTGAGTGCAGAGAGGCAGGCGTGGGCCGCTGAGTCCTGGACGGTGAAGGACACGATGCGCGCGTGCCCCAGAGCGTCTTGCTCCAGACGCAGAGAGCCCTGCTGGGACCCACACTCCGAGGCCTGCACGACCAGCTCTCGGGCGAAGGGGGAGGCCTGGTAGAGCGGGAGCAGGGGGTCGGGGACGGAGAGGGGCTGGAGGGCCAGGATCAGGGGGAGCAGCGGGGTCATCGGCGGCGCTCGGGCTCCGGAGTGGGTGGACGTGGGGCGAACTCGATGGGCTGGAGGACGCGGCCCTGGACGCCGGCGGGCATGGGGATCTCGCGGACGCGCTGGACGACGCACTGGGTGAGCTCGGGGTTGTCGAGGGTGTCCAAGGCCACGCGGAGCTCCTGAGCGCGCCCGTCGACGACCTGCCACTCCAGCTCCAGGCGACCGCTGTGGGGGTGACTGGACTGGGACTGGAGCCACTGGCAGTGGGCGATGCGGCCTCGGTAGTACCCGAGCGCCTGGGAAAAGGCCTCCGGGTCCACGCCCGCGGGGAGCGCTGGGGTCCCGAGCTGGACGGAGCTGTCCGTGCGCAGGATCAGGATGAAGGGGTAGAAGAACTCCCCGTCGACATCGACGGGAAAGCGCCAGCGCTCGATCCTGTCGGTCATGCAGTCGCCCAAGGCCTCGCTGCCCGTGGTGTTCTCGACGATGCTCGCCTGCTTGACCCGGCCGGACTGGATGGTGAAGCGGGTCTCCACCCGTCCCTCCAGGGTGGGGTCCTCTTTGCGGTGAGCCTCGTAGCAGTACACGATGTTCACTTGGTACTTGCGGACGGTCTGTTTCACCCGCGCTGCGTCGCTCTCCTGGGGTGGTGGCTGCTGGTCGGACGTGCTCGGCAGGACCTCGTAGGGGAACCCAGCGTCTTGTGCTGTCACCTGAGCGGGGTGGGTCCAGGCGGTGAGCCCCGACAGCGCGACGACGAAAAGCAAGCTCACTGGGCCTCCTTGAGCGGGCGCTCTTCCGGAGAGAAGACGAAGGGGTAGTGGACCTGTATCATCCAATAGCCCCCGCCGAACTCCATCCGGTAGAGCGCGACCCGGATGCAGGAGTCGACCTTGGGGGCGGACCAGGTGGACGCCACCTGGACATCGCGCGGGACGCCATCGGAGCCCAGGACGAAGTCCAGCGCGGCCCGACCGGAGAGGCTGGGATCCTCCCGGAGGCCCTGCTGGTAGCAGCGCTGGACGCTGGCCAGGTTGGACTTGATGACGGCGTCGATGTCGGGCTTTGACCGGTAGCGTGTTCTCTGGCCGGACAGCCCCACCGTCCACGCGATGGCGCCGACCAGACCGTGCTCGCGGAACACGGCGTCGACGAGCAGCGCCTCCTCGAGGGGGGTCGCGCCGCGGAGCCAGACCGTGGGGAGCGGGTCGCTGGCGGAGAAGTCCTCCTCCACCCAGGCGGTCAGCTCCTCGATCCCGTGCATGAGGCCTGGGCCTGAGCGCCCATCCAGGTCCTGGCCCATCTCCAGCACGGGGCCTTCGTCTGGATGGATCAGCCCCCAAGGCAGGCGGCGCTGCTCCTGGTCCACCAGCGTGAACATCTCCCAGCCCAGCAGGCCCGCAGGGATGATGAGCGGCAGGACCCGCTGCAGGTCGGTCTCCGAGCTGACCCGCACCACCAGCGGCTGGCCCCGATGCTCGGCGAGCAGGTCGTAGAGAGCGTCCTGGGTGGGGCCCAGCTGCTCCACGTCGAATCCGCTGCCCATGCTCCCCACAGGCTGCCCCTCAAAGGTCCAGCCGCTCTCGGTCAGGGCCAGCACCAGCGGCGGCGGCGCGGCGGGGTAGCGCACGACGTCTCCCTCCAGCGGCAGCCACTCACCGGCGCGCACGTAGTCCTGCAGGCAGCGCTCGGCGCTCTCGCTCAGGCCCCAGCGCTCCCAGGCGTGCAGGCGGGTGTTCCCCTGGGCGTCCTGCTCCAGGACGACGGCCTCGGGGGCACCCCCGCAGTCCCGCGCCACCTGGGCCAGCTCCGCGCTCCCTGGGCTGGCTCGCAGCGCGCTCAGGTCCACCCGCTGCGCCTGGGCCTCAAAGACCGTGAAGCGGTGCCAGCCGGCCTCCCGCGCGAGCCGGCTCGCTGTCACCAGCGCGCTGATGGGGAGCTGCTTGTGGCCCGGGTCCACCCCGATCTGCAGGAAGTCCCGGTCCTTGTCCGGCAGCGACTCCAGGGTCTTGCGCAGCGGCTGCAGCTCCTGCAGCGTACACGCCTGCGCGCAGCTCGCGACAGCGGTCACCCCCCCAGCCTCCAGCACGGCGCCCGTCTGCATCAGGGTCAGCGTGGGGCCTCGGACACCGGCCGCGGCGGCGTGCCCGAGCACCACCCTGTCGACGACCTGTCTCCCGTCCAGCGTGCGCAGCTCCACCCGGTCATGGCCGGCCTCGATGGCCGTGAGCAGAAGGCGCAGCGTATCCCCGGCGGCGTTGTCCTGCGGGACCTCCACCCGGAGCTTGCCCAGGTCCCGCTGCGGCCCCCGCTCGAGCTCCGAGTACACCGCCCGGTACTCCTGGTCCCGCTCCTCCAGCAGCCGCCGCGTCTGGAGCAGCCAGGGGTCGTTGGAGAGCTCCGTACCGCCCACCCACAGGCCCCCGTCCCCGTCCAGGCGGATCAGCAGCGAGGGCACCGGCCGGTACAGCTCCGTGTCGAACGCGCGCTCGGGGTGCAGCGCCACGGGCAGGTAGAGATCGCGCCCGTCCCGCCGCTCCGGCAGCTCCCAGTTGGCCACCTGCCAGCCGATGCAGAGCGCCTGCTCGTCGCTGGCGTCCACCCCGGCCAAGCGCGCCCCTTGGCCGCTGGGCGGGATCTGCAGCAGCACGCGCTCCAGGTCCCCCTCACAGGCCTCCAGGGTGGGCAGCAGCTCGGCGATCGCCAGGTTCATCCGGTAGCGATCGCGGGGATGCAGGCTGGACGCGCGGGGCGGTACCGGCTCGACGGGGACCAGCGTGGGCTCCCCGGCCCAATGCGTATCGAAGGCGCTCAGCCAGGGCAGCAGCGCGGAGATCGGGGTCTGGGGAGGAGCGGAGATCGAGGCCGGCAGTCCACTCCAGGGCTCACCGCTCTGGCCCAGCGTCCGCACGATCAGCTCCGCAGGGAGCCCCTCGGCGCAGGCGAGGTCACCACAAGCCACCAGGGCCAGCGGCTCCCCAGGCAAGGCGAGGTCCGCCTCGGCGCCCTGGAGCTGCAGGGACAGCGTGGTCTCCGTCCGGAAGCCGTCCTCGAAGAGGTCCCCCAGGATCACCCCCGGCAGCGGCACGCTATCCCGCGCAGGTCGCAGGCGGAGCGAGGCCGGCCGGCCCGAGAGGTCCAGCGCGCGCTTGAGGTGCAGGAACTCGCCGTACACCGCGTCGCCGGGCAGGCTGAGCTCGACCGGTCCCCCTTGGGCGCGGAGGCCCTGGATCAGCGGCCCCAGCTCCGGCCCCTCGGGCGCCCAGAGCGCGTCCAGAGCGAGCAGGGTCTCCCCATCCAGGTGCACGCCGCGCGCGTCCATCCGCAGCTCAGCGCTCGCCGCGACAGCCAGGACTCCACACAACAGAAGCCCCATCGGCCCCCTCCTTGGACGCAGTCTATCCCGACAGCTCCGGACCCAGCTTCCAGGCCAGCGGCATCAACACGTCCGCCTGGTCCAGCACCTGCTGCAGGTGCAGCGCGTCCTTGTAGCTCCAGTTCCCGCTGCGCACGACGATGGTCAGAGGCTGGCTGCGCTTGTCCAGGCCACGCGCGTCCAAGGCGGACTCCAGGGCGCCTTGGTTGGCAATGCAGGACTGCTGACCGCAGCGCAGGGTGCTGCCTTGGTCGCTGCCAGCCTCGTAGAGCACGACGTGGTCGTCGAAGAGCTCCAGGCGAGCGCTGTCGACGGGGGCACGCCACAGCAGCGCGTCGCCCCGGCGGTCGAAGCTGCCCCAGTCCCAGCCGCCCTCGCTCAGGGGCGCGACCAGGGCCAGCAGCTCGGGGAGCGCGGGGTTTCCGCGGACGGGGAGGTGGGCGGTCTGGCCGGGTTGGGGGGTATGTTGGGGCAGCTCTGCGGCGCTGAGGGAGATCTGGAGTTCGTCGGCCGTGGAGCGCCAGGTCGGCTTTGGAGGAGCGGCCTGAGAGGGCTGCCCGGGGGGCCTCAATGTGCGCGCGCCCGAATCCCAAGACCCCGGCTCGCCGCTGAACGGACCGACGACAAAGGGGAGGACGACGTCCTCCTCCAGCTCTGCGGGCCAGCGCCAGGTCTCCATCTTGTCCACGAAGCACTGCGCCAGAGCCTCGCTCCCCGTCTCGTTGTAGAAGACCTTGGCGCCGCGGGTCCGGCCCTCGTGGATGGTGAACTGGATCTCGACGCGGCCGGCCAGGGAGGGGTCTTCGTTCTCCAGGTGCCACTGGTAGCACCAGGCGAGCTGTCCTCGGTACTTCCAGACGATGTCCTCGACCTCCACAGGCTCCGAGAAGGATGCAGACTCCGACTCAGCCTGCTTGCCGGTCCAGCCACTGGTGTCCTCGCCGGCGGGATCGGTGTCCTGGGCGTGGAGTGGGGGGTTCCCGGTCCAAGCGGTGAGCCCCGACAATGCGACAACGACAAGCAACCCCACCGGCCCCTCCTGCTGTCCGAACTGTATCAGGCCGAGAGCTCCGGCCCCAGCTCCCAGGCCAGCGGCATCAACACGCCCGCGTGGTCCAGCACCTGCTGCAGGTGCAGCGCGTCCTTGTAGCTCCAGCTCCCGCTGCGCACGACGATGGTCAGGGGCTGGCTGCGCTTGTCCAGGCCGCGGGCGTCCAGCGCCGACTCCAGGGCGCCCTGGTTGGCGACACAGACCTTGTCCGGGCAGCGCAGGGTGCTGCCCTGCTCGCTGCCGGCCTCGTAGAGCACGACGCGGTCGTCGAAGAGCTCCAGGCGGGCGCTGTCCACGGGGGCACGCCACAGCAGCGCGTCGCCCCGGCGGTCGAAGCTGGCCCAGTCCCAGCCGCCCTCGCTCAGGGGCGCGCCCAGGGCCAGCAGCTCGGGCAGCGCGGGGTTTCCGCGGACGGGGAGGTGGGCGGTCTGGCCGGGCTGGGGGGTGTGTGCGGCGAGCGTCTCTGCCGTCAGCTCCAGCTGGAGCTCCGGGGTGGTCGGACGGGCGCTGGGTGCCAGCGCTTCGCTCGCAGGGGAGGCCTCTGGGCTTGGCGCGGGAGACTGTGGCCCCGGGGCAAAGACAAAGGGGTAGACCACTCCCTCCATCTCCAAGTCCGAGGGCCAGCGCCAGGTCTCGATCTTGTCCACGAAGCACTGCCCCAGCGCCTCACTGCCCGTGTCGTTGTCGAAGACCTGCACACCCCTGGAGCGGCCCTCGTGAACGCTGAACTCCATCACGACCCGCCCCGCCAGTGTGGGGTCCTGCTTGAGCTGGGTCTCGTAGCACCAGGCGATCTGGCCCTGGTACTTGCGGACTATGTCCTGCACGGGGCTCGGCTCCGGGGGAGCGTCTCCCTGGGGGCCGGGCTGGTCTCCGGTCCAGCCGCTGGTGTCCTCGCCGGCGGGATCGGTTTCCTGGGCGTGGAGTGGGGGGTTCCCGGTCCAAGCGGTGAGCCCCGACAATGCGACAATGACAAGCAGCCTCACTGGACCTCCTTGATTCGGGCGCGCTCAGCCCGGCTCGAAGATGAAGGGGTAGGTGACCAAGACCGCGCCGTGGGTGGGCTCGGGGAAGCGGAATCCGGGAACACGTCCCACAATGCAGCTCCCGACGGCCTCGGGGGGCAGCGCACGCTGCTTGACGGAGCTTGGGTCACCGACCTGCATGGTGTCCTCGAGGAGGCCGACGTAGCCCACGCTCCCGTCCGGGAGGATGAGGAAGCGGACCTTGATCTCACCCTCCAGACTGGGCGACCTGGTGAGCACACGCTGGTAGCAGTAGCGGACCTGCGACAGGTTCCGCTTGATGACCCGCTCGATGTCCGCCGTCCGCATGACGCCAAAGGCGAGCGGCGCCGCATCCCCTGCGTACTCCTCCTCCACCAGCTTTGGCCCCAGCCGCCAGGTGAAGGGCCCCGCCACCTGCAGCGCCGTCAGCTCGGCCTCCAGAGCGAGGGCATCGGCCAGCAGCCAATCCTGGCCCAACACATAGAGCACCGGGGGGCGCGTGCTTCCTTGGGCTCTGCCCGCCCCAGCGAGGACAGACTGCCAGTCCACGGACTCCCCCCGCAGGCACGCGGCCTCCGGGCACTCCACCCGCTCGGGGCGCGCGCCGTAGCGACCGACCAGGATGTGGTCCTCCATCAGGTAGACCTGCAGCGCAGAGACATGGCCGCTGGGCCCGACGTCCAGAGTCAGGCCAGCGCTGTCCTCCAGGCGGAGGGGCGGTGGGTTCACGCCGTGCAGCACCTCAGTCCCCGCGGAGAGCGCCACCAGCGGCGTGCCGGCCTCAAAGCGCACCAGGATGGGGCCCTCGGGCTCACTCCCCAGGACCTCCCGGAAGGCAGCCGACCGCGCCTTGGACTCGAGCGCGTGCGACATCAGCTCCTCATCGTCCACGCGCCAGCCCTCGGCGCTGTGGGTCAGGGTGTGTGTGGGCGCGTCGAGGGCCCACAGCGCGATCCAAAGCAGCCCCATCATCGGCCCCCGGTTGCGGGGCAAAGTGTATCAGGCGTCCTCCAAAGGAAGCCCTGACGCCAGGCCAGGACTCCCCTTGTGGGAGGGCTACTTGCAGACGGACTGGATGCCCCGCTGCGCGACCCAGGGACCGCCAGCGGACGCGCAGTTGGTGGCTCCGCAAGCCCCGTGCGCCTTGGGTTGCCCGTCGGGGCTGCCGCAGAGCGCGGCCTCCATGGTGCCGCCCCCCACACCATCGCAGGCGCCACCGGCCGGAGTCTGCGCGCGCACCATGCCGACGAGTCCGGGTTCACCCGTGGTGGTCTCACACTCCAGGGAGGGATCGCCCAGATCGCACCAGGCCCAGTGGTAGAAGATCTCCGGCTCACACCCCAGACCGTAGGGATCCGCCGCCGGGTAGCCTGGACAGGACCAGCAGTCGCAGAAGCCCCCATTCTCGGTGCAGAGCGTGGAGTCCAACACGCCACCATTGGCAGCGATCTGCGCCAGGCAGAGGGGGTTGTTGTCGTGCTCGGGGCCGTGCTCACACTCCATGGCCCCAAAGAGCAGGACCTGGTTGACCCACTGGAGCTTGCAGTCCTCGCACTTCTCCTCCACCTTGCCGCTGTCGTCCCCACCGCTGTCATCCACGGGCGGCTTGTCGGTGTGGACCAGGCCCCCCGAGTCCACCTGGACAATGCCGGGCTGGGGCTGTGGAGGCGCGTCCAGATCCAAGGCGCCGGCTGGCACCACATCCAGGCGGGCCTCCAAGGCCTGCGCGTCCAGGGCCTCCAGACGCTGGAACGCCAGGCGCTGCTCATCCAAGAGCGTGAAGCGCCCAGTGGACGGCTCCACCAGCGTCAGCACGCTGTGCCCCGTGGCCGCGTAGCCCTGCTGCGTTCCGCTGGTCTCCACCCGCAGGGTCCGGGTCACGCTGCCCTGCGGCATCTCCAGCACAGCGGCCCGGACGATGCCCTCCGCGTCGACCTGCATCAGAAAGCGCACGTCCTCCCGCGCGCCGATGCGCAGCAACCCCGAGAGGAGCTGGCCGCCATCGACCGACTCCGAGGGCCCAGCCCGCACCACCCGGTCCTGGGGGAGGATCCCCAAGCCCAGCTCCACGCTCAGCCGCTGCCAGTCCACCTGCTCCTGGTCTACGAAGGTCAGGGGATCCCGGGTGAAGAAGCGCTCGGTCTCCCCCCCAAAGGACCAGGCCTCGGTGAGCGTGCCGTCCTGCACCACCCAGGCCTGCTGGGAGGCGGCCGAGAAGCCCGAGACCTCCGCGTCGCTGCGGCTGGTCCTGAGCAACCCGACGCGCTCCGGCCCCAGGACGAGCTGGGAGTCGAAGTCCAAGGGAAGGGTGCCCTGGACGCCCAGCGCGGAGGCCCGGTCCAAGACGAACTCCGACTGGCTGCGGTAGTGCAGGGCCTTGGCCTGCGCAGCCCCCGTGACCTGGACTGTCGGGGCCTCTGGGCTCAGGTAGGAGCACCCCATCAAACAGGCGCCGAGCGCCAGTGAAAACATGCTGGTCATTGTCTCTCCCCCGCCGGAAAACCGGCGAAAAAGCGCCATCTTCATGGATGACGCACAGAGAGCGTAGACCAGCCCATGCCGCGCCTTCAAGCCCGCTTCCCGAGCATCAGGCGGCCCCCCAGGCCGGGGCCCTACTCCAGCCCCAGGAACTCCTGCACCAGCCCAGCCACCTTCTCCACCGTGTCGCCCTCGAAGGGCGAGTGCAGGCCGACGGCGCGCAGCAGGCCGGTGTACGGCAGGCTGCCGCCCAGGTCGCAGAGCTCCCGGTAGCGGGTCAGGGTGCCGGTGGGGTCCTGGATGTACTGGCTCCAGAGCTCCAGCGCGGAGACCTGCGCCAGGCAGTAGTCGATGTAGTAGAAGGGCTGGTGGAAGAGGTGGCCCTGGCGCATCCAGAAGGTGCCGCCGGCCAGCCCGGGGGTGTCCTGGTACTGGCGGTCGGGGATCCAGTGCTTCTCCAGCCGCACCCACAGCGCGCGGCGCTCGGCGGGGGTCAGGCCGGGGTTCTCGTAGACCTCGTGCTGGAAGTGGTCGACCAGGGCGCCGTAGGGCAAGAAGAGCAGCGCCTCTTCCAGGTGGCCCTGGCGGTAGCGCTCAGCGTCGTCGCCAAAGAAGCGCTCCATCTCGTTGAAGGTCAAGAGCTCCAGGCCCATGGAGTGGACCTCGCAGGCCTCGAAGGTGGGCCAGCCGTAGTCGCGCAGGGACTGGGTCTTGGCCGCGCTCCAGGCCTGGAAGGCGTGCCCGCACTCGTGGGTGAAGACGTTGACGTCGTCCTGGGTGCCGTTGAAGTTGGCGAAGATGAAGGGCACCTGGTGCTCGGGCAGCGACTCGCAGAAGCCGCCGGAGACCTTGCCCTCGCGGGCCTCCAGGTCCATGAGCTGACGCTGCTCCATCATCCGGTAGAAGGCGCCGAAGTCCTGGCCCAGGCTCTCAAAGAGCGCGCCGGCCTGCGCGCGCATCCAGTCGTGGCCGCCCATGGGACGGGGCACGCCCTTGTCATCGCGCACGGACTCGTCGTGGAACGAGAAGTCCGACAGACCCAGGGTCTGCGCCCGACGGGCCCGGATCTTCTGGGCGATGGGCACGATGTGCGCGTGCAGCTTCTCCCGGAAGGCCGCCACGTCGGTGGCGTCGTAGTCGCTGCGGCCCATCGCGCGGTAGCCCAGGGGGACGAAGCTGGGCAGGCCCATCTTGCCGGCCATCTTCACCCGCAGGGCCACCAGGCCGTCGTAGATCTCGTCGATCTGGTCCGCGACCGAGGCGATCGCCTTGTCCTGCGCCACCCGGGCGTCGTGGCGCACGCTGCGGTCGGCGTCGCCGTACTTGCCGCGCAGGTCCATCAGGCGCATCGACTCCCCGCGGAACTCGGCGCGCAGCTCGGAGATCAGCGTGTCGTAGCGGGTGACCAGCTTGGACTCGGCGCGCTTGTCGTCGGCCAGCGTGGGGTCGAACGCGGAGACCGCGACCTGCCAGATCGTGAACGCGTGCGCGCCCAGCTCGGCCTCCAGCGCGGCCCGGTGCTCGCTGGCCAGGATGGCCTTCATCACCGCCAGGTTCTGGGTGGAGATCTCCGGCCAGAGCTCGTCAAAGAACTCCTTGTCGGCCTTGTCGGAGGTGTCCTGGGCAAAGTGGATGTACGCCAGGTTGCGCCAGGTCTCCAGGCGCTTCTGCTGGGTGTCCCACTGCCGGATCAGCGCGAGCTGCGCGGTGGCATCGGAGGCCTGCTCCCAGGCCTGCAGCCAGGCGGCGTTCTCGGCGGCCAGCTCGGACAGGACGGGGCGCTCCAGGGGGAGCTGGGACAGGGTGGGCTCTTCAAGCATGGACTCTCCAAGGGACGGGCGACTCCCCTATGCACAGGGGGAGAGAGATTCAGCCCCAAAGGCGCAGAAAGTTGCGCGCCTGCAAGGAGCTCAGGCCTCTTGCGCCACCCGATCCAGCTCCGCGATCATGCGCCCCAGGTCAAGCGGAGCCAGCCGCCGCGGCATCGCCCGGCGCAGCACCAGCCCCTCGAAAGCCACGCTCGAAGCCAGCAGCTTGCGATCCCAGGGCTCCCGCCAGGCCGGCGCCTGGGCCAGCTCCACCGCCCGGTCCCAGGCCCGCACGCGCATCAGCCGCAAGGTGCCCGCCGCCGCGCGCTCGTCCCAGTCCCCGGCGATCAGATCCAGCCCCCACATGGCCCGGCTGTGGTCGTCCAGCACCTGCTGCATCCCGTCGATCAGCCCGAACAGGATGTCGTTGATGCGCTCGAAGTCCGCCCCCAGCGCCGCCACCTGCGCGCCCCCCACCCGCGCCGCCGCGATGGGTAGATCCAGGCCGATGTGCGCGTTCATCCCCAGCAGCAGGTGCAGCATGGGCGGCGACCGCCGAGGTGCCCCGAACGCCGCCTGCCAAGGCGCCGTGGGCAGCTTGCCGTGTCGCCAGCTCTCCAGGGCCCGAAAGTAGCGGTTGGCAAAGCGCGTATCGAAGCGGTCCATGCGCGCCCCGTCGTCAAAGCTGCCCTCCGCGATGCCCTGCGCGACCTGCAGGGTCACCTGCCGGTACATGGCCGCGAACAGGCCCAGGGGCTGCTCGTTGCGGATCGCCCAGGCCACGATCACGTCCAGACGCCGGATCACCTGCTGGATGTCGGTGGGCATTCCCCCCATCGCTCAACGCCTCCGTCTGCGCAGCATCATCCCCGCCAGCAGCCCCGGGAGCAAGCCCCCACCCAAGCCACCGCCCCCAAGCCCGGCGCCACAGCCCCCGCACCCGCTGTCCTCGCTCCCGGAGTCCATGCCGCTGTCTGCAGGAGGGGGACGGGTGGAGAAGGTGGTCGTGAAGTCTTCGGACATCAAGCGCCCATCCTCTGCCACGGCCCCGGCCCTCAGACTCAGCGAATAGTCCGTGGCATCGGCGAGGTCACCCTGAGGCAGCACGTGCAGCACGTGCGACCCGCTCCCGTAGAAGAAGCTCACCTGCACCGGGATCTGTGTGCCGTCTTCGGACATCAGGACGATGTCCTCGGGGGTGATGGCGGCGGCGTCCATGCTCTTGGAGAACACCAGGCCCAGGCGGTTGGCCATGGGGTCGTCCGTCACCGGCCAGCCGTAGCTCCCCCCCTCCGGCACCGTGGCGACGACGGACAGGGGCTGGTCCCCCTGGTTCAGGTCCACCCACAGCGAATCCAGGTAGGCGGCGACCATGCGCGCCTCGTCCGCGGGGGCCCCCGGGTAGGGCTCCTGGAGGTTCGCGCCGCCCCAGGGGAACTCGGCCTGGTAGTCGGCCACGGTGTCCTCGTTCTTGGCCAGCAATGCGACCAGCTCGAGCGCGGTGATGACCAGCTTCTGGCCTTGGTCCAAGGTGTCTGCGTCCACCTGGATCCCCACCTCCTCATACAGACCCGGCATCTCCGCGGGCACCGAGCGCACCGGCACCGGCGAGGGCCCCGCGACCGCCGACCAGATCACGTCGCTGGCCTCATCGAAGCTGGTCCCCTCCGCCCAGCCAAAGTCCGCGTCCAGGTAGCGGGACTGCGAGAAGTAGAACGCGTCGAAGCTCTGGTCGGCCATGCCGTGGCTGGCCATGCCCATGTAGAAGGCCACGTGGGGGGCGGCTTCGGCGCTCTTTGGGTCCACGCCCTCGCGGATCCAGTCGCGGTAGTGGTCCTGCAGGCCCTCCCAGTGGCCGGCCTCCCCGTAGGCGTGGTCCACCGCGTAGCCCCCGTCCGGGAACATGCTGCCGTTGATGAACTGGTTCTGCTCGGCCTCCAGCAGCGCGCGCAGGGTGGGGTCCTGGACCTGCTCGGCGGCCTGCAGGCTGATCCAGACGTGGGTGTTCTGGCCGTTGGCCTGCGCGGGGGCGGCCAGCAGGAGCAGCAGGGTCATGGGCGACCTCAGGGCGTGGAGAGCAGCTTGCGCACCAGCGCGGCGGTGGGGTGGTGCCCCTGGAAGTGGGCCAGGCGCAGGTTGGAGCGGGCGTCCTCGATGCGGAGCGTGTCCATGGGGGGCTGGTCCCGGCCGTCGCAGACCGCCCGCACGGGGCGCTTGTCGGTGTCCAGGGCGTGCACCTCGATCACCGCGTGGGGGGGCAGCACCAGCGAGGGCAGGCGGGGCCGATGGGGGGCCAGCGGCGTGAGCTCCAGCATGTGCACGTCGGGGTGGCAGGCCGGGCCGCCCGCCGCCAGGGAGTAGGCCGTCGAGCCCATCGCCGTGGCGACCACCAGGCCGTCGCAGACCATGCGCTCGGCCACCGTCTCTCCGTCCACGCACACCCGCAGGTGGGCCGCCTGGCCGCTGGTGCGCTGCATGTAGATGTCGTTGACCGCGATGTCTTGGACCGCTTCGCCGGCGCGGGAGGTGGCGCTCAGGCGGATGCGGTTGATCTCGTGCACCTTGAACTGCCCGGCGTGCAGGCGGTCGGCGATCTGCCCGGGGCTCTGCCAGTCGTTGAGCAGGAAGCCCACGCGCCCGCAGTTGAGCCCCAGGTAGGTGTGGGCGTCCCCCAGCTCGTGCAGGGTGCGCAGCATGTGGCCGTCGCCGCCCAGCACCAGGCAGAGGTCGTCGGGTAGCTGCGAGGCGTAGAGGCAGCGCTCCAGCTCGCGGGCCAGAGCCACCGCCTTGGGGTTTCGGTCGTCGGGGCGCAGCAGCATGGGGAGATCATCGCAGATGCGAGCCCGGGTGGACCACCGCGCGCGGTAGGCTCCCGCCATGAAGCTCCTCAAGTCCCACGGTCTGGGCAACGACTACCTGGTCCTGCACGAAGGCACCCTGAGCGGCCGCGCCCTGGTGCGCGCGCTCTGCCACCGACACACCGGCCCCGGCGGCGACGGCGTGCTCACCGAGGGCCCCGCGGGCGACTGCGACTACGGCCTGCGCATCTTCAACCCCGACGGCTCCGAGGCCGAGAAGTCCGGCAACGGCATCCGCATCTACGCCCAGTACCTGGTCGACCACTGCGGGGCGCCCTCCGAGTTCTCCCTGAACACCCTGGGCGGCGTCGTGCGCTGTCAGGTGGCCCCGGATCAGGTCAGCGTGCAGATGGGACGCGCCAGCTTCCGCCCCGCCGATGTCCCCGTCGACCTGGAGGTGGAGGAGGCCATCGAGCAGCAGATCAGCGCCGCCGGCGAGGACTTCACCTTCACCGCTGTTGGTGTCGGGAACCCCCACTGCGTCGTGTTCCGCGACGAGGCACTGCTGGACGCGACCCGTTGGCGCCGCTGGGGCCCCATCCTGGAGTGCCACCCCCTCTTCCCGCGGCGCACCAACGTCCAGTTCGTGCAGGTGCGCGGCCCCCAGCAGCTCGAGCTGCGCATCTGGGAGCGGGGCGCCGGGGAGACCTCCGCGAGCGGGTCCAGCTCCTGCGCCGCCGCCGCCGCCGCCGTACGTACCGGCCGCTGCCAGCCCGGCGAGATCACCCTGCACATGCCGGGCGGTGTCCTGAAGGTCCGGGTCGACCCAGACTGGTCGCTGCTGCTGCGCGGACCCGTCCAGGAGGTCGGCTGGTTCAGCCCCAGCGCCGCCTGGCTGGCCGCCATCTCTGCTTGACGCCCCCCACTGTCCCCGCAACCATGGACAAGCGGGATCCCACCTACGTGATCCCTGTGGAGCCCTTCCATGCGCCTGATGTTGGTCCGCGCCCCCGCCCGACACACCGTCGAGTCCGAGGTCCCGCCCGCGGTCGAGGCTGAGAACCAGTCCTACCCCCCCTTGGCCCTGCTCGCGCTGGCCACCTACATCAAGGAGCACACCGACCACGAGGTCACCCTCCTGGACGCCCAGCTCCACAACTACTCCTACGAGGAGCTGGCCCAGAAGATGGACGAGTGGAAGCCCGACGTGGTCGGCATCACCGTCTACACCGTGGGCCTGGTGGACTGCCACCGCACCGTCCAGGTCGCCCGCAGCCTGCCGTCCGTCAAGCACGTGGTCCTGGGCGGCCCCCACATCAACGACTTCCCCAAGGAGTCCGTGGGTCTGGCTGGCGTCGACGCCGTGGTCAAGGGCGAGGGCCAGAAGCCCCTGCAGCTGTTGCTGGACTGCTGGGAGCGCGGCGAGGAGCCCAGGGGCATCCCCGGTGTCGTCGCCCACCCCGACGACCCCGTGCCCGAGGAGGACGTCTACTTCTCCAACGATCTGGACGACTACCCGCTCGTGAACCTCGATCTCATCGACTACGAGCAGTACTACGACGTCATGGGTCAGGGCGGCACCTTCACCACCATGGTGACCTCGCGCGGCTGCCCCTACCGCTGCACCTTCTGCAACACCCCGCGGCACCGCTACCGGGTGATGAGCCCAGAGCGGGCCTGCGACCAGATCCAGCTCGCTCTGGACCGCGGCATCACCGAAGTCTACTTTGTGGACGACACCTTCAACATCACCAACAAGCGCGTCCACGAGCTCTGCGACGAGATCATCCGCCGCGGCCAGAAGTTCAGCTGGACCGTGCGTTTTCGCGTGAAGGGCGTCGACCGCGCTCTGCTGGAGAAGATGAAGGCCGCCGGCTGCCACCGCATCCAGTTCGGCGTCGAGCAGGGCACCGAAGAGGGCCTGCTCATCCTCAAGAAGGACGTCAACGTCCGCGAGATCGAGAACGCCTTCCGCCTGTGTCGCGAGGTCGGCATCCACACCGTCGCCTACTTCATGATCGGCACCCCCGTGGAGCGCCACCCCGAAGACATCCTGGAGACCATCCGCTACAGCATCAAGCTGGACCCGGACTTTGTGATGTACAACATCCTGACCCCCTTCCCCGGGACCACCATCTACGACCAGGGCATGGAGGCCGGCGTGCTCGACATCGAGCCCTGGCAGCGCTTCATGGCCAACCCGGACGAGCAGTTCAAGGCCCAGGTCTGGGAGGAGCACTTCACCCGCCAGGAGCTCCGCGACTACCTGGATCTGGCCTACCGCAAGTTCTACTGGCGCCCGCGTTTTGTGGCCCGGAACCTGGGACAGATCCGGAGCCCGAAGGACTTTCTGCGGAAGGCGAGTGCGGGGGTGAGGTTGTTGACTGGGTGAGTCTTGCCCTCGGCCAGGGCCGATGCCCTGCCCCCTGAACGTGGGTATAGTGAACCCATGAGCAGCGACCACACCGAGATCAAGTTCCGGATCGAGGGTCCAGGCGTCGATCTGGACACCTTCGGGTGGCCGGCCATGCGCGAGTTCATGGACCGACTGGTGCAGGCTCTGGCCGCTATGGATGGTGGCCCCAGCCCCAAGGAGATCGTACCGACCCGGGTGCTCGCAGGGAGCGCGATGCCCGTGCTGCGTGTCCCCAGCGCTGCCGTCCCCGCCGTCTATCGCTTCAGGGCCGGTCCCAACCGGACCTGGACCAACGAGCAGCGTCGGAAGGCGGCCAAGGTCTATCAGTTCCTGGAAGACCGCAATGCCACGTTGAGCTGCGGTGCTCGGGTGTTGAAGCCCGTCGAGATGGGCAGGGGGAGACCGGACTGGCAGGTCAAGCAGGCCTTGACCCTTGAAGGCGAAGTCCGCCGGGTGGGTGGCGTCCGCGGTGGCGTTGACGTTGTGTTCCAGCAGGATGGCTTTCTCCACTGCTCGGCCCCGAGGGACCTGACCAAGCGCCTGGCCCCATTCCTCTACGAGCGGGTCGCCCTCACGGGCACGGGCACCCGAGATCCCCGCACAAACGAGCTGCTACAGTTCCGCATCGAGCGCTTCCGTGTGGTGTCCAGAGGGAGCTTGGCCGCTGGGCTGGAAAGGCTCCACCAGCGCCAAGGCGAAGCCCTCTCCGAGCTCGACCCGGCGGCCAGACTCAAGGAGCTGCGGGGATGACAAAGCGCCTGGTGGTGGACACTTCTGTGGTTCTTCACCTGCTCCTTCCGGAGCCGAGAGAAGGCCAAGAGGAGGGGTGGAGCGAGGCTCGGGAGCTCCTGAAGATCTCCGACGAGGACTGGGTGCTTGCGATCGCGACCCCTGCAGCCGGCGAGGTCCTGGCCGGGGTCCCCGCACGGAGTCGCGAGGACGTGGCCGAGTTCATTGAGCAGAACTTCGAGATCCTTGACCTGAACTGGGACGCAGCGAAGGAAGTCGGCAAGATCGCGACCAAGGGGCTGCGGGGACGGCGCGGAGAGAAGCAGCGCGTCAAGGTGGACATCGAGATCGTGGGATGCGCCGTGGCCTGGGGCGCGGCGGGGCTGTGTGCACTCGACGGAGACCACGATCGCATCGTGGAGCGGAACGGACTGGACCTGTTGGTCGGCCCACCGTCGGCGTTCAGCCCAAAGCAGGAGGAGCTCACCTTCAGCTCAGACGAGTAGGTGTAGACTGTGACCAGCTCCAGAGTCACACAGACACTATGTCCACCGACCGCCTCACCCGCCTCCAGCAGCGCCTGGCCGCTGACATCCAAGCCAACGGCGAGCCCGCGCCCCCGTGGGTTCGTTTCCCCAGCTACGGGCGCTACTGCCTGGGCTGGCGCATGGGCTCCGGCGAGGACTGGCTGGAGCTCTGGTGGCACTGGGTGGACCAGACCCTGGAGGGCCCTGAGCAGCGGCTGGCCTACCTCAAGCGCCACGGGCCCGCTCCCGCGTCCTGGGATCAGGTGGTCCAGTCTGTGTTGACTGGCGAGAGCGGCCCGGGAGACCTGGAGCCGGAGGCCACCGAGTGCCTACGGGTGCTGGGCCTGATCCAACCCGACGCGGCCTACACCAACTGGCTCGCACAGATCGCGGGGGAGCGACCCGTCTGGGCCGACTTCGACACCCCTGCCAAGGCGGCCCGCTACGACGAGCGCACCCTGAGCTTCTGGTGCCGGAGCTTCTCCGAGGACCGGGCGCGAGTGCCCGACACAGACTGCCCAACGGAGTGGCGGGCCTTTGTGGCCTGCGCTCGGAGCGGCGCGCTCCTGGAGCCGGAGCCTCCTACAGAGCAGGGGTGGGTCGCGCTGGCGTTGCATCTGGCGGCTACGGGGACGGCGCCGCCCCCCTGGGTGCTGGGGCTGGGGGTGGAGGCCTATACAGACTCCCTGGAGCCGGATGCTCGGTACGCCGATGCGTGGGCGCACTGGGTGTTTGGGGTGTTTGAGGATCGGGTGGATTGGGAGGCCTACTTGGTACAGTGGGAGGCCGTGCCGGAGGGGTGGGCGCGGGTGATTGGGGAGCACATCCTGTTTGTGTGACTCACGAGTCCGCGCAATCGGGGGTATCGCGCTGACAGGAGCAGCCCGGTCATCGGCGCCTCCCCAAACCCAGCAAGACCAGCCCACTCAGGGCCGGGAGCAGGAGCCCAAGGCCCCTGGAGGATACGGATGCGCAGCCCGTCTCGGGCTCGGAGACGAGCTCGCTGCCGTAGCCTTCCATGTTCGGGGCATAGTCCAGCGTCGGGGCGATGCAGCGGGGGATAGGGATTCTTCGCGTGCTGTAGTCGGCGGTCTGGCCGTCGCAACAGGCGGGGGCATCGTAGTCAAGACCGATGCTTCCGATGTTGCACCCTTCTTCATCGTAGAAGCTGTGATGTGTGACCTTGTTGATGCCAGGCTCTTCTCGCCAGAAGATGTAGGCAATGTCACTGCCTGGTGCACAAGCAACGATACCTGCGCTGCCGTTCCATCCCGGCGTGTGGCCCGGCACC
>JAZAMN010000017.1:0-5364 GCA_036229005.1 Myxococcota bacterium
AGGCCCGAAGGCCTGGGTGTCTGTAGGATGCGGGAGCCGGATTTGAACCGACGACCTTCGGGTTATGAGCCCGACGAGCTACCGGACTGCTCCATCCCGCGCAACAACTGGTCGGTAGGTTGCCCTGCCGCTCAGTGCCCCGAGCGTGCTCTCGCTCAGCGCCCCCGCCTTTTAACGGGGCCGCTCCCCTTGTCACGGGAATTCTTGCGACCGATGCGCTTGGCCTTGGGCTTGGGCTTGGCGAAGCCCTTCTTGTACTTGAACTTTCCGCTGAGCTGAGGCCGCTTGCCCTTGGCGATCTCCTTGAGGCGGCGGATCTCGTCGCTGGTCAGCGGCCGCACGTCACCGCGCTCCAGCCCCTTGAGGCCGATGGTCGCGAAGCTCTCCCGGCGCAGCTTGGCGACAGGGTGGTTCATGGCCTCGAAGATGCGCCGGACCAGGCGGTTACGGCCCTCGGTCACGGTGATCTCCACCCAGCAGTTGCCCCCCTGGGTGGCCTCGGTCACGCGCATCTTGGCCGGCGCGGTCTTGCCGTCCGGCAGGAACACGCCCTTCTGGATGCGGTCGATGGTGGCGTCCGTGGGGATGCGCCAGATCTTGGCGGTGTAGCGCTTGGGCACCTCGTAGCGGGGGTGCGTCAGCGCCGCGGCCAGGTCGCCGTCGTTGGTGAGCAGCAGCAGGCCTTCGGTGTCGAAGTCCAGGCGGCCCACGGCCTCCACGCGCACGCCCAGGTCTCCGACCAGGTCGTAGACACTCTTGCGCTCCTGGGGGTCATCGCGGGAGGTGATGCAGCCCTTGGGCTTGTAGAAGGCGTAGTAGACCCGGGGCGGCTCCTTGGGGAGGGGCTTGCCGTCGACCTTGATGTGGTCGGAGTCCGGATCCACCTTTGTGGCGACGTCGGTCTCCACGTGGCCATTGAGGACGACCTTGCCCTCTCGGATCCACCGCTCGGCCTCTCGACGAGAAGCGAGTCCACTGCGCGAAATGGCGCGCGCCAAGCGCATCTCTGCCATCTTTGATCTCCTCTGCGGCGTCTCCCGACGGCGCGATGGGGGTGTTGTCCGCCGACCCACTGGTCGACTGGGACGCCGCAACTACCCGGAATCCGGAGGCAGCGCAAGCTCGGCTCGCCGCGCTCCCCTACTCCGGGTCGAAGAGCTCGGGCTGCACCGTGGCGTCGCTGGGGTCGTCCTCGCGCAGCTCCCGCAGGTCCCGCAGGGTGGGCAGATCCGAGAGGTCGCGCAGGCCGTAGAGGCTCAGGAACTCGGGGCTGGTGCCATAGATCAGCGGGCGCCCGGCCTCCTCCTTGCGGCCCATGACCGTGAGCAGGCGCTTCTCCAGCAGCGAACGCAGCATGCCGCCCGCGTCCACGCCGCGGATGTCCTCGACCTCCTGGCGGGTCACGGGCTGCCGGTAGGCGACGATGGCCAAGGTCTCGATGGCCGCCTTGGACAAGCGGGTGGGCCGGGTGCCGAGCACGGCGGCCACATAGGTCGCAGCCCGGGGTACGGTCCGGAGCTGCCAGCCGCCCGCCACCTCGACCAGGCGGATGCCGGCGTTCCGGTCCTCCAGCGTGGCGGCCAGGTTGGCCAGGGCGCCGCGCAGCAGCCCAGCCCGTACATCGCCCAGCGCGGAGCGGAGCTGCGCGAGGCTCAGGGGCTTGTCGGAGGCGAAGAGCACGGCCTCCACGGCAGCCTGGACAAAGTCAGGGGCGGGCGCCGCCAGGGTGTCCAGGTCCACCAGCGCTTCGTCGGGCGCCGGTGTGTCCTCGTCTGCGCCAGGGGGGTCGGGCAGTGGGGGTGGGGTCGGGAAGCTGGACGGTGGAGGCAGATCCACCGAGGGGGCGTCCCCCACCTCCTCTTCCAGATTCGGGGTCCCGGGGGCCTTCCGACGGCCGAATGGAAAGGAGAGGACCTTGCCCTCGTCGTCCTTGTCCCGACTCACAGACCGCCTTCCACGATGTCGGGCAGCTTGTCCATGTCGACGTCCTCCGAGCGGACCTTGGCGACCAGCTTGATGTCGCCAAGGTGCTCGTCCTGGCTCAGGTCCATGAACTGGAGCTTGGCCATCTCCAGAATGGCCAGGAAGCTGAGGATGCGCTGGCTGCGGCCGTGGATCTGCAGCATCATCTCGCGCAGGTTGTCCACGCCCTCGTGGACGCGGTCCAGGATCCACACCAGCCGCTCGGCCATGGAGTACTCCTCCAGCTCGATCTGGTGGGTGGGCTCCTCCTGGGCGGACGCGCGGACGGCCCGGTAGAAGGCCTCCAGCAGTCCGAAGGCGTCGACGGTGGGATCGACGGGGCGGTCGGCGGGGTCGAGCTCGACGAGGGGGCGGGCGAAGATGTCCCGGCCCAGCATGCGGCGCTGGCTGAGGGCCTCGGCGGCCTCCTTGTAGCGCTGGTATTCGAGCAGGCGGCGGGCGAGCTCTTCGCGGGGGTCGAGCTCTTCTTCCTCGTCCTCCTCCTCGATGGCGCGGGGGAGCAGCTCGCGGGACTTGAGCATGCACAGGGTCGCGGCCATGACCAGGAAGTCGCCGGCGACGTCCAGATCCAGCTCCGCCATCATGTCGAGGTAGCGCAGGTATTCGTTGGTGACCTGGCTGATGGGGATGTCCCGGACGTCGATCCCGTCGCGCCGGATCAGGTACAGGAGCAGCTCCAGAGGTCCATCGTAGACCTCGGTGTGGACCGCGTACTGTTCCGGGGAGAAGGCGAGCACTGGGGGGCTCAGGGGCGTCGGGGAGCGGAGGACAGGGGCGCGCAGCAGACAGCGCGCGCGGGGGATGGCCCCTTTCTACAGGGTTGCGCAGCGGCCTTCAAGGCAAGGATCCTTGCTCGGGAAGATCCCCCTTCTCCCTACATCTTGACACGTCCACACCTGCCCCACAAGGGGCGGTCACGGGGCTCGCCGGGATGCGGGATCCGCCCTGCCCTATCGAGCCACGAGCAGCGCGACGGGGAGGCGTCCGAGCAGGTATTCCGTGACGCGACCGAGCAGGACATCCGAGAGCCAGCTCCGTCCGCGGTAGCCGAGCGCGAGGAGGTCCGCGCCGTTCTCGAGGGCGGCTGCCCCCAGGGCCTCGTGGGCCTCACCGTCCAGCAGGTGGCCTTGGACGGGCAGTCCGCTGTTGCTCATGTCGGCGAGGGCCTCGTCCAGAGGAGCCCGCTCCTGGCCTACCGTGAGCACCTCGACCTGGATGGGCAGGACCTCACCGATGTGGCGCACCGCCTTGAGCGCGCCCTGCGCACCCGCCGAGCCGTCGTAGCCCACCGCGATCCGCTCCATCCGGGGTGCCTGATCCCCCACCGCGATCAGGGAGACGGGGCAGCGCTTGACCAGCCGCTCGAGGGTGGAGCCGCCGGTCCCCTCCTCCTGCTCTTCGTTCTCGCCGCGCACTCCGGCGATGACCAGATCCGCGTCCGCGGCGTGGTGGCAGAGGCGCGCGACGACGTTCCCGGACTCCAGCAGGGTGCGGTGGGAGACGCCAGCGCTCTGGGCCCGGGCGGCGAAGCGCTCCAGCAGCGCCTCGCCGCGCTTTCGGTACACCGCCTCGACCTGCTCGGGGACCAGCACCGGCTCAAAGCCCATGAGCCCAGCGAGGTCACGCAGGAGCACACCGGACAGGGGCGCGACGGGGATCACGTGGACCGCGAGGATCTCGACGCTCTGAGGGGACGCGCCTGCGAGGCGGAGGGCGGTGGTGGCCGCGGCTGCTGCCCAGCGGGACTCGTCGAGGGCGACCAGGATGCGCATCTTCATGGGAGCAGCGTACCCCGTCCGCGGGCCGCTGTGGTGCTATGCTGCGGCTCCAACAGGATGCCTGCGCATGTGGATGCTCGCACTGGTGCTGATGACGGCCTGCTGGCCGAAGAACCCCTTCCCTGAGGACTCCCTCCCCGCGTGGGAGGAGCGCCCCGTCACGGGCACCTTCAAGGAGAGCCCCAGCGACGTCTGGGACGCCGCCATCACGGTCATGGGCCAGGCCGCGCCGCTGGAGACGATGGACTCCGACCGGGGCCTGATCCAGACCCGCTGGGTGCGCGACCACAGCGACTACCTCTACAAGACCTACGGCGGCACCCGGATCCCGGAGCCCGTGCGCTGGCGGATGACTGTGCGCGTGCGCAAGGAGGGCTCGTCCACCGAGGTCGAGATCGTCTCCCAGGAGCAGGTCGAAAAGGACCTGGTCTCGGCGAACCTGGAGTTCACCGGGTCGGTCTACAAGTGGGTCGACGTGCCGAGCTCCACCAGCCGGGAGCAGCTCTTCCTGGAGAAGATCCTCACCGAGATCGAGAACGCCGACTCGGACGATGACTACGATTACGACTACGCGCGATAGCGCGGAGCGCTATCGCGTTGTCTTGTGGGGGCCAGGCCCCCACACCCCCTGAGCGGGACTCCCAAAGGGGAGCCCCGGCTCGGCCCAGGCATGGGCCTCGCCGCCCAGACGCCAGCGCGCAGCTCTGCGCTTTCAGCGGATGCGCTGGCTGTCCGGGCGGGAGGTCGCAGGCGGACTCCCGTTTTTCTGTGGGGGCACTCCCCCCCACGCCCCCTGAGCGGAGCTCCAAAAGGGGAGCCCCGGCTCGGCCCAGGCATGGCCCTCGCAGCCCGGACGCCAGCGCGCAGCTCTCCGCTTTCAGCGGATGCGCTGGCTGTCCGGGCGGGAGTTTGCTGGTGAACTCCCGTTTTTCTGTGGGGGCACGGCCCCCACGCCCCCTAAGCGGGACTCCCAAAGGGGAGCCCCGGCTCGGCCCAGGCATGGGCCTCGCGGCTTCGCGGCCGGCGCGGCGACCTGCCCGCCAGAGGCGGGCGCGCCGGCCTGCGAATCCCAGGGGGTCTTGGCGAATCACCACACACACAACCCCGCCCGCCCCCAGCCCTTGAGAACCATGGAGCGTGTCGGCCCCTCGGGCTGCATTGCGCCTCCATTTGCCCGACCCGAAGGGGAGAGAGGCCCTCGGGCCCCGGTGGCAAATGCAGGCGCAGTGCAGGTCGCGGAACGCGACCCGACGCCGTGGGGGGGCCTGGGGGGGACTGGCGAAGGTCCCCCCTGGGGGTCCAGCCGGCTCCGCCGGCGTAGGGGGCTTGCCCCCTACTCAAAAAACACAGCCAGGCGCTCCTACCCAGCACACCCGCTCACCAAGGCACCCGCCCGCCCCAAGAGCAGCGTCGTCTCCGGATCGATCCGCCACAACGTCCTCCCCAGCCCCGCAGCGCACTGCCAACCACCTCCAACCATGGAGCGTGTCGGCCCCTCGGGCTGCATTGCGCCTTCATTTGCCCGACCCGAAGGGGAGAGAGGCCCCCCTGGGGGCCTCGGTGGCAAATGGAGGCGAAGTGCAGGTCGCGGAACGCGACCCGA
>JAZAMN010000018.1:0-91646 GCA_036229005.1 Myxococcota bacterium
GGAAACCCGAACGCCGGCCCCAAATCTCGCGAGGGCCATGCTTGGCCCGAAGCCGAGGGTCCCTCAGGGACCCTCGCCCAGGGGGCAAGTGGGCCTGCGCCCCCACAAAACGACTCGTCTTCGGCTCCCCCTACAGCCCCACCACCCCCAGATTTGGAGGCCGGCGTTTCCGACTCGTCGGAAACCCGAACGCCGGCCCCAAATCTCGCGAGGGCCATGCCTGGCCCGAAGCCGAGGGTCCCCCGGGGACCCTCGCCCCGGGGGTGGGGGGGGGGGGGCCCCGCCCCCCCAAAAACCAGCGTGGGGGGGGCCCCCCCAACACCACCACAACCCGACCCAGGAAACCCTGGGCCGGGCGGCTTCGACGAGGACACACAGGAGGAACCCCGCAGGCGGATGCCCTTGGGGGGGCACACCCTCGATGGGGTGCGCACAGGTTGAAAACTCGTACAGTTGGGAAGCTGCCCTGGGTTCTGAGGAAAGGTCCCCCAGGGCAGCGCGGTCTCAGCGGCGGCGCCGCACGAAGACCAGGCCGAAGGCGGCGAGCAGGCCCATCAAGGGCAGCCCCCTGGAGCCTCCGGAGGTGCTGGAGCAGCCCATGCTGGCCTCGGCGGTCTCACCGGGCACCCAAGGCAGGGCGTCCAGGCCGGGGTCGTAGCGCTCGGGCTCCGCCTCGGCGACAGGCGCGGAGTCCGGGGTCGTGGCGTCGTATCCGTCACAGTCCTGGTCCACACCGTCGTCAAAGAGCTCGGGGGTCGCCGGGTTGATGCGGGGGTCGTTGTCGTCACAGTCCACGTCATAGGCGTAGCCGTCACCGTCAACGTCGTAGTCATCATCGCCCAGGCAGTTGGAGTCCACCCCGTCGTAGGGCGTGTCGGGTGCCCAGGGGTGCACAGTGGGGTCGGACTCATCACAGTCCACGCCCTCAGCCCAGCCGTCGCCGTCGGCGTCGATGTCCAGCAGCCCGTCACAGTTCTGGTCGAAGCGGTCTCCGCTCACCTCGGCCATCCCGGGGTTCACCTCCGCGCTGACATCATCACAATCCATGCCGCCAAAGTTCGCCGCCGCGTAGCCATCGCCGTCGGCGTCGTAGTCATCGTTCCCAAGACAGTCCGCGTCTATGCCATCGTAGAAGTCGTCGCTCGCGGCCTCGTTGATGCCCGCGTCGGAGTCATCGCAGTCACGACCCCACACAAACCCGTCGCCATCGGCGTCAGCCAGCGTCCAGGCCTGCGGACCGCCAAAGGCGCCGATGTCCGCGACCGTACCGTCCCGGTCCACCGAGCCGGCCACCGCGTCCAGCGCGGGCGAGTAGGGCCCAGGGACCCAGCTACCCCCCACAAACCCGGGGTCCCCCTCCACCACGCTCGCCAGGCTCACGGACCCGAGCGTCGTGCTCTGTGCGCCATGGAAGATGGCGTCGGTCACCTGCACCGAGAACCCGCTGGCGTTCGCGATGGTGTCACCGGGGGAGCTGTCCTGGAACACGATCCCCGACAGGGTCACGCTGCCATCGGACACCGCCACGGCGGACCCGATCTCCGAGGTGTTGTCGGCCACCACAGCGAACGCCACATCGACCGCCCCGCCCTCCACGAACAGCGCACCGCCCGAGCTGCGCGACGCGTTGTCGGACCAGATGGCGTTGTCCACGTCCACCGCGCCCGACTCCACGAACACCGCGCCGCCTCGACCCGCGAGGCCCTCCGAGAACTCGCTCCGGAGCAGCGTCACCGAGGCACCACCGCCCACCCACAGGTGCGCGCCGTCGTCCGCCTCGTTGCCGTGGAAGGTCAGGTCGCTGGCATCCAGGCTGCCGCGGTAGACCGTAAGCGCCCCAAAGCGTCCCTGGCTCTGCTCCACCTTCACGTCGCTCACCGAGCTGGTGGCCTCGTGGACCTGGAAGGCGCTCGCGCCCTCGTGGCTCTGGGCGCGCAGGGCCTGCGAGGCGACCGCGACGAAGCTGCCGCTGTCCAGGTAGAGCACCCCGCCAGCCCGGGCGCCGACATCAGAGGCCTTCACCTCCTCGAAGGACACCGCGCTGTTCGCCGCGTAGACCGCGCCGCCCTGCTCCGCCGCGTAGCTGTGGCTGAAGACCACCACGCTCAGGCTCAGGTCGCTGTTGGTCGCCGCGATGCTGCCCCCCCGGAGGCCCCGGTTGGAAGAGAAGGAGCTCTCCGAGAAGCTGGCGGTCGTCCCGTTCAGGAGCACCGGGGAGCCCTCGGACCAGCCCCAGTCCTCCACGCTGACCCGCCGGGCCTCGATGGTGCTGGACTCGGCCTCGATCGCCGGGCTCGCCTGAGACAAGCCCTTGCCCACAAACTGCACCCCCTCCAGCGTCAGCGTCGACTGAATCAGCCGGATCCGCGCCGACTCTCCGCTGACCGTCGCGTCGGTCAGGGTCAGCGCTCCGTTGTCCACGACGAAGCCGCCCAGAATCACCTCCGGGCTGCTCTGCACATGCAGCTCCTTCCCGCTCACGAACGCCGTCGGAAACTCGCCGCGCTCCACCCGGATGGTGTCTCCGTCCAGAGCAGCGTCCACCGCCTCCTGCAGGGAGTCGGAATCCTGGCCTCCTTCCTGGGAGACCGTGAGCGTGGCCGCCATCACCGGGCTGGCGCCGAGCAGCATGAGAAGAGTCATCGTAGAGCCTCACTTTCAGTCGTCGCACCAAGGATCGGAACGAGGCCCGTGGGGGATGACCCCCCGCCCGGTTATTCGGATCGCTGATCCAAAGGAGACCGCTCTCATGCGCATGATCTTCATCGGCCCCCCCGGCGCGGGCAAGGGCACCCAGGCCGCCCGCCTGGTCGAGCGCTACGACATCCCCCACATCTCCACTGGCGACATGTTCCGGGCCGCCATCAAGCAGGGCACCCCCATGGGCCTGGCCGCCAAGAAGGTCATGGACGCCGGCGGTCTGGTCGGCGATGACATCGTCGTCGGCATGGTGCGCGAGCGCCTGGCCCAGGACGACGCCGCCAAGGGCTTCCTGCTGGACGGCTTCCCCCGGACCACCCCCCAGGCCGAGGCCCTGCAGGCTCTGCTCGCCGACACCGGCCTGGAGCTGGACGCCGTCGCCCTGCTGGAGGTCCCCGATGACCTCATCGTCGAGCGCATCATCCACCGCCGCAGCGACCCCCAGACCGGCGCCATCTACCACCTCAAGTTCAACCCGCCCCCCGCGGAGATCCAGGACCGCCTGGTCCACCGCAAGGACGACACCGAAGAGGCCTGCCGCAACCGCCTGGACGCCTACCACGCCCAGACCGCGCCCCTGGTCCCCTTCTACGAGGACCTGGGCAAGCTCGTCCGCGTGGACGGCGTCGGCACCCCCGACGAGATCACCGCCCGCCTCACCGCCGCCCTGAGCTGAGGGCGCCCCGGGGGGTGTAGGCTCTCCCCATGCGCCTGCTCCCCACCCCCATCGACTCCACCGAGCTCGCCCAGAGCCTCGGCGGCGTCCACCACGGTCCCGCCCAGCAGCTCCTCGCCGTCGCCCCGGTGACAGAGGATGCTGCCGGGCGGCTGTGTTTTGCGGTGAAGCCCCCCGACCAGACAGCGGGCTGCATCCTCTCCTCTTCTCCCGTCCCGGGGACCTGCATCGTCGTCCCGGACCCCAAGGCCGCCTTCGCCGCCGCCCTGCGCCTGCTCTTCGCCGCCGAGCTCAGCGAGCTGGGAGAGGAGCGGCCCTCGGTACACCCCAGCGCCGTCTGCACCTCCCCAATCCCCGATGGCGTGCACATCGGACCCGGCACAGTCGTCGAAAGCGAGGTCACCCTGGCGCCCGGCTGCATCCTCCACGCCGGCGTCGTCGTCCGCCGCGGCTGCAGCATCGGGCCCAACACAGTCCTCCACCCCCGCGTCGTGGTCTACCCCCACGTACAGATCGGCGCAGACTGTGTCATCCACGCCGGCGCAGTGCTGGGCGGCCCTGGCTTTGGCCTCCACCCCGGCCCCGGGGGCCTGCAGCCGCTCCCCCACGTCGGCCGCCTGGTCCTGGAGGACGGCGTGCGCGTCGGCCCCAACTGCACCGTCGACCGCGCCTTCATCGACACCACCCTGCTCGCCCGCGGCGTCATGCTGGACGCCCAGGTCCACGTCGGACACAACACAGTCGTGGGCGCCGGGTCTGTGATCGCCGCCCAGAGCGGCCTCTCCGGGTCTGTGCGACTGGAGCCCGGCGTCATCCTGGGGGGGCAAGTGGGGGTCGTGGACCACGTCACGATCGGCCCCAACGCCCAGGTCGGTGCTGGCAGCGGCGTCATGAGAGACGTGCCCGCCGGCGAGGTCATGCTGGGCAGCCCCGCAGACCGCCGCATCAAGACGCTGCGGCGCTGGGCGCGGTGGCGACGGGAGTAGCGGAGCGGGGCCGACCTCAGAGCCCCAGCACAGCCCGCACCTGCGCCCACCAATCCTCCAGGTTCGAGTGCTTGACGCGTCGGCAGACCCCCACCGACTCCTCATAGCCCCCGGCATGAAGAGCCCGGCGCACAGACTCCTCGCTGCTCACCAACTCCCAGAGCGCTGCCTCGGCCTCGGCGGACTCCACCTCAAGAAACAAGAACGTCGCCCGGCCATAGTCTGCCTCCTCCCAGACCCACACCCGGCGACCCACGCCATCCCGAATCGCCAGCACCGCTGCCTGCCCCCGGAAGACCCGGACCTGCTGGGTCCGGTCCCGCACCCTCCAGAGCCGAGTCAGCTCCTCTGAATGTTCCCAGCCCAACTCAGCACAGTACGCGCCCAGGCGTGCCTCCCCCCGCGGCAGTCCGAGGTCCTCACCGATCCGATCCAGTGACTCCAAGCCACCGACCTTGTGTTTGTGAAGCGCGGCCCTCCGGCGCTCCAGCAACACGAAGCGCTCCAGCATGGCCCGAGGAACTGACACAGATCCCAGCCGACACCGTCCCTTCGAGGACCGCTGCCCCTTGATCACCACCTCCAGCCCAGGATCCTCGGCCTGCAACGCCCCCTTGAAGTCCTCGAAGGCTGCTCGCGCCTCACCGCAAGGCACCTCGTGCCTGTGGCCCTCGAGCACCACCACCACCAGGTCGTCGCGCCACTCCACCTGCGTCAGCGGGAAGGTCCACACCTCGGGCTCCCAGACGACGGGTGGCCGCACAGGCTCAGGGGCAACCGCAGCCCGCTGCGACTCCTTCAGAACCTCCGCCTCCAGAGGAGCAAAGAGCTGGGTCACTCGACACAGATCTTCCAGCGCCCTCACGGCAGCGTCACGGGCCTGCACCTCGCTCCGGCCCCTCCCAGCCGCCGCGCTGCCCGGGTCGGATACCGAGCGCAGCCGCCCACCCCCAGGCACCACCACCAGATTCTCCCCCACCACCAACACATCGCTGGCGGCCAGATCCAGATCGGAGAGCCGGTACCCGCTCAGGTTCACGATCTCCTTGAAGCAACCGGAGCGGTGGAGGGTCCCTCGCTCGGCCGCGCCCCAGCGTCCGTCCACGAACCACTGACCCATCTGCGACAGGCTCCACTGACCCAGCTCGGTGGCCCACTCCGCCTCCTCCGGCAGGCCCACAAACCAGCTCGGACGCTCCGCGAGAGACCGCACCAACACCCCAAAGCCGAACCCGCTCGGCCCCTCGTCAAGCAGCACGACATCGCCAACCTGAGGCCGCTGCGCGCTCCGCCCCGGGCCCTGACACTGGGCCACCACGCTCTCTCGCCGGATCCAGCTCCGGGCGCTGAGCCCTCCCTCCGCTGATACATTTTCCACCCTCGCCAGCACGTACGCCATCACATCCTCCCTGGGGTGCGAGCAGACGCAGGCCCCCGTCCGGCATTCAGCATCCCACATTTCAGAGCCCTACAGGGCGCAACAACCCGGCCCCTCGCGGCGTCTGGTAGAACAGCCGCACCCCAGCCCCGGATGGCCCCATGCTCCTGCTCCTCTCGCTGCTCGCCCTCCCCGCCCAAGCCCAGTCCGCACAGTCACAGTCCGCCCAGGCCCGCGCTGCGGTGTCCTCGCCGGCGGAGGATCCCTGGCAGGTGACCCTGGAGGACGTCGTTCCAGCGGTGGTGTCGATCAAGGTCGTAGGGACCCGATCCTTTGATACAGAATCCGCCGGCTCCAGCGTGGGCACGGGCTTCGTGGTGGACGCCGAGCGCGGCATCATCCTGACCAACCGACACATGGTCCACGCGGGCCCCGTCGTCGCAGAGGCCGTGTTCCTCAACAACGAGGAGGTGCCCCTGCGCGCGTTGTATCGGGACCCGGTGCACGACTTCGGCTTCTACCAGTTCGACCCCGAGGCCCTGCGCTTCATGGACCTGCACGAGCTGCCCCTGAACCCCGAGGGCGCCAAGGTCGGCACCGACATCCGCGTGGTGGGCAACGACTCCGGCGAGAAGGTCGTCATCCTGGACGGGACCCTGGCGCGCCTGGACCGCAGCGCGCCCGTGTACGGGGGCAACACCTTCAACGACTTCAATACGTTTTACTTCCAGGCGGGCTCCAGCACCTCGGGGGGCAGCTCGGGCTCGCCGGTGGTGAACCAGCAGGGGCAGGCCATCGCGCTGAACGCGGGGGGCAAGCGCTCGGCGGCCTCGTCCTTCTACCTGCCCCTGGACCGGGTGGTGCGGGCCCTGGAGCTGATACAGGAAGGGGAAGATGTGACACGGGGCACCCTGCAATCCGTGCTCACCTACACCCCCTACGATGAGCTGCGCCGCCTGGGACTGGGTGACGCAGACGAGGCCACCCTGAGGCAGGCCTTCCCCAAAGGCGAGGGCGCGCTGGTGGTCAGCGAGACGCTGCCCCTGGGACCGGCCTGGGACAAGCTCAAGCCGGGCGACATCCTGCTGGAGGTCAACGGCCAGCCCAACAACGCCTTCATCCCCCTGGAGGCCGCCCTGGACGACGCCGTGGGCGCCGAGGTCCAGCTCACCATCAGCCGCGGCGGCGTGCGACAGACCCTGAGCCTGCAGGTGCAGGACCTGCACAGCATCACCCCCGACCGCTTCCTGAGCTTCGGCGGCGGCATCCTGCACCCCCTGAGCTACCAGCAGGCGCGCAACCACGCCCTGCCCGTCCAGGGTCTGTATGTGGCCACCCCCGGCTACTCCCTGGGCCGCGCAGGCGTCCCGGACAGCGCGGTGCTCACCGCCGTGGACGGGACCCCCGTGAACACCCTCTCCGAGCTGGAGGCCCTGCTGGCCGGCTACGCGGACGGAGCGCGCATCCCCGTGCGCTACTTCGCGATCGACGACCCCCGCAGCGAGCGCGTGGCGGTGATGCGGGTGGACCGCACCTGGTCGCGCATGCAGGTCTGTGTGCGGGATGACGCGAGCGGCCTGTGGCCCTGCACAGACTCCCCTGAGCCCCCCGCCCCCACAGACCCCGAGGCCATGACGGTGGACATGGCCGTGCCCGGTCCCAAGCCCGTCCGGGCCCTGGCGACCAGCATGGTTCAGGTCCGTGCGACCCTCCCGGTCCGGGCGGAGGGCGCGCCCGGCAGCTCCTACTGGGGCGCCGGCCTGGTGGTGGACGCCGAGCGCGGCTGGGTGATCTGTGACCGCGACACAGTCCCCATCCTGCTGGGCGACGTGGACCTGACCTTCGCCAGCACCCACCGCGTCCCGGCCGAGGTCGTGTTCGTCCACCCCGAGCAGAACCTGGTGGTCCTGCAGTACGACCCGGCCCTGCTGGGTGACACAGTCGTGGAGTCCGCCGAGCTGCGGGACAGCCCCCTGGAGACCGGCGAGGGCATCTGGCAGGTGGGCATGACCGGCGCGGGCAAGATCGTGGGGCTGCCCACCACGGTGGGCCGCATCGACCCCGTGAGCCCCGACAGCCCAGGGGTGCCACAGTTCCGCGCCTCCAACGTCGAGGTCGCCGACGTGACCGACACAGTCCCCACCGTCGGGGGTGTTCTGTGCGACAAGCGCGGCCGCGTGTACGCCCTCTGGAGCAGCTTCCAGTCCGGGTCCGGGCGCAACGCGAGCACCTGGATGGCCGGCACGCCCGTGTACGTCATCCAGCAGACCCTGGCCGCGCTGGAGCAGGGCCACGCCCCCCGTGGCCTGGGCGCACAGATCTCGCCCGTCTCGCTGAGCAGCGCCAAGGAGCGCGGCCTGCCCCCCGAGCTCGCCACAGAGCTGGCGGCCCTGGACCCCGAGCGCCGGCAGGCCCTGATGATCACCCGCGTGTCCGAGGGCACCCCCGCCTGGGAGCTGCTGCAGCCCGGTGATCTGGTGGTGTCGGCCGAGGGGATCCCGGTGACCCGGGTCGGGGACCTCACCACCGCGGCCCAAGCGGAGTCTGTGTCACTTCGTGTGGTGCGGGATGGCGCCGTCGAGGACATCGTCCTGCCGACCGTGGACTTTGGTCAGTACGCCGTGGACGACCTGCTCATCTGGAACGGGCTGGTGCTGCACGAGCCCCACTGGGAGCTGATGGCCCAGAAGAACCTGTCCCCCGAGGGCGTCTACGTGGGTCTGTACTACTACGGCTCACCCGCGCAGCGCTACAACATCCGGGCCACCAACCGCATCCTGGCCATCGACGAGACCCCCACTCCGGATCTGGACGCCTTCCTGGCCGCCGTGAAGGACCTGGAGGACGGCGAAGCGGTGAAGATCACCATGAAGGACCTGGAGGACCAGACCGTGGTCCGCACCATGAAGGTCGACAAGGTGTACTGGGGCACCGCGCGCTTTGTGTGGACCGAGGAGCAGGGCTGGGAGCGGGCCGAGTAGCAGGCTCAGGACCCATCCAGCGGCGTGGGGCCCTTGCTCCAGGCAGGCAGCCGCCTGGGCCGCAGCCCGGGGCCCCGAAGGGCCCCCAGCGCGCCCACCAGCAGGCACACACAGAACACGGTCAGGGACTGTACGAGCTGGTACCAGGTGCGGTCCTTCCGCCAGTCCACACCTTGGCTCGTGGCGCCGTGCTGGCTGGGGACCTCGATCTCGAAGCGCTCGGACCAGGCTGTGGGCTCCCCGGCGGCGTCCAGCGCCTGCACCCGCACGCTCAAGCGCTCCCCTGGCACGAGCTCGGTGTTCTTGAAGCCGCAGCCCATGTCCCCCATCCAGAAGCGGCCAGAGGTGTGGGTGAAGGTCTCCACGCCGCGCTGGCTGCGCAGCTCGACTCTGTACCAGGCGGCGTGGGGGTCTCTGTTCACGTGCCCGGAGACGAAGAGCTGGTCGGGCCCACCGTTCCAGTGCTCGGCGACCAGCCCCTGGATCTCCACTCGGCGTGCGCGGGGCTCCCCCGGTCCAACCACAAAGTGGGTGACCTCGGCGTCCTGCCACAGAACACGGTAGGCCGCGCCCTGGGTCAGGGTGTCCTCGACGGTGAGCTGGATGAACAGGGAGTTGCCCTGCTTCCAGACTGTGGGAGAGGTGGGGACGAGGACCCCCGTGGGGCTCTCAAGCCTCAGCTCCCCCGGATCGATCTGCTCCGGGTCCGCCTGGTCCCACCGCAGGAGGATGGCCGGGGTCTGTGTGTGGACGACCTTGCCGGCCTGGGGCACCCAGCCCAACAGCGTGGGGCTCTCGGGGGGCCAGCAGGAGGCCTGGACGGTGTTGGAGAGGAGGAGCAGGAGCATGGCCGACTTGGACACCGCAGGCGCCGGCCGGTTCCCACCCTCAGAGGATGGACTCCAGCACCTGCTGGAGGGTCTGGGCGCTGGGCCGGCCGGGACGTCCCTGGGAAGGGGCGACTGCGAGCCGGAGGTCACCATCCACCACAGACACAGCCGGCGCCCGACCCCGCTCCAACTGTACTTTGATGGCCCTGCTGAGGGCCTGATCACCGAACTCCTGGCGGATGGCGGCCAGGGCCTGCTCCACCGACTCGACCACCTTGAGCACGGACAGGCGCTCGGCGGGGCCCTGCCACTGCGACCAGTCGAGCTCCAGCGTGAAGGTCTCCAGGGCGGCCACCCGGCGCTTGAGGGCCAAGGCGGTGGGCGGGGACTCTCCTCGGAGCTCATCGGCGCCGGAGAGGAGCAGATCGCGCAGGCTGCTCGTGTCCTGGAGATCGTAGGCGGTGATCTGTGCGCGGTCCACCAGGTGCCAGCTCTGGCCCTCCAACAGCAGGCGCTGCGCGTCCAGGCCACGGAGGCGCCCGCGGAGGGTCTGTCCTCCCCGCAGGTGCACCGAGACCTGGCCCTGGGCGCCCAGGAGGGACTCGAGCAGGGCCTGGGTGGGGATCACAGAGCGTCTTCCAGCATGGTGGTGGCGCCCTCGACCCGCTCCTTGATGTTGTCCATGTTCGTGGTGGGCTTGTGGTCGATGGTGAACACGCCATCCGCGAAGGTGAAGCCGCGGTAGTTGCTCTTGCCGGAGTGGTTGCAGACCACCACCTTCTTGAGGCCCTCGTGCAGGGCCTCGCGGCCCATGTCGTCGATGGCGATGGCTTCGAGCACGCCGATCAGGGTCTCGAAGTAGACCTTGGTGAAGCCGTCCTCGTACAGATGGGCCTGGCCGTCGGTGGCGAGGCTGCCCCAGTCCACCTCGACCTCCAAGGGCTTGCCATAGGCGGCGTCGATGCGCGCCTTGAGGGCCGGGTAGGTGTTGTCCTGGTACTGCTTGGCGGCGCGGCGTTCACGAAGGCCCATGGGCTCTCTCCTGGCGGTTGGGAGGGTGCAGGTCCCCGCGGAGTGCGGTGCGGGGTTGCCTGCCCAGCCGGAACGCACAGAGGACGCCGGGGCTTACGGGCCCACAGTGCGTAGGTCTCCCTACAGCTCCTCAAGCATCTCGCGCAGGGCGGAGGCGGACATGGCGCCCACCTGCACGCGCTGCACCTGGCCCTGCCGGATGGCGACCACGGTGGGCGTGCCCATCAGCCCGAAGGCCTGGGCGGCCTCCATGTTCCGGGTGACGTCGACGCTGTGGACGCGGGTGTCGCCGGCGCCGAGCTCGCGGACCACGGGGTGCATGGCGCGGCAGGGGGCGCAGGTGGGCGAGTGGAAGAAGAGCAGGGCGTCGCCCTTGACGGCGTCTCCCAAGGGGCCCGGGATGTCGGGGACGGGCTCCCCCTGCAGAGCGGTGGCGCGGCGACGCATCCAGATCTGCAGGCCGATGAAGCCGCCGACAGCGAGCATGCAGAAGGCAAAGACGATGTTGTTCCAGTCCATGGGGACCTCAAGTCAAGTCAAGCAAGGCAAGGATGCATGCGCACCGGCGGGGTCGCGGAAAGGAGGGTGTGCTGATCTGCCGCAGTTCCTCGCTGGCACAGGGGGTGTAGAGATCTGGCACTCGACTGGAGTTTGTTGTGTTGAAGACCAAGACTGCGATGTGGGCCCTGGGCCTCTCCCTCCTCCTCCCAGGCGCCGCCCTGGCCAAGCGAGGGGCCGAGGAGCCGCCGCCGATGAACCCGGATGACCACGAGCACCTGCAGGTGACGCAGGACGTGAAGGTGGTGTTCCACGCGACCGAGGACGTCTGGAAGAAGGGCACGCCGCAGAGTCTGTGGTACATCCACAAGCTGGTGACCAAGGGATACCCCAACATGGGCGTGCCGGCGGAGGAGCTGGACTTCAAGCTGGTGGTGCACGACACGCCGGTCTACTGGTTCTTCACCGACGAGGCCTGGCCCAAGGCCAAGGGGCTCAACGGCGCCGCCCCGCTGGACCACAACCCCCACAAGGAGCTCATCCAGGAGCTGCTGGACGCCGGGGTGGACATCGAGGTCTGTGCGGTGACCCTCAAGTCCAAGGGCTACACCCAGGACATGCTGCTCCCGGGCATCAAGGTGACGCCGGCTGGTGTGCCGCGGGTGGTGGATCTGCAGCTCCAAGGGTATGCGTATCTGAAGCTGCAGTAGGTCTGTCGCGGGCTACTGTGCTGGGTGGCAGTCGAAGCTGTAGAGCGTGCCGACGCCGCCAGCATGGCTGCTCTTGAGGTTGCGGTGGCTATCGTAGACAAACACGGTGCTGGTCTCCGTCTCGGCGGTCACACTCCACTGGACCAGCTCGAGGAGGTCCCCGGCGGCGTCGAAGGAGAACTCCTGCATGGACTGATGGTAGCCACCGGTGCCGTCGCTGAAGAGGTGATGCAGGACCGCGGGGAGCCCATCTGGGTCGAACACCACGTTTGTGTCTCGGAACAGGGTGCCGTCGTCCCACTCCGTGGTGCCGACCAACTGATCACCGATGTAGCGGTTCTCCCACAGAACGTAGGGGGTCTCGTAGCGCAGCAGCCTCTCGTCTTCCCAGGTGTAGACAGACTCCTGATCGCTGCTGCTGAGCAGCTTCCAGGTCGGTGTGTAGTGTCGGACGTCGTCGATCCAGCGCTCTCCTGTGCAGTACTCGTCCACGATCTGCGTCGCGCTGTATCGGGTATCGTCCCAGACAGTCAGCCTCTCGTAGCAATCGCTGAGCGTGTTCCCTTTGTACCGCGTCTCGCGGCCGAATTCGTCGTAGCTGTATTGGGTCGTGATGTTCCACTCGCCGTCTCGGTAGGTGGTCGACTCGCGCTGAGCGCCGCCTACACTCCAGACTGTGACCTGCTCCCAGGTTCTGTCCACCGTGAACACGCCTCCCAGGGGTCGGCTCTCGGACCGCCATTCTTGGTAGGTCGTTCCGAACTCCCCGTATTGGTACAGGGTCACAGTCTGGTGCTGCAGGCCATCTGACTGGAGCAGCTCGCCCGAGAAGGTGAGGCGTCCGGCCGTGTCGTAGTCCTCCTGCTCCACGAGCGCTCCGTCGTCGGTCCAGCGACTGACTGTACGGATTCCTTCGGCGAGCAAGAGATGGTCGTCGAAGGGGTTGGTGTACAGGATGCCTCCGGCGCCGCGGTCGCCGCCTCGATTGGCTGCCTCCACCGTGAACACACCCTCATCCACCCACCCATCGCCGTCGTCGTCCAACCCGTCACAGACCGCCTCTCGGCTCCCTGGAGAGCGCTCGGTGGTGGAGACGGGGGTGCAGGCGGACAGGAGCAGGAGCAGCATGAGGGGGTCTACTGTGGGGGGTGGCAGTCAAAGCTGTAGTGCGTCGTGACGCCGCCCGGCACGTAGCTGCTGCTGAGGTTGCGATGGCTCCCGGACATATACACAGTGCGACCCTGGTAGAGATCCTCGGAGTTGGACTGATCCCGGATCTCCGTCAACTCGCCCGCCTCGTTGGTGACCAGGTCGCGCATGAGTTCGAGACTGGCATCCCCCGTGTAGTCCTCCCGAAAGACCTGTACCGAAGGGAGACCGTTGGCGCCGTACTTCAGGGTGGATTCGCGCACAAGCTCGCCTTCGAACAGCCTCTCGGTCCTTGACATCCGGCCTTCAGAGTAGCTGTTCACCAACAGATCCTTGGCCGATTCGTAGCGGGTCAGGAGGCCGTCCTCCCAGGTGAACACGAAGCTGCCGTCGGAGTCCGTGACAGGCTGCCCGTCCGTATTGTAGAACACAGTGCCGTGGACGGACCAGTCCTCGCTGCAGTCATCGTCCACGAGCGTGGTGACGCTGAGCGCGTCGTCGTCCCGTTCGTAGCGGTACTGCCTACACTCGCTGGGGCGCTCCAAGCGGTAGAACACGGTCTTGCCCTGCTCGTCGGTCTCCGTCGTCGCGGTCTGCTGCCAGACGCCGTTGTCGGTGACGATCTCGACCTTCCGGAGGCCCGCCTGCTCCCACCCGGTCTCCGTGGCTACGAGGCCATCCAGCTCGAACGCACCCCCAGCCTGGGACTGCACCTCGTGCCGGGTCTCCTGGTAGGTCTCCCCGTAGGGTCCGTATTCGATGGTGGTGAGGCGCTGCCAGGTCTCGGTGGCGTGGCCCTGCTCACTGCCGGTGAACACGATCCGGCCCAGGGTGTCGTACTCGGTCTCCAGGATGCTGGAGCCGTCGTCGGTCCAAGTGGTCACTCGGCGGATCCCCTCGGAGCGATGCTCCTGGGGGAAGACCACGTAGGAGAGGAATGCAGAGGTCCCGGCGGCTTGCCTCCCGTCCGGGAACACCAGGTCCATCGTGAACACACCCTCATCCACCCACCCATCGCCGTCGTCGTCCAACCCGTCACAGACCGCCTCTCGGCTCCCTGGAGAGCGCTCGATGGTGGAGACGGGGGTGCAGGCGGACAGGAGCAGGAGCAGCATGAGGGGTCTACTGTGGGGGGTGGCAGTCGAAGCTGTACTCGATCCAACTGTCCCCGAACTGGCGCTCGATCCGCTCGATGTTGTGTTGGGAGTCACTCAGATACTCCGAGCGCCAGGACTCCGAGTCGTCCAGGTGGGAAGAGACCACCTGAGACAGACCACCCGCGGCGTTGTAGCCGAAGCGGGTAGACTTCTGCGAGCTGCCCTCCGAGGCGGTCCACAGCAGGGGGAGGCCCCCTGCGGTGTATTCCATGGACGCCCAAGCGGTCCTCTCGCCCTGTTCGTAGGTGACACTCTGTGTGAGCAGCCCGCCCTGGTGTTCGTACTCCACCCGGTCGGCGCCGTCCCCCTGAACCACCAGGTCTGTACCCGCCCAGGTCAGGCTGGGGCTGTCGGGGTCGGTCCCGGTGGGCTGCCAGTTCGTGTCGTAATAGACTGTGCCTTGGTCGGCCCAGGTCCCGCCACAGTCCCGGTCAAAGAGCCGGGTACGGGTGAAGGCGCTGTCGTCCCACTCTGTGCGGGTCTGGCTGCAACTCCCGTCCCCGGTCTCGGTCACCAGGGTCTGGCGCCCCTGGGCGTCGTACTCGAACACCGCGTCGAAGGGGAGGCCGTGCTGCTCGCCGTGCACGCCCGCAAGCTGGCCAAGGTCGTTGTACTCCAGGGTCACATCCCACCACAGATCGGTCTGTGTCTGGCCGGTCTCCAGGTCCTCGGACGTGGTCTCGGAGCGCCACCAGGTTCTGCCGTATGGCCCCCAGGCGGCCTGCTGCAGGGTCTCGGTGCGCTCCTCGTCCCAGTCGCCGTGCCAGTTCAGGTCCCACCAATGGATCTCCCGTCCCTGGCTGTCGTAGCGGCGCTCCCACTCCCGGAGCTTGGGCTCCAGGCCCTCGATGGCGGGGTAGGGCCGCTTGGTGCCGTAGACCGTGGCCACGCCGGGCTGGATCTGCAGTGCGTCCTGGGGCTCAAAGCGCAGGGTCGGGAAGCTGCGCTCCAGATGGGTGGAGGTGGAGAGCTCAGGCTGGACGATGAGCACGCCTTCGTCCACCAAGCCGTCGGCGTCATCGTCCAGACCATCACAGCGGGCCTCGCGGGTACCGGAGGACTCTTGGGGTTGTGAGGCGCAGGCGAACAGAAGGAGCAGGAGCATGGTGAGGCCTACTGTGGGGGGTGGCAGTCGAAGGTGGTCGTGCTGGTCAGCCCGTCCTCGTCGATGGTCTGGGTGATGTTCAGGTGAGCGTCGCTGACGTAGCTTCGGAGGTGGGCCTCATCCGTGTCGAGTCGCCATGAGAGCTCGTCCACCAGACCGCCGACGGCGTTGAGGGTGTAGGTGGTGCGGGTCTCCTCTGTGGTCGTCCAGTATCTGTGTTCAACGAGTCGCCCCTGGTCGTCGTAGTCCGCCCATGCTTCGGCATAGGGCTCGTGCAGAAAGGTCTGCTCGCTGTGTACCAGGAGCCCCTGCTCGTAGGTGTTCCACTCGCTGTAGTTGGTGTCCGCGTAGCCCAGATACAGGTCCCCATCCCACTGGTATACCCCATCGGGCTTGCCAAGGTCATACAGAGGGCGCCCGATCTCGTCGAACTGTACGCCTCCGTTCTCAACCCACTCGCCTGTGCAGCCCTCGTCCAGCCAGTCGCTGCGGGTGTAGGCGAGGTCATCCCAGTCGTATCTCTTGCTGTGGCAGGTCTCGTTCACCTGCTCGGTCCACCGGGTGTTGCGGCCCAGCGCATCGTACTCGGCCTCTCCGGTGCCGAGTTCTTCGGACAAGAGCTCGTCTTCTGAGTTCCAGTGTCGCCGCTCCCACTGTATGGTCTGCAGTCCGTAGTCACCCCAGGATGTCTCGACCTCGAGAACCCAGAGGGTGTCACCTGCGGGGGTCTCGAAGCGCTGCTGGACCAACCGGCCCTGGAGGTCGTAGACAAGCTCAGAGCTCCCCTCGAACTCACCGTCGCCGCTGACCGTAACCGTGGTGACTGTGTGAACACCGGGGAGCACCGAGCGCGACTCCAGATAGACGGTGTCGATCCTCGTGATGGGCCAGCCAGAGAGGCTTGAGTCGAAGGGCCTGGCCTGGACGATCACCGCGCCCTCATCCACCCAGCCGTCGCCGTCGTCGTCCAAGCCATCACACACGGACTCGCGCGTGCCCGGGGCGGTGTCATTGAAGGCGCTGCAAGCCAGAAGGAGCAGGAGCATGGTGAGGCCTACTGTGGGGGGTGGCAGTCGAAGCTGTATTCGTTGCGGGTCTGGTCCCCTTCGCGGACCTCTGAGATGTTGAAGGTGTTGTCGCTCAGGTAGCTGACCTGCGTGGTGCTGTTGTCCTGTTCGCTCCACTCGGAGGACAGCGTGAGTCCTCCGGAGCTGTTGAACTCGTATTCGGTGAGCGTGGTGTAGCCTTGCGAGTCCTTGGCCTCCAGGTAGTAAGGGACGCCCTCGTCGTTGTAGGCGGCCCAGTGCTCTCCGGCGTAGTCGGAGAGGAAGGTGGCGATGGTGTGTACGAGCCGGCCGTCTCTGTACTCGAACTCCAGGGTGTCGTTCGTTGTGAATGCGCCGGAGAGCTTGCTGTCGTCCCACTCCAGAGTCAGGTCGCCGTCCTGTTCGTGCAAGGGGAACCAGAGGGCGTCGTACTGCACCACCCGGTCCTCCACCCACTGACCTGTGCAGCCCTGGTCCACCCAGTCACTGCGGGTGTAGGCGAGGTCATCCCAGTCGCTCCGCCACTGGCTACAGAGGGACCCGTTCCGCTCTGTGGTGAGGACCAGGCGCCCCTGGGCGTCGTATTCGTAGTCGGTGTCGACCGTCGTGCCGGAGCTGCTCTCGCTGTGTTCGGCGACCACCAGGCCGTCGCCGTCGTACTCGGTGTCCAGGGTGGAGACGGTCTCGTCCTGCAGCACCCCTTCCGCAGACCACTGCTGGAAGCCCGACTCTTGGTGCTCCGGCCCGTGGGGGCCCCACACAGTCTGTTCGTAGTAGACCATCCGGCCGCCGTCTAGGGCGCTCGGCGAGCGCTCCAACCAGGAGCCGATCAAGCGCCCCTGGGGGTCGTAGCGGAACCCGAAGGTAGCCACGTTGGTGTCTGACGAGTCAGGGTCCTGGGATTGGATCGTCACAGTCTGTACCCCGGGCAGCAGATCGAGGACCACCTGGGGCCCGGGATCCAGCACAGCCTGTGTCGTCAGGCCCTCAAAGTCCTGAACAGACAGCTCGGGGACCGCCAGGACTGCGCCCTCGTCTACGAAGCCGTCGGCGTCATCGTCCAGGCCATCGCAGACCTGCTCCCGCGAGCCGGGGCTTTGGCCTTCGGTGGGCGTCGAGCAGGCCAACAGTAGCCACCACATGCGTCCTCCAAGCTCGCCCCCACCATCGCACGCAGACCACCGGGCCACAAGGGCCCGCCTGACTCAGTCCTTGGCCCTTCGTCCCAGCCGCCGCTGTTTGCGCTCACTGCTGCGGGCCTCGCGGCGCTCGCTGCGGGTGTCGCGGCGGTCCTGGCGCACATCGCCCCAGGCCTCGAAACGGTCGGCCAGCTTGGGATCGGCGAGCTCGGCGTCGACCAGGGCGGTGGGGTCCACGATGTCCTGGCCCTCGGGGACCTGGGCGGTGCCCTCTTCGACCAGGTGGTAGTCCAGGCGCACGGGCTCGCCACGGCGCTCGATGTCGACCCAGAGGACCTTGCGGTTGCGCAGGGCCAGGAAGGCGGTGACGGCCTCGGAGTAGGACTGGATCTCCCGGCCGTTGACGGCCTGGATGATGTCGCCGCTGCGGAAGCCGGCCTGATCCAGCAAGGTGCCGCAGCGGATGCGGCCGACCTTGAAGCCGCGGCGCTCGCCCTGGTCGTCCTTGGCCCACCAGGTGGGGGCCAGGTCCTCGGCCTCCTTGGGGTGGGCGGCGTAGTGGGCGATGACCTGGTCTTCGATGCGGTAGGCGGTCTCGGAGACGGCGAAGATGTCCGCGCGCTCCGGCTCGCAGTTCTGGTGGGTGACCTTGGGGGCCTTGCGGGGGGCGCGGGTGCGGCGCACATGCTCGGTGTTGTCGCCGCCCTCGACCCCAGCGGGGCTGCCGGCCACGGTGCTGGAGGGGCCGCGGGCCAAGGCCTCGAGCTGGAGGCCGTTGAGCTCCCCGAGCGCAGGCTTGTCGGCGCCAGGCGGAGGCTCCAGGTCGTCGTCGGCGGTCGGCGCCAGGGTGTCCTCGCCGATGGGATCGGGCTCCGGGGTGTCCTGGGGCTCGGGATCCGGGGGGGTGGGGTCGGATTCCGGTGGGCTGGGATCCTCCTCCACCTCCTGAACCGGGTTGTCCTGCTCCAAGGGGTCGGGCTCCAGGGTGAGCTCGAGGTGCATGGGCTGGTAGACGGCGACGCGCTCGACGGGGGCGCTGATCTCCAGGCCTTCGAGCTCGGGGACGGGGGTGAGCCAGCCAAGCTGCCAGGGGCCCACGAAGCCAGCGCCGACGATGGCGAGGCTGAGGGCAGCGGCGATGGGGCGGGGCAGGGACACCGGGTCTCCGGGGGGTTGGGCGCCTGTGGGACGCGCCTGCACGCTCTGATATTCGGCCGGCCGAGGGCGGGTAAGCAAGGAGATAGAGCACCGAAGGGGGCCGCTCTATTCCGGGGGGGTCTCCGGAGCGGGGCCGCCAGGGGCGCCGGGCGCGGCGGGGGGCGGATCGGCGGGCTGCACAGGCGCGGGCTCGCTGGGGACGCCGGGGGCCTGCTGGGCGGGATCTGCGGGGGCGGGGGCGGCGGAGACGCGGGACTGGGCGATCTCCAGGGCCTCGGGGAGCGCGGGCTCCAGGAGCATGAGGTAGAGGATGAGCTCGCGGCGCAGGTCGGCGAACCAGGGGCGGCCGGGCTCGCGGTCCTCGGCCTCGACCCAGAGGCCGGCGAGGTCCCACTGGTCGGCGACGGGGTCGAAGCTGCCGCGGGTGAGGGTGGCGTAGTCGCCGGGGGTGAAGAGGGTGCCCACCAGCGCGTTGAAGTCGCCGGGGTTCGCGTAGGGGTCCAGGCGGTGACGCAGGAAGATGAGGGCGTCGGAGAGGTGGGCCTCCTGCTCGATGGTGAGGGAGCGCAGCAGGGGCTGCTCGGCGGCGATGACCTCCTGGACGCCCTGGAGGCGGAGGGCCAGAAGCTCGCGCTCGAGCTCCTTGTGGGCGCGCTCCTGGGCCATGGGGCCGGCGGCGGCGAGCATGGCGGGGTCGGTGAGGGGGGTGCCGGCGCGGAGCTCGGACTCGATGTCGGCGTAGGCCTGGGTCAGGGCGGGCTCGGAGCGGGCGACGGCGGCGGCCATCTCGCGGTCGATGCGGGCCTGCTGGTCGACGGCGACGGCGCGGGCCTCGGCGATCATCTGGAGCTGGGTGCTATCGAAGCTCATCCAGTCCAGCCAGATCGCGATGCGCACGCGCTGCTGGGCCTGCTGCTGCTCGGGCAGGAAGCTGTAGTCGTAGAGCATCTGCACCACGGGCGGGTGCGCGGCCTGGGCCATCTGGGCTTCGGCCTGGGCGACGGCGGCGGCGGTGGGCAGGGGCTCGGGCTCGGTGGCGCAGGCCAGCAGGAGGAAGAGATTCACGGGGGGCAGGATAGCGCTGCGCCCGCCTGGAGTGCGGGAGGCGGTAGACTGGGGGCGATGACGAGCCTCGGTGCATTCACCCTGGACGCCCCCCTGGCCCAGGGCGGGATGTCGACGATCTGGCGGGCCAGCCACAGCGCCAGCGGGGCGGCGGTGGCGGTGAAGGTGATGAGCCCGGAGATGAAGGAGGTGGAGCGGCGGGCGCTGCGCCGGGAGATCCGGGCGGCGGCGGCGCTGGACCACCCCCACATCCTGCGGGTGCTGGACGCGGGCGAGGTGCCGGAGGGGACGCCGCTGCCGGCGGGCTCGCCCTACCTGGTGATGGCGCTGGCGGAGCACGGGGCGCTCAAGCAGCGGCTGGGTCGGATGCCCTGGGGGATGCTGCAGCGCATGCTCCGGCAGCTCCTGGGGGCGCTCGCGCACGCCCACGCGCGGGGGGTGGTGCATCGGGATCTGAAGCCGGGCAACGTGCTGCTGGACGGGGACTTCGGGGTGCTGCTGGCGGACTTCGGGCTGGCGCACGCGGCGGGCGCGGCGCGGGGCGAGGGCGTGGTGATGGGCACGCCGACCTACATGGCGCCGGAGCAGCTCACGGGGACCTGGCGGGAGTTCGGGCCCTGGACGGACCTGTACGCGCTGGGGGTGATGACCTGGGAGTTGTTGAGCACGAAGCCGCCTTTTCAGGGGGACACCCTGGTGCTCAAGCAGGCGCACCTGAACCGGGACCCGCCGGACTTCCGGGCGATCGTGAACGTGCCGCCGGACCTGGAGTCCTGGCTGCGGCGCCTGCTGGAGAAGAGCCCGGGGGAGCGCTATCGCTGCGCGGCCGACGCCCTGGCGGCCCTGGAGTCCCTGCGCGCGCCGGAGCAGCCGCGGCTGATGGGCTCGGGGGCCTCCCACACCTGGGCGGAGGGCTTCGGCGCGGGCGGCTTTGTGCGCTCGGCGCCCCCCTACCCTGCGCCCTTTCCGGCGGCCCAGACGCCCCCGACGCGGCCGCTGCACACCCCGCTGGAGGGGGTGGGCCTGGGGCTGTTCACCCAGCGGCGGGTACCCCTGGTAGGGCGGCGCGCGGAGAAGCAGGTGCTCTGGGACGGGCTGCGGCGGGTGCACCTGGACAAGCGCCTGCACGGGGTGGTCCTGCGGGGCCCGGCGGGGGTGGGCAAGAGCCACCTGGCGGCCTGGCTGTACGAGGAGGCGCAAGAGACCGGCGCAGCGGTGACCCTCAAGGCGACCCACAGCCCGCTGGGGGCCAGCGACGAGGGGGTGCCGGGCGCGCTGCAGAGACACTTTGACGCGGTGGGGATGGACGACCCCGAGCCCCAGGTGCTGCGGCGGCTGGCGGCGGCGGGGGGCGCGCACCTGGCGCCGAACCTGGCGCGGTGGATGGCGGGGAGCCCGGACGCAGAGCGCACGCTGCGGGTGCGGGCGGGGCTGCTGGCGGCGTGGGTGCGGCTGCAGGACCGGCCGGTGCTACTGCTGCTGGACGACGCGCAGTGGAGCACGGAGGCGCTGCCCCTGGCGCAGACGCTGGTGGAGCACCACGCGGAGCTGCCGCTGATGGTGGTGGTGACGGTGCGGGAGGAGGCGCTGGATCCGGGCCCTCGGCAGCGCTTGGCCCAACTCTCGGAGGGCCGGCTCTGGCGCGAGATGGCGCTGGATCGCCTCGCAGACGAGGACACCGGTGCGCTGCTCCAGAGCCTGCTGCGGCTGGAGGGCCCCGCGGCGGAGGCGCTGCAGGCGCGGGCGGCAGGCAACCCGCTGATGGCGGTGCAGCTCCTGGGGCAGCTCGTGGAGCGGGGCGCCCTGCACCCGGGAGAGGCCGGGTTTGCGTTGCGGGAAGCCATTCCTCGCCTGCCCGACACGTTGAGTGGGGTGTGGCGAGCGCGGCTCCCCCAGCTCAGGACGGTGGACCAAGAAGCCCTGGAGCGGGCCGCAGCCCTCGGGACCCAGGTCAACGACGCGGAGTGGGCCCGGGTGGCCGATCGGCGGGCGGATCTGGCGGCGATCCGGGACGCGCTCTTTGCGCGCAGGCTGGCGGAGGCGAGGCCGGGGGGCTGGAGCTTCGTGCACGGGCTGCTGCAGGAGGCGCTGCTGGACCGAGCGCGGCGGGCGGGGCGGCTGCAGGGGCACCATCAGGCGTGCGCGGCGATCCTGGAAGGGCCGGACAACGCGCTGCGGCGGGGCAAGCACCTGCTGGAGGCGGGGGAGCTGGAGCGGGGGCTGCGCGAGCTGGAGCAGGCGGCGCACGTGGCCCGCGTGGGGGCGAACCCGGCGCGGGTGGAGGACATCGTGCGGCGCATGGAGCAGACGCTGGAGGCGCTGGGCGACCCGCCGGAGCTGGCCTCGGTGAAGGGGAACATCTGGCTGCTGCGCGGGAGCCTGCAGTGGGCGTACGGGCGCTTCGAGGAGGCGTTCGCCCTGGACAACCTGGCGCTGGAGCTGGCCCGGGACACGGGGGACACGCTGATGGCGGGCCGGGCGCTGTGTCGCAAGGGCGAGAGCAGCCGGCAGCAGGGCAAGCAGGACGCGGCGCGCCGGCAGTTCGAGCAGGCGCTCAAGCTGGCGGCGGCGGGCGACCACCCGGCGGTGGAGCTGGACGCGCGGGCTGGGCTGGCGGCGGTGGCGCGGCAGCAGCGGGACTACCCGCGGGCCAAAGCGGAGCTGGAGCGGGCGGCGGCGATCTGGCGGCAAGCGGGGGCGCGCACCTTTGGGGCGGTGAGCGAGCAGGCGGCCATCCTGCGGTCGCTGGCGGCGATCCACAAGGCGCAGGGGGACCTCCCGCGGGCGCAGCGGGCGCTGGACCTGGCGCTGGAGGCCAGCCGCGACGGCCGGAGCTCGATCATGCTGGCCAACGTGCTCAATGACCTGGGGGACCTGGCGCGGATCCACGGCCGGATGGGGGACGCGCGGCGGCTCTACCAGGAGGCGGTGGACCTGTGGGAGGCGCTGGGCAGCTACGGCGGGGTCTACCCCAAGCTGAACCTGGGCCTGCTGGGGGTGGCGATGGAGGACATCGCGCTGACGCTCCAGGCCTGCGAGGGCGCGCTGGACGACTGCGCGCTGTACCGGCTGCACCACCTGGAGGCGGGGATCCAGGTGTGCCTGGCGTGGGCGGCGGCGGCGCAGGGGGACTGGGCGCGGATGCAGCAGGAGCTGGACCTGGCCGAGGCGGGCTTCGCGCAGTTCGAGGACCTGGACCCGGACAACGCGTGGCCGGCGGAGAAGGCGGGCGCGGTGGCAGCCGAGGCCGGGCAGCGGGACCTGGCGTGGCAGGCCTGGGCGCTCGCGGAGCAGCAGTACCTCGGCTTGGACGACAGCGTCGGGGTTGCGCGGTGCCAAGCGGCTCTGGAGGTGCTGTGAGGCCTGTCCTGCGCCAGCTCGCCCCTCACCTCCTGATCGCGGCGCTGCTCTCGGTGCTGCTGACCTGGCCGGCGGTGGTGGATCTGCGCGGCGCGATGCCGGGCCACCCGGGCAACGACACCTGGAACCACGCCTGGGGATTCTGGTGGGTGGGGCAGGAGCTCTCCCAGGGCCAGCTTCCCCTGCACACGGACCTGATCGGGCACCCGGACGGGGGCTCGCTGTACTTCATCGACAGCTTCAACGCGCTGTGGACGCTGCCGGTGCAGTGGCTGCTGGGGGTGCCGGCGGCGCTGAACGTGGCGGTGCTGGTGGCCTTCTTCACCAACGCCATCGGGGGCTGGCTGCTGGGGCGCCACGTGCTGCGCGATGACTGGGCGGCCTGGGTCCCGGCGGTGGCCTTCACGGCGTCCGCGCACCTGCTGGGGCAGGCCTACAACGGCATCACGGAGACGCTGAACGCGGGCTTCATCCCCATCTATCTGTGGACGCTCCTGCGCATGCTGGACCGGCCGAGCTGGCAGCGGGCGGTGTTGATGGGCGCGGCGCTGGCGCTGTGCTCGATCGCGAACTTCTACTACGGGCTCTTTGGGGTGGTGCTGTCCGTGGTGGTGGTCCTGCACCGGCTGATCACCGCGCACCTGCGGACCTCGTGGCTGCCCTTCGCGGGGGCGCTGGTGGGCTCGGTGGCGCTCTACGCGATGCTGGTGCTGCCGGTGCTGGGCGTGCTCTCGGGCTCCATGTCGGCCGACGACGCCCTGGTCGACCGCGACCCCGAGTTCGTGTGGGCCAGCCTGGTCAACCACAACATCACCGACCTGGTCTCCATGTTCCGGCCGGGCAAGCACTACAGCCCCGATCTCTTGGCCATCTACGGCGAGCACCTGCTCATCGTCACCTACCTGGGCTGGGTCACCATCGGCCTGGCCACGCTCGGCCTGCTGCTCAACCGCCCGCGCCGCGAGAACGGCCTGTGGCTGACCCTGGCGGTCGTGTTCCTGGTGTTCGCGCTGGGCCCCTACCTGCACATCGGCGGCGAGTACGTGGAGCTCGACAACCGCCGCATCCCCCTCCCCTTCCTGGCCTTCTTCAAGGCCTTCCCGCTCTTCTCGCGCATCTCCCACCCCTTCCGCTTCGTCGTCCCCGCGACCCTCGCTCTGGGGATGCTGGGGGGATGGGGGATCCGGGCATTGCAGCGCCGCTGGGCTCACCTCCCGGGCTGGCTCCTCCCCGCGCTGGCCTGCACTCTGGTCACCGCCGAGGTCACCCTGGGCTCGCCCGCGGTCTGGCCCCTGCCGCGCTGCTCGGCGGAGATCCCGAGCGTGTACGCGGAGCTTGACGGCGGGGCGGTCCTGGACCTGCCCATCACGGTGCCCAACCTGGAGCGGGCGGTCTACACCTGGTACCAGACCGAGCACGGGCAGCCGGTGCCCTACGGGCTCAATGATCCGGTGCCCACGAGCCTGGCGACCAACCCCCTGACGGCCACCCTGGTCGCCATGGAGTCGGGGTACATCATCAGCCTGCCGCCCATGCTCCCCGAGCTGGAGCTGGTGGCCGGCGCCGAGCGCCTGAAGGCCGAGGGGTACACGCACATCGTGGTGCACGAAGACCTCTACATCGGGCCCAAGCTGGAGATGGTGAGCGCGGTGCTGGAGGGGCTGTTCGGGGAGCCCGTGCGCCGGGATGGGGTGGCGGTGTACGAGGTGGGGTGAGGCGCGTCCACCAGAGGCTACGCCTTGCGAATGAGCGCACCCCCCAGGCTACGGCCCCCGAATGAGCGGTCTGCTGAGGCTACGGGGACTCAGTGAGCGAAAAGGCCACCGAATCCGGCCTCTCAGGCCGCTCGCGGACCCAAATCCGGCGATTTCGGGCCTCCAGGGCGCAAATCGGTGGGCGAATCGCTCACCCGTGGGGCGTAGCCTCCAGCGAGCGCTCACTCAGAGCCCGTGGCCACCCATAGGCGCTCACCCAAGCCCCGTAGCCCCCTCTTCACCCGCCAACCCGGCCCCCCGCCTTGACCCAGGGGCTCCCCCCGCGCTTGGATCTCCCCCAACCGCGGAGCCCCCATCCCCTTCCTCAAGCGCTGGCTTCCTGTCGCCGGCGAGGTCCTGCTGGCCACGCTGCTCTATCTGGCGGCGGCCTCCGCGCTGACCTGGCCAGCCGTGCTGCACATGGACGAGGTGATCATCGGCGGCGGCGAACTGGGCGGCTGGCTGTGGCGCTACGGATGGCACTTCACCGAGGTCGACGCCCTGCGCCAGGACACCACCCTGGGGGTGGGCGAGAAGGCGCTGACCTTCCTGTCGCTGGGGCGCTACCCCGAGACGGGCAACATCCTGGACGTGCTGCTGATCAGCTACCCGCTGTCCAAGGTGGCCGCGCTCCCCGCGCACTACAACCTCAAGGTCTTCATCCTGCTGCTGGGCAACGGGCTGATGGGCTACGCGCTGGGGCGCTCGCTGACCTGGTCGCGGTCCGCCGCGCTGGTGGGCGGCCTGCTGGCCATCCTGAACCCCCTGACGCTCCAGGACCTGACGGGCTCGGGCCTGCGCCAGGTGCTGCTGTGGTGGGTGCTGCTGTTCCCCATCGCCTTGGACCGGGCCGAGCGCACGACAAAGCCCGGCGCGGGCCTGCTCGCGGGCGTGGTCCTGGGTCTCTGCGGCGCCTGGTACTGGTTCTACGGCCTGTTCGCGGGGATGGCCTTTGGCGTCTACCTGCTGGACCTGCTCTGGCGTCACCGGGGGCGCATGGTCCAGCTCCGGCGGCACCTGCCCTGGCTGGGCGCCCTGCTGGCCGGCGCGATCCTGGTGGGCGGCGTGTTCTTCCTGCCCTATGCGCTGGGCGAGGGCGGCGGGGAGAGCGGCGGGGCCCAGAAGCTCCCGGAGCTGAGCTTCTTCCTCAAGTTCCCGAGCTACGACACCATCGCAGACGTGCCCCTGCGGCCGGCCACCTACGAAGAGAACGTGCTCTCTTCGCTGAACCGGACCATCAGCTCGTCGTGGTCCATCGATCACCTCGTCAACCCCACCCATCCCCGCGGTTGGCCGCTGGTCCTGTTCTTTGGCGGTGTGCTGCCCGCGTTGGTCCTCAAGCCCGGCCTCTTCCCCCGCTCCCGCTACTGGGTGGCCGTGTTCCTGGTGTTCTTCGTGGGCACCCTGGGCCCCTTCCTCAAGGTCGGCGGCGACACGGACCAGACGCAGGTCCTGGTGCTGGGCGGGGACTGGGTGGTGCGCCTGCCCTGGACCGGCATGTTCCGCTGGGTGCCCGGCATGTCGCGCATGTTCGCGCCCTACCGGATGGCCTCGCTGGCGGTGGTGGCGGCGGTCGCGCTGGTGAGCATGGGGCTCTCGCGCATCAACAACCGCCTGCTGCGCCTGGGGGTCGCCGGACTGGCCATCTCCCTGAGCTTCGCGCAGCTCCTCTACCGCTGGGAGATCGGGCCGGTGGAGAGCGGGGCCATCGCGCCGACCATGTGGCGGGCGCCGATCAAGGTCTCCAAGCTCTTTGTCCCGGAGTGGTACCAGGCCCTGCCAGCGGCCGAGCAGGAGGGCATCATCGAGATGCCCCTGGAGCAGCAGCAGGACCTGCTCTACTACTACCAGCTCAACCACGGGCGGAAGGTCTACGACTCCTGGGCGACCATGCCCGCGGTGCCCCCGCAGTTCAGGAGCGAGGGCGGCGGACAGGCCGGCGACTGGATGCGCTACACCGCCCGGCGCGACGTGGAGGGGCAGATCGCCAGTGACCTGATGGACCTCTCGCGCAAGCCCGAGGTGTTCGACGCGCGCGCCCTGGACCTGGCCGAGCTGCAGAAGCTGGCTGTGGTGGGCAACTACCGGCACCTGGTGGTGCACGAGCGCGGCTACTACCTGGTGGACCCCTACTCCGGCGCCCTGAACTTCCGGGAGACCGTGCAGGAGCTGGAGGACCTGCTGGGCCAGGACGCCCAGGAGATGGTGGAGATCCAGTGGATGGACTACCCCGGCAACCGCTACACCGTGCCCGACGGGCCGGTCTACGTGCCCTGGTCCAGCCAGGAGGTCAGCCTCTCGGACAAGCAGATGCCCAACCGCTACTTCATGGCGGTGTTCGACCTGGGGCCGCTGGTGGATAGCTGGGAGGGGCCGCCGCCGGAGACGCTCATTCAGGACAAGGGCCCCGGCGCGGGCGGTCCTGTGCACCGGGAGATGCCCCCGGGCGCACCCTGAGTCCCCGAGCCACCTCCCCAACTTGACTTGCCCCCCTGCACGGGAAAGGATCAAGTCTCGGAGGATGCCCCCTTGCTCGCGCTGCTCCTTGGCTCCAGCCTCTTTGGCTGCATCGCCATCAAGCCCACCGTCACGCTGGTGAAGACCAACCAGGCGGTCAAAGAAGCCGAGGCCGCCGGCGCGGCCGATGCGGCCCCCTACGAGTACACCATGGCCACGCAGTACCAGCGCAAGGCCCGGGAGGAGTGGGGCGGCTCCGAGTTCGAGGAGTGCGAGGCCCTGGCCGGCACCGCCTACAAGTACGCCCTCCAGGCCGAGGAGATCGCCCGCTACGGCGCGGTGGACGTGGACGTCCAGAAGATGGACATGATGGAGGAGCTGGAGAGCGACCTGGAAGGGGTGGAGGACCAATGAGCATCCTCTTGGCCCTGGCCGCCTGCGTGAACGTGGACGTGCTCCAGAAGGACTTCCGGGAGACCGAGCAGGTCATCCAGGCCGCCACCAACCTCAACGCGCGCGAGTGCACCCCCGTCGAGATGGCCACCGCCGAGGCCAACCTCGCCTTCACCCAGGTGGAGTTCCAGGAGGGCGACACCCGCCGCGCCCGCGAGCACCTGGACATCGCGATGGCCAACGGCAAGATCGCCCTGGACACCGCCCCGAGCTGCATCCCCGTGGACTCGGACGGCGACGGCATCCTGGACACCCAGGACCTCTGCGTCGACGAGCCCGAGGACTTCGACGGCCGGGAAGACCACGACGGCTGCCCCGACATCACCGGCGACTCCGACGGCGACGGCCTGGACGACGACACCGACCAGTGCCCCGCGGAGGCCGAGGACAAGGACGGCTTCCAGGACAGCGACGGCTGCCCCGATCCCGACAACGATCAGGACGGCGTGCTCGACGCCTCCGACCAGTGCGCCTCCCAGCCGGAGGACCTGGACGGCTTCGAGGACCAGGACGGCTGCCCCGACCGCGACAACGACCAGGACGGCGTGCCCGACACCGCCGACGCCTGCCCGAACACCGCCGGCCCCGAGAACGGCTGCCCCATCGCGGACAAGGACGGCGACGGCTTCGTCGACACCATGGACGCCTGCCCCACCGAGCCCGGCGTGGCCCCTGACGGCTGCCCCCTGGCCGACTTCGACAAGGACGGGCTCCCCGACGAGCAGGACCAGTGCCCCGGCGCCGCCGGACCGCGCCCCACCGGCTGCCCCGACGCCGACATGGACGGCGTGTTCGACCCGCAGGACCAGTGCCCCACCACCCCCGGCCTCAAGCCCCACGGCTGCCCGGACACCGACGGGGACGGCATCGTGGACCAGGTCGACAAGTGCCCGGCCCAGCCCGAGAACTTCAACCAGTACCTGGACACCGACGGCTGCCCCGACGCCCCCCCGCAGAAGGTCAAGATCACCGGCCGCCAGATCGTGATCGAGGAGAAGATCCAGTTCGAGACCGGCAAGGCCATCATCCGGCCGGCCTCCTACGAGATCCTGGACTCCGTCGTGCAGGTCATGCAGGACTACCCCCAGATCACCGTGCGCATCGAGGGCCACACCGACTCCGACGGCTCCGAGGCCGCCAACCAGCGCCTCTCCAAGGACCGCGCGGACGCCGTGTTCGAGTACATGGTCGCCCACGGCATCGAGGCCTCCCGGCTCCACACCGAAGGCTACGGCGAGACCCGCCCCATCGACACCAACCGCACCCCGGACGGCAAGGCCAACAACCGGCGCGTGGAGTTCCACATCGAGTCCGGGCTGGACGACTGAGCCGCCACCCCCGGAAGCCCCGCCCCCTGGACGAGAAGACCTGCGTGATCTGCGGCCGCCGCATGGAGATGCGCGCGCGGTGGGCCGACTCCTGGGCCGACGTGAAGTACTGCTCACCCAGGTGCAGGAGGACGAAGCTGAACCGGACCGACCAGGCACTGGAGTCCACCATCCTGGACCTGTTGGCCCAGCGCGGCCGCAAGGGCAGGGTGTCCCCAGACGAGGTCACCCTGATCGTCTCCAGCGGCGTCCAGGAGGCCGCCGACCTGCTCCGTGAGCGCTGCCGCATGGCCGCCCGCCGCCTGGCCGCTCAGGGGCGCGTGGAGCTCATCCAGAAGGGCCGCCCCGCGGACCCCAGCACCGCGCGCGGCCCCTTCGAGCTGCGCCTGCGCTGAGATCCCCGCCAGGCGGCTCCCCGACCCGGCTCAGCCCAGCAGCCGCTTCGCCATGCGCGCCAGGTAGGACATCCCCACAACGCCGGCCTCGGCCTCGACCTTGCCGTTGTAGTTGGTCGTGCCGTTGATGTCGTAGGTGTAGCGGTGGCCCTGGGCGTCGGTCACGAACTCGATGCCCGCCAGCGCGATCCCGTGGCGCCGCATCAGCTCCAGGTACTTGCCCACCAGCGGGTCATCGGCGGAGAACTTCGGGTCCCAGCGGAAGGTGTCCGAGGGCTCCGTGGGGCAGAACGCGCCCTCGTCGATCGCGCAGGCATCCGCCGGGCACAGCTCGAAGCCACCGGCCGTGCTGGAACGCATCGCGTAGACCAGCTCCCCGTCCGCGAGCTCGATGCGCGTGATGGCCCCGTCCGCCGGCTCGATGTACTGCTGCAGCAGGGTCACGCCGCCGGGGTCTTCCACGAAGTCCGGGCCGTCCAGGTAGGCGTCGAAGGCCTTCAGGTCCCGGAAGAGCTGCACACCCAGGCCCTTGCCGCCCTGGTCGTGCTTGGTGATGAAGGGCAGGGACATCTGGCGCGCAGCTTCACGCAGCGCCTCCTTCCCCACCGCGCCGACCGTGCGCGGGGTGCGCACACCCACTGCCTGCAGCGCCAGGTCCTGCCGCACCTTGGACAGCTCGATCGCAAAGGCCGCGCTGCCGTTGATCACAGGTCGACCGTGGGCTTCCAGCCAGAGCAGCAGGTTCTGGGTGTGCCGGACGCCGCCCTGGTGCCCGCGGGTGTGCGAGCTGGGCGACATGCGGTTGATCCACACGCCAGCGGGCGGCTCGCCGCCCAGGTCTACGCTGCCACCTTCAACGAAATGGTAGGTGACAGGCAGATTCTCCGCCTCCAGCGCCTCCTTGAGGGGGGGCAGCCAGTCGGGGTTCTCGTACAGGACGTGGATCATGGGACCTCCAGCCGCCCCCTAATCCCAGGCAGCCACCATGTTGCGCCCATATTCCAGACCGGGGACCGGCACCGGCTGCGGCAGCCTCCCCGGGGACAGCCTCCAGAGCGCCTGGGTCTCCAGCAGGTAGATGTCCTCGCCGAACGCCATCACGTCGACGGGCTCGCGGAGCTGCTCCGGTCCCATCGGTGTGCCCACCCGCTCTCCAGTGGCCGGGTCCAGCACGACCAGCTCCTGAGCGAACCAATCGGCGACCCACAGCAACCCTCGGTCCACCGCCAGGCCCGTCACGGACTGCAGCACCGGGTAGGGCGCCAGCTCACCAGCGAGGACACCCTGCTCCAGATCCCACGCCTGCAGCAGCCCCTGCCCCCGGATGCTGGGCGCGCTGCCCACCCAGGTCAGGCCCTCGTCCTGGGAGATGGCCATGCTGTGGGCGCTGCGCAGCACGGCGTCCAGCTCGGCCGGGTCCGGCGAGATGCGCAGCAGGTTGCGGGTGTCGTTGCCCAGAGCCAGCAGCTCGCCGTCCAGCAGCTCCAGCGCGCAGGGCTCCTCCAGGCGCAGGGTGCCCCAGCCGTTGTCGTGGAGCAGCTCCAGGAACTCCCCGGTGGCGCGGTCCACGCGGTAGATCTCGCCGCCGTCCGAGTTCGCGACCAGCAGGTCCTCGCCGGCGAGCGCGAGCGCAGAGGGCTTGAAGCCGTCCCTGCGATGCTCAGGCGGTATGGATGCCACCGTGACCAGCGGCTCCAGAGCCTCCCCCTCCTGGAAGGACCACACGGTCTGAGCCTGCAGGTCGGCGACGTAGAGCTGGGGGCGCTCCCCCTGGAGGGGGGCTTGGCTGCATGCGATCGCGAGCCAGATGAGCGACACCGTCCGTCACCTCCGTGACACATTCATGCCACAGATCGGACGCGGGACGCAAAGACTGAAACGCGCCGTTCAGGCGAGCTCCATGGTCGCCCGGCGGTAGAAGTTGTCCCAGTCCACCACCCGCACCCGCAGAGACATGCTGCTGCCCGGGGACAGGCTCTGGAGCTCGGCGTTGCGGGACTCCGGGAAGCGCACGGCCACCGCGCAGGCGCCCACCTTGCCCAGCAGCGTCATGCCCTCGCGGAGATCGTCGGAGAGGCCCACGCCGCGGGTGCGCTCGCTGCCTTCGACCACCACCTGGACCTGCAGGGTCTCGGTCTCGAGCTGCTCCAACAGCTCGGAGCGCTGGCGGTAGCCCAGGCTGCGCTCGGCCAGCTTCTCCAGGCGGGGGTCGGTGCCAGAGGGCTGAGGCGCCGCCTTGGGCGCGGGGGGCGGCTGGGAGGCGGCCGGCTGGGAGGCAGGCTGCGGGGCGGGTGCGCTGTCCTTCTGCAGGTCCGTGATGTCCCAGCGCACCTTCTCGGGCTTCTTCTCGGGAGCGGGCGGGATCACCGGGGGCAGCTCGCTGGGGGGCGGCAGCTCCGCGGGCTTGGCGGGCGCGTCGGGGTCGAAGAAGATGTCCTTGGCCGGGGCCGGCTTCTTCTCGGGCGCCGGGGCCTCCCAGGGCTGCACGACCGGCCCGGAGTCGGCGGCCTGGCCGGAGATCCAGGCCATGTGGTCGACCACGTTGTCCAGGTGGTTCTGGAGCTGCGCGGTGTTCTTCATGTAGCCGAGCACCAGCGTCACGGCGCCCTCGCGCTCGTTCAGGCGGGACTGCGCGCCCTGGCCGATGAAGCTCAGGATGCCGTCCCCCACGCGGCCCTTGGGCGTGCGCTTGTTGAAGAAGGCGACCACCTGGGCGGGGTCGTCTCCCTTGATCAGCAGCGCGTTGTCCAACGTGGGGTCGCCGACCTGGATGTCCTGGCCGCCAAAGAACTTGCCGATCTTGCCGCCCAGGCCCTCCTTGGTGACGTTCAGGCCCGAGGGGACCCGGTCCGGGAAGGCCACCCGGAAGCGCGTGTACGTGGTCTTGTGCTTGCCGGAGCCGTGCACTTCTATGTCCACGTTCACCATGAAGCCCCGGTAGATCCCCGACAGCTTGGGGTGGCCGTAGCTGCTCTGGGAGAAGATCTCCAAGCCCAGCTGCGCGGCGGCCTGGGCGTACATGGCGTTCCGCTTCTTGGCCTGGCTCATGCCCCACCAGACGATCAGGCCGAACACCCCGATCATGAACACCATCGGGAAGATCGCTTCCAAGTCCCCTCCTACTTGACCTGGTCGCCGGGGACCTGGCCGGTGAGCTCAGAGCTCAGGTTGTCCGAGAGCGCGCGCGTGTTGACCTGCACGGTGTCCGAGAAGCTCAGCATCGCGGCGATCACCGCCACGCTGACCAGAGAGATCAGGAGCATGTATTCGACCGTGGACTGGCCCTGGCGCGCTTTTGCTTTCATCTGGGGGAGTGTAGCGCGTGGGCTCAGGTGCGGGCGTCGTACTCCGCCTCGGCCGCGTCATGTGCCGCACGTATCAGCGCTTGATCCACCAGCGAGGACAGGCTGCTGAGATCCCGCTCGAAACCGGGGCGGGTGAGGGTCGCGCTCCCGACCTCCGCCACGGTGAATTGGACCCCGGGCTCCACCTGCCGGACGAACACGCGCACCGCGAACCCCTCCAGCTCCCCCCGCAGCTCCGGGCTGCCGGAGACGCCCCCGCCGACCAGCTCCAGGCCCTTGCTCCGGGCGAGCTTGCGCCAGGCCTGCTTGCGGCGGAAGCGGTACCAGGTGCCCATCCCCAGCGCCGCGCCGGTGGCGACCACGACCGAGGTGAGCACCTCCACTGGACTACTCCTCGCCCAGCTTCTTGCCCTCGGTCTGGACCTCGCTGGTGTCGCCGGTCTTGAGGCCGGCCGCCCGGGAGGCCCCGCCGTCACCGTCGGACATCGTGTAGGTCCCCAGCACCCAGGAGATCACCTTGGGCTCGAGCTCGGGCTCCTTGTTGAGCATCTTGGTGCCGTGGCCGGCGGCGTCGTAGATCACCAGCTCGTGCACGCCCTTGGCCTTGGAGTCGAGCACCAGCCCGCTCTTGGCGGAGTAGCGGTCGTCCTTGGAGACGACGATCAGGATGGGGCGCTCGCCGTAGGCCGCCATGGCCTCCTCGGAGGTCACGCCCTTGTAGTCCAGGCCCGGCGACAGGAGGATGACCGAGCGGATCTCGGCGTCCTCCGCGGCCACCTGCAGGGCCAGGTTCGCCCCGATGGAGGCCCCGATGAGCTGAATGTCGGTGAAGCCCTCCTTGCGCAGGTGCGCGACGGCGGCCTGCACGTCCTGCTTCATTCCCGCGAAGTCCTCGGGGCTCAGCTCCGGGCGGCCGCTGCCCTCGGGCAGGTTGGCGCCGTGCTTGCGCAGATCCACCGCGAGGGTGGTGATGTCGTTCCCGTTGAGCTTGTCGGCCACAAAGCGCCAGTCCTTGGCGCTGCGCCCCAGCATGTGCACCAACACGACGGCGCTCTCGCCCTTGGCCTTCTTGTAGTCGGCGTGCAGCGCCGTACCGTCCTTGGCCTTGAGGGTGATCTCCTCGGCCGCTGCGGGGGCGGCGAAGAGCAGGAGCATGGGCAGCAGCGCTGCGATGCGGGAGAGGATCTTGGTCAAGGGACACTCCGGGATGCGTTGAGCCTACGTCCGCCCGCCCCCCGTGGGCAAGGCCGGTGGACACCCGCCACACATCGGCCCGCGCCCACCCGCTCTGGAGTCAGAGCGCGCGCGGAATCAACCCTGGGGCGCGCGCGCCGATTCCAGCAGGGCGTTGAGCTCCGCCAGCAGAGGCTCCAAGGGGATCCCGTAGCCAAAGGCCACCTCCTCCAAGCGCTCGTCCTCACCCACCGGGCAGCTCGGGCAGTCGGGCAGGTGGTGGCGCGTGAAGATCGCCCGCACCCCCGGGTGGCGCCTCCAGGCCTGGTGCACGGTGGTCTGGGCAGAAAAAGCAGAGGTGCGCGCTTGGAGATCCTGCTCCAACCGCGCCAGCCTGTCCTCGACTGCGCCCAGACGATCCTTGTTGGCGTGCGCGAGGTCATTGCAGCGTTGAAGCTCGGATCTGCGCGAGCCCAGGGTCCCCTCCAGGACCCGGGAGATCCGATGTCTCAGCCAGCCATCGACGCGAGATGGAAGGGCCATGGGGGCTCCTGGGGGGCTCGGGTTGGGGTGCCAGGGCTATCCGGTGTTGACAGCTCGGGGAAGCGATCTTAGATGCGGTGGGCTCTCAGGGAACTCCCTGAGCCGGCTGATCTTTGATGAGACCAGGATGAACGGTCCCGACACGCACCGCGGCTACATGGCCCAGGCCATCGAGCAAGCGGAGCGCGCGGCCAGGCTGGGAGAAGTCCCAGTGGGCGCGGTCGTCGTGGACGCAGCGGGCAATGTGCTCTCCCGAGCGCACAACACCCGCGAGACGGAGAACGACCCCTGTGGTCACGCTGAGCTGATCGCCATCCGGCGCGCAGCCCAGGCACAAGGGCACTGGCGCCTGGAAGGGTGCACGGTCTACGTCACGCTGGAGCCCTGCGCGATGTGCGCTGGAGCCATGGTGCTCTCTCGCATCGAGCGCTGCGTCTTTGGCGCCACCGACCCCAAAGCTGGCTTCTGCGGCAGCATCGGCGACCTGCACGACAACCCCAAGCTCAACCACAGCTTCGCGCTGGAGCCCGGGGTCGAGGCGGAGCGCTGCTCTACGCTGCTCAGCGACTTCTTCAAGGAGCTCCGGCGGCGAAAGAAGCTCGCCCGGCAGGAGGCCAAAAGCCAGGACCAAAGCTGACTTATGGAGAGGTGGCCGAGTGGACGAAGGCGGTTGATTCGAAATCAACTGTAGTGCAAGCTACCGTGGGTTCGAATCCCACCCTCTCCGCCACTTTCAAGCGGATCCGATTCATCCTGGATTCCCAATCTCGCATGCTGCGGGTGACCCGGAGGGGTGACCGAGTGGACGAAGGTGCACGACTGGAAATCGTGTGTGCGGCAACGTACCGAGGGTTCGAATCCCTCTCCCTCCGCCACCCGCAGCGCGTGTGAGCTCAGTGAGCTGCCCCCCATTGAGGGCAGCACAGAATCCTGGCTCGCCGAGCCAGGTGATGGCCGGGTCCCAGGGACCGGGATCCGTGAACCCCGCCAGGGCCGGAAGGCAGCAACGGTAGTCGGACACCTCGGGGCCCTGGATCGCCCGGTCATCACCTGGCCCGACGGGCCTTTTTCTGCTCTGGGGCCCAAGCCCCGAACAAGCCCGTCACGCAGCGCGGATGCCTTGTTAGGCTGCCTGGGCAGGAGCCCCCCATGAGCTACCAGGCCATCGCCCGCAAGTGGCGGCCCACCACATTCGCGGAGATCTGTGGCCAGGGTCACGTGACCCGCACCCTGACCAACGCCCTGGAGCTGGGGCGGATCCACCACGCCTTCCTGTTCACAGGCGCCCGCGGCGTGGGCAAGACCACCGCCGCGCGGACCATGGCGCGCTGCCTGAACTGCCACAAGGGCCCCACCCCCACGCCCTGCGGGGAGTGCCCGTCCTGCCTGGACATCGGCCACGGCTCCAGCCCGGACGTGACCGAGATCGACGGCGCCTCCAACAACTCGGTCGAAGACGTGCGCGGCCTGCGCGACGCGGTGCGCTACCTGCCCAGCCGGGACAAGTACCGCGTCTACATCATCGACGAGGTCCACATGCTCTCGATCGGGGCCTTCAACGCCCTGCTCAAGACCCTGGAGGAGCCCCCGGACCACGTCGTGTTCATCTTCGCGACCACCGAGCCCCAGAAGATCCCGGACACCATCCTGTCCCGGGTGCAGCGCTTTGACTTCAAGCGCATCCCCACCACGGTGGTCGTCGGGCGCCTGCGCACCATCGTGGACGCCGAGAACATCGAGATCCCCGACGATGGCCTGCGCCTGATCGCGCGCGCCGGCGAGGGCTCGATGCGCGACGCCCAGTCCCTGCTGGACCAGGTCATCGCTTTCGGGGGCGACAAGGTGGACACCGCCCAGGTCGCGCAGATCCTGGGCCTGGTGGACCGCGGGCTGCTCTACGGCTTCCTGGAGGGCCTGACCCAGGGCAAGCCGGAGCTGTGTCTGGACAGCATCGCCCAGGTCTACGACTACGGCTACGAGCTGTCCCAGTTCACCAGCGAGCTGCTGGAGCTGCTGCGAAACGCGGCGTTGGCCGTCCTCTCTCCGGCGGCGCGCAAGCACATCGACGCGCCGGCCGAAGAGCTGCAGCGCCTGGAGACCCTGTGCAAGGGCCAGGACGCCGAGACCTTCTCCCGCTGGTTCCAGGTGATGCTGGCCGTGCACGACGAGGTCTCCCGCAGCTCCCGCCCCCGCCTGGTCCTGGAGATGGCCGTGGCGCGCCTGGCGCTGGTGCGTCCGGTGCAGCCGCTGGGCCACCTGGTGCAGCGCCTGGAGGGCCTGGAGCGCACCATGCGCCAGGGCGGCGTGCGGCCAAATGCTCGCTCTGGTGGGCGGGCACCTCGCGGCGGCCACTCCAATGGTGGACATCCCAACGGTGGACACGGCGGGCCCGACGACGCCCCCAGTGGCAGAGGCGGCCCCCGCGGTCCCCAGGCCCAGCTCAGCAGCGTGTCCTCGCCGGCGCCCGCGCGCCTTGGCCCCCAGGCGACGGCCCACAAGCTGGAGGAGGTGAGCCGAGGACCGCATCTGGTCGAGCTCCCTCCCCCACCCCCTGAGCCCGTGTCCCCCGAGCAGGCCCCGCCACCGGAGCCCACCAGCGAGGACATGGCGGGTGCCTTCGAGCCCCAGGAGTTCCTGTCGGTCCCGCCGCCGGAGCCCCTGCCCGACGCCCTGAACGACGAGGCCCGCTACCAGGCCCTGCTGGCGTGGCTGGCGCCCCAGCGCGTGCGCTACTGGTCGGCCGCCGAGAGCACCGCGCTGCTGGGCGTGGAGAACAACGTGCTGCACATCGTGGCGCCCGGTCCGGCGGCCGTGAAGCGCTTCGAGAGCCTGCGCCAGGACGCGGATCTGCTGGAGGCCATCGGGATCTTGTTCCCGGGGGTGACGGCGCTCAAGGCCAGCCTGCGAAAGGACGCCGACAGCGCGCGGCTGACGCGGCGCGAGCTGCGGGCCAAGATGCTGGCCGACCACAAGGCCATGCTGATCGCGGAGGCCAAAGAGGACACCGTGATCCTGCGGGTCCAGAAGGAGCTGGACGCGCACTTTGTGGACCTGATCCCCCTCTCTGAACCGGAAGGACTGCCATGAGCTTTGATCTGAACAACCTCCAGGGAATGATGGCCGGCCTGCAGCAGCGCATGATGCAGGCCAAGCAGGAGGCCGAGGCCACCGAGGTCACCGGCAAGTCCGGCGGCGGGCTGGTGCAGGTGACGGCCACGGGCGGCCAGGAGATCCGCAAGGTCTCCATCGACCCGGGCGCCATGGACGACCGCGAGATGCTGGAGGACCTGATCCACGCGGCCACCAACGACGCGCTGCGTCAGGCCAAGGAGGTCGTCGCGGCCAAGATGTCCGAGGCCACCGGCGGGCTGCCCCTGCCTCCCGGGCTGATGTAGTGGCGGCAGACCCCATCCGGCGCTGCGTGCACGCCCTCTCGCGGCTGCCCGGCATCGGCGAGAAGACCGCGTGGCGCCTGACCTGGTGGCTGCTGCGGGCCGACGACGGCCTGGTGAAGGAGATCTCGGCGGCCATCGGCGGGCTGCAGGGCTCGGTGGTGGAGTGCGAGGTGTGCTGCACCATCGCGACCCAGAGCCCCTGCCGGAGCTGCAGCGACCCGCGCCGCGACGCGAGCACCGTGTGCGTGGTCGAGCGGCCCCAGGACATCCAGGCCATCGAGGGCAGCGGCGAGTACCGCGGGCGCTACCACGTGCTGCACGGTGCGATCTCGCCCCTGGATGGGGTCGGACCGGACCAGCTCCGCATCCGACCGCTGCTGGCCCACCTGGACGGGGTGCAGGAGGTCATCGTGGCCACCGACCCCGACGTGGAGGGCGACGCCACGGCGCTCTACCTGCAGCGGGTGCTCAAGCCCCTGGGGGTCAAGGTCTCCCGGCTGGCCTACGGCGTGTCCGTGGGCACCGAGATCGAGTACGCCGACAAGGTGAGCCTGATGCGCGCACTGGAGAACCGCCGGGTGCTCTGAGGCGCCTGGGCAGACTCAGCGCGGGCCAACCTCAGCGCGGACCCGGCGGGGGCTGGAGCTGCTCACCCGGCGGGGGCTGGAGCTGCTCACCCGGCGGGGGCTTGGGCGCCCCACCCGGCGGCGGAGGCCCCTTGGGTCCGGCGAACTTCACCCCAGGGTGGTGAATCGGGGTGCCCGGCGTGTGCCCCGGCGGCGGCGGCGTGGGGGCGCCAGCCGGACGCTCCGGGGGGGCCTCTCCGGGCGCCTGCGCGGGCAAGAAGGGCAGGTCCAGGAGCTGCGCGAGCACGGGGGTGACCTGATCGGCGATGGCGCGGTGCCCACCCGGGCTCAGATGGATGGGGTCGGTGAACCAGCGCACCGGCTCCAGGCCCTGCCCCCGCTCCTGGGCGACGGCGGCCATGTCGACCAGCACCGCGCCCTCCTCGCGGGCGACGCTGCGGATGATCTCGTTGGAGGGGCGCCCGGCCCGGGTGGCCCAGGGGTCGGTGTCGCGGAGCTCCAGCAGGGTCTCCACCGCCTCGGGGTGCTCCCGGGGCAGGCCATTCTTGAGGGTGTTGTGGGCCACGTACCAGCGGGCGTCGCGGCAGTCGCTGTCAGCCAGGAGCTGCTCGTCGACCCGGGGACCGCTCGCGCGGCCAGGCTTGGCCCCCAGGCCGGCCTGCTCCATCAGCTCGGGGCAGCTCCACTGGGCGCTGGGGGAGCGGGCGTCGGAGATCACGGTGACCAGGATCACCTGGACCCCCTGCTGCCTGGCGGCCCGGACCAGCCAGCGCAGGCGCCGCTCGAAGTCCCCGAGCATGGCCTCGCGCTGCACCGGCTCCATGTCGCCCAAGCGCTCGCGGGCGTTGGCCCCGTTCTCTTCGCCGACGCGCAGGCCGGAGACGGTCTCCTCGCCGCGCTCCATCAGCTCAAAGAGGCGCGCGCGCCTCAGGATGGCGCGGACGCGCATGGCGCGGGCCGCGGAGGCGGTGGGGACGCTGCCCTCGAACAGCACGTTCCCCAGGTCGTTGTGGCCGGTGTAGATCACCAGCACGTCGGGCTGGAGGGCGAGCAGCTCCGGGGCCATGGCCCACAGGTGCCGGGTGTCCAGCCCGGGCGCGCCCAGGTTGAGCATCTCGACGCCCTCCACGCGCGCCGCGGTCAGCCCCGGCATCTCCCGCTCCGGCTTGGAGTCGCCCCGGCCGCCGCGCACGGAGCTGCCGCCCACCCAGATCACCCGCGGGCCATCGCCGGGCTCTGCGGGGAAGGGCGGGATGACGAAGCGGTTCTGGTAGGTGGCCTCGATCCGGCCATCCTGTCCTCGCTTGAGCCACTGACCGGACTCCCCCGGCGCGGGGATCGTGGCGACGAAAGGTGGGGTCGGCGGTCCCGTGAGCACACGCGCCGCTCCCTCCATCGCCAGCAGGCAGAGAGAGGAGACGAGCAGGCCCATGAGCAGCTTGCGGAGGCGGCTCACCAGATCCCCCACATGGGCTTGGGCAGCCAGATCTCGGCGACCGGGTCCTGGTGCACGCGGCGCCAGCGGCTGGGGTCCAGGGGCGGCGAGGTCTCGGTGGGCCAGACCAGCGCCTGGGTGTGGAACTGGCCGACGGCGCGGTCGAAGGTGGAGAGATCCCCGGCCTCGCGGTCCAGGAGCAGCGTGGTGACCTGGGGTCCAAAGACCATGCGGCCGTCGGCGAGCACGCGCCCTCCTGGGTAGAGACAGTAGAGCAGATAGCCGCTCCAGCCGGGGGTTGTGTCCAGCGGGACCCGGAGCTGGTGGGCGCTGAGCTGCTGGCAGGCCTGGACGGGGAAGCGGCCGGGCTCGAGCACCTGGGCGCGGTCCTCCAGGCTCCAGCGCGGCAGGGTGTGGGCGGCGAGCCCGAAGAAGGCCAGAGCGCCGGCGACGGGCAGCCAGCTCGGGCGCCGCCACAGGGCCCAGAGCGTGAGGGGGACCAGCGCCAGCCAGGCCCAGCGGGCCATCAACAGCGCCGCGATGCCCGTGCCGAGGGCGGCCAACAGAGGTCCTCGCCGGTAGGCACGCGCGTGGATCAGGTGCCCGGCGGCCAAGAGGCCAAGCGTTGTACCCGCGAGCATGGCCCACCCAAAGGCCCCCGCCTCCCCATAGGCCCAGGTGGGCTGGAGCTCCGGGACGAGCTCGGCGGGCCAGCTCCGGTGGGAGGAGAAGGCCCCAATCAGTCCGCGCCGGGCGGGTCCACCTCCCAGACCCACGAGCAGCCCACCAGCGAGGGTGGATCCGCGCACAAGCGAGGGCCTGTCGACCACCCACGCACCGACGAGCGCGACCCACCAGAGGGCGGAGACGGCGTGCAGGTTGAACCAGAGGCCCGCCAGCAGCACGAGCATCAGGGGGGTCTGGAGCTCGGCGGCCTTGGACGGCGGGGGCCGCTGGGGGTCCCGCAGGAGCACTGGCATCAGGGCCAGGACGAAGAGCAGCTCGAAGAGGTGGGGGCGCGCGCGCAGGCGGTCTTCGACCAGGAGCAGGGCCACGCCGAGCATGCCGGCGCTGGGGGCGCGGGGGAGGCCTTTGGCGCGCAGGGCGGCCATGAAGGCGGCGGCGGTGCTGGTGAACAGCGCCCAGTGGAAGAGCTTGAGGCCCCAGAGGCCGCCCAGGCTGTCGATGACGGCGACCAGCACCTCGTAGCCCCACTGGAAGGTGTGCCAGGGGGCGGTGGGGTCGGCGGCGGAGAGCACGTCCTGGGTGGGCACCCCGCCGTCCAGGATCAGGCGGCCCACGACCACGTGCCAGAACAGGTCGATGTCCCAGAGCGGGCGCCAGGCCCACAGCCCCACGAGCAGGGTCGTCAGGCCGACGGCGAGCCAGTCTCGGCGCTCCGGGTCCAGGGGCTCAGCCCCCCCCGACCGCGCGGACGACCTCGACCCGGTCGCCATCGCTCAGGGGGTGCTCGGCGAGCTGGGAGCGCGGCACGACCTGCAGGTTCAGGGCGACCGCGACGGCCTCCAGAGGGACCTCCAGCGCGGTGAGGAGCTGGCCCAGCCGGGTGCCGTCCGCGAGCTCGCGGGGCTCTCCGTTGACGTGGATCTGCATCAGTAGCGCCTCCCACCGGGGGCTGGACGACGGCGGGTGGGGTCGTCCGAGTCGTCGAAGAGCTTGTGGTTGCCGGTGTACTCGACCGCGTCCTTGCGGTTGATGATGCGGCGCATGGCGAGGTCCTTGAGGCAATCCTCCATGGTCTGCATGCCGTCCTGCTTGGCGGTCTGCAGGATGGACTGGATCTGGTAGAGCTTGTTCTCGCGGATCAGGTTCCGGATGGCCGGGTTGGCGATCAGGATCTCGTGGGCGGCGATGCGCCCATCCCCGGTCTTCTTGCGCATCAGGGCCTGGTTGACGATGGCCATGAGCGAGGCCGAGAGCATGGTCCGCACCTGGGACTGCTGCTCGTGGGGGAAGACGTCGATGAGGCGGTCGATGGTCTCGGCGGCGGAGTTGGTGTGCAGGGTGCCGAACACCAGGTGGCCGGTCTCCGCGGCGGTCAGGGCCAGGGAGATGGTCTCCAGGTCGCGGAGCTCGCCGACCAGGATGACGTCGGGGTCTTCACGCAGGGCGGAGCGCAGGGCGTTGGAGAAGGAGTGGGTGTGGGCCCCGACCTCGCGCTGGTTGACGATGCACTGGATGGGCTGGTGCACGAACTCGACCGGGTCTTCGACCGTGAGGATGTGCTCCTGACGGTTCTTGTTGATGTGGTCGATGATCGCGGCCAGGGTGGTGGACTTGCCGGAGCCCGTGGGCCCGCAGACCAGCACCAGGCCCTTCCGGTAGCCGGCGATGCGGCGGAAGATGGGGGGCGCCTTGATGTCTTCGAGGGTGAGCACCTGGGAGGGGATCTGCCGCATGACCACGCCGACGCCGCGGGCGTGGGTGAACACGTTCACGCGGAAGCGCGCGAGGTTCTTGAGGCCGATGGAGAAGTCGACCTCCATGTTGTTCTCGAAGGTGGTGCGCTGCTTCTCGTTCATGATCGAGTAGGCCAGCCGCTTGCACGTCTCCCCGTCCAGCTTGGGGAGCTCGGACATGCGCTCGATGTGGCCGTGGATGCGCAGACACGGGTGCTCCCCCCCCGTGAGGTGGATGTCGGAGGCCCCAACCTTGACGGCGTGGACCAGCAGTTCGTGCATCTTCATGGGGGGAGGGGCTCCTGGGGTGAGGGGGGAGTTTAGCGGGTGGTGGGGGAATCAGGCATCGGGTATCAGGTATCGGGAAGGCGCCCGCGCGCCTTGTTTGGGGGGAGCATGCAGGACTTTCGGCGCCTGGAGGTCTGGCGGAAGGCGCACGCGCTGACGCTGCAGGTCTACGGGGAGACGGTGAGCTTTCCGGTGGACGAACGCTATGGATTGACGCGCCAGATGCGCCGCTCAGCCGCATCCATCGGGACCAACCTGGCGGAGGGCTGCGGCAGGCGAACCCGGCGGGAGTACGCCCACTTCGTCAGCATTGCGCGGGGCTCCTCGTCCGAGCTCGAGTACCAGATCCTGCTCGCGGCAGACCTGGGGTACCTGTCCGAGGCTGCCAGCCAGGACCCCTGCTCCCTGACCCCTGCCCCCAGACACCCGACACCTGACCCCTGATACCTGATACCCGATACCTGATACCCGATACCTGCCTCCTGACCCCTGCCCGCCCTCCCCCGGAGCCGGCCGTGATCCTCTACCAAGACCCCCACCTGCTGATCGCCCTCAAGCCCGCCGGGCTGCCGACCCAGGCGCCCCGGGGTGGCGGCGACAACCTCTTTGACCGGCTGCGGGCGGCGCACGACTACGTGGGGCTGCACCACCGCCTGGACACGCCGGTGGAGGGGCTGGTGCTCTTCACCCTGGACAAGGGGGTCAACGCGGCGATCTCGGCGGCGTTCAAGGAGCACCGCATCCACCGCAGCTACCAGGCGCTGGTGGTGGGGGATCCGGGCCCTCAGGGATCGTGGACCACCCCTCTGGACGGCCAGCCCGCCCACACGGACTATCTACACCTCCCCGCCGGCGAGGACATGCTGCCTGCGTGGGCCGCGCGCCACCGACCGGGCCGCACCACCGCCCTGGCCATCACGCTGCAGACGGGCCGCACGCACCAGATCCGCCGCCACTGCGCAGACGCCGGCCACCCCATCCTGGGCGACCGGCGTCACGGTGGGGCCGCCTCCCGGCTGGCCCCGAACATCTGCCTGCGGGCGGTGGGCCTGCGCCTGACCCATCCGGTGACGGGCCAGACGCTGGAGCTGCGCGCCCCCCAGGCCTGAGCTCAGCGCCTGGCGACCTTGCCCTTGTCGGCCTTGCCCTTGTCGGCCTTGCCCTTGTCGTCCTCGGGCTTGGGCGGGGGCTCCTCACCCTTGGGGGGCGGCCCATCGGCCTTGGGCGGTGGCTCTTGGGCCTTTGGAGGGGCCTTCTCGCCCTTCTCTCCCCGCTTTTGGGCCTTCTTGGCCTTCTTCTCGGCCTTGCGCTTCTCCTTCTCGGCCTTGCGCTCTGCCTTCTCGCGGTCCTTGTCGTCCATCTGGTCGGGCCGCTCTGCGCGGTCCTCGGGGCGCTCGGCCTCCTGCTGGTGCACCTGCGGGGCCGGCTTGGGGGCGGCCTCGGGTGCGGGGGGACGGGCCAGGGCGAGCAGGGTGATGATGACCTTCATGGTGGGCTCCCTTTGGGTGGGTGTTCGCTGGGTTGGACGCCCCGCCTGTCCTCGCCTTCGGCCCCTTTACACTCCTTGGGAAAGGACAGGACAGCGCAGGGCGGTGGGCCTCAGAGCTCCGCGCCGTAGTCCAGCTCCTTGTCCCGGTACATGGAGTGGTAGTGGGTGACATCGCGCACGATCACGCCGCTCTGGCAGCTCAGCTCGATCCACACCCGGGGCCCGTCGATGCGGAAGTAGGTGTTGGAGCTGTCCACGTCGGGGCTGCCGCTGCCGGCCCAGGCGATGTAGGTGTCGGCCAGGGCCTCCTCGGAGGTGTAGGCCTCCATCAGGGCGTCGGAGATGGCCTCGCCGTTGAAGTCGGTGACCCACTGCTCCAGCACGGCGTTGAAGAGGGCGAGCTGATCGCTGTCCAGCTCGGAGGCCAGCAGGCCGCTGCGGCTGGAGCCGCTGGGGTAGCTCACGGCGCTCAGGCTGCCGGTGCCGTACTCGACGGGGCCCAGCAGCACGTCGCCGAAGGTCGAGGAGAGCTTGGCGGTGGAGAGCTGGGTGCTGCTCAGGGAGTCGGTGAGCGCGACGAAGGCCTCGCCCTCCTCCACGACGGGGGCGTAGGTGACGCCGTCCAGGTCGAAGGCGCTCTTGGGCTCGGCGGCGATGTGGTTGGGGGTGGGGTAGCCCACGCCGTCCACGAAGGTGACGTTGTAGGCCATGTGGTGGTTGCCGAGCTGCACCATCCAGGAGCCCGTGGTGGCCGGCACGCCGTAGATGGCGATGATGCCCTCGGCCGAGGCGTAGTTGCTGCCGCCGCCGATCTCCTGGAGGTAGTCGTCGGAGGCCAGGATACCGATGTAGTCCTCGTAGCCCTCGTCGCTGAGCAGGACGGCGGCGAACGCGTCCATGGCGGCCAGGCTCTCGTCGGACATCTCCCCGCGGGCCAGGCCGGTGCGGCCGGCGGCGCCCAGGGGCAGGTTGGACCACAGGGTCTTGCTCTCGCTGTCGTCGAAGCTGTAGCCGACGACCTCCAGCTCGCTGTCGTCCAGGGTGGCCAGGAAGTTGTCGGCGGCGCAGACGATGGCTTCGCTCCCGGTGGCGCTGCTGCAGTCGCTGGTCTCGAAGGTCTCGTCGGTGAGCTCGCTGTCGGAGCCCTTGCAGGCCGTCAGCGCGGCGAGCGCGAACAGGGGGATCAGGGGGGACTTGGGCATCTCGGCTCCAGGGCTGGGGGTCAGAGAGGGAGGCGCTGCAGGGTCCAGAGACCGGCAGCGAGGATGGCCATGGCGCTCAGGCCCAGGCGAACAGGGGCGTAGCGGCGCGTGCGCAGCCACAGCAGGCCGGGCACGACCACGGCGGCGAGCCCGAGCTGGACGGCCTCGACGCCCAGATCGAAGCCCACCAGGGTCCAGGCCATGACGGAGAAGTCCACGCCCAGGCCCACCAGGTTCTCGGCGAACGCCATGCCGTGAATCAGGCCAAAACCGAGCGCCAACCAACGCTCTGCGCGCGACCAGAGCGGGCGGATCGCGTGGACGGCGGCCAGGGCGATGGACAGCGCCACGCACAGCTCCACCCAGGAGGACGGCAGCGCGAGCACGCCGAAGGCGGTCAGGGCCAGGGTCAGGGAGTGGCCCAGGGTGAACGCGGTGATCAGGCCCAGCACGGAGCGGATCGCGGATCCGGTGTCCTCGCTGGGGACCCAGGTGCCTTGGTGTGCGCGCACGGGCGCGACGAGCAGGAGCGTCAACAGGAAGAGGAGGTGGTCCCACCCCACTGCGATGTGGGCGGCCCCCTCCTTGAGCCCGCTGAGCACCAGTCGCCCGGCGCTGGGCGCCTCCCTGGGGAGCTCCAGGTGGTCCGTGGGCCAGCCGATGACACCCGCGAGCTGCGGCTCCGCGTGGATTACGCCCTGGTTCCAGGGGTCCTGGGTGACGGTGACGTAGATCTTGTGGGTGACGACCTGGTGGAGCACCACCGTGTCATCGACCCGCAGGCTGCCCAGGGGCGCGCCGTCGGGGCGCTGCAGATCCAGGGAGACCAGCAGGTGGGGGGCCTCGTCGATCTCTCCCCAGCGGATCTCCGGGGGCCCGGCCTGCAGCGGCACGCCGCCGTCGTCCACCAGAGCAAAGTGCTCCAGGACGTAGGTCTCCAGGTCCAGGGACTCCAGGTCCACGGCCATCTCGAGCTGGTCGCGGGGGACCTGCATCTCGACATGGGCGCGGTCGGCGTGGAGGGTGAGCTCGACCGCGGAGGCAGCCGCTGGGTGGGCTGCGGCGGGCTGGGCGAGCAGGGTCAGGGACAGGAGCATGATCACGTACCTGGGCTGGGAGGGCAGGTGGTGGGCAAGGGGGGGCTCCGGGGGGGCCCCATGACAGGTCTGGTTCTGCCGGTCCGAACGGACAGGCAGAAAAGGAGTCCGGCAGAACCCCGGGCCCGAGTGGGCCCGCGGGGGTTGCGCCTTCAGGCGCATTTCCGGGGGTGTCCCCCGGAGAGAAGATGTAGTTCTCTGGAGCACCGGTTCCGACACTCGGAGGGTGTCGAAACCGGTGATTCGGAGAACTACAGTTCGGCGCCGTAGTCCATGGACTTGTCGCGGTAGATCATGTGGAAGTGGGTCTGGCCCTGGATCACCACGCCGTTCTGGCAGGCGACCTCGATCCACACCCGCGGCCCGTCGATGCGGAAGTAGGTGCCGTTGGTCTCGATGTCGGGGCTGCTGCCGCCGGCCCAGGCCACGTAGGTGTCGGCCAGCGCGGCGCTGGTGGTGTAGGCAGCCAGCAGCTCAGCGGAGACCGCCTCATCGTTGAAGTCCGAGACCCACTGCTCCATCGCGGCGATGGCCAGGGCCTGCTGGTCGGCGCTGAGATCGGAGATCAGCACGCCACCCCGGGCGCTGCCGGTGGGGTAGACCACCTGGGACATGGAGCCGGTGCCGTACTCGACGGGGCCCAGCAGGACATCGCTGAAGCTCTGGGAGAGCTTGGCCGCGCTGAGCTGGCTGCTGGAGAGGCTGTCCATCAGGTCCACGAAGGCCTGCCCCTCCTCCACGACGGGGGCGTAGCTGCTGCCGTCGTAGGTGAAGGTCTCCTTGGGCTCGGAGGCCTGGTGGCTGGGGGTGGGGTAGCCCACGCCGTCCACGAAGGTCACGTTGTAGGCCAGGTGGTGGTTGCCGAGCTGCACCATCCAGGAGCCGCTGGTGGCCGGGGTGCCGTAGAAGGCGACGATCGCCTCGTCCGAGGTGTACTGGCTGCTGCCACCCCCGCCGCCACCGGGACCTCCGCCGCCGCCGCCCAGGGTGCCGAGGTAGTCATCGGCGGCCAGGATGCCCACGTAGTCCTCGTAGCCCTCGTCCGAGAGCAGGGCCTGGGCGAAGGCGGCCAGGGCCTCCTTGTTCTCGCTGTCCAGGTCACCGTGGGCCAGGCCGGCGCGGCCCGAGGCGCCCAGGGGCAGGTTGGACCACAGGGTCTTCTCGGTGGAGTCCGAGAAGTCGTAGGTGGCGGTCGCGAGCTGGCTGCTGTCCAGGGTGGCCAGGAAGTTGTTGGCCAGGCAGACGATCTCGGGGGCGCCGCTGAGGCCAACGCAGTCCTCGACGACGATGTCGCCGGTGTCCTCCCCGCCAGTGTCTCCGGTGTCGTCAGCGGGATCGGAGTCCTGCGTGCCGCTGTCCTCACCGCCAGAGTCCTGAGCGCCAGAGTCCTCGGCGCTGGTGTCCGTCGGCGAGGTGTCCGTTGAGTCGACGCTCCCTTCGCAGGCGAGCAGCAGGGTGAGCAGGGAAATCGAGGCCATCGTCACTCTCCAGGCAGTGCTGGCAGAATATGCCCAGCCCCACCTCGCTGAAACCTGGGATTCCAAGGGCTTATGAGGGCCTTCAGGTCCGTTGTTGAGACCTTAAGCTGGGCCTATGGAGGTCCCCTCACCTCCCCTGGAGGATCCCTCCTCCCTAGAGGACGCCCGCCCGCTTGATCTCCAGGTACTTGTTCACCAGGGCGACGGGGAGCTCGCCGGGCTCGCAGTCCAGGGTGAGGATGCCGCCGTGGCGCAGGGTGTCGTAGACCTTCTTGCGGGCCTCCAGGTAGCCGGCGACGGCGCCGACCCGGGTGGCGTCCTGCAGGCCCTTGATGGGGGCGACGGCGGCCTCGCGCAGGGCGGTCTCGCGCAGGGAGGCGACCAGGACGAGGTGCTTGGAGCGCAGGGGGGCCAGGGCGCGGGGGAGGGACTCGGCGTCGTCGTCGCGCAGGTTGGTGAGGATCACGACCAGGGAGCGGCGTCGCTGGCGCACCAGCAGGCGCTGGATGGCCTGGGGGTAGTCGCTGGGCTGGGCGCTGGTCTGGAGGTCGTAGACGCGGTTGAGCAGGGTGGTCATCTGGCCGGCGCCCTTGACGGGGGGCAGCCAGCGCTCGGCGCCGGAGAAGGTCATCAGGCCGACGGCGTCGCCCTGCCGCAGGCCCACGTAGGAGAGCAGCAGCATGGCGTTGAGGGCGTGGTCGAAGTGGGAGAGGTCCCCGTCCAGGCTGTGCATGCGGCGGCCGCAGTCCAGCAGGAAGACCACGCGCTGGTCCTGCTCGTCGCGGTACTCGCGGGAGACGAGCTGGTGGCGGCGGGAGACGGCCTTCCAGTCGACCTGGCGCAGGCTGTCGCCCTGGCGGTACTCGCGGAGCTGGTAGAACTCGGTGCCCTCGCCGCGCCGGCGACGCAGGTGGATGCCGAGCTGGGAGAGGCGGTTGTCCAGGGCGAGCAGGGCGTACTTGGAGACGGCCTTGAAGTCGGGGTAGACCTTGAGCTCCTGGGCCTGACCGACGCGCAGGCGGCGGCGCAGCAGGCCCAGAGGACCGTCCATGAGCAGGTCGGCTTGGCCGAAGCTGCCGGGGCCGCGGCGCAGGGGGCGCACGCGGAAGTCGACCTCCAGCCAGCCCCGCGCGGGGAGCTGCAGGTCGCGGGGGAGGCCCTCGATCTCCAGCAGCTCGGGGGCGTGGTCGTGGACGGAGACCCGCAGGGGGCGGCGGGCGCGGGAGCTCAGGCGCAGGGTGAGGGTGTGCCACTCGCCCAGGGAGAGGGCCTGGGGGCAGCGGCGCTCGCAGGTGGGCGCGGGGGTGCGCAGCAGGAGCACGCCGTCGACCAGCAGCAGCAGGGCCACCAGCGCGCCGAAGCCGGCCCACAAGCTCAGCAGCAGGGGGACGAACGCAGCGACCGCGGCGACCAGCAGCCAGAGGGCCAGCAGCAGCAGGGCTCGGGAGGTGGGCCTCACCGGCGGGGGGCCTCCACCTGCTCCAAGATGCCGCGGAGCACGTCGTCGGCGTGGGTGCCCTCGATCTCCAGCTCCGGGGAGATGGCCACGCGGTGGCGCAGGGCGGGCAGGGCGACCTCCTTGATGTCGTCGGGGGTCACGAAGTCGCGGCCCTGGAGGATGGCGACGGCGCGAGAGGCGCGCACCAGGGCGATGGCGCCGCGGGGACCGGCGCCCACGGAGATGCCCGGGCGCTCGCGGGTGGCCCGGACGATGCGCACGGCGTAGTCGACGTTGCGGTCGTCCACGGTGACCTGGGCGACGGCCTTGCGCAGGGCGATGGCCTGGGCGGCGGTGCAGACGGGCTGGACGGTGGAGACGTCGAGCTGGTCCCCCACGCGGCCCTGGGTGACGGCCTTGACGATGGCGACCTCGTCGGCCTGGGCGGGGAACTCCAGGCGCACCTTGAGCAGGAAGCGGTCGAGCTGGGCCTCCGGCAGCGGGTAGGTGCCCTCCTGCTCCAGGGGGTTCTGGGTGGCCACGGTCATGAAGGGCGGCTCCAGGGGGTGGGCCTTGCCCTCGATGGTGACCTGGTGCTCCTGCATGACCTCCAGCAGCGCGGCCTGGGTCTTGGCGGGGGCGCGGTTGATCTCGTCCGCGAGCAGCAGGTTGCAGAACACGGGGCCCTTGCGGACGTGGAAGTTGCCGGTGCCCATCTCGAACACGGCGTGGCCGGTGACGTCCGAGGGCATCAGGTCGGGGGTGAACTGCACGCGCCCGAAGCTGCCGCCGATGGCCCGCGACAGGGCCAGGACCAAGAGGGTCTTGCCCAGGCCGGGCACGCCCTCCAGCAGCACGTGGCCGCCGGCCAGAAAGGCGGTGAGCACCTGGTCCAGCACCTCGTCCTGGCCGAGCACGGCGCCGGAGAGCTGATCGCGCAGCGCCTCCGCCAGGGTGGCCGCGGCCTGGGTGTCCAGGGTCTTGTTCTCCAGCTCCATCTCAGCTCCCGAGGGTCTGCAGCTTCTGCATGATCTGCGTGAATCGAGCCGCGCCCTTGGGCTGTCCGTACAGCACCTCGCGGGTCAGCTCTTCGTCCATCTGCTCGCGCTCCGCGATCGCCCGCACCAGCGCCACTCCGGTGAGCCCCCCCAGGTCGGGGTGCTGCCTGCGGAGGCGCGCGAGGGCGGCCCGCCGCGCGGGGGCCAGCAAGGTCTCGCTGTGGCCGTGGCGCCAGTGGAAGGCCCCGGCCGCGGTGATGTGCTCCAGCAGCGAGCGGCGCACGACCGACTCCGGCGGCGCCATGGGCCCGAAGCGGGGCGCGGCGGCGGCCATCCAGCCCAGCAGCAGGGTGGCCCCGGAGATCACGACCATCCAGCCGTGCTCCAGGGCAAGGCTCAGCAGGGAGTCCCGCCCGGCCCGGGTGACGAACACCACCTGCCCGGGCAGGTCGTCGGCCAGCAACCCGAACATCAGGGCGGCGTGGTCCCGGCGCCCGATGTGCTCGTTGTCCATGAAGGTCGCGTCGGCCAGCAGGCTCAGGCGGCCGCTGCCCTGGACCACGGAGAAGGCGACGATCTCGCCGTCGTCGTCGTCCAGCCAGGTGTCCAGCTCCCGCCAGGTGCTCAGGCTGCCGCTCAGGTCGGCGGTCACCCAGCGGTACTCCTCCTTGGCGGGGTCCCAGACCTCGTACTCGGTGGTGTCCGAGCGGAACACGCCGGGGTCCAGCTCCGCGGAGACGGCCTCCATGAAGGGGTCCTCGCTGTCCTGGACCGCCACCGCGACCACGTGCCCGCCATCCCAGGCCCAGCCGTCCAGCCGGCTGTGGATGCGCTCCCGCTCTTCGGGGTCGGTGCTGAGCACCACGACGGTGTCCCCGTAGTCCGGCGGCTCGCTGAGCACGTACCAGGTGTCCGCCGGGATCCCCAGGGCCTCCAGGGTGCGCTCGGCGGCCAGGTAGTCGTTGATGGCGGCCAGGCCGTGCAGCCCGACCTCCTCCTCCTCGGTGACCTGCTCGTGGGTGGTGAAGAACCAGGTGGCTCCACCGACCAGCAGCATCAAGGCCACAAAGCCCACGACAGCGACCAGTCCGTCCCTCACGCGGCCCCCTCGTTGAAGTGCCGGGCCCAGGTGGACACCAGCGGCTCGAACTCCGCGTCCCCCACGCCCCGGTGAGCGTAGGCCAGGGTCTGCCAGGTGCGGGTGAGCTGCTTGAAGTAGGCCAGCGTCTCCCCCTCGAGGCGGCGGCGGACCACGCGCAGACACTCCCCCTCGGTGGCCCCCTCGTCGATGGGAAGGCCCCGCCGCACCAGATCCGCGACCGCCCCCTGGTACAGCAGGCCGACGGCCAGGGCGTGCTCCCCGTTGGCCCAGTGGCGGCGGGCGACGGCGGGCAGGTCCGAGGGCAGCAGCTCCGGTGACGGCCCCCCGGTGCCAGAGCGCGACTCGGGCAGCGGCCGCTCCAGCGCACCGGCCAGCACGTCGCCCCGGCCGCGGAGCAGGATCACCACGATGAAGATCAGCAGGGCCCCCATGCCCACCCACAGCAGGGCCTGGATGCCCGCCGACAGCGGCTCCAGGCTGGGCGAGGCCATCTGTTGGGGCTCCTGCTCCTGGGGCTCGGTGCAGCCCTCCAGCCACTCCAGCAGCTTGGAGTCCGCGCCCTCCTTCTTGCGCCAGGTGGTGGTCGTCTCGGTGGTGTCGAAGTCCGGGTGCTCCAGGACCTGGTGGACGGCCTCGTTGGGGGTCAGATCGCCCAGCTCAGGGTCGCCCTGCAGTAGCCTGACCTCGCCGATGCCACCGAATGCCGACTCGTCCGCGTGGGCCGACAGAGGCAGGAAGGTGCAGACCAGGATGAGGGCAGCCCCCAGCACCTTCCTCGACCCCAGACGCCGCGCGAGCTGCCGGAACTGCAGCTCCACGTCCCAGCCCTCCAGGCGGGTGCGCCGGTTGATGTAGAGGCCGAAGCCGGCGGCGACGTGCAGGGGCTCGATCAGGGCGTGCGCGATCAGCCAGGCGCCCAGGAAGACGCCGCGCAGCCAGCCGGGGAAGCTCAGGTCGGCCAGGTCGGCGTAGAGCAGCTCGCGGAAGGCCGGGGTCTCGGGCAGCACCATGAACACGAACGCGACCACGCCCACCGACACGAGCATCTCCATGGCCCAGCAGGTGGCGGAGAGAAGCATGGCCAGGGCGGCACCCTTGGCGCGGAGCTGGGACTTGCGGCGGTTGGCCTCGGAGCCGCGCAGGCCCTCGAGCTGGCGCACGGGGGAGACCAGCGCGCGGGTGGGATCCAGGCGGTCCACGAAGGCCCCGCCCCAGTCGGAGAAGAGCAGCTTGGGGGTGGCCTGGAGGGTCTCCTTGAGGGTGGGGAGCGCGCCGAAGAGGGCCCGGGAGAGGACGAAGAGGACCACGCGGCCCGTGAGCACCTGGGTGCACCACAGCACAAAGAGGCCCAGCGGCAGCGCCCAGAACGTGAGCCCGAAGGCGAGGACACTGGAGGCCAGCAGGGTCACCAGCCACGCGCCCATGGCGGGCTTCCACCAGCGCTGGAGCATGCGCAGGCCCAGGTCCATGGCCTCGAAGCCGTGGCGGGGGCGGAGCTCGGCCTGCAGATCCTCAAGCCGCACGGCGCCCTCCCAGCAGCAGCCAGCCGTAGACCAGCACCCACAGCACCGCGCCCACGGCGTACTTGACGTTCACGGGGACCACGGCCTTGGAGGACCAGAAGGCCTCGATGAACGCGGCGATGAACAGCATGGCGAAGAAGCCGTAGAGGATCGGCGTGGTCCGCCGGGCGGCCTCCAGGAAGGCCTGGGCGCGGGTGCGGTTGCCGGGGGCGATCCAGCTACTGCCCAGGCGCAGTCCGGCGGCGGCCGAGAGCACGATGGCGGTGAGCTCGAAGGAGCCGTGGCCGACCACGAAGGGGTAGAGCGTCTCGCCGTAGCCGATGTGGTGCAGGTGCCCGAACACGGCCCCCATGAACAGGCCGTTGAAGAGCAGGAAGAAGAGCGAGCCCAGGCCCAGGAGCGCGCCCCCGGCGAAGGTCCGGAAGGCGATGCCGATGTTGTTGCGGATGTAGAAGCCGAACATCATCAGATCGGAGTCGGAGCTGCGCTGGACGGAGCTGACCTCGCCGCCGGGCTCGTACATGTCCTCGATCTGTGCGACCTGGGCGGGGTCGATGAGGGTGTAGACCAGGTCGGGGTCCACCTGGATGGCCAGGAACACGGCGAGGCCGCTGCCGTAGAACAGCAGGTGGGCCAGGCTGACCAGGCGCCACTCGCGGCGCACCGCCAGGGGGATCTCGTGGAGCAGGTAGTCGGCCAGCCGCCGCGCGCTCCCGGGGGGCCGCCGGTACAGGTGCGTGTGTCCCCGTAGGGCCATGCGGTTGAGGCGGTCGACGATCTCGCTGGAGTAGCGGCGCTTTCGGGCCAGCGCGAGCTGCTGGCAGATCTGGCGGTAGCGCTGGGGGAAGTCGGTGTCCTGGGCGCTGGGGAGCACGCTGCGGCCGCGGGTGCGCCCCTGGGTGGGGTCCCCCAGGCGCTCCAGGGTGGTCTCGAAGCGGGCCCACTCCTGGGCGTGCCGCCGCACAAAGTGCTCCTGTCCGGGGCTGCCGCTCATCGCTCCCCCACCAGGTAGCGGGCCATGCCCAGCAGGCGGTCGATGCGGCGCTGCTTGCCCACCAGGGGCTCCAGGATGGTGGCGAGCTCTTCGCTGCGCTCGGGCCCCCAGGCCTCGCTGCGCTCCGCGAAGTCCACGATGGCGCGCTGCTCCCGGGGGTCCAGGCCCACATCCACGCGGCGAGGCTCGGCGGCGGGGAGCTGCGCGGGGGGCATCACCCGGTCCGCGTAGACCACCACGGTCCCGGCGGCCAGATCGCCCAGGCGCTTGAAGTCCTTGTTCAGCACCATCGCGAGCAGCCCCGCCTGGTAGCCGAAGGGCATCAGGTCGGCGGCCCGCAGCAGGTTGCGCAGGATCGACGCGGTCCAGTCCACGGGGGTGCCGTCGTCGCGGACCACGCGCAGGCCCAGCGCCTTCTTGCCGGGAGTGGCGCCCTCGAAGAAGATCTCGAAGAAGACCGGGTAGAACCACTCCAGCACAAAGAAGAGGATCAGCAGCAGGCCGGCGCCAGCCTCCCCCAGGAAGGCCATGGGGATGGACACACCGATCATCAGCGCCATGCGGATCATCACGTCCAGCAGCAGCGCCAACCCCCGGGCGAAGGGCCCCGCCACGTGCAGCTCAAGCTGAACGCCCTCGGGAGTCTCCACGGAGCGGAGGGTGTCCATGCGGGCGGTGGGGGCTGCGTCCATTGCGGGAGTCTAACGTGGGTTGCGCCCGGACTCTTTCATCCCGCCGCCTCCAGGGATCGGCCCACGCACCCCGCCGCCCCCCGGGGACCCGGTACACTCCCCCAGAACCCAGGAGTCCCCATGAAGCTCGGCGCATTCTCCGTATCCCTCGCGGTCAAGGACCTGGAGGCCTCGCGGCGCTTCTACGAGCGGCTGGGCTTCTCGGCCCTGGGCGGCGACGCGCGCCACAACTACCTCATCCTCAAGAACGGCGACGCGGTCATCGGGCTCTTCCAGGGCATGTTCGAGGGCAACCTGTTGACCTTCAACCCCGGGTGGGACCAGAGCGCAGAGGAGGTGGACCCCTTCGATGACGTCCGCACCATCCAGCGCCAGCTCAAGGCCCTCGGACAGCCCATCACCCAGCCCTGCGACGAGGACACCACGGGCCCCGCCAGCCTGGTGCTCACCGACCCTGACGGCAACGTCATCCTGATCGACCAGCACCGCTGAGGTCATCATCGCCCAGTCCCCGTCGCCCGCTACTGGGCCGATCGCCCCTACCGTGAGGTGGAAGCGGGTCCTCGATGAGATGGAGGAGGCGGTCCTGGCGCTGCGCTTCGCGGGGTGAGCAGCCAGAGAGAAGACGCCCCAGCTTCCGGAGAGGCTGGGGCGTCGGCCTGGCGATACTCTCACCAGGGGGGTTTCCACCAAGTTACTCCTCTCCTCGGACCTCGTCAATGGGGTTTTCAGGGAGGGGAGAAATGAAGAGGGTGAGCCTCTACGTCGACGGCTTCAACCTGTACTTTGGACTCAGGAACGCGCACATGCGGCGCTACCTCTGGCTCGACCTGGTCGCTCTGGGAGAAGCCCTCCTGCACCCAGACCAGTCGCTGACTCAGGCGCACTATTTCACCGCTCGAATCAGAGGAAACGGGCGAAACCAGGAGGATCGCCGGAGGCAATCCACGTACATCGACGCCTTGTGCGCGAACCCAAGGGTGAGCCTCTACGAGGGTCAGTTCCTCGCCAAGGAGAAGCGATGTCGGTCCTGCGGGGCCACCTGGACGGAGTACGAGGAGAAGATGTCCGACGTGAATCTGGCAGTGGAGCTGCTGATGGGGGCCGTGGACGACCAGTACGACACCGCTATTGTCGTCTCTGGGGACAGCGATCTGGCGCCTCCGATCCGGCGGGTGCTCGCCCGATACCCCAGCAAGCGTGTGCTGGTGGCGTTTCCACCCCGCAGACACTCGGCGGCGCTCAAGATGGTCTCCTCAGGCTCCTTCACCATCGGCACCGACAAGCTCCGGCGCTCCCTGCTACCTGAGCGGATCGAGGTCGCGCCAGGGGTCCACGTATCAAGGCCTCCCAGCTGGAGCTGAGCCCTCAGGTCGAGACGCCCTCAAGTCGTGATGATCGTCTCCATCGACGACCACCGCCGCCACAGCGTCTTGGTCATCTCGCCCTCGGCCGCCATGCGGACCGCCGTGGTCCCCAGCTTCACGAAGTTCGAGGCGTGGGCCATCTGGATCAGCGGCCAGGGGTGCTTGCGCAGGGTCTCGCTCTCCGAGAACTTCCGCAGCAGCGTCTTGGGGATGAAGGGCTTGGACTGCATCTGGATCAGGCTGATCCAGAAGGTGTCCTCGACCGGGCGCGGGTACTTGAGGTTGACCCGGTGCTGGTAGAAGACCCGGGTGTTGGTCCCCTCCACGTCGTACTTGGTGATGATCCCGTTATCCAGCAGCTTGTTGACCAGCTCGGAGCCCGGGAACACCGTCATCGAGAACAGGTACAGGTCGTAGGGCGGCGGGAAGCTCTCCACCATCTCGAACAGCGCCTTCTTGTCGCCTTCCGTCGAGACCGGGTCGTCAAAGATGAGCTGGAAATGCGGCTTGATCCCCAGGCGGTGGTAGAGCTGCGCGATCTCCGCGATGCTCTTGTTCTTCACGCGCCGGTCGTACAGGTGCCCGGTCACGCGCTCGCTGGACTGGATGCCCATGTAGACGTGGATCAGCCCCGCGTCCCGCAGCATCGTCATGCGCTCTTCCGAGACCAGCTTGGGCTCGATGAAGATCTCGAAGGGCAGCCCCACCTCGCGCGGGTAGAGCTCGCAGAACTCCTCCAGCCAGCCCTTCTGGAAGTTGAACACCTCGTCGTCAAAGCGGATGCGCTTGAAGTCCCAGTGCTCCCGCGCCGCCTTGATCTCGTCCACCATCGACTGCGGGGAGCGCACGCGGAACCACTTCTGGCCCGGGTACACGTCCTTCTTGTACGTCGAGTTGTAGCAGTAGCTGCACTTGTAGACGCAGCCCCGGCTCCCCATCATCTGGAACACCGGGTCGCCGTGCATCGGGTCGCCCCACTCATAGAGCTTCCCGTAGATCAGCACCTTGTCGTCGTGGCTGGTGTAGTCGCGGAACTCCAGGGTGTCCAAGTCGGTCACCAGGGGCCGCAGCGGGTTGGTCTTGACCGCCCCATCCGCGAGCTGCAGGTCCACGTTCTTGGTGTCCGAGATGTCGGTCCCATCGCGCAGGCGCTCGGCCAGATCCAGCACCGCCAGCTCGCCCTCGCCCTTGAGCACAAGGTCCGCGGTCTGGATGCACTCCGCAGGCTCCAGCGTGGGGTGCATGCCGCCCCAGAGCACCGGGACATCCAGCACCTCGTGCAGGTGCTCGGTCATCAGCTTGGCGCTCATGTAGTACGCGCTGGCGCGGATGCTGATGCACACCAGATCCAGCTCACGCTCGCGGATCGTGCGCACCAGGTTCTCGTACTCCAGCGCGCTGGCGGGCTGGAGGTGGTTGGAGATCCAGTCCTTGAAGTAGATCTCCGTGACGTGGTGCCCGCTCTTGCGCAGCGTGGCCGCGAGCACGCGCACCGCGTTGTTCTCCACGTCGTACATCGACACGATGCCCACGCGCACCGGGCGGCCCTGGGTCTGCTCGGTCAGTCGCTGGATTCGATGGTTCATCGCACACCCTGCTGGCTTGGGGCTGGTCGGCGGGAGGCCGGGGGTCCTGGGGCTTTAGGGCCAGAGACGCCCAGTCTTGCACCCCCCACCATTGCAGATCCCGCATAGAGGGTCCACCCTGCACCCCGACAAGGAGCCCCGCATGCACTGGACGCTGCTGCTGACCGCCCTGGCCCTGGGGGCCGTGGCCCAATCGGAGTGGGACGACCTGCAGGGCCACACCGTGCGCCTGGAGTCCACCGAGGGCCGCCAGCTCACCGGCACCCTGCTCTCCCAGACCGACACCACCCTCCGCCTGCGCCGCAGCAGCGATGGCGCTCTGGTCGAGGTGCCCAAGGACCAGGTGTCCTCGGTGGTGGATCTCAGCCCCGCACCCGCGCAGGAGCCCCAGCAGGAGGAGGAGGTGGGGACCGCAGCCTCCACACACCCCGATCCACCTCCCCCGGATCCAGCCCCCTCCACCCCCTCGACCCCCGCGACCACCGGCGAGGACACGCTGGCGCAGACCGCCCCACAGACCCCGCCCGAGCCCGCAAACCCGGTCGAGCAGCAGATCCAGGAGACCCTCAAGCCCGTCAAGGTCCCTGCCCAGAAGGAGGTCAGCTCCGAGCTGCTCTACCGCGACGGCTACACCGCCGGGCAGCTCCAGGCCGCCACGGAACGCACCTTCGCCCCGGCCGCGATCAGCGCCTGCGCCGTGGGAGGCGCCACCGCGCTGGGCTGCGTGTCCCCCATTCCGGCCCTGGGCTGCGTGCTCGGGCTGGGCACATTGGGGCTCCCGCCGGCCTGGTACGGCGTCGCCCAACCCCTGCTGGAGGAGCCCCGCGCGGTGGCCGCCCCCAGCGAAGAGCCCGCCCCCTACGCCGTCGGATATGCCCAGGGATACCTGGATGAAACCGGAAAGCGCAAGGCCCAGGCGGCCATGCTCGGGGGCACCGCCGGGCTGCTGGCCGGAGCCCTGGTGGGGATCAGCGTCGCCGCCACCTTGGAGTAGCCAGATCCCAGCGCGGACCCCCATTGTGGACATCGGGGCTGGCCGTTCCGGTGCAACCACGCGATACTCGTGGACTCTTTGACCGAGGCGCCCAGGCGGCCCTCGCGCGCACGACCAGCAGGAGAGCCAGTGAACAACGTCCATGATGGACCCGTCGTCATCGTCGGAGGTGGCGTCACCGGACTGGTGTCCGCCCAGCTCCTGCTGGAGGCCGGCTGCGAGGTCGTCGTCATCGAGCGCGAGCCCCTGGCCGGCGGCCTGGCCCGCTCCCACCGCTACGAGGGCGGGGACTGGACCTTCGACATCGGGCCCCACCGCTTCCACACCGAGAACCCGAACATCAAGGCCTACCTGGACCGGGTGATCAAGGGCGAGTGCACGCTCTTCCCGCGCTGCTCCGAGGTCTACTTCCAGGGCAAGTACTACCGCTGGCCCCTGCACCCCAAGAACCTGCTGCAGCTCCCCAAGGACATGGCCGCCAAGGCTTTTGTCGATCTGGCGGTCAACAACTTCCGCACCTACGAGGTCGACACCTTCGAGCAGTACGTCCTGCGCCAGTACGGGCCCACGCTCTACAAGCACTTCTTTGGCGGCTACACCCAGAAGTTCCTGGGCCTGGACCCCGCGGAGACCCACCCCGACTGGGCCAAGGTGGGCCTGAACCGGGCGATCATCGACGACAAGATGCAGATGCAGAACCTCACGCAGCTGCTCAAGACCACCCTGACCCAGTTCAACAAGGCCGAGATCGACTTCCTGTACCCCGAGCGCGGGATGCAGCAGGCCTGGGAGAAGGTCTCCGCGATCATCGAGGGTCTGGGTGGCCGCATCATCACGGGCACACCGGCCCGCATGGAGGGTGGGAACGGACGCGTCGAGCGCATCTACGCCGGCGACGAGGTCTTCGAGCCCGCGGCCGTGATCTGGACCGCCCCCATCACCGTGGCGACCCGCCAGCTCCAGGTGCACACCCCCAACCTGCCCTACCTGGGCATGCTCACCTTCAACGTGCTCGCCCAGGCCGACCCGCCCCGCAAGTACCAGTGGTGCTACTACGGGGCCAGCGACCTGATCTTCTCGCGCACCAGCATCCCCAAGTACCTGAGCCCGGGGACCGTCCCGGACAGCTCGGCGGTGGGCATCTGCTGCGAGGTCACCTGCATGCAGGGCGACGAGCGCTGGCAGCACGCCGAGCGCCTGACCGACTGGGTGGTGGACGACCTGATCAAGGTGGGCATGCTCAAGTCCCGCCGTCAGGTGCACGACGTGCACGTCGAGCGCACCCCCGAGAGCTACCCCATCTACCACAAGCACTACCCGGCGGAGCTGGAGAAGGCCCGCAAGGGCTTGGCATCCTTCCAGAACCTCCACCTGGCCGGCCGCACCGGGCTGTTCTGGTACAACAACATGGACCACTCCATCGAGAACGCCATGCAGCTCTGCAAGCGGCTGCTGCGGCAGGCGGGCCACGAGCACGTCGATGAGTCCAGCCTGGCGCAGGGCAAGCTGCTGGAAGACCGGGTGGCCTGATGACCGCTCCGCTCGAGGCATCGGACCTTCTGGCCGATCCGGCCGAGGTCCTGCACCGCCTCGCGGAGCAGCCTGGCTTTGCGCACTTCTCCGACCGCGCCCTCTGGGAGCTGGCCCGCCGCTTCACGCTGCGGAGCTGCTCCCCCGGGGAGCTCCTCTGCCGGGCCGGTCAGGTCGACGCGCACTTCTACGTGCTGCTGGAGGGCACCCTGGTCCTCAGCCGCCCCAGCGGCCGCGAGCTCGGCGAGCTGGGCCCCGGCAGCATGGTGGGGGACCGCGGCCTGCTCGAGGGCCTCCCCCGCTCCACCGACGTGCGCTCCCGCTGCCACAGCCTGCTGCTGAGCCTGCAGACGGAGCAGTACCGCGACCTGATGCTGCACGCGCCCCAGCTCGCCGCGCAGCTCACCCAGACCATCACCAAGGTGGTCTTCAAGCGCTCCACGCGTCAGGACGAGGGCTCGCCGGGGGTGCTCGGCGGGCGCTACCGCTGCCTGCGCAAGCTGGGTCAGGGCGGCATGGCCCAGGTCTGGCTGGCCCGCGACGAGAAGCTGGGCGTGGACCGGGCCATCAAGCTGCTGGCCCCCCGCCTGCACGCCCAGGAGGCCGCCCGCGAGCGCTTCGAGATCGAGGCCCGCACCATGGCCGCCCTGCGCCACCCCCACGTGGTCACCGTCCACGACGTGCACGTGGGCCCCGAGCACGCCTACATGGTGCAGGAGGTCGCCCCCGGTGGCAGCCTCGCCCAGCAGGTGCAGCGCCGCGGCCCCTTGGCACCCCGGCGCGCGGCCGAGGTGATCATCGCCGTCCTCCGGGCCCTGGAGGCGGCCCACCGTCAGCGCCTGGTGCACCGGGACGTCAAGCCCCACAACATCCTGTTCCGGCGGGACGGCACCCCCCTGCTCACCGACTTCGGCATCGCCCGCCTGCTGGACTGGGACTCGCCCCGGGCCCGCTCCCTGCCCCTGGCCGGCTCCGGGGGCTACATGGCGCCCGAGCAGCGCATGGACCCCAAGGGCGCAGGCACCCAGGCCGATCTCTACGGCGCCGGCGCCACCCTCTACGCCGCCCTCACCGGCCAGAGCCCCCCCGAGCTCTTCGCCCGCGAGGTCCAGCGCCGCCTGAGCGAGGAGCTCCCAGCCCCCCTGGCCCGCGTGCTGCACCTGTCCACCTGCTACCTGCCCCAGGAGCGCTACCGGGACGCCGCGACCATGCGCCGGGCCCTGGAGCGCGCCCTGCCCGAGCTGGGTGCGCAGGTCCTCGCCGGCGCCAAGAGCTCCCTGCCCGTGTCGCTCACCCAGGAGACCATGGAGGTGGGCGAGTGGGTGCACGCAGAGGACGACACCTGACCTCCCCCGGCCTTGAGGGTTAAGCGCGACGGATGTCCTGGCAGCACATCGAGCGCATCCGCGACCGCCTGGCCGATGAGCAGGGTCCCCCCTTTGTGGAGGGCCCGCGCCGCGTCTGCCTGCTCTACCCCAGCCCCTACCGCGTGGGGATGTCGTCGCTGGGCTTCCAGTGGATCCACAACGTGCTGGCCGAAGCCGGCTTCTCGGTGGAGCGCGCCTTCCTGCCCGACGACCCAGAGGCCTGGCGCAAGAGCCGCACGCCGCTGCTGAGCTACGAGACCCAGACGCCCGTGTCGGACTTCCACGTCATCGGCGTCTCGGTGGCCTACGAGCTGGAGCTGGCCGGGCTGATCACCGCCCTGGAGCTGGCCGGGATCCACCCCCTGCGGGAGCAGCGGAGGGAAGACGATCCCTGGATCTTCATGGGGGGACCGCTCACCTTCTCCAACCCCCTGCCCGCGGTCCCATTCGTCGACGCCATGCTGCTCGGCGAGGCAGAAGAGGCCGTGGTCCCCGCCGTGGACTCCGCGCTGTCCGACACCCGCGAGACCTGGCTGGACACCATCGAGTCCCTGCCCGGGGGCTTCGTGCCGGAGCGCTGCGCGGACCCCTTCGGGCGCCCCGCGCTGCCCCCAGTCGCCAAGGCCTCCGACGCCCTGCTGCCCGCCCGCTCGCGCATCGTGACCCCCCACGCCGAGCTCTCCAACATGTTCCTGCTGGAGGGCGAGCGCGGCTGTCACCGCCAGTGCACCTTCTGCGTGATGCGGCGCTCCACCAACGGCGGCATGCGCCTGGTGACCCCCGACCGGGTGCTGTCCTTCGTGCCTGAGCACGCCCCCCGCGTGGGCCTGGTGGGCGCCGCCATCTCCGACCACCCCAAGCTGGTCGACGTGCTCCAGGCCCTGGTGGACGCCGGCAAGGGCATCGGCATCTCCTCGCTGCGGGCGGACCGGGTGGCGCGCCGTCCGGACATCGCGCGGCTGCTGCGCGAGGGCGGCTACAAGACCCTGACCGTCGCCAGTGACGCGGCCAGCCAGCGCCTGCGGCGCACCATCGCCAAGGGCACCGTCGAGCGGCACCTGCTGCACTGCGCCCAGCTCGCCTCCGAGCACCGCTACAAGGTCTTCAAGGTCTACATGATGCTGGGCCTGCCCGACGAGCGGGACGAGGACCTGGACGAGCTGATCCGCTTCTCCACCGAGCTCGCGGCCATCCACCCCACGGCCCTGGGCATCGCGCCCTTTGTGCCCAAGTTCAACACCCCCATGATCGACGCCGGCTTCGCGGGCATCAAGGTCGTGGAGCGGCGGCTCAAGATCTTGAACAAGGCCCTGCGCGGCAAGGTCGACGTGCGCGCCACCAGCGCCCGCTGGGCCTGGGTCGAGGCCGTACTGGCCCAGGGCGGCGCCCAGGAGGGCCTGGCGGTCTACCGGGCCGTTCAAGGGGGCGGGCGCTTCGCCGACTACAAGCGGGCCTTCAAGGAGTCGGACGGGCGGGCGATGGCGGCGCTGGAGCGAGCGTCGGCCTGACACTGGCGCAACCCCGACTGAATGCACCCGCTGGCCGCGCAACCCCGACTGAGTGCCCCCCCTTGGCGCCTGTCCGGGCGCGATCCAGCCTCGCGATGGTGCATTCACATGGGGTTGCGCGCCGGCTCGGTGCACTCACAGGGGGTTGCGCGCCGGCTCGGTGCATTCACATGGGGTTGCGTCCTGCGTAGGTGCATTCGACTGGGGTTGGGGGGCACCAGCCTGTCCTCGCCGGCACGCACAAGTCCAGAGATGCGCCATTGAGGTCCCCAGCCCGGGGGTTAGGAGTGGGCATGTCTGGAGAGACCATGTCCACCCCCTTCCCCTCCCTGGTGATCTCGGCCGACGGCTTCGAGGCGCAGGGCTCATTCGCCGAGAGCCAGGCCACCTTCCTGAACCCGGACCCCAAGGTGGTCTCCGACCTGCGGGGGCTGCTGGAGGCCAAGAACGCCGGCGTGGTCGCGCACTTCTACATGGACGCGGAGCTGCAGGGGGTGCTGACGGCCTGTGACTGGCCGCACATCTTCATCTCGGACTCGCTGGCGATGGCGGACGCGGCGGTGCGCATGGCGGAGGCCGGCGTGAAGGCGGTGTTCGTGCTGGGCGTGGACTTCATGTCCGAGAACGTGCGCGCCGTGATGGACCACGCGGGCTTCCCCGACGTGCCCGTGTACCGGCTGGCGACCGACGCGATCGGCTGCTCCCTGGCGGAGTCCGCGCAGGGCCCCGCGTACAAGGCCTGGCTGGAGAAGGCGGCTCAGGGCGACAACGCGCTGCACGTCATCTACATCAACACCGGGCTGGACGTGAAGGCGCGGGCGCACGCGGTGGTGCCGACCATCACCTGCACGTCGAGCAACGTGGTGCAGACCATCCTGCAGGCGGACAGCCAGATCCCCGGCCTGCGCGTGCACTACGGGCCGGACACCTACATGGGCGAGAACCTGCGGGTGCTCTTTGGGGCCCTGGCGCAGCAGTCCGACGCCGACATCGCCGCGCTGCACCCCGCCCACGACCAGGCCAGCGTGAAGGCGCTGCTGGAGCGGCTGGACGTCTTCCCCAACGGCAACTGCGTGGTGCACCACATGTTCGGGGACGCCGTCGCCAAGCAGGTCGAAGAGGACTACGGCGACTGCTACATCACCGCGCACCTGGAGGTCCCCGGGGAGATGTTCGCCATCGGGGCCAGGGCTCAAGCGGCTGGGACGGGGGTCGTCGGATCGACCTCCAACATCCTGGGATTCATCCGCACCAAGCTCAACGAGGCTCTGGGTGCAGACGAGCCCACCCGTCTGCGCTTCGTCCTGGGCACCGAGGCCGGCATGCTCACCGCCATCGTGAAGGCCGTGCGCTCGTTGCTCCAGGCCAGCGGACGCACGGATGTGGACGTCGAGATCATCTTCCCCGTCGCCCAGGAGGTCGCCGCACAGACCGACGTCGAGGGCCTGGGGATCCTGCCCGCGGTGGCCGGCGGCGAAGGCTGCAGCACGGCGGGCGGGTGCGCGAGCTGCCCCTTCATGAAGATGAACGAGCTGGAGGGGCTCTTCGAGCTGCTGGAGTCCCTGGGCGGCGACCGGGACCTGAGCGGCTACCACCCCAAGGTCTACAGCGAGCGCCTGGGCGACCGATCCCTGGCCGAGGTGGGCACCGAGCCCATCCTGCACATGCGGCACTTCCAGCGCAGCGGCGAGATGGCTGCCGCGCTGGTGGACGCCGTCACCGCGTAGACAGAGCCCGGCCCAGCGCCGGCTACACTGGAACCCTCAGAGCCAGGTTGGTGAGCATGCCCGTCGACGTCGAACCGCAGCAGCAGCAGACCCAGGCTCCCAGGGCGCAGCAGCAGGCGCCGGCCGACCACCTCCAGGACCCGCTGGGGGAGCAGGCCGGCCTCAAGGACAGCCTGGAGACCCAGGACCTGTCCGGCGCCCCCACCCAAGCCGAGCAGCTCCAGGTGGCCAAGCAGGGCTACGAGCAGGCGCTGGGGAGCCTGCTGGGCGGAGAGCTCTTCAAGGTGGTCTCCAAGGAGCTGTCCCGCTCCAAGCTCGAGGGCCTGGCCCAGGACGCGGTAGACGACGCCTTCTCCTCCGTGAGCGACTGGCTGGTGTCTCAGGTCGGGGCCTCGGAGCAGGCGATCGCCAAGCAGTTCACCGCCGCCCTCGAGAAGGCGCTGGCCCCCCGAGTCAAGGAGCTGCTCGCGGACTCCGGCGTCACCGACGCGATCTCGGACTACGCGGTGGACTCCCCCTACTCCATGCTGGCCGCGGCGCTGGCGGGGGCCGCCACCTACATCCTCAGCAACCAGGACCTCCCCACCCTCAAGCGGAAGCTGGGGCTGGGCGCCGGCCACACCCTGCTGGCCAAGTTGGACCTGGGCAGCACCCTGGACATCGCCATCCGCCAGGCCACGGCCAGCTACCAGTACAAGCGGGGCGGCACCTCGGCCGAGCTCAGCGGCAGCTACGCCCCCGAGGACCCGGCCACCAGCCTCCAGGGCGCGCTCAAGCACAGCGACGCGAGCGGGAGCTACGGCCTGCAGGGCAGCTACACCCACTCCGAGGGCAGCGAGGCCGCCGCGCTGGCCGCGACCTACAGCAACCAGGACCTCAGCGCGAAGCTCTTTGGCAAGCACACCCGAGAGGACGGCAAGAGCCTGGGCTCGGTGGGCGCCGAGCTCCGCGGAAAGTACGGCGCGGATGGCAACGCCAGCTACTTCGCCACCGGGCAGTACAACTCCGACGACACCTGGAAGGCCAGCGCGGGCACCAGCTTCGGCGACGCGAGCGACGGCGGCGCCTGGAACCTGGAGGCCTTCGCCGAAGAGCGCGCCAACGCCAAGGACAACTGGGGCGCCAAGCTCATGTACCAGCTCCGCTTCTGAGCGCCGACGACGGGGCTGCCTGAAGCTGTCACAGCATGCCGGTCGCCCCCGGGCTACCCTGGAATCCCCAAGGAGTGCCCATGCCCACCGAGACCGAGACCAAGCAGGCTGAAGCCGCCCCCTCCGCCCCCGCGCCCGTTGCAGCGGCCGACCACCTCCAGGACCCCCTGAACGCCGTGCGGGTCCACCAGGGCTCCGGCCAACCCGCGCAGCTCCAGGCCCAGGCCTACGCGCAGGGGAGCGAGATCCAGGCGGCCCCCGGACAGGAGAGCGCGCTCCCGCACGAGGCCGCCCACGTGGTGCAGCAGGCCTCCGGGCGTCAGCCCCAGCAGTGAAATAGGGAGCGCCTGTCCACCGAAAGCGCGGTCCGGAGGCGCCCCATGTCCGACAACCCCTTCCTGCCCACCACCCAGCGCTACGAGCCCAACGCAAAGGAGCGCAAGGTGGCGGCAGTGGCCCACATCGGGCTGCTGCTCACCGGTGGGCTGGCTGCGCCCATGATCTGGCTGATGTTCCGCCAGAACAGCGCCTACGTGACCCGGCACGCCGCCCGCGCGACCCTGGCCCAGTGGGGTGGGATCGCGGCCATCGCCCTGCTGGGCCCGGTCACCTGCGGGCTGGGCTACCTGCTGGCCCTGCCCCTGATCGGCTTCTCCCTGTGGGAGGCCAACAACGCCTGGAAGGGCCGCTGGGACGCCTTCAAGCGCAAGCAGATCGAAGGGTAGCGTTCGGGGCTCAGCGGGCCAGCTCCCGCCGGGTCAACCACTTGTTCGTGATGCCCAGGCAGCAGGTCAAGGGGCCGGCGCAGTAGAGCAGCGCGCCGATCTGCCAGCTCGCCAGGCGCCTGGCGGCCTCCAGCCCCTCCACACGCTCCATCTCGCCGGCCTTGACCACGTAGCGCAGCTCGAAGCCGGCCAGGACCCAGCAGGTGATGGCCAGGGGGATGGTCACCAGCCCAGCGGCCCACAGGCCCCCAGAGACGATGTTCCAGATGGCCGAGGCCAGCACCACGCCTCGAACAGACCAGGGGACGGGGCCGCCGACGCGCTCGGTGGCAGGGACAGGGTGGGCGATTGGGTCCATGGGCCGACTCTACCGCGGGAGCGCGCGCAGACCACGCAGCTCGAGCGTGCGGGCCTCCGCCTCCAGCAGCCGGAGCTCGGCTTCGGCGCGCCGGGCCTCCGCCTGGGCCAGCTCTACCCGGGCCTGCACCTGGGCCAGCTCCAGTCGGGCCTTCTCGCGCCCGTGCCGCATCCAGGCCAGACCCAACAGCACCAGCCCCAGCACCGGGAGTCCAAAGAGGATGAAAACCACCAAAAGATCGCTCATTCGCGCTCCATGCCCCATCTACGCCCCCCCTCCCCGAGAGATTTCCTGCGGGGCTGACATCTGCCTTTCCTCCGCCGACTTGCCCTGCCCAGATCCGCGTTGAGTTTGGGGGGCGGGCTGCCGTTCTCTTCTTGTGCGGCTACTCTCTCGGTGAGGCACCTTTGTTCGACGGCGTTCTGCCAACCCTGATGCTCGCCTACTCCGTGGGCAAGTTCCTGCTCCCTGCGGCAATCCTGGCGCTGCTCAGGGGCCTGCGCAAGCGCCGCCGCAAGAAGCTCCTCAAGGGCAACTACCCTGCTTCTCCCGAGCATATCCAGGAGCTCCAGGAGGCCTACCGCTGGCTGGGCGGTGTGCTGATCGCCCTGGGCCGCACCCCGCCGCGCCTCTTCCGCCGCACCCCGCTGCCCAAGCTCCAGTGCGACAAGGCCAACGCCGCTGTGCGCCGCGTGTGGCTGAACCTCGATCTGCCCGGGCGCCCCCCGATCCTCCGAAAGAGCATCCTGCTGGGCATCCTCCACGGCGCGCTCCCCTCCCCCCGAGGTCGCTGGCGCTTCACCAGCCAGCAGGCCATCGACGCGAGGGAGGATGTGGCGGCGACCCTCCACGGTCTGGGTCACCCCCCGGAGCCGGACGACGCCGACCAGCTACTGGAGATCCGGGCCAAAGACGAGGCCACGCGGCGCTGGCGCTTCCTCCGCGCCTTGAGCGTGGGCGCCGGAGTCGGGCTGGTCGTGGGCCTGACCACGATGGGCCTGCGCATCCTGGTCTGAGCCGCCCGCCGCTGTAGACTGCTCCCATGCTGAACCAAGAGCGCCTGGTCTGGATCCTGGACCTGCTGGTCAACGAGCGGCTCATCCACGAGGGCCAGAAGCGCGACGTGCTCAACCGCGGCACCGAGCAGGCCCGCCACATCATGCTGGACAAGCGGGCCGAGCTGCGCCGCCTGCTGGGCAAGCAGCGGGTCTCCTACAAGGTCGGCGAGATCGAGACCATCGCCTCCTTCCGCTTCAAGCCCCTGGACGCCGCCCAGGCCGAGGGCGAGCCCGTGGTCGACGAGCGCGTCATCACCCGCAAGGTGGCCGCCGCGGTGGGCCTCCCCTTCGTGGAGATCGACCCCCTCCAGCTCGACTACAAGCTGGTGACCGAAGCCTTCGGCGGTCCCTTCGCCGAGCGGCACCTGATCATCGCCCTGGCGGACGACCCCCAGGAGCTCACCTGCGCCACCGCGGACCCCTGGAACCAGGAGGTCCTGGGCCAGCTCGCCCGCCTCAAGGGCAAGTCCGTCAAGCCCGTGATGGCCATGAAGTCCGCCATCATGCAGGTGGTCGCCGAGTTCCACGGCTTCCGCCGCTCCATGAAGGCCGCCGCCCAGGAGTTCAACTCCGACCTGCCCGATCTCGGCAATCTGGAGCAGCTCTACCGGCTGACCTCCATCAACGAGATCGACGCCACCGACCAGCCCGTGGTCCAGGCGGTCTGGTACGTGCTCAACTACGCCTTCGAGCACCGCGCCAGCGACATCCACATCGAGCCCAAGCGCGAAGAGTCCCTGGTCCGCCTGCGCATCGACGGCGTGCTCCACACCCTGCACCGCCTGCCCAAGGTCGTGCACCCCGCCATGGTCAGCCGCTTCAAGATGCTGGGCCGCATGGACATCGCCGAGCGCCGCCGCCCCCAGGACGGCCGCTTCAAGACCTCCTTCAACAAGCAAGAGGTCGAGCTCCGCGTCAGCACCGTGCCCACCGCCTTCGGCGAGAAGGTCGTCGTGCGCGTGTTCGACCCCGGCGTGCTTCTGCAGGACCTCACCCAGCTCGGCTTCTTCCGCCGCGAGCAGCTCATCTTCGAGCGCCTGATCGCCAACAGCACCGGCCTCATCCTGGTCACCGGCCCCACGGGCAGCGGCAAGACCACCACGCTCTACAGCACGCTCAACCACATCTCGAACCCGCGCCTGAACATCACGACGCTGGAAGACCCCATCGAGATGGTGCACGAGCAGTTCAACCAGATGGCCATCAACCGCGCCATCGGCTTCGACTACGGCGCCGGCATCCGCCACGTCCTGCGCCAGGACCCCGACGTCATCATGATCGGCGAGATCCGCGACCCGGAGACCGCCCAGTACGCCGTCCAGGCCGCGCTCACCGGCCACCTGGTGCTCTCCACCCTCCACACCAACGACGCCGCCGGGGCCGTCGCCCGCCTGCTGGATCTCGGCGTCAAGCCCTACCTGCTGGCCAGCGTGCTCCTGGGCGTCATCGCCCAGCGCCTGGTGCGCCGCAACTGCCCCCACTGCGCCGCCGACGACTGGCTGAGCGAAGAGCAGGCCCTCAGCCTGGGCATCGTGGGCGCAGAAGGCCGCAAGCTCATGGTCCAGGCCGGCCGCGGCTGCGTGCGCTGTCGAGGCACCGGGTACGCCGGCCGCACCGGTCTGTACGAGGTCCTGCCCACCACTCCCCGCATCCAGCGCCTGGTCCACGAGGGCGCCCCCAGCCAGGAGATCAAGAAGGAGGCCCTCAACGACGGGATGCTCACCCTCCGGGACTACGGCATCAAGAAGCTGGGACGGGGAGAGACCACCTTCGAGGAAGTCCTGGCCGCCACCGACGACGCCGAGCTCTACTGAGCGCCCCTCCCCGGCCGGCGACCGCTCCGGTAGACTGCCGCCATGCCGACTCCCCAACGCCTCAGCTTCGAGCTGCACACCCAGGCTGACCTCGCACAGACCTGGGCCGTGCTCTCCGACACCGACCGCTTCAACCGAATCGCTGGCCTGGGCTTCAGCTTCGAGCCCGCGCCCCCGGGCGCGAAGGTCCGCCGCATCGGCCACATGAAGCGCCTGGGCCTCTCCCTGAGCTGGGACGAGCTGCCCTTCACCTACGAGGCCCCCTACTGGTTCACCACTCGCCGCATCTTCCACGGGGGCCCCGCCAGCGAGTTCTCGGCCACCCTGCGCCTCAAGGAGGCCTCCCAGGGCGGCACCGACATCCGCTACAGCGTCGAGGTCACCCCCCGCAACGCCCTCACCATCCCGGTGGTCAAGTTCGACCTGGAGACCAGCACCCGCAAGCAGCTCAGCGCCGCCTTCAACCAGCTCATCGCCGAGCTGGACCAGGACCAGGCCCCCCGCGACCTCCCCGCCCCCCCTCTGGAGGACGCCGCCCAGCGCAAGCTCGACCAGGCCCTCGCGCAGCTCCCCCAGGACACCCTCACCGAGCAGCTCGGCGCCCTGTTGACCTCGGGTTCGCTGCGGGACCAGGCAGAGCTCTCCCCGCCCACCCTGTCCATTCGGTGGAGACAGGGGGTGGACGCCATCACCGAGCGCCTCCTCCAAGCGACCGACAAGGGCCTGCTCTCCGTCCACTGGGAGATCCTCTGCCCCTCCTGCCGGGCGCCCCAGGGCAAGCTCAGCGCCGAGCCCGGCGAGCTGCACTGCGATAGCTGCGAGATCCCCTTCGACGGCGCGCTGCCCGACTCCGTGGCCGTCTACTTCCGCCCCGCCCGGTCCATCCGCGAGGTGACGACTCCCCAGGACTGCGTCGGCAGCCCGGCGCTAACCCGGCACATCCTGGCCTCTCGCGGGCTCCCTGGGGGGGAGGAGGTGGAGATGTCGGTGTACCTGGACCCCGGTCCCTACCGCCTGCGCACCTGGCCCATGCGGGGCACCTCGAGCCTGGAGGTCCGGCCCGAGGCACCCCCCACCTCGCTGGATCTGGACGCCAGCGAGGACAGGCTGGACCCGCCCTTGCTGCGCGCTGAGCCTGGCGTGGTGACCCTCAAGCTGCGCAACACCACCGACAAGCCCATGCGGGTGGTCCTGGAGAGCAGCTGGCGCCCCGAGGGCCGGCTGACCGCCGGCCAGCTCCTGGAGCGCTTCCCCAGCGCCGGCCGCTACCTGCCCGTGGGCATGCCGGTCGCCGACGCCCGCAGCGAGCGCAAGGCCGTGTTGGCGCTGGTCCGCGCGGGCCCCCACGACCCCCGCGCGACCAACCACTACCTCAAGGCCGCCGGCGCCGAGCGCGTCTTGGTGAGCAAGGCTGGCGCCTCGCTGGCCATCTTCGGGCAGCCCGAGGACGCCGTGAAGGCCCTGCGCGCCCTCCCCGCAGCCCGGCAGACCAAGGCCGGCCTGGCCTACGGCGGCCTGATCACCCTGGGCACCGGGGAGCGCGGTCGCCCCGTCGGTCAGGTCCCCGAGGCGGCCATGGCGGCTGCGCGGGCCGTGGCAACTGGGCATGTGGCGCACCTCGCCGATGCCACCGAGCTCAGCGATGTGTTGGTGGAGGGTGGCCTGGAGGGTGTGGCCCCCTGGTTCCAGCTCCGAGGCGCCCCCTCCCTCGCCTGGTCCTCCCTGAGCTGAGACCCCCGGGGTCTGCGGTTGCGCCGCGGATCCCCCCAAGGATCCGCCTGGGATCGCACCCGGGCGGCTCTCTCGTGCGCGCTGGCGGGGAGGCGTGGTAGACCGGGGCATGTGGAGGGCCAATGTTCTGGCTTCTGGTGGGGTGCCTTGTGGCTCCGGGCGAATATCGGGCCTTTCTCGCCCACGCGGAGGACGCCGATCGCGACGGACACCGCAGCGTGGCGTGGGGCGGGGACGACTGTGATGACGACGACCCGGAGGTCTTCCCGGCGGCGCTGGAGATCTGTGATGGGGTCGACAATGACTGTGATGGGCTCGTGGACAATGACCCCGCCGACCCCTCGGAGTGGTATCTGGATGGGGATCAGGATGGCTACGGCAACCTGGAGCGGGTGAGCGCGGCCTGCGAGGCGCCGCCTGGGCACGTCGGGCAGGCGGGGGACTGTGATGACGGGGACGCCGAGATCCACCCCCAGGGATACGAGGTCTGCGACGGCGTCGACAACGACTGTGATGGGCTCGTGGACGACGCGGACGACAGCCTGGATCTGCGCACCGGGGAGCTGTGGTACCCGGACAACGACGGCGATGGCTACGGCGAACAGGCCGAGGGCGTGCAGAGCTGCGCGGGGCCGGAGGGCTACATCGACGCGCCGGGGGACTGCGACGACAGCGACGCTGCGGTGAACCCCAACGCGGCCGAGGTGTGCCGGGATGGGGTGGACAATGACTGTAGCGGGGATGCGCCGGAGTGTGCGTTGCGGGGGGAGGTGTCGTGGGGGGATGCGGATTTTGCACTGAATCTTGGTGAATACATGGTGGCGACGACCATGGATTCAAATGGGGATGGGGTCCAGGAGTTGGTCGTCGGTCATCCCGAACGAACGTACAAAGGAAAGGAGGACGCTGGGACCGTCTACCTGCTGGAACAGCCATACAGTGACCTGCTGACAGACGCGACATGGACGACGAGCGGCTCCGAGGCCGGCCACTACCTGGGCACCAGTGTGTCGGGTGGCGTCGACATCAACGACGACGGGCTTGAAGACCTCGCTGTGGGAGTGATGGGGGACCACGCCGTTCACGTCTTCCTCGGTCGGGAGTCCGGGCTCTCCAGCAGCGCAGACTTCCTGATCGACGGTCCCGATCTGGCGGCCAGCTACCCAATGGCTTTCGTCCAACTCCTGCCCGGAGGCCAACTCGCGACGGTGTCCCCATCCAGTCGGTCAGTCGGCAATACCCAGGTACACCTCTGGCACGACGCGCCCACCCGATACACCGAGGCCTTTCAGGCGGACTGGTCACTGACTGTGCAGGAGGGGAGCGAGCTCTACCTGTCAGGAAGCGAAGCTTGGGGGGACCTGAACGGCGACGGTGCGCTCGACTTTGTGTTGCCAAACTACGAACGGGAAGAGGGATACCTGTTCATCGGTCCGCTCGAAGGTGACCAGACCGGCTCAGATAGAGACACGCTCTACGCGGACACCATGGGGTCAGCGACCTTCGCAGACATCGACGCCGACGGCTACCAGGACCTGATCATCGGCGATCCAGTCTACTCTGCGAACGACAGTTGGAACGGAGCAGCGCACATCTTTCTTGGCGGGTCCGGACCTGTCGCGACTTCGCTGGATCAGAGCGACGCCGACTTCCACATCTACGGCGATGAATCCACTGATCGACTCGGCCTGGTCTACAGCGGCGATCTGGACTCGGACGGCAACGCGGACCTCATCCTGGCAAATGGCGACGCTGAGGCCTTCGCCTTCTACGGTCCCCTCACTGACGGGCTGACACTAGACAACGCGGCGGCACACCTCAGCGCATCAGACACACACGTCTGTAGCTACTCAACACTCAGCGACGTTGACGACGACGGAAGCTCCGACATCATCCTGAACTGCGTGGAGGGTGACTACGCGTCGCTCCGCATCCTCTACGGCACCGCCTGGTAGGCCGATGTCAGCCAGAAAGCTCTGAGTCCCTGTCTCCAGGCGCTATCCTGCGGCCCTGGAGACTCCTATGACCTGGACCCTGCTGCTGCTCGGCTGCACCGAGAACAACGTCGCCGCTCAGGCCAACGAGCGCCCCTTGGCGACCATCCAGTCGCCGGAGGATGGTGATCGCCTCGCCGAGGGCACCACGGTGGAGTTCTCCGCCCTGGTCTCCGACCCCAACGGCATCGAGGACATCGCCAGCGTGGAGTGGACCTCGTCCATCGACGGCGCGCTCGGGGAGCTCGATCTGCCCGACGCCGAGGGCTTCGCCCGGCTGAACACCGTGCTCAGTGGCGGCGAGCACGCCATCACCCTGACCGTGACGGACAAGGATGGCCTGACCGGCACCGACAACATCTCGATCCTGATCTCCAACGAGGGCGAGGCCCCCGTCGTCGAGATCCTGTCGCCTGAGAAGCTCGAAGAGTTCCTGGACACCGACACCCTGTCCATCATCGGGCTGGTCAGCGACGGGCAGCAGAGCCCAGACACTCTGGAGGTCTGGATCGAGGCCGACGACGGCAACGGCTCGGTCATCGAGATCGCAAGGCCCACCCCCGGCAACAGCGGCTCCATCAGCGAGAAGTGGGCGCTGCCCCCTGCCGGTCCCTGGACACTGCGGGTCTCGGCCCAGGATGACCAGGACAACATCGGCAGCGCCGAGGTCGGCGTCTTCATCATCGACGCGGACGGCCTGGACGAGGACGGCGACGGCTGGACGGTCGGCGAGGGCGACTGCGACGACCTGGACGGCACGGCCAACCCCGGGCTCCCCGAGGTCTGCGGCAACGGCAAGGACGACGACTGCAGCGGCGTGACCGAAGACAAGGACATCGACGGTGACGGCCACATCGACGAGGAGTGCGTGGACTACGCCGGCGCGCTGCCGGTGGACGACTGCGACGACGACGACCTGACCATCAACCCCGATGAGTGGGACGCGCCGGACCTGGACGTGCTGGACTCCAACTGCGACGGCGTGGATGGAGACATCGCGGACAGCGTGTTCGTGGATCCCGTGCGGGGGGACAATGGGAACAGTGGCCTGACCCCGGGCGCCGCCGTGGCGACCCTCCAGAAAGGGATGAGCACGGCAGCGAGCGCAGGGCGGCCCTGGGTTCTGATCGCAGGCACCGGCCTTGCCGCCAGCGAGACCACGTTCAAGGAGGGGATCTCAGTCGCCGGCGGCTATGACGGCGATGATGCTTGGAGTCGCAACAGCGCGGACCTGCCCACAATCAGCGTCGCCAACACCGGGCTGTTGGTGGACGGGTGGACGGCGACGACGGAGTGGCAGGCGATCGAGATCCTGGCGGCGGATGGGACGGGGACTGGGGGGTCGTCGATTGCGCTGCGGGTGAAAGACTCGACTGGGCTGTACTTGAACGGGTCGGCGGTTGTCGCAGGGGACGGGACCGCGGGGACGAACGGTTCAAACGGTTCGAACGGAACCGCAGGAAAGACAGGCACCTCCGGTGGAAACGGATGCACAGACGGCCTCAACATCCTTGGCGTTGGATGCGATGAGTGTTCTCGTCCCAGCGCTGGAAGCGCGGGCTCGACAGTCGTTTCCGGCGGAAGTGGTGGGACCCCAGGCCACGGCAGCAGTTCGGGCAATGCGGGTAGCTCGGGTAGCGGATCTGGAGGAGCAGGCGGCGCCGGCGGCAGCGGTGGCTCATCCGGCAAGAACGGAAGTGACGCATCCGATGGAGCTGATGGAAGCAATGGAAGCGCGGGGGGTGCCATTGGCTCGTTCGCGATCTCCACATACACCCCGGCTAGTGGCACCAACGGCACCAACGGCACCAACGGTGGCGGTGGCGGTGGCGGTGGCGGTGGCGGTGGCGGTGACTCGGGCTGCGACAGCTACGGTGGTGGTGGCGGTGGTGGCGGCGGAGGCGGCTCAGCAGCCACAGCAGGCACTGCTGGTACGGGGGGTGGTGCGAGCGTCGCTGTACTCCTCAGCAACTCCAGCCTGACGGGTGACAGGTCGGAATTCATGACTGGTACCGGCGGTGACGGCGGCAACGGCGGCAACGGCGGCAACGGAGGCACCGGCGGTGCCGGTGCGAATGGCGGCGCTGGCGAGGACGACTCCGGCCCCGGCGGCGACGGCGGCGACGGCGGCGACGGCGGCGACGGCGGCCACGGCGGCGGCGGCGGCGGCGGACCCTCCATCGGGATCCGCTGTGAGTCGGGCTCGTCGGTGGCGATCGATGCGGCCAGCGTGTTCTCGCTTGGGTCCCCGGGCACCGGCGGCTCCTCCAGCGGAAAGGACGGCTCGGACGGGCTGTCTGCGGACACCTCGGGCTGCTGATTCAGCCTGTCCTCGCTGCGCCCGCGCCGCGTCCTGGCTGCGCCCGCGCGCCGGGAACGTGGCGATTCGTCGCGGTCGCGAACGCACACCGCCGCCCCGAGCGGTATAGGAGAGCGTCATGGCACGTCCCACCGCCTCCCTCGCTGTCCCCATCGTCTCGCTGATCGGCGTGGTCCTCTGCGGAGGCGCCGCCACCCTGCTGAGCGCCAAAGCCACCCCCGGCCGACAGCCCGAGGGCAGCGTCCAGGTCCGCTTCGAGAGCGCCCCCGCGCCGGGGTACACCCAGACCCTGCAGCTCCGCAGCGTCTGCGACGGCAAGCCCTTCCGCACCTTCACGGTCAGCCCCTCGGCTTGGGATGGCGACGCGAGCTCCTGGAGCGCCGAGCTGCCCACCACCGGTCAGCGCTGCGAGGCCGAGGTCCGCACGCTCCCCTCCCAGGAAGCCTGGGAGAGCTCCCCCATGGGCGGCGGGAGCTGCCTGCTGAGCGTCGACCCCCTGGGCATCCGCTGCTGAGCCGGCCACAGAGGCCGTCCCACCGAGGCTACGGGCCCCCAATGAGCGCCCCACCGAGGCTACCCAGGCTGAGTGAGCGCTCCCCTGAGGCTAGGGCGGCTCAGTGAGCGATCGGGCCACCGATCCGCCCCTGTTTTGGCCTCCAAAGGGCCGAAAGGCCCCTGAATCCCCCCCTCAGCGCCCGATTCGGTGGCCAAATCGATCACTGGTGGGCCCTGGCCTCGGAGAGTCGCTCATCCAGACCCCGTAGCCACCACCCGGCGCTCATCCAGACCCCGTGGCCTCCACCCCGCGCTCACTCACACCCCGTAGCCACCAGCGGACTCAGCCCGACTCCACCTGCAGCCCCCGGAGCCTGTTCATCGCCGCTGCGATCTCATGCCGACGGGGGCGGATCAGTCCGCCGTCCGGGTCGTCAAAGGGCGACAGGCACTCCAGGCCCTCGGTGTCCAGCCAGCCCTCGAGGGCGTCCAGGGCCTCGCCGAACCCAATGGGCCCGTCCAGCCGGGAATTCAGCAGCGCCAGCGCCCGAGCGATGCTCCAGGCGTGCGCGGGATCCAGGATCTGCTCCACGCCGGACAGCTCCAGTTCGCTGCCTCCGTAGAGCACGCGCCGCTCATCACGCGCCTTGATCTTGCCCGGAGCCAGGCTGCGGGGGTCCAGCACCCGGGTCAGGGGCCGCTCAAAGCCCTCGGCCTCGGGCACCTGGATGTCCAGCGCGCGCGCCTCCGGGCCCCGATCCCGAGCCACAAAGTCCTCCATGGAGAGCACCGTGTCGGCCACCCCCAGGTAGTCGCCGACCCCACCGACCACCAGGATCCACGACAGCCCGAGCGCCCGCTCAAAGCCCCGGATGCGCTCGACCAAGGGCGTGATGGGCTCCCGCTCCCTGGGCACCAGCGCCCGGATGCGCGCGTCCCGCACCATCAGGTTGGTCGCGCAGGTGTCCTCGTCCAGGAGCACGCAGCGGGCGCCCGCCTCCCAGGCCTCGATCAGGGCCGCCGCCTGCGAGGTGGACCCGCTCGCATCCAAGGTGGTGAAGGGCCGCGTCCCCCGCCCGCCCGGCAGCTCGCGCAGCAGGCTGCTGATGTCCACGGACTGCACCGAGCGGCCATCTTCGGCCCGCAGCTTCACGGTGTCGGCCAGGGTCACCACGCCCTCGCGCCCGTCCCCCGGGACGTGGTCCAGGTGCCCCCGCGCCAGCGCGCCCAGCAGGGTGGACTTGCCGTGGAAGCCGCCCCCCACGATCACCGTCACCCCCCGCGGGATGCCCAGCCCAGTGACCGGTCCGGACGGCGTCTGCAGGGTCACGCGCAGGCTCTCGGGGGAGGTGAAGGGGATCGCCCCCTCCAGGGGTCTGGGGTCCACCCCGCTCACCCGGGGGAGCACGCTCCCATCCGCCACAAACCCCACCAAGTCGAGGTCACCAAGCCCCCGCCTCAGCGCCCGCTGCCGCCGCACGCTCGCCACCTGGCGCTCCAACTCCGGCGTGGGCACCACCCGGCCGCAGGCCTCCCGCAGCGCCCCATCCACCAGCTCCCAGGCCGCGCGCCCCAGCACCCGGCGCCCCTGCGCCGGCAGGCCCATCCGGAAGCGCAGCTCCAGCTCCGCGCCCACCACCCGCAGCCCGCTGCGGGCACAGATCTCCGGCCCCGGTCGGTAGCAGGACAGCTCGCCCGAGCGCCCGGATCCCGAGCGGCCCCCGGAGCGGTCCGCGCCCCGGTGACCTCGCTGGCGGGAGAGCGTGCTGCCGGAGCCCGCAGCGAACTCCCGGCAAAAGCGGCGCAGAAGCCAGTCTTCTACCGCCAGCACGCCGTCTTCGTCCCCCAACAACTCCGGGGAGACCCCGTGCGGCATGCGCAGGCGCAGGCGGGAGGGCGAGGCGAAGGGGTCACCCTGGATGTGGTCGAAGCTCAGGCGGAGGCCGCCCAGCGACCACTGGGTGCCCTGGAGCCGCTTGTAGGCGCCGTAGCCCGCCCCGTCGATGCGCTGGAGCAGCGCCCGGAGTTCAGCGCCGTCGGCCATCGCCGAGCTCCGCGCGCAGGGCCTCCAGATCCAGGCCCAGGCGCTGGATGTGGCGGTACAGGGTGTTGCGGCCCACGCCAAGGGCCTTGGCGACCGCAGAGAGGTTGGCGCCGTGCTCCCGGAGCAGAGACTCCAGCGCCTGGGGGCTGAGCTCGCTCAGGGTGGGACCGCTGGGGAGCGCCGCCGGCTGAGGCGCCGTGAGGGTCGGCTCGGAGGGGGCCTCCGGCTCGGCGCGGGCCTGCTGGGCCAGCACGCGGGGCAGCCACTCGGGGAGCGGCAGGACGCTCTCGTCGGGCAGGCGCAGCCTGAGCTGCTCGGTCACCGCCTGCACCGCTCGGGCGTTCCCGGGCCAGTCGTGCAGCAGCAGCGCCTGGGCCAGCGGGTGGGAGAGGCGCTGGGGCGCCAGCAACGAGCGGGCCAGAGGCAGGATGTCCTCGCGGCGCTCGCGCAGGGGGCTCAGGTGGATGGGGAGCCGGTTGAGGCGGGCGTAGAGGTCTTCGCGGAATCGGCCGGCGCGCACCTCGACGGCGAGGTCCCGGTTGGTGGCCGCAACAAAGCGCAGGTCCACCTTGACGCTGCGGTCGGCCCCCACCGGCCGCAGCTCGCCCTCCTGGAGCAGGCGCAGCAAGGCGGCCTGGAGCGACAGCGAGGCGTCCCCGATCTCGTCCAGCAGCAGCGTGCCCCCGCGGGCCTGGTCCACGAGCCCCCGGCGCGCTCGCTCCGCACCGGAGTACGCCCCCTTGACGTGCCCAAAGAGCTCGGATTGCAGCAAGGTGTCCGCCACGCCCGCGCAGTTGACTGCCACGAACTCCCCCCGGCGGCCGGAGCGCTCGTGGACCCGGCGGGCCAGCAGCTCCTTGCCCGTGCCGGACTCGCCGATCAGCAGCACCGGCAGCTCCGTGGGGGCCACCTGATCCACCGCCTTGAGGGCCTCCTGCAGGGGCAGGCTGTGGCCCTGGATGCCCGGCTCGGGATCGCGCGGTGCGGGGCCGTCGGGCAGCCGGCGCACCACCAGGAGGACCTGGCCCAGACCGAGCACGTCGCCGATCTGCAGCGGCGCGCTCTGCACCCGTTCGCCGTTGACCCAGGTCCCGTTGTGCGAGCCCTGGTCCCGCACGGAGAGCGCAGATCCCAGGCGGCCCAGCACCGCGTGGCGGCGGGAGATGCGGGGATCCCGGAAGGCGCCACCCAGCTCCGAAGAGCCGCGCCCCAGCTCCAGGCGCTCTCCTGCCACCACGCTGCGCACGCTCCCGATGAACGCCGGGTCCGGGTGCCAGGCGACCTCCAGGCCGAGCTGGGGGCCCTGTGCGCTCTGGTGCAGGCTCAGGGTAGCGGTGCGGGTGTCGTCCACGCAGCCATTGTAGCGGCGCTACACTCTCTGGCAGAGAAGGAGAGCCCATGCTCTGGCTGCTGCTGGCCTGCACGTCCGATGACAGCGACACCTTGATCACCCCGTTCGAGACCGGGGACACCTACATCGAGTGGCCCGACGACACGGGCGAGCAGGGCACCGACGAAGACGGCGACAACTGGAGCGTCGAGGACGGCGACTGCGACGACAGCGACATCTACGTGCACCCCGGCTGGGAGGAGTCGGAAGAGGAGGGCAACGCCGAAGACGGCAAGGACAACGACTGCGACGGGCAGATCGACGAGTCCTTCCGCGGCCTCTGGGTGCTGCAGCAGGGCCGCTTCGACCAGGGCACCGCCGCGCGCATGGTGCGCGTGAACCGCTTCGGCGAGCAGGCCGAAGAGGTCGTGTTCTCCGACGCCTCCGTCCAGCCCTACTGGTACACCGACATGGCCGGTAAGCAGCAGTACTTCTCCTTCACCGTCACCCCCCAGGTCGACGGCGACGGCTGGGTGGTCTGCGGTGTGGTCTACGACCAGAACGACACCTTCGTGCTCTTCGAGATCTCCGAGACCGGCGAGGTCCGCACCCTCGCGACCCTGGAGGGCGGGGGCTACGGCATCACCACCCACCCCGATGGCTACTACCTGGTCGCCACCGTCAGCGGCCTGCTCAAGGTCGAGCCCACCACCGGCGCCGCGACCGAGGTCGCCTCCTTCATCGACGCCGAGGAGAACCCCCTGATCCTCAGCTTCGACGTGGCCGTCGACCAGACCACCGGCACCATCGGCGTGTTCGGCTACTACGGCGGCTTCGCGACCGTGGACCCCGAGAGCTTCGAGGTCACCTACCACAAGCAGCTCGATCCCGAGGTCCCCGTCGAGCAGCAGAACTGGGCCGGTGCCCACTGGGACAGCCGCGATGGCTGGTATGTGGGCGGCCAGGACGCCGACGGCTGGGCTGTGTTCCGCTGGGACGAGGCCGAGCAGGACTGGGCACGCAAGGCCAGCTTCGCCGAGAGCTGGACCCCCAAGGGCATGACCTTGGACACGGTCTACGGCGATTACTACATGTCCACCAAGGGCGCGCAGGACCCGACCGTCTGGCGATTGGACGCCGCCGAAGGGGAGAACCCCGACAAGTTCTTCACCAGCCCCAACGGGGGCACCTACTTCCTGGACGTCTGGGACCTGTACACCATCTATTTCGAGTGAGGAGGCCCTGCGGCGCGCTCAAGCGACGCGGCGCACCTTCCGAGATCCTGGCTCGGAGCCCCATTGCAAGCACTGATCCGCTGGACCGAGGACCTGCCGGGTGTCGCGGACGACGCGACCCTGGCCATCCGAGTGCGTGTCCAGCACGCGATCTGGCTGCTCTCTGTGGGCCTGGGCACCCTCTACGTCGTCGGATTCCTGGTCCTGGGGGTCTACGGCGGCGCCATCTCGGTCACGCTGCTCATCCTCCTGACCACCCTCGCCCTGTTCGGCTTCACCCGGCGCGGCAACCCCACCTGGGGCGGCCGGGTCATGTCCTGGGTGTTCTTCCTGAACTTCCTGGGGGCCATCGCCGGTCGCGGCGGCGTCGAGGGCAGCGCCATCCCCTGGCTCCTGCTCCCTCCCGTCGTGGGCGCCCTGATGCTGGACATGCGGGAGGCCATCCGCCTGACGCTCGCCACCATCGTGGCCGTCGTGGGCTTCTGGCTCTTCGAGAACGTCTACGGCCACGAGCTGGTCTCTGACGTCCCCGAGCACCTGCGAAAGTACGCCCCACTGGTGGACTACCCGGCCATCTCCCTGATGCTTCTGGCCGCCTTCTGGGGCATCCGGAACGTCTTCAAGGCCACCAACCGACGCCTGGATCAACAGAACCAGGCCCTCCAGCGCGAGGTCGCCCAGCGCAAGGAGGCCGAAGCCCAGGCCCGCCTGGCCGCCCAGGCCCGCTACACCTTCCTGGCGACCATGTCCCACGAGATCCGCACCCCCCTCAACGGCGTGCTGGGCCTCACCCAGGTGCTGGAGCGCACCCCGCTGAGCGCCGACCAGCAGCAGCTCGTGGGGACCATCCAGGTCTCCGGGGGGCTGCTGCGCCGCCTGCTTGACGATGTCCTCGACTACGCCAAGGTGGACTCCGGGCACATGGAGCTGGATCCCGAGGCGGTGGACCTGCGCGTGCTGTGCACCCAGCTCCTCTCCCTCTGGCGGGGCAGCGCACAGGAACGCGGCATCGACCTGCGCCTGGAGCTCGACTGGGAGGGTCCGCTGTGGGTGCGGCTCGACGCCAACAAGCTGCGCCAGATCCTGGGCAACCTGGTCTCCAACGCCCTCAAGTTCACCCCGCCCCAGGGCCGCGTCACGCTGCGGATCCAGACCACCCTGACCCAGCTCCACCTGAGCGTGTCGGACACCGGCTCCGGCATCTCCGAGCAGGACCAGCAGACGATCTTCGAGGCCTTCAAGCAGGCCGACGGCAGCGACACCCGCGCGCACGGGGGGACCGGCCTGGGCCTCGCGATCAGCCAACGCCTGAGCCAGCTCATGGGCGGGCAGATCCACCTGGAGTCCACCCTGGGGGAGGGCAGCAGCTTCCACGTCACCCTGCCCCGAGAGGACGCCCCAGCCTCCCCGGAGGCCCCTGAGCCCAAGCAGGAGGAGGAGGTGGCTGGTCTGCGTGTGCTGGTTGCGGAGGACAACGTCGTCAATCAGCTCGTGATCCAACGCCTGCTGCTGGAGCTCGGCGTCGAGGTCACCCTGGCGCAGAACGGTCAGGAGGCCCTGGAGCGCTGGCAGGCGGAGCAGCCCGACGTGATCTTCATGGACTGCCAGATGCCCGTGTGCGACGGCTTCCAGGCCACCCGCCGGATCCGAGCGGCCGGCGGCACCCTGCCCATCGTGGCGCTCACCGCCAACGCCATGCCCGATGACCGCGCCCGCTGCATCGACGCCGGCATGGACGAGCACCTGGGCAAGCCCGTGGAGCGGGAGGCCCTGCACGCCGTGCTGCTTTCACTCTCCCCCAAGGGTCCGGACTACCAGCCAGGTCGCCAGAAGAAGCTGGCGCTGGCCCGGGACTCGTAGCGCAGCCCGGTGTCCTGGGGGTCGGCGGCGGCCGCGTAGCGCACCAGCGCGTGGCTCCCGCACTCCCCCCGCGACCAGTCGCCGTCGGCCAGGGCGTCCAGGTAGGCCCCTGGGATCACGAGCGCGCCGCTGTCCGGGCCCTCGCACTCGATCTCCGCGGCGCCGATGCCCCCGTGCGAGCCCACGCAGTCCGTCATGTGCAGGCGGACGCGGCTGTCCTCCAGGGGGTCGGTCCAGCGCAGGGTGAGGTCCTCGCCGGCCGCCCGCGCGCTCAGGGCGTCCTCCCAGGAGCCGTCGGGGGTCACAGGCAGCAGCGTGGGCGCCTCCAGGGTGATCGCGCTGACGGTGACCTCGCTGGCACCCACAGTGCTGGCTTGCGCGGACCCCCAGTAGCCCAGGAGGTCGTCCGGCTGGAGCTCCTCGCTGCCCTCCGGCCAGCTCCACAGAAGGGCCCCCCGATCCTCCCGCGGCGCCTCCCCCACGCACTCGCCGTCCACGCACTGCTCCCCCCACTCGCAGCCCGCGTCACAGAAGCTGCTCTCGAAGCCGACCAGGCGGCAGCTCCCCTCGCGCTCCAGCTCGGTCTGGAAGTCCACCGGCGGGCTGTCCGAGAAGGACGCGAACAGGCCCCCGCTGTCGTACGCCAGCCACCAGTCGGCCGCGGCGAGGCTGTGGGGTCGGGAGAAGTCGGGCCCATCGTCCAGCGAGGCGCTGTAGTTGGCGCTGCCGCCGGGCAGGGGGGTGGGCAGAGGCTGGGAGCCGTCGCCCCCACAGGCCAAAAGGACGGGGGCGAGGAGGATCAGGGTGTTCATGGGTCTGGGATACACCCTCTGGCCCGGGGTCACCAGCGCGACATCCTTGCCCTGATCCCGCCAGCGAGGTGCTGTCTCCGCTCTGCGTACACTCCGATGCCGTCGGCCTCCGCCGCGGCTGGCACGGCTCCTGCTACCGTGCAAGAGTACCCACCTGGAGCCGCCATGAAGCCCTGTCCGCACTGCGACCGTCACATCCTCAACAGCCCCGACCAGTGCCCCCACTGCGGGGAGCCCCTGCGCGGGCCCATGGGCAAGCTGCTCAAGGCCGTCGGCGCCGGCGCCACCATGGTCATGCTGGCCGCCTGCTACGGCCCCGGCCCCGGCTGGGACGACACCGGCCGCCTGGACAGCGGCAGCGACACCGACCTGGACGGCTGGAACGACGCCGACGACTGCGCCCCTGAAGACGCCAACATCCACCCCGGGGCCGAGGAGATCTGCAACGACGGCATCGACAACGACTGCGACGAGCTCGTGGACGCTGACGACGAGGCCTGCGCCGAGTGAGCCGACGCCTCTCCATCGCGGCCCTGCTGCTCGGCCTCTTCACCGGCTGCGCGGACTCCAGCTTCGCCCTGGTCCCCGCCGAGGACTGGGCGGGCATGGACAGCGGCGACACGGCGCAGGACAGCGATGGAGACGGCGCGCCCGACAGCGAGGACTGCGCCCCGGACGACCCCTACACCGCCCCCGGCGCGGACGAGATCTGCAACGACGGCATCGACAACGACTGCGACGACAAGGTCGACGCCCTGGACGAGGACTGCCCATGAAGCGCGCGATGTTGATGCTGGCCCTGCTGATGGGGGCCACCGCCTGCACGGACGGGCCGCTGATCGTGAACCCCGACGAGATCTGGTGGGACACCGGCTGGGACACCGCTGTGGACAGCGGCGTGAGCGGCGAGGACAACGACGCCGACGGCTGGGTGGAGTCCGACGACTGCGACGACAGTGACCCCGAGGTGTTCCCCGACGCCGAGGAGATCTGCAACGACGGCGTGGACAACGACTGCGACGGCTACCTCGACGAAGAGGACAATGACTGCTGGTGAGCGGGCGCCCCGCCGCTCTCCGCGCCGAATCGACCCCAGCAGCGCGTTCCGGCCGGTCTACGTGGTCTGGGAGCTCACCCTCAAGTGCGACCTGGCCTGCCGGCACTGCGGCTCGCGCGCGGGTCGGCAGCGGGAGCGGGAGCTGTCCCTGGACGAGGCCCTGGGCGTGCTGGATCAGCTCGCCGCGCTGGGCACCCGGGAGCTGGCCTTCATCGGCGGCGAGGCCTACCTCTACCCGGACTGGCTGGAGCTGGTGCGCGGGGCCGCGCAGCGGGGGATCCGCCCCACGATGACCTCGGGGGCGCGTGCCCTGGACCGAGAGTTGTGTCAGCGGGCGGCGGACGCGGGGTTGGAGGCGATCTCCGTGAGCGTCGATGGCCTCTCCTCCACCCACGACACCCTCCGGGCGGTCAAGGGCTCCCACGCGGCGTGCATGGCGGCGCTGGGCCACATCCGGGACGCGGGCATGCAGCCCTTCGCCAACACGCAGATCAACCGGCTGAACCTGCCGGAGCTGCCCGAGCTCACCGCGGAGCTGGAGGCGGCGGGGATCATCTGCTGGCAGGTGCAGCTCACCGGCCCCATGGGGCGCGCCGCGGACCGCCCCGAGTGGCTGCTGCAGCCCTACGAGATGCTGGAGGCCTTCGACATCCTGGGGCCCCTGGCCAAGGGCATGACGGAGCGCGGGATCGTGGTGAACGCCGGGAACAACCTGGGCTACTACGGCCCCTGGGAGCGGTGGATCCGACGCGCCCCCTACGGCGGCTGCGCGGCCGGGCGCCACGTGCTGGGGATCGAGGCCAACGGCGACATCAAGGGCTGCCCCAGCCTGCCCAGCGGTCCCTACGTGGGGGCCAACCTGCGCGACGTGGACCTGGCCACCGCCTGGGAGGAGAACGCGACCGTGGCCTTTGCCCGGGACCGCGGGACCAGCGAGCTCTGGGGGCACTGCGCGGGCTGCTACTACGCGAGCGTGTGCAAGGGCGGCTGTAGCTGGACGGCTCATGCAGCCCTGGGACGCCGGGGGAACATGCCCTGGTGCCACCACCGGGCGCTGGAGCTCAAGAAGCAGGGTCGACGGGAGCTTCTGGAGCTTGTTCAGCGCGCCCCGGGCGATCCCTTCGACATGGGGTCATTCGCCCTGCGAGAAGAGGACTGGCCGCAGGAGTGATCCTTGAGCTGAGGGTGACCCTGCTCTGGCGCAGATCTCGGGCCATTGGGCTGGTGCTCTGATGACAGAACGCGACACATTGGGGGGGTGACGACGGCAGGGTCCAAAAGACCCAAGCAGACGAAACCCTGACAGCCAGACTTTCGCGATAAGGTAGCGGTCATGTTGGTAGATACACGTACTACGATGTCCGTATCCGCACCCCTCATGATCGAGAGCCAGCCCCGCGACGGCGGGACCTGCCACCTGCTCATCCAGGGCAACCGCGCCGTGCTGATCGACCCGCCGCTGGCGGAGCTCGAGGGCATCAAGAGCGGCCTTGACGCCCGCGGACTGCTGCTCCGCTACGTGCTCTACACGGCCTCCGAGGCGGAGCACAGCCCCCTGGCCAACGGCAGCTACACCCACCTGTTGGCCAGCCTGGGCGCCAAGCTGGACCTGGATCTGGGCCTGGAAGAGGCCACCGGGGACGACGAGACCACCTGGGATCTGGGCTTCTCCATCCGCCCCTTGGACCGCCAGGGCGACCTGCTCTACATGGAGTGCGGCGTCCAGGACATCGCGCTGGACCCCAGCTCCAACCAGGTCCTGGAGCTCGACGCCTGCGGGGATGACTGCCCCGAGCGCGTCGGCGCCCTCTTCCTGCCCTTTGGCGGCCAGTCCATCCAGGCCATCCCCCTGCCCGGGGCCCAGGTGGCCTGGCAGCTCGGCGACCGCGTCTTCTGGTCCGGCGACCTGGAGGAGCTGCCGCCCGCGCTGGACAAGTTGTCCCCCTCCACGCTGCTCTACACGAGCGCCCCTGGCCCCTGGATCACGAGCATCCAACAGCTCCGCTGGTCCAAGGCCTCCCGCTGAGACCCTCACACAAAAGGACAGCCGCATGGCCCGCTTGAGTCACCGCGACGGGACCCTCACGGTCAAGATCGTCTACTACGGTCCTGGTCTGTGTGGGAAGACCACCAACCTGGTCAAGCTCCACGGAACCTACCCAGAAGAGGTGCGCGGGCCGGTGCTCAAGCTGGACACCGAGACCGAGCGCACGCTGTTCTTTGACTACTTCCCGGCCGAGCTCGGCAAGGTGGGCAACTACCAGCTCAAGGCCGAGTTCTTCACCGTTCCGGGCCAGTCCTTCTACAACAACACCCGCAAGGCGGTCCTGGAGCGCGTGGACGGGCTGGTGTTCGTCGCGGACTCGGACCCCCGGCGGGAAGACGCCAACCTGGTCTCCCTGCAGAACCTCCAGGAGAACCTGCGGGCGATGGGCTCCGACATCGAGCGACTGCCCATGGTGATGCAGTGGAACAAGCGGGACATCCCCGGCGCCCTCTCCGTCAAGCTGCTGGAGCGCCAGCTCAACCCGCGGGGGCTGCCCTCCGTGCCGGCTGTGGCCTCCCAGGGAGAGGGTGTGTGGGAGACGCAGGAGCAGATCCTCCAGGAGGTCATCGCGCAGCTCCGGAAGCGCGCCCGCCGGCGCCGAGGTGCACGTGCCCGCGCTTGAAGGGGAGCTGGGGGTCCTGAGCCTCTCCGGCCTGCTCCAGATGCTCCAGGGGGAGAGGATCAGCGGTCGCTTGGCCCTGGGGGCTGGTCACGTTGACCTCCGCACCGGTCAGGTGGTCGACGCCGTGTTCGATGGTCTGTCAGGCGAGGCCGCCCTGATGGAGATCTTCGTCAAGGCCAGCGGCCGGTTCAGCCTGGACGTGGCCCACGAGCCCCAGGGGGAGTCCCTGGGCGACGTGGTGTCCCTGGTGATGGACGGCTGCCGCCTGCAGGACGAGTGGTCCCAGATGAAGGACCGCGGGGTCTCCATCCAGGACGACGCCAACATCCCCGACTGGGTGCAGAGCGTCGAAACCGAGCTGCGCGCTGGCTACCCGCTGGCGTGGATCGCCTCCCAGCGCAGGGTGGCCAGCGTGGACCTGGCGGAGGCCGTCCAGGAGCTGATCGAGCTGGGCGAGGCCCGCCTGGTCGCCCCCACCGAGCCCCCCATGGAGCTGGACTACTGGGGCGCGCTGGAGCTCGGCCGCGAGCGCTACCGGGAGCAGTCCTGGTCCGACGCCGCGCGCGCCTTCCAGCTCGCCCTGGACCGCAAGCCAGGCGACCGCATCGCGACCCAGAATCTCCACGCCGCCGAGAAGCGCGCACGGGAGTCCGCATGAGCACCGACACCGGCTTGTCCGGAATCCTGGAGCGCCTCAGCCTGTCCTCGCAGGGGGGGGCCGCGTTGATCTGTGATCGCGAGGGGCTGTTGCTGGGGTGCACCGGGGACACCCCGAGCGCCGAGATCCTCGCCGGCCTGGTGAGCATGGTTGAGGACGTGGTCACCCGCAGCGAGCGCATGAACGCAAAGCGCGTGGACGAGGTCACCCTGCTGGACGAACAGCGGGAGCGGCTGGTCATCCGACCCCTGGACCTGCGCGGGGGCCGCTACTTCCTGGTGCTGCGCCTGGGCGCAAGGCAGACCTGGCGGCGAAACACCAACGAGGCCTGCCGGGCGATCGCACAGCATCTGGGGGCTGCGTGAGCCCGGGCCTGCCAACCCTGGAGCTGGACCTGGACCTGGACGCGGACGACCTCGAGGCCCTCTTCGAGCCGGACGACCTGGAGCCCATCGAAGAGGAGTTCGACGCCCTCAAGTCACTGACCCGGGCCATCTCCAGCCAGTACTCCGAGACCATCGCCAGCTTCGTGCGGCTCTCCTTCCAGGGGGAGGAGCTGGGCATGCTGGAGGACCAGATGCGCGCGGCGCTGGCCAGCCTGGGGCGCCTGGCTCACGGCACGGGCGATGGCGAGCTCTCCGATGCGCTGGTCTCCCTGGAGGCCCTGGTCCCCGAGGCCCGCATCCGCGGTGGACAGCGTCGGGAGCGCTACCTGCGGGAGATGCGCACCTGGGTGCTGGACTTCGCCCGCCTGCTGGGCGCGGTCGAGGGCAAGCGCCTGCTGGACCTGGTCCGCTACGACGAGCGCAGCCGCCCCCTGCTGCACCGCCTGGAGGAGGTCTACGGCATCGGCCCTCGGCGCCTGGAGCGTCTGTACCTGGCCGGCCTGCTCTCGGTCGAGACCCTGATGGACGCCGACCCCGCTGAGGTCGCGCAGGTCACCGGGATGTCCCCGCGCCTGGTGCGCAGCCTGATCTACGCCGCCCAGCGCTTCGACAAGCGCCGCCGCATGGAGTCTGCCCGGCAGCTCCTGGACCGCTGCCGCGACGTGGTGGCCATCGCAGACGCCCTCAACGAGAACGGCCAGGTCGCGCCCGACCTGCTCCACGCGATGCTCACCGCGCGCATGGAGCTGGACGCCGCCCTGACCCGCCTGGACCCCAAGGAGACAGCATGAACTGGAGCGAGCTTGTGGCCGCCACCGCCGAGCGCGCGGGGCTGAGCCAGGCAGACGCCCGCCGGGCCCTGAACGCCATGCGCGACACCGTGATCGAACAGCTCGCCCAGGGCGAGCGCGTGACCTTGCACAACCTGGGCACCTTCGAGAGCCGAGAGCGCAAGGCTCGGGTCATCCGCAACATCGGCGACTTCCGCAAGATGTACCTGGGCCCCGCCCGCCGGGTGGTTTTCCGCCCTGCGCAGGCCCTCAAGCGGGAGCTGCAGGACCCGGATCCCAACTGGAAGAAGCCCGAGCATCAGGCCGCCTGGCGCTTGGCCGAGGCCCTGGTGGGAGACCTGGACCTCTACCACGCCGACCAGGCCCCAAAGGACGTCGGCGGCAGCGACACCCAGGTCCGCAGCGCCTGCTCCGAGGCCTTCGGAGCGACCTGGGACAGCGCCGTCGAGAGCTACAGAACGCAGGTCCATCCAGAGGTCCTGAGCGCACAAGACTACCTGGCCAGCGCCGCCCGAAAGCGCTGGTCCTGAGGAGGGAACATGGCCCAGAACCGCTATCAGAGAATCCAGGCCGCCCTGGAAGAGTTGGTCGACGGAACCCCCGACATCAAGGGCGCCGCCCTGGTCTCCGACGATGGCCTGGTCATCGGCTCGGTGCTCCACGCCGACGTCAATGAAGACAGCGTGGGTGGCATGGCCTCCGTGCTCCAGAGCCTGGGCTTCCGGGTGACCAATGAGCTGGAGTTGGGGGAGATGGACCAGATCCTCATCCGCGCCAAGCAGGGCAACGTGATGATGGTCGGCGTGGGCGAGGGCGCGCTGCTCAGCGTGCTCATGAGCCGCAACGCCAAGCTGGGGCTCGTCTTCCTGGACGTGGGCTACGCCGTGAAGAACCTCGCAGAGATGATCTGAGGAGACCGCGATGTCTGACAACGAGTCCGTCTTCCTCTTCCAAGAAGAGGGCCACGCCGCCATCATGCTCCCGGACTTCGACACCGGGCTGGGTGTGCAGGCCAACCAGCACCTGATCATCCACGGCAAGGAGGCCATGCTGCTCGATCCGGGCGGCCACAAGGTCTACAACAAGGTGATGTCCCACACCTTCAAGAACCTCAAGGGGGGCATCCAGCTCAAGCACATCTTCCTGTCGCACCAGGACCCGGACATCGTCGCCGCGGTCAACGGTTGGCTGATGACCACCGACGCCGACGCCTGGGTGTCCGTGCTGTGGGAGCGCTTTGTCCCCCACTTTGGCCTGGACCGCCTGGTCGCCGACCGCCTGCACGGCATCCCGGACGAGGGCCGCTTCCTGAGCCTGGGCGGCGTGGAGCTGATGGTCCTGCCCGCCCACTTCCTGCATAGCTGCGGCAACTTCATGGTCTACGACCCCCACACCAAGATCCTCTACAGCGGGGATCTGGGGGCCTCCCTGGGCCAGGACTACCGCATCGTGCCGGACTTCGAGGCGCACAAGCAGTACTTCGAGGGCTTCCACAAGCGCTACATGGGCGGCCACGCGGCCCTGAGCAAGTGGGTGCAGATGGTCCGTCAGCTCGACATCGAGACCATCGCTCCGCAGCACGGCGCGATGTTCCAGGGTGCGCACGTCGGCCAGTTCCTGGACTGGCTGGAGGCCCTGGAGTGTGGCCCCGACATCATGTCCTACACCCTGCCCCAGCGGTGACCCGCCTTGAGCCAGAGGACATCGACGCGCTGGTCGCGGCGGGCCTGATCGAGTTGGTGGACGCGCCGGAGACGGAGCGGCTCTGCATGGACCTGATGACTCAGGAGCTGTGTGACCTGGCCGCCCTGCCCAGCCCCGTCCCCACCGAGCAGGCCCGCGCGATCGTAGGCAACCTGCGTCGCCTGTCCCGCCAACTCCCCCGCTTCGAGGAGCCCCAGGACAAGCGCCTGAGCACCTGGATGCTGGCCTGCGCCACCCAGCTCGGCCCCCTGCGCGAAGCCCAGGTCCTGGACGCCCTCCAGGGCCGCAAGCGCAAGCACCTGGGCACCCTCAAGCCCGAGCTCCGGGCCTCGCTCTCGGCGGTCGGGATCCACAACGCCACGCAGCTCGCCCAGCTCTCCCCCCAGGAGCTCAGCCAGACCACCGGCCTGTCCCTGGCGACGGCCGAGCGCCTGACCCACGCGGCCAGAGGGTGGCTGGCGACGCACTGAGGGGGGAATCGGGAGCCAGGTATCAGGTATCGGGTATCAGGTATCAGGTATCGGGAGTCGGGAGTCGGGCATCAGGCATCAGGCATCAGGCACCAGCAATCAGGCAGCTCCCGCCCTCCCCGACGCCCCAACAAAGTCGGCTGCCACCACCGCCTGAACCCGGGAACCACGTCATCGCCGGTCCCCGGTCGCCGCCCTCTGATACCTGACCTCTGATACCCATCAGGTATCGGGTATCGGGAGTCGGGTATCAGGCATCGGGCATCAGTAATCAGCCAGCTCCCGCCCACCCCCACGCCCCCCATGTAGGCTGCCACCACCCCCAGAACCCGGGAACCACCTCAAAGCCCGTCCCCGGTCACCCGTCCCCGGTCGCCGCCCCCAGCCGC
>JAZAMN010000019.1:0-63661 GCA_036229005.1 Myxococcota bacterium
AGCGGGGCAAGCCACCCAAGGTCGCCTTGGTGGCCTCCATGCGGAAGCTGCTCACCGTCGTCTACGCAGTCGCGAACCAGGGTCATGGTTTCGTCGTGAGATCAGAAACCGGTTGACTGGACCAGCCGGTATCTCAGAGCCGCGCGCGCAGGCGGCGGGCCAGATCCACGATGGGGAGCTCCTGGATGGGGGCGACCTGCCGCAGGATGGCCTGGACCTGGCCTCTGGTCCCGTTGGACTCGGGGTCGGCGAGCAGGCAGAAGCCGCGGGCGAGCTCCAGGCCGGCCCGGGAGCTGGCGTCCTGGCCGACCGCGCCGGAGAGGACCTGCTCTGCGGCCTCCGGGCGGCCCATGGACGCGAACACGATGGCGCGCTCTGCGGCCAGCCACCAGTGGGCGAACGCGGGGAGCTCCGGTTCGGCCTTGTCGAAGGCGGCCAGCGCGGGTGCCCAGCGGCCCTCCAGCGCCTCGATGCGGCCCAGGTTGAAGGTGGCGAAGGCCGCGCCGGGGCGCAGGCCGACCTCGGACAGGGTGTGACGGGCCTCGGTCAGCAGGGCTGCGGCGCGCTCGAGCTGGCGTTGATGGATGGCGAGCTGCGCCAGGTTGGTCTTGGAGAGCGCGGCTCCTTGTCGGCTGCCCAGGTGCTGGGTCAGGGAGAGGGCGGCCCGCCACTGCTGCTCGGCTTGGGCGGCGTCGCCGGTGTAGAAGAAGAGGTTGCCCAGGTTGTGGTGGAGGGCGGCGGCGTTCGCGCGGTCCCCGATGCGCTCGCAGATCTGGAGGGCGGCCCGGTAGGCGCGCTCGGCCTCCTCGTAGCGCTCCTGGGACAGGTGCAGGGAGGCCAGGGTGCCCAGGGCCAGGAAGGCCGGGCCGGGGGCATCCTGCAGGCGTGCGCGGGCCAGGGTCTCCTGCAGCATCGGGGTGGCCTCGCTGGCACGCCCACTGCGGATGAGGCAGTAGGCCAGCTCTGTCTGGGCGTTGAGCCGTCTGGCCCCCTGGAGCCCAGAGAGCGCTCCCTCCAGAATGGGGACGGCCGCGGCGGGGTCTCCCTGGTGTCGCAGGAGCTTGCCCCTCCGGTAGGCCACCTCGCCCGGGGGGGCTTCGCCGAGCTGGGAGGCCCGGTCGATGTCCCGCTCGGCGGCGGTCAGGCTGGCCCGCACCAGCCAGAGGTTGGCCCGCTCCAGGAGCAGCTCGGCCTGAACCCGTCCCTGGGCAAGGCCGATCGCGGCGTCCAGCCACTCCATGGCCCGGGCGGTGCTGCGGCGCCGGATCAGGGGGACGGCCAGCAAGAGTACGAGGTCGGCGGCGCGGGGATCCTCGGCGCGCAATCCCCCCTGGATGGCGACCCTCAGGTTGGCCCACTCGCGGGAGAGGAACGCGGACTCCCGACCGGCCTGGAAGCCCTCCTGTCGCTCCCGGGCCAGCCGCAGGAAGAGGGCGCGGTGCTCGGAGGCGGCGCGCGAGAGGTCGGCGCGCTCCTGTACAAAGTGCCGGAGGGGATCGAGCAGGAGCAGGCGGCCCTGGCGCTCGGTCAGCCACCCGAGCTGCTGGAGGTGCTTGAGGGTGGACAGGCCGCCTGGACCGGCGAGCTGGGCGGCCTCGGACAGGCGCAGGCCGGAGGGGCTCAGGGCCAGAGGCTCAAGGGCCTGTCGGTGGGGGAGGGGAGTGCGCTCCCAGCTCCATCGCAGCACGCTCTGCATCGAGGCGTGGCGGCCCTCCCCGCCGCTGAGCATGGCGCTCAGATCCGCCAGGATGGGGCCCAGGTCCTGCGGGCTGAAGGCGGCCAGGTGGTCCGCGGCGAGCTCCAGGGCCAAGGGGATGCCGCCCAGGCGCTCGACCAGCTCTCGGACTCCGGGGGCCTCCAGGGTTCCGGGGGCGCGCTGCTCGAAGAGGGCGGCGGCCTGCGGGGGCGAGAGGGGAGCCAGCAGGTGGGTGGGCTGGTCCTGGGGAGGGAGGCGGGAGGTGATGAGGACGGACACCGGGGCACACCACCGGGCCACCCAGGCCTCCACCACCGCCTGAAGCTCCTCGGCGCCGTCGAGGACAACGAGTCGCAGACCGCGGGACTGGAGGGCGAGGTCTGCGGACTCCAGGTGGGCGAGCTGCTCGATGTCCAGGGCGGAGGCGATCGCGGCCAGTAGTTCCTCGCTGGTGCTGCGATCGCTGAGATCGACCCACAGGGCCTGCTCGGCCAGGGGGTGGGCCAGCTCCCTGGCGAGCGCCGATTTGCCGAATCCCCCCGGAGCCACGAGCCAGCAGGGGCCCTGATCCAGGAGCGCGCGCAGGGTCTGGAGATCCCCCGAGCGGCCCAGCAGGCCCCGGTGTGCGCCCAGGGGGTCGAAGCGGTACCCCTCGCCGTAGAGGGTGTGCAGGTGGGTGGGGTTCGCCGGGTCCAGCTCCACCTTGGCCCGCAGGCGCTGCATGGTGGTGACCGCGGTGCGGCTCCGGACGGACTGGGCGTAGCCAAAGACCTCGCGCAGCAGCTCGGACTGGCTGACGGTCTGACCGGGGCGCTCGGCCAGGTAGGCGAGCAGGCGGGCCTCGTTCGGGGTCAGTCGGAGCGTGTCCTCCCCCCGGGTGAGGATCCGCTCGCTCAGCTCGGCGTGGCCGCATTCCAGAGGGATTCGCACCGGAGCACTGTATCCCGTCTGGTCCGCAGGCCCCCTTGTCAGGGCTACCAGCCGGCGTTCTCTCCGCCGTAGGCGCCGATGTCGCTGCCGCTGCCGTCGCTGTCCAGCAGGCCCGTATCTCCGGCGTCGATCAGCGCGGAGCCGGTGTCCAGGCTCAGGTCCCAATCTTCGGCGTCGGTGGCGGTGGTGTCCTTGTATCCGGGGTCCGTGGAGACGTTGCCGTCGGTGCCGGTGGGGTCGGTCGCGCTGCCGTCGAAGTCAGCGGTGCCGTTGTTGTAGGTGTTGCAGTACGCCAGATCCAGGAGGCCGGAGCTGTGCCAGCCGGCGCCGTTGCCCGTGTCGTTGGTGGTGTTGTTGGAGAGGTCGCTGTTCAGCGCCTCCAGGAGCCCGGCGCTGTAGACGGTGCCGAAGTTCCCGCTGGTGCCGGTCATGGCGTTGCCGGTGATGCTGGCCTGGCTGAGGACCAGGTCGTCGCTGCTGTCCGAGCAGATGGCCAGCCCGGCGACCACCTGGGCGTCGCTGCTGTTGCCCGCGAAGATGGCGTTCTCCAGGTAGGTCAGGTTGCGGTCGCTGTAGAGCATCCCGGCGAACAGGTCGGAGCCGCCGACGTCGCTGTAGGCGTTGTCCCGCACATCCATCCGCTCGATGATCAGGAGGCTGCTGTCCGCGTAGAGGGCGAGCCCAGCGACGGCGTTGTCACCGCCGGTGGTGTTCACGCTGTTGGCCATGAAGTCGTAGTCGCTGATCTCCAGGGAGGAGTACTCGACGTAGAAGCCCAGCCCGTAGAGGGTGTCTTCGCCGCTGAGGCTCACGCTGTTGTCGCGGATCACCAGCTCGGAGAAGGTGGACTCGCTGTCGTAGGCGTAGATCATGCCGGTGCACGAGCCGCTGCAGCTATAGCTGTTGTCGGAGATCACGATGTCCGAGAACACGGGGGAGGTGCCGTCCAGCACGATCGCGCCGCCCACCTTGCTGTCCACGCCGGTGAACGCGAAGCCGCTGACGCTGGACGCGCTGGTCTGGCCGCCGTCGATGGTCAGGATGGTCCCGGAGCCGGTGGAGCCGTCCAGGGTGGTGCTCGCGCTGCCGTTCTGGGACTCCAGGGTGAGCTCCTTGGCGCCGAAGTCCAGGGTCTCCGCGTAGGTGCCGTCGGCGACGCAGACCCAGTCCCCGCTGGAGGCCGCGTCGATGGCGGACTGGATGGTGCTGTAGTCGCCGGGCACGGCCAGCTCGGCGGTGGTGCCGTCGCAGTCGGAGTCGGCGCCGTCGCAGACCTCGGTCGCGCCCGGGTAGGCGGTGGCGACCGCGTCATCGCAGTCGGTGCCCGCGACCACGCCGCTTCCCGGGGCGTCACTGCCGTAGCCGTCCCCGTCGGCGTCGGTCATGCAGTCCGTCGTGGAGTCGCTCGCCGCCGCGCCGGGGAAGGTGCTGGCATCGGCGTCGTCGCAGTCGGTGCCGTCCGCACCGTAGCCGCTGGGGGCCAGGCAGGCCGCCACGCTGGTGGCCGCGTCGCCGAAGCCGTCGCTGTCGCTGTCGGCGTACCAGGTGCTGCCCGTGCTGGTGTCCACGCTGCTGTCCGCGTCGTCGATGTCGCCGTCGCAGTCGTTGTCGGCCAGATCGCAGATCTCGGTGGCGGCCGGGTGGATGGCGGCGTCGCCATCGTCGCAGTCGCTGGCGTCGCTGGTGTAGCCGGAGGGGGCCTCGCAGGCGGCGGTGCTGCTGGCGGGATCGCCGTAGCCGTCGCTGTCCCCGTCCAGGTAGTAGGTGCTGCCCGTGCTCAGGTCCACGGCGCTGTCGGCGTCGTCGGAGAGCCCGTCGCAGTCGTCGTCCACGCCGCCGTTGCAGACCTCGGTCGCGCCGGGGTTGATGATGGCCGCGTCGTCGTCGCAGTCGCTGCTGTCGGCCACGTAGCCGCTGGGCGGGCTGCAGCTCGTCTGGCTGTCGTCGATGTCGCCGTAGCCGTCGGAGTCGGTGTCGGCGTAGTAGTCGCGCAAGGTGCTCAGGTCGACGCTGTCGTCCTGGTCGTCGAAGAGCCCGTCGCAGTCGTTGTCCAGGCCGTCGCAGACCTCGGCCCCGCCGGGGTAGGCGCTCGCGGCGGCGTCGTCACAGTCGCCAGCGGCGCCGGCGTACCCGGAGGGCTGGGCGCAGGCGGCCAGGGTGTCGGCGTCCCGCCCGAAGCCGTCGGTGTCGTCGTCCGCGTACCAAGTGCTGGTGGTGGCCATGTCCAGGGAGTCGTCGGCGTCGTCGGCCAGGCCGTCGCAGTCGTCGTCCACCCCGTCGTTGCAGACCTCGGTGGCGGCGGGGTTCACGGCCGCGGCGCCGTCATCGCAGTCCGTGTTGTCCAGGACGTGGTCGGCGGGCTCGGAGCAGAAGCGCCGGGAGCTCAGGTTGTCGCCGAAGCCGTCGCCGTCGGTGTCTGCGTAGTAGAGGGTGGAGCTGGCGGCGTCCAGGGAGTCATCGTCTCCGTCGGCCAGGCCATCACAGTCGTCGTCCACGCCGTCGTTGCAGACCTCGATCGCGGAGGGATGAACGGAAGCGTCGCTGTCATCGCAGTCATCCGCGTTGGCCGCGTAGCCGGAGGGCAGGCCGCAGGCCTCGGTGGGGTTGGCCTCGTCGCCGAAGCCGTCGCCGTCGCTGTCGGCGTACCAGGTGGGGGGCGCCTCATCGATCTTGCCGTCGCAGTCGTCGTCGATCCCGTTGCAGGTGTCGACCGCGTCCGGGTTGACGGCCGCGGAGCCGTTGTCGCAGTCGTCCTTGCCCTTGAACCCGTCGCCGTCGGAGTCACAGGCCAGCAGGAGGGAGAGGAGAACGAGCATGGAGACCTCGGCGCGGGGTGGAGAGCGCCGAGAGATTACTCCCTTTTCCCCATTTTTTCTGCGGGGATCCAAATCCCAAGGCTAGGGCTGCGGAAGCTCCACGCTGTCCTGCCCAAAGCTCTGCGGCCAGGGACCGCTGTAGCTGCCGTCGTAGCAGGCATCCTCCGCGCAGGCGGACGCGCAGATCTCCTCGCTCAACGCCCAGGATCTCTCGCTCCCCCAGTGGAGCGTGAGTGGGCTGAGGGACTTCTGGCAGTAGTTCTGGTCGGTCGCCACCCAGCTCAGGACCTGCCCCGGGTTGCCCTCAAAGGTGATCGGCGGCAGCGCGCTCTTGGACCCGCTCTCGTCGCTCAGCAACACCTGCGCGTCCAGCTCCACCCGCAGGTCATCGTCCACCACGATGAAGTCGTACACGGTCTCGCCTCCGCTGAGCACCCACTGGGTGGGCTCCCCGGGCGCGAACACCCCCAGATCGATGGCGTCCTCGGCGCTGTTTCCCTGGCTGTCCAGCACCCGCAGCGTCAGGCGCAGGGGGTTGCCCTCGGGCAGCTCCGTCTCCAGGCTCACCAGCCCATCCGCGCTCGCCACGCTCGTCCCCAGCAGCGCGCTGTCCGCGTACCAGGCCACCAGCAGGTCCTCCGGCGCGTCCCCCTGGTCCACCGCCAGGCCCTCCAGGCTCACGCGCTCATCGCTCCAGTGGTGGCTGCCAAAGGCGGGGGCGGTGATCTGCGCGGTCGGGGGGCCCTCGGTCTCGCCGGTGTTGGCCAGCAGGCGCAGCGACTCGTGGCTGCCCTCCGCTCCGTTCCCGACGAACACCAGCCGCGCGTCCTTGGGCTCGGAGTCGCTGGGCGCGCAGGTCACGCTCAGGCTCAGCCCGCTCCCGGCCTCCAGCACCAGCGGAAGCTCGGCGTCACCGGCAAGCGCCCACGTGAAGTCTGGATCCGCCGCCTGCAGATCGCTGATCCGCAGCGTCCCGCTCCCGCGCGCCAACAGATCCACCTGCAGGGTCGCGCTCTCCCCTACATCCAGGTCCCCGAACCACAGCGTCTGGGGCTGCAGCTCCAGCAGTGGAGCGGTCGCCTCGGCGGTGATCGACACGGTCGTCAGCGGGGTGTCCTCGTCGTTGGATTCGACCTCCAGGGAGGTGGTCCAGGCCCCGGTCTCCGTCGGTGAGAAGCGGATCTCGATCTCACCGAGATCCCCCCTCACCACCGGGACATCCGTGAATCCCACCACCTCCATGCCCGCTGGCGCCGTCGAGGACAGGCTGGCCGCGAGCAGCTCGAGATCCCCCACACCCTGGCTCTCCACCGGCACCCGCGCAGTGGCCTGCGTGCCCACCACGACCTGACCGAAGTCCAGGGTGGACGGGAGCGAGATCCGGGCCTCCCCGGCGTTGACCTGGGTCTCGGGGCGGCAGGCAGTGATGGCGAGGAGCAGCAGCATCGGGCTAACCCACAGAGCCTATCTTCCTGGCCGCAGGGCCGCCCGGAGGTGCCCGTGCGGGTGCTTGGAATCGAGACAAGCTGCGATGAGACCGCCGCGAGCGTGGTGGACGGCAGCGGGGTCCTCTCGGACGTCGTCTACACGCAGACCGTGCACGAGGCCTACCTGGGCGTCGTCCCGGAGCTCGCCAGCCGCGCCCACGCGGAGAAGCTGGCCAGCGTGGTGCAGGACGCCCTGGACAAGGCGGGCATCGAGAAGCCCGATGCCGTCGCTGCCACCGCGGGGCCGGGCCTGATCGGCGCGGTGCTCGTCGGCCTCTCGCTGGGCAAGTCCCTGGCGCTGGGCTGGGGCGTGCCCTTTGTGGGCGTCAACCACCTGGAGGGCCACCTGCTCAGCCCGCTGCTGGAGGATCCCGCCCCGGAGTTCCCCTTCCTGGCGCTGGTGGTCTCGGGCGGGCACACCATGCTGCACCTGGCCACCGGGGTGGGGGAGTACCAGGAGCTCGCCGGCACCGTGGACGACGCCGCGGGCGAGGCCTTCGACAAGGCCGCCCGGGTGCTGGGGCTGGGCTACCCCGGTGGCCCCGTGATCGACCGCCTGGCCCAGGGCGGGGATGCGAGCGCGGTGCCTCTGCCGCGCCCCAAGGTCAAGGGCAGCGACGACTGGTCCTTCTCCGGCCTCAAGACCGCCGTGCGCCAGCGCCACGAGCGCTTCCCCGACGACAAGCCCGCGGATCTCGCCGCCAGCTTCCAGACCGCCGTGGTCGATGTGCTCCTGGATCGCGTCGTGCGCGCCTCCAAGCGCACCGGCGTCAAGCGCCTCGCCCTGTCCGGGGGCGTCGCCGCCAACTCCCAGCTCCGCGCCGCCGCCCAGGCCCTCCCCGGGATGCAGGTCTTCCTGCCGCCGCGCAGCCGCTGCACCGACAACGGTGCGATGATCGCCAACGCGGGCCGCCTCCGCCTCCTCTCCGGTCAGGTGGACGGCCCCAGCACCCCGGCGCGCTCGGGGTGGCCCCTCCACACCATGCGGCCCCCAGCATGAGCACTCCCCCCTGGTTCGAGCACCCCGCAGCCCAGCTCAAGTCGCTGGAGCAGCGCGCCCGCAAGCGCTTCGGGCAGAACTTCCTGGTCGACCCCACCGCCGTCCGGCGCATCGCCCAGCTCGGCGGCGTCACCGAGGGCACCCGCGTGCTGGAGATCGGCCCCGGCTTGGGGGCCCTGACCCGAGCACTGCGAGCGGCCGGCGGCGACGTCCACGCCATCGAGCTGGACCGGGATCTCGCCGACTACATCGAGACCACGCTCCCCACGGTGAAGCTCACCCGCGGCGACGCGATGAAGGTGGATCTCGAAGAGGCCGCGCCCGGCAGCGGCTGGGTCTGCTGCGCGAACCTGCCCTACAACGTCGGCACGCGCATCCTGCTGCGCCTGCTCCCCCGCAAGGACAAGTTCGACCGCCTGGTCCTGATGTTCCAGCGCGAGGTCGCCACCCGCCTGGTCGCCCAGCCGCGCACCAAGTCCTACGGCTCTCTGACCGTCATGGCGCGGGCCTACGCGCGGATCCGCCACGGCTTCGCGCTGCCCCCTGGCGCCTTCCACCCCGCCCCCAAGGTGCACTCCGCGGTCGTCGTGTTCGACCTGCGGGACGAGCCCGAGCTGGGCGGCGCCACCCCCGAGGGCTTCGAGAAGGCCGTCCGGGCCGGGTTCTCGCAGCGGCGCAAGACCCTGGCCAACGCCATGGGCAGCGTCTACGGCAAGGAGCCCATCCGGGAGCTGCTCACCGAGCTCGGGATGGAGCGCCGCCGCGCCGAGGAGCTCACCCTGGCCGAGTGGGGCGTCGTGGCCAAGGCCGTGGAGCGCCTGGAGCCCCCCGCGTGAAGGTCCGCACCCAGCTCCTCACGGCTCAGCTCGCGCCGCTGATCCCCTTGGTGCTGGCGGGCGGCATCGCCCTGATCGCCCTGTTCCAGATGACCAGCGGCGTACAGGACGTGGCCACCGTCGGCGTCGAGCGGGTGCACCTGGCCCAGGAGACCACCCAGTTCTTCCGCGAAGAGCGGGACGCCCTGGAGACCTGGCGCACCACCGGAGACGGAGAGGCCCTCGCCGAGGCCCAGCGCCGCAGCGGGTCTGTGAAGGGGAGGTTGGAGCTGATCGCCAACGGCGCCGAGGCAGACCGCTTGAACACCCTGATCACCGCCTACGAGTCGACCGCTGGACTCGCCGGCGAGGTCACCGGGGAGCCGACCCGGATCCAGGCGGACGGAGACGCCATCGTCGCCGAGCTCCAGGGCCGGGAGGGCCGCCTGCGCGAGCAGCTCCAGACGGACCTGGACCGCGTCGCCAAGACCGGCCGCACCACCGCCACGCTCGTGGTCGTGGTGGTCGGTATCGTGCTCATCGTGGGGGTCGTGATGGCCCGCGTGCTGGGCCGGGAGCTCACCCGGGCCGTGCGCGAGCTGCAGAAGGGGACCGAGGGCGTCGCCGCGGGCGACTTCGAGTACCGGATCAGCCCCCTGGAGGTCGATGAGCTCGACCAGCTCGCCCGCGCCTTCAACAAGATGGCCGGCCGCATCGCCGAGCACGACCGGATGAAGACCGACTTCTTCGCCAACATCTCCCACGACCTCAAGACCCCGCTCACCTCGCTGGGGGAGGCGGTGGATCTGGTGGACGAGGAGATCCCCGGGCCGCTGACCGACACCCAGCGCCGCCTGGTGCGCATCATGAAGGAGGACGTCCGGCGCCTGCGCACCCTGGTCACCAACGTGCTGGACCTCTCGCGCCTTGAGAGCCGGCAGCCGGAGCTGGCCCCCGCGGATCTGAGCACCTCGGTCCACCGCATCGCGAATGAGCTGGAGATGATGCTCAAGCGTCAGCAGGTGAACCTGGATGTGCAGGTGCCCCAGGGTCTCCCTCGGGTCTACGCGAACACGGGCATGCTCGAGCAGGTGCTGATGAACCTGATGTCCAACGCGGTCAAGTTCAGCCCCCGGGGCTCGCTCGTGCAGCTCGGCGCGGTCGACGGCTGGGAGGAGGGCGGTCAGCCCGCGATCTGCGTGTGGGTGGACGACCAGGGGCCCGGCGTCCCGGAGGCGCACCGCGAGCGGATCTTCGAGCGCTTCTACCAGGTGCCGCGGGCCGAGAAGCGCGGGGGCTCGGGGCTGGGCCTCTACATCTGCCAGGAGATCGTGGCCGCCCAGGGCGGGCGGATCTGGGTGGAAGAGGCGCCGTCGGGCGGGGCCCGCTTCTGCTTCACGCTGGCCGTCGCCACGGAGAACACCTTCACGGGTGTATGATTTTCGGTACACCTCTCTCCTCTCCACAACGCCCCTCGCGACCCGACCCTGGAGGCACCCCTGGGCGGCACCGTCCTGCTCGTCGATGACGACGACAACATCCTCACGGTCCTCTCCCTGCGTCTGGAGGCCTCGGGCTACCAGGTCTTCGTCGCGCGGGACGGGGAGCAGGCTGTCGCCGTGGCCCGGCGGGAGAGCCTGGATGTCGTGGTGTGCGACCTCCGCCTGGAGCAGGAGTCCGGCCTGGACGTGATGGCGGAGCTGCACCGCCTGGATCCCCAGCTCCCGGTGCTGATCCTCACGGCCCACGGCAGCATCCCCAACGCCATCGAGGCCATGAACGAGGGGGCCGCCGGCTACCTCACAAAGCCGGTGGATCGCGCCGAGCTCTACGCGCACCTGAACAAGGCCATCGAGCAGCGCCGCCTCAAGCTCGAGGTCGAGTCCCTGCGCCGAGCGGTCGACGACCGGGGCGAGCTCCACGGCCTGCTGGGGCAGTCCCCCGCCATGAAGGCCGTCTTCCAGCGCATCCGACGGGTCGCCCCCCTGGACAGCACGGTGGCCATCTTCGGGCCCTCGGGCAGCGGCAAGGAGCTGGCTGCGCGGGCCATCCACGCCCTGTCCTCCCGGGCCAACCGCCCCTTCGTCGCGGTCAACTGCGGCGCGCTCCCGGACACGCTGCTCCAGTCCGAGCTCTTCGGGTACAAGAAGGGCGCCTTCACGGACGCCCGCACGGACAAGGTGGGCCTCATCAAGTCCGCGGACGGGGGGACCCTCATGCTGGACGAGATCGGCGACGTCTCTCCGGCCATGCAGCGCTCGCTCCTCCGGGTGTTGCAGGAGGGGGAGATCACGCCCCTCGGGGCGCAGCGGCCCACCACCGTCGACATCCGGGTCATCGTCGCCACCAACAAGGACCTGGCGGCCATGGTCGAGGACGGGAGCTTCCGCGAGGACCTCTACTACCGCCTCGTGGTGGTCCCCCTGCACATGCCCGCGCTCAAGGACCGCCCCGAGGACATCCCCATCCTGGCTCAGCACTTCGTGGACAAACACGCCGAGCGCCTGGGGCGGGGGGCGGAGCTGAGCTCGGAGGCCGTCCAGCACCTCATGGAGCGCCGCTGGCCGGGCAACGTGCGCGAGCTGGAGCACGCCGTGGAGCGCGCCCTGGTCCTCAGCTTCGGGGAGCTCCTCACCCCCGAGGACTTCGCCGACACCGGGGTTGGACCGGGAGGACACCGCGCCGCCGACATCAAGCCCCTGCGCGAGGCCCGCGACGAGTGGGAGCGTGAGTACCTGGCCGGCCTCCTCCGGGCCACCGGGGGCAACGTCTCCAGCGCTGCCCGCAAGGCGGGGAAATACCGGGCAGACCTCTACGGACTGCTCAAGAAGCACGGCCTCGACCCCAAGGACTACAAATAGGCGCGCAGCACACTGGTCTGTGCTCGCCGTCTGCCTCCTCCAGCCAGCCTGGCTGCCCCTGAGCGGTGGGTCTGCTGGGGGTGGTCGCCCCCGGGGCTGGGGGGCATGCTGGATCCAGAGCGACAAAGGGGTTAGCCAAAGGCGCTTTCAGGCCTGGAGGGCCCATGAGACTCACCTCGTGCGGCGTCACAGACGTCGGCATGAAGCGCACGAACAACGAGGACAACTACCTCATCAACGATGAGCTGAACCTCTTTGTCTGCTGCGACGGGATGGGGGGTCATGTGGGCGGCGAGTACGCCTCGGCCATCGCCGTGAACACGGTCGAAGAGGTGCTCTCCTCCATCGAGACCAACCCCGACCTGGAGCTGCCCGATCTCTCCGAGCCGGTGGACCGCGCCCGCGAGAAGCTCCGCTATGCGATCCGCCTGGCCGGCAAGCGAATCTTCGAGAAGGCCACCGCCGAGCCCGAGTACAAGGGCATGGGCACCACCGCGCTGGCCCTGCTGGTCGAGGGCGGGAACTTCCTGATCGCCCACGTCGGCGACTCCCGCGGCTACCTGCTGCGCGACGGCCGCATCGAGCAGCTCACGGAAGACCACTCCCTGGTCAACGAGAAGGTCAAGGCCGGCGTCCTGACGCCCGAGGAGGCCAAGACCCACAAGCTGCGGAACATCATCACCCGCAGCCTTGGCTACATGGAGGAGGTCGAGGTCGACATCCAGGTGCGGGCCGTTCGGCGGGGCGACAAGTTCATGCTCTGCAGCGACGGCCTCTCCAACCTGGTCAGCACGGCCGAGATCGGCGAGGTGCTCCAGCGCAACGCCCCCCAGCAGGCCTCTCGCAAGCTGATCCAGATGGCATGCGACCGCGGGGGAGATGACAACGTCACCGTCGTCACCGTTCGGGTCGACGAGCTCTGATGGAGCGGGGCCCCACCAGCGAGGACACCAGCAGGCGTGTGCGCCACTGGACCCTCCTGTTGGTGCCTGACAACGACCGGGTCGCGCTCCACCAGCGGCGCCTGGATGTGCGCGCTGTGCGGGTGGGGGTGGTCGCTGCCGTGGGGCTGCTGGCCTGCGGTGTCGCTGCCCTGTCCCAGCTCTCCTTCGGGGGCGCCGACCGCGCGGAGCTCGTGAGCGAGAACCTCCTGCTGCGCCAGCGCCTGCAGGAGATCGAGTCCCAGCTCGACCAGGCGGACGCCACCCTCCAGCGCGTGCAGCTCTACGACGCGCAGCTCCGGGACATGGTCCGGGACAACCCCATCCGTCCGGGCTCCGGTCCGGTCGACGCGGGGGAGGGGACGGCCTCGGAGTCCTTGGACTACGACGAGGAGCACGCCGGAAACACCCAGGTCGAGGACGAGCTCCCCGCCCTGGCCGAGGACCTGCGCCCGGCGGAGGCATGGGCCACCGAGGTCCAGGCGCGCACCGACGAATACGTCGCCCGTCTGGAGGCCCTGGAGCCCCGCCTGGGCCTGCTGGCCGAGGACATGGAGGACCTGATGTCCATCCAGGCGGCCTTCCCGCAGGTCTGGCCGGCCGAGGGGACCTTCACCAGCGGCTTCGGCTATCGGCAGTCGCCGATCAACAACGTCCGCAAGTTCCACAGCGGTGTGGACATCGCGGCCCCGCGAGGCACCCGGGTGGTGGCCTGTGCATCCGGGGTGGTCATCATGGCCGACTACAACTCGGGCTACGGGCGCATGGTCGAGATCGACCATGGGTACGGGATCGTCTCGCGCTATGCCCACAACTCCTCCGTGTTCGTGCGGAGGGGGGACTGGGTGGACGCAGGTCAGCCCATCTCCACCATCGGGACCACCGGCCAGACCACCGGTCCCCACCTTCACTTCGAGCTGATGATCGATGGACAGCAGGTTGACCCCTTGGAGTACCTGCCGCATTGACAGCACCCCCGAGCGTGAGCAGATAGGCCCTCACCGCGGAAACCCAGGCCAGTTTGGCCCCAGCCAGAATCAGGAGCAGCCATGCTCGGCCCCTTTGAGGGAGTCTTCAAGAAGATCTTCGGGTCTGCCAACGACCGCACCATCAAGAAGATGCGGCCCATGGTGGCGCGAATCAATGAGCTGGAGCCCAAGTTCCAGGCGCTCTCTGACGAGCAGCTCTTCGGCATGACCGCCGAGTTCAAGCAGCGCATCGAGAACGGCGCACCGCTGGACGACCTGATGCCGGAGGCCTTCGCCACGGTCCGGGAGACGGCGGTCCGAACCCTGGGCATGCGGCACTACGACGTGCAGATGATCGGCGGCATCGTGCTCCACCGCGGGCAGGTCGCCGAGATGAAGACCGGTGAGGGCAAGACCCTGACCGCGACCCTGCCGGTGTACCTCAACGCCCTCTCGGGCAAGGGCGCGCACGTCGTCACGGTCAACGACTACCTGGCCGCTCGCGACGCCGAGTGGATGGCCCAGGTCTACAACGCCCTGGGGCTCTCGGTCGGCACCATCCTGTCGGGGGAGCGCAACGACCAGATCAAGCGCGCGGCCTACGCCTCGGACATCACCTACGGGACGAACAACGAGTTCGGGTTCGACTACCTGCGCGACAACATGAAGTTCCGCCTGGAGGACTACACCCAGCGCGGCCACAACTTCGCGATCGTGGACGAGGTCGACTCCATCCTGATCGACGAGGCCCGGACCCCGCTGATCATCTCCGGGCCCACCAACGTCAGCGTCGACAAGTACTTCAGCATCGACGCTGTCATCCCCATGCTCCAGAACGAGATCGACTACGTCATCGACGAGAAGGGCAGGGCGGTGCACCTCACCGACCAGGGCGTGGACAAGGTCGAGCACAAGCTGGGCATCGAGAACCTCTACGATCCCCAGAACATGGAGATCCTCCACCACGTCAACCAGGCCCTCAAGGCCCACACCCTGTTCAGCCGGGACAAGGACTACGTGGTGCGTGACGGCGAGGTCGTCATCGTCGACGAGCACACCGGGCGTCTGATGTCCGGTCGGCGCTGGTCCGATGGCCTGCACCAGGCGGTCGAGGCCAAGGAGAAGCTGCAGATCCAGAAGGAGTCGCAGACCTACGCGACCATCACCTTCCAGAACTACTTCCGCATGTACGACAAGCTCGCCGGCATGACCGGTACGGCCGAGACCGAGGCCCCCGAGCTCGCGAACATCTATGACCTGGAAGTGGTGGTCATCCCCACCAACAAGCCGGTCATCCGTGACGATCAGAACGACATCGTCTACCGGACCCAGGAGGAGAAGTTCGAGGTCGTCCTGGAGGACATCAAGGACTGCCACACCCGCGGGCAGCCCGTGCTGGTGGGCACCACCTCCGTCGAGAAGTCCGAGCTGGTGGCTCGGATGCTCAAGCGCAACGGCATCCCGCACTACGTGCTCAACGCCAAGCAGCACGCCCGCGAGGGCCACGTCGTCGCGCAGGCCGGTCGTCTGGGCGCTGTGACCATCTCCACCAACATGGCGGGCCGCGGCACCGACATCAAGCTCGGCGGCAACGCCGAGGAGATGGCCAAGGACCAGGTCAACCCCGAGGAGAACCCCCAGGGCTACCAGCAGCTCCTCGCCAAGCTCGAGGTCGAGTGCAAGGCCGAGCGCGAGAAGGTGCTGGAGCTGGGTGGTCTGCGCATCATCGGCACCGAGCGCCACGAGAGCCGCCGCATCGACAACCAGCTCCGCGGCCGCGCTGGCCGCCAGGGCGACGCCGGCTCCTCCAAGTTCTACCTCTCCCTGGAAGACGACCTGCTGCGCATCTTCGGCACCGACAAGATGATGCAGTTCATGGACAAGATGGGCATGGGCGACAACGAGCCCATCGAGCACCCCTGGATCACCAAGTCCATCGAGAACGCCCAGAAGAAGGTCGAGGGCCACAACTTCAACGTCCGCAAGCAGCTCCTGGAGTACGACGACGTGCTCAACCAGCAGCGCAAGCTGGTGTACGCCCTGCGTCGCCGCATCCTGGAGGGCGAGCAGGTCCGCGAGATCATGCTCGAGTCCGTCGAGGGTGTGGTCGCGGACATCATGGACGACTGCGTGCCCGAGCGCGTCCACCCCGAGGGCTGGGACGTCGAGCAGCTCCGCCAGCGCTCCAAGGACATCTTCGGGTACGAGTTCGAAGGCGACGACGACCAGATCCGGGACTTCGCGGTCGAGGAGCTGCGGGACGTCCTCGCTGAGGTCGGCGTCAAGCGCTACGAAGAGAAGGAGACCGAGCTCGGCGAGGACGCCAGCCGGCAGATCGAGCGCATGCTGCTGCTCCAGTTCACCGACGACCTCTGGAAGCAGCACCTGCTCGCCATGGACCGCCTCCGCGACGGCATCGGTCTGCGCGGCTACGGCCAGCGCAACCCCCTGCTGGAGTACAAGAAGGAGGGCTTCAACATGTTCATGATGATGACCGCCCTCCGCGATGAGTCGGTCATCACCCGCTACCTGCAGGTGGAGCTCCAGGGCGACCAGAACACCGCCGGTGCCTTCGGCAAGTCCGCCGCCCGGCGCCTGGCCGCTGGTGGGGACCTCATCCAGAGGCCGGCGGGTCCGCGCATCGACGCCTCCTCGGCTGCTGCGGCCGCCCTGGGCGCCACGAGCCTGCCCGCTGCGCCGCCCCCCGCCCCCAAGCTGCCCAGCGCAGGAGAGGAGGCCCGCCTCTTCGCCTTCGCCAACAGCCTCCGCCGCAACGACCCCTGCCCCTGCGGCTCGGGGCAGAAGTACAAGAAGTGCTGCTACCAGGCGGACTGGGAGCCCCCCGCCCCCCCCGTCGAGATGGAGGGCGCGCAGCCCGCAGAGGGTGAGGACCAGCCTGGAGCTTGATCCCGGCCGTCATCCTCCCGTGACAAGACAGGGGCTCTGCGTTAATCGCGCGGGGCCCCGAGTCCTTCAGGGCCAACAATCACACCGAATCGCGGAAGTCGTCCATGGGTGCCCTTCGGGGTCGGGCGCGTCCGTCGGTGGTCGATAAACCCGATGGGGTGCGGACAGCCGCACTCAGGAGAAACATCATGGTCAACGTCTCGCTGCGTCAGCTCCTCGAAGCTGGTGTGCACTTCGGTCATCAGACCCGCCGCTGGAACCCCAAGATGCGCCCGTACATCTACGGGCAGAAGAACGGCGTCCACATCATCGACCTGCAGGCCACCGCCCGCGGTCTGATCGAGGCCTGCCGCTTCGCCACCTCCGTGGTCAGCCAGGGCAAGTACGTCCTCTTCGTCGGCACCAAGCGCTCCGCTCAGGAGATCGTGGCCGAGGAGGCCGCCCGCGCCGGTCAGTTCTACATGAACAACCGCTGGCTCGGTGGCACCCTGACCAACTTCCAGACCGTCAAGAAGTCCCTGGACCGCCTGACCGCCCTGGAGCGCGCCTACACCGAGGGTCGCTTCGAGATGCTCACCAAGAAGGAAGCACTCGGCCTGACCCGCGAGATGGCCAAGATGGAGAAGAACCTCGGCGGCATCAAGACCATGCGCGCCACCCCCGGCGCTCTCTTCGTCATCGACCCCAAGAAGGAGCACATCGCCGTCAACGAGGCCCGCAAGCTCAAGATCCCGGTCATCGCCCTGTGCGACACCAACTGCGATCCCGGCGACGTGGACTTCGTGATCCCCGGCAACGACGACGCCATCAAGAGCATCCGCCTCTTCACCGGCGCGCTCGCTGACGCCTGCATCGAGGGCGGCGCTGCCAGCCGTCGCAGCGAGGGTGGCCAGGCCGTCCGCCGTGACCAGGACATGAACGTCGAGGTCGTCTCCCGCGTGCACAGCCCCAGCGCTGCCGCTCCCGACGCCTCCTCCGGTCCCGTGGACCAGGACGCTGTCGAGGAGGTCTGAGACCTCCGCTGCTGGGGTCGCCTCTCTCGGGGGTGACCCCAGCCTCCTTCCTGTGGGCTGTCACATCAACGTGACCTGAGCTTCGGGCCTTGAGCCCTTAGTCCCCCACGACCTCGAACCACCCCTGGGCCCTCTGGGCCAGGGACCGTCATAGGACTGTGCAATGGCCGTTTCTGCTAAGGATATCAAGGACCTGCGTGGGCGTACCGGCGCCGGCATGTTGGACTGCAAGAAGGCTCTGGCCGAGACCGACGGCGACGTCGACAAGGCCATCGACTGGCTGCGCCAGAAGGGCATCACCAAGGCCGCCAAGAAGGCTGGCCGCGCTGCCACCGAGGGCCTGGTGCACGCCTACATCCACGGCACCGGCAAGATCGGCGTCCTGGTTGAGGTCAACGCCGAGACCGACTTCGTCGCCCGCAACGAGCAGTTCATCGAGCTCTGCAACGACATCGCGATGCACATCGCTGCCGCGGCTCCCGAGTTCGTCTCCAAGGACGAGGTCCCCCAGGACCGCATCGACCGCGAGAAGGAGGTCCAGCTGGCCCGCATCGTGGAAGAGGGCAAGCCCGCCCACATCGCCGAGAAGATCGTCGTGGGTCGCATGGGCAAGTTCTACGAGGACATCTGCCTGCTCGAGCAGAAGTTCGTCAAGGACGACAAGAAGACCGTCGCTGAGATGCTGAACGAGAAGATCGGCACCATCGGCGAGAACATCAAGATCCGCCGCTTCTCCCGCTTCGTGCTGGGTGAGGGGCTGGAGAAGAAGGTGGACGACTTCGCCGCAGAAGTCGCCGCCCAGGCCGGTCTGGCCTGATTCCAAGGGGCCCTCCGGGGCCCCTTTTTTTGTCTGCAACCCACGCCCTCGGAGTCGTCCATGCCCGCCTACAAGCGCATCCTCCTCAAGCTCTCCGGTGAGATGCTGGCCGAAGAGGCCGGATTCGGAATCGGCGCAGCCGCCATCAGCCGCTTCGCGGAGGAGGTCAAGGCCGTCCACGAGCTCGGGGTGCAGGTCGCGGTCGTCATCGGCGGCGGCAACATCTTCCGGGGGCTCGCCGGCGCCTCCAAGGGCATGGATCGGGCCCACGCCGACTACATGGGCATGCTGGCCACCGTCATCAACGCCCTGGCCCTGCAGGACGCCCTGGAGCGTCGCGGCGTGAAGACCCGCTGCATGTCCGCGATCCCCATGGACAAGGTCGCGGAGCCCTACGTCCGTCGCCGGGCCGAGCGCCACATGGAGAAGGGGAGGGTGGTGATCTTCGGTGCGGGCACCGGCAACCCCTACTTCTCCACCGACACGGCCGCCGCGCTCCGTGCTGCTGAGATCCACGCCGAGGTCATCCTCAAGGCCACCAAGGTCGACGGCATCTACGACAAGGACCCCGCCAAGCACGACGACGCTGTCCGCTTCGACAAGCTCACCTTCGCAGAGGCCCTCCAGCGCGGCCTCAAGGTCATGGACAGCACCGCGCTGACCATGTGCATGGAGAACGACATCCCCATCATCGTGTTCGACTTCCACACCGCCGGGAACGTGGTGAAGGTCGTCCAGGGCGGCGAGCTGGGGACCCTGGTGGACAACCAGAGCTGAGAGCCCCGCCCCGCGTTGTTTGCTGGGGCGCTGGCGCGTTACCCTCATCAGACTGGAGGCGAGCGTGAACGAGTACCTGTCCGAGATGAAGGACGACATGAACGGGGCCATCGAGGCCCTCAAGAAGTCCCTGACCACCGTGCGCACCGGCCGGGCCACCCCCGCGCTGCTGGACGGCGTCAGCGTGATGGTCGCCGCGTACGGCGCCAGCATGCCCATCAAGCAGCTCGCCACCGTCAACGCACCCGACGCCCGCATGCTCGTCGTCACCCCCTGGGACAAGAGCACCATCAGCGACATCGAGCGCGCGATCGCCTCCGCTGGCCTGGGCCTGAACCCCGCCAACGACGGCCAGGTCGTCCGCGTGCCCGTCCCCGCGCTCACCGGTGACCGCCGCAACGAGCTCGTCCGCCGCACCCGCGGCCTGGGCGAGGACCACAAGATCCGCATCCGCACCGTCCGCAAGGACTACAACGACATCTTCAAGAACGCCGAGGCCGACAAGGAGATCTCCGAGGACGATCTGAACCGCTACCTCAAGCAGGTCCAGTCCGCCACGGACGACGCCGTCGCCAAGATCGACGCGCTGGTCGCCGCCAAGGAAGCGGAGATCCAGGAGATTTGAAGGTCTCTCTGCCCGACGGTGCCCGCGTCCCGGAGCACCTCGCCATCATCATGGACGGCAACGGACGCTGGGCCCAGGCCCAGGGTCTGGAGCGCATTCGTGGGCACCACGAGGGCGCGGAGTCCGTCCGTGAGATCACCAAGGCCTGCCGGGAGTGGGGGGTCAAGGCCCTCACGCTCTACAGCTTCTCCACCGAGAACTGGAAGCGCCCCGAGGACGAGGTCAAGGGCCTCATGCAGCTCCTCAAGCGCTACCTCAAGGACGAGCGTCGGGAGCTGCTGGACAACGACATCCGCCTCTCCGCGGTCGGCCAGTTGGACCGGCTCCCCATCTACGTGCGCAAGCCTCTGCAGGCCTTGATGCGCGAGACGGACGTCCCCACCGCCAAGATGACCCTCACCCTGTGCCTGAGCTACGGCTCCCGCGCGGACATCGTCCAGGCCGCCCGCCGCATCGCGGAGAAGGCCCAGGCTGGTCAGCTTCGGCCAGAGGACCTGGATGAGGCCAGCTTCGGTCGTCACCTCTCCACCGCTGGGCTGCCCGAGCCTGATCTGATGATCAGGACCTCCGGCGAGGTCAGGCTGAGCAACTTCCTGCTCTGGGAGCTCGCCTACGCCGAGTTCTACATCACGGACGTCGCGTGGCCCGAGTTCCGCCGGCCCGAGCTCGCCCAGGCCTTCGCCCACTTCGGCAGGCGGGAGCGTCGCTACGGGATGACCTCCGCCCAGATCTCCGCCGCCCCCAGCCAGCCCGGCACCTGATGCTCAAGCGCCTGCTTGCGGCCCTCGTTGGCCTCGCCGTCCTGATCCCCGCCATCGTCTTTGGTGGGGAGATCGCCGTCGAGATCATCCTCGGGCTCGCCATGCTCGTCTGTCTGGACGAGTACGCCACGATGGCCTTCCCCACCCAGCGCTTCAAGCACCTCTTCGTGCTGCTGGTGCCCGGGGTCAGCCTCTTCCTCGCCGCCCTCCACGGCAGCCAGACCTCCACCCTCGCGGTGGTCATCCTGGGCAGCTTCTGGCTCCTCGCCGCGGTCCTCTTCCGCAAGGAGCCCGTGGACGACGCAGCGAACGCCACCGCGCGCCTCTTCTTGGGCTGGGCCTACGTGCCCATGTTCATGATCTTCCCCGTGCTCATCCGCCGGATGGAGGACGGGCTCGCCTGGGTCTTCCTCCTCCTGGTCGTGACCTGGCTCGGGGACACCGGCGCCTACTTCGCCGGCCGCTTCTTCGGGAAGCACAAGCTCTACGAGAAGATCTCCCCCAAGAAGACCTGGGAGGGCGCCATCGGTGGCGCCGTCGTGGCCACCGGGGGCGTCATGCTGGTCAAGGTCATCGCCATGCGCTTCGGCGCCCTGGAGGACCTCGCCTGGTGGGAGTGCGTGTTCATCGGCGTGGTGGTCGATGGCATCGGCATCTGTGGCGATCTTGTCGAGTCCATGCTCAAGCGCTCCTTCGGCGTCAAGGACTCCGGCTGGATCATGCCCGGCCACGGCGGCCTGCTCGACCGGGTGGACGCCCTGCTCCTCACCGGGCCGGCCCTCTGGCTCTACATGGAGGCCTTCCGGCCCCTCTGGACCTGAGCCAGGGCTCGGGGACCTTTCCGCCCAGCCGACCTCGGACTACTCTGAGATTCGAACCCGGAGCCGACCATCATCATCTTCGCCGCCGTGGCCCTCGTGGGCATCCTGGTCTTCATCCATGAGTCCGGCCACTTCTTGATGGCCAAGCTCTTCGGGGTGGGGGTGCAGGTCTTCTCCCTCGGCTTCGGCCGGCGCCTCTTCGGCGTGGAGATCGGCGGCACCGACTACCGCGTGAGCATGATCCCTGCGGGCGGCTACGTGATGATGGAGGGCGCCGACCCCTTCCAGGACGGCGGGGACGGCCTCTCCGATCCCGACTCGCCCACCAGCTTCATGAACAAGCCGGTGTGGCAGCGCCTGATCATCGTCGCCGCCGGTCCCGCATTCAACCTCATGCTCCCCGTGGTGGTCTTCACCGCGCTGTTCATGATCGGCGAGCCCGGCTCCGCCCCCATCGTGGGCCAGGTCGACACCTACTCCGCGGCGGCCGAAGCGGGCCTCCAGCCCGGAGACCGCGTCCTCTACATCAACGAGGAGCCCACAGCCACCTGGGGCGCCGTCGAGGAGACCCTGGAGCACGCCGGAGACGACCCCGTCCTGCGCGTGCAGCGCGGCGAGGCCACCCTCCAGGTCCCCCTCGACACCCCCCAGGACGCGCGGCTGGACGGCAGCGTCTACCCCAGCAGCGTCTACGGCCTGTCCAACCTGCGGCCGGGCCCCTACGTCAGCTTCGTGGATCCCGGCTCGCCGCTCGCGGCAGCGGGCATGGAGACCGGAGACTGGGTCACCCACGTCGGGGGGGAGGAGATCCAGACCTTCTCGGAGCTCGTGGCCCACCTCGACGCCGCCCAGGGGGTGGTCGAGCTCCAGTACAAGCGCCTGAGCGCCGACGAGGTCATCGACGGCACCGCCAGCATCGACACCGCGCTGACCTACCGCGCGCCCGAGCTCGGGGTGGCCCTGCCGGCGGCCAATGACTGGGGCCTCGCGCCTCCGTGGCTCGCGGTGCACAGCGTCCAGGCCGACAGCCCGGCGGAGATCGGCGGCATGCTGGAGGGCGACATCGTCGCCGCCGTGGACGGCACCCCGGTGGGCACCTTCCAGGACGTCATCCACCTGGTCAAGCAGGCCCAGATCGGCGAGGGGGAGGTCGCCTCCACCCGCGCCATCACCCTCACCCTCATCCGCGATGGGCAGCCGCAGGACCGGGTCTTCAAGCCCCGCATCGAAGAGGGCAACGACAACTTCGGCCGCTACACCTTCCGGCCTGTCATCGGCTTCTCGACCTGGAGCTACGGTGTCTCCTCGGAGGCCGCCACCCGCCGCTACGGCTTCGGCTCCGCGGTGCAGCACGCCGTGACCCGGACCGCGGACGCAGCGCGCAAGGTCGTCTCCACCATCGGCATGGTCGTCACCGGCGAGGCAGCGGCCTCCAAGACCGTGGGCGGCCCCATTGCCATCTTCCGCCACGCCGCAGCCGCCGCCGAGCGGGGGATCTTCGACTGGGCCTACATGATGGCCGGCCTGAGCATCTCCCTGGCCGTCGTGAACTTCCTGCCGGTCCCGGTGCTGGACGGCGGCCAGTTCCTCTTCTACGCGGTCGAGGGCATCCGCGGCCGCCCGCTCTCCCTCGCCATGCGTGAGCGGGCCCAACAGATCGGCGTCCTCTTCCTCTTGGGCCTGATGTTCACGGTCCTGGTCATCGACGTCCGCAACTGGATCGAAGAGAAGCGCGATGACGCCCCCGTCTCCACCCAGCAGGAGGACGCCGCCGAGTGAGTGTCCTGGCAATCGACACCGCCGGCCCCGTGGTCGGCGCGGCCCGCAGCGACGGGCGCATCTTCACCAAGCGGGTCGTCCGCGGCGCCGACGTCGCCCTCTCCGAGGCCCTCGCCCAGCTCCTGGATGACAGCCCCCTGGAGCTCGTCTGTGTGAGCGTCGGCCCTGGGGGCTTCACCTCCCTGCGGGTGGGTGTGGCCGCGGCCCTGGGCGTGGCCATCGCGCGGCGGGTGCCTGTGCTGCCGATGTCCTCGCTGGCGGCCAGAGCCTTGCTGTGTCCGGAGGGCCGCACGCTCTCGTTGTTGGACGGCCGAAAGTCCAAGGCCTACGCAGCCGTCTTCCTCGACGGTGTCCTGCAGGGGGAGGAGCGGGATCTGCCCCCCTCTCAGGCTGTCGCCCTCACCGCCGGACACCCCTTCACCGCAGTGGGGGAGGGCGCCGTCGTGTTCAGCGAGGACATCCTGGCGGCGGGTGGGTCGATCCTCGAGGATCCTGCCCGCAGCCCCGTGCTGCAGATGTGCGCGGCGGCCGACCGCATGCGGGATCAGGCCATCTCCCCCCAGGCCCTCCGGCTTCGATACCTCCGAGAAGCTGACGCCAAGCTCCCCTCCAGGTAGAGTCTCTCCATGGACGAACGTTTCCTCGCGCGAATCCGCGCCCTGAACGACCCCGACCTCAACCAGGTGCTCGCCCACCACCAGAAGCTCCACGTAGAGCTCGACAGCCTCCAGCAGGCGGTGTGGCTCAGCGAGGACGACCAGCGCCGGCTCGCGCAGCTCAAGCGGACCAAGCTGCGCCAGAAGGACAAGCTGCTGCGCCTGGTCTCCGAGCTGGAGCTCGGCAAGGCCTGACAGGGGGTGGTCTCCGGCGTCGCGGTGGTTAGCTGTGGCGCCCACCCTGGAGGCACCCTTGTCCGAGTCCGGCTTCGGCATCTGCATCACTGGCGCGACCACCCTGCTCGGCAAGGAGCTGCTCGGCAGCCTGGGGGCGGCGGCCATCGACCTCCGCAAGCTCCACGCGGTCGATGCGCTGAACGTGGAGACCACCCAGGTGGAGTTCCGCGGCAAGACCCAGACCGTCGGCCTGCTCAACGCCGAGGTCCTGGAGGAGGTCGACCTGGTGTTCGTCGCCGGGGAGCCGGACGATGCGGGACGCGCGCTGTTGGATGACGCCGCCGACGCTGGCTGCCTGGTCCTGGATCTGGTGGGCTACCGCCGGGACCCCAGCCTGCCCATGCTCTTCGGGCGCAACCCTGGCGCCCTCGAGGCCCTGCGGGAGACCGGCATCGCCCTGTGTCCGGACGCGATGACCCTCGCCCTGGTCGCGCTGGGTGCTGCCCTCCGGCCCGTGGGCCTGCAGCAGCTCCGGGGGACCTGCATGATGTCCGCCTCCGTGGCCGGTGAGGCCGGTGTGCGGGAGCTCTCCGGTCAGGTGGGCGCGCTGTTCAACAGCCAGACCCCGCCGCGCAAGGTCTTTGAGCACGGCCTCGCCTTCGATCTGCTCCCGGGTCGGGGGGAGGCTCTGGAGAGCGGCTGGATGCCCCAGGAGCTCTTGGCCGCTGCCCAGGCCGCGCATGTGCTCGGACTCCCCGCTGGCGGTGTAGCCATCGACGAGGTCATCGTTCCGGTGTTCGTGGGCATGGGCTTGAGCCTCCAGGCCTACGGCCCGGGGCTCAACGTCGAGGTGGTGCGGCAGGCGGTGGACCAGACCGACCTCATCGAGCGCCACCGGGAGATCCACGCCGGCGCCATGCCGCGGGGGATGTCGGGGGAGTCCACCCTGGCGTTGAGCCGCCTGCGGCCCGACCCCGCCGGCTCGGGGGTCCACTGCTTCCTGTCCGCGGACCCCATGCGGCTGGCAGCCTCCAACGCCGTCCAGGCCCTGCTCGGTCTGGTGGAGTTGGACCTGCTCTGACAGCTTTTCCAGCGGCTCTGGGGCCTATCGGTGCGGTTGACAGGCTGTCACGGATGGGGGCCGAAGGGCCTCCGGGAGGGTGTCCTCGACTTGGCACGGAACTGGCAGAAGGGCGGGCATGACTCTGCTTCTGATGTTGAGCCCACTGGCCTCGGCCGAGCCTGATCACTTCGCGACCTCCCTGGCTGCTGGGGTTGGAGATGGCGCTGTCCTCGCTCCGGGGGCGGAGCTGATGGCGTGGCGCTCGGGTGCCCAGATCGTCATCCTGGACACCCAGACCTGGGAGACCACAGCCGCGGACGCCTGTGAGGGGGACGCTGCGCTGGCGGCCTTCGATCTGGGCACCGCGTGGGCCTTCTACGCGGGGTGTGATGACGGGACGATCTCCGTCGTCCAGATCGAGGACGACCAGAAGACGGTGAGCGTGCAGGACAGCCTGAGCCCCGGGACCCTGGAGATCCTGGCTGTGGGTACGTCAGCGGCCTCGGGTGCCCAGCTTCTCTACGTGATCGAGGAGTCCGAAGACGGGAACCCGCTCGTCTACACCCTGGACCCCGACAGCGGAGACGCTGGTGATGCGACCACGCTGGGTGTCTCCGGGGTCTCCAGCACCCTGATGCTCAGCAACTACTGGCTCATCCTCCATGGCGGCCGGCAGGTCTCCAAGGTCGACCTGAACACGGGGAGCCCGAGCGTCTTCCAGGAGGGAGGCGGCTCGCAGGATCTGGACCGGGCGTGCACCTTCACGGGGACGGCCTACGCCTTCGCGGCCAACTCCGCTGAGTTCAACGGGGGCATCACCTTGCTCCAGCCAGGGCAGATCAACGCCGAGTACAGCGTCGCCCTGGACATGGACACCCCCTTCTCCGCGGTCGCCTGCAGCACCTCCACCGAAGACAACACGGCCGACGACAATGAGTGGATCGCCAGCTACAGCGAGGATGGGTATCTGGAGCTGTGGGAGCGGACCAACCTGACGCTCTACTCCACGGCGGTGCAGGGCTTTGATGTCGACGAGCTGGGGGTGGTGAGCGATCTCTACGCCAGCCCGGGGTACCTGCTCGCGCAGGTGGGCTCGGACCTGCATGTGTTCACGGAGCACCCCTGGTTGAGCCTCAGCGTAGACAACAGCGAGTACAGTGGGGGCAGCTTTGGCTTCACGGCGAGCTCCGACACCGACGGAGACTGGAAGCTGTACCTGGGCGCGGAGACCGGCGATGTCCTCGCCAGCGGGACCTTCACCGCGGGAGAGGATGCGGAGTTCACGCTGGACGGTGAAGACCTGCCGCTGGACGAGGGCCTCAACCGCTTCTTCCTGGTCCAGGAGGGCGGGCGCGTGGCGGTGGACGTCAACGTGGACAACCCGCCGCTGACGCCGGAGCTGAGCCTGAGCTTCGGGGATCAGAGCGTCGTGGTGCAGATCGGGGCGAACACCGATCCCGACCTCTCCAGCTACACCGTGTACCTGAGCACGGAGTCCTTCGACGCCTCCACGGCGCCAGAGTCGGGGGACATCCTGGCGGATACCGAGCTTGACGCCTACCAGACATTCACCCTCTCCGAGCTGGACGCGTCGTCGGGCGACGCCATCGAGATCGAGATCGAGGGGGTCAACAACTACGTCACCTACTACGTGGGTGTCACCGCAACCGACGAGTCGGGAAACGAGAGCCCAATGAGCGAGATTCTGGACGTCACCCCTGAGCCCACCTTCTCCGCAGCGCAGCTTGCCGGTGAGCAGGGGGGCTTTGGCTGCAACTCCGGCGCTGGGGGCGCGTCGCTGATGCTGGGCCTCGGGGCCGGCCTGGTGGCGCTGGCCCGTCGCCGCAAGCGCTGGGGGCTGGGCGCGCTGCTGCTGGCCTCCTCTCCCGCGCTGGCCCAGGAGACCGCAGAGGACGAGTCCCTGGACGAGGCGGTGATCGCGGACGGTGAGCAGGATGGCCCGCACGCCGGGTGGACCGCCAAGTCCCGGTACAACGCCCTCCGCATCGGCAGCGCCCAGATGGACGGCGGCAACAGCGACTCGAACGACGCCTGGGAGCAGGTCTACGACTCCCGGCTGCCCTCGGTGCAGCTTCACGGCGGCTACCAGCTCTACCGCTTCCTTGAGCTGGACGGGCACGTGGGGGTGATGCGCAAGGGCGGCAGCCAGGCCGTCGCGAGCACCGAGACCACCGACACGGAAGACGACAGCAGCAGCAGCTCCACGGTCACCACCGGGGACACCAAGATGACGGTGCTGCCCGTGGGGGTGGGCGTGACCTTGCGCCTGGATCCCTTCCTGCCGCACCGCCAGATCGGTGATGAGTTCTACGGAATGCCGGTCGTGCCCTGGTTCAACGTCAGCCTGGATTACTACCCCTGGCTCGAGCGCAAGGGCGATCTGGACGTCGCCGACCTGACCGGCTTCGACGCCCTGGCTGGCGGCAAGGCCGGCTGGAGCTACGCCTACGGCGTGGACATCCTGCTGGACTGGATGGACCCCAAGCGCGCCTCGCTGGTCTGGGCCCGCTACGGCATCGAGGACACCTACCTGAGCGTGTCCTACCGCAAGTCCACGCTCTTCCAGGACGAGGGCCTGTCCTTCGCGGGCGACACCATCAGCGTCGGCCTCAAGATCGACCGTCGCTGACGTGTACACCTGGCGTCTGACCCTGGAGTATGACGGGCGCGCCTACTGCGGTTGGCAGCTCCAGCCCACTGGGGTGAGCATCCAGCAGCGCCTGGAGGAGGCGCTCGCGACCGTCCTGGCGGGCGAGTCCGTGCGGGTCACGGCCAGCGGGCGCACCGACGCGGGCGTGCACGCGCTCGGCCAGGTGGTCAGCCTGCGCTGTGAGGCGCGGCGCCCCGCGAAGGCCTTCGTCGCTGGGCTCAACAGCCTGCTCCCTCCGGACATCGCGGTGTTGGAGGCGAGCCCGGTCCCCGCGGAGTTCCACGCCCGCTACTCCGCCATCGGCAAGCACTACCGATACCGGATCCTCGCTGCCCCGGCTCGCTCGGCCCTTCGGGATGGACGGGTCTGGCACCTCCGGGAGCCCTTGGACGTCGGGGCCATGCAGTGTGCCCTCGATGCGGTGGTCGGGGAGCACGACTTCAGCAGCTTCCGGGCGCGCAAGTGTGGCGCCAACCATCCTGTGCGGGAGCTCCGCGCCGCCCGGATCCGGTCGGTGGACGATGAGCTCTGGCTGGAGTTCCACGGCAGCGGCTTCTTGCGCCACATGGTGCGGAACCTGGTGGGCTCCGCTGTCGAGGTGGGGCGGGGGAGCCGCGCGCCCGGCTGGATGGCCGAGGTCCTGAAGGCAAGAGACCGCAGCCAGGCAGGGCCAACGGCCCCAGGCTGCGGTCTCTATCTGGTTCGGGTGGATTACCCGGAGCCCTGAGCGGGCGGGCGACTACTCGTCGTCGTCGCCCATGTCGTCGTCATCATCATCCACGTCCAGCCCGTCCTCGGAGTCGTCCAGGTTCGGCGTCTCGACGCTGGACTCGTCCACGCTGGATGCCTTGGTCTTGGAGCGGCGGCTGCGCTTGCTGGCCTTGAGCATCTCGATGGGATCGGGGTTGGGATCGTTGGCCTGATCCGCGCCGCAGCTCGGGCAGATGGCTTCAGGCTTGTTCATGTCGTAGAACTTCGCGCCGCACTCGTAGCAGGTGAAGCGGGTGCCAAGAAGGGCCTTGTCGAGGGGCATGTGCGCCTCCTGGGGGCAGAGAGGGGACACCCCGGCCAGGGTGCGGGCGGGCAACTATCACCCAGCCCGGGGCCGTCAAGGGAACACCTTGGTGCCGCGGGCCGGCGGGAGGCGATACTCCCACATCTCATGCAGTCCCGAGCGCACCATCGCCGCCCGCGCCGACCCACCCTGCCCATGTGGGGAGGCTTCTTTGCGGCTTGCTTCGCGTTCTGCTGTGGCGGCCCCGCGGCCTTGTTGAGTTGGGAGCCCGCGCCGCCCGAGCAGCCGCTGGAGGCCCCCGAGATCGACGCCCTCGCGGCCCAGGCCCAGGCCCTCCACCCGGCCCCGGAGCGCGAGCTGGAGCACTACCTGGACTACGCTCGGGCCCGCCTCGAACGGGACCTGGACCTGGAAGGGGCCGCGACGGCCAGCCTCAAGGCGCTCTCGCTGGACCCAGGGGATCCGCGGGCAGTGTTGCTGCTGCTGCAGGTCTCCGGTGCCAGCGGAGGACGGGCGGGGCTCTCGCTCGATCAGGCCCAGCAGGTCCTCGCCGTCACCCAGGAGCAGGAGGGTGTGGATCCCGCTGAACTGGCGCTGGCGGTGGGCTGGCTGGCCTTGGCCACGGGGGACTCCTCCTCCTCCCGGAGCGCGCTGTCAGAGGCGCCCGAGAGCTGGCGGCGACGGCGGCTGGAGCTGGAGCTGGCTCTGGAGACCCAGGATCTGGACCGGGCGGAGCGTCTGGCCGAGTCCCTGGCGCAGGCCTTCGAGCTGGACGGCGCGCGCTGCAGGGTGAGCTTCCGCACTGAGCTTGGCGCAGGGCGCCTCCAGCAAGCGGAGGATCTGGCGAACGCGTGTCTGGGGGAGGGGATCCAGGCCCCCGGGCTCCAGCGGGAGCTGGCTGAGCTGGCGGACCGCACGGGGCGTCCGGCCGTGGCGATCGCGCGCTATGCGGCCGCGGGGCTGACGGAGGACGCGGCGACGCTGCGTTGGCAGGAGGGGCTCGGGACGCTGCCGCAGGCTCGGGGACAGCTCCGGGGTGCCTCTGCGAGTGCGCAGTCCCAGCGCGCCTGGATCGCCCTCTACGAAGGGGACATCGAGGCCGCCTGGGTGGAGAGCGACGGGCTGGAGGGGCCGGCGCGGGCGGCGGTCGCCCTGGAGCGGGGAGTGCCCCCTGCGGAGGTCCTGGAGATGCTGCCCGGCCAGGACCCGGCGTCGGCCGTCCTCAAGGCTCGGGCGGCTCTTGGGAGCCCTCAGGAGCTGCTGTATTGGCAGGCCGCGGTGGCCACCGAGCCGAGCAACCCGGAGATCTACCGGGCCTGGCTCGGGATGGGCAGTGGGGAGACTCTACCGGCGGCTCTCGATGCGCTCGCCCAGCGGCCCCTGCTTGAGCTCGCCCAGAGCCCGGCGGCCCTCGACCGGGACACGCCTTGGCACCTGATCGCCGGTCCCTCCTGGCTGGAGATCCTGCAGCGGGTCGACTCGGACACCGTCCGACTGCTGGCTGGGGAGACAGAGGACATCCAGGACCCCCTCGTGGCGGCCTACGGGCGGCTGCGGGAGGGGGAGCCTCAGGCGGCAGATCGTCTGCTGGGCCAGGTGCCTCGGGAGCAGAGGGGCCAGGACTGGACGATCGCGCGGGCGATGGTCTTGTTGGAGGGAGGAGAGGCTACGGCCGCCCAGGCACTGGTCCTCCCACTGCTCCGGGATCCCGGTGGTCGGCGAGCTGTAGTGGCTTGTTTCCATGCCCGAGGACAGGCTGAGGAGGCCCTCTCCGCCCTGGCCCCCATGCTCCAGGAGCGTCCCTGGGACACGGCCATCTGGTCTCTGGCGCTGGAGATCTCCTCCACAATGGGGGCCGACCCGCTTGACAGCAAGGGGCCGGCTCAGTAGAAGGCTGGGGTTTCCGCCCTACGAGATTTTCGACGGGCGCCATCTTCATTTCACCACCCAAGATTCACGGGACAAGCGGTCATGCGAACTGACTCCGCCAAGCCTGCCGAGGTCGTCCGGGACTGGTACGTGATCGATGCTGCGGGCATGCCCCTCGGCCGCGTCGCGACCCGAATCGCCCTCGTTCTCCGCGGCAAGCACAAGCCCAGCTTCACCCCCCACGTTGACACCGGCGACTTCGTCGTTGTCATCAACGCCGCCCAGGTCGAGCTGACCGGCCGCAAGTGGGCCAACAAGGAGTACCACCGCTACTCCGGCTTCTTCGGAGGCCTCAAGTCCATGGAGGCCCGCGAGGTCGTGAAGAACGACAGCGAGCGGATGTTCATGCAGGCCGTCAAGGGCATGCTGCCCAAGAACCGCTTGGGTCGCCAGATGATCTCCAAGCTCAAGGTCTACCCCGGTGCGGAGCATCCCCACCAGGCGCAGGCCCCCAAGCCCTTCCCCAAGCTCTACGCAGGCGAGGAGTCCTGATCATGGCCATCACCCAGTGGTACGGCACCGGCCGCCGCAAGGAAGCCACCGCCCGCGTGTTCGTGCGCCCCGGCAACGGCAAGATCGTCGTCAACAAGCGCGACATCGACACCTACTTCGACCGCGAGACCCTCAAGATGGTCCTGCGTCAGCCCCTGCACCTGACCAACAGCATCGCAGACGTGGACCTCTACGTGACCGTCCGCGGCGGTGGCAAGTCCGGTCAGGCTGGCGCCATCCGTCTGGGCATCTCCCGTGCCCTCGAGAAGCAGAACCCTGATCTGCGCTCCTCGCTCAAGAAGGCTGGCTTCCTGACCCGCGACGCTCGCCGCGTCGAGCGTAAGAAGTACGGTCAGCCCGGCGCCCGTAAGCGCTTCCAGTTCTCCAAGCGCTGAGACTGGGACCGTGTCCGAAACAAGGGCTCGCCTTCCGGGGCGGGCCCTTGTCTCTTCAGGGGATGTCCTCGTCGTCATCCCCGCTCGCTTTGGCAGCACGCGCTTGCCTGGCAAGGCCCTCGCACCCATCGCTGGGCGGCCGATGGTCCTCCACGTGGCCGACAGGGTCCTCGAAGGTGGACTGGAGCCGGTCGTCGCGACCGACGACCCCCGAATCCAGGCGGTGTGCCAACAAGCCGGGGTCGCCGTTGAGCTGACCTCCCCCGAGCATCCCAGCGGCAGTGACCGGGTCTGGGAGGCTGCGCAGCGCTTCCCCAAGGCGCGCTGGGTGATCAACGTGCAGGGCGATGAGCCGCTCTTTGACGGCAGCGTGTTGCTGGAGATGGTCGCTTTGTTGCGGGAGGGGAGAGCGCCGGTGGTCACCCTCGGAGCCCCGCTTCCGGACGATGAAGGTGCGCTCCAGGACCCCAGCGTGGTCAAGGTGCAGGTGGGCCCCGACGGGCTCGCGGTGGACTTCACGCGCTCGTCACCGCCTGCAGGTGTCGCCCACGCGACCCTCCAGCACCTCGGGTGTTACGGCTTTGGGCGGGCTGCCCTTGGCCACTTTGTGTCTCTCCCGCCCTCGAGTCGGGAGCTGCGCGAGCGCCTGGAGCAGCTTCGGCTCGTCCAGGCTGGCGTGCCAATCGCTGTCTTGTCCATCGACCAGGCCTCGCCTTCGGTCGATACCCCGTCCGATCTGGAGCGCGTCCGCGCGCTGATGGGCGTCAGGCCCCAGGAGTAGTTGTCCATGCGCAAGAAGTTCATCTTCGTGACCGGCGGTGTGCTCTCAGCTCTGGGCAAGGGGCTGTCCGCCTCTGCCATCGGAGCGCTGCTCGGTGCGCGCGGGATCCGGGTGACCAACGTCAAGATGGACCCCTACATCAACGTGGATCCGGGGACCATGTCGCCCTACCAGCACGGCGAGGTCTTCGTCACCGATGATGGCGCCGAGACCGACCTGGACCTGGGGCACTACGAGCGCTTCACGGACCGCACGCTGTCCCGAAAGAACAGCTTCACCACCGGGCGCATCTACTCCAACGTCATCGGGCGGGAGCGCAAGGGCGAGTACCTGGGCCGCACCGTGCAGGTCATCCCCCACATCACCGACGAGATCAAGAAGATGATCTGGGAGGCCGTGGAGGACGTGGACATCGGCATCATCGAGGTCGGTGGCACCGTCGGCGACATCGAAGGCCTGCCCTTCCTGGAGGCCATCCGCCAGTTCCGCCACGACGCCGGCCCCCAGAACGTGCTCTTTGTGCACCTGACCCTGGTGCCGTACATCAAGACCGCCGGCGAGCTCAAGACCAAGCCCACGCAGCACTCCGTCAAGGAGCTCCTGGGCCTGGGAATCCAGCCCGACCTGCTCATCTGCCGCAGCGACCGGGCCCTGCCCAAGAACCTGCGCCAGAAGATCGCGCACTTCTGCAACGTGTCGGTCGACTCGGTCATCGCCGCGCCGGATGTCCCCAACATCTACCAGCTCCCCCTGACCTTCCACGAGGAGGAGCTGGACGACCGCATCCTCGAGAAGCTGGGCATCTGGGCAGCCGCGCCCAACCTGCACCAGTGGGAGGACCTGGTCGCCCGCATGGCCAAGCCGCACAGCGCGGTTCGCATCGGCATTGTCGGCAAGTACGTGCACCTCACGGACACCTACAAGTCCCTGAACGAGGCGCTGACCCACGGTGGCCTGGCTCAGCGGGCCAAGGTCGAGCTGGTCTACATCGACAGCGAGGCCCTGGACCCCGCGCACCCCGAGAAGGATCTGGCCGGCCTCGACGGCGTCCTGGTCCCGGGCGGCTTCGGAGACCGCGGCGTCGAGGGCAAGATCGCGGCCGTCCGCTACGCCCGCGAGAACAAGCTGCCCTTCTTCGGCATCTGCCTGGGCCTGCAGGTGGCCACCATCGAGTTCGCGCGGAACGTGCTGGGCCTCTCGGACGCCAACTCCCGCGAGTTCTCGCCGGACGCCGGCCACATGGTCATCGAGCTCATGGACGAGCAGCATGAGGTCGTGGACAAGGGCGGGACGATGCGCCTGGGGACCTGGCCTTGTCAGCTCGCGGCCGACAGCCTGGCCGCTCGGGTGTACGGCGCCTCCGACATCCAGGAGCGCCACCGCCACCGCTACGAGGTCAACCCGGCCTACCACGCCCGGCTGGTCGAGGGCGGCATGCGCCTCTCCGGCACCAGCCCGGACGGAAAGCTGGTGGAGATGGTGGAGCTGCAGGAGCACCCCTACTTCATCGCCTGCCAGTTCCACCCGGAGTTCAAGAGCCGCCCGCTGCGGCCTCACCCCCTGTTCTCTTCGTTCGTGAAGGCGGCGATCGAGCAGCGCAAGCGCAGCCAGAGCGCGACGGCCGGCGCGGACAAGGAGGGAGCCTCGCCGGTCGCCGAGGCCTGAATCCCCAGGCCCATTGGGAAGCATTGCGGGTATCGCCTCCGTCTGCAGAGCCGGCGGGGGCGTGAGTTCGTCTTGTCTTGAAGAGCTTTCGGGACGAAGAGAGGGCTTGTGGCTTGACCTTACAGCAAAGGTCGTGCCAGATTTGTTTCAGGCACGCAGCCCGGACACTCCATGGCTCTCGAACTCCGACAGAACCTCAAGCTCAGTCAGCAGCTTGTCATCACCCCCCAGCTCCAGCAGGCCATCAAGCTGCTGCAGCTCTCCCACATGGATCTGGTGGAGCAGATCCAGCAGGAGCTCGTCGAGAACCCCGTCCTTGAAGAGGTCCCCGGGGGGATTCAGGACGACGCCCTGGCGGACTTCCAGGCCAAGCTGAACGAGGACACCCGCAAGTCGGACAAGGAGGAGCGGGAGGTCAACGCCGGCGAGGCCATGGAGACCAACTGGGCCGGGCTGGATGAGAGCGCGCCCAAGACCAAGGAGAATGCGGTCCCCGAGGACGCTCCGGAGCGCGACCAGAAGCTCACCGAGGAGCAGTGGCGCGAGGTGCTGGAGAGCTACTCGTCCTACTCGGGCACGAGCTCCGGCATCCGCGGCGCCGAGGACCTGCCGCCCATCGAGGCCACTCTCAGCACCTCGCAGACCCTGGTCGAGCACCTCGCCTGGCAGCTCCAGATGCAGCACTGCACGGACGGTGAGCGTCAGGCGGCCCAGGTGATGCTGCTGAACCTGGACGATCGCGGATACCTCTCCCTGACGCTGGAGGAGGTCGCCCAGGAGGCCGAGGTGGACCTCGACGACGTCGAGGGGGCTCAGATGATCCTCCAAGGCCTGGAGCCCATCGGCTGCGGATCCCGCACGCTGGCCGAGTGCCTGGTGGTGCAGGCCAAAGCGCGCTTTGCGGAGGATCCATTCTTCCCCCAGCTCATCAGCGAGCACCTGGCCGACTTCGAGCGCCGCAACTACCAAGCCATCGCCCGGGCGATGGACATGGACATGGAGGACGTCCTCGAGTACCACAAGATGCTCCAGGACTTCGAGCCCTGGCCCGGTCGGGGGTACTCGGACGCCGACCCGCGCTACATCACGCCGGACGTCTACGTCTTCAAGGTGGGGGACGAGTGGCAGATCCTCCAGAACGAGGACGGCCTGCCCAAGCTCCGCGTCAGCCCCTACTACCAGCGGGTGATGGAGGGTGGCGGCTCGAAGGAGGAGCGCGAGTACATCAAGGGCAAGCTGGACTCCGCCGACTTCCTGATCAAGTCCATCTACAAGCGCCAGGCCACCATCCACAAGGTCGTTGAGGCCATCCTCAAGCGGCAGCAGGACTTCTTCGAGCACGGCGTGTCCCACCTCCGGCCCATGATCCTGCGGGACATCGCCGATGAGATCGGCGTCCACGAGTCCACCGTCTCCCGCGTGACCTCCAACAAGTACCTGCAGTGCCCTCAGGGCATCTTCGAGCTCAAGTACTTCTTCAACGCCGGGATCCAGCAGGTCCAGGGCGAGGACATCGCCGCCGAGGCCGTCAAGTCCCGCATCAAGCAGATCATCGCGGGCGAGGACCCCCGCAAGCCAAAGTCGGACTCCCGCATCGCGACGGAGCTGCGCGAGTACAACATCAAGTGCGCGCGCCGGACGGTCGCCAAGTACCGCGAGGCCATGGGCATCCTCAGCAGCAGCAAGCGCAAGTCGCTGTTCTGAGCCGCCTGGGGGCTCGGCTCAGGGGGCCGGTGGGACCTTGTAGAGCCAGGCCCAGGTGCCCTCGCCGTCCTCGAGCGTGTCCACCAACTCCAGGGTCACCCCGCTCTGCTCCTGCGCCTTGTGCACCCGGCTCTTGGTGGGGCTGAGGTTGTAGCGCATGGGCGCGCTCGGCCGGATCAGCAGCAGGTGCTGGCCCTGAGCAAGGCGGAGCAGCTCCACCCAGGCCTGCTCGCGATCTGAGGCGTGGGAGACCGCCCCCCAGGCGTGGGTGGTCTGCAGCTCGGGCGCCCGGATCTCCAGCATCCCGTACAGGTCGTAGTCGCTGGCGACCAGACGGGTGACCTCGTTTGCGCGGAGGAGCTCGATCAGGTCGGACTGCCCAGACTCGGAGAAGGTGGGGACGCGACCGCTGTCCACCAAGCCATCGGTCCTCCTCAAGAGATCCACTCCGGGGAGCAGCAGAGGGAGGGAGAGGACCCCAGCCACCACACCCCGGGCCCAACTCTTGGGATGGACCCGCACGGCGGCCAGGCGGGTGCCCGCCAGACCGACCCAGATCGCCAGGGGAGGCGTGGCCTGCGCGAGGTGATGGAGGTCCCGGTTGGACAACCACAGCAGCAGGATCTGTAGCGGGACGAAGAGGCTCAGGATCCGCAGCAAGGCGCCGCAGCGATCCCGCCGAGGACGCAGCCACTCCAGGACGCTCCCGGCCAGCGCGACGCTCCAGCCGACCCAGCGCAGCCAGGCCAGGGTCGAAGGCCGCTCCCCCCCATAGGCTTGGGTCAGCCAGGCCAGGGGATCCCCGAGGTACCAGATCAGCGTGTTGGGGACCTCGCGGGCGGGGGCGCGCTCCCCGGAGAACAGCCCGCTCAGCCCGGAGAAGGCGCGCTCGAGCTGGAGGCCCAGGAAGTCGTGTGACTGGATGTGGCCCTGCGCGGGGACCTGGAGGCCGTGGTGCAGCCAGGTGACCCAGAGCGGCGCGGTGAGGAGCCCAACGATGCCTGCCAGGAGCGCCCAGGAGGGAGCGGGCGGTGGCTTGAGCTCGGGCCGGTCCCTGCGCGTCAGGAGCATGGCCAGGGCCCAGGCGAGGGCGGTGGGCAGGAAGGTGGCCTTGGCCAGCAGACCCAGCCCCAGAGCGACGGCGATGGCGACCGCTCCGTGACGCCCGCCCGCCCAGCGACGGGACCAGCTCGCCCAGATGAGCAGCAGTCCAGCGGCCAACAGGAGCAGCTCGGTGCCCCCCAGCACCTTCCGGTAGAACACAAAGCCCCAGTCGCTGGCCAGGATCAGCGCGGCCAACCCTCCGGAGCCCGGGAGACCGTGGAAGCGCAGGAAGCGGTGCACCAGGACGATGAACAGCCCGCCCAGCAGCAGGTGGAGGGTCACCGCCCCGAGCTGCCCGCCACCGAGCGCAACGATGAGCCGCGAGGGCCAGTCGGGGAGGCCTCCGGTGTAGCTGTTGATCGCCAGGGGGAGCTCCACCGGCCCGAGCACCAGACGCTCGATGGGGCGCACCTGTGCGGCGTGCAGGGGGCCCCAGGCCCAGGAGTCGGCGAGTGTGCCCTGGAAGTCCACCAGGACTCGGGGAGGGGAGGGGAGGGACCAACCCAGGGCCACCTCGCCGACGATCCCCACCGCGTTCACCGTCAGGGCCCCCAGCACGGCGTAGAGCACCAGCGCGCAGGCGAGGAGAACAGGGGCCCGCCTCACTCAGCGCCTCCGGGCAGTGAGCACCGTGACCAGGGGGTGGAGCGGCTCCATCACGACCATGAAGCGCTCGTCGCGCTCCAGCTCCTCCATGACGCCTTGGGCGGACACGGAGCGCATCCAGCTTGGGTCAAAGAAGTCGGCCTCCACCTGCTCGGGGGGGATGGTCCAGAAGTGGTCGGCCACGACCAGCAGGCCGCCGACCGGCAACATCGCGTACAGCCGGTCCCAGAGGGCGCGGCGCTCCCGGTCGCTCAGTCCGGTGAGCGCACAGCAGGCCGTCACGTGGGTCAAGCCGAGCACGTGGGGGGGCTCCCGCAGGTCTCCGCAGCGCAGCTCCAGGTTGGCGGGCGCGTCATCCTGGGCCCGCTCCAACATGGCGGGGGAGATGTCGACGCCGATGACCCGTTTGACGTGAGGAGCCAGGGTGCGGGCGACGTTCCCGGTTCCGGTCCCCAGGTCCAGGATCACGTCGTCCGGCTCGGCCTCACAGCGGGTGAGCAGGACGTTGGTCGCGGTGTGACGCCACGCCGTGCCCACGTCGCCGGGGCCCTTGTCGTCATAGGTCGCTGCGCGGGCGTCCCAGAACTCGGCGAGCCGCTCCCGGCTCACTGCTGGCTCAGGTCCACGGCGCGCTCCCAGGCGACATAGCGGCTGTCCGTGGCGGCCTGCATGGCCTCCTCCAGCAGCTTGAGGCCCTCGGCGGGGTAGGTCTCGTTCTTGATCCAGATCTCGTAGTTCTTGCGGTAGGCCTCGTCGGGCCAGACCTCGACCCGCGCGGAGATCTTGGCGCACTGCTCGTGCCGGGCCGCGGAGTACTCCAGCGACTGGCTCTCGCCCGGCAGGATGCGGGTGTCGTAGAGCTCGGTCTGGAGGTTCGGGGTCAGCGCCCGCGCCACGAACATCTGCTGGCGGGTGCCCTCGATGGGGGTGCCGCCGGCGTCCAACTGCTCGATGACCAGCACCACGCGAGGGGTGGTGTAGGTGGGGAAGCGGTGCCCCGCGCCGGTGTTGGTGATGGTGAGCGTGGCCTCAAGGGGCTTGGCGACCATGCCATCCCCCAGGCTGCTGAGCTCGGCGGTGGCCTCGAACGCGCCCTGGGTGAACTCCCGGTCGTGGATGCCCTTGAAGCTGTGGTCGCCCTCGGGCATGTGGCAGCTCTGGCAGGTCACACCGTCGCCGGCGAACTCGGTCCGCCGCCACTCCTGGTAGGTCTCCTGGATCTTCTTCTCCTCGAGCTGCTTGCCGGCGGCGATGCGGCCGTCGTGGCAGCCCTCGCAGAAGAGCGGATCCTGGAACTCGTCCCGGGCGATGAAGCCGCCGTGGGGGAGCCCCTCGTTCGGGTCGACCAGCGGCTCGGTGGCCTCCGCGGTGGCGGCCTGCTCGGGATCGATCTCGCTGCCCTGGGGGTGGCCCTCGGTGGGGGGGCCGTAGCGGTCCCAGCCGCGCACATGGCAGCCCGCGCAGGTCAGCCCCTCGGTGCGGAGCTCAGCCATATAAACCGGGTTCTCCTCCCCATCGAGCTTGGGGTACTGCTCGGCGTTGGGGGCGTGGCAGCGCTGGCAGGCGTGGACAAAGCTGTCCTCGGCGTCGACCAGTTGGCCCATCATGCCGGGACCCATGCCCAGGTGGTGCCAGGACTCATTCCACTGGCTGAGCTGCTGGGGATGGCAGGTGCCGCAGGCCTGGGGCGACAGGCTGGACTCGATCTCGGTCCAGCCCTCGGGGGGCTCACCCTGGGCGGGGATGGGCTGCTTGAACTGGAAGTGTCCAGCGAGCCACTCGGCGGCCTGACCCTCTCCCGGCTTGAGGGGCTCGTCGTCCTCGGTCACGACCGGAGGTCCGTCCTTGAAGGCCTTGGCGCCGTCATCGACGTGCTCCTTGACCTTGTAGAGCGGCGCTGCGTGCTCCTCGGGCTGTTCAAAGCCCTTGGGGACGTAGTTGTCGGTGGCAAAGCGCTTGAGCGCGATCCCGCCAACGATGACGATGAAGATGCCCAGGGCCACGTTCAGGCCCTTCTCTACGCGCTTACGGTCCAGCATGGGCAGCGTCTAACCCAGCAGGCCCCGGCGCGGCGGCCTTTTCCAGCATCCGCTGCGGATGACGGCCCCAGAGCACAAAACCCCCAGGGCGCGCGGCCCCAGGGGTTCGGTGTTCGAGCCCCGGAGGGCTCAGCCGCTCAGGCCCCGCAAGCGTTGCAGGCGTTGCAGGCGTTGCAAGCGTTGCAGGCATTGCAAGCGTTGCAGGCATTGCACGCGTTGTCGGCGTTCTCAGCGTTCTCCTCGGCGTCCTTGTCACAGGCGACCAGGGCGAGGGCGGCGGTGGCAGCGGCGGCTGCGGCCATCAGCTTCGTGTTCATTGGTTTCTCCATCTCGAGAGGGGCATCAGCGCCCACTCTCCGTATACCCGATGGAGTCTGGGTCGGTCGGTTTCGGGGACGCCAGGCGAAAGGACCCCGAAACGACAACACCCCCGAGGCACGAAGCCCCGAGGGTGTTGTTTGGCTGCGCTGTCGTCGCGCTCAGGCGGTGTGCCTGGCGCCGACGCTGACGCGTTTACCTTTTCAGGCGCCGCAGGCGTTGCAAGCGTTGCAGGCGTTGCAGGCGTTGCAAGCGTTGCAGGCGTTGCAAGCGTTGTCAGCGTTCTCAGCGTTCTCCTCGGAATCCTTGTCGCAGGCGACCAGGGCGAAGGCGGCGGTGGCGGCGGCAGCAGCAGCAAGCAGCTTGGTGTTCATATCGGGCTCCTCTCTTCTTGCGGTTACGCCTGCGGTCGGAACAGCCCGACTGCAGGGGAAGGGTGAATCCATCTTGTGGAGGGTCTCCACCGGATTGCGCCGCCAGACTATCGCAGCCCGCGGGGGCTGTCTACGTCTGGAGGCATCCCAGGACTCCGCACCATCATGCTCGGAGCGGTCTTGGCATGTCAAGACCCCTTGCCTGGACCCGCTTCGCGCTACGCTTGGGCCATGCTCACCCCCCTGGACATCGCCCTGTGGGCCTCCGCGATCCTCCTCCTCCTGGCCAGCCTCTGGTGGGCGCGTCCGCGGCCCGTCGAGCTCGACTGGGAGCGCTTCTTCAAGCTCAGCCTGGTGACTCTGCTCCGCGGCCCCATCGAGTCCCGGGAGGGCAGCGCCGAGGAGTGGCTCGCGCTGGGGCGAGCGCGCGTCTGGTTCAACCCCGCCGGCCGGGATCCCTTCACCAAGCTCACGGATCCCCAGCCCGATCGTCTGCCCGTCCCCGCGCTCCCTGGCGAGCGCTCGCTCACTGAGCGCCTGGCTGCCGTCTCCATCACTGAGCGTGCCGGCGTGCTCTACGGCGAAGGCGCGGACGAGTCCCTGTACGAGGACCCCCAGAGCCTGGGCCCAGATTGGGATCTGCGGCGCTACCTTGGGGCCGGTCTGGATTGGGATGTCCTCGCCGATGCCACAGAGCCGCTCAGGGTGGCCTTGGGGAGGAAAGCGGAGTCGGTGGTGTGGGTCAGTCTGTCCCTCACCGATCTCCACCTCTCCCTCTCCGAGCTCCTCCCACGCTGTGTCCTCCTCGACGAGGACATCCTCAGTCAGGCCGAGCCTGAGGCCCTGGCCACCGAGATCGACGCGGCGGGCCCAGGGGCCGCCGACCGCTTCATCCTGATGGCCGCAGGGGAGCACGTGGGCGCTCTGCTGCGCTGCCTGGAGGCCTACGATGGCCTTCGGGATCGGGTGCTCGCGGTCGTGGTGCTGGACCCTCACCTGGCCCAAGAGCAGGACTGGCTGGCCGAGCACTTCACCCACAAGCGCTTCGACACCGAGCTCTCCCGGCCGACGGGGTGGTTCCAGCTCCGCTTCCTGCGCGGTGACACCCTGGACCCCGGCCTCCCGGAGCCGCCTGAGCTGGAAACGGGGCGGGAGGGCGTCGAGCGCGTCGACCTGGGCTTGTTGCCGGGCACGCTGAGCGACCAGGACCCCCAGTGGCTCGCCCGCGCGCTGGCTGTCACGGTGCTCGCGTGGGTGGGGAGCCGGGGATAAGCGGCCCCTCCTTGGAGGCAGGATGCACCCCTTTCACCGCACCGAGCTGATCGTCGGCCGTCGCGGCTTCGCGCGTCTGCAGCGCGCTTCCGTCCTGGTGGTCGGGCTCGGGGGCGTCGGCTCCTACGCCGCGGAGGCCATCGCGCGCAGTGGCGTCGGACGGGTCGGGCTCGTGGACTTCGACGATGTCTGCGTGACCAACCTCAACCGGCAGCTTCACGCCTTCCGCCGCACCGTTGGGCTCCCCAAGAGCGAGCTGATGGAGCAGCGGGTCCGGGCCATCAACCCCAAGGCCCAAGTCCAGAGCTGGTACCGCTTCTACAACCACGAGAGCTCGGCGGAGATCCTCGAGCCCGGCTGGGACTGGGTGATCGACTGTATCGACAACGTCACCGCCAAGCTGCACCTCTTGGAGACTTGCGCCAACAGCGAGATCCCCGTCGTCGCGTCCATGGGCGCGGGCTCCAAACTCGACCCCACCCGCGTGCGCGTGAACCGCTTGGACAAGACCAAGAACGACCCGCTGGCGCGAATCGTGCGCAAGAAGCTCCGCCAACGCGGCGTCGACATCAAGCGCATCCAGGCGGTCTGGTCCGATGAGCCCCCCGTGGAGCTCGACAACGACGTGGCCGACGCCTTCCGCTGCGTGTGCCCGGGCGGCGACAACGACGTGCACTCCTGCGAGTCCCGGAACGTGGTCCAGGGCACCGTCTCCTTCCTGCCCAGCGTGTTCGGGCTGATGGCCGCCGGGACCGTCGTCAACGCCCTCATCGAGCGGCCGATCGGTGGTGCCGCGTGAGCTTCGGTCGGGGAGTTCGGGCGCGCTTCTCCCTGCGAGAGGACGTCCACTTCCTGAACCACGGCAGCTTCGGGGCCACCCCCCGGTCGGTACAGGCGGCGCAGATCCGCTGGATGCAGGCGCTGGAGTCCGAGCCGGTGGACTTCATCGTGCGGCGCCTGCCGGAGCTTTTGGTGCAGGCCCGAGCGGTGGTCGGGGAGCTGGTCGGCGCCAGGGGAGGGGACCTGGCCTTCGTCGACAACGCCAGCAGCGGCGTGAACGCGGTGCTCCGCTCGCAGCGCTTCCAGCCCGGGGATCGGCTCGTCACCCTCAGCCACGTGTACCCCGCCGTCCGGAACACCCTGAGCTGGGTCGCGGAGCGCTCGGGCGCCCACGTCGTCGAAGTCCCGCTCCCCTGCCCGGTTGTCGATGACGCCTGGCTGGAGGACCTGGGGGTGGCCCTTCGAGGGGCGCGCTTCGCCGTCCTGGACCACGTGACCTCGGCTTCGGGGCTGGTGCTCCCCATCCGGCGCATGGTCCAGCTCGCCCGCGAGAGTGGTGTGCCCGTGTTGGTGGACGGCGCACACGCCCCTGGCCTCCTCCCCCTGAAGGTCCAGGAGATCGGCGCGGACTTCTACACCGGCAACCTCCACAAGTGGCTGTGCGCCCCCAAGGGCTGCGCGTTTCTGTGGGCCAGTCCCAGCGCGCGCCAGGGCCTCCAACCCACCACCATCTCCCACTGGTGGAGGGAGGGCTTCCCCCAGAACTTCGACCAGATCGGCACGCGGGATCCCGCCGCCTGGCTCGCCGTGCACGCCGTCCGGGAGTTCTGGGAGTCGATAGGGGGGCTGGACGCCGCGCGGGCCCACAACAACGCCCTCTGCCGGGCGCAGGCCGATCTGCTCTGTGAGCGCTTTGGGCTGATCCCCGCTGGGCCGCCCTCCATGCGCGCCGCCATGTGCTCGATGCAGCTCCCGCCGATGGCCTTCCCGCCCACCGTGGAGGGCGCGATGCAGCTCAACCGGGTCCTCTTTGAGGAGGATCGGGTGGAGGTCCCCATCGTGGCTCACCAAGGCGCATTGTTCCTGCGGATCAGCGCGCAGATCTACAACACCAGCGAGGACTACCTGGCCCTCGCTGCCGCCCTGAACCGGCTCGTCCATGCCTCCGCTGAGTGACTCCAAGCTCCCGCTCCGGGACGTCCTGGCCCTCGACCGCACCCGCCTCGCCAACGATCGCACCCTGCTGTCCTGGCTGCGTACCGCCATGATGCTCCTGGTCTCCGGGGTGACCATGATCAAGCTCTTCGCCGACTCCCCGGCGCTGATGGTCTTCGGGGGAGCCCTCATCCCGGTGGCCTTCGTGGTCGCTGGCATCGGCATCCGGCGCTTCTCGAACACCCGGCGGGAGATCCAGGCCGCCCTCGATGTGGAGCGGGGCCCTTGAAGGATCCGGGCTCGGGGTGAATGAAGACGCGGCGGCTCCGTCTGTGCCTCCAAGCAACCAGGAGAACCCATGTCCCTCATCGCCCTCGCGCTGCTCATTGGCTGTGACAACCTGGGCAGGAACCGCCCGGGTGACGAGCCCGTCGACGACTCCGGCCTGGAGGTCCTGGCCGTGGATGCTGTCCAGCCGAGCTACCTGACCACGCTGGGCGGGCAGGTCGAGATCCTGGGCGGGCCCTTCGATGGAAGCGCACAGGTCACTCTGGACGCAGTCGAGGCCACGGTCCTGTCCGCCGAGGAGGACCGCCTGCTGGTCGAGGTCCCCGCGCTCTCCGCCGGTTGGGTCGACGTGCGCGTGCAGACCGACTTCGGCCAAGGCGAGCTCGAGCGGGGCCTGCAGGTCTTCGAGGACGCCACGGGCCTGGCCGGGAGCTTGGGCGCGATCGAGTGGTACGAGCTGCAGGGGAGCTACTGGACCAACGACAGTCAGGACTTCGGGACCGCCTGGTTTGGCCTCATCGAGCCAGAGGAGGTGCACTGGTGGGACATCTTCGGGGTCGAGACCGACGACTGCACCGCTGACCCCAGCTTCCCCTCGCTCAAGCTGTGGGATCTGGGCGCAAGCGAGGTCACGCTGGCTGCGGACGGTGTGGAGCTCGAGCTTCAGGGCGCCTCCGACCGCATCTACGACGCAGCGCTGAGCAGCCAGCAGTACCTCGACTGGGCCGACTACTCCCTGCAGACTGTGGTGGGGAGCGAACTCCCGGAGTTTGGGATCGAGCGTGTCGGCGCCACCCCTGGCTCCTTCCAGCTCTTCACCCCTGCCGTCTACAGTGACGCTCCCCCCGTGCTCCGGAAGAACGAGCTGACCTTTGAGTGGGGAGAGGTCGAGGCGGAGCGGGTCATCGTGATGGCTGAGCGCCGATCTGGCGAGGACGTGGAGGAGATCCTGGAGACCGTGGCCTGCGTGGCGGAGAACGACGGGAGCTTCCAGATCCCCGGCTCCACCTGGCAGCAGGGCTGGGATTCGGACGACTGGCTCTACCTCTACGTCGGCGCGGTGCGCGAGGACGGGGGGACGATCCCCCTCAACAACGCGGACTCCCGGGTGGCCGGTGTCTATTGGCTGCTGGGCGCGGCGACGACGAGCAAGTAGCGCCCCTGACACTCTTGCGTCCCGGGATCTCCCTGGGGGGAGCGGGAGAGTTCCTGCTATGCTTTCGCCGGAGTCTTCCGTGGCTGGGAGGGCTCTGCGCGGAGGCTCTCTGGCCTCTGTGTGGCACCGAGGAGGCCTGGAATGGCAGATCGCAAGGTTCTCAAGCTTGTTGGCGGCACTCTGGTCGGAGCGGGGGTGCTGGGCGCCGCTGCAGTGGTCTACGCCGCCGCAGGTGCGGCCATCACGAGTGACGGTAGCGGCGGAGCGGCGTTCGAGGACTCGACTCTGACCTGTACGGTCGAGCCGGCCTCCGGTCAGGCGGTCACGAGCATCAACTGGTACGACAGCGATCCCGCCTCTGGCTCCCCGACGCCGATCCAGACCACCGCGTTCAGCTCCGCAGCCGACACCGTCGAGACCGACACGCTGGACATCAGCGCGTTCCAGACCAGCCCGGACCTGGACAGCGGGGACACGGTCTACTGTCGGGGCGTCGATGATGGCCCCAACAACCACGACGCCAGCATCGCGATCAGCAACTCTGCCCCGGTCGCTGCCACACCCGGGCTGTCCAGCGCCAGCAACTACGTCCAGGACATCTTCACCTGCGCGCCCTCCGCGACGGACATCAACGAAGACGACAGCCTCACCCACACCTACGCCTGGTACGTCGGGACGACCAGCACCTTCGGCTCGGCGACGCTGGGGACGGGGAGCAGCGCGGCTTTGAGCGCAGCGAGCGTGGGCGCATCCAAGGGGGACTACATCTTCTGCCAGGCCACGACCTCGGACGGCACGGCGTCGGACTCCGCGGAGTCTGCCGGGATCTTGGTGGTGAACACGCCCCCAGAGGTGTCCGCTGTCACCGCCACCGACACCGGCGGTGCCGACGGTACGGCCACCTGCAGTTGGACCTATGCGGACGATGACAGCGATGGCCAGACCAGCGCCTCCGTGGAGTGGTTCTACAAGGCCACCAGTGGCGCCTCCTACAGCGTGACGCCGGACCACACGAGCACGGTCTCCGGCACCGCGACCTCGGACACGATCGACCTCTCGTCCACCACGGGTGGCGACATCAATGGCGTCGTCAAGGGTGGCCAGCTCATGTGCGAGGTCACTGTCAACGATGGCACTGACGACTCAGCGGTAGGGAGCTCGGGCGACACCACGGTAGACAACACCGCTCCGACCGTCAGCGGGGTGGGGGTCACGGGCACCTCTCCGGGAGTGGGGGACACCATCACCTGCTCCTGGAGCTACGCGGACGGTGACTCCGACGCCCAGGTCAGCGCTTCCGTGGACTGGTTCTACAACTCCACCTCCGGCACCGTCTTCTCGGGCTCGTCGACCACTCAGAGCGTCTCCGGGGCATCGACCTCCAAGACCACCACCCCTACGGCCATCGGCGCATCCGAGGGGGACTTCATCGGCTGCGAGGTCACCGTCAATGACGGCACGGACAACTCTGCGTCCGCCAATGGCGGCGCGCTGGAGGTCCAGAACACGCTGCCCAGTGCCAGCGGCGTCTCGGTGGGGCCTGCCAGCTCCACGGTCGCTGACACCCTGACCTGCAACTACGTCCTGACGGACCCTGACACCTCGGATCCGGACAACTCCACCTTTGTGTGGAAGGTGGCTGGCAGCGCCGTCGCCGGTGAGACCTCGTCGACGGCCCTGGCCTCTGCGCTGCAGGCGGCGCCGACCTCAGGTGGCGAAGCCATCACCTGTGAGGTGACCCCCACCGACGACGACGGTGCTGGAACGACCGTCGCCTCCGGCAGCTTCTACCTGGACAACACCGACCCCATCATCACGGGCCCCAACCTCTCGGCCACGACCGTGACCAGTGGCTCCACGCTCACCTGCTCGGCGACCATCCAGGAGACCGACTACGAGAGCTGGAGCTGGGCGATGAGCTGGGTGGATGGCTCGGGCTCCACGATCTCGGGAACCTCCGGGACCAGTGGGTCCAAGACCTCCGCAGCCACCGTGCCGGATACGACGGCCAAGATCACCGCCAACGTGAACGCGTCAAACCCCGTCTACGTCTGCAAGCTGACGGTGACGGATATCGGCGGTTCGACGAACCAGAGCGCTTCGGCGAGCTTCAGCAACACCGCCCCTGTCGCCTCCTCCGTGGCGCTGAGCAGCACGGCTCCCCAGGTGGACGACACCGTCACCTGTTCCTGGACCTACACGGACGCGGACAGCGACAACGAGGGCGCGAGCGAGGTCGCCTGGAAGGTGAACGGGACCACCCAGGCCACCGACACTGCGTCGAGCGGCACCGCGACGGGCGGCAGCAACTCGGTCTCCCGCACCATGCGCAGCCTGCTCGCCGCGAAGGGGAGCAGTGTGACCTGCGAGGTCACGCCCAAGGACAGCAACGCGGCGTCCGGTTCCGCGGTGACCTCGTCTGCGGCGACCGTCCAGAACACGGCGCCGGTGGCCAGCAGTGTCGGGGTGAGCCCCACAGCCCCCGAGGTCAACGACAGCGTCTCCTGTACCTACACCTGGTCTGACGCGGACGACTTCGGGACTGCGGACACGGACTCCGGGACGACCTTCAAGTGGTACGTGAACGGTGGCCTGGTCACCAGCGCCACCTCGCAGACCGCGACGGCAGCCGGCCTGGGTACGGACTACGGGACCGGCTCCAACACCCTGAGCTGTGAAGTCACGCCCAGCGACGGCTCGCTCTCTGGCACCGCTGTCGGTGCCTCCACCACCGCGACCGTCGCCAACACGGATCCGGTCGCGACCGCGGCCATCACCTCGGGAACCTACGCCACCGGCGACACCGTGCCGTGCAGCGTGTCCGGCCAGGATGACAACGCCCAGGTGGTCAGCGGCGTGGTCGAGTGGTTCGTCGGTGGCTCCTCCACCGCATCGCAGACCTCGACCCTGCTCAACTTCACCGGCGGCCCGACCACCTCGGCGACTGCGTCGAGCGACAGCTATGTCATCCAGCCCTCCGATGCGGGCCAGTCCATCGTCTGCAAGGTGACCTACACCGACGCCGCCGGGGCGACCGGCACTGCGCAGGACAGCGTGTCTGCGGCCAACTCCGCGCCCGTCATCTCCGGTATCGGCATCAGCCCCTCCACGGCTGCCACCGGTGACACCCTGACCTGCACGGCCAGCGTCACCGAGTCCGACAGCGACTCGGTCAGTGTCAACGTCAACTGGACCTCCGGGAGCACGGGCGGCACGGTCCTCTCCAGCAGCAGCAGCAGCTTCACGGGGCCGGCCACCGACAGCGTCTCGGACACCTACACGCTGCTCGGGACCGACGTCGAGACCGATGTGTACTGCGTGGTCACGGCCAACGACGGCACGGACTCCGACACCGCCAACACCTTCGTGCACAGCGACAACACCACGCCTACCCTGAGCGCCGTGGTGTCCTCTGGTGGCACCTCCACCGGCTCGGTCCTCACCTGCACGGGGACGGTGACCGACCCGGACTCCCAGACCCTGAGCTGGACCAGCGAGTGGCGGCGGGGCAGCGCGACCGGCAACCTTCGGAGCTCCGGTTCGGGGACGCTCTCCGCTCCGGCAACCGGCAGCACCTTCTCGGACACCTACACCCTGACGGCCTCGGACGTCGCCAGCGGGCAGGACATCTACTGCGTGCTGGAGATCCAGGACGACGAGGGGGCGACGGCATCCGACACCTCCATTGTCTCGCCGACGGCCACGGTGCCGCAGCTCACCTCGGGACCGACCCTCTCCCCCAGCTCGCCCAAGGTCGATGAGATCCTGACCTGCACGGCCGTCGCAGAGGACGTGGACGAGCAGCAGATCACGCTCACCTACACCTGGAACGTCACCCGGGTGAACACCCTCTCCGCAGCGAACTTCTCCACCTCCTCAACCCTGGTTGGTGGTGCTGGCGCGTCCTCCTTCGGCGGGTCCAAGACCCTGAACCTGTCAACGGGCAACGACTTCTCCAAGAATGACATTGTCCAGTGCACGGCTCAGCCTCAGGATGCAGGCGGGGCGGGGTCTGCGGCCAGCGCTTCGGTGACCCTGGCCAACACCCTGCCGGTCCTGTCGGCTGCCGCGGAGTCCTCCTCTGACGGCACGAGCACCTACTTCGACAGCATCGTCACGATGTCCTACAACCTCAGCGACTGGGACGACGTTGATCTGGACTCCCCGCACCTCGTGGACCAGCGGCTCTTTGGCTACGAAGTGCTCAACGGAGGCACCTCGCTCTCCAGTTCCACGACGACCGCGACCTCCGCCACCATCGATCTGAGCAGCTACAGCGTCAGCAGGGGAGACACGCTCACCTTCTGCTACACGCCCAACGACAGCGTGGGGGACGGCACAGGCCCCTCCTGCAGCAACATCACGGTGGACAACAAGCCGCCCGCTGCTCCCAACATCGAGATCGACTGGTTGGCCAACGCTGCGGGCGGTGGCACCAAGGGAGCCACGGCTCCCCGTCCGGCAAAGGACGACCTGATCTGCCAGCCCCTCAGCACCGAGCCGGTCGTGGACGACGACGGCGACAACCTCACTGCAGTGGTCGCCTGGTACCACGACGCCGACGGCAACGGGGTCTACGCAAACTCCGAGCTGGTCAGCAACCCCAACATCATCACCTACAGCCCAACCTCTGGGTGGACGGGGAGCATCTCCGACAACGCGGTGGACGGCGTGAGTGAAGTCACCGTCGAGGGTGAGATCTACGCCTGTGAGCTCTACTACACCGACGGGACGGACGTCTCGGGGACGGTGAGCACAAGCATCACCATCGGCACCGACTGCGACGTCGACAACGACGGCTTTGCGTCCACCTCGGGCACCTGTGGTGGTACGGACTGCAACGACGGTGACCCGGCCATCTTCCCGGGGGCAGCGGAGATCGTCGGCGACACCATCGATCAGGACTGTGACAGCGTCGACGAGTGCTACCTGGACAACGACGGCGACGGCTACGCCGGCTCCGCGTCGGTGACCAAGCCTGGCGTGGATCTGGCCTGCTCGGGGCCCTACGAGACCAACGACGTAAGCGTGCTGGACTGCGACGACGACGCCTTCCTGGCACTGCCGGGTGGCACCGAGATCTGCGACGGGCTGGACAACGACTGCGTGGACGGCGTCCCGGATGACGAGATCGATCAGGACGGCGACTTCTACGTCGAGTGCGGCGAGGCCTCCGTCGATTGTGAGGACTGGGCTGCCGTCGACTCGATGAACGGAGCTTGGACCAGCACCTGGAACAAGACCGACAGCAGCGGCGGGATGGTGGATGCCAACGGCAACGTCATCCTGGGTGGTTGCGACTGCAACGACAACCCCGCTGATGCTGACGCATCGAAGCAGTCTCCGGGACTGGTGGAGGAGTGTGAGCTCGGCGGCGTCACCCAGATCGACAGCGACTGTGACGGTGACCCCAACACCGACAGCGGCGTCGCTGTGTCTGACGGTGACGAGTACTTCCGTGATGCGGACGGTGATGGCTTCGGTGACGCAACTGACTCTGCAGAGTTCTGCGTTCTGCCGTCCGGCTACGCCACCAACAGCATGGACTGCGATGACCGCGACTCGCTGGTCAACCCCAAGGCCGCAGAGTCCTGCAACGGACGCGACGACGACTGCGACGGCTCAGTCGACAACAACGACTACGACTCGTTGGACGAAAACTCCGGTTGTCTGGACCTCTACCTGGACAACGACAAGGATGGCTACGCCGACGTCGAGAACACGATCTGCCTCTGCTCCACTGGAGAGGACTCCGGCGTGGAGGACGTCATCCAGGTCACCCTCGGCTCCGACCGCTACATCTCCCGGATCGGCGACTGCTGGGACTACGACCCCGACATCTACCCGGATTCGGGCGACAACATCGACCTGATCGACCGCTGGGCCAGCGACCCGGTCGGCTACAACGCTGACTTCGACTCTGAAGGCATCGCCCGCACCGAGGTCATGGATGGCCACGACAACAACTGCGATGGCTTGATCCCGCTCATCGAGCTGGACTGTGACGGCGACGGCTCCTTCGCGATGCTGCCCACCGACGACGCCCCTTCCGAGGTGAGCCGCTACGACGAGGTTGGCTTGGCGCCTTGCTGGGATGAGCAGGCAGGGCTGGATCCTGAGGACCCTCAGTTGGACTCCTCCGGCGAGCCGCTCACCCTGCCGGACATCACCTGTGGTGGCGCAGATCTCACCCTGACCTGCGATCCCTACACCCGCCTCTGGGTGGTGGACTACCAGGGGGTCGAGGCCTTCGACGGTGGCTACAACGCGGATCTCCCCTCCGATGTGGCCGAGGGCGACTGTGACGACCTCTGCGACCAGCGCTTCCCCGGAAACCCCGAGGTCTGCGATGGGATGGACAACAACTGCACGGACGACGCCCCGAACTCGGACGACGCGACCCCCTACTACGCGGACCCCTACAACCCCCAGCTGGCCGAGCGCCTCTGGGACGAGATGGACCGCGACGGTGTCCCGGACGCGATGGACTCGCGCATCGAGCGCATCGGAACGGTGACCGAGAACGAGTTCGACCTGGACCAGGACGGCTACATCGGATGTGGGACGGACATCGGCTCTCTGCGGGAGCAGACCATCCCCACCTCAGCCTCCTGCATCGAGGACTTCGAGGACGACATCAAGAAGGAGGACTGCAACAACACCTGCGCGCTGAGCACCCCAGTCGCCACCGAGGCCTGCAACGGCTTCGCGGACACCTGTGTGGGGGACAGCGAGGGCAGCGATGCGGACATCGACGATGCCATCGCCTGTGGAATCGGCTCCCTGAACTCCGGAGCATCCCTGGAGGAGGAGGTCTTCCTGCTCGCCTACATCCAGGACGCTCAGGACGACCCCTCTGAGGAGTCTCCCAGCTCCAGTGCGCCTCAGGACGGCCGTCCTCAGGGCGACATGGGGGCGGTGGACACCGGCTGGTTCCTCTCCTCCCGGCGCAGCAACTTCGACATCGTGGAGTGTGACCCGGCGCTGATGAGCGAGCCCCTGGCCGCCAAGGATGTCTCCCCCCTAGTGCCCATGCTGCTCCCCCGCGCCGTCGCCCCGGGTGACGTCGAGGATTGGGAGATCGGCCCCGACGACATCGTCGAGACCGACCAGCTTCTCAAGCAGAACCTCAACGCTCTGGTGGGTGATGAGAGCGTGGACCAGGCTGTCCGGGACCTCGAGGACCGGCTCGCTGGTCGCCTGTCGGACCGGGACCCGCTGCTGGACTTCTGTGCCTGCGTGAACGGCTTCGAGAGTGGAGAGCGTGACTGTGATGAGTGGCGCGATGTTGGTCGCTGTGCGGTGGTGAAGGTCACCTTGGACCCCTCCGCCGATGAGGACATCGACCTTGAGGTCGAGGAAAACGACTGCGTGAGCGACTACCCCGAGCAGGTCATCACCCGCTCGGTGTGGAACCCGACCCGGATCCTGGAGTCCCGTCAGCGGGTGGTTGAGTGGGAGTGTCTGCAGCTCTACGGAATGACCTGCACCGAGATCGCTCAGGAGGGCCGCCCGGACACCATCAACTTCGGTGGTGCCACCGAGGACTGCGAGAACGGCGTGGATGATGATGCTGACGGTCTCACCGACTGTGACGACCCCGAGTGCACCACCGGCTGTCTCAGCGACCCGGATCCCAGCGACTGGTGGCTTGAGCTGGACCGCCACACCGTCGAGCTGGTCAAGGAAGGCAACCTGATGGGCTGCTGGGGTGACCCCACCGAGGGCGTTGAGCGCATCACCTCGGCCACCGGTGGAGACTGTGACAACGCAGACTCCCGCGCGACCCGCTACAACCCCGAAGGCCCCGGTGACCTCTACGGCCGCTTCTGGAACATGGAGCTTGACTGCAGCACCTGTCTGGACGGTGTGGACAACAACTGTGACGGTCAGACCGACTGCGCCGACCCGGGCTGTGCAGCCTGCTTCGTCGGCCAGGGCTTCGGCGTGGGTGGTGGCTCCGAGGACCGCTGCGCCCAGGCTGGTTGCTCCAGCACTGGCCTGAACCGCAGCCAGACCCTGGGCGGCATCGCGTTCGCCTTCCTGGCCTTCGGTCTGGTGGGCGGTCTGCGCCGTCGCCGTCGCCCCGCTGCCTGAGACTCTCAGAACCCCGGACGCCAATGCGCTTCGTCGATCACCTCGACGCCCGCCTGCAACACTGCATGCGGGTGTTGAACCTCCCGCCCCTCGCGAAGGGGACGCTTCAACTCCTGGCTCGAATCGACCTGGATGCCGAGTTCGCGGCCAGCCTGCAGGAGCGGGACCCTCATCGCCGAAGCGGGGTCCTGAGCTGGGCAGCGCTGCTCTCGGATTTTCTGGATGGCGATGGCCAGGTGCAGGAGCTGGAAGACACGCTCCACCTGCTCTCCTCCTGGGGCCTGGTCCAGGTGGTTGGGCAGGACCCTCGTGACCCCGTGGTCCCGGGACCCGCGGCCATTCGACTGAGCTATGCCGGACGCGCTTGCCTGGGGCTTGCCCCGGGGGGGCAGTCTCAGACCGAGGCGGCCGAGACGCTCTCCAGTTGGGAGATCCTGCACACTGCGAGTCAGGAGCGTGCCTTTGTCGCGGCCCGGCAGGTCGACGCGGATGCGGCGCGAGAAGCGCTTGTGCTCGGCGGTGACGAGCGCCCCAAGAAGGTGGCAGGCGACGTCGCGGTTCAGCTCTGCCGGCGCGGTGTCTGCGTGATCGACGCCTTCGGCGCTGGAGAGCGGGCAGAGGGACTCCTCAACAGCCTGCTGCGCGACACCCCACCGGTGCGGGGACAGCGGCTGTTGTTGCTGCCGGACCCCGGGAGTGTGCGCATGGCTGCGGTGCGCTCTGGGGCCACCCTGCGCTGGGTGGAGCCCGAGGTCGAGGCCCGGCGCGACAAGTCCATCCTGGACGCCGAGGTGTCCAGGCTCCTGGGCGCGAAGGAGCTCAACGAGGGGCAGTTCATCGGAGTGCCGGACAGCACCTTGGCCGTCCCGCGTCGGGTGAACACCCAGTGGGAAGACCTGATCGTCCCCACCAAGGTGTCCTGGGAGCTGCGGCAGGTCCTGATCCATGCCCGCTACCGTCTCGGAGAAGAGGGCGCACAGCCCGGACGTGGGAAGGGATACCGTCTGCTCCTGTCTGGCCTCCCTGGCACTGGAAAGTCCATGTGTGCCGAGGCGCTCGCGACCACGCTGGACCGCCCCTTGGTCAAGCTCGACCTCTCTTCGGTCCTGTCCAAGTGGCTGGGTGAGACCGAGAAGCTGCTCGCCCAGGTGTTCGATGTGGCCGAGGCCGCTCGCGCTGTGCTTGTCCTCGACGAGGCCGAGGCTCTACTCCGGCAGCGAGACTCCAGCGGCCAGGGAGGTGGGCTGGGGGCTCTGTCCACCGGGGTCGCCTACCTCCTGACCCGACTGGACCGCTACACGGGTGTTCTGGTTGCGACCACCAACCGGAGCCGGGATCTCGACGAGGCCTTCTTCCGGCGCTTCGACGACTTCATCGTCCTGCCCATTCCTGACGCTCCGACTCGCCGCATCCTCTGGGAGCGTCAGCTCGACGACTTCGCGGACGATGTGGACCTCGACTTTGTGGCCCGGCAGTTCGCTCTCAGCGGCGGCCTGATCCAGGGGGCCTCCATCCGGGCCCGAGCCTGGTCCAAGGGGCTGGACCGTGAGCTGGACACGCCGCTGCTGCTGGCCTCGCTCGCGCGGGAGCTCGACAAGAACGACCGCAGCACGCTGGAGGTTCTCGTTGAGCCCTACCGCGGGCAGGTCAAGGCCCTCCTCGAAGGGCTTGAGGGCGCTTGAGCTTGGTTTAGGGCGGACAGAGAAAAGGGCACCCATCACGGGGTGCCCTTTGCGTTTGGTCCTCCGCCCCGGAGTGCGAGGTCTCTCAGGGAGAGGCCTCGGCGCTCCCGTCCTGGCTGCCGTTGAGCTGGGCCATGTGGGCGACCGCGCGGACCGCAGAGCGGGCGCTGTCCTCCATGCTGCGCTCGGAGGGCCAGGGACAGCCTGCCGTGGGGGTGGGCTCAACGCGGAGCTCCCCGCTGGCGACCTTGGTGATGTCGGGGAGCACGGGCTGGCCGGGCTCCGCAGGGCCGGAGAGGGAGAGCTGCTCCATCACGAAGGTCTGGGCGCACTGCTCGGCGCTGGTGTTCATCACGCCGCCCACGGGGGAGGACATCTTGTTGTACTGGTCCCAGACGGTCAGCATCCACAGGTGGGCTTGGCCGGGGGCCACCGCAGGGCGCTCACCCGTGGGGGCGGTGAGGATGCCCTCCTGGATGGCGCGCAAGCCCTGGGTGTAGGCGTTGGCGGACCACCGGTCCCGCATGCGGGGGTCGGACAGGAGGTCGGAGATGCCGTCCGCCGGGGTCTCCGCAGTGCCGGTCGCCTCCTCCTGGACGCCGAACTCTCGTGCGGCGCGGTCGGAGAGGGCCCAGCGTCCCATCGCAGCGATCCCGTTCTCGACGGTCGCGTACTCGGTGGGGCAGACCAGCTTGGGGTCGGGGTGCCAGAGCAGCACGTAGCGAGGGAGGTCGTTGCCGAGCTGCTCCTCCTGCACCAGGCAGAAAGTCGCGGTCTTGGGCTCGCCCCGGAGGGAAGCCATCACCGCCGTCACGCGCTCCTTGAGGTCGTCGACCCGGTCGAATGCGGTGGCCTCCTCGGTGCCGTAGCGGGAGCCGCCGCGCTCGGCGGCCAGGATCCCGGTGAAGGAGAGCTGCAGCGCGCCCTCGGCCAACAGTTCCCGCTCTTTCTGCACATCGCCCAGGGCCTTCACGAGCTCCCCGCGCTCCACGAGGCACTGAGACTCCGCCTGCAGCGCCTTGTCGCGGGCATCCGCGGCGGCGGTCGCGTCCTCGATCGCTTGAGCCGTCTCCTCCTGCGCGTCCTTGGCCTTGATGTAGGACCAGGCGGCGACCGCGACCGATGCGCCCACGGTGAACAGCACCGCCACCATCGAGCCGATCATCCAGGGGGAGAGCCCCAGCTTCTTGGCGGCCTCGGTCAGCCACTGCAGGATCTTTGTCTGAGGGACCCGCAGCGTCGCCACGATCGACGGGATCATGTAGGAGGCGCTGCCCCCCACCTGGAGCGCGCTGCTCTTGCGGGTTCCGCCTCCGCCCACCATCGCCTTGGCGCCCTTGGAGCCGGCGACCGCGGCCTCCAGCGTGAAGGAGATGGTGCGGAGGTCGCCGAAGTTGACCTCGAAGCGGGACGGGGAGGGGATCTCGATGTTCGAGGTCACCCGGCTCCGCGCATCGGGCCGGATCATCTCCACCGTGACCTGGCTGTTCACCAGGACCGTCCGGATGGCGGTCTTCTCGCCACTCCCCACCAAGGTGGCCTCGAAGAGCAGCAGTGCCCCGGGAGGCGGCGTCGCGGTGCCCTTGCGCAGGATGGTCGCGCGGAGAATGCTCGCGGAGGGGTCGGCGTCCTCGATCACGTAGATCGAGAAGTTCTCGCCGCCTTCCAGGTCCACGGAGGCGACCAGCGGGCGTCCTCCGGGCTCGATGCACTGAATCGTCTGGCTCACGGGGCGCCCTCCTCAGGAGAACCGGGTGCGCCGCGATCCGGGGCCTGAGGCACGAAGCGAGGCGAGACGCTGGGGGAGAGGTCGACGGCCGCGCCCAGGGGAAGACGCAAGGCCAGGTTCAAAGCCGGCTGCAAGGGGCGCTGGAGCGCCTGCATCAGGTTGGCGAAGTCCATGTTGGTCAGGTCATGCACCGGCACGACGGAGATGTGGACCTCGTTGGGCTTCTGCAGGTAGGCGGCGTTCTCCCGGATCCGATCGGCCAGCTCTCCGCCGACGCTCTTTGCGTAGGCCTCGCACATGGTCCACATGGGCTCGCCGATGGGCAGCGGGGGCAGGGTCGCCTTGATGGTGCGCTCCAGATGGATGCCCGCCGCGATCACCGACAACCCCGGCAAGGCGATGGGCGCGTCCATGGAGCTTCGATCCGAGGTCCCGCGGCCGCCGTCGTTTGCCACGGCCATGTAGTGCGTGGTCATCGTGAACGCGGGACGCCACCACAGCGAGGGCAGGCGGCCATGCAGGACCTTGCCCTTGGTGAAGGTCCAGGAGTCCACGCCATTCTCGGGCTGGGCCTTGTACCAGGCGACCAGGGGCTTGGGGAGCGCCTTGAGCTCTGGGTTCGGGTTCGGGCGGGGATAGCCCTTGTTCGCGCCGACGACGGGGAAGGTCAGCTTCATGGCCTCCGCGAGATCTCGGCCCAACTCGGCCCACTCCTTGGGCACGCCAGACCCCTTGTCAGGGATGGCCCGGCGAGGTGCGAGGAGGGAGATGCCGTTGGAGGTCTCCACGATCTTGGGAGAGGGCCCCAGGCGGTAGGGGAAGAGCACCACGTAGCTGGAGGTCGTCCCTTCGGGGGGAAACTGCCCGTAGACTTCGACCGTCTCCAGGCCGGCGTCCCGAAGCATGCGACGGCTCCAGCCGACCAGGCGGTCGTGGACCTCGCTGACCACTTCGGCCACATGCGAGTAGCGCGCAGAGGAATCTTGGCTCATTGGGGCAGCTCCGAGGGCACGTCCGGCTCCTTCTGGTCGCCTCTGAGGCGGTACTGGCCGCGCACACCGATCAGGACGGTGTTGCTGCTCTCAAGGTCGTAGTAGCGGTCACCATCGGCGCCGGCTGCATCAGTCAGGTTGGAGAGCATCCCGCCCCGCTGGTAGCGAAGGTAGGGACCGAGCACAAAGTTGGGGTGGTAAGGCGTGAAGCTCGCCTGCGGGCTGGTCTTGCGCCGGACACCCCAGGACATCCAGTACTCAGCGCTCAGCGTGTACTCCATGCCGTTGTAGCCGGGGCCCACCAAGAACCCGCCGCGCACACCGTGCTGTCCGCGGGAGAGGTCCGAGCTGCCGTCTGCACGGTCTGCACCCCAGGGGTAGCCCAGTGCGAGGGAGCGCCGCAGCGGTCGAGGGTCTGGGGCGTGACGGATGCCCACGCTCAGACCGAGCTGGGGGCGCATGGTGAATGCGTAGTTCGGGTTGTCGCCGTCGCAGTCAACAAAGTTGCAGCTCAGGGAGGCCCCCGGGATCACGGCGTCCATGCGGAGCTCAGGCCCGGTCTCGATGGCGACACGCCAGTCCTTCTGGAACCAGAGGGTCGCGTAGACCCCAAAGTCGATGCTCAGGCCGTCGGAGTACAGGGGAGGCAGCACCTGGTTGCTCGCGCAGGGCGAGATGACATCCAGATCCTGGACGTTCGGGCTGCAGAAGTAGTTGACCTGCCGGTAGGGGAAGTAGCCGAGCCCGCCTACGATGTTGATGTCGGTGGTCTTGGGGCGTGCCCAGCGCGGGGCCTTTGCATTCGCCTCTACCGACTCGGTGGCGGAGTAGGCGGGGAACACGGGGGCTCCGAGGCGGCCCGGCTTGGCGCTACCGCGCACGTACCAGGCCCAGGAGGCTGTGCGGACCGTGCCCACGCGCCAGGCCCGCGACTGGGTGCGCGCGTAGGAGGTCCGCGGGCGACGGTCCATCAAGGGAGTCCAGCGACCGGGAGCGTGGTTGTCCACCACCACAAGGAGCATGTCCTCGCGCTCGCCACTGGATGCATAGTCGCGGACCTGGGCGCGGATGAGCTCAGAGAGGTAGGAATAGGTGTTCGGATCCACCTTCGCCGGCGGCTCATCCGAGAACTTGCGGGGAACCAGTCGCTTGGCGATCTGCGCCACGATGGGCGGCCAGGCCGTCAGGCGGTCCTCCAGCTCAAGGTCACGCCGACGGACGTGGTCGGTGTGGGCGAACTCGCCGTCCAGGAGCGCGGCTCGCACCAGGGTGGGGACCAGGTCCTTTGGCGCAAGCACCGTGTCCTCGCAGATCGCTGCGGTGCGGAAGCTCAGGCGCACGCCGGAGGGGTTGTCGTCGATGGACGGCATGTCCTCGATGGCCCAGAGGATGTGCCAGCCCGTCCAGATCTCCCAGCGGATCCGGTAGAGCGCCTTGTCGCCGGGCATCCCCACCAGGCGGGTGAGCGCGGGCTCGGTGACGAAGGGGTTGTCCAGCATGGAGAAGGGGACCTGCTCGCGGCTCTCCCACATGACCCGGTCGCGCTCCATCTCGAGCTCGTGGGCCGTGAGCTGCTCGAAGGGGACCTCTCCGTCCGGGGCTTCGACCAGGATGTCCAGGTGGACTGCGCCGAAGCTCTCCTCCTTGAGCGCGTTGGTGCCGTCGGCTGTGGAGCAGACCGCGACGGGGTCGATCGCCCCCAGGCCCTGGGGAATCGGAGTCGCGGCGTAGCGGTGGGTCGCGAGCGTGGAGGCCCAGGCGCCCGCGGAGGTCTCCACGACGTCGCCGGGAGCAGACTTCACGCCGGGCGAGTCATCGAAGGTCCCCGCCATCTTCTGGGTCGCGTGGTCCAGCAGCAGCCAGGTCTCGCGCTGGTCACGCTCATCAGGGGCGAGCTGGCGCATCAGCACGGCCAGCACGATGCGCTTGACGCGGTTCTTCACGACGTCGTGCTTGGAGCCGTCGAAGTTGGTGTTCGCCCACTGCTCGATCTCCATGAGGTCGACGGAGCGGAGCGGCTTCACGTCGCCGCGCCAGAGCTCAACCAACGACTCGTAGATCCGGTCGTTGATCTCCAACATCATCTCGTCGGTGACGCGCACCCCGTACAAGGTGGTCAGATCGAGGATGTAGCGCTCGACGAGGGGGGTGGGGACGTCTTCGTAGGACAGGTCGAAGCCGCCCTCCACCGAGTAGAAGGCGCCGGCGGTGCGGGCGGCGATCTCTTCGGCGGTGTCGGTCTCGCCCATGGAGCCCGCGTTCAGGCGTCGGCTGCTGCGTCCGGAGATGTCCGCGGCTCCAGGGGGGTAGAGCATCGCGGTCAGCGCCGTCATCGCGCGCATCTGGTTGACCGTGAACTCCTCCATCGCGAACTGGGCGATCTGGACCTGCAGGAGGCGGGAGAAGGCCACGAACTCCGCGCTCGCGTAGGTCTCGACCTCCATGAAGGAGGGGGTGCCCAGGATCTCGAGCTTGGTGTTGCGCTCGCGCAGGTCGACCAGCTCGGTGCGGCTGGTGTTGCCGTTGTCGTCGCTGAGCAGAGGCCGGGTGAGCATCCCCTCGATGCCCGCGGACGCGAAAGTGCCCGGGCTCTCGTAGGGGTACATCTGCTCAAAGAACGGGCCGGAGGACTTGGGGTCGCCGTGGAAGATGTCGTAGGCGCGGAGCTGCCCCTGGTAGCCCAGACGTTCAGCGAAGCGGCCCTGCATCAAGACCAACTGCGGGGCACCCTCGAAGGCGCCGCTGCCATCGTCGAAGTACTGGAGATCCCGGTAGATGGGGGTGCCGGACTGGGCCTCGATCCAGAAGTCCGGAGCCAGCCAGACCTCCTCGTCGGGGAGCGCGTACTGGCCACCCCGGGTGCGCACGCTGGCGCTCCACTGCTCGTTGGTGGTGGGGAGCGCGGTGAACCCTTCCCGCTGCAGGGACTGTCCGATGTCCCCGTCCTTCTCCCAGCGGTATGCGACGTCCTCCCAGACCTGGGCGTAGAGCTCGCCGGTGTTCTGCCAGTGGGTGCGCGTGGCGTAGGCCTGAGCGACCTCGGCTGGCAGGTCGCCGTTCTCCGCGGGGGCTTCTTCGGCGGCCTTTCGGGCTCCGCGGTGGTTCATCTGGAAGGCCTGGGAGGTCTCCCAAGCGCTGTCGCTGTCCATGAACTCCACCCGCTCGATGCAGAGGCCGTAGCGGGCCTCCGTCGCGGGACAGTCGTTCTCAGCGTCCATGTCGCGGAACCCAACGACCTTCACCTCTGGCGTGACGTTGGGGTTCCGGTCGGGATCGTCCAGGCTCGGCCCCTCGGCGCCGGAGGCTGCGTCCTTCCCGGAGCGCAAGCGGTCCAGAGCGCTCTGGGCGAGGGCGTCGCCAGGCCAGAGCAGCAGCGCGAGGCCACCGAGGGTGAGCAAGGAGAGGGGCCGGGTGGCAGGGAGGGAGCCGGGCATCAGAACTTCCTCAGGTGGTCCAGGTCGCGGATCCGCTGAACGGCCTCCATGATCTCCTCAAGGAGCTCACGGGCCTCTGGGCTCTGCGTGGTCAGGGTCTTGAGCACTTCGACCATCTGCTCTCGCGCCATCTCCTGGAGGACATCTGGCGGGGGCGAAGGCTCTGGTTTTGGAGCGCTGACCCGCCGGCGCTTCGCCGGCTCAGCCTGCCACTCGATGTCAGGGAAGTCCCCTGACGACCACGCCTCTTCGTCCGCCTCGAACGGGGAGGGATGGTACCCCCCATCGCGTCCTCCGTGCAGCCGCTTGCCGCCGCTTTTTTGCCCAGAGGGGCGCGGAGCCCCTGATGCTGGGGTCGCGGACGGGCTCTGCAATGCGGAACTGGACGAATCGGCCTCTCGCTGAGGCTCGGGCTCGGGCGGCTTACGGGGCGCGATGAAGGTGGGGCTCCCCTGAAAGGCCTGCATCTGGGCCAAGGGAGCCGGGCTCGGGCTCTTGGCGGCGGCGCTTTGGGGATCTCGGGTCCTGGGAGCGAGCCCGCTGAGCCCTCTCGGTTGCTCTTCCGCGGCGCGGCGAGCGATGTGCTGAGCGTCGGGAGACTGGATGGGGGCACGGCCGGGACCCGTGGTGCCCCGGGGCTCTCGCTGGGCTTGTGCTCTTCGCTGGGGCTGGGATGAGGGAGGGGTGCGGAAGTCCAGACCGCGCCCGCGCGCGGCCAGGCTGCGGGTTCCACCTCTCCGAACCGCTCGGCTCACCCCAATCTCCGGGCTGCCATCCGCCAGCGAGGTGCGGCGGGGCGCGACCGTTGGCTGGCCCTCCCAGGCTTGCTGGCGCGCCAAGGCAGGCGTCTGTGCCTGTCCACTCCCCGATGGGGCGAAGCGGGGGCTCGCATCCTGCCCAGCCACACCGGCGGGGCTCGACATCAGCTCGGGGCTGCGCCAATCCTGCCCCTCGGTGAAGGCATCGCGCAGGTCCCGGGGGACAGAGGGCTTGGCCCTGCGGATCGAGGTCTGCTCAGCCTGGGCCTGGAGACCGCGGCTCGGCAGGGTGGACGGGGCGCCGGCATGGCGGCCAGCGCTGGTGCTGCTTGGGCGGAGCTGCTCGACCGCGCTGGGCGACAGGCTCGGACCACGCGCACCGGGGCGTCGCCAATCCACCGCAGCGGTCGCGCTCTGGCGGAGCGAAGTGGGGGTTGGGCCGGAGCCGGGAGTGGTGGGCGGGCGCGTGGTCCGAACGCCAGCCTGAGGGGCCTGGTCTGCTTCCCTTGCGGCGGCAGGCTCAACGGTCGCTGCTGAGCTGGCCTCTGGCAGGGCGCGCCGCGAGCGCTTGATGGTCGCGCTCGTGTCTGCGTAGCGCGAGAGCAGCGGCGTCTGGGGCGCACCCGCCCGGCTCCAGTCGATGCTCTGACTGTAGGTCCCAGACAGCCCCGGGCCGCGCTGACTCCCCAAGGTCGGGGGCCGCAGCATCGCCCGGGGGCCAGCCTGGGCTGCCTCAGTTGGGACGCTTCCAGGACGCTGTGGCCGCTGGGGAGGGGAGGTCTCAGGCCTCGCCGGCTGGCGGGAGGGTGTCCGACGGGTGGAGGGCGGGCTCAGTTGAGGCGCGGGCCCGGTCGAGGGGGACTCCCACGGTGTTTGCGGCTGATCCTTGGGGCGCGTCCGGCGCAGGGGGACCTCGACCGAGCCCTCCCACGCTGCCCGGCGGGCCAGGATCGGCGTCTCAGGACTGCCCGAGCCCACTGGAGCGCGCAGGCGACGCTCAGGAAGCGCGGTCGGTGAGGCGGTGCCGCGGAGATCGGGGGCCCGACCCAGTTGAGGACCAGGGGAGCTCCCAGGAGACCTGGGCGCCTCCAAGCCGCTGGGAATGGGCGGTGGCGGAGCGTCTGCAGGGAGGCCGCGGGGGAGGGGAGCCTCCTCGGCGGGCGGCGTGACCTGAGGCCTCCGGCGGCCGATGGTCTGCGCGTCCGGACTGTGGATCGGTGCGCGCCCGAGGCCGGCTCGGGTCCAGTCGATGCCTTCGTCGAACGCGCTGCTGAGGCCTCGGAGCTGAACGCGTCGCGTCAGCAGGCCTGGGCGCAGGCTCGCAGGAGCTTGAGGCGCTTGAGGGACCGGGGACGCTTGCTCACCCCGTGCCCTCTGGAGCACCGCCGGTGCAGAGACTGGAGCCGAGCCTGTCTCTTGGGCGACAGCCGGAGGCGGTGCGGGCCTGACAGGGGGCGTGCGCCAGTCCACTCGAGGCGCGGCCGGGCTCTCCTGCCGCTGGCGATGGGGGGCTCGCGGCGACTCCTGAACCAGCGGAGGGGCTGTAGGCCTACGCCTGGCGGGGGTCGGGGACGCGGGGCTCGTGGCCTGTTCCGGGGACTCTCCTCTCGGAGTTGGCGCCGGGGTGGTCTGCGTGGACCGCTTGCGGGGCGCCACGAACTCCGGGGAGTAGAGCGGCGGGCGCGCAGGGAGGCCAACGGAGCCTCCACCTCCCAGGTCGGTCTGGGGCCGAAGCGGCGCACCCCTCAGGACCCCCGCCGACCAATCCACGGGGCCGCCCAGATCACGCATGCTCTCTTGCGGCAAGGCGATCTCGACCAGGTCACCTTCCTGGCGGACGACGCGCGCACCCGCCGGGAGTGTCTTGAGGAGCTCCTTGAGGGTGGGCAGCGCCTCAGGGGCGCTCTGAAGCGGCAGACGAGCGGGACGCTGGGGTGCCGCTACCGGAGTCCCCACCTCTCCAGTCGGGGGGCCAGCCTCACGCCGAACCCCTCCTGGCGCCGGCGAGGAGCTGCTTGCGGTCCCCGAACGAGGAGCCTCCGGGGCTTGCCCCACCGCCGTCCGAGAGGGCGTCGACTGCTCGGGGGCCTGGGGAGCGGTGCGAGTCTGCGAAGGAGGCGGCCCCTGAACAGGCGTCGCCTTCGACGGCTGATCTCGGGTCGCTTGGGTCTGTGCCGTGCTGGAGACCGCCCCGGAGCGAGGGGGCGCCTGCTCTGCTGGTGCGGTTGGGGCTGCTGGAGCCCTCCTCTCCGTCCGGGGCGGCTGAGATTCACTGGGAGTCTGGGGCCTCGGCCGCGCTTGGGGGGGGGCCGCGG
>JAZAMN010000020.1:0-306693 GCA_036229005.1 Myxococcota bacterium
GGTCGAGCACCCCTCCTTGAACTAAGTCCACGGCAAGACCACATCCTCCGCCAGGACCGGGAGGGAGAGCCTCCGCCGATCCACCCTTCACCGAGTCCGGATGAGTCCAACGAGGAAACTGGACGCCGACGTGCCAGGAAACACCATGCCTTCGGGGAAAAGCCGGACACGCCTTGCGGGGTGAGCCTGCTCGCTGGGAAGCTTCTACCGACCTTTACGGACAAGTATGCCTTGTCCAAACGGACAGCACCATGCTATCAGAGCTCTCAGAGAGGACCATCCATGACCAAGAAAGCAGTCGTCCTGTTCAGTGGCGGACTGGATTCTACCACCTGCCTCGCGATGGCGATCGATCAGGGGTTCGAACCGGTTCCCTTGAGTTTCGACTACCACCAACGCCACAAGGTCGAACTCGACGCCGCTAGAAGCGTGCTTCAGCACTACGGAATCTCCAAGCACTACATTTTCAACGTCGCGCTATTCAAGGAGATTGGAGGCTCCGCGTTGACAGATGCCAATATCGAGGTGCCGCACCACCAATCTCTCGACGAAGTGAGCACAGGGATCCCAAGCACCTACGTCCCCGCTCGAAATCTGGTGTTCCTTTCCTACGCACTCGGTGTTGCCGAGCAGTCGAAGGCCCATGACATCTTCATCGGCGTCAATGCTGTCGACTACTCCGGCTACCCAGATTGCCGCCCCGAGTTCATCGAAGCCTTTCGGGCCGTCGCCAACCTTGCTGTGAAGGAAGGAGTCGAAGGTGGGGTGTTTCGAATTCACACGCCCCTGATCGCCCTGACCAAAGCCCAGATCGTCCAGGCTGGCTCCAAGTTGGACGTCCCCTACCAGTTGACCCATAGTTGCTATTCCCCCGTCGATGGACTCGCTTGCGGGCATTGCGACTCTTGCCTCCTCCGCCGAAAGGGATTCGAAGAAGCCGGGCTTCCCGACCCGACCCGCTACAGCCCTACGACCTCGTGAGGCCAAGGGTGGCCTACACAGTTAAAGAGACCTACCTCACACTGCAGGGCGAAGGCACTCACGCAGGGCGAGCGGCCGTCTTCTGTCGGTTCACAGGCTGCAATCTATGGTCGGGTCGTGAGCGGGACCGAGAGTCCTCCGCCTGCAGTTTCTGTGATACCGATTTCGTGGGTACCGACGGTCCTGGAGGGGGACGGTTCGCCAGCGCTCCAGACCTCGCAGCTCACATCTACGAAGTGTGGAGGGCCCGCGCATCTGGGGGCAAGCCCTACGTAGTGTTCACAGGCGGGGAACCGCTGCTTCAGTTGGACCAACCTCTCACCGACGCTTGCAAAGCTCGAGGGATAGAAGTGGGCGTGGAGACCAACGGAACCCGTCCTCTACCGTCAGGAGTGAACTGGGTCTGCGTCAGCCCCAAGGCAGGTACCAAACTGGTGGTCCGGACTGGACAGGAACTAAAACTAGTCTTCCCACAATCGGGCTTGCGGCCTGAGGACGTTGGAGGACTAGCCTTCGACCACTTCTTCCTCCAGCCCATGGATGGGCCTGACCAGGCGGCAAACACGCGCCTGGCCGTGGACTACTGCCTCCGCAACCCAACGTGGCGCCTCTCCCTTCAGACCCACAAGCTCATCGGGATCCCATAATGTCGACTGACACGACATCGCCCCTGTTCGGACACCTTCCAGACCACGCGAGCGAGGCCGACCATCGCGCCCTTGCAATCGATAAGGTTGGAATCAAGGACCTTTCCTATCCCATCCAGGTACTGGACCGCAAAAACCAAGTCCAGCATACGGTGGCAAACGTCAACCTCTACGTAAGCCTGCCCCAACACTTCAAGGGCACGCACATGAGCCGGTTCATCGAGATCCTAAATGCCCGACGGGGGGAAATGACGATCCGTAACATGCCGGAGATCCTCTCCGAAATCCAGGACCGATTGGAGGCTGAGGACGCCCACATCGAACTAGAGTTCCCCTTCTTCATCTCGAAGAGAGCTCCCGTGAGCGGCGTCGAATCGCTGATGGAGTACGGGTGTAGCTTCACTGCCTCGAAGCAGGGCCCCCATGTAGACTTCGTGCTCGGCCTTCGGGTACCAGTAAAGAGCCTCTGTCCTTGTTCAAAGGCAGTCAGCCAATACGGCGCCCACAATCAACGCAGTCTGGTCGACGTCCGAATCCGGTCAAGCGAGTTCGTCTGGATCGAGGACGCTGTCAGTGCGGTCGAGAGCTGCGCATCCTCCCCCCTCTTCGCTCTGCTCAAGCGCGAGGACGAGAAATTCGTCACCGAGTTGGCATACGACAATCCCAAGTTCGTCGAGGACCTTGTACGCGACGTAGTCTTGTCCCTTCGAGCTCTGCCAGGCGTTCGGTGGCTCCACGTCGCTGCCGAGAACCAGGAGTCTATCCACAATCATTCCGCATACGCGGAGATTGAGTGGAGCCTGGAAGAGGACGTGACAGCGCGTCAGCAGGACCTGGCGCTTCCTTCGGTGGGACAGTCGGACGAGGAGCTTCCCTTCGGAGTCTGGCTCAAGCGACAGCGACAGGCCCGCGCCTTCAGCCAGCAGGAACTCGCGGGTCACCTGGGAGTGTCCGCGGCCCACCTTAGCCGCGTCGAAACGGGTGAGAAGAGGCTATCAGCAGACGCCCTGCAGCGGGCCGCGGATCTCTTGGGCCTGGACGGGGACCTCGTCGCGCTGAGGGCTGGGATCGTCCCACCAGAGCTTCTGGCAGTCATCACCAGGGATCCCGGGGCGTTCCGTCGCTGGGCCAGCAACGCGCCGCAGTAGGAACCTGCGCAACTGGCGTCGAAACCCTGGCCACCTGAAGCTCAGGTGAGCTGTAGTTTTGCCAAACGGCAAGCTCGGTGGTATCAGAGGCGGCCTCACTCCGTCGGGAAACGATGCTCACCCTCCTCTTGGCCTGTACCGATTCCAAGCGCTTCCCGCCGGCCCCTGGCCTTAGGATGGAGGCGAATGTGGCCAAGCCGCTATTGGAAACTCGAAAGGCATGGAAGGCTGCACTGCGCGGTTCCGAACCCGTGAGCCGGGCCGGGAAGCTCTACAAGGGTGGCTACTGGACCGCCGCAACCCGCGCCAGGATCGACGCGGCGGTGCCGATCAAGACACTCGTCGTCTCGGCTGGCCTCGGACTAGTTGATGTTCAGGATTGGGTTCCCTCCTACGCGGCGACGTTCACCCCGGGAACTCCCGATTCTATTCCCGGAGCTGGGAACTCCGGCGCGTCGCGGCTGTGGTGGAGCGGGCTGGGCGCAGCTGACCGTTTCAAGCGGGAGGTGACCGGCCAACCTGACCCCAGAGTCATCGCGGCGCTGCCAACTCGATACCTAGACGCCGCGCAACCCGCGCTCGCCGACTTCGTCAGAGTGCATGGCCACGAGCGGCTTGCCGTCCTTGGCGGCGTCGGCGGCAAGTCTCAGTTTCCGGAGTTCGAACAGAGTTGGGTTGCGCTCGACTTGAGAATGGTCCACAAGTTGGGTGGGACCGCGGGCCAGTTGACGGCACGCGCCCTGCGCTGGGTCTGCGACCAGTTGGACAGTCCGGCCAGCGCCAACCCCGACAACCTTCGCAGGCTCCTGGCCCCCTTGGTCGACCCCGATGCTCCTCCGCTCTACCCCAAGCGCAAGAAAAGGACGCCGGAGGAGGTCGAGGCCTGGATCTTGAGGGCGTGGTCCCAAAAGACACCCCCCACATCAGCGACTGCGGCACTCCGCCGATTCCGCGCCGAAGGCAATGCCTTCGAGCAGAAGCGATTCAGTTCCATCTACCGTGCCCTTGACGCGCAGAGGGAGGACTAGTGGCAACAAAGTTCGTCGATCGAAGGGCGCTACAGCTTCACCAACACGATGACTACCCGGTCTATGTCTTCTGCCTCGCACCGGCCGAAGTCCTGAGGGTCGCGGCGATCAGCCGAATCGACCGGAACGACGAAGGTGAACTCATCGGGTATCAGAGGGACGAAGTCAAGCGCCACGTCAACGACATTTTCGAGTACGTCGAAGCCGGACCGGTGTTGTTCCCCAATGCGATCATCTTGTCGTTCAACGAAGAAGTCCGGTTCCGAAGAAGTCGCGGCCCCAACACCGACGATGGCTTCTCCACCTCCGGCGTTCTAGAAGTCCCACTCCCGGACGACGGGGAGCCGAAACCGGCATGGATTGTGGACGGACAACAGCGCGCCCTGGCCTTGAGTCGAACTAAGAACCAAGCGCTGGCCGTGCCTGTCGTAGCGTTCGTTGGGGACCGCGTTGACATCCAACGCGACCAGTTCCTCCGGATCAACAACACCCGACCGCTTCCCCGCGGTTTAGTTACGGAACTGCTCCCCCAGGTCGACACGACCCTACCTCGACGGATGGCGGTTCGGAAGTTGCCATCGGCCATTTGCGACCTGCTGAACAGCGTTCCTGAGAGTCCCTTCCGCGGGCTCATCAAGCGTCCTTCAGTCCGGGGGGACGCTGCCAAGACTGCCGTAATAACCGACACTTCCGTTGTCGACATGGTTCGGCAGCGCTTCAAGAGCCCAAGTGGCTGTCTCTTCCCCTACTACAACATGGCGTCTGGGGAGACGGATACACAGGCTGTGATGAACCTCTTGATTGACTACTGGCGGGCGGTAGCAGACACATTCCCGGAAGCATGGGCGCGTCCCACCACCCGGAGTCGCCTGACGCACGGGGCCGGGATCAAGTCCATGGGAAATCTGATGGATACCATCATGGGACAAGTCCGTCCTACGGATGATGGATACGACATTGCCATGCTAGGTCTCAGTCGCGTGGCACCAATCTGCCGTTGGACCTCAGGTCACTGGGAAGGCCTGAACGGAATGCACTGGAAGGAGATCGAGAACACCCCGCGTAGCGTTCGACTTCTCACCAACCATCTGCTGCGCGAATACCACTTGTCGGCGAACCGTACGTGAAGTTCTTCTACGCAGACGCTCTGGACCTTGTGGACCCTGGGTATGACTTCAGAAAGGACAAGTTCTCTCCCGGCCGTATGCCCCAGCGAGATGACGTCTACGCACATGAACTAATGACCCCCGAGCGACCCTACGATGGCCTCCTGGTCAGCCGCTTCCTGCTCGACGGAAGAGGTTCTCAGGGCCGCTATACCATGGCGCAGCGGCAGCGCTTTGTTCGCAACGGAGCTCAGCGGTTCCTCCGGTTTCCAGCCGATGGGCGATATGACCCGGACAGGTTCCCGATCCTCTGTGACTGTGGAGCCTTCAACTATCGCAACGACCATGAGCCTCCGTACTCCGTAGAGGACATGGTTGAGTTCTACGAACTCGGCGGCTTCACGCACGGTGTCTCTGTGGATCACATGATCGGAACCTTCGACCCGATGCTAGACCACCCAACCATTGGAGGCATTCCTGCAGAACTGCAGAGGCGGTACGACATCACAGTCGCGAATGCCGAACGCCTCCGCAGCATCGTTGTGCGAGACCAACCCCGGTTTACTGCTCTTGGCGTTGCGCAAGGCTGGAGCCCAGAATCCTATGCTCGGGCGGTGCAGTCCCTGATCGCCATGGGCTACGACTACGTTGCCCTGGGCGGCCTCGTGCCCCTCAAGACGAGAGAAATCTTGGCTGTTCTCGAGGGCGTAAAGGCGGTAACTGCAGGCAAGACCAAGCTCCACCTCTTCGGCATCACGCGGCTGGAAAACTTCCAGGTATTCCGCGACGCAGGAGTCGCGAGTTTCGACAGTACATCGCCGCTCCGTCAGGCGTTCAAGGACGCGAAAGACAACTACTACTCAGCTTCCGGCCACTATTCAGCAGTCCGGGTGCCCCAGGCAGACGTCTACCCAAAACTAGTACGTCGAATCCGAAAGGGAGAGGTCGAGCGCCTCGAGGCCGTTCGACTCGAACGCGCATGCCTTGAGAGCCTCTACGCGTTGGACCGAGGGGAGGTGAGGGTGTCCGAGGCGATGGAAGCACTCCGCTCGTACGAGGGCCTTTTTGGTGGCAACTCCAAGTGGGCAGCCGTCAAGCGGACTCTCGAAGACAAGCCCTGGCAATCCTGCGAGTGTCCAATCTGCCGTGAGATTGGCATCGACGTCGTCATTTTCCGAGGAGCGAACCGGAACCGACGCCGCGGCTTCCACAACCTCCTGTTCACACAAAAGACCCTTCACGAATATCGAACCGGAAGCCCTGCAGATGCCTGAAACCATCACCCTTCCCGCCCTGGCTCTCACCCAAAGCCCTGGACGCCGAATCTTCGCCTTCGGCGTGGACGGCAAAGACGTACCCCGGTTCGCCGAGGTGTTTCGTGCCTCCAGGAAGGACGGCGGCACACTGTTCGGGTACCAGCGCCACGAAGTCCGTCGGCACATCGAGGAGATCCGGCGCTACGTTGAAAGTGAGCGTCCAATGATCCCCAACGCAGTGGTACTGGCGTTCTCGCCCAAGGTCCGGTTCGAGGCACTGGACGGCTACCCGGAAGGGCCATCGACCATAGGAAAGCTCCATATCCCTGTCTCCGACAACGCCGACGAGGCCCCGACTGGCTGGATCGTTGACGGCCAACAGCGCCTGACGGCAATCCGGGAGGCCAACGTCGACCAGTTCAAGATGTTCGCGGTCGGCTTCATCGCAGCTGACGAAGGTGAACAGCGAGAGCAGTTTATTCTTGTCAATAACACTCGCCCCCTGCCCAAGTCGCTCATCTATGAACTGCTCCCCGGCGTGGACGCGGAGCTACCACCAGCCTTGGCGAAGCGGCGAATGCCGACACTGCTCGTCGACCTACTGAACAACACCCCCGGATCGCCGCTTTACCACGTTGTGCGCCAGCACACGAACCCGTCGGGCCGCCTCCGCGACAATTCGTTGATCAAGATGCTGGAGAATAGCCTTAGCGACGGGATGCTATACCGCTACCGCCTGACAGAGCCAGCAGAGACTCAACTGGAAGGCATGGCCCGACTCCTCATGGAATACTGGTCTGCTGTGAAGCAGGTCTGGGGGGACATCTGGGAGCTCAAGCCACGGCAGTCCCGCCTACTTCATGGTGCAGGAGTGGTGAGCCTCGGGTTCCTCATGGACGCCATCGCTGGGAAGCATCAGGAAAAGGGATGGCCCACCAGCGCGCTCTTTGCCGAAGAACTCGAGAAGATGAAGCCTCATTGCCGATGGGCAGCCGGGTATTGGGAGTTCGGGCCCTCCACGAAACTCCAATGGAATGAGGTCCAAAACACCTCAAAGGACGTCCAGATGCTGGCGAATCACTTGATTCGGATCTACCTGCGCTTGCCTGGCGAAGCGCCGCCTCATTGATCCGAGCACTTCGACACTGACGCTCGGCGCGCCACTGTTCAACGGCGGACGCCACCGACGGATCGAGCCCCGAGCACCACGGCTTCGACTACCCCAGCCTGAGGCAGTTTCGGTGAGACCGCGCCCTGTATGTTTTGGACCCGGGTAGCCGAATTCTCGGCTACAAGCGCACTCGACGACCGAGTCCCGTTCGCATTTCGTTGCGCGACCTCTCAAGCGCCCCAAGGACTCTCCCAGATCATCTTCGGCCACCCTCGTGTAGTTTCCCACCTCGGATCTCCGGCAGTTTTCTCAAGCTGGTCGATTCCCTAACATCAGTCCGCATCATGAGGGCTGATCGGAATGCGACTGGAGATTCGGGCCAGCGACGTAAAGGACTGGTTCCAGTACCGCTGCGACCGAAAGTTGATCTATTCGTCTCTGCCGCAGGCTGAGCGAGATGATGTCCCCGTCGAAACTATCCACAAAGCTCGGTCCATTCGCGCCGATGAAGGCATCGAATTCGAGGCGGACATCGTGGCTACTCTCCGAAGGCGTGGCGAGAGTGTCCTTGGACCACGCTCCCACGGGGACCACTACGTCGCCGAAGCTCTCACGAAGGCATTCCTTCTCCGCGAGAGGACAGAGGAGTACCTCCATCAAGGCTTGTTGAAGGAGACACCTGCTCTTCGCAGGGACCTGGATCTTGCTTCGAACACAACGCTTCGAAATGCGCTACCAGACATCCTCCGCTGGGTGGTGGAGGACGACGAGTACCGCCTTCGCGTCGTGGACATAAAGCATACGCGCCGCCCAACCCAGTACCATCGAGCGCAGGTTGCCTTCTACGCGCTACTCCTGCGCGGGATGTACGCGGCGTTCGGCATGGACGCTCCACTGAGCCCAAAAGGCAACATCTGGCACATCAGCGATGGTGGAGGCTGGGAGGAGGAGAGGGGACTCTTCGACCTCAACCCCTACGAGGAGATGCTGCGGGACTTCTTCCGGCGTCAGTTCCCCAACATCTCGATTCAGCGTCTTGGCCGGGGCATCGACGAAACGGCTTTCCATCTCTACTTCAAATGCGAGCAATGTGACTGGCTGCACCATTGCGGGAAGAGCATCGCCGCTGACCTACCAGTTTCGGAGTGGGACATCTCCGCGATTCCAGGAATGTCCCACCAGTCAAAGGCGGCATTGGTGCGTGCAGGGGTGAAGACAGTCGGCTCCGCGGCTGCTGCAGAGACGCTCCCGCCTGAGAGTTGGTCGCTTCGGACGCGAGGCAAGCTCCTTATCAGCCGCGCCGGAGCCCTTGTCGAGGGTGATTGGAGCCGTCTTCCCGAACACCACACTTGGCTAATGCCGCCGAAGGTGGACGTACCGATCTTCCTTGTCGTGGACTCCGATCCGGTGAGCGGGCACCTGGCCACCCTGGGGTGCCTGGTTGGTGGAGTTCGTCTGGAAGAGCCCCGGATTGAGGTCATCGCGAACCCCGGCCAGGAGCTCCCCGCGATCAAGCGCGTGCTCGGCCGGCTGATTGACGTCCTTCACGACTTGGACGCACATAATCGAGAGGCTTCAGAAGAAACAGCCCTCACAAGCCACATCTTCGTATACGAGCCGGCGGAGGCCGCAGACCTACAGACTGCAATGTCACGCCATCTGGACGACCCGGGGATTCGTACCGGGCTGCTCAATCTCGTTCGGCTGTTCCCGCCAGAAGAGATTCGGGCGCCCGAGCCGGAATACCGAGGCGCTCACCATCTCCCAGCAAGTGCGCTGCGGAGCGTCATGGAGCAGTTGTACGTGCTCCCGGCAAAGGTGTCCTACGACCTGGCTCGGGTGAGTCGCTCACTACGCACCGCAAACCCTCCCCCCAAGGCGCCGTACCTTCCGCGCCGGCCGTTCGCGCGCCCGTTCTCGGCCAGGCTGTCCATCGACATCATGCGCGATCGCTCGATGGCCAACGACGGGGCGATCCGAGCAGACGTAGCGGCTCGACTTTCGGCAATGGCAGGTCTGTGCGAGTGGGTCCTTGAGGACAATCGTAAAGTCATTGCGGGAGGCGGCAAGGGGCTTCTTCGCTTGAAGAAGTCCCCTTTTCGGTTCCAGAGTGCGTTCCACCCGCTGGAAGCGACTGACCTCGAGACCCTTCTCGCGCAGGAATTGCTCCAGTCTCGTGCCGAGCGACTTGCGGCATTGGTCGAACTAGCTCGCCCCGTACACGAACGCCGTGAACGACTCCGATGCTTCGCCGGATTGGTGCTGAAGGACCTCAAGAAGCAAGGCGCGTACTACGTCATGAATTTCGAAGTGCCGAAGGAAAGCCGCGACGCAGAGTTGCGGCCGGGGTCGCTGGGTCTAATCCTCACCGATGATGATCCGGACCTCCGGCTCGATCCGCGGTCGTGGCCACATTGTAGCGCAAACCTGGTCCACGTGAGTGCCCAAGGCGCGTACATCACACTCAGAATGTACAAGAAGACGTGGACCTCCGCTGTCATGGCCGCGGTGCGGGAGCGACTCAAGCATGGAGGGGATTGGTGCCTTGACCAAGCCCACGTCGATGTGACCACCCAGCGAATGGAATCCCTGCTTCGCTTCCTCAGCGAGGTGGACCATGGTGCGTGATGAGCTTCGTCTCTTCCTTCGCGACCCAAAGGGCTTCGCCGCAGGGGTAACGTCCAACTCCTCTGCCGACTGGCTTGCTGGACTGGAGTTCGCAGAACGCGCGATCGAAGAGAGCGAATCGGAGTACGCGCTGCGCGAGGCTCAACGGGTCGGGTGGACTGGAATCGCGGACCAGCGAGTAGCTCTCATTCTCGGTCCACCTGGAACCGGCAAGACGTTCGCACTCTCCTGGATGGCCTTAGGCTTCATTGAGGGTCGGCGCCTCGCGGAGAAGCCTTGTCGAGTCTTTGTCACGGGCTTCACGCGCAACTCCATCGCCAATCTGCTCGAGGCCGTAGGAGAAAGAGCAGAACATGCCACCAAACCGGTTCGGTTCGTCTGGCTAGGGAACCCGCCGGATCAAGGCCTTCCCGATATTGTCGAGGTGCTCCAGCCAAAACAACTCTCCGAGGTCCTGAAGGCCGAGCACGTGGTGGTCGGCGCCACGGGGTGGTCGCTCTATCGGGCGATTGATCAGGGCAACCTGTCCAGGTCAGATGGCCCGACGGCCCCCCTGTTTGACCTGGTCTGCATCGACGAAGCGTCCCAAATGGTGGTTAGCCATGGATTACTGAGCCTCGCTGGTCTGACTCCTGGAGGGCGAGTGCTCGTCGCGGGCGACGACCAACAACTGGCCCCAGTGCGGGAAACGAACGACCGTGAGGTCGATGGGCAGAAGCTCGGCGCAAGCCTCTATGGGTTCCTCAAACACGCTGGCGTCGCCGAGTTTCCGCTGGATGAGACGTTTCGGCTGAACGACCTCCTCGCGCGCTATCCCGCACGAGCGTTCTACGACGGGCGATACCGATCAGTTGGTGCTGCGAAGGAGCGGCGCCTCAGCCTGCAGGACGGCTGGGAGGAAGGCCTACCCCAATGGATGAAGCACGCCCTAGACCCCGAAAACCCAGTCGCGATCCTCCTCTACGACGGCCTGCTCGCAGGAACGGCCAACGAGTTCGAAGCTCTGCTTGTCCAGGAACTCGTTGAGGCACTGAAAGAGCGCTTGCCCAACGCCGACGACATCGACACCGCCACGCTCTGGCATGAGCACCTGGCGGTCGTTTCGCCGCATCGGGCTCAAAACTCGATGATTCGACAACGACTACGCACCACTGGGCTGGACAGGGATTGCGTGGTCGAAACGGTCGACCGAATCCAAGGTCGGGAGCGGGACTCGATCATTGCCTCCTACACGGTTTCTGATCCCGAGTTTGCACAGATGGAAGCCGACTTCATCTTCAGCCCGGAGCGCTTCAACGTTACCGTCACGAGAGCCAGGACCAAGCTGATTCTCATCGTTAGTCGACGCCTGCTCTCGGTGATCCCGGATGAACAGGAGACTTTCGAGCGTGCCCAGGTTCTGAGGAACTACGTCTACGAGTCTCATGAACTCGCGACGTGGGACGTTCGAGGCCCAGGCGGTCAGAAACTGCCTGTCACCGTGCGAGTGAAGTCCTTCAGAGAGGACACCGAACACACGCTTGTAGAGGAGCCCACACAAGCGCCGCCGGAGCCTGAACTCCTGTCTCCGGAACTGAAGGAGTTGCTGGACGAGATCAGGAAGGCAACTGGCCGATCCAACAGGGGCAACGTCGCGGACTTCGGTCTTCGAAGGATTCTTTCTCGACACACGGATGAGATTCGAGCGGGGTTTCGGGCCCTCCAAGTTGCGGGATTCGTCAATGTGTCGCACAGGGACGGCGGCCACGGTGTGTTCTGGACCGCGAGCATCAAGGATCCGCCGGCTGCGCCCCACGCTTGTACCGCTCAAACTGTCGCCGCGGAGGTCCGGGGCGTCATCAGGACGACGCGACGAGGTCCAAAGGCCCCCGCCTACTGGGCCCTCCGGAACAACTTCCAGTGGATTGGTGAGAACGGCGACGACATGCTTGAGCCTCTCCTGGATGAACTGGTCGACGCCGGGGAACTCGTGTGGGGGGAGCATCCGCGGGGATGGAGGACCATTGATGTCGCAGAGGCGGACGAACCAGAGGAGCCAGTTGTCCGGCCGCCGCTGCCCGACGAGCCCTCGGTTTCCGACTTCGAACTTCTGAACTGGCTCGAAGACCGCGAGCAACGACGAGTCAACTTCGGCGTTTTCGAGTCGTGGTTCACGTTCGACGAAGTGCTCAAAGGCACGGGCCGCGAGCGCGAAGCCCTGGCAGCAGCCCTCCGCCGACTCCGCCAGGACGGCTGGCTAATGCAACTCGACGACGGACGAATCCGCACCCGCGCAGGTGAGCTTGCAAGGGAGCTCCGCTACATCAAGCAGCGGTTCAAGGCAGGGGACGCAGACAACCGGCCATTCCTGGTGCGGTCCGCCAAGGTCCGGTTCCAGGACCGAGACAAGCCAATCCGCAGCATCCCGCTGAGCCGGACGGTGACCGCACTGAACGGCGAGCTTGAGTCCGTCGCCGGCGCAGAAGAAGCACTCGCGGCACTGCACTCGATGCTGAGCACGAGATGGAGTGTTCCAGACCCCCTGATTTCGGGCTTCCAGGACAGGGGCCTGCGTGAGTTGGTGCCTGCATGGTTTGGCCGTGGGGACACACGGTCATTCGTCGTCACGGCCGAGACTGGCTCCGGCAAGACGGAGGCTGCGGCTCTTCCATTGATCTTGGCATCGGCCATCGACACTCTCAACGGCGTTGCCGGCTGCCGAGCAATCTTGGCGTACCCGCGCATTCGATTGGCGAACAACCAGGCGCAGCGTCTGGCCGGCTACTTGGCGGCACTTGCCAGAGAACCCGGGATGCCGACCCTGTCTCTCGCTGTGCAGTCCGGTGAGGTTCCCTCAACGCCAGAGAAACTACGTCAGCAGTGGAGGTCTCTGGGCTCCTCGACCTTCGAGTTCCCGCTGTTCTCATGTCCCGAGTTGGGGTGCGACGGAAAGCTCGCCATCAAGCTCGCTGGGCGAATCGACGAGCCCGACCACCTTTCCTGCCGAAGCTGCGCATGGGAATACCTCGGATGGGTGGGGACAAAGAAGTCGATGGGAAGGCGAGCTCCCACCCTGTTGATTCTGACGACAGAATCGCTGCACGGCTGGCTGCACAGCCACTGGCGCGGAAGGCTATTTGGCGACGCGCCGGATTCTGCCGCGCCGCGAGCCCTTGTGGCGGACGAGATCCACCTGTACTCACAGATCCATGGTGCGCAGGTCGGCTACGCATTTCGACGTCTGCTCGCTCGAATGCGCATCAACTCGGACGGCATTCAGCCGCTAGCGATCGGCATGAGTGCGACGCTGGGAGAGCCCCAGCGCATCTGGATGGAGTTGTCCGGTGCAGCGCCGGTCTCGCTCATTTCTCCCACCCAGACCGAGCGGGAGCCGAATCCAAAGTCACGAGAGTACTTCTACTTCGTGCAACCGGAAGTGGAGTCCCGAGGCAAGGACATCGCCGGCGCCTCAACCACGATCCAGGCCCTGATGTGCCTGGCCCACGGAATGCGCCGGCGCACGGGCGCCCGTGGTGGATACCGAGCCCTCGCCTTCCTCGACTCCATCGACAAAGTGAAGCGACTGCACGGCGACTACCTGGACGCGGAAACGAATAGTCGGCTGGCGACGCTCCGAACGAGCCGTCTGGGCACCGTAAGCCCTGAGGTGGAACCTCGGACCGGATGCTGCGGGCAGCCTGAGTCCTGTAGCCGTTTCATCGACGCGGAATGCTGGTACTTCGCCTCGAAGGACCCTCACCAAGAGAAGGCGAGCGGCCCCTACCATCCTGGCGACACTCTGGAGGTTGCAAGCACTCCGATCTTCTCTGGAGCGAAAGAAGGCGTTGATGAGCGCATCAGGACGAGCGACGTCGTGTTCGCTACGTCGTCTCTGGAGGTCGGCTTCGACGACCCCGACATGACTCTGGTGTATCAGCACTACGCCCCGTTGAACGCAGCCAGCTTCGTCCAGCGCAAGGGACGCGGAGGACGCGGGGCGGACGACCGACCGGTCACCGGCGTGACGCTGTCGGTGTACAGCCCTCGCGACACCTGGTTCTTCCGGCGGCCGGAACGGATGCTCGAAGCGCACCGCTTCCAGGTCCCGCTGAACATGCGGAATTACTTCGTTCGCCGTGGGCAGGTACTGTCGACCCTTCTCGACGCCGCCGCGCGCGAGCACTTCTACCGCGCAGATCCGTCTCCGGACTTTCCTCCAACGGTCTTTGATGCAGCCTCCCAGATGGTGGAGGAGATCTTCGGGTCGGAGATCTATGGTGACCTGGGAGTCGCCGATCTACGTGACCTTTGGCGTAGGACTCGACCGGGATTCCTGCCAGAGGCAACGCACGGGCTGTCAAAATGGGTCGACCACCTTCCTGAAGTGCCTAGCGCCCTGTTCGAGACCATCAACCTCCCGGCTGTCCGGGTTCAGTTTCAGGGCGACAGCGGCCAGTTGGAGATGCGAGACGAAGACATCAGCCTCGCCTTGTTCAACGCTGCGCCAGGCACTGCGACTCGCCGCTATGGAATGCAATCCACTCATTGGGCGCAACCGGCCCCAGGCCGGAGTCCTTGGAGTGCCGTCGAAGCAGATGCTTCTACCGAGCAGTTTGAGCCGGTGGAGGGAGGGCTCGACGCGCTCAAGCGGGAACTTCCGCGATACCTGCATGACGAGATTGGTGACGACGTGGCGCCCGCGGTCATTCGCCCCCGGGAGTTCCAGCTGTCCAGGCTCGGAGAGTTCTACGGCGCTACCTGGACGGGGGCGGTGGGCTACGAGCCCAGTTCGGGCACGTTCAGGGCGCTCAGCGAGGCAAGCGGCGTCCCAGCACTTCCCGTGAACCCGAAGAGCTCGGGGGCGCTGAAGGGCTTCCTGATCTGCGACGCCCGCCAGGAACGAGGCCAACCCCGGAAGGTCGGACAACTCGAACCGCTCACCACAGGCCTGTATGCCTACTACGGTCTTGGAACAGCTGAAGACGGCACGGGCTTGAAGGTGTCACGCATCTTCTGGGGCTCAGAGAGTCGGGTCGTGGTGGACGTCAACGAGTACAAGCGCGAAGAGTACCAAGTCGTCCAAACCTTCGTCGACCCGGTGGAGTATGACGCCTACGCGAACCGAGGCGTCGGTGGAGTTCCGCGGGTCCAGCTCTATGGCTACTGTGTTGAGACCGAAGGGATTCGACTCCGACTCGATTCCTGCCAACTCGACAACTTCGTCGCGCACTTCCAAGCCTTGATCGCAGGCACTGCGGACGAGCGCTGGCTCCGAGGACAGTTCTTCCGGTTCCTCGTGCTCAGCGGCGCGCCGAGGGCGGGCATGAACCGTTTCCAGGCCCGCGAACTCGCAGATCTCCTGGTTACCGCCCGCGCGATGGAGACTCGCGGCAAACAGCTAGCGAAGCTGCTGCGTCGTTGGGATGCCAAGCGCTTCGGTCAGCTTCTCCTGGGCACGTATCAGGACGCACTCGCGTACCATCCCCTCCTCACAGCGCGACGTGTAGAACAGCTGGGCGAGGAATTGCTGCGCCCCGCACTTTCTGGCATGGGTGCTTTCCTGCTGGAATGCGTGCGCCGTTGCGCGGACGATAATGAGTTCAAGGGGTACGTTCGCAGTCTGGCTGTGCACAGCTTGGCTGTTCGGCTCCAGCAGAACTTCGTCATCTACGGCGCTGGCGACGATCGACGCGTGCTGTTTCACTGCAAGCTGCCCATCCAGTTCGGGGAACTCGCCGATGACGTCATCGTGGTTTGCGAGGACGGCCAGCACGGGGATGGCACCACCCGAACGTTCATAGAGCAACTCGATACCGCCTTCACGGAGTTTCGGGGAACGCTTTCGGAATGCCCGAACGCGCGCGAGGATGCCATCCTTCGCCGCATCCTGAACGATGAAGAGTTCATTGGTTGCTGGACGGACGAGGCGGCGAGTTCACGGTCTGACGAGAGTATTCGAGCTATGGTCGAAGAGCTGAAACTCGACCTTGAGGAGGACTCCGGATCGGTACAGGCAGCCCTTCGACTGCTTTGGGATACCGAGGAGTTTGGGGCCCACCGGTTCTCCTACCTGCAGCTCCATCGCGAAGTTCATTCGGTGGACGTCGCCCTGGAGGATGAGATGGGACGAGCCCCCTCCGCATGGGAACTCGTCGGGCGCGTCGTGCGCCTCGCTGAGTCCGGCGACGAGACCGTTCCTGCCTGGAGCACCCTGCTCGAGGGCTACCGCGCTCTGGAGGATGCCAGTTCGGAGGGGTCTCTAGAGGCTTCAGCGCGGCTGGCCGACCAGGTGTACAAGCTCAGCGCACGGCTATGCGTCGACGGCTGCCAGGCGTGCCTGCACACCGGCTCGCCGCTCTTCCCTCCACAGCTGATGGACGCCACGGTAAGTCGCTTGGTGACTACTCAGCTGCACGCGTTCTTGGGGTGGCCACAGTAGCCTATCGAGGATCGTCTTTGGCGTTGCAGGGTGCCCATTGGAAGAACGTTCGCCGCCCCACTCTGTCACCGTCATAGACGAATCGAGAAGCGGCCCAAGGCCCCACGTTCTTCAAGCCAGTCTCGGACCTGGTCGTCCACGTCGGCAAGGGTAGCAGTCCCCCTCGCGACCTTCAAAAGAAACTCTCCGAGATTGGAGCGGCCCGACGACAGCTCCGCTAGCAGAGCGTCGCGTGCCTCGATGCCGCGCTTCAGAGCTTCCAGCGCCGACTCGTCCGGAGGAAAGGCCAGTCCCAAGCCGACGCCTTCTAGTGACACCTGCTGCATGCGGGCTGCGAGGTCGGATTGGGAGTCCATCTGATGGAGCGCCTTCCCGAGTTCGCCGATGGTGTTGAATTCGTCGGCGAGTCGCGCTTTCCAGCCACGTTGCAGCACACTCGATGTGTCTCGGACAAGGTCGGCAACTGCGCCAAGAACTGTGCCGGAGCCAAGGAGTCTCTCCGACGTGCTCTCCTCGGCCAGCGAGCCGCCCTTGGTTCGGAGAATCTTTAGCTTTCGCCCAAGCTCCTGCAGATCATGGGTGTCGAGAGTGGAACGAACCTCGACAACTACAGGCTCCAGAGCCTCGCAGGTCTCGATGGCGTCACGGTGCCTCTCCAGGGCTTCCCCAGCGGATGTCAGTCCGTCACCGTAGATGCGACGCCGAACTGCGGCTCGGACACGATCTTCGGCCAGGGCCTCACGAAGGGCGTCTAGCGACGAGATTTCGGTCGACTCGGACATCAGCCTTCCTCCAAATCGAGGCTCGTCATGATCGCCTTCGCCGCGTCGCGGATTTTCGTTCCTGCGGCTTTCAGATCCTCGGGGGCGCTGCTGGCATCGTCTCCAGCGTCCTTCAACAGCGTTTCGACGTAACCCCACAATGCGTCCACGGTATCGGCGGCAGCAGACACTTGCTGCCCGAGGAAAGCTAGGTCTGCCGCGGGAGCTTTGATGACCCACGCCAACCTCTTGGTGGGGTCGGCTGCTTCCAGCACTTCGAGTTCATCGGTATCGGTGAAATCGAAGACGAACTCGTCCAGGCTGGCTAGCAGGTCGTCGCCTTCCCCCATCTGCTTGTCCTTCAGCTTGGAAAGGACGTCATACCAGCGGCTCACCAGGTGGTTCGGGCACTTTGGATCCTGCTCATGGAGCGTCGATACGACCTGTTGGACATCACGCAGGTACTGGGGCAGGCTACGGCCAGAGCACCTCGACTCAAGGCCCTCCAGCACGCGCCGGATTCGCTTGAACTCATGGTCAGGCAGCGCGGGTACTACCCGTCGGGTGAGACGACCGATGTCCGCGATTGAACTCCAGATTAATAGGGCTTGGGGAAGGTCGGGGTTCTTTGGGGGCAAGTCTGGTTCGAGGCGATGAGCCATCGATACGAAGGCTGCGGCGATGGAACCCGCATCAACGATGCCGCGATCATCCGTTCCCGCACCGCGGGTGAGTTGAATCCAGGCTCGTAGCATTTCACGAAAACGTACCTGGTATGCGCCAGTCCGCCGTACGAGTTCGCCCCATCCTTCAGTCCGCCCGGTCGAGCTCAACGCCCCTCCGGCGTCCGGTCCGAGGATCGCTTCCCATTGGTCCGCAATGGGGGCATCGACGGATACTTGTCCTCGCAGCCACGCTCGAGTCAACAGGACCTGGGCGGCGGTGCCTGCGGGATTCCACATCTCGCCTGCGGGAGTCTTCAACATCCTCTCTTCGATGTGGGCGAGGACGAGTCGTTTCAGGCGACGCTGAAAGCGAGCAAACTGACGGCGGTGGAACTCGGCATCCCCGTCCTTTGCCCTCAGGGCGAGCCACGCGTCCAGGCCATGCGCTACCCAACCCTCTCTTGGTACTACGAAGTGCCGGACGTCGGTCGTTCGCGTTCCCTCCAAGGCGACGGAGGACTTGGTGAACAACGTCTGGCGAACCCAAAGCGGGACGCCCATGACCTGCCAGGGAAGCCCGTCCAGCACCTCCATCAGTAGGAGTGACCACTGCTCGCCATGTTTGGTGCCGCCAACTGTCGCCCAGTTTCGAAGATCGGTCCGAAGGTCCGACATCTTGCCCGTGGATACGCGCGCCGGCCTGTTGCTCGACTTCTCGTTGCGAGAACGCCGCTTCGTCGAGCGTGCTCTGGAGGCTTCGTCAGTACTTTCTTCGGTTTCCTCTTCGGCTCCCCGCTCGGTCCGACTCTGCGCCTGGTCGTACGAGTTCTGCTCTCGCGCCTCCACCGCGAGGGAAGCGTCGCCAAGCCAGGGAAGCCCGAAGGCCTCGAAGGTCTCGCGCGGAATTCCAGCGAAGCTTAGGTTGCCGTCCGCGTCGTGCTCCGTCTGGGCGCCGGGGTTCTGCGAAGCCCACCAGGCGATGAGTCGGCGGACTCGAGCCTGGTCTCCAGGAGTCTCCAGCAGGTCGGGCACCCTGGCGGCTGGACCCAGCAGAAAGCCGCGCTCTTTGGGAAGGTACTCGCCCTCGAGGTTCGATGGAGGGAATTCCCCTTGCTCAAGTCTCTCCGGGTGAAACAGGAGCGGCGAGAGCACGTGTTGGACCATGCCGCGGGGCGTACGAAGTCCCATCGTGCCTTGGGGGTCATGCAAGGCATCGAAGATGCGGTCGATCGCCCTTGGCGACAGGGGATAGAAGCCGACCCCGGAATGTGTTGCCCCGAATGCCCGGTGACACGGGTCTCGATGCGGGCACGTCAGGCAAACGTTGGGGACGCTCCCACCGCCAGCCTCGTCCCAATTCTGGATTCGCTCGACACCCGCACGAATCGCGCGGAGATAGTTGGCCGCGAACTCTTGTCGTCCAGCAGCCGAGCCCAGCGCCAGGCCGGTGTCCACTTCTCCACTGGTTCCGTCTCCTAGATGGATGTGAAGGGCAATCCGCTCCCTGAGGTTGCCGTAGCTCTTCATCGAGCGGTTGAAGAAGTCGGTTGTGATACCGACGACACTCAGCAGGTCGCAAAGAGACTCGCTGCCCTCGGTGGAACTCTTCGCGATGAGCACGTCCAGGAGTTGGCTGTCTACGCCCTGGAAGCTTGTGATGTCTTCCAAGAGGAGGACCAATCGACGGTTCTCCCGTGCGAGTTGAGCACGCAGCCCGCGAAAGGCTCGAGTCAGGCCATCGCGACCTACGCCGACGAGATCTTGGACAACCGCATTGAATCGGGCGTCCAACGCTTCTCGAAGCCTGAAGAGCATGGGGGCTACCTTCTCGGCTTCCGCCTCCAACTCCGCGGGGGGACGGCCAGAGTCCAGCAAGTTGCCGAGTTCGTCCGCCTCCTTCTGGAATTTGCGGCTTGCCTGAATGGCCTTGGGGCCGACAGAACGATCACGTACCGCCCTCAGTTTCAACGCCAACTCGTGCACGTCTTCGATGGTGAAGCTTTCGACGCGTGAGTTGCGTTCTGACCCTCCTGCAAGGGTCTCAAGGATGCGATTCGGGGCTGACCATTCCCCGAGTACGAGGTGGTGCCCCACAAGGCGATTCAGCTGATACTTCGCCGCCCACTCGGCATGGATGGGGGCCTCGCCGGCGAAGTAGTCTGGGCTTAGGCTGTTCGCGAGCTTGCTATGGAAGTCTCGTGCTCGGCCCTCCAATGTGGTGTCGTGGACCTTTCCAAGGCCGGCAAAAAGACCCTGGTAGCTGCTCGGAAGGCCTGAGCGCATTTCTCGCAGCACCCCCTCCAAGCTGCCGTTGCTCCTTGGGACTGGAAGGACCAGGTCGTCGGGGCGTCGCGTCTTCCACTGGAACTCCAGCCAGCGGATTAGATGCGACTTCCCGGAGCCCGGCTCCCCCTCGACAACACAGAACAGGTGGCTGTGGTCTGGGCCGGTCAATGCGTCCAACAGGCCATCTTCGCTGTCTTCACTCAAGAGGCCTGCGTTAACCCCCGCCGTCGTGAAGCCTTGGATGGGTGAGTGAACCGCCATGAAGATGGCTCGCGTTCCTTCCAACGCTTCGGTTCTAAGCACAGCGGCCGCATCACGCGCCGTCCAGCACGCGTAGTTGCGAAAGGTCACGGCGCCCCTCCATCGAGAAGTACGACTCCGACGAACGATTTCACCGGGCTCGTCGCGTCGCCGACGAGACTGAGTGCATCAGGGGCGTCTGCTCGGGACACGAGACGCAGGACGCCGTCGTCGTGGAGGTCGAGCAGGGCCTCGCTCACCACTCGGCTTACCCACCCTGGGCGCAACCGATACCCCATCTTCGATGAGATTTCCTCCGACACAGCTCCGTGGTCTAGGTAGGGCATCCTGGCGGCCAGGAGGGACATGAACGTGCTCGCCGGTATCTCCCCAGTAGTACCGCTCTCGCTGCGCAGCTTCGGCAACTCCCGCAGGATGCGTTCGGCGGGCTGTGGGAAGAAGGTCGGTAGTGCCGGCCCACCTTCGAATCCCAATCCGAGCGCAAGCATCCACGCCCGCCAGGGGGCAATCTTCGTTGGATTGAAGAGTCGCGTTTCGATGTCTTCGCCGGTGCGAAGAACTTCATCGATTCGGTCAGCGATTTGCTTGTCAGACTGCTCTGCGAGCCAGGAGGTCCCGTCGGTGCGCTCGGTCTCTAGCACCACGCAAGCGTACGCCCTCATCATGACAATGTCGGCGTCCGAGGGCTGATCTCTGAGCATACCGTGGGCAAGATCTGAGAACGACGGAAGACTGTCTGGCAGAACCTCTACCTGCAGCGCGATCTCGCTACCATCGTCCCGAACCACGCCGAGGCTCCGAGCGGCACCAATGGTCTGCCGCACTTGGACGAGCGACTTCTCGTTTTCGCGGAACGATGCGGGCATCATCCAGGTCTCGACTTCATCTCTGCGGGCTTGTCCTCCGAGCGCATCGAGCAGTCGACACAGGGACCACACGCGCTCAGGCCGGCCTTGGGTGTCTGAAAGCAGGCTCATGAGGGGACTCCAAGCTGGTCTACGATGCTGTCGCTTCGCAGCGGCGTGTGTGGTGACGCAACCGAGCTAATCGGCCGGCCACCGATGTTCAGATCGAATGGGACCACGAAAACGAGGCCTGTCTCGGGGGTGGTCAGCACCTGTCGTCGCACTGCCTCATACGCTCGCGTGCGATGCGTCGCACTCATAGATGCATCCAGGAAGAGCGCGCTGGGGACCGAGAGCGCCGACCATTTGCCCTTCACAATCGCCTCGGCCTCGAGCACCAAGCCGGCACACCTGGTTCGACCCGCGAGCACCCCGGCTGTCCTTGTTGCCAATGCCTCTGGAACGATGAACTGGGCGATTCCCACTTGCGCTAGGCGCTCAACCAAGCTGTCCAGGCCGACGTATTCGTCATCTCGTGTGAACAACAGCCTTGTGCCTTGAAATGCCGTCTTTGGCACGTCTGGCGAGTTCCAGCGGGCTCGTCCACCTTGATGCATCGCGTTGCGAGGAGGTTCGGCCTGGAGCTTTCGGCACGCCACACAGCGGCCGCAAGCCTCTGGAATCTCACTGCTCGTCTCGACCTGTTCGAATAGCGCGACAAGAAGACAGGGGTATTCGTTGAGGGCGTCCAGGTTGTCTTCGTCGTCGCTCTGGATCAGCCCGACAGATCGGATGAGTGAAAGAAGTGCGCCAACCCGGCTTCTAGCCGCGGTCACTTCTAGGGCTCGCTTGGCCAGATACTCGCGTAGAGCGGCATCCGCGGAGGTTTCCAGGTCGAGCAGCCTAGGGTCGTTCACGCGCACCGCGCACCGATCGCGCTCCTCCTCCATCGCAAGCACATCCAAGGCGCCATACCGCTGCAGTTGGACAAGAAGTGCCTTGTTCCAGCGGCGATGGTGCTGCCCTGTCCGAGGTCCTAGACGCTCGAGGTGAGCATCGAGTTTTGCTCGAACGAGGAAGCCATTGACGCTCGGTTCAACCCGGCCCGCGCCACGCGCTTCTTCAATCATTGAGAGCCATCGTTCCTTCGCCTTCTCTGGCGTGAGCACGCCTCCTGTGCCCATTCGAACTGCCAGCCCCTCGTCCTCCTGTGCCGAAAGAACGACTGCGATGGCCTGGTGGCCATCTCGACCACCACGGCCGATCTCTTGGTACAGGCGCGAGGCGTCCTCCGGCAGGCAGGCGTGAAGCACGGCCCGGACATCTGACTTGTCGATCCCCATGCCAAAGGCCGAAGTCGCGACCACCAAGTCTATCTTGCCGTCCTGCCACCCCTCGATGGCGATAGTGCGCTCGTCGGGGCCTGTGTCGCCGGTGAACACCGCCACCCGTTCGTGCCCCCGAGTCCGAAGGATCTCGCCGAGCGCCTCGGCATCTGCCACCTCAGTCGTGTAGATGATCGCGGGCCTGGGAAGTACATCGACGGTCGCCAGAACGGCTTCCCGACGAGTCGCGGATCTCCCGAAATGCTGAAGGCACAGGTCGAACTCTGTGCGAGGCGACTGCGCAGCAACCTCAAGGAGTTCACCGCCAGTGCTGTACTGCTGCTGAAGAAGCTGTTTGGCATCGGCATCGACAGTGGCCGACAGCAGGATGGTTCGGAGTCCCTCATTCTTGCGCTTGAGGTCGCGGAGCAATCCGGGCAGTCGCTGGAAGTCGGGCCGAAAGCTTCGACCCCAGCTGTGCACGATGTGGACCTCATCGACGAACACCGCTGCCAGCCTTCCACGTTCTGCCAGTGGGCGGGACTCGACGCTTCCAGCGGCGCGGCAGAGTGTGTCCCGGGCGGTTCCCAACGCCGCCTCGGGAGACGTAAGGAGGATCGGGACTTCGCCGCGAAGCAGTGAAATGAAGAGGTCGTCTCTCTCCGTAGGGGTCATCGAACCCGTGAGCGCGCGGCTGCCTTCGAGGCCTGGCATGCCGCGGAGCGTGAGGAGGTGGGCTTCGGCAAGAGCTAGAGTGGGTACGACCACCAAGAGCCAGGGCTTCTCCGTCTCAGCCGTGCTCTCGTCCCACCAGCGGGAACCCAGCTGAAACAGCAGGCTCTTCCCAGTACCAGTGGGCATCGTGGCCAAAAGGCACTCTCCAGGGGGCATGGTGCAGAGTGCGCGGGTTGCAGACTTCTGGGCGCAGCTTCGATAGGTGGCGTACTCGGAGCATCGAAGGAGGACGCCGTCTGGCGGTTCCTCCTTCACTACTCGCCTTGGGGTGGGGTCGACAGGAAGGGCGCGATCGAGCTGCTCTTTAAGAGCACTTGGTAGTTCCCGGAATGCGGCCGGGTCCGTGAGGCGCACCAAGACGTCGCTTGCCGATCGCGTTGCCCTGATTCCGAATCGGCGGAGTACGACGTCGTCGATGCTCCCTGGAACCCACTCGGGGACTTTCATGGAGCCGCCATGGAGGCGCGCCAGCTCTCTCAACCACGCAGCCCGGTCCGCCCCGGTACTCAATGCGAACCGCTGCCAGGCGCGGCCGATTGCCACTTCGAGCCAGCGTCCAGCGCCGTCTGGCGCGGCAGCCTCGGTTGTCCGGCTGTCTTCCACCGCCGCCAGAAGGTCGGCGAGGGAGGTGAATGTGTGCCAATCGCTACGCACGCCGTCAGTCCCCGATCACCACGCAGACGCCCTCGAGGACCAGGTGGGCCTCACGCACGCTTCGCAGGATTCGTTCTCGTAGGTTGAGCTCCTCTTCTGCGTCTGCCTGGGTCTCCACGCCACGAGCGATTTGTCCGTGGTAATACCCGATTTCGGTCCGCATCGATTCCTCGAGTTCCTCTGCCGCTTCCTCTTTCAAAGGGGCGAGGTTGGCCTCGAGCGCCGCATGCCCCGTCGCGACCGCTGCTCGAACCGCCGCCCACAGGGTCGCGGGCTCGTAGGTCCCGATCACCTGGTCGACATCCAGTGACCTGTCTCCCTTGTCTCGCTCGTAGATTCGGGTGAGTTCCTGTCGAGTCTTGAAGTCGCGGACAACCTCCGGCTCGCTGCCGTCCATCTTGACCTCAACGCACGCAGTGTCAGCGGATGGCCACAAGAACCGATGTGCGCGAGTCTTGAGCCCGGCGGGTATGGCGTGGTCTGGCCAATGCTCTCTACGCAGCAGGTTGCTTCCGAGGCAGACGACGAACACGCGTCCGCGCAGGTCCCTGCCGAGCCTTCGCAGCATCACAGCGGCACGGCCGCGGGAGCTGATTGGGAGGGCCGCCAGTGCAGCGTCTACCAGTCGATGCCCAGGACCAAAGAACTGGAGGGACTCGTCCCGTAGTGCTTGACTTCGGTTGAACGTGCCGTAGGGGGTAGACCCGTCGCGATTCCCGTAGCCTCGGAGCGGCTCCGACAGCCCCTCCGCTGTCCATTGGAAGCTGATCGTCCCACGGGATCGGTCACGACGGTTGCGTACTCCGATGCTGCCGAGCCAGTGGCGCACCATACGCTCCTCCTCATCGGAGGCCGGCTCCTCGAGCATCTCCGCAAGCTCCTGCGCTTGCTTCAGTTGTTCCCGGGATGAGTCCAACGAGAGCTCGAAGTCCTCGTCTACATCTGCCAGCGTGGCCTCCACCTCGGACTGCATTGTGTCCGCAAGTTGCGCCAGCGGAACGCCTCGACCAAAGCCCTCCCGTAGCGACCGCTGCAAACGAGGCAGGACGAACTCGAGACCACCCACCGAGGCCGTGAACACGCCGAATACCTTCTCATGGAGATCTTGTAGCGCTTGCTCGAAAGTGCTTGGACCGCGAACCAGTATTGAGCGTACAGGGCGGGAGTCTTCTCTCCCCATTCGGTCGAGTCGCCCGATTCGCTGCTCGATCCTGCCGACAGAGAAGGGCGTGTCGAGGTGGACAACCCAGTCGGCGACCTGGAAGTTGCGTCCTTCCCCGCCAAGCTCATCGCTTACGAGCACTCGAAGGTCAGGACTCCTTTGGAATCGAAGGGCGATCCTCTCGAGTTCGTCGTGGTCCTGACCGTGGTGGAAGGTGTCCACACCCAGTGAAGGCTCGAGCTTGGCGAGCAATGCGGCAAACTCTTCCACGATGGTTCGTCTCTGCGCGAAAACCAGCACCTTCGCCGCTCGCTCACTCGCAAGCGCTTCCGCAAGGTGCTGGCAGAGCGCGCGGTGCCGCGCGTTGCCCAGACCCTCTGCGAGTTCCCACTCGCGCACGAGGCCGATTCCCTGTTCCAACCACTCGAGCTCGCCCGGGAGGGGCGGCGCGCAGTAGAGAAGCTGATCGCGAAGCAACCCCTCCTCGTCGGGGCCCGGGTCAGAACTCAGTGACTCGGCGATAGCTTCCGGGTCCAGTTCGCTTGTTTGACCTATACCACCCAGTCTCTGCTCAAGGGTGGCGAGCGCTGAGCTGGCGCCGGCTGTCACACCTTCGACGATCGCGATCCGCAGCCAGGCCTGTGCCGAGCTGTAGGCAGTGGGTACGTCCAAGCGCTCGAGGTGTTCGACCACCAGAATCTCGGGAGGGCTCGGTCGGTATTCAAGGTGCTGCAGTTCGCGGGGTGCGAAGGCTGTACCGAGGTACCCGAGGGTTCGTCGACGAGTTCGGAGGATTCGGTGGTCGATTCGGTAGTTCTCCTGGACGTAGGCGACAAGCTCGTCGAGTGCTTGAGTCTCGCCATCCAAGGCACGCTTCAAGAATGCGGCGACCTCGGGTTCCTCGGGGAGGGCGTCCTGCCAGTCCTCGACGATGAACTCGATGTCGTCTGCGTCTGGCTCCCCATCCTCCGACTCCTGACGTGCCGCTGCGAGGATGTCCGTCGTCGCGTTCAACACTCCCCAAACTTGTCGACGCTCGTCCATTCGGTGCCGAAGCAGTTCGACGTCGCTGGGCGAGTAGCTTTCGGGCGCCACCAGACTGAGCAGACCAGCGAGACCGCGTAATTCGCGTTTGGAGGGGGTTGCGGAGAGGGCGAGGAAGCCGGGACTGCGTGCAGCCAATGCCTGAAGCGTCCCAAAGAGTGGATGACCTGGCGGGAGTTGGTGTGCTTCATCGACAACGACGAGGTCCCAGAGTCGGGTTGTGATCGCCTCCCGCAACTCAGCATTCTCGAGGAGGGCGGTGGAGGAGACGATCAATCGGCTCGCTGAAATCACGCGTCTCCGCTCTCTTGCCGAGGCAACCTGCAACTGTCCCGCAGAGACATGAGCGAATGCTCGGCCGCCAAAACGGAGGTACAGCTCGAACAGCCACTGGCGACTCATCGAGCCTGGTGCGACGACAAGGACTCTCAACTCCGGGTCTGATGAGAGGAGCGCCTGGATGACCAGACCGGCCTCAATGGTCTTTCCCAAACCAACCTCATCTGCCAGCACGAAGCGAGGAACACGGTCCTGGAGGATGCGCTGCGCAGCGTGGAGCTGATGAGCCAGTGGCCGGATGCGTGCTCCTCGCAACGTAGGCAGGCCCTCGGACGCCTCGAACCATTGAGCCCAAGTCGCCGCTAGCCCCGCGCGCGCAAAAAAATCGTGCGGCTCAGTCCACCGAAGGCACTCAAGGAAACTCACGACATCCGAATTGACTGGCGGCAACGGTACCAAATGGCTCTCAGGAACGCTCCTCTCGGACGTGCCGTCAGAAATCAACGCGTGGCGGCAGGATGTCTCCGACCGATACACCTCATTGATCTCGAATTGAGTTCGGTCGTAGGACTTGAGACAGACCTTCTGCCCACGGTAGAGCGGAAATTGGGCAAGAGCCTGGAGTTGTACCCGAAGATTCGCACCGCCGTGAAGTGCCTCGACCTCGGCGACGCCTCCAGGCCCACAGTGGACCAGACGGACAGGCCCCAGCGCATCGTTGTTTCGCAGTCTAAGCAGATTGCCTGGAACCACCGGGTACACCCCCATTCAAGGCTGGAGTCAAGCCGACCTTAGCACATGCGTTTGGGACCGACGCTTCCAGATGACCCGACCTGCTCCTGTCTGACACCGGTCCTATAGCACCTCTCTGGGCTGCGGATACCAAGGCCGAATCAACCTCCCATTGAACCTCCGCCTCTTCCCCTTCACCCACCCCAGACTCTCCAAGATCCCCGCAGCGCGCATCTGGTGGCTTCGGTTCACCCGCCCCAGCTCCATCTGGACCGCCTTGGTCAGCACCTCCTGCACTGTCGTCATGCTCCGGTTCTGCAGGAAGGCCGCGACGTCATCGGTCCACGCGTCGGCGGATGTGTAGCGGTCGGCGTCGAGGTGGCGTAGGGCCTCGACCTCATCCGGAAGCCACCACTGCTCACCCTGGCGGAAGCGGACGACGGCCTCGGCCCAAAGCTGGTCTCGGTCCGCGACGATGGCGTCGAGGTCCATCCTGTCGACGGCGACTGGCCAGAAGCGGCGGCTGCCCGTCGGGTCGCCCAGGAATTCCTGCTTGTTGACGGTGCCGACGAAGACGCACTGGCGAGGCCAGTCCACGTAGTGGCTGCCGTAGGGGGGCCGGTAGCTGTCCACCTGGGTGGTGACGTACTGCTTGACCCGGGCCTGGCTGCCGCTTCGAACGGCTTCGAGCTCGGCGAACTCGAAGACCCAGCGGCCCTGAAGCACCATGGCGGCGTCCGCCGACTTCATGGCGTTGGAGAGATGCACGACTGCGTCCGAGAACCAGGCGGGGTCGACGGCGAGCAGCCGGAAGAACTTGGACTTGCTCCGGCCCTGCTCTCCGACGAGCGTGAGGACCGTGTCCACCTTGCAGCCGGGACGGAGGATGCGGGCGACGGCGCTGACGGCCCAGCAGGTCCCGATGTGGGCGTTCAGGACGCTGTCCTCCGCGCCGGTGTAGCGATGAAGCCAAGTGGGCAGTCGCGAGACGCCGTCCCACTCCAGCTTGGTGAGGTAGTCGCGCACCGGGTGGTAGGCGGTCTCGCGGGCGACCATGTCCAGGCCTGGGCCAAGCATCCGCTTGGTGAAGTCGACCTGGTAGATCTCGCTCAGCCAAGTGGCGATGCGCGTCTCGTGGTGGTCCTGGATCACCTCGCCCTGGAACTCGACGCGCCCGGTGAACTCGTTGTAGCGAAGGGTGCCCTCCAGCCGGGGGTCGAAGTTGAGGATGAGGTTCAGGTTGGCCCGGCTTGGACGCGGTCTCCCCTCCTCGAGGAGGTTGCCCTTCTTGTCCCAGCGGTCGGCGTAGCGGTCCAGCGCGTCCCAGACGTCCTGGCAGCGGGAGTCGGACCGGCCCACGCCGGTGAGGGCGTCCCGGTCGTTCACGCTGCCCACCCCAGGAGCTCGTCGAGGTGCCCAGCCCAACCGCAGCTGTTGCGGTGATTGCAGTAGGCCCGGACCTGCTTGTGGGGTTGGATGAAGAAGTAGACGTCGTACCGCTGGCAGCTCGGACAGAGGATGCCGGTGGCCCTGTCGCCGGAGATCTGCGCGCCAAGCTCCTGAGCTGCTGCCTCGCGCGTCGTGGGGTCTGTCCGCAGCCTTCGTGCCCGCAGGCGGTCTGCTGCTGGTCCAGGCAACCGAACGCTTCGACGGCAAGGGCGGGGCTTCTGCTCGAGGGGCTTGAGGTCGAGCGAGAGTAGCCGGCCACCCGGGTCGTGCTCGATGAAGCGGTAGTCAGCGATCCGATCGGGGGGTGCTCCAGGCAGGAAGTACATGCGTGAGGGGTCTTTGCACTTCGGGTCAGGCTCGCCGGCGGCCAGCTCGACGGCGGCGGGCCAGGCCCGGACCTTCCAGTCCCTGCCTCGGATGGGGTCAGCCAAGGGGAGCACCAGGCGGAACTTGGGGTGCTCGAGGGTATGGCCCCAGGTGGTGTAGACCAGCCAGGGCCAGTCCAGCCAGGGGACGACGGCTGCGTCGATGGGGGTGCCGTCGTCGTAGTCCCAGACGAGGAGGTGGACCCAAGCGACTCCTACGGCCCCGCGAGAGGCGCCCTCGTAGAAGCTGACGGGAGACCAGAGAGGCAGGCGGTCCTTGGCCTGACCGCACAGGGGCTGGCGCAGGCGCTCGCGAAGGCCTGTCCAGGTCCAGCGTTCTCGGCGTCCCCGCCGGTCGCGGACCGACCGATAGAGCGTCACCGAAAACTGCTGGGTCATTCGATGAGCTCCCGGCGAAGGTCTTGCTGGAGCCGGTTCACCCGCCGGCCCAGCTCGGACTTGGAGCAGCCGTAGAGGGCAGCCAGCTCCCTGAGGGGGGTGCGCTGGAAGGGGGCGAGGCCGAGGTAGCGACCCAACAGCCCCTGCTCGCTTGCGGGCAGGCCCTTGAAGGCCAACCAAGCACGCCGGCTCAGGCGCGCGGTCGCCAGATCTGGCTGGGTCGCAAGCTCGGCTGGTGGGGCCTCAGGCTCCATGCGCAGGCGGGCGAGACCATCCAGCAGCAGGGCTCCCTGAGCGGGAACGAGCTCGGCGGCTTCGGCCAGGGTCGCTCCCCGCCCGTGCAGGGACAGGCAGCGGTGATCAAGCTCTGCGAGCGCCCGCAGGGTGCGGATCTCTCGCTCAGGCAGGGCAACAGGCCCGGCCTGCAGGCGGGCGAACTTGCGCTGGGCGTGGAGGACGCGACTCCGAGCTGAGGTCGCGAAGTCGCCCTGGCCGGTCCAGCGGAGCGCGGCCTCGAAGGCGGCCAGGAGGCCCTCGTGCTCCAAGTCCTCGATGCGGAGGCTCTCGTCCGTGGAGGTGGTCCACCGGCCTTGGACATGGCGGGCACACCGACGCACCATGGCCTGAGCGTGGTGGGCGAGACGCCAGCAGCAGGCGTCTGCATGACGAAGGTGCTCCTGAGCCTTGGGACTGTCCCGGCCGAGGTCTCGGAGTCGGAGCGCCCAGAGACCCCGGGCGCGACCAGGGGCAGGGCCCGGAGGGAGCTTGAGTGTCCGCGCGGCTGCGTCCTCGTGCTCAAGGCGCAGCCAAAGGAGCTGGAGCGGCCCGGCCTTGGGATGGAGTGCAGACATCTCAGGCCTCCCTTCGCTCGGAAGGGAGGAGGCGCAGGCCGACGCTGCCGGAGCGGAGCTGAACGGCCAGCTCCAGCAGCTGCATGCTCATGGCGGTGGCGGCCTGCGGGTCTCCGAGCAGCGTGACCAGCCCCTTCTCCGAGAGCACGGGACCCAGCGGGCCCTCGATGATGGAATCGAGGAGGCCTGCGGCCAGCGCGTCGAGTCCCTGCGCGACCACCCAAGCCTCTGGTCCACCAGCCACAGCAATGCGCTCACGCAGCGTCGCCGCCCCTGTCCGCTCCCCACTCAGCCGCGACTGCAACAGGCCCATGAGCTGGCGGTTCTGCTCCTGCTGGGCCTCAAGGGTCCGCACAAGAACGGGCTCCAGCGATCCCGAGTCGTCCTCCGCAGCAGCGAGCCGAGCGGCCTCCTCGGGTGACGGCCCCGTCCAGTCCAGGTCTGTGCAGACCAGCGACTGGGCGGGCTCACGGGTCCCGACGCGGATCCGGATCTGGTAGACGGCGCTCTGCAGCCCCGCCTCCACCAGGTGCGCCTGCACGGCCTCCAAGACCCAAGCGTCGACGGCCTCGAAGACGACCTGCCAGTCTTCCGGCTTCCGTCGCCCGTAGGAGCTGTCCAGCGCCCCCGCCTGCTGAAGCTCCGCCTCGAAGTCCGAGACGTACTTCATGCATAGCCCGGCGTAGCCAGGCCGCTTGAGGGTGACCCGGATCGACGCGATCTCGGGCAGGTGCTCCCTGAGGAGACGGCGAACGCGGTCCAGCCGCTTGAAGTGGAATCGCTCAGACATGTCAGACCCGGCGGTGGAAGATGGGACCAAGGGACCAGGTGCCGTCCTCGCCGAGGACCGCCAGGTTGGCGGCCCGCAGCTCTTGCAGTGGTGCGAGGACTTCGGAGACCCCGGTCAGGTGGGCGAGCTCTTCGGGTGAGGCGGAGCTCGTGCCGGCGGTGGCTCGGTCGAGGGCCAGCAGCACGAGCTTTTGGAGGGCGGGACGCCGGAGAGTCCAGATCACGGACTCCCGGCGGCGGAGGGAGGAGAGGGACATGTCGAACCTCAGGGAAGCAGGAGGCGGATGCGCCCCCGGGGAGATCAGTGACGCTCGCCGGCGGGCCCCATGAAGGGCGCCGCAGACCTGCGGAGCTCAGGCCAATCGCCGGGCCGGAAGGGAGAGAGGGAGGCCTCGGGGAGGAGGATCTGGGTGGTGCCGCAGACGCACTCCCGGCGGGCCACCTCGGCGGGGTGCTCGGTTGGGAGCAAGCGCCAGTGATGCGCCCCGCAGTCGTCGGGTGAAGGGAGCTGGAGGACGACGAGCTGGGTCATGCCGCCGCTCCAAGTGCCGCTTCGATGCGGCGGACCGCCTCGGGGGCGTAGGCGTAGCAGCGGACCGGGCCCGAGCTGCTGCCCACGTCGTTGAGGTAGGAGCGCGAGAGGACGGGGTCTCCGCGCAGGCCGAGCTCGGTGATCAAGCGGCCCACGCGGTAGGCGTTCAGGCCCAGCCGCTGCCCGATCTCCGTCGGAGTCAGCCAACTCGCGGGGGCGGAGGGCTTGAGCTGCGTGAGATCCAGGCCAGAGGCGAGCTCGGCGGCGTAGACCTCGTAGGAGGCCAGGGTCTCGTCATCGATCTGCCCCAGACTGTGAAGCGAGCGGGCTGCCTCCCGGACGGCGTCAGCCTGCGCGCTGCGCTCGAGGAGGGCGACGCGGCGTGCCTCCAGGTTGAGCTTGTCGCGGAGGCGTCCCTCGCGAAGCTCAGCCACCTCGGGGGCCTTGGGTGGCTCGGCCTCGAAGCGGCCAGTGCGGACCAGTTGGGGCAGCACCTTCTCCGCCAGGAAGCGGCGAAGGCGCTTGCCGGCCTCCTTCTGCGTCTTGACCAGGGCCAGGTGCAGCCCCGACTCGAAGAGGACCACCAGTCCCCGGTTCCCGCCCAAAGGTACCGACCCCGTACCTTTGAAGATCCCCGCCTTGAAGGCCTTCAACTCGCCGCCGGTGAGGACGCGGTAGTCGTGCCCCTTGATCAGCTCGTCGGACCAGGCGCCAGAGATCTGGCTGGTGAAGCGCTTGCCCCGCTGGGCGTAGCCGATGGCCTCGCCGACCTCGCGAGCGACCCACGCGGGTCGACCGTCGAGCTCCAGAGTCGTGAGCTTGTGCCCGTCGAAGTGCCCGCTGTGGCGGACCAGGGTCAGGGTGGTCTGGGGCATCGTCGCCTCCGTCAGGGGTGCTCGAGTGCACCGGTGACGGAGACATCGCCCGACAGGCGGCTGAAGACTGCCAGTTCACTGTCGGCTGTTTTGGGCCGTTTCGGCGGATCTCGACGACCTTGGCGCTGAACGAGGGGCAGATCGCAGGAGGTTTGGCCCTTGAGTCCTCCACTATCGTCCGATCCGGATTGTCGATTGATTGTCGATCGGATCGGGGGCGGACAGAAACTGTCCGCCCTTCCAGTCGGACCGAGGCGAGGCCGACTCGCCAGAATGGACCCTTCCAGGCTCAGATCCAGCCGGTCAGACCTTCCGAATGCCCCAGATTGGCCATTGCGCAGGCTCGCAGTCCATTGCTACACCCAGAACACATGTTCAGTGCTTCTTGGAGGGAGCAGTGAGGACCCCGACGCAGCGAATCGACGATCCCTTGGGCTACCGCCTGTGGAGCCCCGCACTTCTCTCACGCCTGCTGGACCGACACGGCCTGGCCGCAGAGACAACCGACCTACCCGGCCTGTGGAGGAACATCGCCGCGCGGCCGAGCGACTACCCGGTGACGCTCTTCGACGCGCTCTACCAGGTCCGGGAGCTCTCGGACGAGGGCGGCCACGAAGAGCTCATCGAGGGGATGGGCGGACCGCTCTTCGCGTGCGATGCCGCGGGCCTTCCGCCGCGGGACGTCGCGCTGCTGGCCTACCTCGACCACCAGGAGCTCTTCACCCGCGTGCGCGGCCGGCGGGCCATCGCCGCCACCCGGCGCTTTCGGGAGTTCCGGGGCCGACAGCTCCGCCCCATGGAGCTCCCTGGTCCTGAGGTGATCGCGCGACTGGAGGAGCAACTCGGCGTCCGTTTTCAGCGCCGAAACCGGAGCCGGCACTGCCGGATCCACCCCTACGCGCTGGATGGCCTCCTCCACTTCGACATCCACCACGGTCGCCCCAGGCTTCGGGACGCGGCGCTGGACGAGCGAGGGCGAGAGATCCAGCCCGGCGAGGTGGAGTACCGCCCCGAGCAGGTCGACCGCGCCAGCTACGACCCCGCCACGGGGCTGCTGCGGGTGACGGCTCGGGACATGCGCACCATCGCCGCCTATTGCGAGGTCTTCGGGCTGGAGCTCTTTGGCGCACGCAGCTGGTTCTCGGACGCCACGGTGTTGACCTTCGAGCCGCTGCTCGACGACCCCGCCGGAGCCCTGCGCCCGACGCGAGGCATCAAGGACGTCCGGCTGGTCTCTGCCCAGATCACCTGCGAAGGCCGGATCGGCATGGAGTTGGTCTTCCGCTCTAAGGACGTCTTCGCTGCCATCGCCGAGCACGGCGGCGTCAGCCTTCGCGACGGCCGGCTCACCTGGGTGGGCCTTGGGGTCACCTACGCCCACGGGGGCGTCCGGGTCACGCGACTGGGCCTCCCCAACCAGGTCACCTACAACAACCACCGCGACGAGCCGGTGATCCGTCGCTTCCTGGAGGAGCGCGGCTTCCTTCGGGGACCGCTCAGCTTCCAAATGGCGTCCTGATGCAGCCCCTGTGGCGAGAGCTGGAGACGGGCTGGCGGCTCATTGGGCCCGAGCCGGAGCTTGCGGCCCAGCTCGGACCCGAGACCTTCGGCGCGCTCGACGAACTCGGGCTGGTTCGCCGCGAGCCCTTCCTGGCTGGTGCTCGCTTGCCTTGCCAGGGGTGCGCCCAGGGACGCCAGGTGGTCGAGCACGAGGGGACCTGGGCGGTCTGCACGCACCCCGAGATGGGCTGCGAGGCTGTAGACCTGACCGAGGTGGACCGGGCTGAGCTCGACGAGGCTGGTCTGGTCCAACGGCTCCGAGTCTTGCTTCGGCTGGATGGCCCCTCAGAGCCCTTGTCACCACGCCGTCCAGTGCTCCTCGGACATCGGCCACTTGGTGGTCAGCGCGTCGCCTTCGCCCTGGTTCGGCCTCGGCGAGTCCAGGAGCGAGTGGTGCGGGAGTGGCTTCAACTCGGGCGGATCCAGTCGGCGGTGCTGCTCGCGCCGACCAGCCGCTGGCTCCCCGACTGGCCGCTCCCCCGGGGAGTGCAATGGCTGGCCCTGGACCAAATCGTCGACCTGCAAGCTGGGACAGCGGACCTCTCGGAGCTGGCCTTCGCGCTCCAGTTGACCGGCGAGGAGCTTGCCCAGCTCCTGTGGCCGCGCTTCCACCTCGTGATCGACCGCCAGGGCACGCCCTACTACGGCGGAGTGCGGCTGGACGTTGGCCGGAGCGCGAAGCTCGGACAGCTGCTGGCCATCCTGGCGGTTAGACCGGGTGAGTGGCTGAGTCGGCGAGAGCTGCTAACGGCTCTCTACCCGGAGGAGGTGACCAACCGGGGGCGGTGGCTTACCGATCCACAGAAGCTCGACCGCCGGCTGCGGCAGCTGGTCAGCGCGCTGAGCAAGGCCTTCGATACAGCGCGCCTCCCAGACTCGGCACTGGACAACCCGCTCGAGAACCTCCGTACGCGCGGCGACCACGAGGGTGGGTACCGGCTAGGAATCCCAAGCCGAGTCGTCCACTCGGGTATTCAGGGAGCGAGCTGAGAGTGATTGACAGCAGAGCCGAGGAAGCCTGTCAGCCTCAGGCCGAGAGGAGAGGCAGCTTCTCGGCCTCCAGCATCGACCAACCCTCGTACAATGCTAGTCGATTCGCCCGCCCGTGCGCCAACAGCACATCGTTCGGCGAGCTGAGTTTCGCCTGCGTCCATTGGTAGAAAGAGCGCGTCCAGGCCAGCCATTGTGCATAGTTGACTGCAAGCGGATTTCCGCTCTGGATGGTCACACGACCAGCGTTTGCCGCGGCCCCCAGACTGTTTGCCACCAGTGACATGGCAAGGACCCTCGGATGGTCACTGGTTCCGGCCGCCCTACCCACAATAGACTCGTGAGCAGCATCGGACTCGTAGACTGGGTCAAGTTTTCTACGCAACCAGAAATACCCGTGCAAAACGACGGATGCGGCCGCCACCGAGCTCGTCATGGTTAGGAAATGCCGGGAATCGTAGCCCTTCAGATACATGTGTCGCGCCAGTTCCGCGAGCGTCCGTTCGTTCTCGTCCAGGCGTCCAATCTGAAAGAGCTGCAGCAACGACCAACCTGGAGCAGGTAGTCCCATGCTGGTGAAACCGTCCGAGATCAGATGACCAATTTGCCAGACCAGCGCCTTGAACGGATTCCAAGTCGGCTCGGCGAATCCCGACAGGACAGCTAGTTTTCCGTCTCTACCGACCGCTGTGAGCCCACCCCGAAGTATGTCAATCACTCCCACCACCAACCCGACTATCGGATCATGCCCAAAGGTTTGCAGGCGGTGGCTCTTGGGGAAAAAGCCCTTAACATCCACGCCTCTGACAGCGTCATAGGGCACCTTGAACCACTTCTCGAACCGTTCTTGGAATGGTAGTTCGAGGTTTCGTAGCCAATCAGAAAGGGGGCTCCCCTTGACCGGCTTGCCGAGGTATTCCATATCCTTCGGCACCCGGACGACTAACCAGTCAACCAGCGAGGCAACCAAACCTGCAAGGCAGGCAGCTGCGGTGTCGTAGGCATCCATACGCGTCTTGAGGGTGTACCCACCGTAGAACCTGGCTTCCAAACGCCGAACCTCATCCGGATCTAGCAGTTCGTCCAGGGATACCCCTACAACCCCGCGGCGCGCGAGTTCTCGGGCCGCTCGGGCCCGCACGGCCTCCCAGTCGCTCAAGGAGTCGGCTCTTCGCGACATCGGTCGCTTCTGCACCGATGTCGCGTTGGGAACACTCAAGCCGAAGGCACGAAGACGCTCCTCCAGGCGCGCGATCCCCTCACTTGTCGCCTGCACAGCCGCGAGGTCTACGGCGGACTGGTCCAGTAGCTCGCGGGTGGCGAGCGCCTCCCAAGAAAGAACCACTTCAAGTCCATCCGCCAATTCGGTCAATGGTCGTCCTCCATCCAGTCGATGGCGTCCTTTAGCGCATCTACCAGAGCCTCTATGTCCTTTAGACGCTGCGCGTTCTTGTCGTTCAACCCACGCTCCTCACGGAGCCGTTCCTCCAACTCAATGCGACGGTTCTGCAGTCCCGAGACGACTGTCTGCGCCTTTGCCAAGTCTCCCTGGAGGACCAACACGTCGTGCCGGTAGGCAACCTGAAGTTTAATGAGCTCAACCTTTGTGCGAGCGGCACCGAGTTCCATCATCAAGCTTCCACCGCCAACCAGTGTCCCCCCCGTCGCCCCTGCAAACCCAGTTACCAAGGTGACCCCTCCAGCCATCCCTGCACCACCAGCCGCGAGACTCCCCCCCCCGAGCAGCGCCAGGCCATGACCAGTCGCAGCTGCACCAGACAGGCCAGCAGCGGCACCCAAAGCTGATCCGATAGCAGGGGCGAGGAGGTACCCACCCATCCCAAGTACCACAAGGCCACCAAGACCAAGGGCCGCGACCTTTCCCCACGCCACATGAAAGTGTGCCTTTTGCGCAGATTTTCGCGTGTTTTCCAGGCACTTCAGCTCGGTCTCATCCAGTCCCAACCTAGACGTCACGGCAAGCATGCCTTCCCGCCTATGTTTGTCCTTAACCCTGACCTCATATGGGGCGAAGGGCTCGCAGAACAGGAGTTCCAGCAGAAGGCGTCGTGCGTCCCGCCTCTCCCACGTCGATGGAAGTGCATTCCAAGCGAAAGCAGGGCCCTTCAGCGACTCCACCGTCTGAGGAAACGCCTCGTATATGAGTTCCGCCTTCTTCTGGACGATCCGTTCTTTTTTCGCCTGGCGGTCCGTGTCCGTCTCAAGACGCGCCAACTTGTGAGCCAAGCCCAAAGTCGCCAGCGCCAAGTGAAAGGAGAACGCGTCACTCATTCCCATCCCCACAGTGCAGATTTCAGGTATACAAAGGCCACGACATTCTGCGGCATCATCCTCACAGACGCAAGGCGCAAGCACAGCCACCGCACAGCGCCGGCACGCACGCGCACCCGACCGCACCCCGTCGACAGTGCACGCCCCGCGCAACCTCCCCCCTCGCCAACACCCCTCCCCCTCCTCTATCCAGAGTGTCCACCACCTCCCCATCACGCGGAGGTGCCACCCGGAGGACCCCATGGAGCTTGAGGAGCCGCTGCCCGATGGCTTCCTGTCTACCCTGGACATGGAAGACGATGCCACCCAGAGCCAGGCCGTGCAGACCCACGACCGCGACCGACTGCTGACGGTGGGCGAGGCCGCCCGAATCCTGCGGGTGCGGGACAGCGACGCGAGGCGGTGGCTGGAGGAGCACGGGCTCATCATCCGCATCTGCGGGCGACGTCGGGTCCACCGGGGGCGGATGATGGAGGTCCTGATGGCCCCCAGCGCTGAGGAGGCCGAGCGGTCGCGTGCCAAGTCGCGCCGGAAGCAGCTGCGGATCCCGGTGCCCATGACCAAGGCGTTCTGAGCACCCGGGCCCGCGCCAGGGGGCCCAGTTCAGTCCTTCACCATCCGCAGATGCTGCTTCGCCGCCACCCGCTCCTGCAGCGCAGCGTCAATCAGCTCCAGCGCCGCCTCCACGCTCAGCCCCCGGTCGGCCAGCTGGGCGTAGATATCCTTCGCGCCGGCCATGGCCTCGACGCGGACGCTGGCGGCGATGCGCTCGCGGTCGGTGACGACGGCGTAGTGGCGGAGGGCGACCTCGGGTGAGTGGCCGGCCTGGTCGGCGTAGACGTTGATGGGGACGCCGGCCTCGATCTGGTCGGCGCTCCAGCGCCGGCGCAGGCCGTGGAAGGTGAACTGGCGATCCTCGGGGATGCCCTGGCGCTGCTGGCCCGCGATGAGCCGGGCGCCGCCCCGACGCCCGAACTTGCCGGAGAAGAGGCGGGTGTCAGGCTGGGCGTGCTTCTTCTTGAAGGAGAGGACCTCCTCGACAGTGGCGGTGCTGATGGCGACGCGCCGGGTGCCGGTCTTGCCCGTGAGCCGGACGAAGCCGCCGCCAGGGACCTGCTCGATGTCCCGCCACCGAAGAGCGCCGAGCTCGCCGATGCGGGCGCCGGTCCGCCAGCCCAGGAGGACGGCGAGCTTGAGGGGCATCTTGCGCAGGCCCGAGACGAAGCGCTCGAGCTCCTGGGTGGTGGGGGTGTGGCGGCGGTAGCGGCTGGGCTCCTGGCCCTTCTTGGCCTTGAGCATGAAGCGCTTGGGCTCCAGGCCGCCGGGCACGCCGAAGTCCCGCTCGCGACCCCAGCGCAGGATCATGCCCAGGACGGTCAGGGTGAGGTTGATGGTCCGGTGGCCGTAGCCGCTGCCGTCCGGCGCGGGTCCGATGGAGAGCTGCCCGCGCGCCCTCATGGCCTTGCGGTTGCGCGCGTCCTGGCGCTCCCGGAAGCTGGGCAGGGCCATGGTGTCGACCAGCTTGACGAAGGCGTCGTTGCTGAGCTTGGAGACCTGCTCCCGACCGATGGTCTCGCGGATGTACACGCAGGCCCGCCGGTAGATGTCCAGGGTGCTCGGGGACACGCCGGTCTCCGGGGGCCGCCGTTCCACCGAGGCGAACCAGGCGCGGCTGAGATCCACCATGGTCCGGACGCCGCTGGGGTCCACCGGGATACTGGAGGGGTCGATGAACGCCCACGCATGCAGCAGCGCCTCCTCGACGCCGTCCACCGGCAGCCTGCCCAGGCTCCGCTGGTGCCGCTTGCCGTCCGCGCTCCAGACCATCCGCCACGACCAGTGCGGGGCGCGCTCGCTCGGAGGGCGGTGGGGGTACGCGGTCGCCAGGCGGGTCGACCCGATGGTCAGCGGGATGGGCTCTGGGGTGCTGGAACTCATGCCCAAAGTGTACACGCTGACGGGCGGATTCGGGCCTGATTCGGCCCGTTTTGGACCCTTCCGCGTGTACAATCGCGTTCGAGTTTTCCAGAATCCTCAAGACAGCACCCAAAACCGCCACCACCATTAATGCGCTATCAACCTCCTCTTTTCCGTCCTCCTTCCGAAGCCAGAAGCTACATTCTGCAAGCAACACTGGGATGCAGCTGGAACAACTGCACCTACTGCCACATGTACCGCGACAAGACCTTCACGGTCCGTCCGCTCCAGGAGGTCCTCGCCGACATCGAGATGGCTGGGGAGCGCTTTGGGCCACGGGTCCAGAAGGTGTTCGTGGCGGATGGCGATGCGCTGGTGATGCCTCTCTCCCACTGGGTCCCCATCTTGAGGGCGCTGCGCAAGGCCTTTCCAGGGCTGCGGCAGGTGTCCTGCTATGCGATGGCGAGCAATGTGACGGAGAAGTCGGACACGGAGCTCTCAACGCTCCGGGCTGAAGGGCTCTCGCTGCTCTACATGGGGCCGGAGTCCGGCGACGAGGTCACCATGAGGCAGCTCGCGAAGCAGCCGCGACCGGAAGGGGCACCGCGCTCGACCGACTATCTGTACGAGGCGCACGTGGAGGCGGCCCGAAAAGCACACGCAGCGGGGATGAAGCTGTCCGCGATCTTCCTGCTGGGCGCAGGGGGGACGGAGCGCTCGATGGAGCACGCGCGGGCCTCAGCGCGGCTGGCGACGGACATGGACCCGGAGTACCTGGCGGCGCTGACGCTGACGGTGGTTCCAGGCACGCCGCTGGCCAAGACGGCGGAGAACCTGGGCTGGGAGCTGCCCGACATCTACGGGCTGCTGGAGGAGCTCAAGGTGCTGGTGGGCGAGGCCCAGCCAACGCGCGCGCTGTTCCGCACAAACCACGCGTCCAACTACCTGCCGCTGGGTGGGACGCTGCCCCAGGACGGGCCCAAGATGGTGGAGCTGATCGACCTGGCGCTGGCGGGCGCGATCCCGCTGCGCGACGAGGACATGCGGGGGCTCTGAGGCGGCGGCGGGATAGACAACCCCCGTGATCCTCCAAGTCCGCCAAGGCCCCTCCCCCAACTGCTCCTCGCACGGCTCCGTGGTCGGGATGGCGCTGCTGTCGGCGGCCGGTGCGGCGGTGGTCCTGAATGTGTGGGCCGACCGATTCCTGGCCTGGACCCAGGGAAACCCGCCACCCGGGAGCCCGCCGGGCACGCCGCCCGAAGACCCGGTGTACCGAGAGGAAGAGGGCGGCCAGGTGCTGCTGGCCTTCCCCGACGGGCAGCTTCTGCTGGATGGACACCACGCCGACCTGGCCCGAAAGGCGCGCAGGATCGGCCTCGAACGCCAGGTCCCGGGCGCTCTGTCCGCGCCGGTGGAGGCACACCTCGCGCTCACGCACCGTTGCCCGGTGGCCTGCAAGAGCTGCTATCTGGAGGCAGGACCGGCGGGTCCGGCGTCCAAGGATCTGGGGCCCACCCTCCGGGATCTGGCGGCGCAAGGAGTTCTTCAGGTGGCCTTTGGCGGCGGCGAGGTGCTGCTGGATGCGCGCCTGCCAGAGCTGCTGAGCCAGGCCCGGGCGCTGGGGATGGTGCCGAACTTCACGACCTCGGGCTTCGGGCTGAACGCCGAGCTGGCGGCCCGCATCGCTCCCCACGTGGGCCAGGTGAACGTGTCCCTGGACGGGCTGGCGGGGACCTACGGGGCCTCCCGGGGCTGGGAGGGCGCGAAGCTGGGCCTCAAGAGCATCGACACGCTGGTGCAGGCGGGGGTGCCGGTGGGGGTGAACACGGTGCTGACCCGGGCTCTGTGGGACAACGACGCCGCGCTGCTGGCGCTGCAGGAGCGGCTGGTGCAGGCGGGCGTCCACGAGTGGCAGTGGCTGCGCTTCAAGCCGGCGGGCCGGGCGACGGAGACCTACGCCGAGCAGGCGCCGCAGGACCTCGAGCGGCAGATCTGGACCCGACTGCTGCGGGCGGAGGCGGCCGGGCTTCGGATGCGCATCGACTGCGCGCTGGTGCCCTTCCTGCCGGAGCTGCCGGTGGACCGCCTGCAGCGGCTGGGCGTGCAGGGGTGCCCGGGGGGCCACTCGCTGATGACCCGCTCGGCGACGGGAGAGTGGGCGCCCTGCTCTTTTGTGCCGGGGAGTCCCCAGGCCGACTGGGCAAGGGACGCGACGATGGTGGCCTGGCGGGAGCGGGCGGCGAATCCTCCGGAGCCCTGCGGGTCCTGCCCACGGAAGGCGGTGTGCCGGGGCGGCTGCCGGGCGGTGTCGGCCTTCTTGACCGGTGACGCGCTGGCGCCCGACCCCGAGTGCCCCCGCGTTCGGGCCCACGCCGCGGCACCCCCAGATGCCCGCTCGGGAGCGACCCCATGAGCCCCGAGCTGCGCGCCCGACTGCCCCTGGCCCTGAGCGCCTTCGGGCTGGTGGGGACGGCCTCCTACACACTGCAGCGGCTCTACGATGCGGCCACGGAGACGGACTCGGGGCTGATCCTGGCCACAGCCACGATCCCCTACTTCTGGCGGGCGGGCTCGGCGGCGCTGCACGCGCTGAGCGTGTTCGCGGTGATGCTGGCGGTGCCGTCCAGCCTGTCCTCGTCGATGCAGGACAAGCTGCCTTGGGTGGTGTGGGGGGTCGTGATCCCCTGCGTTGTGGCCCTGTTGGTGGTGCCGTGAACCCCCACCTCTTCTCCCTGCTGGAGCGCGTGCACGGACACGCGGCGCTGCTGGGCCTGGCGCTGCTGCTGCACCCGGTGTTCTCGCTGCGGGCGGGCCGTCTGGCGTCTCGGGGAACGCGCATCGCGGCGGGGCTGTCGGCGGCGTTGATCGCGCTCCCATCGGCGCTGGGGTGGTGGCTGTACCCGACCTACCGGCGGGAGATCAAGCCGGGGCTGCGCCAGGACATGCCGGCGCTGATGTGGGCCTTCGAGTCCAAGGAGCACCTGGCCTTTGGCTGCCTCTGCCTGACACTGGGAGGCGCCGCGCTGCTGCTGGCCCGCCCCCGACACGCCCCCAGCCTGCGGCTGGCCCGACACCTGCTGGCGGCGGCGTTTGTGTGTGGTGGGATCGCTGGTGGGATCGGCTTCTTTGTGGCAGGTGGCACGCCGGCCTGGTGAGGTAGGCTCCCCCCTCCCCGGAGCGCCCATGACCGTCGACGAGCTGCTGGCCCCCTTCGGCCAAAGAGAGCAGGCCCTGCTGTGGCCTCTGGTTCGGACCACACAGATCCCCGTGACCGGACCGGTGCGGGAGGGGCCCCACGACCAACTGGGCGGCGCCCCCTGGCTGCCCGCGGGCACCACACACCCCGACTGCGCGTGCTGCGGCGAGCCCCTGGCGCTCTTTGTGCAGCTCCGCACGGACCCGCTGCTCAAGGCCTTCCCGGGGCTGCCGGCGGGCAAGCTGGTGCAGCTCTTCTACTGCATCAATGGAGACGGCCCCTGCGAGGTGGACGGAGAGGCCTGGATGCCTTTCAACGGCTGCACCCAGGGTCACCTCGTCGATGCCAGCGCGTCCGGGAGAATGGGGAAGGCCCTGCTGCCCGGGAAGGGGATCCACGGTTGGAGGCCGGCCTTCGATCTGCCTCACCCCGAGGACATCCCCCCGGAGATCGACGCGAAGCTGGAGGACCTGCCCTGGGAGCCGCTGTGGGAGGCCAACCACGACGGAGACAAGCTGGGCGGCTGGCCCAAGTGGGTGCAGGGCCCGGAGCTCCCCGACTGCCCGGAGTGCGGCCAGCAGTGCCGCTTTCTGTTTCAGGTCGACTCGGAGTGTGGGGTCGACTGGATGTTCGGGGATGCGGGGATCGCCCACCTGTCCTACTGCGTGGCCCACCCCCACCAGCTCGGCTTTGGCTGGGCCTGTGGCTGAGCTCCGCCCGCCGGCGAGGACAGGCTCGTTCTCCGAAGCATGAATTCCGACACTCTTCGCGTGCCGGAACTCATGCTCCAGAGAACGATTGTCTTCTCCGGGGGACACCCCCGGAAATGCGCCTTGCGGCGCAGCCCCCGCGGGCCCACTCGGGCCCGTGTTCTGCCGGACGGGCCTGTTTGGAGCTCTTGCCCGGCAGAACTACCCGAGGGGCTACTCGGCGCTGCGGGGCACCACGAACTCGTCGAGCACGTTGCCCTGCAGGTCGCGCACGACCACGTCGATCTGGGTCGCGGAGAAGTCGGCGATGATGTAGTGCTCGACGGGGTTGGCGACGGAGCCGAACCACTCGCTCTCGGACTCCTTGTAGAGCGGCGCGCCGGCCCCGCCGGAGACCAGGTAGACGGTGCCGGAGCCGGGGGCGACCTCGCCGTCCTCGCGGATGGGCACGCTGCGCTCGTAGATGTGGTTGTGGCCCGCGACCACCATGTTGACCTTCCAGCGGTCGAAGGTGGGGCCCCAGTCGTCGCGCAGGCCCTCCTTGGAGCCGTGGCGGGTGCAGGTGCTGTAGAGGGGCTGGTGGTGGTTGACGACCTTCCAGGCGTCCTGGTTGTCGCTGAACACGGACTCCATGTACTGGACCTGGTCGGTGTCCAGGTGGGCGCCGTCCGAGACGGTGTCGTTCAGGCTGACGAACACGGCGTCGCCGTACTGGATGGCGAACCACTGCTCGTTGTTCGGGAAGGCGAACTGGGCGAAGTAGTTCTGGGCCAGGAACTCGTGGTTGCCGTGGGCGCTGATGAGCGCGCGCTCCGCGAGCAGGGTGCCGCTGGCCTCGAACCAGGCGTCCCACTCGGACTGGGCGCTGCCGAACTCCACCATGTCGCCGGAGAAGAGGTAGAAGTCCGGCGCGTGGCTGTCCATGGCGGTCAGCATCTGGCCCCAGGTCTCGTAGGCGCCGCGGGAGTCGCCGGCCATGGCCACCCGGAAGTCCGTGAAGGAGCCGGGCTCGCCGGGGGTGGTGAAGGTGAAGGTGTCCGACCAGTGGCCCTCGCCGCCGACGCGGTAGCTGTAGCTGGTGGCGGGCTGGAGGCGGCCGCACATGCGGATCTCGTGGATGCGGTGGTCCCCCGCGCCGATCTCGCCGCCGCCGAACACGAAGCTGGCGCCGTCCAGGGTCTCGGCGTTGTCGGGGAAGCCGTCCGCGGTGCCGATCTGGATCTGGCTGGCCAGGGTGTCGGTGTCCGTGCGCCACAGGAAGGCGGCGCTCTTGGAGGGGTCCCGCTCGGGCCACTGGTAGCGCACCTGGTAGGGGTCGGGCGCGCTGCTGCCGAAGGTGGCCTCGTGGGCGGTGGCGAGCATGGCGTCGCCAGAGAGGATGCCGGCGGGGACGTAGATCTCCTCGTCGCAGTCGCCGTAGACGCCCTCCTTCTCCACGGTGGAGTCGGTGCCCTCGGGGTAGAAGTCGCAGGCCAGCAAGGTCAGCAGGAACATGGTCGGACTCAGAAGCTCAGGTGGGCGGAGAGGATGAAGCTGTCGTTGTCGTAGGGGTGGTCTTCCAGCTCGGTGTTGTGGCTGTAGACCGCCGACAGGCGCAGGTCGTGGATGGAGGAGAACCAGGCCTCACCGGCGTAGAGGGTAGCGCCGAAGCTGAGGCTCCGCCGGGCCTGGGCGGGGTCGTCCGCGCTGACCAGGGCGACGTCGTCGGTGAGGGGGATGAGCTCGTCGATCTGCTGGTAGCGGGCGAGCAGGGCCAGGTGCTCGTGGGTCCAGGCCGAGCCCGGAACGAACACGCCGGCCTGGGCGTACCAGCCGAACTGGTCGTAGTCGGGGATGGCGACGGCCTGCCAGTCGGTGCGGCGCCAGAGGACCTCGGCCTGCAGGTTCAGCTCCCGCCAGTGCAGGAAGAACTCGCCATTGTGACCGATCGTGGCCGACTCCTGGCCACTGCGCCCCGTCACGTTCAGGTGCCCGGCGTAGCCAAAGGAGACGGTGAAGGGGTCGTTCGGAGACAGCAGCTCACCGGCGGTGGAGCCGGGCCCGCCCACCGGGCTGTAGACCGCGCGCCAGACGTAGAGGAACTTGCGGTTGACGTTGCTCAGGCGGTTGCGGCCCTCGCCGTTGAACGCGGCGGCCTGCAGCTCGACGTGGTTCTCCCCCAGGCTGCTGTAGAGCATCGCGCCCATCTCGCGGGCGGGGAGCAGGTCGGCGATCTGGCCGCGGTCGGGGAAGAGGGTGCGGCGGTCGCTGGCGAGCAGCGAGCGGTTGGTGGGCGCCTTGAACTGCCCCACGCGCAGACCGACGGGGCCCTGGCGGTAGTCGATGTAGGCGTCCTGCAGGCGGGCCTCGGGCATCATCTCGACGCCGATCTTCCAGCGCAGGGTGCCAGGGCCCTCCAGGGTGCCGTCCTGCTCCAGGCGCACGCGGGTGACGTTGAAGCCGACCTCGCCCAGGGTGTTCGCCTCGGCGTCGTCCGGGCTGTAGGAGAAGCGGGGCTGGACGAAGCCGCCCACGCCCACCCGCAGGCGGGTGAACTCCCCGTCGGGATCGGTGTCCAGCAGGTCGTAGGCCTGGGCGCTGGGGCTCAGGGTGGAGAGAATCAGCAGCAGCACGGTCACCTCGGCGCGCGCAGGCTAACAGGAGGGGGATGCTGTGGTTGGCCACAATCCTGGGAGCGCAGGGTGCCGAGCTCGCGGAGGCGCGGGCTGCGGAGCGGGCTGGGGATCCGGAGCGCGAGCGCGCGGTCTGCCTGGAGCTGCCCGACGAGCCCCGCTGCGTGGAGCGCCTGGAGGTGCTGCAGGCCCGCCAGGACGCGGATGGAGGGCTGCGGGGGCTGGCGACTCTGGAGGCGGCCCGGCGGGGAGAGGAGGTGGATCTGGAGCCCCTGGCAACGGGGCACACCTCCCCCACTCTGCGGGCAGAAGCGGGCTTGTTGCTGGCATCCCGCTCCACCGGCGAGGACAGCCTGAGGTGGACCCAGCCCTTGTGGGATCTGGGCGCCGAGCACCCCCTGCGCGAGCAGATCGGCCGCGCGCACGCGCTGGCCTTGGCCCAGGCCGGGCGCCTGGATGATGCGGCGCAGGTGGAGGCGCAGTGGGCCGAGGACCTGAGCGCGCGGCCCAACGAGGGCGTACGCATCGAGCGCCTCAAGCACCGACAGCGGGTGCTGGGTGGGCTCTCGGGCGGGCTGCTGGCGCTCTACCTGCTGGGTGCCGCGGCGCCCGCGTTCCGGGGCCGCCGGGTCCTGCGGCGCGCGCGGGGCTTTGTGCCGATGCTGGCGGTGGGCCTGCTCTCCGCGCTGCTCGCCGGGCTGTGGGACCGCCACGCGGGGGGTTCGGTGCTGCTCTGCCTGCCGGGGTGGCTGGCGCTGCACGCAGTGTCGGTGGCCGCGCTGTCCGAGACCCGCGGGTGGGTGCGCGGGGGGCTGCGGGTCGGCGCCGGGGTGACCTCGCTGGCGGTGGGGTTCTTGGTGCTGTGGTGGCGCCAGGATCTGGGGTGGTTGGGGCTCTGAGTGGGTCAGCCCAGGTGCTCTTTGAGCCAGCGGGCCTTGGCGATGGTCTGTACGCCGGCCTCCCACTGGGCGAGCTGGTCGGGATCGCGGGGGAAGCGCTGGGTGATGTAGTCGTCGGCGGGCAAGTCGAGCGCGGCGAGCTTGCGCAGGGCGGGGGCCAGGCGGGGGTCTTCGCGGAAGTCGGGCTGCAGGTCGTAGAGGTCGAGCATGATCAGGAAGCCGGCCCAGCCCTGGATGAGGTCGCCGTCCACATGCTCGGGGGCCTGGGACATCCAGGCGAGCAGCTCGATGGCGGGGCTCAGGTCGTGGGGATCCAGGGGGACGGGCTCGGCGGCGAGGCCCTGGATGAGGCCGGCGTCCACAGCGGACTGCCAGAGGGGCAGGCGGGGCTCGACCCAGACGCCCGCGGGGATGCGGGGGCCGGGCTGGACGTGGGCCTGGTACCTGAGCTCGCCGGCGCTGAGCCAGTCGGACTTGCCGCTGGCGAGCTGGGCTTGGGCCTGAGCGCGGAGGGCGGGGTCGGGGAGCTTGTCGGCGGGCAGGACCGAGAAGACGCCGAGGTCCAGGAGCTTGTCCCAGTTGCGGAAGTGGGTGTAGCCGCAGTCGAAGAGGCCCTGGAGGTCGTAGAGCTGGACGGCCAGGCGGCGGCGCTGGGCGATGTCCCGGTCCTGGCGGTGGACGAAGGTGACGGCGGCCTCGACGAGGGCCTCGATCTCGTGCATGGACATGGGGGGCTCCGCGCGGGGGTCGATCCCGCCGGGGCTTTGCGGGGCGGGGCCTCAGCATAGGCGAGAGCGGCTTCGCCGGGAGGCGACCCCAAGTTGTTTCGGGGGGCTGAAGCGGCAGAGCCGAGCTTTGCGGGGGCGCTCCTCTCGCTACGGCGGGCGCTGGGGGCGCGCACAGCGGAAATGGCGACGGACGCGACACCAAGCCGTCGCTTGCCCAGGGGGATGGATCCGAGCACTGAGGCGCCATGCTGCTCCTGATCTTCACCGCTTGTGGCCTGAGCTCCTACGAGGCCCCGTCGCTCACCCAGGACACCGCGGTGGACTCCGGCGGGGACAGTTGGGAGGCGGACGCGGACACGGACGCCGACAGCGACTCGGACTCCGACTCCGACGCGGACAGCGACTCCGACGCGGACTCGGACGCCGACAGCGACGCCGACTCCGATGCGGACAGCGACGCCGACTCGGATCCCGGCGACTCCAAGGCCAACCCCCGGGAGCCCAAGGCCGGCGAGATCGTGATCTCCGAGCTGATGATCAACCCGGCGGCGGTCGGCGATGACGCGGGCGAGTACACGGAGCTGACCAACACGAGCTCGGCGTGGCTGGACCTTGACGGGGCCATCCTGGCGGACGAGGACAGCGACTCCTGCGCGATCACCCCGGCCTCCAGCGGGAGCCTGGTGGTGGGCCCCGGCAAGCGCCTGGTGATCTGCGCAGCCCTGAGCGCCAACGGCGGCGTGACCTGCCAGGGCAGCATCAACCCGGTGAGCACGGGCGGGGGCTTCGTGCTGGCCAACGGCGGGGACGAGGTGCTGCTGATCCTCAACGGGAGCACCCTGGACCAGTTCGCCTACTCGGGCAGCTTCGACGCGTCGGGCGCCGCGCTGGGGGTCCGCTCCGGCAAGCTGACCACGGCCGGGAACGACGACGAGAGCAGCTGGTGCGAGCAGACCAGCGGCTTGAGCGGGGGCGACGCAGGCACCCCGGGGGCAGCGAACGACCCCTGTTGAGGGGCCCCCGCCGGGGCCCAATCCTGGAGACCCCGTCCTGAGGACTCAGCCCTGGAGACTCAGTCCTGGGAGCCGGGGCCGTCGTCGCCGATCGCCTCGACCGGGCAGTTCTCCATGGCCTCTTCACACTGCTCGAGCTCTTCGGCGTCTTCCGGCTGCTTGTAGCAGATGTCGTGGTCCTCATCGTCGGACATGCGGAAGTTGTTCGGCGCCGCGTCCGAGCACACGGAGCAGAGGATGCACTCCTTGTCCACGTAGTAGACCACCTTCTTCCCGTCGATCACGACGGGGTGGATGACGTTGTCTTCCCAGATGTCGGTCGGGTCGGCCACGTGGACCTCCTGTGTAGGGGGACTCAAAAAGTCTGGCGGCGACTAACGCGCCAGCACCGGACCGTAAAACCGCAGCGCAGGACCGGTTAGACATGGGCCATGTCGATTCTCAAGGTTGCACAGCTCGGCCACCCTGTCCTGCGGCAGGTCGCGGCCCCGATTCCCCCCGAGCAGATCCTCAGTGAGCCCGTCCAGAGGCTGATCGAGGACATGTCCCACACCATGTTCGAGTACGACGGCGCCGGCCTGGCCGCCCCGCAGGTGCACGCCTCGGTGCGTCTGGTGGTCCTGGAGCTGCAGGGCGAAGAGCGGGTGCTCATCAACCCGGTGATCACGCCCCTCACCGACGATCTGGTGCGGACCATGGAGGGCTGCCTGTCCGTGAGCGGCATGCGCGCGGCGGTGGACCGATACGCAAAGATCCGGCTGCAGGCCCTGGACGAGAAGGCCCAGCCCATCGACCTGGAGCTGGAGGACTTCGACGCGGTCGTCGTCCAACATGAGTGCGATCACCTGGACGGCGTGCTCTACGTGGACAGATGTGACACCACGACGCTGGCGTTCATGGACGAGTACCAACGCTGGGGTCGCTTGGACACCCTGGCGGAGCGCATGGCGGCCGCAGAGGAGGAATGAATGGGACTGCTCTCTTGGCTCTTCCCCAGCGATGGGGACCGCCTGCGCAAGGCGGAGAAGCTGCTGGCCGGACAGGAGTGGGCCGCCGCCCGCGACGAGGTGATGGGGGTCGAAGGGGAGCAGGCGGAGGCGCTGCGCCGCAAGGCCCTGGACGGCTTGATGCACAAGAACATCGAGCTGGCCATCCTCTGCGCCGAGTCGGGCGAGACCGAGCAGTCCCGCCTGCACATGGAGCTGGCCACCGAGTTCGCGGCCAAGGGGGACCCGGCCATCCGGGCCGCCCGCCGTCAGCTCCGGGAGCTCCGCACGGGCTCCAAGCAGAGCGCCCCCAAGGCCCCGGCCCCCTCCCTGGGCGGCGGCGGCGGCGGTGTCCTGGGCAGCATGGGCATCCAGGTGGCCACCCCCGAGATGCTCGCCGGCAGCCCCGCGCTGGGTGGCGCCGAGGGCGACGACCCCATCTTCTCCCTGCCGCCCTCCGACCCCCGCGTGCGCTTCGCGCTGATGCTGGAGCGCTACGGCGAACAGGTGGCGGATCGCCTGCAGGCCCTGGGCCCGGACTTCGCGACCGCGGTGCTCTCCAGCGAGGAGGGCGAGCCGGCCCACGCCTACGACGTGCTGGGCCGCTTCGTGGAGCGCGAGCCCCTGGCCCGCTGGTTCCGGGCCCAGGCCGCCCTGTTGGCCAACAAGCCGGCCGAAGGCGTGGTCGAGCTCGAGGCCCTGCACAAGGCCGAGGGCGGGTTCGTGGAGCTCGCGGGGCAACACAGCGCGGCGGTCCTCGCTGGCGCCCTGATGCAGCTTGGGCACGTAAAGCGCGCAGCCAAGGTGTTGGACCAGGCGCTGGAGAAGGAGCCCACCCACCTCGCCCTCCAGGTCAACAAGGCGCTGGTCCTGGAGGCCCTGGGGCAGGACGCCGAGGCCGACAACCTGGCCCGCCGCATCATCAAGCAGTCCAGCCGCGTGATGGAGATGTACAAGCTCATGGGCCGCGCCCGCGTGCGCCAGGGCAAGCGCCTGGAGGCCATGCAGGCCTTGGAGGCCGGGCTCACCACCAACTGCAGCTCCGGCAAGTGCGGCTCCCTGCCCTTTGACGTGCAGGCCGGCCGCCAGCTCGCCCAGCTCTACCTGGAGGATCGCCTGGAGCCCGCCCGCGCGGCCGACCTGGTCAGCCAGATCCACCGCAACATCGGCCAGCCCGGCTGGTTCGAGGCCTACCTGGAGACCCTCACCGCCCGGAACGCCGGCGCCGCGGACTTGCGCGAGCGCGTGGGCGCCCTCAAGGTGGGCCTGCGCCCCGAGGATCCCCGCCTCAAGCTGGTGGACCAGGCCTTCGCCCCGCAGTTGGGGGGCGCGTGAGGCTCTCCGATTGGTGGCAGAGCCTGCTGTTCGCCCCTCTGGCGATCGCCGGCACGATCTGGCTCTTCCAGGCCCGCACCAAGGGCCAGCACGAGGTCGAGGAGGCCATCTGCCGCTCCGATCTGCAGGCCATCCACGCCATGGAGATCGAGCACTACAAGGCCACCGGCCAGTGGGCGCCCTCCATCGAAGCCCTGCGCGCCGCCCGCCCGGCCCCGGACCCCGTGATGGCCCAGTGGGAGGAGATCGCGCTGCTCCCGGACGACAACTTCGTCGCCCGCGTCCGCTGCACGATCGACGGCGAGGAGTTCCTGTTCGAGAAGGAGCGCAACGACAAGCGGGTGCGGCGCCGCTGAGCCCCCGCGGGCGGATCCCCTCAACCCCGCCCCCGCCCGTCCGATGCGGCGGCCATGTCCACCCTGCTGCACAACCTCAAGGCCCTCCAGCGCGTTGACCCCACCCTGGTCCAACGCCTGATCGCCCCCATGGCGACCGAGCACGTCCAGGACGGCCCCCAGGGCCCCGTGCTGGTGCTCCACCGCCAGTCGCACCCCCTCAGCGTAAAGCCCGTCCTGCCCCCTGATCTGCCCGATACCGTGCGCGTGTTCGGGGTGGGCCTGGGCGAGCAGACGCTGGCGGCCTTGGACGCCGGACACCAGGTGGTCGCCTGGGACCGCGATCCCCTGATGCTGCGGATGCTGCTGTCCCAGCGTGACCTCGTCGATGCCCTCCAGTCCGGTCGATTGCGGCTCATGCTCGGCGCGGACCTGGCGGTGAACCCCCAGAGTGCCTGGGAGCTCCAGCACCCCCTCCTCACCTGGCGCTATGCGTGGGAGCACCGCTTCCAGCCCGCAGAGAAGCGCGCCATGGTCGTCCCGGACGGCCTCTTTGTGGAGGACGTCGCCGAGGAGCTGGCCGCCCGCGGCTACAGCGTCTGGCCCTTGCCCGCCCGCGAGCTCTCCGAGCTGGAGAACAGCCACGCCCTGGACGCCGTGCAGCCCGAGCTGGTGGTGTCCGTCGGCTACATCCCCGGCCTCCCCGAGGCCCTGGGCGCCCGCGGCATCCGCCACCTGATCTGGGAGGTCGACCCGGCCCTGGACCACATCGCCAGCGCCGGCCCGGCCCCCACCACGCGCGTGTTCACCTACCGGCGCGCCCACGTGGAGCGCTTCAGGGAGGCGGGGCTCTGGGCGGAGCACCGGGCTCTTTGCGCCAACCCCCGGGTCCGCCGACCTGTCCCCCACTCGGAGCGGGATCCAGGCATCGGCGAGGTCCCCGTGGCCTTCGTCGGCGCGTCGATGCGGGAGACCGCCACCCGCTACCGCAAGATCCTGGGCGCCCTGCTGCACAAGACCGGCCGCTCCCCCCTGGAGCTGGAGCACTGGCTGGCCGAGCAGCGCGAGCGCCCCTGGACCTTCACCTTGGCCCGCCACCTGCGCGACCCCGCCCTCCAGGCCCTGGTCCCCGAGCTGGACCTGCAGGTGCTGGCCGGAGAGATCGCCGCGGCCCAGCAGCGCCTGGACTTCCTGGGCGCCCTGCTCCCTCTGGGCCTCAAGGTCTGGGGGGACGCCGGCTGGAAGGCGCTGGGCACCGCCTGGCAGGGACTGGCCGGCCACCGCGTCGCCCTCAGTCAGATCTACAGCGCCGCCCAGGTCAACGTGGACATCGGGCGCGTCTACCAGAGCGACATCCTCACCATGCGCGTGTTCGACGTGCTGGCCTGCGGCGGCCTGCTCGTCACCCAGGACAGCCCCACCCTGCGCGAGCACTTCACCCCCGGCGAGCACCTGCTGGTCGCCAGCGACCCCGATGAGATGGCCGCACAGGTCGCCTGGGCCCTGGCGCACCCCACCCAGGCCCGCCTCATCGCCCAAGCCGGTCAGGCGCACGTCCTGGCCCACCACACCACCTCAATGCGCCTGGACGACATGCTCGCCCCGGCGATCTGGGAGACCCCATGGACCCCGTCTTCATCGGCGGCGCCGGGCGCTCTGGCACGACCCTGATGGTCGACGTGCTGGGCCTCCACCCCGCGCTGTCCCCCGTCTACGAGACCCACTTTGTGGTCCAGCTCATCGACATCCTGGGCGCGAACGCCAGCCACAAGGAGACCGCCAGGGCCGTGCACACCCTGCTCACCGGGTGGTCCGAGACCATCCACGACATGCCCCAGAACAAGCGCGCCCACGAGCGCTACCACCACGGCCCCCACCACCTGCGCTTCACCCCGCAGCAGCTCCTGGAGCAGCGCGACGAGCTCATCGCCGCCATCCACGAGGGCCGCCAGTGGGCCGGCCTCCAGCGCCTGGTCCACACCCTCTTCAGCCAACACGCCCAGGCCGACGGCAAGCCCCACTGGATCAACAAGAACCCCAGCTACGTGCTGCGCCTGCCCCAGCTCGTGCAGCTCTTCCCGCGCATGCGCTTCATCCACTGCGTGCGCGATGGGCGCGCCGCCGCCGCCAGCGTGCTCACCCGCCCCTGGGGCCCAAAGACCGTGCCCGAGGCCGCCCAGTGGTGGGGCTCCCGCGTGCTCCAGGGCCTCCGCTTCCAGCAGGCCTATCCCCAGCACGCCCTGATCGTCCGCTACGAGGACGTGCTCGCCGAGCCCGAGCGCACCCTGGGCGCCGTCCAGCAGTGGCTCGGCGTCCCGGACGGCCAGCTCGTCCAGCAGCACCTGGAGGCCGGCTTCTCCTTCGACCCCAGCCGCGGCGAAGCCTGGCGCGAGCGCCTCTCCGCCCAGGACCTCGCCGACTTCGACCGCATCGCCGGCAAGATCCTGCGCGCCTGCGGCTACGAGAACCAGGCGGCAGCCTGAGTGCCTGGGGTGCGCCGCTCGAGCCACCCGGCTCACCGATCGGCCAGCCACCTCAGCGTGGTGCGTAGGCCCCCGCGTCCCGTCGAGATCCCCAAGCCCCCGCCCCCGGTGCACCAGCGCAAAGCCGCCCTGCGGATGGTTCTCCTCGCCGGCGCCATCAGCGCGTTCATCCTGTACGGACGCCCCAGGGTGCAGGAGGTGGAGGTGGATCCCGGTCTGGCCACACCGCCCCTCACCCCCCTGGAGCTGTCGGGCCCGCCCCCTCTGTCTCCTCTGTCCACCCCCGAGGTCACCTGGACGCAGGCCACCCCCGCGCTCCAGGACTGCCTCCAGGGTTGGTGGATGCAGGAGCCCCAGCGCGAGCGCGTGGACCTGGACCTGAACGTCTCCGCCACGACCACCCTGCGCGTCGATCCGCCCCCGCCCGCCGCCACGCAGGCCTGCCTCCAGAGCTGGCTGGACACCCACCCCTTCCCCGCGCAGCCCTGGGACCACCACGCCACCCTGGACCTTGCCCCCGGGGTGCCGTCCCCTTAGCCAGCGGCCATGGACTCCGACCTGCTGCAGCGCCTTCCCCCCGAGCTCCGTGAGCAAGCCCAGGACCTGGAGGAGCGCCGCCTCAACCGCGCCCTGGACCTGCTGGACCTGCGCATCGGCGACCTGATCGTCGTGATCGAGGCGGTACGCCGGCGCCACAACTCCTCGGCCATCCTGCGCAGCACCGAGGCCTTCGGCCTGCACGAGGCCCACCTGGTCGCCAACCAGTTCCGGCCCGCCCCCGGGGCCAGCCGCGGCGCCGAGCGCTGGCTGGATCTGCACATGTACGCGCAGACCGACGACTGCCTGGACGCCCTGGAGGCCCGCGGCTTCGAGCTCTGGGTCGCCGACTTCACCGACGACGCCGTGCCCCCCAGCGAGCTCCCCAGCGACGGCAAGGTCGCCCTGCTCTTCGGCTCCGAGGTCACCGGCGTCTCCCCCGCCGCCCGCGCCCGCGCCAAGGGCACCGTGTTCATCCCCACCGTGGGCGTCACCCAGTCCCTCAACGTCAGCGCCGCCGCCGCGATCATCATCGGGGAGGCCGCCCGGGCCCGCCACGCCCGCCAGAGCCCCGTCGGCCTGAGCGTCGAGCAGCGGGAGCGCTTCCTGCGACGTTTTGTCCAGAAGGAGCACGGCCGCATCACCGGTGGCTATCGTCTCTACGAGCTGGAGCCCGGCGAGGAGGGCCTCTCCTGACGGGGTGACGCCACCCTTTCCAGAGGCCGCAGCCGGGCGCACTTTGCATCCATTGCACCCTCGGGGCATCGCCTCGGGGTAGTACCTTCTGGCCCCCGGCAGACCGAGAGCCCCATGCACCGAGCCATCGCAGCCTTGACCGCCTTGTTTGTCTTCCTGTTCCCGGCGCTCGCGCACGCAGAGGGCAACACGGTCCACGCCCCCGGCATCGAGCCCCCCGTCCAGGTCGCCCTGGAGGGCCTGCCCGAGGGCGCCCAGGTCCGCCCGGTCAACGAGCTCGACGGCGAGCCCAACCACGTCCAGGCCAGCCTGGTCCTGGACCGCACCCAGGTCGCCCCCGGGGACACCGCCCGCATCGGCGTCCACCTGGAGCACGACCCCGAGTGGCACACCTACTGGCGCAGCCCCGGCGAGGTCGGCCAGCCCACGATCATCGACTGGACCCTGCCCGAAGGCTGGAGCGCCGCCGACCACGGCTGGCCCGTCCCCGACTACTTCGAGCTCGCGGGCATCAAGTCCCACGGCTACGACACCGAGGCCTTCTTCTTCACCGAGCTGCAGGTCCCCGCGGACGCCCAGATCGGGGAGAGCGTGGTCGTCCAGGCGGACGTCGGCTGGCTGGTCTGCAAGACCCAGTGCATCCCCGGCGCCACCACCCTGTCGCTGCCGATCGAGGTGGGGACCGCGGGTGAGCCCACCGCCTGGGCCCAACTCTTCGACCACTGGGGCGCCCGCCTGCCCGGCAAGGACATCGGCCTCAGCGAGGTCGGGGTCGAGGCCGTCATCTCCCAGGACAAGCTGCGCTTTGACGACGAGTTCAGCATCGCCATCGTCCTGACCCCCACCGGCGAACACAAGATCGAGCTCCCCAAGGAGGGCGAGAGCACCTGGCCCGGCTTCACGCCCATCTACACCGACGGCGCGTGGATGATCATGGACGGCCCCACGGTGGAGACCCTCCCCAGCGGCCAGGTCAAGATCGCCCTCACCGGCTTCGCGCTGGAGTCCCTGGACGGCGCCCTGCATCCCCCCAGCGAGTGGGGCGGCCTGGTGCAGTACCAGGTGGACGGCCAGTGGCGCCGCGGCGAGGTCGTGCGCGAGATCCCCTGGGCCGAGAAGGAGAGCGAGATCCTGGCCTCCACCAGCCCGTGGATCACCGGAGAGGGCCTCGATGTCCTCGCCGACACCACCGGATCCGAGACCGCAAGCGAGGCCACCGGGGCTCAGAGCGGTGGGGACCAGAGCTTCCTGGCCATGCTCGGCCTCGCCTTCCTCGGCGGCATCATCCTGAACATCATGCCCTGCGTGCTGCCGGTCATCACCCTCAAGCTCTACGGGCTGGTCGAGCAGGCCGGCATCTCCAACGCGGAGCGCCAGAAGGCCGGCACCTTCTACACCCTGGGCATCGTGGTCAGCTTCCTGGCGCTGGGCCTGGCGGTCATCCTGATGCGCACGGTCATCGGCTACGACGTGGGCTGGGGCTTCCAGTTCCAGTACCCGCCCTACGTCATCGCCCTGGGCACCATCGTGTTCGTGTTCGGGCTGAGTCTCTTCGGCGTGTTCGAGGTCCCGGGCTTCGGCGAGCAGCAGATGTCCGACGCCTCCAACAAGGAGGGCGCCGCCGGCTACTTCCTGTCCGGCGCCTTCGCGACCCTGCTGGCCACCCCCTGCTCCGCCCCCTTCCTGGGCACCGGCATGGGCTTCGCCTTCTCGCTGCCGAGCTGGGGCATCCTGCTCTTCTTCGCGGTGGCCGGCCTGGGCCTGGCCTTCCCCTTCGCCATCGTGGCCTTCATCCCGGCGCTCTACCGCTTCATGCCGCAGCCCGGCGCGTGGATGGAGACCGCCAAGCAGTTCTTGGGCTTCACCCTGATCGGCACCACCGTCTGGCTGGTCTCGGTGGTCGGCGGTCAGACCGGATTGGACGGCGCCATCGGCTTCGTCGCCTTCCTGACCGTCGTGGGCGTGGGCGCCTGGATCCAGGGCCGCTTCGGTGGGCTGAGCGCGCCAAAGAAGAAGCAGGGCATGGCCTTCGTGGGCGCCCTGGTCCTGTCCGCGCTGGGCGGCTGGTACTTCCTCAAGACCGAGCCGGTGCAGGCCGCCGACTGCGCGACCGAGGCCGCCGCCTTCGAGGAGCTGGACTTCTCCGAGGACATCCCCTGGCAGCCCTTCTCCGAGCCCGCGGTGGCCGAGCTGAGTGGCGAGCACCTGGTGTTCGTGGACTTCACCGCGGACTGGTGCCTGACCTGCAAGGTCAACGAGAAGACCGTGCTCAACACCGAGCAGGTGCGCGGGGCCATGGCCGAGCGCGGGGTCATGCCCCTCAAGGCCGACTGGACCAACCGGGACGAGGTGATCACGAAGTGGCTGCAGCGCTACGGCAAGGCCGGCGTGCCCTTCTACCTGGTGATCCCCGCCGACCCCAGCAAGGAGCCCATCCCCCTGCCCGAGGTCATCACGCCCGAGTCCGTCATCTCCGCCTTCGACCAGGCGGGCTGACGGGCGGGGGCAGACCGCGTTAGGCAGCGCCCGATGGCCCTCCAAGTCTTCCCCGGCTCCCGCATGTTCCCGGCGCCCGCGCGCCCGGTGCTCACCATTGGCAACTTCGATGGCGTGCACCGCGGTCACCGCGTGCTGCTGGACGCCCTGGTGGCCCGCGCCGAAGAGCTCGACGCCCCCGCCGCGGTCTACACCTTCGACCCGGCCCCGCGGGAGATCCTGCAGCCCGACCGCTGCCCGCCCCGCATCACCTCCCTGGAGCGCAAGCTGGAGCTGCTCGAGGCCGCCGGCGTGGACATGGTCGTGGTGGAGCCCTTCTCCCTGGAGCTGGGCGGCATGGCCCCCGCGGACTTCGCGGACGAGGTCATCGGCCGCCGCCTGCACCCCCGGGCCATGGTGGTCGGCTACGACTTCCGCTACGGCAAGGCCCGCGCCGGAGACGTGCACACCCTGCGCGCCCACTTCCCGGAGCTGTCCATCCGAGCCGTCGAGGCCCTCCAGGACACCGAGCGCATCGTGAGCTCCTCGGCCATCCGCGAGGCCGTCGCCGAGGGCCGCATCGACGACGCCGCCCGCTGCCTGGGCCGCCCCTACCGCCTGACCGGCGTGGTCGAGCCCGGAGACCAGCGCGGCCGCAAGATGGGCGTGCCCACCGCGAACATCAAGCCCGACCAGCAGCTCCTGCCCGCCCTGGGGGTCTACGCCGTGCGGGCCTGGGTCCCCGGCGCCTCGCGCCCCCTGCCGGCGGTCGCCAACATCGGCGTGCGCCCCACCTTCGAGCGCGTGGGCATCGTGCTCGAGGTCCACTTCCTGGAGGGCGGCCGCGACTTCTACGGCCAGCGCCTCGCGGTGGACTTGATCCGCTTCCTGCGCCCGGAGCGCCGCTTCGACAGCGCGGAGTCCCTGCGCGCGCAGATCGCCCTGGACATCGAAGACGCCCAAGACGCTCTGCGGTGATCTCCGGACACACCCGCGTCTTCGGCCTGCTGGGCCACCCCGTGCGCCACTCGCTGTCGCCGGAGATGCACACCACCCTGTTCCAGGAGCTGGGCCTGGACGCGGTGTACGTGGCCTTTGACGTGGACCCCGGCCGCGCCCACCAGGTCGGGCAGGCCATCCGCACTCTCGATCTCGTTGGGGTCAACCTCACGGTGCCCTTCAAGACGGCCATCCTGCCCCAGCTCGACCACGTCACCCAGGCCGCCCTGGAGGCCGGCGCCGTGAACGTCGTCACCCAGATCGACGGCGAGCTCACCGGCACCAACACCGACGGCATCGGGCTGGTCCGGGCCCTGGTCGAAGAGCACGGCTTCCAGGCCCGGGGATCCCGGTGCACCCTGTTGGGCGCGGGGGGCGCAGCGCGGGCAGTCGCAGCCCACCTGGCCAGCGAGGGCGCCGCCTCCGTGACCCTCTGCAACCGCACCCGCTCCCGCGCCGAGCAGGCCTGCGAGCACCTGCGCAGCTTCCACCCCAGCGTGCGCTTCGTCGCCGCGCCCCTGAGCGCCCTGGAGCCCTCCGAGCTGGTGGTCAACTGCCTGGGCGGCGGCGCCGAATCCACCGTCCAGGCCCTGGACCTCTCTCCGCTGCCCAATCACGCCATCTGGTGCGACATCAACTACTGGATGGACCAGCCCCCCAAGCTCGCCGAGTGCGCCGCGCGCGGCCTGCGCACCAGCGACGGCCTCGGCATGCTCATCCACCAGGGCGCCCTGAGCTTCGAGCTCTTCACGGGCCACCCGGTGGATCCCGCCCGCATCCGCGCCTTCCTGAGCAAGGGCGCCGCCGCCCGGGTGTAGACTCTCCCGCGATGCCCTTGCCCATCCTGTCCATCGTGCTGCTGGCGCTGTCGACCCTCGCGGTCTTCGGCGCGGTGTACTTCCTGATCCCGGCCGAAGACGCCGCCCTCGCCGGCACGGACGACATGGCGCTCGAGGGCGTGGAGGCCGAGAACGCCTCCCCCATGATCAGCGCGCTGCGCCCCCTGCTCGTGCTGCTCACCCCCGCCGTGCGCTGGCTCAAGCTGGACGACTACCGCGCCAACATCGAGCGCAAGATGGTCACCGGCGGCATGGCCGGCATGCTCACCACCGACGAGTTCTTCGCCTACAAGCTGGTGATGGGCTTCGCCTTCTGGGGCCTCTTCGTCGGCATCTTCGCCCGCCTCATCGTCGGCTGGCACGCCCCCTGGCCCGCGTCCCTGGGCGTGATCTTCCTGGGCAGCTTCTTCCCGGACGCCTGGCTCTCCGGCCAGGTCACCGAGCGCCAGAACAAGATCCTCAAGACCCTGCCCTACGTGCTCGACCTGCTCACCCTCTCGGTCGAGGCCGGCCTGGACTTCGTCTCCGGCATCCACAAGGTCTGCGAGAAGTCCGTCGCCGGCCCCCTGGTCGACGAGCTCTCCTTCTTCCTGGGCGAGCTCCAGGTCGGCGCCACCCGCCAGCAGGCCCTGCGCAACCTGGCCGCCCGCGTCGACATGCCCGAGATGCGCAGCTTCTCCGCCATGCTCATCCAGGCCGACCTGCTGGGCGCGTCCGTGGGTCCCGTCCTGCGCGCCCAGTCCGAGCTGATGCGTACCGCCCGCTTCCAGCGCGCCGAGCGCCTGGGCGCCTACGCCGCCCAGAAGATCCTCTTCCCCCTGATCTTCTGCATCATGCCGGCGGTGTTCATCGTGATCTTCGGCCCCATCGTGCTGAACTTCCTCTACGGCGACCAGACCATCGGGGTCTGAATGCAGCGGGTGGTGGTGAGAAACCTGCAGACCGGCGCGGTCCTGGCCACCTCGGCCCTGCACGCCACCGGCTTCTTCGAGCGCATGCGCGGTCTGCTCGGGCGCGCCCCACTCCAGCCCGGCCAGGGCATGGTGATCGAGCCCTGCAACAGCGTGCACACCTGGTTCATGGGCTACGCCCTGGACCTGCTCTTCCTGGACCGTGATCGCCGCGTGCTGCGGGTCATCCCGGCCCTGCCCCCCTGGCGCATGAGCCCCATCGTCCGCGGCGCCCACAGCGTCATCGAGCTACCCGCCGACGCCAGCTTGGGTACCCTTGCTGGCCATCCCCTGGCCCTGGAGCCCCAATGAACCGCCTCCGCATCCTGGAAGGCCCCCGCGCCGGGGAGCTCATCCCTCTGCGCGAAGGCGACCAGATCGCCGGCCGGGTGCCCGAGGTCGAGATCCACCTCCCCAGCCGCCGGGTCAGCCGAAAGCACGCCAGCTTCAGCGTCGAGCCCGACGGTCGCTGCATCCTGCGCGATCTGGGCAGCGCCAACGGCGTGCTCGTCAACGGCCACCCCATGGAGGCCTGCGAGCTCGTCCACGGCACCCACATCCAGATCGGCGACGCCCTCATGGTCTACGAGGACCAGGAGGAGGAGCAGACCCAGGACCCCGCGGGCGACTTCGGCCCACCCCCTGACCCCTTCGGCGGCCCCCCACCCTCTGCATTCGGCGGCCCCAGCGAGGACACCGGTGCCCACCTCGGCGAGCCCATCGGCGAGCCCACCCGGCTGCCCGGCGACATGCAGCCCCCGCCCGGCCCCGCGCCGGAGCTGGAGCCCGCCATGGGACCGCCGCCCGGCCTGGGCGCCCCCACCGGCGGCGGCTTCGGCGCCCCCGGCGGCGGCTTCGGCGCCCCCAGCGGCGCGCCGCCCCAGGGCGGCTTCGGCGGCCCCGTCGCCGCCGGCCCCATCGCCAGCGGCCCGCAGGCGGATGCGGAGCCAGGCAGCAGCACCTCGCCGGCGGGCGGCAGCGCTGGCGGTTTGAGCAGCAAGATTCCGTTCATGGGTAGGGTCGTTGGCCTCTTCATGCTGCTGGGCCTCGTCCTCCTCTGCGGCCCCATCGGTGGCTTCATCTCCCTGGCCAAGGGCGGCGCTGACGCGCTGGAGCAGATGAGCGTGGAGCGCGGCGTGGCCATCGCCCAGGGGGTCGGGCACCGCAACGCCGCGTCCCTGGCGGCCCGCGGCCTCGACTACGAGCTGGCCAGCTTCGAGCGCCTGAACGAGGTCGGCAAAGTCCTGCTCCTGGGCAGCGACGGCTCCGTGGTCGCCCCCATCAACCAGGCCAGCAAGTCGCTGGCCGACGACGAGCTCTTCAAGACCGCCAAGAAGGAGCGCCGGGAGGCCACCCAGCCCGGCGAGGGCGGCCTGACCCGCATCATCGTGCCCGTGCGCGGCGCGCCCAATGCCGAGGGCTCCACGTCGGACGCCCCCAAGGTCGTCGTCGGCTACGCCTACATCGAGTACGACGCCGCCACCGCCGCGGCCGCCGTCGCCAGCCCCATGACCCGCCTCGCCGCCAGCCTGCTCTTCCTGGCCCTGGTGCTGGGCGGCGCCGTCGGCGGCGTGTTCGTGTTCGCCGAGCGCCCCCTGCGGCAGCTCCGGGACGAAGCCGAGCTCGCCATCTCCGGGCACAACGAGCAGCTCCAGGCCCCCGTCAAGTGGGGCGCCCTGGAGGACCTCACCCACACCCTGAACCGCGCCCTCGCGCGCGCCGCGGGCCGCCCCGATCCCAGCCCCGCCCCGGCGGCCGAGCCCGTGGTGCAGACCGTGGTCGAGAAGGTCGTCGAGCCCGACGCCCGCGTCGACACCCTGCTGGCCGCCTGCACCTTCCCCGTCATCCTCCTGGACGCCGAGGGCCGCGTGGCCCAGGCCAACGACTGGGGACAGCACCTGCTGGGGCGCCCCCTGGCCGAGCTGCAGGGGCAGGCACTCCTCGACCTTGTCGCCGGCGTCCCCCGAGATAGGCTGGACGCCATGTGGCAGGGAATCTCCCAGGGCCAGGCCCCCGTGCTCGCGGACGACATCGACTTCGGTGAAGGCCCCCGCAGCGCGACCCTGGCCGCCGGTCCCGGCCTGTCCCACGCCATCCTGGTGGTCCTGTGAACGCCATCCCCCAGCTCGTCTGCACCGCCGGTCCCCTGCAGGGGCACCGCGCCAACGTGACCGAAGCCGGCCTCCGCCTCGGGCGGGACCCAAGCTGCGAGATCCACATCCAGGACCCCGACGTCTCGCGTTCCCACGCGCGGGTGATCCTGCACAACTCCGCGGTGTGGGTGCAGGACGCGGGCTCCCGCAACGGCGTGTTCGTCAACGACAAGCGCGTGGTGGACAACAAGTCCATCGGCCCCGGCGACCGCGTCAGCATCGGCCCCCACCACTTCGTGCTCGAGCTGCTGGACGTCCAGGCGGACGACCCCAGCGTCAGCGTGCGCCTGGACAGCCTGGAGGAGCCCGAGCGGCGCTTCAAGCTCTGGCCCTTCGCCCTGGTCCTGGTCATCCTGGTCGGCGGCATCGGCCTGATCTCCATGGCTGGCCAGGACGGCCCCTCCGTCCAGGACCAGGTGGATCCGGGCGCCTACAGCCTGACCGCGGCCCTCAAGCCCCAGGAGACCGAGGGCGCCGGCGGTACCACCCCGGCCCGCGACCCCGAGGCCGGAGACCCCCGCGACGCCTGGCCGGATCCCCCCGAGGGCGCCACCCTCACCGAGCTGGTCGAGCAGGGCCACGCCGCCTACCAGGCGGGCCGGCTGCAGGACGCCCTGGCGCAGTACCAGATGGCCCTCAAGCTGGACGAGAGCTGCGAGATCTGCGAAGCGCGCATCCCCCGCATCGAGGGCGAGATCGCCGCGCAGGTCAAGGAGAACTTCGACTCCGGGCTGCGCTACTACAACAGCCTCAAGTACCGCGAGGCGATCAACGCCTGGGAGACGGTGCTGCTGTTGGAGCCGGACCCGACGGCGCCCATCCACAAGCAGACCGTGGAGTACCTGGCGCAGGCCCGCGAGAAGCAGGCGGGACAGTTCTGAGATAGAGTCGGCCCATGCAGGTTGGGCTGGAGCTCGTGATCAGGCGGGACGGACACCCGGACGAGCGTGTCGTCCTGGAGTCCGGAGTGATGGTGTTGGGCCGCGCGGAGGACGTCGACCTCTGCCTGCCGGACATCGGCGTGTCCCGGCGCCACGCGCGCCTGGTCGTAGACACCCAGGGCGTCACCTACGAAGACCTCGGCAGCGGCAACGGCTCCTGGTTCATGGGCAAGCGCGTGCGCACCCAGACGGTGGTCGCCGGCGATGAGATCGTCATCGAGCCCTTCCACCTCCACTTCGTGGAGGCGCGCCCCGTGGGCGGCATGCCCCTGGCCCCCGTCGCCACGGACCCGGGCATGGTCACCGCCTCTCTGGTGGTGCTCAGCGGCACGCGCCCCACGCCCGGCAGCCGGATCGAGATCCCCCTGGACGGCCTGAACATCGGGCGCAGCGAGCGCGAGGACCTGACCCTGGCCGACGCCAGCGCCAGCCGCCACCACGCGGAGATCCGGCGCGTGGGCCTGGACCACCACCTGCGAGACCCCGGCTCGGCCAACGGCGTGTTCGTCAACGGCAAGCGCATCAGCGAGCACCTGCTCCAGGACGGCGACCTGCTGCGCATCGGCGACACCGAGCTGCGCTTTGAGGCCCTGGGGCGCCGCCCCGAGCCCCTGAACGTCCCCGATGAGCAGGACTACAGCGACCGCACCGAGGCCTTCGACAAGGACCTCGCCGCCAAGCTCCTGGCCGAAGAGGAGGCCGCCGCCGAAGAGGAGGCCCGCCGCCTGGAGCAGGAGCGCGCCGCCCGCCGCGAGGCCGCCCGTCACCTGCAGTCCCAGCCCACGCTCCAGCAGCCCCCCCCGGAGCCCGCGCCGGCCCCCGCTGTGGCGCCCCCTCCGCCCGCTGCTGCGCCCCCTCCGCCCCCCGCCGCTGAGCCCGGCCCCGGCGGCCTGGGGACCCCAAACCTGGGCGCGCCCGCCTTCGGTGCCCCCGGACAGGGTGGCTTCGGCGCTCCCCCCGCAGACGGCCCGGCGTTCGGCGGCGCCAGCGGCGGCCCTGGCGGCGCGAAGGCGCCCGCCCCCACCAAGAAGGGCTCCTTCCTCTCCCGGCCCATCAACCTGATCTCCGTCGGGCTCCTGGGACTCTCCCTGGTCGCCGTGGTCGCCAAGTCCGCCATGGACAGCGCCCCCGAGGGACCGGAGGGACCCGCGGCCGTCAGCACCTCCAGCTTCACCAGCCTGGATCTGTCCGAGTCGGACGCCGCCCTGGTCGCGGAGCTGATGGAGGACGGCATGGAGCGCTTCACCGCCGAGGACTACACCGGCGCCTCCGGCAAGTTCCTCAAGGTGCTGCAGTTGGACCCCGGCAACCCCGACGCCGAGCGCATGGGGTACATGGCCTGCGAGTTCATCGCGGTGCAGGCCCTTCAGGACGGCGTCGAGCGCCAGGCCGCCAGCGAGACCCAGCGGGCCCAGGCCAAGACCGAGGCGCTGGCGCTGGCCGAGCAGGCGCAGCGGGGCGAGGTCCCCCTCTCCGAAGCCCAGAAGGCCGTGCGCGCCGCGCTGAACCTGAACCCCGAAGACGCCGAGCTGGACGAGGCCGACAAGCAGCTCCGACGCCGGACAGCCCGGGTCGTGGAGGCCAAGCAGACCAAGCAGGTCGCCGGCCTGACCGAGGACCTCTCCGGCGCCTACGACAGCGCCAAGGCCTCCCTGGATGCTGGCCGCTACGCAGAGGCCGTCAGCGGCTTCCGGGCCATCCTGGCCAAGGACCCCGGCGGCCAGACCCCCTACGCCGCCAAGGCCAAGACCGGGCTCTCCCAGGCCCAGGCCAAGCAGCGCGAGCTGGCCGAGGGTCCCTACATGAAGGGCATGGAGGCCGCCGCCAGCGGAGACATGGTGGGCGCCCGCCGTCAGCTCCGGGAGGCGCTGCGCTACGACCCTGGCCACGCGGGCGCCAGCGCCAAGCTCAGCGAGATCGACGGCGAGCTGCGCCGGGCCGCCATGGACAAGTTCCACGAGGGCAAGACCTACGAAAAGGCGAACCAGACGGACAAGGCGCTGTCTGCCTATGCAGAGTGTCAGCGGCTGTTGGGCGACCGCAGCAGCGACCTGCACAAGTCCGCCCAGGCCCGCATCGATGCCCTCCTTCAGTAGCGTTCTCCTCCTCACTGTCCTCGCCTGCAGGCACCAGCCCCCGCCCCCGCTCGCGCAGGTGGATGCCCAAGCGGTGCAGGACCTCCCTGCCCCCATCCAGGTCCTCCTCGCCTCCGCAGAGTCTCCGGACGCTGGCCTCCGTCGCCAGGCCCTGGCCCTGCTGATCGCCCAGGAGCCCGCCCCCGGTGGTGGCGCCTACGGTCCCCGCGCCGTCTACGACCCCAGCCCCTATGTTCAGAGGGCTGCAGCGGATGCCTTGGCCGCTCGGGGGGACGCGGAGTCCACCGCTCTACTCCGGACCCTCACGCGCCTGGACAGCGCCGATCCCTACGCCCGAGGACACGCTGGCATGCTCCTGGCCCAGGCCGGAGACACCCAGGCCCTGCCCGCCCTGCGCGCGGCGATGGACCAGGAGCGGGAGCATTGGCGGCGCCTCCCCTTGGCCCTGGCGGCGGCCGCGATGGGGGACAGCGAGGCGCTCACCGTCGTGCAGAAGGACCTCGCTCGCGGGGACCTGCCGCTGGAGCTGGACCTCTTCCGGGACCTGGGCGCCTCCGGGCTCACCGAGCTCGCCCCTGCCCTGCGCGAGGGCACCGAGATGCTCCCCCCGGACCTGGCCCTGCCCGCCGCCGCGGCGCTGATGCAGCTCGGCGACAAGCAGGGCGAGACCACCCTGCGCAACGCCCTGGCCTCCCCCGACCTGGTGGACCGCCTCTCGGCTCTGGACGTGCTCTCCGAGCTGCCGGGCGAACACGCCAATGAGCTGCTGCGCAAGGCCGCGCGCTCCGGCCCCGAGCCCGCCCGGGTCTACGCCGCCTGCATCCTGCTCGAGCGCGGTGAGGGAGATCCCACCCAGGGCCTGGCCGCCCTGGAGCTCCAGGACCGCGAGCTCCGCGCCCAGGCCGCCTGGGGGCTCGGGGGGTACCTGAGCCAGGTCAGCTCTGGACGCATGCGCCGACGCGTGCAGCAGTCCCTGCGTGCCGCCCTCTCGGACAGCGAGCCTGTGGTCGTGGCCGCCGCCGTGGACGCCCTCGGGCGCTCCGGAGACCCCCAGGATCGGGACTACCTGGCGCCCTTCCTGACCGCGGAGACCGAGAGCCTGCGCCTGCGCGCCGCGGGAGCCCTGCTGGCCCTCCAGAACACCTCCGCCACGGCCATGCTGCCAGCACACCCCTGACGGCCCCTCGGAGCCCGTTGCCCTACTCGGAGCCCAGGACCTCCCGGACCACATCAAGCGCGGCGGCCAGCTTCTGATTGTGGTCAGCGTGGTCAGCATTGGCGGCCTTGACCACCTCCTCCGACTTGTTCAAGGAGGCCACGCCCGCCTCACCACTTCGCTTTGTCTGCGCGGTCTCCAGGCTGTCCTTCACCTGCATCAGCCCCCCGATGGTCAGCCCGCCAGCCTTGAGCTGATCTCGCGCGTCCGCCTCCAGGTTGTGGTAGCGCCGGATGATCTCCGTGTGCCCTTGATCCCGCCGGTTCTTCTCGTCCAAGAACCCCTTTGCTTTGGACTGAATCCTGGAGAGCCCCGCCTGCGAGACCGGCTGGGCCAAGCGTGCCGCAGCTTCAGCCTTCGCCTTCGCCTCCGCCGCGGCCGCCTGCTCCTCCTTCTTCTTGGCCCTGCCCGCTGCCGCTTGGGCGAGCCGCGCCTCCTCCTCCTTCGCGAACTCAGCCTCCATCTCGGCTTCGATCGAATCCGAGCCCGCACTCGCCGAAGCGCCTCCATCCAGCGAGTCGTAGAGCGCCGCATCGGGGCTCCCGGCGGTCAGCGCATCCTTGCCAGCCTCCTCTCCCCCGCCCTGGCCGCGCTGGACCCGCTGCTTTCCCTTTCGCCCAGTCGTTCCCACAGGCCCTCCATCGCTTGTGGCGAAGCCTACCCCAACCCTCACTCGCCAAGCACCCAATCATCGAGCCGCCGCGAGAATCCAGGAAGGAGCTGACCTGAGAGCCGGGCGTCCGCAGGCCTTGGGCCCATCCCCCGGATGGCGTCCACCCCCACCACGCGCGACACCGGCACCCCCAAGCGAGGACACACTGCCCGCGCAAAGTCCGCCCACGTGGTCTGCTCCGCCCCGATCGCGTGGCTGACCCCCTTGGGCAGAGTGAGCAGGTGCTCCGCCAGGTCCGGCGCCCAGGTCGGCTGCACCGGCCAGCCCTCCAGCGCCTGGACAGGCCCCCGCAGCAGCAGCTCGGGCAGCCGCGACGGGAAGTTCCGGCCCCCCGGGCCATAGAGCCAGCCCGTGCGCACCACGTGCCCACCGGCGGCCAGCACCGCGTCCTCGGCGGCAGCCTTCTGCACCCCATAGGCCATCGCCGGCTCGCGGGGATCCTGGGGCGCGTGGGGGCCCGGTCCGTCGAACACGTAGTTGGTGGACACAAGCCAGGTCTCCACCCGCGCGGCGATCCAGGCGGCCGACTCCACATTCAGCGACCACGCCCGGGGATCAACCGCGCAGGCGTCCACCTGCGTCAACGCGGCGCAGTGGATCACCGCGTCCGGACGCGTATGCGCGAGGGCGGACTCCCAGTCCTGAGGCCGGGTCACGTCCAGGCGCTCCCGAGGCAGCCCGACGGCCCCAAGCGAGCGCAGCGCGGACCCCAGCATCCCGCCCGCTCCAGACACGAGGATGCTCCGATTCGAACAGGATCCAGTTGTCAAGTCAGGGCCTCCACGCATTTTGCCTTTGACGGCCCACTCTGCGCGCCGTAGCCTGGGAACATCACGGAGGCGGAGCGTCTTGGCCAGCGGAATCGTCACAGGACTCGCGTTCCAAGGTCGGCTGACCGGAGCCGACGGGCGCCCCGTGACCAGCGGCTCCTACAGCCTCGCGTTCGCCCTGCACGCCGATCGCAGCACCAGCCGGACCTCCTGGACAGAAGTCCAACAGGCCATCCCCGTCGCCGCCGACGGCAGCTTCAGCGTCCTCCTGGGCAGCGTGAACCCCTTGGGCACCAAGCAGTTCAACGGGCGCGTCCGCTGGCTCTCCGTGCGCCGCATCATCAACGGGGAGCCCGAAGACGAGGTCATGGACCGGGCCTGCGTCATGGGCACACCGCTGCAGCTCACCGAGCGCCTGCTGGCCCTCGAGAGCACCGTCAGCGCGCAGGCCGAGCTGCTGGAGAAGTACGAGTCGGGCCCCTCCCCCAGGGCGCTGGCCCAGCAACTGGCCAGATTGGAGTCCCTGCTGGAGGGCTTCGCCCCTGGCGAGCTGGACACCCTCCGCGCCGAGCTGAGCACCCTGCGCACCGACACCCAGCGCCTGATGGAGGACGGCGGCCGCCTGGACAACATCGAGTACCGGCTGGATGACCTGGACGGCCCGGACAGCGACATCGTCGACCTGAACGCCCGGGTGGACGCGCTGGAGGGTGCCCTGTCCGCCCCCCGCCGCGGCCGCGTCAAGAGCCTCGCGAAGGGCTGAGCCAGAGCGCTGCCTGGGGCGCGGGGTTAACGTCTGGACGAGTGGAATCGCGGGATGCCCCCGGGCGTACGCGGGATGGACCACGCAAGGCTCGGAGGGCCGAACATGAAGCGACAGCCGGAGCTGCCCGGGTGGGCACAGGAACTGCGTCAACGCTACCTGGCGGGGGAAGCCAGCCTCTTCCTGCTGCACGGCAACGTGCGCGACCTCTACCCCTGGGAGGAGGCCGACGGCACCCTGCGCTACGTAGCCCTGCGGGAGTTCCTGGAGCGCTTCCTGAGCCGCTCCAAGGACATCGTCGCCTACTACAACTGCTCCGAGGGCATCGAGTTCGCCGAGAAGGGCATGGCCGGCCGCTTCCGCCGCGCCGTGAACAGCAAGCGCACCCTCCAGGGCCTCGGTGACCTCAGCACGCTCCCTCAGCTCCCCGGCGAGGTCCTCCCCCTGATGGAGAACCTGGTCACGGACAGCTCCCAGAACGCCGGCGTGGTCATCGACTACCTCGAGACCATCGTCCCTGCGGGCGATCTGAGCTTCATGTCCGACGTGGACAAGTCCAACCTGGTCTCCATGCAGCGCTGGAGCTCCGACCCCGCCCTGCTGGCCAGCGACAACCTGGTCATCCTGGTCACCGAGCAGATCACCGAAGTCCACCGCAAGGTCTTCTCCAGCGCCTCTCTGGCCGTCATCAAGATCCCCCTGCCCACCGCCGCCGAGCGCCTGCCCTTCGTGCGCCAGCAGGCCTCCCGCCGGGTCACCCTGGAGATGCCCGAGGGCGATCTCGCCAAGATCACCGCCGGCCTGTCGCTGACCAACATCCGCGGCCTCTTCCGCGTCGCCCGGCAGACCGGCGACCCCATCACCTTCAAGACCGTCGCCCGCCGCAAGAAGTCCATCATCGAGACCGAGTGCGCGGGCCTGGTGGAGTTCGTGGACCCCGACCACGACTTCACCCACGTGGGCGGCATGGAGCGCATCAAGGTCGACCTGATGCGCATCGCCGACAGCATCAAGAAGGGCCGCACCAACCAGGTCCCCATGGGCCTGATCTTCGTGGGCCCCATGGGCACCGGCAAGACCTACCTGGCCGAGGCCTTCGCCGGCGAGTCCGGGCTGACCTGCCTCAAGTTCAAGAACTTCCGCGACAAGTGGGTGGGCAGCACCGAAGGCAACCTGGAGAAGATCCTCCAGGTCGTCGACGCCCTGGGCTACGTCCTGCTGCTGATCGACGAGGCCGATCGCTCCCTGGGCAACAGCCCCGACGGGGACGGCGGGACCAGCTCCCGGGTGATCGCCCGCCTCAAGGAGTTCATGTCCGACACCAGCCACCGCGGCCGCGTCGTGATCGTCATGATGACCAACCGGCCGGACAAGCTGGACACCGACCTCAAGCGCCCCGGCCGCTTCGACGTCAAGATCCCCTTCTTCTTTCCCGAGGAGGCCAGTGAGCGCAAGCTCATCCTGGAGGCCCAACTCCGGAAGAAGGCCTTCCCCCTCGAACCCGATGTGACGCTGGATCCCGTCGTCGAGGCCACCGCGGGCTACTCCGCCGCCGAGCTGGAGGCCGTGCTCCTGGCCGCTGCGGGCTTCGCCTCCCACGAGGATCGCGAGACCCTCACCCAGGAGGATCTCAACCAGGCCGCCAGCGACACCCTGCCCAGCCGCGACACCCGCATGCTGGAGTTCATGGAGATGCTCGCCGTGTTCGAGGCCAGCGCCCGCCGCATGCTGCCGGAGCGCTACCGCGACATGCCCCTGGACGAGGTGCACCAGCGCCTGGACCAGCTCCGCCTGCTGCTGGGTCGCCGGGCCGGGTAGCGGCCCCCTGGGGCGCTCGGGGGGCCCCGCCGCGTCTACTCCTGGGTCAGGGCCACGCAGTCCAGCCAGGCCTCGACCGCGGCGATCTCGTCGGCCTCCATGCCGCCTCCCGGGGGCATGGTCTGATCCTCGACCACCCGGACCCGGATCCGATCCGCCCAGGCGATCGCGTCGGCCTCCGTGTCGAAGCTGCTCCCCTCCGGAGCGCCGTAGCGGTTCGGGGTGTCCTCCGCGTGGCAGGCCTGGCAGTGGGTGATCAGCAGGTCACGCACCTCACCGTCCCAGGTGGGGGTGCCTGTGTCGCACTCAGGGGGGCTGCTGCAGGCCAACAAAAGCAGGATCACGAGGACCTCAGGGGATGCTATCGCGCTTGACAGAGTAGCCCGGACGCCGTACATGTGCCCGGCTTGCGCCTGGACCCATTCGGGCTGCCTACCAACAGGCCTCCAGGTGCCTACGGAGTTTCCCATGTACGCGATCATTGAGAGCGGCAACAAGCAGTACCGCGTCGAAGTCGGCGGGACGATCACCGTCGATCGCCTCGCAGCCGACGAGGGTGCTGAGATCAGCCTGGACAAGGTCCTGCTGGTCGGCGGTGAGCAGGTCAAGGTGGGCGCACCCACCGTCGATGGTGCCACCGTCTCTGCCAAGGTTGTCAGCCACGACAAGGGCGAGAAGGTCACCACCTTCAAGTACAAGCGACGCCAGCGCAGCCGCGTTCGTCGTGGCTTCCGCCACTCCCACACCACCCTTGAGATCACCGCCATCAACGGCTGATCGGGAGAGAACACCATGGCTCATAAGAAGGGACAGGGCTCGACCCGTAACGGTCGTGACTCGAACCCCCAGTACCGTGGCGTCAAGCGCCACGACGGTCAGTTCGTGACCGCCGGCAGCATCCTGGTCCGCCAGCTCGGCACCCAGTTCCACGCTGGCGACAACGTCGGCACCGGCCGCGACTGGACCCTCTTCTCCAAGGTTGACGGCAACGTCAAGTTCGAGAAGAAGCGGGGCCGTCGTCACATCTCGGTGGTCCCCTCCGAGATCCAGGCCGAAGCCGCCAAGTGAGCACCCTGCCCCCCCGCGGGGCAGGCGCTTCGTCCTCACAGCCACTCCAGCAAGTGGACCCATGCGCTTTGTAGACGAAGTCGAGATCACCTGTATCTCCGGTAGAGGAGGAGCTGGCTGCTCCTCCTTTCGTCGTGAGAAGTTCGTGCCCTACGGGGGCCCGGACGGTGGTGATGGTGGCCGCGGCGGCGACGTGATCCTCGTCGCCTCCGAGCGCTGCAACACCCTGGACCACCTGCGTGGTCGCCGGGTGTACAAGGCCCAAGGCGGTGAGCCTGGCCAGGGCCAGAACAAGAACGGCCGAAAGGGGGAGTCGCTGGAGGTCGTCGTGCCCGTGGGCACGGTGGTGATCTCCGTCGAGTCCGGCGCGCAGCTCGCCGACCTGGACAGCGTCGACAAGCGGGTGGTCCTCTGCAAGGGCGGCGCGCCCGGCAAGGGCAACATCCACTTCAAGACCGGCAACATGCGGGCGCCCACCAAGACCACCCCCGGTGGTGAGCCCGACGAGAAGCACGTGCGCCTGGAGCTCAAGCTCATCGCGGACGTGGGCCTGCTCGGCTTCCCCAACGCGGGCAAGAGCACCCTGATCTCCGCCGTGTCCGGCGCGCGCCCCCGCGTGGCCGACTACCCCTTCACCACCCTGGTCCCCAACCTGGGCGTGGTCTCCCGCGGCTGGGAGGGCTCCTTCGTGATCGCGGACATCCCCGGTCTGGTGCAGGGCGCCTCCGAGGGTGTGGGGCTGGGTCACCGCTTCCTGCGCCACGTCGAGCGCTGCAGCTTCTTCCTGCACCTGGTCAGCCTGGCCCCCTGGGGCGAGCCTATCGAGGATCCCCTGGAGCGCTGGGCCGCCATCAACGCGGAGCTCCAGAACTTCTCCGAGGAGCTGGCCGGCCGCAAACAGATCGTGGTGCTGACCAAGTCGGACCTCGTCGATGCCGAGACGGTGGAGACTGTGGTGGCGGAGTTCAAGGCCAAGGGGGTGACCCCCTGGGTGCTGAGCACCGTGACCCAGACCGGCCTCAAGGAGCTCATGGACCACTGCTGGCTGGAGGTCCAGGCCGACCGCGATCCGGAGCCCGAGGACACCCTGTGAGCTTGGGGAGCGCCCTGCTCCTCACAGGCCTGGGATGCGTCGGGCAAGGCTTCGAGATGCCCAGCTCCGAGAAGGAGACGCTGGTCGACATCTCGCACACGCTGACCCTGGACTCGACGACCGCGCTGGGGCCACACCGCCTGCTCTCCAAGGTGGAGCGCAGCGACCTGGTGGGCACCCAGGCCGAGTCCCTGGAGCTGGTGTTCCACGACTGGGAGAACCTGCGGGCCACCTGGGGACGCAACGGCAGGCCGGTGCGACGCACTCAGATCCACGAAGGCCGCGTGTTTGGCGGTCCCGTCGACTCCATGCGCGCCTTCCCGGACGCAGGCACCCACCTGGGCGAGCTGCGTTCGACCTGGGACCTCTACACCCGCGCGCTGGAGCCCTTCGCCGAGCGGCTGGACTACCAGTACGTCGAGACCGTCGAGATCGAGGGGCGCACCGCCTGGCGCTACACCCTGGGGCTCACCCCCGGGCCGGATCCCAAGCGAGGCCTGGCGCCGCGCAGCCTGAGCGGGCACGTGACCCTGGACAAGGCCACCGCCGTCCGGCTGGATGTGGCGCTCGAGGGCACCCTCTGGGATCCGGAGGTGGACAGCGAGCGGCGCCTGAGCATCGCGATCCACCGTGATGAGATCGGCGTGTTGTCCGATCTACAGGGTCCCGCCCCCAGCGAGGTCCGGCTGAAGTGAGCCTCCACCCTCCCGATTGGAAACCCTTGCCCTCCCCCGGACAGGGTGTCTATGCTGACTGTGATGAACGCTCTCCACGACACCAGGGCCCCCGCCGCGTGCTGAAGGCTGGTCAGATTCAGGGACACCTCTGCGAGCCGTCCCGAGATTCGACCCGAACGCGCGCTGGATTCCTACTGGACAGCACCGCCCCGTGTGCCTATTCGGCACAGCCACCCCAAGACACCCCCGGCAGAGCGCCGAAGGGGAGGTCCCTCTGAGCCACGAAAACGCCATCTCCCTCGCCAGCGCATCCCTCGACAAGAAGGCCAAGAACCCCTTGGTCCTCTTCGTGGAGCCCCTGGTCCACTACTGCGGCCACTTTGTCATCCTCTCGGGCGGCAGCGGTCGGCAGGTGCGCGCCATCGCCATGCACCTCAAGGAGGTCGCGAAGGAGATGGGCCTGACCACCCTCTCCATGGAGGGCCTGGACGTCGGCAAGTGGGTCGTCCTGGATCTCGGCGACGTGGTCGTGCACATCTTCGAAGATCGCGCGCGTGGATTCTACGATCTGGAGGGCCTGTGGAGCGACGCCGAGCGCGTCGAGGTCCCCGGGGTCCAGGCCGATGACGCGTCCATGGACGCGATCGCCTGAGCGAAATGCCTTGTAGTGGCGCGCCTGCACGGCTGCGCTACTCACAAGGCATGTCTTGGGGACGCACCGCTCTCTCGCTCCTGCTGCCCACCGCCTGCGCGGGGTGCGAGCAGCCCATGGCGTCCAGCCCAGCGGCCACCCTCTGCGGGGACTGCCTCGCGGAGCTCCCCCGCACCCTCGCAGCGCAGCTCCGCGCACCGGAGCTCTGCCAAGACGCCTTCTGGTGGGCCGAGTACGCATCCCCCACTGGCCAGGCCCTGCGGCGGGCCAAGTACCGCCCGGACCTGCAGACCCTGGACCTGCTGTCCGAGCATCTGGCGGAGGCCGCGCGCGGTCGCCTTCCCCAGGTGGACGCCGTCGCGCCGGTCCCTCAGACCCCCCAAGCCTGGCTGCAGCGCGGCTTCTCGCCGGCCCAGCGCCTGGCCCTGGCCTGCGCCCGGAGCCTGGACCGCCCACTGATCCAACCCCTGGCCCGGGGGTGGGGACAGGCCCAGGCCGGGCGCTCTCCCCAGGAGCGGGAGCAGAACGTTCGCAGAGCGTTCCGTGCCCGGGGGCCGGTACACGACATCCGTGTCCTGCTGGTGGATGACATCCTGACCACAGGCGCCACCGCGAGCGCCTGCGCTCAGACACTCTTGAACGCCGGAGCAGCCAGCGTGGTGCTCCTGGCGGCGACCCGAGCGAGCTGATCCACAGCAGCTCGGGCACGCCCCGTCGGCGTTTCACCGGCATTGGTGCATGAGAGAGACAACGCGTTCAACTTTCTTGGACGTTGTCCCCCGAATGAACGCGTGTACCTTGCGTCTGAGGGTCAGACTGCAAAAAACCCAAGCTCTCTCCGTTCAACGGAACTTCGGCACGGGGTTTGCAATCAAACCCAATGTCCACACTGGACAGGCAACAGACACCGGAGAACACGATGACCCCCAACACCCAGACCGTTTCCCTCGCTGACCTGATCACCACCCTCTACGACGAGTACCTCGCGCTCTACGGAGACAAGGAACTGGCCTCAGTGGCGGCTGCAGCTACGATCAACGACATCCTGGCCGAGCGCGCTCAGGCGCAAGCCAAGGTTGCACGCCAGGAAGAGGCCGCCTGAGTCCGGGGGGGTCATCCCTGACCGGGTGAGTCAAAGCTGACCCGGTTCCCCGGACACTCCAAATCGAAGTGTCTCCGCACGGCGCACTGCTCCACATGGGGCGTGCGCCGTGTGTCGTCTGGGGGCTAGCGGCGCGCGCCGACGCGCCGGGGGAGCCCGCCAAGGATCCTTGAAGGGATCCAGCGCCCATGGGGACTTGCCCGTCCTGGTCTTTTCATAGCGGCCAAAAGGGTTTACACGTCAATATCCCCCGCCTGCGTGGCTCCCATGGCCCAGCTCTCCCCCACCGCAGCACCAACCCGCGACCCCCTCCAGCGGGTCTGGGCAGCCGTCACCATCCGGGTGGCGTGGGAGCTCTACGCCCAGGGCGTGCGGCCCAGCGGAGCCAGCCTGCGCGAGGCCCGAGAGCACGTGCTGCTCTCCCTCCCCGAGCAGATCGGCCGCCTGCAGGCGGAGGAGCTCGCCTCGGTGTTCACCCGGGAGTACGTCGGCCGGATGCACCAGGGGCGGTACCGGCGCACCCCAATCCCCCGTGACCCCGTGGTCCCCCGCCCCTCCTGGCGGGAGCGCCTGACCGAGGCGCTCGACCCGGTGGGAGAGGTCGTGCTGCGCCTGGTCCACGGGGACGGCCTCAGCCTGGAGCAGGTGGAGACCATCACCAAGGTGGACCGGGTGGTGCTCCAGGCCGCCCAGCAGGGCGTCCGCGGCGCGCTGCGCGCCATCATGGCCGAAGACGGCGTGGCTGTGCCCATGGAGAGCGCCGCCTTCGAGCGCTTGCTGGCTCGCACCGCGCGCCTGCCCGCCGCCGACTGCCGAGGAGGCACCGAGGTCACCACGGCCGCTGGGGCGGCGCACGCGGAGCGGTGTCCTCGCTGTGCCCGGGCGGTCCGCTTGATCCGCGCGGGGGCCCTGGCGCCCGATGAGTTGGTCCCCCCCGAGCGCATCGACCGACCCGCCCCCCTCTCCCTGCTGGTCCTGAACCTGCACCCCGAGGCCCGGCATCACCGCAAGGCCCTGGTCGAGGCCCTGGCCCCCGGCGCGCTCCGGGCGGACGAAGACAGCCTGCTGGTGGACCTGGACCGCGTCGGCGACCACGTGGCCATCCTGCACGCCCTGGCCCTGGAGGGCACCCCCAGCCGCGAGCAGCTCCGCGGCGCGATGGTCCGGGGCGCAGGGCGCTGGTGCTCCCGGGGTCTGATGGGCCCTGTGGCGGCCGCTGGCGTCGAGCTGACCCGCTCCCGGAGCTGGGGAGAGGTCGACTCCTGCGGCACCCTGCCAGAGGCGCTCCCAGAGCCCCCCACGGCCGCGCGCTGGTGGTCCGCCGCCGTGGTCGCGGTGCTGCTGGCCAGCATCCTGGGTCTGTGGGCCCTGCGCCCCAAGCACACCCCACCCGACCACCCACTGCGCGGCACCTTCGTCCAGGACGAGGCGGGCGTGGTCGGCCAGTTCGATCTGAGCGACCAGGCCTACCTGCTGGTCGTCGCCTGGCGTCCCGACGGCAGCCTGGAGCTCGTGCATCAGAGCGACCGCGTCTGGGACAAGGCCGAGCTGGCGGCCGGGGACGGGAGCTACCGGGTCAGCGAGCCCCAAGGCAGCCGCTTGCTCCTCGCCAGCGCCGCGACACCCTTCACGCGCAGCGACCTGTTGACCGAAGCCCAAGCCAGCGCGGATCCGCTGGACATGCTGGCCCGCACACTGCCCAAGGCCTGGGAGGGCGTGGACGTGCTGGTGCAGAGCCCCCCCGAGCCTCTACCCTGACCTCCTTCCGAGGAGCCCATGGCCCGCATCACCCCCCTGGACATCATCCAGAAGGAGTTCACGCCCAACCGGCGGGGCTTCGACCCTGACGAGGTCCAGGGCTTCCTGGATCAGGTGCGCGAGACCCTGGAGGAGACCCTCAAGGACAAGCGCCGCCTGGAGGAGAAGCTCCGGGACCGCGAGCTGGAGCTCGAGCGCATGCGCCGCAATGAGGACCAGATCAAGGACACCCTGGTGCTCGCCAAGAAGCTCGCCGCCGAGGTCGAGCACAACGCCAGGCGCGAAGCCGACGTGGTCCTGGGCGAAGCGCGCCTGCAGGCCCAGGAGCTGCTCTCCGAGGCCGAAGACCAGATCGACGACCTGCACCAGGAGCTGCAGGAGCTCAAGGGCAACCGACACCGCCTGCGGGCCGAGCTGCGCGCCGTCCTGCAGACCCACCAGGCTCTGCTCGCAGACATGGAGCGCGGCGACAGCGCCTGAGCTGCGTGGGGGGGTCAGGCTGCGGGTGACCTCGCTGGGGTCAAGAGGCCTGCCGGTCTTCGTGGGGCTCCGATGCCTGAGCGGTGGACCGAGCTTTGCCCGCAGCAGGCCGCAGCACCTCCCCTTCCTGAAGGATGCCGGTCCCGGGGATCCAGTCCACGGCGGGCACCGAGATCTGGAAGTTGTAGCGGGTCATCAGGGCGGGCTTGTGGTGCAGGCGGTGGTGCTCGCGGGCCCAGCGCAGGCCGGGGATGGCCATGGCGGGGTGATCCGCGGGCAGGTGGCAGGCCAGGTGCACCCACTCGAAGAAGCTCATGTAGACGAGGACGGTCGCGGCAAAGACGCGCGCTGCGTCCCCACCCAAGAGCCCCCAGATGGCCAGACTGATGGGGAGCGCGACGCCAAAGACGAGGACAACGAGCTGCTTGGGATGCAGCACGGTGGCGTGGACGTCCAGGGGGTCGGCGCCTTCGATGGCCTGGTCGGTGAAGTAGCGGTGGTGCACGCGGACGTGCTGCCGGAACATGAACTCCAGGCGCGGCACGGGGCGGTGCATGGGGATGCGGTGGGCCAGGTACTCCGAGACGGTGGACAGGGCCCAGGTGGCGACCGCGGTGGCCACGAGGCTCCAGTGGAAGGCCTCGATGCCCGCCAGCAGGAGCGCGCAGACCCCGAGCATGGCGGCGGTGATTCGGCGCTGTTGACGCCACCCGTTGTACCCAGCAGGGAGCGCGGCGCGGTACTCGTCGCGGAAGCGCTGGGTCTTGGCGGGGACTGCGGTTCTGGTAAGCGGTGGGCTCATGCGCTGGCCTCCAGTCGGCCGCGGGCGGCGAGGGTACTCAGGACCTCAACGAGGGACTCACGGCGCAGCGGCTTGGGCAGGAACTCGTCCATTCCGACCTCGGTGCAGCGCTCGCGGTCTTGCGGTAGCACATTCGCGGTGAGCGCCACGATGGGCACGCGGGTGTGGCCCTTCTGCTCCTCCCAGGAGCGGATGCGCCGGGTGGCCTCCAGGCCGTCCATGCGGGGCATCTGCAGGTCCATGAGCACCAGATCCCAGGCGTTGTCGCGGACCTGCGTGAGGGCCTCGATGCCGTCGTTGGCGACCCCGACCTGCACCCCCTCCTGCTCCAGGAAGCGGCGGGCGACGAGCTGGTTGACGGGGTTGTCTTCGACCAGGAGCACGCGCAGACCGGGCAGGGCAGGCTGCGGCACGGAGGGCTCGGTGCTGGTGTCGCCTTCGAGCAGGGAGAAGAGCTCGCCGCGCTGGATGGGGCAGAGCAGCACCTCGGCGTTCTGCTGACGGGCGATGCGGCGGGCCTCCAGGAGGTCCGAGCCCGGGGCCACGAGGACGCGGTTGCCGGGCACGTTGGCGGCGGCGGGCTGCTCCGGCTCGAAGGGGAGGAAGTGGATCGAGGCGTCCTTGGGCTGGAGGATCTCCACCTCCATCGCCCGCAGGTGGGCCACCAACGCGTCGCGCTCAGGACCATCAGCGAGGTGAACGCTGGCACCGAACACCGAGGGCAGCGGGCGCGGCAGGCTGAGCTCCACGACGCGAGACGGGATCTCCGCCCAGAAGAAGGCCCCGCCGCTCTCCAGATCTTCGGCGCCGATGCGGCCCCCCATCTGCTCGACCAGCGCGCGGCTGACCTTGAGGCCCAGGCCGCTGCCACCGTGACGGCGGGTGTGGCCCTGGTCGCCCTGCTCGAAGGCCTCGAAGATGCGCTCCAGATCCAGGCCGCCCAGGCCGGGACCGGTGTCCCGGACCTCCATGCGCAGAACGCTCCAGCCCCGGTCGGGGGCGCTCGCGCTCAGGCGGAACCAGACCCGCCCGCGGTTGGTGAACTTGAGGCCGTTGCCCACCAGGTTGACCAGCACCTGGCGCAGGCGGACCTGGTCCCCCACGAGCAGCGCCGGCACGCTGGCGTCCGCGAAGCCGCTCAGGCGCAGCTCCTTGCTCCAGGCGCTGGGGGCCAGGGTGCCCAGGACCTCGTCCACGAGCTCCACGGGGTCGAAGGGGGCCTGACCGATCTCGAGCTGTCCGCGCTCGAGCTGCACGGTGTCCAGGATGTCGTCGATGATCTCCAGGAGCAGCCCGCCGGAGCTGGCGATGTTGCGGATGTACTGCTCCTGCTCGCGGTTCAGGGGGCTGCTGCGCAGGAGCTGGACCATGCCGATCACCCCGTTGAGGGGGGTCCGCAGCTCGTGGGACATGGTGGCCAGGAAGAGCCCCTTGCTTCGGGCAGCGGACTCGGCGGCCTCCCGGGCCAGGATGAGCTCCTGGTGCTGCCGAGCCTGGATGAGCTCCCCCATCGCGGCGACCCAGTACTCCCGCTCCAGCTTGCGGCCCTGGGTGAGCATGAAGCCCAGGAAGGCCACCACGAGCAGGCCGAGCAGCCAGGCGTCCGGGACCCCCACGGCCGTCTGGTAGACGACCACACACAAGAGCGGGAGGGCGATGAGGGCCTGGTAGGCCAGGTTGGCGCGCATGCTGTAGGTGAAGGTGCCCAGCGACCCGCCGGTGATCCCGGTCGTCGAGAGCATGACCATGACGCCGAGCGGCCCCCAGGGCTCCGCGAGCCACGCGGGCGCGACCACCCCAGCGCCCCAGACCAGGCCCTGCAGGACCGTCAGCAGGTAGAAGCGCCGGTGACCCTCCAGAGCGTCGTTCAGCTCGTCGCTCACCAGCAGTCGCCGGTTCCACCACCGGACCGCGGTCAGCATGAGGGTCGCCGCCAGCGCCCCCCAGAAGGTGGGCAGGCCGCGCACCCCGGAGTGGAGCCCCAGGACCAGGAACAGGATGGGGTAGGTCGCCAGGGAGACCGGCACCCGCTGGCTCAGCTCACGGGTCGCGTCCAGCAGCAGCCGGCGGTACTGACCGGCGTCCAGCTCGTCGGCCCCGGAGGGAAGCTTGACCCCCCAGGGGACTGGGCGTTCGTCCGTGGCGGTCAGGGCGTCCAGCATGCTCTCAGACAATCATCTCCCCGATACAATGTCGACTACAAGCGATTTCAAGCAGCCGCGTTCGGGGGATTGAGCTGCAACGCGCAGCGCTCCATGACCTGTTCCAGGACCGCATCATCCACGCCCAGATAGTCCTGGGCCCGCTGCAGGCGCTCCGCATCCAGGTAGGGCCCCCAGGCCGGGTCGTGACAGCCCAGGTGGGTGCCCATGCGCAGCGACAGCCCCTCCGCGACGGTCAGGCTGGCAATCAGCAGCGCCTGGGGATGGTGCGGATCCAGGTCGTGGTGGTGCGCGATGACCTCGAGCACCTCCTCCGGCAGCTCCCACTCCCGACCGACCACCATGGCGGCGTCCTCGTGCACCCGCAGCATGGCGGGCCAGAGCGAGCGCAGCGAGGGCGCGCCTTCGGGGAGCTCACCAAAGACCAGCAGCGTCGCGGCGATGCCCATGTCGGCCAGCAGCCCGCACATGTAGGTGAAGGTCTGTTCGCCCCCGGTGACCCGCGCCAGCTCCTGCGCGATGGTGCCCAGCGCCTGGCTGTGCTGGAAGAGCGCGTCCAGCTCCGACTGATAGGCCGGCGTCCGGAACACGCGCGTGCGCAGGGAGACCGTCATCACGACGTCGCGGATCCCCCGCAGGCCCAAGCGGGTCAGCGCCTGCCGGATGGACCGGATCGGCGAGCGCGCCCCCATCAGCGGGGAGTTCGCGGCGCGGAGGATCTGCGCGGTCAGCAGCGGATCTTCGGAGAGCACCGGCTCCAGGTCCCGCGAGAAGTCCATGGTGATCGGCGCTTGAGAGAGCCGCAGCACCTCCATCGCCACCCGAGGGAGCAGCGGCGGGGTGTAGCTGGGACGCTTGAAGGTCCCGGCCAGCGCCTCCACCACCTGTTCCGTCGACATGGTCGTCGGGTCCATCCCCCCCGCCAAGACGACGAATGCCTTTCCGTTGCTAGACCGTGCAGCCATGGCCAGAGCCTCCAGTGCCACAACAAACGGCCCCGGAGGCAGCAACCTTGAGCCCCGATTCGGGTTCGGAGAGAGGTGGCTGGGATCTGGCGCAGACCATCGGAGTCCACCCCCCCGATCGGACAGGGCGCTCAGACCATGGAATGGGGATCCAGCGCATCGGCGAGGACATCGGCAGACAAGCTCCCCTCCTCCAGCGCCTGCTCCCGCACGCTGCGCCCGCTCTCCAGGGCCCGCTTGGCCAGCGCAGCGGCGGCGTCGTAGCCAAGCTGAGGCACCAGCGCAGTCACCAGCGACAGGTTGCGCTCCAGGGTGGCCTCGCAGCGCGCCCGATCGGCCTCCAGCCCCGCAATACAGCGGTCCGCGAACACCCGGGCTCCCTGGGTCAGCAGCTCGATGGACTCCAGCAGCCGGGCCGCCAGCAGCGGCAGCATCGCGTTGAGCTGGAGCTGCCCACCGGCGCCGCAGAGCCCCACCGTGACGTCGTTGCCCTGCACCTGCGCAGCGACCATCACCAGCATCTCGCAGTGCACAGGGTTCACCTTGCCCGGCATGATCGAGCTGCCAGGCTGTACGGCCGGCAGCTTGAGCTCCGCCAGGCCCGTGCGCGGACCGCTGCCGAGCAGCCGGATGTCGTTGGCGATCTTGGAGAGCGCGACGGCCACCGCGCGGAGCTGCCCGTGGGCCTCCACCGCCGCGTCCTGCGCGGACTGCGCCTGAAAGTGATCCGCCGCCTCGACGAAGGGGAGATCCGTCTCCTCCGCGATGCGGCGTACAGCCAGCTCCGCAAAGCCCTCGGGGCAGTTCAGCCCGGTCCCCACCGCGGTGCCCCCCAGCGCCAAGGGCATCAGCACATCGAGCGCGCGCTCGCAGCGGTCCACCGAAGCCGAGATCTGGGCCGCGTAGCCCCCAAACACCTGTCCCAGCCGCACCGGCGTGGCGTCCATCAGGTGGGTGCGGCCGCTCATCACGATGTCCTGCCAGGCCGCCGCCTTGGCCGCCAGTGCCTCCTCCAGGTGCTGGAGCGCGGGGATCAGGTCCTGGTGCAGCGCCAGCGCGCCGCTCAGGTGCAAGGCCGTGGGGATCACGTCGTTGCTGGACTGGCTCATGTTGACGTGGTCGTTGGGGTGCACCGGCTGGCGGGAGCCCAGCTCTCCGCCCATCAGCTCGCTGGCGCGGTTCCCGATGACCTCGTTTGCGTTCATGTTGGTCGAGGTGCCCGAGCCGGTCTGGAAGATGTCGATGGGGAAGTGATCGTCCCAGTCACCATCGATCACCTCCTGAGCCGCTGCCTGGATCCACTCCGCCATCTCCACCTCGATGAGCCCGAGGTCTTCGTTGGCCTGACAGGCGCTCTTCTTGACCAGCCCCAGGGCCTGGACGAAGCGCACAGGCATGGGCCGACCGCTGATCGGGAAGTTCTGCAGGGCGCGCTGGGTCTGGGCCCCGTAGTAGGCCTTGGCGGGGACGCGGAGCGCCCCCAGCGAGTCGGACTCGGTGCGGTATGCGGGCACGTGATGCTCTCCGGGCAGGGTTGCATGGGGAGGTTAATGCGGGCGCCTTGCACGGGAAGCCCGATGTCCGAGATCCCCATCGCCGAGCGCCTCCGCCTCTCCGAGGTCTACCTCTCCGTCCAGGGCGAGAGCTCCAAGGCCGGCCTGCCTTGCGTGTTCATCCGCCTGACCGGCTGCAACCTGCGCTGTAGCTGGTGCGACTCGGAGTACACCTTCACCGGCGGCGAGCACCGCAGCATCGACGACGTGGTAGCCGAGGCCCTGGCCTTTGGGGTCCCCATGATCGAGGTGACCGGCGGCGAGCCCCTGGCCCAGCGCCAGTGCATCCCCCTGCTGGAGCGCCTGGTGGCCGCTGGCGCGGAGGTGCTCCTGGAGACCTCGGGGAGCATCGACATCCAACCGGTGCCCTCGCCGGTGCGCGTGATCCTGGATCTGAAGCCGCCCGGATCTGGAGAGGTGGGGAAGAATCGCTGGGAGAACCTGGATCACCTCCTCCCCCACCACGAGATCAAGTTCGTGATCGCCGATCGGCAGGACTACGAGTGGTCCCGCGAGGTCATCCGGGAGCACAGCCTGGCCGACAAGGTCGACGAGATCCTGCTCTCCGCCGTGTTCGGGGAGCTGGAGCCGGCCACCTTGGTGGAGTGGATGCTGGAAGACCGCCTGCCCGCCCGCCTGAACCTGCAGCAGCACAAGGTGATCTGGCCGGCCGCCCAGCGCGGGGTCTGAGGCGCCAGAACACAGCCCGCCAGAGCACAAAGGCCGCCGCCCCGGAGGACGACGGCCCTTGAGGCGGACGCGGAAGGCTCAGACGGTCAGGCCGATCTGCGCGCGCATGCCGTCACCCAGGGTGCTGACCTGGCCCCAGAAGTGGTTCCAGCTCGCGTTGTCGAGCAGGTCACCGCCAAAGTAGCGGGGGGGCTTGACGACGGGGTAGCCGTCGGGCTGGACGGCGAGCTCGACGCGGACCTTCTCGATCTCGTCGCGCATCTCCTCGAGCATCACGGTCTTCTCGCGGATCAGCTTGGGGAAGGGCTGCATGGCGGTGATGAAGGCCTCGGGAGACTCGGCGGCCTCGGAGACGGCCTCCATCCAGCGGCCGGTCACGAGCTGCAGGATGTTGCGGTAGTCGCGGAAGCCGCGGTTGAGGAGCTCGCGGGTCTTGCCCCACTCCTCGGGGCTCAGGACCTCCTGCTGGCCCAGGAGCCACAGGATGCGCTGCATGCGGAGCTTGGCGAAGTCGGCCTGGGCGGCGAAGATCAGCATGACGGACTCGACGCCGTCGGTGCCGGGGTGGCTGATGTGCCACTTGACCTTGCGCTGGTTGCGCTCCAGGTACTTGGTGACGCCCGCCATCTCGGCGTGCTCGAAGTCGATGGAGCGGGCGGACTGGATGGCCTCGTCGCCGAAGGCGCCGGGCTTCTCCTCGGCCCAGGTCCGGGGCAGGGACAGCCGGCCGAAGTACTCCATGATCCGATCGCTGTCCTGCTCAGCGAAGATCGCGGTGGTGTTCGCGACGTAGTCCTCTTCCGAGTGGGTGGCGATGCGAACGAGACTGGCGATGGTAGGGGGCTTGGCCATCAAATACTCCGTGAACCGACCGCTCTTATCGCGATGGCGCGCACAATGCCACGGACACGGCGGAGTGCTACAGCAAGGCCATGAGCTGCCCGACACTGGGAGCGGAGGATTTCGATGAGCTTGCTGGCACTGGCCTGGATCACCCTGAGCGCCCCCGTGTTCGCCGCCGACGACACCGGCGTACTGACCGAGACCGGCGGAGACACGGGTGACACCGCAGACACGGGCGACAGCGGGGACTCCGGCGACAGCGGGGACTCCGGCGGCGGCGGGGACACTGGTGACTCCGGCGACACGGGGGAGCCCAGCGGCGTCGGGGCCGCATCCCTGGCGGGAGAGGCCGGCGGGTGTGGCTGCAGCAGCGCCGAGACTTCGGGCCTGGGCGGGGCGCTCGCGGCGCTCCCCATGGTGCTCGGGCTGGCGCTGATCCGGCGGCGTCGGGAGCCGGCCGAGGGGTGATCTCAGCCCGCCCGGGCCTAAAGCTCTGCGCCAAATCTCCGTTTGGAGGGTGGAGGCTCCCCCCCGACAACCCGGGGGAGCAGGAGGTAGGCCCATGGGCAAGAAGATCTTGGTCGTCGACGACTCGTCCACTGTCCGTCAGCAGGTGCGCATCGCGCTGAGCCAGGCGGGCTTTCAGGTCATGGAGGCCGTCGACGGCATGGACGGGCAGCAGAAGATCGCCAGCAACAGCGACCTGTCGATGGTGATCTGCGACGTCAACATGCCCCGCATGAACGGCCTGCAGATGCTCCAGGCCATCAAGACCGCGGGCACGGCACCCAACGTGCCCATCGTCATGCTGACCTCCGAGGCCCAGCCGGCGCTGATCCGCCAGGCCAAGGCCAACGGCGCGAAGGGCTGGATCGTCAAGCCCTTCAAGGCCGAAATGCTGGTCGCTGCGGTCAAGAAGCTCGCAGCCTGACGTGCAGGTCCCCTTCGCCAACCGAGGGCGCCTTGGGCGCCTGGTGCTGGGTGTGTGGGCACCGATGATCGCCATCATCTGCGCCTACCAGCTCGGCAGTCACCTGCTCACACTCCCGGTCCCCGAGGTCAACGACCCCGACGTCCAGCGCGCCCTGGCTCAGACCCGGCACCTGGACGAGACGGGCGAGTGGATGCTCGTGCACGTGCTCTACACCGACTGCAACTGCTCGGTGCGCGTGGCCCGGTATCTGGTGGAGGAGCCCCGACCCGAGGGGCTTGTGGAGAAGCTGGTCCTCGTCGGAGAGGACCCCGAGCTCGCGGCGAAGGCCCAAGCCGCCGGATTCGAGCTCTACCAGACCGACGAAGCCGGTCTGGGCACGCAGTGGCACATGGAGGCCGCCCCCGTGCTGGCCGTCGTGGACCCTGCAAACCAGGTCCAGTACCTGGGCGGCTACACCGATCGGAAGCAAGGCGCGGCCATCCGGGATCTGGAGATCCTGGGCGATCTGCAGTCCACGCGGCCTGTCGCCGCGCTCCCCCTCTTTGGCTGCGCCGTCAGCCAGACCCTCCAACGAGCGGTGGACCCCCTGGGTCTGCGCTGAGGTTCCTGTCATGCTGGATAGTCTCAAGAAGGTGCTGCTCCTTCCTGACGAGGTCTCCGACGTCGAGCGCGCCCACCTGGAGCGCGTGAACCGGATCGTGATGGGCTTCTTCGCCCTCCACATCCCGGTGTTCATGTTTGTCGCCTGGGCCTGCGACACCGGCGTGATGAACGCCTTCGGGCTGACCACCCTGGCCTTGGTGGGCCCCCTGGTCGCCTGGAAGACGATGCCTCCCCGGACGGCCTCGCTGGTGTTCGCCTTCACGACCATGTGTCTGGGCGGCCTGCTGGTGCACTTTGGCCAGGGCCCCATGCAGATCGAGATGCACTTCTACTTCTTTGTGCTGCTGGGCCTGCTGGCGATCTACGCCAACCCGATGGTCATCGTCGTGGGCGCGGCCACCATCGCCGTGCACCACCTGCTGCTCTACTTCCTGCTGCCCAGCAGCGTGTTCAACTACAACGCCAGCATCTGGGTCGTGTTGGTGCACGCGCTGTTCGTGGTCCTGCAGACCCCGGCGGCCATCGCGATCGCCCGCGGCTTCTTCGACAACGTCATCGGCCTGGAGAAGATCGTCCGCGAGCGCACCGCCGCCCTGGACGCGCGCAACGAGGACATGCACCTGCTGCTGGACAACTGCGGCCAGGGCTTCTTGACCCTGGACCTGAGCGGCGGGATCTCCGCCGAGCGCAGCGCCGCCGTGGCGGGCTGGCTGGGCGACGCGCCGGCGGGCACCCCCTTCTGGCAGCTCCTGGAGGAGCGCGCTCCCAAGGCCGCCATGTGGTTCGAGCTGGCCTGGGAGTCCCTCGCCGATGGGCTGATGCCTCTGGAGCTGTGCCTGGACCAGCTCCCCGGAGAGGTGCGGCTCGGTGATGAGGTCATCCAGCTCGACTTCACCCCCCTGCTCTCCGCGGACGGCGAGCTCGACCGCCTGCTCGTGGTCATGACCGACGTCACCGCGGCCCGGGCCCGGGCCCTCGCCGAGCGGCGGCAGCAGGAGGTCCTGGCGGTGTTCCAGCGCGTGTTGGAGGACCGCGCCGGCTTCCTGGAGTTCGTGGACGAGGGCGAGCGCCTGATGGACCAGATCTCCGACCCGCAGACCCCGGTCGACCTGCTGCAGCGGGCCACCCACACCCTCAAGGGCACCAGCTCCATCTTTGGCCTGGAGACCCTGGCGGAGCACTGCCACGCGGTCGAGAGCCACGTGGTGGAGTCCGGCGACCGCCCCGACGACAGCCTGCTGACCCCCATCCAGAACATCTGGAGCGCCTTCCGCCACGACCTGGGTCAGATGGTGGGCGAGCAGGACCGCGGCACCGTCGAGCTGCGCCCCGAGGAGTACGCCGCCACCCTGCGCGCCGTGCTGCAGGGCACCCCTCACCAGGACCTGGCCGAGCGCATCGCCGGCTGGCGACTGGAGACCACCGACCAGCGCCTGGAGCGCCTCGCCACGCAGGCCAAGCGCATCGCCGCGCGGCTGGGCAAGGACGTGGACGTCCACGTCGAGGGCCACGACCTGCGCCTCCACCCGGAGACCTGGTCCGAGTTCTGGGCCGCGTTCATCCACGCCATCCGCAACGCGGTGGACCACGGCGTCGAAGAGAGCGGCGAGCTGGTGATCGCCACCCGGACCACCGGGGACGTCTTCGTGGTCGAGCTGCGGGACGACGGCCCCGGCGTGAACTGGACCAAGGTGAAGGAGCTGGCCGAGCAGCGCGGCATCCCCCACGAGACCCCCCAGGACCTCCAGGACGCGCTGTTCAGCGACGGCCTGAGCACCCGGGAGGAGGTCACCGAGACCAGCGGACGCGGCGTCGGGATGGCGGCCCTCAAGGCGGTCACCCTGCAGCGCGGGGGTCGCATCGAGGTGGACTCCACCCCGGGCAATGGCACCACCTTCCGCTTTGTGTTCCCCCAGGACACCATGGCCCCAGAGCCCGAAGCCATGGCCGCCTGAGGCCGCAGTGGGCGGCGGCGGAGGTAGACTCGGCGCATGAACATCGCGCCCCTCCTCCGCCGCTTCCAGGCCCTCTGCAGCCCCGAGCTCCCCGAGTTCGTCGCCCGCCGCAGCGGCAGCCCAGGCCCCCACCTGACCCTCTGCTGCCTGACCCACGGCGACGAGACCGGCAGCCTCCCCGCGGCGATCGAGCTGTTGGAGTCCCTGGACGGGGGGCGGCCCCTGGTCGGCTCCCTGACCGTGATCCTGGGCAACCCCCGCGCCGCCCAGGCCGGCGTCCGCTTCACCGAGGCGGACCTGAACCGGGTCTTCCTGCCCGGCCCCGACAGCTACGAGCGCCGCCGCGCCGCCGCCCTGATGCCCCTGCTGGCTCAGGCCGACGTGGTGGTCGACATCCACCAGACCATCGGGCCCACCGCGCACCCCTTCCACATCCACCCCTGGTCGCCGCGCCTGGAGCTGTGGGCGCGCATCCTCCAGGGCGCCGAGCACTGGGTCACCCGCCCCCTGGGCGAGTCCTTCGCCAGCGGCACCTGCTGCCTGGACGAGTACGTCCGCAACCAGCACATCCCCGCCCTGACCATCGAGCTCGGCCAACAGGGCATCGACGCCCGCACCACCACCCTGGCCGCCGCCGTCATGGAGCGCGCCCTGGCCGCCACCGCCGCGATGGCCCAGGGCCAGGACCTGGAGGCCCTCACCCACAGCGCGCCCCCCGTGCAGCACTGGCGCACCGTCCACAAGGAGCCCTACGCCAGCCCCGCGCTGCGCCTGCGCCCCGGCCTCCGCAACTTCGAGCGGGTCCAGGCCGGCGAGCTCCTGAGCGCCCCCGACAGCCCCGAGCTCCGCGCCCCCTGCGCCGGCGCCCTGCTCTTCCCCAAATACCCGCCCCGCGACGCCCAGGGAGCGCCCACCGGCCCCCTCCCGGTCGACATCTTCCACCTGCTCACGCCGATGGAGCAGCACCCGGCGACCCTGGGGTGGCCCGCGCTCTGAGGCGCTCCAGCGCCGGCCCAAAGCCGTGCACAGGCATGTCGGCCACCGCCCGCTCCAGCTTCAGCAGGTCCTCGCTTGCGGCCTCGGTGTCGCCGGATTCCAGGGCGAGCTCCAGCCCGATGAGTTGGGCCCAGGGGTCTCCAGGGCGCTCCAGCTCCACCTCCTCCAGCAGCGCCTTGGCCGACTCCAGCTCGCCGCTCCGGACCTGGATCCAGGCCTCCAGCGCGCCAATCAGCGGGTCATCGTCCGCCGCTCTGGCCTGCTCTGCCGCCTCGCGCGCGCCCTCCAGGTCCCCCTGCTCCAGCCGGGCCCGCCCCAGGCAGACGTAGCCCGCGTGGTCGTTCGGGAGCGCCTGGATCACCGCCTGCGCCGCCTGGGCCGCCAGCTCCGGGGTCCGGAAGAGGCTCAGGGAGGAGAGGCTGAGGCCTGCCTGCGGAAATCGGGGGCACAACGCCAACAGATCCCGGTCCGTCCCCACCTCTCCAAGCACCCACCCGCAGACGAGGACATCGTGCGTCAGGCTGGGCTCCTTGGAGATCCGGGCGCCCTGCTCCGCCCACAACCCCCACACCCAGGCAAAGTCCCGGCGGTGCACGGCCTCCTGGATCTGCTTGCGCAGGCGGTGGGTGCGGCGGAAGCGGATGGCGAACACCACCACCAGCAGCTCAGCGACCAGGGTCGGCACCAGCCACAGAGGCGACACAGTCCCCTTCACGCTGCCCAGGATCACGCTGACGGCGAGCGCGATGAATACCAGCAGCCCGGGGATGAAGTAGCGCTGCACCCACGAGACCGGCTGGCGCCCCCGCCCCTGCTTGAGGGCTCGCCGCGCGCCCAGCGCCAACAGGAAGGGGGGCACCGCGGCCAGGGTCAGGAAGAAGAAGGGGTTGACCTCGCTTGCGACCAGGAGCCCGAGGGTGCCCAGCAGGACCAGGTTGCCCAGGAGGTGGGCCACGCGGTGTCGGGCCGCCAAGGGCTGCGCCTCCCCCAGGGCCTGCAGGCGGATGGGCAGCGGCGGGTGGGTGGCGAGCAGGTAGGCCAGCGGGCCGCGCCAGCCCTCCAGGGGGACGGGGTGCAGGGCGTGCAGGCGGGTCAGGGCGCTGCGGATGGTGGCGGGGTCGGTGGCCTGGGCGGCGATCCGGTCGCAGAGCAGCTCGACGGGGCGGGACACCCACACGCGGCTGCCGAAGAAGCCCAGGGCGAAGGCCAGGCCGATGACGGTGACCTCGCGCACGAAGGGCAGCAGCGTGAAGGCGAGGGCGGCGCCGAGGGGCCAGGGGGCCAGCAACCACCAGAGGCTCCCGGAGCTGTGGTGCCCGAGCTCGTGGCAGGCCAGCGCGTGCTGCTCGTCTTCGTCCAGGCGGTGCAGCAGACCGTCGGCCAGGATCACGAGCGGCCGACTCAGGTTGGCGGCGAAGGCGTGGACACCGAGCTGCGCGCCGGTAGGAAGGCGGGCGAGCTCCAGGTCGTGGACGCCCAGTCGCGCCGCGCTGGCCTGGATGCGGGCCTCCAGCGCAGGGGCCCCCAGGGGCACGGGGGTCTGGCGGAGGAGCTGCTTGGGGCGGCGGAAGAACAGCAGGGTCCAAGTGCCCGCGATCACCGGGACCGAGAGCACCGCCCAGCTCGGCTCCGAGAACAACAAGACGCCGGCCGGCAGGGACCAGAGCAGCCCGAGCAGACCCGCGTTCTTGAGGGAGCGCCCCCAGCCCGCCTGCTGTCGCAGGCCCAGGATGAGGACGATCAGCGCAAGGAGCGCCGCGATGGCGAAGGACAGGGCGGAGAACACCCTGCCCCCCTAATCATCGGATCAGGCCTCGCCCTGCTGGGCCTCGGCGATCTTGGCGCGCACCTCGTCCATGTCCAGGTTCTTGACCTGGGTGAGCAGGTCCTCGAAGGCGGCTGCGGGCAGGGCGCCGGCCTGGTTGAAGAGCATGATCTTCTCGCGGAAGACCATCAGCGTGGGGATGCTGCGGATCTGGAAGTGGCCGGCCAGGGCGGGCTGCTCTTCGGTGTTGACCTTGGCGTGGACGATGTCGGTGTGCTTGTCGCTGGAGGCCTCGAGCACGGGCGCGAAGGCCTTGCAGGGGCCGCACCAGCTCGCCCAGAAGTCGACGACCACGATGTCGTTGTTCAGGACGGTCTCTTCAAAGTTCTCAGCGGTCAGTTCCACAGTGGCCATGGGGGCCTCCAAGTCAAAGGGTGCGGCAAGCGTTCACGCGCTCGCGGGAAAGGGAAGGGGGGGACCCTGAAGAGGATCAGGGTTCTGCGGGCTCTGGATCCACCTTCCCGGGAGTCTCGGGCGGCGCCTCACTCTCGTCAACCCCCTCGATCCCAGCGAGGACATCGAGGAGCGGACCGAGCTCTTCGAGCTGATCGGCGTCCAGCTTGGGCAGAGTGACCTGCAGGCGGGCCAGCAGGTTGCCGGTCTTGGAGCCACGCTTGACGCCCTTGCCCTTGAGGCGGAGGACCTGCCCGGTGTCGGAGCCCGCGGGCACCTTGAGGCGCAGGGGGCCCTGGAGGGAGGGGACCTCGATCCGACCGCCGCGCAGCAGGGTCACCAGGGGCACGGGCACCTGCACCTCCAGGTCCAGGCCCTTGCGGGTGAACACGGGGTCGGGGCGCACGTGGATGGTCAGCAGCAGGTCGCCGGGCCGGCCGCCGTTCCGGGAGACCTGGCCCTTGCCCTTGAGGCGCAGGGTGTCGCCGTCCTTGGCGCCCGCGGGGATGCGCACCCGGGTGGGGCCGCCGCCGGAGCGGTTGAGCTGGACCTCGGTCCCGAACACGGCCTGGCGGAAGTCCAGCTCCACGTTGGCCCGCAGATCGAAGCCCGCGCGGGGGCCGCCGAAGCCGCCTCCGAAGCCGCCTCCAAAGCCCTGGGCGCCGCCGAAGCCGCCGCCGAATCCCCGCCCACCGGCGAAGCCGCCGCCGAACATGGAGTTGAGCATGTCCTCCATCGAGACGCCGCCGCCGCCCTGCTGGAACTGCTGCCAGCGCTTGGCCTGCTCTGCGTCGAAGCCGGCCTTGGTGGCCTGCTCTCCGAAGGTGTCGTAGGCCTTGCGCTTGTCTTCGTCTCCGAGCACGGCGTAGGCCGCAGAGACCTCCTTGAAGCGCTCTTCGGCCTTGGGGTTGTCGGGGTTTGCGTCGGGGTGGAGCTCCTTGGCGAGCTTGCGGTAGGCCTTCTTGATCTCTTTCTGGGAGGCGGACCGCGACACGCCGAGGGCTCGGTAGAGCCTATCGTCCATGGGGACCTCCATATGGGGTGCGTTGGGCCAAAGCTACGCACCGGCCCATCTTTGCAAACCCAGGCCTCAGCCCCCGCGCTCTTCGAGCAGCTTCTTGGCGCCGCCCTTGCCGTACTTGCTGTCCCAGCCGTGGGGGTTGACGAAGCTCTTGAAGAGCAGCTCGTTGAGCGTGACGCCGCCCTTGCGGCCGCCCTCGGAGACCAGGCCCTTCTCCTTGATCTCCGACAGCTCCAGGTCGTAGTCCAGCGACCGGGAGGATGCGGTGCTGGGCTCCAGGGCGTCGAGCACGGCGGTGGCGACCCCCGCGCTCTGGCAGGCGTCCACGATGGCCGTGAGGTGCCAGCCGTTGGTCACGGCGTCGGAGGCCAGGTTCCCGATCACGCCGTACTGGGTGAAGCCGTCCATGAACTCCAGATCGCCCACCTTGGCGCTGTGGGCGTTGACCCCGGCCAGCCCGTAGTCCTTGACGCCGTGGCCGGCGTAGTAGACCCGGATGTCGTCCCCGCGCTTGGCGTACTTGGGGATGTCCTCCAGCGCCTTGGTCATCTCGCTTGAGTCGACGTCCAGGAAGCTCACCACCGAGAAGCCCTCGCTCTCCCAGCGCCCCTGCATGGCCTTGGCGTCCTTGACGGGCTCCGGCAGCTTGTTGAGCTCCTTGTAGTCGCTGTTGCCGATCACGCAGGCGAACTTTCGGCCGCTGCGGGGGGCGTCGCCTCCGTCCCTGCGCTTGGCGGAGACCACGTCCCCGCCCACGTTGATGTCCTCCCGGCTGGCCATGGTCAGGCGGGTCTCCCGGGACCACTCGGGGTGCTCCTCCGAGTAGCCGGCGTAGGCGTCGTAGAGCGAGTAGCTGTCGTGCGTGAGGCCTTCGTCCGAGCTGCTGTTGGCCACGAGCGCGCTGCCGTCGGCCCAGGCGTTCAGGTCGACGCTGTGCTTGGTGGTCCCGCGCACGGTCTGGGTGGGGTCGGGGTACTCGATGTAGGGCGTGCCGTCCTCCAGCTCGACGATCTCGCGCTCGTCTCCGGGTCCAGGGCCGGCCTCGATCTCATCCCGCGTGGTCTCGGTGGGCCCCCCGCGGGTGAGCAGCGGGTCGCTGAGGGCGTCCTGCAGGTGGTCGGCGGCAGCCTCGGGCGGCGGGGCAGGCTGGAGCGTCTTCTCAGGGAGTGTCTGGACCATGCCCCCATCCTAGCGGCACCTCCCCCCTCTGCACACCCTAGCGAGGTCCTAGCTCAGTCCGGCTGACTCAAGGTTCAACGGTGACAAAGCGGCGCTCGGGCAGCAGCACCGCGCTCAGGGTCCCGTCCGACCAGCGCCCCGCGCCCGTGTCCACCGCGATCACCCGCCCATCGTCGTAGGGCTCCCGCTGGGCGACGTGACCCAGGATCACCGGCCGGTCCACCCAAGGCATCAGATCGGGGTCCGTCTTGGACCACAGCAGCGCGTCCGGGTGCTTGTCCAGCAGGTGTGGGACGACCTCTTCGGCCAGCAGCCCCCCAAAGGACAAGAAGCCCGGGATGCCGGCGTGGATCAGCCAGTAGGGGCTGCCATCCACCCACAGGTCCAGCACGATGGGCAGCGCCCGCAGCCACTCCTGGTGCTTGGCCGGGACCGCCGTGTAGGCGTCATCCAGCTCGATCTGGCGCGGATCCACGCCGTAGGAGAGCAGCGTCGCGTCCCCCCCCATCCGGGGGCTCAGCGCGCCTCGGTCAAAGCCCCGTCCGTCGATCCAGTTGATCAGCCACTGCTCGTGGTTCCCCCGGACGCCGATGGCGTCGTGCCGGATCAGCAGCTCCACGCAGCGGGCCGTGTCGTTCCCCCGGTCGCAGACATCGCCGGCGATCACGACCTGCCGGCCATCCAAGCGGTCCAGCAGGCGCTCCAGCAGGTCCAGGCGACCATGGATGTCGCCAATCACCGCTGCCTGGTCCAGATCAACGCGCTCGAGCACCCGCTCTCCGATCGCTTCGGATTCCCTCGAAACATAGCCTGCAAGCGGCTCTATTGGGTTCCTTTCTCAGCTCTGTCTCCTGTCGTGCGTGTGGAATCCGAAGAGCTACTGGATCCCTGCACCTTCTGGAGTCCCTTCATGTCCAACCTCGCACAGGCCGCCACCAAGCCCCAAACCTCCCCCCAGGCCGCGGCCCCAAAACAGAGCGACGGACTGCAGGATCCCTTGGTCAAAGCTGTGATGGCGAAGGATCCGCTGCTGACCAAGCCCGGCTTCAAGGCGGCGACCCGCAAGGGCATGTTCGCCCGCCGCACCGGCCTGCTCGCGCGCGCCGACGAAGGCATGGAGGACCTGGAGAAGGCCCGTGACGATCAGGACGTCGAGGGGATCAAGGAGCTGGGCGGCTACCTGCTTGGCCTCACCGAGACCTGGGTCGCCAACCACGGCAAGGACCGGAACAGCAGCGGCGGCACCCTCAACCGCTACCAGGGGATGGAGAAGACCCGGGACATCCTCAAGGCAAAGGGCGCATCCTCTGGACCTGCCGGGGCGGTCTCCGATCCCGACGCTGAAGGGGATGAAGTCGAGGTACAGGAGGGCAAGGACCTGGTGATGGAGTCTCTGGACGCCGTGGGCGGCGTCCAGGGTGTGGGCGGTGACTTCAACGACATCACCGGCAAGGACAACTTCCTGGCCAAGGAGGACGGCACCGCGTTCACGAACGCTGGCGACGGCCTGGCCGGTGGCACGGGCGCCATCGCCGCCTCGATGGGCACCATCTACGACATCAACGAGGCCTACCAGAAGTTCAAGGAAGGCGAAGGCTTCGAGGGCAGCCAGAAGAGCGCAGAGGCCCTGCAGAAGACCTCGACCGCCGTCTCCAACGCCGCCGTGTTCAGCGGGGCTGTGGGCGCGGGGGATGACGCCACCAAGACCGCCGACCTCTCCGGCGGCATCGGCGAGATCGCCGGCGGCGTGGCAGCAGCCATCGAGACCATCAAGGGCTTCAAGGACGTCTACGCGACCTGGAAGCAGCTCAGCATCCACGAGAAGGTGGACTTCATCCGCGACCGCGCCAACAACCTGGGCGCCATCGCCCAGGCCTCCATCAAGGCCAGCGTGGGAATCGGCAAGTTCTCCGGCATGGCCTCCACCACCATCGCTGGGCTCGCCAGCAGCGGCGCTGGGCTGGGCGCAGCCATCGGCGCGATCGACATCGCCTCGGGCGCAGGCAGCCTGGTCCGCGTCTCAAAGAAGAAGAGCGAGCTCAAGAAGTTCCGCAGCCAACTCACCCACCTCAAGGCCATGCAGGCCAAGGCCAACGAGCTGGGCTCCACCGCGCCCCTGGCCAAGGAGCGCGCCGGGTTCAAGGACCAGGCCAAGTCCATCGCCGAGATCCACAAGCTGGGCAGCGGCTTCACCGAGCGCTTCGACAAGCTGCTCACCGACCGCGCCAAGGACGACGCCTTCAAGGTCGGCACCGGCTCCCTGGACGTGGTCTCCGGCGTGCTGGCCGCGACCGGCGTGGGCATGCCCGTCGCGGTGGGCCTCGCAGCCTTCAGCACCGCCCTCAAGCTGGGCAAGGCCGGCGTGCAGTTCGCCCGCGACAGCAAGGCCCGCACCCTGATCGACGGCGCTCGCTTCATCCGGGACGACGGCAGCCCCACGGGCCGCCCCGACGAGAAGGCCGACTACAACACCCTCGAGGCCCGGGCCGAGAAGCTCTACTACAACAACCTCGACAAGGTCATCTCCGACACCAAGCCCGGCGCGGTGCCCAAGGAGATCTGGGGCGGCATGGTCGAGTTCGTCCAGGAGGAGAAGATCTCCCGCCTGGGCAAGCCCGAGAAGGAGGACCACAAGCCTCTGGACCAGAAGGGTGCCGTCGGCGAAAAGAACGCCTGGTTCGCCCACAAGGGCAAGTACGAGCGCGCCCCCAAGGGCTTCTGGGGCAGCCTCAAGTCCTTCTTCTCCGCCTCCGCCCGCAAGTCCAGCCAGGCCAAGGCGGCCTCCCAGGCCGAGCTCGCCGACGCCGCCGTGGCGGTCGCGCAGAACGCCTACGTCCGCAAGGAGCTCAAGTTCATCGACGAGCTGCAGGTCACCCCCTCCTCCACGAGCGAGGAGCTGGAGAACGTCAAGTCCCAGACCGCCAAGGGCATGCTCCACGCGCTGGGTGTCTACGGCAGCTTCAAGACCAACTGGATCGAGTCCATCAAGAGCGACCAGAAGGCCGACGGCAACCCTGAGCCCACCGAGCAGCAGATCAAGGACCAGGAGATGTCGCCCAAGGCGGAGACCCTCTCCAAGGCCCTGATCGGCTCCATCAAGAGCATGACGTGAGCAAGCAGGTCCGAGCCCAGCTCGTCGGCGCCGCCGTGTCCGCGATGATCATGGGCTTCGCCCTGCTCAAGATGTGCAACAGCCCGGAGCAGGCGCCCGCTGACACCACCGAGCAGCAGGCCCCCGCGACCGAGCCCTGAGGGCTACTCCTTCCCCTGCTCTCCACCCTCCTGCGGCCAGATCCGCAGGGGGGAGAAGAAGCGCAGCGGTCCCAGAAAGCGCCAGCCCACCAGCAGCGCCGCCAGGTAGACCACCAGGATGCCCAGGGCCTTGAGGATGCCGCCCAGGGTGTCCTCCGGGAAGCCGCTGATCGCCACGGGGAGCACCATCAGCAGCAGCGGGACGCTCAGCACCAGCGAGCCCGCCGAGCCCAGCACCGCGTTGGCCGGCGCCGAGGACTTCATCTCCGGGTCCAGGATGCGCAGCAGGGCCATGCCGGTAGGCAGGGTCCCCGTGACCGTCCCGAACATCATCACGGCGTGCTGGAAGGTGTCCTGGGGGAAGGCCCGGCGAGACAACCACAGCGCCGCCAGCACCGTGGCCAGGCCGCCCAGCAGGGTCAGCACCAGGATGGGGACCAGGTTGTCGCGGAAGACCCCCAGGCTCACCGCCGCCAGCGCCGCGCAGGTCACGAAGTCCACCGTGGTGCCCGCGATCTGCCCCAGCAGCCCGTCGTGCAGAGGCGTGTCCACCTTGGCCTTGGTCAGCCCCGCGCGCACCGCGAGGGCCAGGATGCCACCGATGATGAAGTGGAAGCCCCAGATCATGTCCTGGAACTGCGGCTTTCCCTCCAGCGCCCCCGAGATGGCCTGCACGATCAGGTAGGTCGCCAGGTAGATGCCCGCGACGGACACCACCTGGGTGGTCAGCCGCTCCAGGGCCCCCGCAGGCAGCAGGGTCTCCTCGTCCTCGGGGCGGACCAGGTCGCTCCCGCCGCTCTCGCCAGTCTTGAGCCAGCCCATGCGCTTGCCGATCAGCACCAGCGGCACGCCGATGAACACCGACCAGCCAAAGCCGAAGGCCGCCACGATCAGGCCCAGGTCTCCGCCATCGGGCAGCCCCGGCTCCCAGGACTGACCCAGCGACAGCGCCTGCCCGGGTCCCTGCTGAAAGCCCAGGGGCAGCAGCAGCCCCAGCCCTGGGTGAGGCAGCTCGCCGCCCGCGCCCACGCCGATCACCACCACCAGGCCGATCAAGGCCTGCACCACCGCCAGGGTGGGGATCAGGAAGGCCACCGAGCGCGCCCCGCCCCCCTTGGTGCCCTCAGCCGGCCGCTGCAGCGACACCGCGATGAACACGATGGCCAGACCGTGGTACACGATCGACTCCAACACGTCGGTGTCGAAGGGCAGCAAGGCCAGCGCGGAGGGGCCCAGGATCAGCCCAAAGACCCCGGCCATCATCGAGTCCGGCACCCCCAGCTTCCGCAGGGGAGGCAGCATCCGACGCACCAGGCTGGCCAGCAGCAGGAGCACTGCCAGCAGAAGGCCGTTCTCGACGACCCCGCTCTCCCAGAAGGACATGGAACCTCGGTGTTGACCGGGAGTCTACCAAAGCAGGTGAAAGGGTGACGCTCCCGTCGGCGTTCCACCCCAGACTGGAGGATGAAAAGCGTGCCGATCGCCAAGATCGCCAAGGTCGACGCCGCCGCCGGCAAGACCCGGATGCTCTGGATGGGCCTGGGCCAGCTCGGCCTGGCTGCCCTCGGCGTGCACCTCGCCGCCGATCACCTGGACGACCACGTCTACACCGCCCTGGTCTGGGGGAACGACCGGCTCGCTCCCCTGTGGGATGTCCTCGCCGTCAAGGGCCTCGCCGCTGACCAGCTCCAGGTCCCCGCGGCGTGGACAGCGGTGGGGGTAGAGCTGCTCGCGGACCTCTTCCTCTTCCTCGCCCTGACCCTCACCCCGCTGCGGCCCACCCTGTCGTGGAAGGGGTATAGAGCCAGCTTCTCGGCCCGCTCCATCCTCGTCCCCACCCTCTGGATACCCGCGGTGCTCGCCGGCTCCTGGGTGGTTGGTATGGCCGTCGAGGACGGGCTGTCCATGATCCACGCCCAGGGGGCCTTGGCCGCAGGCATCGTGGTCGCGCTGTTCATGGCCTGGCGCCTGGGCTGGACCGGGCTGCGGCGGGTGCTGGGCGCGCTGGAGCCCCCCAAACGGCGCTTCGAGGCCTGGGGCTGGGCGCCGCTGGTGCTCCCTCTGGCCGTCCTGGCCCTGCGCTACGGCCTGCCCGTGTGGGGGTGGCTGTGAAGAAGGCCCCGCCCGCCCCCCGCGGCAGCCTGCTGGACATCCTGCTGGTGGTCGGCGTCGTGCTCGTCGTGTTCGCGCGCACCCCCGCCGGCAACCTGGCCAAGCGCGCATTCGGAGCCGCCACCGGGATGGAGGTCCAGGCCGCCCCCCTCACCTCCACCTTCTCCACGCAGACCGCCGAGCTCAACGCCCTGGTCCTGCGGGTCAGCGAGCAGCTCCCCCAACAGCCCGGCCCCCTGCCCACCCAGTGGGCCGCCGCCGAGGGCGCCTTCCCCGAGCCCCACCGCAGCGCCGTGCAGGCCGCGCTGGCCGAGGTCGACGTGCCCGAGCACCGCCTGGACCTGGTGGACCCCAGCAAGCCCCTGGCCGAGCAGCACCTGCAGGCGCTGGACGCCCTCACCCAGCCTGGCGACTCCGCCGAGGACGTCCTGGTCCGCTACGCCCTGGGCGACCAGATCGCCGAGCGCAGCGCCGAGCGCGCCCGCCGAGCCGGAGAGCAGGACCCCCGCTCCTGGCAGGCCCGCCGCCGCTACCTGGGCATCGGGGAGCAGCGCCAGGGGGACCGCCTCATCAACACCACCCTGGGCACCGCCCGCCTGCTCACCCTGCAGTGGCCCGTGCCCGACGACACCCGCATCTCCAGCCCCTTCGGCTTCCGGGACCACCCCGTGCTGGCCAAGCGCAAGTTCCACAACGGCGTGGACCTGAGCGTGCCCGTGGGGACCCCCGTGCTCGCCGCGCAGGAGGGCACCGTCTCGGTCGCCGGCTCCGACGCCATCAACGGCAACTACGTGGTCATCAACCACCAAGGCGGCATCCGCACCAGCTACTGCCACCTGGACAGCCTCGCGGTGGAGCGCAAGCAGCAGGTCCAGCGCGGCGAGCTCATCGGCAACAGCGGCAACACCGGGCGCAGCACCGGCCCCCACCTGCACTTCGTGGTGCGCGTGGGCGGCAAGGCGGTGGACCCCGAGGCCTTCCACGCGCCCGTCAAGCCGGCGGAGACGCCGACACCCAAGGACAAGCCGACCCCTTAAGCCTCCAGGGACTCCATCCAGAGCCACAGGCGCAGGTCGAACTCAAGCTGCGCGTAGTCCGGCTCCATGTGCTGACAGAGCCGGTAGAAGGCCCGGTCGTGCTCCTTGTGGCGCAGGTGGGCGAGCTCGTGGACGACCACCATGCGCAGGAACGCGGGATCCAGGCGCTTGAAGAGCCCGCCGATCTCGATCTGGTTGTCCCGCTTGAGCTTCGCGCCCTGCACCTTGACCCGGTACGTATGTAGCCCCAGAGCCCGGTGGACCGTCGCAATCTTATCCGAGTAGCGGACTCTCTGGATGGGCGGCGCGCTCTTCATGTGGCGTCGCTTGAGGTCCTGAGTGTAGGCGTACAACGCCGCGTTACCCTGGATCTCGTGCCGCTCGGAGTAGCGCTCGCGCAGCCGCTGCTGCAGTACGCCGGAGTCCATGAGCGCCCGCGCTCGAGCCCGCAGCTCAGGCGGGTAGCCCGCCAGATGATCAACCCTTGACATGGCCAAATCATAGCAGGCAGTGGACGCTCGGCCGATCCGGTTTTAGAATCATTCCAGATGATTTGGAACCATTCAAAACAATTTCCCCAGGAGCCTTGAGATGAAGTCCAACGACCCCAACAGCCGCGGCAAGTGCCCGGTCATGCACGGCAGCCACACCACCATGGAGAGCTCCGCGACGGACTGGTGGCCCAAGGCCCTGAACCTGGACATCCTGGCCCAGCACGACAGCAAGACCGACCCCTTCGGCGGCGACTTCGACTACCGCGAGGCGGTCAAGTCCCTGGACGTGGAGGCCCTGCGCGCCGACCTCATGGCCTTGATGACCGACAGCCAGGACTGGTGGCCGGCTGACTGGGGGCACTATGGCGGGCTGATGATCCGCATGGCCTGGCACTCCGCCGGCTCCTACCGCACCTCCGACGGCCGCGGCGGCGGCGGCACGGGCAACCAGCGCTTCGCCCCCCTGAACTCCTGGCCCGACAACGTGAGCCTGGACAAGGCCCGCCGCCTGCTCTGGCCCATCAAGCAGAAGTACGGCAACCGCCTGAGCTGGGCCGACCTCATCCTCTTCGCCGGCAACGTCGCCTACGAGTCCGTGGGCCTCAAGACCTTCGGGTTCGCCTTCGGCCGCGAGGACATCTGGGCTCCCGAGAAGGACGTGTTCTGGGGCTCCGAGCGCGAGTGGCTCACCGCCCAGCGCTACGACGAGGACGGCCAGGACCGGGAGTCCCTGGACAACCCCCTGGCCGCCGTGGTCATGGGCCTGATCTACGTGAACCCCGAGGGCGTGAACAGCCAGCCCGACCCCCTGCGCACCGCCCAGGACGTCCGGGTCACCTTCGCCCGCATGGGGATGGATGACGAGGAGACCGTGGCCCTCACCGCCGGCGGGCACACCATCGGGAAGTGCCATGGCAACGGAGACGCCTCCAAGCTCGGTCCCGACCCCGAGGCCGCCGGTCTGGAGCACCAGGGCCTGGGCTGGCACAACCCCAGCGGCCAGGGCCACGGCCCCGACACCGTCACCAGCGGGCTCGAGGGCGCCTGGACCAGCAACCCCACCAAGTGGGACTCCGGCTACCTGGACATGCTGCTGGGCCACGAGTGGGAGTCCCGCAAGAGCCCCGCGGGGGCCTGGCAGTGGGAGCCCGTCGAGATCGCCGAGCAGGACCGCCCGCTGGACGTGGCCGACCCCTCCAAGCGCCACAACCCCATCATGACCGACGCCGACATGGCCATGAAGATGGACCCCATCTACCGGGAGATCTCCGAGCGCTACCACAAGGACCACGCGGCCTTCTCCGACGCCTTCGCCCGCGCCTGGTTCAAGCTCCTGCACCGCGACATGGGCCCCCCCAGCCGCTACATCGGCCCCGACGTGCCCGATGAGGTCCTCCCCTGGATGGACCCCGTCCCCGCCGGCAACAGCGACTATGACGTCGCCGGCCTCAAGGCCGCCATCGCCGACAGCGGCCTGAGCATCAATGAGCTGGTCTGCACCGCCTGGGACAGCGCCCGCACCTGGCGCGGCACCGACTTCCGCGGCGGCGCCAACGGCGCGCGCATCCGCCTGGCCCCCCAGCGCGACTGGGCCGCCAACGAACCCGCCCGCCTGAACAAGGTCCTGGACGTGCTGGAGCCCCTGGCCAGCCGCTTCGGCGCCAGCGTGGCCGACACCATCGTGCTCGCCGGCAACGTGGGCGTCGAGAAGGCCGCCCAGGCCGCGGGCGTGCAGGTCACCGTGCCCTTCGCCCCCGGCCGCGGCGACGCCCTCCAGGAGATGACCGAGGTCGACTCCTTCGAGGTCCTCAAGCCCCTGGCCGACGGCTTCCGCAACTACGTCCAGCCCGGCGTCGACGCCCCCGCCGAAGAGCTGCTGCTGGACCGCGCCCACCTCATGGGCCTCACCGCTCCGCAGATGACCGCGCTTATCGGCGGCATGCGCGCGATGGGCACCAACTTCGGCGGCGCCGAGCACGGCCAGCTCACCGAGAACCCCGGCGCCCTGAGCACGGACTTCTTCCGGAACCTCACCGACATGTCCATGGCCTGGGCCCCCGCCAAGGACGGCCACTACCTGCTCCGGGACCGGGCCAGCGGCGAGATCCGCTTCCGCGCCACCCGCGCCGACCTGGCCTTCGGCTCCAACAGCATCCTGCGCGCCTACGCCGAGTTCTACGCCCAGGACGACAACCACGAGCGCTTCGTCCACGACTTCGTGGCCGCCTGGACCCAGGTCATGGAGGCCGACCGCTACGACCTCCACTGAGCGGGTGCGCTGCTCCAGGCCGGCCCGCGCTAAGCTGGTCGGTCTGGAGTCCCCTTGTTCCCCCTCCCCTTTCTCCTCGCGGCGGCCTGCGCACCCGGCAACGTCGACCTCCAGGAGCCCAGCGTCAGCGATGAGACCCTCGCCGGCGAGATCCCGGACAGCGACTGGATCTTCGACGACAGCCTCATCCACGAGATCGAGATCCGCCTGAGCCCCGAGGCCTGGGCCGACCTCGAGGCCCTCCCCTACGAGTACACCCAGGCCAGCGTCCTCATCGACGGCGTCTCCGCCGGAGAGGTCGGCGTGCGCCTGCGCGGCAAGGTCGGCTCCTTCCGACCGATCAGCGGCAAGCCCAAGTTCAAGCTCGACTTCAACCGCATCCACCCAGGGCGCCGCTTCTACGGCCTGGAGGCCCTCTCCCTCAACAACGAGGTCGCAGACTGCTCCTACCTCAAGGAGCCCCTGGGCTACGAGGTCATCCGCCAGGCCGGCGGCCCCGCCTCCCGCACCGCCTTCGCCCACGTCCAGGTCAACGGCGCCGACTACGGCCTCTACGTGCTCATCGAGACCCAGGACGACCGCTTTCTGGCCCGCAACTGGGACGACGGCAGCGGCAACCTCTACGACGGCAAGTACCTCTACGACTGGACCACCGGCGCCTACACCCTGCTCGACTTCACCCCCGAGCTCCAGGACCACCTCCAGCAGGAGGAGGGAGAGGATGTTGGGCACGCCGACATCCACGGGATCACCGACGCCATCGCGGGGAGCTGGAACACCGGCGCTTTCATGTCTGGCACCAGCGAGGTCATCGACTGGCCAGCCATGCACACCCACCTGGTCGCCGAGCAGTGGATCCAGCAGAACGACGGCTACGCCCTGAACGCCAACAACTACCGGGTCTACTTCAACCCCGAAGACGGCCAGGCCGAGCTGATCTCCTGGGACCTGGACAACAGCTTCATGCCCGACTTCTGGTCCTACACCTGGACCAACCCCCGCGGCCTGCTGGTCCAGGGCTGCTGGCAGGACGCCGCCTGCGTGGCCGACTGGAAGGCCGCCGCCCAGGAGCTCCACGAGACCCTGGACACCGCCGATCTGGCCGCCCGCTACGAGGCCTGGGACGAGCTGACCTTCAGAGCCGCCATCGAAGACCCCCGCCGCGAGTGCAGCGAAGACCAGCTCCGCAGCGAACGCCTGCGGCTGCGCGCCTGGATCGACGAGCGCCCGGCCCAGTTCTCCCAGGCCTGGGGGTTGTGATGCTGCTGCTCCTGCTGGGCGCCTGCGCCCCCACCCCCAAGGACACCGCAATCCAGGGCGACCGCATCGACGGCCTGTGCATCAACGAGCTGATGCCCTCCAACCGCAGCGCCTGGTCCAGCGCCGGCGAGCAGCCCGACTGGATCGAGCTCCACAACCCGAGCGACACCCCCCTGTCCTTGGCCGGCTGGAGCATCAGCGACGACCTGGACGCGCCCGACAAGCACCCCTTCGCCGACGACACCGTCCTGGCCCCTGGCGCCTTCCAGCTCCTGGCCGCGGACGGCACCGGCCAGCCCGGCGAGCTGGAGCACCTGGGCTTCAAGCTCTCCGGAGATGGCGAGCTGGTCGCGCTCTTCGACCCCTTCGGCGGCAGCAGCATCGTGCGCTTCCCGGCCACCGAGTCCGACTTCTCCTGGGCCCGCGACCAGGACTGCTGCAGCGGGCAGGACTGCTGGTCCCCCGTCTGGCTCGGCACGCCCGGCGAGACCAACGAGGCCGCCGGCCCCCTGGAGTCCCAGGTGCTGGTCCCTCAGGGCAGCGTGTGGGCCTACCTGGACCAGGGCGTCCCCCCCGACAACTGGCGCCGACCCGGCGGCGCCCCCGACTGGCCCACCGGCCCCGCCCCCCTGGGCTACGGCGACGCCCACCAGCTCACCACCCTGGACTACGGAGCCGACCCCAACAACAAGCCCATGGCCGCCTGGTTCCGTCTGGAGTTCGACGCCCAGGACACCGCGTCCGTGCAGGCTCTGGACCTCTCCCTGCTGCGCGACGACGGCGCCGTGGTCTGGCTCAACGGTCAGGAGCTTCTGCGCTCCAACCTGCCCGCCGGGGAGCTCAACCCCCAGACCGCCGCACTCAGCGCCATCGGCGGCGACGGCGAGACCAGCTTCACCACCTTTCCCGTCCAGCAGGCCCTGGTGGACGGCACCAACGTGCTGGCCGTCGAGCTCCACCAGCACGCGCCCAACAGCTCCGACCTGGGCTTCGATCTCAGCCTGAGCGTCTGGCGCTGACCGCTCAGCGCGGACTCACGATTCGGAAGACGACTCGGAGTCGCCGAAGGCCCGGCACCAGGCTTGGACCGCCAGGGTGCGCGCCTCCGTCTCCTTGATCTTCGCGATCCGCCGCAGCTCCTTGTCCTTGAAGGGGTTGCCGGCCAGGTGGATCCCGTAGAGGAAGGGCACCGGCGGCAAGGCCTCCGGATCCGCGCCGCGCGCCAGCGCGCGCTCCCGGTGGGCAGCGAACACCTGCTCGAACGCGATGTCGGCGATGGATCTTGGCAGGCTGGTCAGCTTGCACTTCTCGATCTTGAGCTGCACCAGCTCGCGCAGCCTGCCGATCTCCAGCGGCAGCGATCTCAGCGCACTGCGGCTGCAGTCAAGCTGCCGCAGGCCCTCGATCGTGAGGACGCCCGCTGGCAGCGCCTGCCCCTTGAAGCCCTCCAGGGTCAGGGACTTCAGGCTGCTGTCCACGCCGGACAGATCGGGGAAGCGCTCCAGCTCCGTGTCGTCGAGCGTCAGGAACTCCAGCCTGGCCTGCTTGAAGCTGTCCGGCAGCGACTTGATGGCCGAGCCCTGCAGGTAGAGCTCCCGCAAGCCCGGCAGCCCAAAGAGCGCATCGGGCAGGCGCTCAACCTGGGTGTAGGTGAGATCCAGGGACTCCAGCCCCTCCAGCCGGCCGATCTCGGGCGGCAGGGACTGCAGCGGCTGGTTGCCCAACAGCAGCGTGCCGACGCCCTCCAGCTCGAACACCTCTGGCGGGACTTCTCGCAGGCCGAGACCAGAGAGCATGAGCACATCCGCGTCCGGACTCAACCCCACGTCGTCCTCGTCATCCCCCGGGAACACATCGCGCCACTGCGGGTCCGCCGTGTTCGGGTTACCCGCCTTGAACCACGCGATGCGTCGCCTGGCGAGCTCCAGTGGTGTGCGCGTCTCCGCCATGCCCGTCCTCCACTGACGGCTTGTATTCAGTCTCGCAGGGTCAGTGCCGAATGCGACCTGAGGCCCAGCCCCCAAGCGGCGACCGGAGACCGGCGACCGGCGACCGCCGATGACGTGAATCCACGGCCGAAGCCTTCGTGCCAGCCGACCTGTGGAAGCGCCTCGGGGAGGGCCCGGCACTGCGTGCGGGCCACCTCAGCCGCCCGCCCTCAGAACGTCGTTCCGGTCCGGCCCGCAGACACCGCTACGGACTGGCACAGCGTGATGACCGAGACCCGATACCCGATACCCGATACCCAAGCGGCGACCGGAGACCGGCGACCGGGGACCGCCGATGACGTGATCCCGGGATCGAAGCCTTCGTGCCAGCCGACCTGTGGAAGCGCCTCGGGGAGGGCCCGGCACTTCGTGCGGGCCACCATAGCGGCCCGCCCCCGGAACGTCGTTCCGGTCCGGCCCGCAGACACCGCCACGAACCGGCGCAGCGTGATGACCGATACCCGATACCCGATACCCGAGCCCCAAGCGGCGACCGGAGACCGGCGACCGGCAACCGCCGATGACGTAAAACCGAGGCCGAAGCCTTCGTGCCAGCCGACCTGTGGAAGCGCCTCGGGGAGGGCCCGGCACTGCGTGCGGGCCACCTCAGCCCCCCACCCCCAGAACGTTGTTCCGGTCCGGCCCGCAGACACCGCCACGAACTGGCACAGCGTGATGACCGATACCCGATACCCGATACCCGAGCCCCAAGCGGCGACCAGCGACCGGCATCACGTCGAATCAGGTACGGGCGCCGGGGCTCTGACCGAGGCTGGGCACCTCCTCGAGCCGGCTCCGCGCGATGGTCCCGCTTCTTCCCGGAGCTACGCCGCCCGAGTGCGCGCCTTTGCCGAGCTACGCCACCTGAATGCGCGCCTTCCCAGAGCTACGACAACCGAATGCACGCAAGCGCGCCCCAAAGCGCGCACCGACACCCCGTAGCTCCCAAAAAGCGCGCACCGACACCCCGTAGTTCCCAAAAAGCGCGCACTGACACCCCGTAGCTCCCAAAAAGCGCGCACTGACACCCCGTAGCTCCTCAAAGGCGCGCACTGACACCCCGTAGCCCCCCGCACGCAGTGCCGGGCCACGGTCAGCCCCCCGCCCCCCAGAACGTCGTTCCGGTCCGGCCCGTAGACACCGCCACGGACTGGCACAGCGTGATGACCGATACCCGATACCCGATACCCAAGCGGCGACCGGAGACCGGCGACCGGGGACCGCCGATGACGTGAATCCACGGTCGAAGCCTTCGTGCCAGCCGACCTGTGGAAGCGCCTCGGGGAGGGCCCGGCACTTCGTGCGGGCCACCTCAGCCGCCCGCCCCCAGAACGTCGTTCCGGTCCGGCCCGCAGACACCGCCACGAACCGGCGCAGCGTGATGACCGATACCCGATACCCGATACCCGATACCTGAGACCCGGTACCCGAGCCCCCGCCCGTCGACCGAAACTCACCCCAGCGCCCCCAGCGCCCCCAGCAACCGCTCCGCCCGCTCCAACCCCTCCCCCAGCTCCCCCGGTCCCACCCAGAAGCGCAGGCGCTCGCCGCTCAGCCTTCCCGCGTGCCCGTGGAGCAGCCACAGTGTGTCCTCGCTGAGGCCGGGATCCGACAGCGCGTGGGGGGGCGCCCCAGAGGCCCCGAGAGATAGGTCCAGCACTGGGTTTCCGGTCCGAGCCCCTCCCTCTCCCAGGCCCAGCGCGAACGCACCGCCCGGCCCCGGGAGCTCCACCAGCCAGCCCCGGGGAGAGCAGGCCAGCAGCGCCCCGTCCCGCTCCATGCAGAGCTGCAGGCTGCCCGGTCTGGGGGGAGGGTCCGAGGGGTTGGGGGTCCAGCTCAACAGTGCCCGGGCCCGCCCTTCAGCCCGCGTCCTGCCCGGCACAAATCCGCACTGGGTGGCCCAGTCGAGGTCACCCTGAAAGCGATCGCCCAGCGCCACACAGGCCGCCGCCAGCGCCTCCACCCGCTCCGGGATCTGGTCCGCCGGCAGCGACGCGCGCAGACGCCACGCCCCCAGCTCCGGCTCCAGCTTGAACACCCAGCCGCCGCAGTCCAGCTCGTCCTCGGAGATGGCGATCTCCCCCACGCGCACCCCGTGGAACAGCGGCGGGGGCGCGTTCAGCGTCAGCTCAATGGCCAGCAGGCCGCTGCGATCCGGCAGCAGCAGCTCCAGCGCCTGGCCGCCCAGCTCCCCCCGAAAGCGCAGCTTGCCCCCCCGCTCCTCCACCTGCAGCCGGCGAGCGCTCGCCCAGGCCATCCAGTCCGGCGCGGGCGCCAGCAGCGGGCGGGCCATGGGGTGCAGGAAGACCCAGCCCAGCGCCACCATCCCCAGCAGCAGCGTCGCCGCCACCGCAGCCACCACCACCACCGACAGCGGCACCGTCGGCGTCATGTCATCTGCGGGTGCAGGAAGGACAGGGCGTCCTCCCACAGCGCGACAAAGTGGTCCTGGCGGAATCCGCTGCCGGAGATCAGCCAGTCGTAGTGCGGCGGCTCGCCCTGGGGGTCGGCGTAGTGCCCGAGCACGTCCAGGTGGTCCGCCGTCACCGCCCGCAGCACCTGTCCCCAGACCTGCGAGTGGGTGGGCACCATGCCGTCGTTGTCCTGGGCCCGCGGCAGGTCGGCCCACTGCTTGAGCATCACGCTGGCCACCGGCGGCTTGATGTCCTGGGCCTCCCCCCGCGCCGCCAGCGCGTAGAAGCCCCGGAAGATCGCCTGCGAGGCCGTGCGATAGGGCCGCGGAACCGCCAGGGCCAGGTCCCGCTTCATGGGCCGCCGGGCCCGCGCGACCACCGACCCGTAGGCCACCCCCGCCCGGTCGGGCGTCGTCGCGTTGAACAGCTCCATCGCGTCGGGGGTGAGCTGAGTGAGCAGCGACTGGTCCTCGCTCACCTCGCGCAGGAACTGCTCCAGGCCTTGGCGGCGGTCCGCGCTGAGCTGCCCAAGCAGGGTCCCGTAGAGCTCGTCCACCAGCTCCAGGCTGCCCGTCGCCCGCTCGCGCGCCCGCGCCACACACTCCCCGGCCTTGAGCAGCACCCGCAGGGGCAGGCGGCCCTGGCGCAGGGTCAGCAGGGTCATCAGCGAGAGCAGCTTCAAGATGGGCTTGCCCTGCACCGAGCTCAAGAAGGCCGCGGAGGGCGTCCCGTGGTGCGGCGTGGTCAGGGTCAGCACGCTCTGCACCCGGGCCGCGATGTCCTCGACTGCGGCGCCGCTGGGCAACACCAGGTTCGGCGAGACCAGGAGTCGGGCGTCCAGCCCGCCGGTGGAGTGCCCGATGAGGTGCACCCGGTCCCCCTCCCTCGACCGCTCGGAGATCGCCTTGTGCAGGGCCTGAGCGCGCAGCGGCAGGGTGGCCGTGGGCAGGGTCGCGACCACGTGGATCTGGGCGCTGAGCCCTCGAGCCTTGAGCTGCGTCCGGAGCAGCCGCTGGACGTGGCCGAAGTAGGTGAGCTCCCCCAGGTTGGTGAAGCCGAAGAAGCCGGGGATCAGGAAGAGGTGGTTGTCGGGCACGCCGGGATCCTATCCCCACCGCCCGGAGTGAGTGGCAGGTAAGGACGATTCAGCGGGCTGCAACGTCACAAGCGAGGACACCCGGATAGGGATCCCAAGTCAACACTTCCCGCCGGGAGCGCCCATGTTCAGCCTGATGCCCATCCTCCTCTTCGCCGGCTGCCCCAAGATCCTGCAGGACCTGGATCTGGACCAGTACAAGCCCACCGTGCGCTTCAAGAAGCTCAAGGTCGACAGCGTGGACTTCCAGGGGGCCGACACCCAGTTCCTGTTCGCGGTGAAGAACCCCAACCCCATCCAGGTGACCCTGGCGTCGCTGACCTACAGCCTGGACCTGGCGGGGGCCAACTTCTTCACGGGCAAGAAGCCCAAGGGCCTGACCCTGGAGGCCTCCAAGGAGACCCAGCTCGCCATCCCCGTGAGCGTGACCTTCTCCGAGCTCTTCAAGCTGGCCGGCGACATCAAGAACCAGGACACGGTGCCCTTTGCTCTGAGCGGCGACATCGGCTTCAACACGCCCATCGGCGTCATCGAGCTGCCCTACAAGGAGGCCGGTGACTTCCCCGTGCTCCAGAAGCCCACCATCAGCTTCCAGGGCGTGCGCGTGACCGAGCTGGCGGTGCTCCAGAACAAGGCCAGCCTGGGCGTGGACCTGAACATCAACCACGAGCAGGCCAGCACCCTGGGCTTCTCCGACTTCACCTACGACCTGTACATGAAGGGCCAGAAGGTGGGCGACGGCACCATCGCGCAGTTCGCCACGGTCGAGCCCAAGGAGACGGGGCTGGTCACCATCCCGGTCAACATCAACCTGCTGGAGGCCGGCACCGCCATCGTCTCGGCCCTCAAGGACCGGGACAAGGTCAAGTTCCGCATTGACGCGGACATGAACGTGGACACGCCTTTCGGGGTGCTTCCCTTGGACATCGACAAGGCCAAGACCCTCAAGCTCCAGTAGCCCCCCCCCACACTTGCCCCGGAGAGCCCTTGAGCGAGCTCCAGACCCAGCTCCGTGACCGCCTGGCCCTGGCCGTGGTGGGCCCCGCCTCCAGCGGGAAGGATGCCGCCATCCGCGCCCTCTTCGGCGTGGACTTTGGCGAGATCTCCCCCATCCCCGGCAGCACCGAGACCCTGCGCCTGGCCGACGTGGACGGTGACGGCCGCTTCGTGCTGATCAACACGCCCGGCTTCCAGGACGTGCGCGCGGAGATCGACTCGGTCGCCCGCAAGGTCCTGGACGAGCTGGACCTGGCCCTGTTCGTGGTCAACGCCGAGGGCGGCGCCACCCGGGCCATCCTCAAGGACCTGGAGCAGGTGCGGGCGCGCCGGGGCGGCCTGCCCACCCTGGTCTGCCTGAACAAGATCGACCTCATTCGGCCCCTGCAGCGCCCGGACTTCATCCAGCGCACGGTGGCCCAGCTCGGCCTGGATCCCGAGCAGGTCGTGGCCACCTCCTTCGACCCCCACCCCGCCCTGGGCATCGGCCCCATCGGCCTGGAGGAGGTCGTGCAGTGGGTGGACGAGACCCTGGCCGACAGCGGCAACGCGCTGCTCTTCTCGCGCCACCTGCGGGACAAGCGCCTGGCCTGCCAGCCCCTGATCAAGCGGGCCGCCAAGCGCGCTGCCGTCGCGGGCGCCGTCCCCGTCCCCGGCGCGGACATCACCGCCGTGACCTTCATCCAGGTCAAGCTGGTCGAAGAGCTCGCCGCGGTCCACGGCAAGAAGCTGGACAAGGACGTCGTGCTCTGGATGGTCGGCGAGCTGCTCGCCGGGGGCTCCAAGGGCTTCATCCGCAAGGGCGTCGCGGCCCTCAAGACCGCCGGCTGGATCCCCGGCGCCCAGGTCGCCCAGGTCGCCACCGCTGCCCTGGCCGGGGCCGTCGCCGCCGGCGCCACCTACGGCGTGGGCGAGGCGGCCATCCGCTACATCCAGTCCGACCAGAAGCTGCCCATCGCGGAGCTCCGGCAGGTGTTCGACAACGTGGCCTCCTCCAAGACCCCGCAGTTGGGCGCCGATTGAGCCTCCGCCGCATGCTGGACCGGGCTCGGCCGGCGGAGCTCGAGCCTCTGGAGCGCCACTTTGGCCTGCCCTCCCAGGGCCTCCGCGGAGTCCGCGCCGCCGCCGTGGAGTCCGCCCTGAGGCGCATCGGTGGGGTCGCGCGTCCCTCCTGGGAGAGCCTCCTCAAGCGGCAGTTGGAGAAGCGGGGGCGGGGCACTGCGGGCTCGGTGGCCCACCTCGAAGGCCGCCTGATCGGCGCGCTGGCAGAAGAAGGCACCCTCCCCCCCCACGAGGTCACCGGCCTGGCATTGACCGCCCCCTACAAGACTGGCGGGCTGGTCCCGGCTCAGTGGGTGTACCGCTTCAAGCGCAACCTCCTGGGCCGCCTCTTCTGGTTCCTGATGCCCCTGGTCTACCTGCGCAACCGCGACGAGCGCGCGCAGGAGAAGCTGCTGCCCGGCGCCCTGGTGCTGGTCGCGCAGCTCCGCCGCCTGGTCCAGGACCGGCTCACCCTGGCCATCGTGGGCCCCCCCTCATCGGGCAAGGACAGCGCCCTGCGGGCCCTGTTCGGCATCGACACCGGCAACATCGACCCCGTGGCCGGCGCCACCCGCAGCGCCGAGTCCCACAAGCTCTCCGACCGGCTCTTTGTGCTCAACACCCCCGGCCACGGTGACGTCGACCAGGGCCTGAGCGATGAGACCCAGTCCCACCTGGACCACGCCGACCTCTACCTGGTCGTCCTCAACGCCGAGGGCGGCCTCCAGGCCCCCGACCGCAAGCTCCTGGACACCGTGGTCGCCCGCAAGCGCCCCACCCTGGTCGCCCTCAACAAGGTCGACCTGCTCCGCGAGGGCGAGCTGGAGCCCATGCTGGCCCACGTCCGCGAGCGCGCCGGCGACCTGCCCGTCGTCCCCGCCAGCTTCGACCCCTACCTGGCGCCGGAGCCGCTGGGGGTGGATGCGGTGTGGGAGTGGATCGAGGCGCAGGGGGGCGCGGACCTGACAGTTGGCGATCCCGAATCCTGATCCTAAGATCAAGGCATGATCCCCAACAACAAGCGCGAACTACTCCGCCAGATCAGACTCCGCGAAGAGTTCGGAGAGCCAACAACAGATCTGATGGAGCGGCTGGAGGCAATGGATCAGCCAAGCCTCCAGACCAGACCAGTACCAGCAGGGGACTCCGCGCAGGCAGCGCTTTCGGCGAAGATGGCCGCGCTCCTCGAGCAGATCAGCTCGATGGAAGCAGGCGAGGCACGCCAGCGGGTCGTCCTGGCGACACCCAGGGTCGCTGTTCGCAAAAGCCAATACGTCCTGAGCACATCGCCCGCCTATTCGGAGCAAGATGCCGAGAGTGCGCTGGAGGGTCTCCGATCCATCCTGTCCAACATCCAAGGGCAGAGCGGCCCCGAGGCTGAGCTCTGGATGGCCACCTGTTCGATTCTGGCCGGCTTGGTCCACGCCGGTATGGCGCAACACGAGATGGAGGTCTCGGAGAGCGAGGCGTGGATAGTCGGCGAGTACAAGGTCGACGAACCCTGATGCGGCTCGAAGACCGCTCGGGGAGGGTCCCTGCAGCTTTGCAGCGGCTGTGCGTGGAGCTGATTCAGGAGGGCTTCGCCATCAACGATGACGTCTCACGGCAGACGCTGCTCCAGGTTGTGTTCGAAGACTCGCCGCTAGAACAGTACGGGGCCTGGATTCCAAGCTACCAAGAACATAGGGCTGAGAACCAGTACACGGACGTTGGCTTGGTTGTCGGCGTGACCGCGACAATCACCATCAACACGCGCCTTATCGACCCGAACCTGTCGCCCCGGACGGTCCTCGAGACTCTCGCCCATGAGTACGGACACCACTACACCCTCGGCCACCTCTCGAGGGGAGTGGGTCTCCCACTGTCGCGTCAGATAGGTGGCAAGAGACTCCGCGTCCCTCCCCGGTTCTACAGGGTCCGTGCGCTGGACCCGTCGACGTACTCTGGAGGGACCGACGACTGGTACCGGTGTGACGCGGAGCTGCTCGCAGAGGACTACCGCGTGCTCAGCGCACCGGCGGACCTTGCCCGCGCCCATCGCATGGAAGACGACCTCCCAGCACCGGGACCAGAAGTGGAGGACTTCCTGCGCGGGCTTCCTTCCTGGGGCGCTTGACCAGACTCCGGATACCGAACCGACACCCGAGCCCGCTCCCGGAGCTACGCCATCTGAACACGCGCTCTGGCGGAGCTACGGCCCCTCAATGCACGGCTCTCGGGAGCTACGGCACCTCAGTGCGCGCTCTCGCGGAGCTACGCCCCCTGAATGCACCGATTCCGGGAGCTACGGCATCTCAATGCGCGGATTCTGGGAGCTACGGCACCTCAGTGCGCGCACTCGTGCCCCAATCCGCGCACTCACACCCCGTTGCTCCGACAAGACGCGCACTCGCACCCCGTAGCTCCGAGAAGACGCGCACTCACACCCCGTAGCTCCGAGAAGACGCGCACTCGCACCCCGTAGCTCCGAGAATACGCGCACTCGCACCCCGTAGCTCCCGGCCAGCGGCGCTTTTGAGGCCCAGTCACTCAGCGCGCATACGACGCCGCGAGCCCAGCAGCCCCGCCAGCCTCGCCGACGCCCGCCGAACCCGCGCCTCCAGCACGCGCGCCCGCTCGCGGAACACAGCCCGGGCCACAACCAGGGGGATGGCGATGCCGAGGCCCAACAAGGTGGTGTGGATGGCAATGCCCAGTTGGGCCGCCATCAGAGTCTGCTTGGTCTCCGAGCTGGCGCGGGCCAGGTTCTCGTAGCCCATGATCAGTCCCTGGACCGAGCCGAGCAGCCCGATGTAGACCGCTGCATTGGCCAGCGCACCCAGGAGGTGAGCCCGCCTGTGCAGCGGCATCAGGAGCATGGCCTCTCCTTCCTCCAGCGCCGGCTGAGCCCATCGCGGTGGCACGGAGAGGGCGCAGGCCCCCAGCCAGGACAGGTGCAGCCAGGGGCGGGTGGCGCACAGGGCGCGGGCGGCGTCGCGATCGCCCAGGTGCACCAGGGTCTCGACGGCATCCAGCAGGGGGTCGACTGGGCGCCAGCCCACCCAGAACAGGGCGTGGAGACGCTCCAGGCAGACCAGACCGCCGAGCAGGGCGATGGCCAGCATCGGCCAGAGGCTCCAGCCAAAGACCTGGAGCTCGCTCCAGTCGATCACAACATCCCCCGCAGCCGGCTCTCGGTGTGGAGAATGCGCGCACGCAGAGTGGCCTCCCGCTCGCGGAACAAGCCGCGGACGATCAGCAGCGGGAGCGCGATGCACAGTCCCAGCCAGGTGGAGTAGACGGCGTCCGCGACGCCCATGGCCGGGCTCGTCGCAGAACGCCACTCCGGGCTGTAGAACGCGATCGCCCCCAGCGACTGCGCCAGGCCGCACACCGAGCCGAGCAGCCCCAAGAGCAGGGCCAGGTTCGCCAGAACCCCCAGCAGCTCGGCGCGGCGCCCAAAGTCGCGGAGCAGCTTGGTGGTCGCCTCCGACAGTGCCTCGCCGGACCAGGCGTCGGGAGCAGACAGCGCGCAGGCCCCCAGCCAGGAGAGGTGGACCCAGGGCTTCGCAGCACAGAGCTCCATCGCCCCCTGGCGGTCCCCCACGGCGATGCACCCCTCGACCGCGTTCAGGAGCGGCTCAACCGATCGCCACCCCACCCAGTAGAGCGCGAGCAGCCGCTCGATCACCAGCGCGGCGCCCCCCAGCGCAATCAGCAGCAGGGCCACGCCGAGGGCAGAGGGGACCTCAAAGAGGACAGACACGGGCACCTCCCAGGGAGCCGGACCATGGGGAGCGCAAGGGGTTCCGGGCCCACGGGGGCCCACACAGGGAGTTCACAGTCGAGGTCAACCGCCTCCCTCGGAGCGCCGCCGGGATACACGCCCCGCGATGCCCACCTCCCAGCAAGAATCCGCCGACGCGGTCGTCGCGCACCTGGTCTCCCTCCGCGGAGGCGCGCCCTTCCTCTCGTCCTCGGACAGCCGGCTGCTGCTGCTCTGGCTGAGCGAAGGGGTGCCCGTGCCCCTGCTGCTGCACGCCCTGGAGACCGAGGCCGAGCGGCGCCGCCAGAAGCGCCTGCGCACCCCCCTGTCCCTGGGCGCCGCCAAGAAGGCGGTGAAGCAGTGGAAGGGAGGAGAGCGCAAGACCCCCACGCCGCCAAAGGGAGGGATGGATCCGCTCGTGCGCGCGCTGCGCAAGCAGGACCCCACCACCTACGCCCAGATCTCCCGCGCACTGGAGGCACTCAGCGGCGCAGGCGAGGAGCTGGTGGAGCAGGCCCTGACCCTCACCCGTGGCTTCTTCGAGGACCAGTGGTCCCGCTGCGACCGCGGAGCGCTGATGGCCCAGGCCGACGAGGAGCTGGCCGGCCTGCGGGATCTGGTCCCCGAGCCGCGCTTCCAGCAGCTCCGCGAGGAGACCGCCCGGGACCTGCTGCGGCAACAGCACCCGCTGCTGTCGGCCACGGCCATCTGGGATACGGTGGGAGGGTGAACACCCTGGCCGATCCCAAGTGTCCCCACTGCGCCGGCGACGGCGTGGTCGTGCGCCCCTCTGACACCGGCGCCATCGCGTCCCTCTGCGACTGCCGCAGCACCTGCCCCAAGTGCGATGGCCTGGGCCGCGTGCTGGTGGAGACCGAAGACGGCGCCCGCATGGCCCGCTGCTCCTGCCAGAAGCTGCCGGACCGCGTGGCCGTGTTCAACCGCGCCCTGCTGCCCTCCCGGCACGCCAGCAGCAGCTTCCGCACCTACGACCCCAACATGGGCTCCCGCCAGGCGCTGATGGCCTGCCAGGGCTGGGCGGCCTCCTACCAGAAGGGCAGCGACCGCAAGGGCCTGCTGCTCTGGGGAGACGTGGGCCGCGGCAAGACCCACCTGATGGTGGCCACCCTGCGCCACCTGGTGTTCGCCCACGGGCTGCGCGTGCGCTTTGTCGAGTTCACCCACCTGCTGGCCGAGCTGCGCGCAGGCATCGAGCAGCGCCGACGCGGCAACGCGGCCCTGCTGACCTCGCTGCAGGACGTGGACGTGCTCGCCATCGACGAGCTGGGCAAGGGCCGCTGCACGGACTGGGAGATGAGCATCCTGGATGACCTGATCTCCAGGGCCTACAACGGGATGCGTACGCTGGTCTGCGCGACCAACTTCAACCCCCACGGGCCGCCCAAGCAGGTGCAGTCCGACAACCTGGCGCTCCCGGAGGAGTACCGGGCCAACCTGGCGGATCGCGTGGGCCTCCGCATCCACAGCCGCCTGATGGAGATGACGGAGCCCCTGCCCGTGCGCGGCGAGGACTACCGCATCGTGGGCACCCGCCGCCGGCGCTGAAGGCCGCCCCGCTCAGGCTCCCGCTCAGGGGATGGGCGGCAGCTCGGGAGGGGCCGTGGGGACCTCGCCGTCACCCCGGATGCGCTGGGGCTTGAGCTCGTGGGGCTGCTTTCCAGGGGTGAGCCGCAGAGTGGCGGGCTTCTTGGCCTCCTCTTCCTCCTGCTCCCCGTCCTGCTCATCCTGGTCGTCGGCGTTCTCGGGCTCGTCGTCGTCGTCGAGCACAGGGGCGCGATCGACCGGGGGCTTGTAGCGCTTGTCCTTGCCCTGGATCCCCAGGCGGATGTCGCGGGCCTCTTCCGCCTTCTTGCGGACGTGGGAGAGGCTGGGGTCGCAGATCAGGGCGTCCCGCCAGGCGGCATAGGCGGCCTCGGCGTCCTCCTGGGCCCACGCGGCGTCTCCCTGGGCGACCAGCTCCTGGGCCAGGGGCTCGGCGACCTGCCGCACGCGCTCCTCGTTGTGGTCGAACCAGCGGGCCTCCTGGATCGCGGCGACGGCCTGGTCCTGGGAGTCGGCCTGGGCGGCGCGCTCGGCCCAGCAGCGGGCCACGGCGGCGTTGAGCTCGGGCTCTGCGTCCTCGCGCCAGTCGGGGTCGTCCCAGACGTGGTAGCGCGCCTGCCGCCACAGCTCGAAGCCCGCCCCACAGTCACCAGCCTGGGCGGCGCCGAGGGCCTTCTCCAGCGCGCGCTCGGCCTGCTCGGTGGCCTGGTCGCGAGAGACGATGTGGACGGCGTCGGGGAACTGGAAGCTGCCCTCCAGCGCGCCGGGCTCCGCGCCCTTGGGGAGCGCGGTGGGGGCGATGACCTGTCCGGTGGCGGCATCGAGCACCCAGAAGCCCAGCGCGTAGTCGCCCTCAGGCAGGTCGGCCGGCAGGGCGAAGTCCATGCGGGTGCGCACGTGGTCCGCGGCCTTCCAGTCCTGGGTGGGGATGTAGCCGTAGGCGGGAGGGAGCTGGGCCAGGTGGCGGTTGCCCTGGCCGTCATCGAGCACGGCGTAGACCTGGAGGTCGTCGTCTCGGAAGCCAGCGCGCAGCCAGTACTCGACGAAGAGGCGGCCGCCCTGGGGGACAGCCGGCGCGGGCATGTGCCAGCCCTCGAAGCTCAGCTCGCCGTCCAGCGCCACGCGGCGGCCGGCGGGGCCCTCGTACTCGGGGCGCATGATGACGTCGCGCCGGACGTGGTTGCCGATGTGCAGGGCGACCTTGCCGGTGGGGTAGCCGGGGACCTCGATGTAGTTGTCCCGCCACGCGGGCAGGCTGGCGACCTTGGTCTTGCGGGCCCAGCCGGCGTGCTGGTGGGCGAAGGTCGGGGTGTTCTCTTCGAACACGTACTCGGTGATGAAGGGCTTCTGGTAGATGTGGCGGGCCATGGGCACGTCCACCAGGCCGGCGACGTCCACGATGCGCCAGTCCGAGAAGTACATGTGGGCGCCCATGTCCACGTCGAAGAGGACGACCCGGTCGATGTGCATGCGGTCCTGGACGCGCTGCATGTAGATCACGCGCTGGTGCACGTCGTTGACCGAGGTCACGGGCTTGCCGGCGGTGTGCACGAGCTGCCAGACGTTGGGGATCCAGAGGACCAGCAGCAGCGGCGCCCCCCAGGCCACGCGCACCCAGGTGAAGCGGCCACCGGGCAGGCTGCGCAGCAGCTCGGCCGCGCCCACGGAGAGCAGGACCAGGACGGGGATGATGACGTAGGAGACGAAGCGCCACTGGGACATCCAGTCGCCGCCGCTGTAGAGCACGAAGAAGCCGCCCACCAGGCTCATGGCGCCGAGCATCCCGCGGGCCGCGCCGTCGCGCTCCAGGTGCACGAACAGGGACAGGACCAGCACCGCGCCGCCGCCCGCCATCAGGCCCTTGGGCAGGTAGGGGGGGACGGTCTCGGGCAGGCCAAAGGCGCCAACCAGCAGGGCCCCGAGGCCGATGAGCGCGACGCCCAGCCGGGACTGCATGGCCTGCTTGGAGGCCATCAGCAGGCTCACGCCCCCGACGGCCAGCACCGCGGTCACCCGGGAGCGATCCCAGTGGCGCTGGAGCCAGGCCAGCCAGTCGGGGTCGAAGCCCTCGGGCAGGCCATCCCGGCCGTTCCACAGCACGAACACGCCCAGCACCAGGGTGCCCAGGGCGATGACCCACTTGCGCCAGTCCTTCATGGTGGACAGGCCCAGGCCGATCAGCGGGGCGAACATGCCCAGGTGGTAGGCGCGCAGGTAGTCGCGCAGGTAGTCCCAGCCCCGGGTGGTCCACCGCCAGGGCTGGAAGCGGTTCTCCCCGTCCATCTTGGCGTAGTAGGTGTTGGGGAAGGGCCACGCAAAGTAGCTGTAGCGCCAGGCCTGGAAGAGGATGTAGGGCACAAAGAACACGGCCAGCCACAGGCCGACCTTGCGCACCACGCGCTGCTCATCACGGATAGCCAGGACCAGCATGAAGAAGCCGGCCACGGCGCCGTAGACGATGCCCTCGGGGCGGGTGGCGGCCAGGCCCAAGAAGGCCAGCGCGGACAGCGGGAAGCGCTCCCGGTCCCCCCGCGCCTCCAGCAGGGTGCGCCAGATGCCGGTGAGGAGCAGGATGGAGAAGAGGCTGTTCTCCAGGCCCGAGGCGTGCCAGGCGGAGACGGTCGTACTGGTGGCGACGAGCAGCGGGGCCAGCAGCACCAGGTGGTCATCTTCCTGGGGGCGGGCCTCCTTGGCCAGCGCGTAGGACAGGGGCAGGCAGGCGAGGCCAAAGACGGCGCCCATGAGCTTGGCGCTCACGAAGCCGTTGATCCCGACCAGGTACCCCAGGGCCATCAGGAAGGTCCAGAGGGGGTTGGAGAAGCCCTCCACCCGCTCGCCGCCCGCGTAGGTCACCCAGCCCTCTCCGGCCGCTGCGTTGCGCGCGTAGGCCATGGAGATGCCGGCGTCCTCGACAAAGTAGGTGCCGTAGTAGGCGAAGGTCCCCAGCATGAACAGGGACATCAGCCCCATGGCGTAGACGTGCTGCCGCTCTCGCAGGGACAGCCGCCCCCACGCCCGCACGAATGGAGCGCCCACGAAGGACACGATGCGCTTGAATCGGGAGGGGCTCTGGGACATGTCCTGCGCCCTTAACGCGCCTGCAGGCGGGGGAAAGCGCGCTCGTCAGCGACGACGGCGGCGGCTGCGTTGGGTCGGCGTCTGCCCCACCCGGTCGGGGTGCTTGAGGCGGTCGCGGGCGCGCAGCGTGGCCCGGCGCATGTGCCGCTGCCGGATGCGGGCGAGCAGCTCATCCAGCTCGGCCTCCCAGGCGCGCGGCGCGTTGAGGCAGAGCAGCCGCGCGGCCCGACGGGCCTTGAGGATCTCCGGGTCATCGCTCTCCCCCCCAAGCAGCCCCACCACCCGCGCCGCGAGCTGCGGCCGGCCCGCCCGGAGGCAGGCCTTGACCGCCTCTCCGAGCCTCTCGTCGTCCAACTCCCGCAGGCCGCTGAGCCACTGCTCTTCGGCCTCGGGGGCGCGGGCAGGGAGCTCCGCCACCTACATGGTCTTCTTGACGCCGCCGGCCGCCTGGCCCTGCGCCGACTTGCGCGCTGCCATCTGCTTCTTGAGCTCGGCAAGCTGGGACTGCGCGGCCGCGTTCGCGGTCTTCTTCTTGATCTTGGCGAGCTTGTCGTCCAGGGACTCGCCCTTGATCTCCGCGCCCACGTCCGCCTGGGCCTGGAGCTTGTCGACGTGCTCGCGCACGTTCTCCAGGGCCTTGATGTCGGCGTCGGTGCTCAGCCCGTCCAGGGTCTCCTGGATGGAGATGCGCGCCTCGGCGTTGGCCTTCTTGGCCAGCACCTCGTTCTTCTCGCGCTTGAGCTTCTCGATCTCCGCCTGGAAGGCGACCAGGCCGCTCTTGGCCTCTTCGGCCTGGGTGGCGACCTTCTCCATCTCGACGGAGAGGGAGGCGATCTTGGCGGTCAGCTCGTCCTTCTTCTGGATCAGGACCAGAGCGACGTCGTCCTCGCCCTCCTCGACCGCGACGGGGATCTGGATCTGGACCTCGGCCAGCTCCTTCTCGGCCTGCTCGAGCTCCGCGCCCAGCTTGTTGCGCAGGTAGACGATGCCGGAGACCGCCTTCTTGAGCTCGCGGTGCTTCTTGATCCGCTCCTCGATGGCGGCCTCGTAGACCGCCTCGGGGTTCTTCTGCTCGACTTCCGAGACCCAAAGCGAGATGAAGCCCTTCCAGACGTTCGCGATACGATCGAACAGACCCATTTGGGAGACCCTTTTCTGCGGGTTTTTGCGCGCCAGCCCCCGCGAGAAGTTCGGCGGGATCGTCGCTTTCCTATGCCCTGAGACTACTGGGTTTGGGGGGCCGTCGCAAGGCTCTGGAGCTACGCGCGCCCGCGCTCGGCTATTGCGATCCCAGGCGCGCGAGCCAGAGACCTGAAAGACCTCCGAGCAGGCAGAGCACCAGGGTCCCGACCACGTTCAGGGCGGCCATCCCGTGGCTCCCGGTCTCCCAGAGCCGCAGGGTGTCGTGGTTGAAGGTCGAGTAGGTCGTGAAGCCCCCCATCAGCCCGGTGCCCACCAGCAGCTTGACGCGGGGATCGGCTGAGATGCTGTGGGCCATCAGGAAGGCCAGCGCGCAGCTCCCCAGCAGGTTCACGGCCCAGGTCCCCCAATGCCCGGGGAGGAGCAGGGAGACGCCGTAGCGCAGGCTGGCCCCCAGGCCGCCTCCGACGAACACCAGCAAGAGCTTCTGCACGCGCGCCTCCTTGGCCATGCTCGGGTTAGCCTGCCACGATGAACCCGATCCTGCTCGCTGGCCTGCTCGCGGCCCACGCCCAGACGTCCCCTCCCCTGCCTCTGGTGGAGGCCCGCGCGGGGGGCGACTTCATGGCCTATCCCGGTCAGACCGTGGAGCTGGCGGGGAGCTCCGCGGGTGGAGGAGAAGAGGTGAGCTACGCGTGGGTGCGGCGCTCCGGTCCCCCAGCGGAGCTGGACGACCCGAGCTCCGCGACACCCAGGTTCACCCCCCAGGAGCCTGGCTCGTATGTCTGGGAGTTGACCGCCACCTCCGGCGGCGAAGCGAGCCTCCCAGACGAGGTCACCGTGGTGATCGTGCGCACGGACACCTCGGAGATGACCCCCAGTAGCTGCAGCGTGGCGGCGGGCAGCCGCCTCGCCGGCGGCGCCTGGGGCCTGCTGGGCGCGCTGGCGCTGCTGCGCCGGCGCCGCAGGCGCTGACCGCCCCCAGAGGAGCCCCCCATGGATGAGATGGACCTGCGCCGCGAGCTCCCCATGGAGGCCCAGCTCGACCTGGGCCAGCTCCGCGAGCTGGACCGCTTGCAGACGGCGCTGGTGCGCATGCAGGGCAAGATGGCTCAGGACGGCCGGCGCCTGGTCGTGCTGTTCGAGGGCCGGGACACCGCCGGCAAAGGCGGCGCCATCCTGCGCTTCCTGCGCTACCTGGACCCGCGCCGTGCGCGCGTGGTGGCCCTGCCCAAGCCCAGCGAGCGAGAGCGCGGCCAGTGGTACTTCCAGCGCTACATCCAGCACCTGCCCACCACGAGCGAGATGGTGCTGTTCGACCGGAGCTGGTACACGCGCGCGGTGGTGGAGCCCGCCCTGGGCTTCTGCACGGAGGCCGAGCTGGAGCGCTTCCTGGTGCAGGCGCCACGCTTTGAGCAGATGCTCCAGGAGGACGGGATCCACCTGATCAAGCTGTGGTTCTCCATCACCAAGGAGACCCAGCAGCAGCGCCTGCTGGAGCGCCAGAGCGACCCCCGCAAGACCTGGAAGCTCAGCCCGGTGGACCGGCTGGCCCAGGACGCCTGGGACCGCTTCACGGTCTACAAGCAGCAGATGTTCGCGCAGACCTCCACGCCGCAGTCGCCGTGGAACATCGTGCTGGGCGAGGACAAGTACCGCGCGCGCACCGAGGCGATGCGCGTCGTCCTGGAGGCCATGGGCCACCAGGAGCCAGGGCTGCGGACCACACCCGACCCCCAGGTGGTGACGCGGGCCTGACTTCGGTCAGGGACAGCGGACCGCGCCCGCGTCCTCCCGGAAGAGCCAGCGGGCGTCAGCCTCTGGCGTCAGCACGCAGCTCCCCCCGCTGTTGTTGGGGAAGCTGACCCGCACGGTCACCGCCTGCCCAGCGGGAAGCTCCAGGCTGCCGGGGGCCTGAACGCTGATGCCCCCCACGCGCAGGGTCGCGCCGGCAGGCACGGACGCCACCCGGACGCTGACGGGCGGGTCCATGACCGCATCTTCGGTCTCGGGGGCGGGCTCGATGTCGCGCTCGGGGATGGGCTCCCGGGGGGTCTCTGCGAGCTCCACGGGGGGCGGAGGGGGCTCTTCGGGCTCGGTGGCGGGCTCCGGGGCCGCAGGCTCCGCGGCCGCGTGCTGGGCCAGGGTGTCCTCGTCTGCGGGCGGATCGGCGGGGGTGGTGTCCGCTGCGGGAGCCGGAGGGGTGGGGTCGGCGGGCGCGGGCGCCGGGATCTGCTCCTCCACCTGCTGGAGCTCAGGAGTCTGGATGGGCTCGGGGACGGGCTCCTTGTCCTTGAGCATCATCATCAGGATGCCGCCGGCGAAGGCCAGACCCAGAGCGATGCCCAGGCCACCAAAGAGCAGGAAGCGACCGACGCCGGGGCCCTGCTCGTCTTCGGGGGTGGGGGGGAGCACGGGCTCGGGGCGGCGGCGCACAGCAGGCGGCGTGGGCTGGGAGACCGGCGGGGTGGGCTCGACCTTGGGCTCGGTCTGGGGCTTTGCGGCGCTGTCGGCCCCGCTCCAGGCGTCGGAGGCGCGCTCGCTGCGGTCGATGTCCCGCAGACCGGAGCGGCCAAGGGTGGCCTCGAGGGGGGCGGGCTCCTGAAGCTCGCGGGCGTTGTAGAGGGGCTCGACGCTGACCTGGGCGTACTGGTCCACGGTCACGGTGCCGCGGGGCAGGCGCTTGAGGAACTCCGAGCAGAGGCGGCGCATGTCGGAGGCGGTGGGCCGGCGCTTGGCCTCGTAGCGCATGCAGCGGCCGATCAGGTTGCGCAGGGCGCGCAGGGCGGGGTGGCCCTCCGGGAACTCGGCGGGCTGGAGGGCGGCGAGGCGCTCTTCGAGCTTGGCGGCGTGCTTGGTGGGGCTCACGCTGAGGCGGCCCAGGGGTACGCCGGCGATCAGCTCGTAGAGGGTGGCGCCCAGGGCGTACATGTCGACGGTGGGGTCGGCCTCGGCGCCGTCGAAGCACTCGGGGGCCATGTAGAGGGGCGAGCCGAGGGTGAGGGCGGAGGTGTGCGCGCCCCGCTCGCCGAACTCGGCGCGGGCGGTGCCGAAGTCCAGCACCTTGACGCCGCCGGAGACGGACAGGATGATGTTGGAGGGCTTGATGTCGCGGTGCACCACGCGCAGCGGCTCGCGGGAGCCGGGGGGGCGCTGGTTGAAGGCGGCGTCCAGGGCGGAGGACACCTTGGCGGCGATGGCCACGGCCACGCTGACGGGCAGCGGACCGACGCCCTTGAGGATGCGGTCCAGCGTGAGGCCCTGGACGTGCTCCATGACGACCGCGGGGCGGCCGTCGATCTCGGTGAGCTGCTCGACCCGCACGATGTTGTCGTGGTTGAGGCGCGCGAGCAGGGCGGCCTCGTCCCGGGAGCGGATGAGGATCTCGGGGTGCTCGGCCCACTCGGACTTGAGGACCTTGAGCACGACGGTGCGCTGGATGGCGCCTTCCGAGATCAGGGCGACGTAGACGGCACCGAAGCTGCCTTCGCCCAGAGTCTCCAGGATTTCAGTGTTGGGGGGTAGGGCCACGGACCACGCAGGGGAGGACCCGAACGGTAGCACGGACGTCGGCTCAGCCGAATGACGGCGTGTTTCAGCGCCGTGTCAGATGCCCAGGCTGCCTCCTACACCCACCTGCGCCCAGCTCAGGCTGTCCCCTTGGTTCCCGCGGAAGGTGTTCGCGCTGGCGCCAACCCACAGGGGCACGGCGCTGACGCCGGGGAGGCTGACCCGAGTCCCCAGGCGCGCCCCGACTCCGGTCTGCAGGCCCTCCAGGGCGAGGCTGAGGGCGAGGGCATCGCTGGCCTGGAGGCCCAGGAGCAGGCTGCCACCGAAGGCGAAATCGGGCTCGAAGGTGGGCGCGCTGCTGTCCCCGTCGCTGGTGGGGCGGCTGGCGCCAGCGACCAGGACGGCGGGGGCCAGGTGGAGGCGCTTGCCCTGGGTCTGCTGCCAGCCGCCGCCGACGGCGACGCGGTTGCTGCCGCCGGAGTGGCTGCCGGTGGCCCAGGGGATGAGGTTGGCGTCCGCGCGCAGGTGCCAGGTGCCGGTGCTGTGCAGGCCGACGGAGAGCGCCGGGGCGCCGATGAGCCCGCTCCACACGGTGGTGGGGGTGGTGTAGCTGGCGTGGCCGATCTGGTAGGCGAGGCCGGCGTTCAGCACCAGGGTGACCTCGCTTGGGGATGCGGGGGTCGAGGTGTTGGTCTGGGGCGGGGGCGGTGGCGGTGTGGCCCCGACCGCGTGCACCTGGATCCGCTCCCTCCCCCCCGGGCCGAGCTGGAGGACGCGGGTGGTCCAGGCGCCGTCGTCGCCCATCCACTGGACGATGTGCCAGCCGGCGGCGACCTGCTGGGGGCCGGTGTCGTAGTGGATCTGGCCGTCCACGAAGAGCACGGCGGGGGCGGGCTGGAAGTCCAGGTCCAGGTAGGCGGTCTCGGTGGGCGCGGCGGCGGCGAGGGCCTGGGCGAACTGGGGGCCGTAGTCGGGGTCGGGGGGCTCGCCGAGGATGGCGGCGCGCTGGAGGTGGTCCTTGGGGTCCTGCCCCAGGAAGAGGGCGTAGGCGGCCTGGCTCTGCATGAGCCGCGCGAGGTCCACCCGGTCGACGGGGCCGTCCAGGCAGGGGAGCAGGGCTTCGAGGCGGGCGAGCTCGTCGGCGGCAGCGGGCTCACCGAAGAGCACGCCCTCCTTGACCTGGTCCAGGCGGGCGCTGAAGGCATCGGGGCTCAGGGGCGCAGTGCACTCCTGGGCCTGCGCGGCGCTGAGGAGGAGCAACAGCACTACTGGGGCGCTCCCTCGTCGATCCAGTCGGCGATCATCTGCTCGTCCGCGGTGGACAGGTAGGGACCGCCGTTGGGCATCTGGTTGCCGTCGATGGCGGCGTCCCCGATGACCTTCATGTAGATGTAGCTGTTGGCGCTGTCGAAGGGGGTCACGAGCTCGTAGGTGCTCGGGAAGTCCACGGAGGCCACGCTGACCAGGTTGTCCCAGGTGCTGATGCCGGTGAGGCCGCCCAAACTGCCGGTGGTGTGGCAGGTCGAGCAGTCGCTGGAGAACAGCGGCGCGATGTCCGTGGCGAAGCTGTAGGTGAACCCGCAGCTATCGTTGGAGACGCCGGGGGTGCCGTAGTCCGTGGTCATCAGGGTGCTGGACACACACCAGTGCCCGCCGTAGTCGTTGTCGCTGCTGCTCTCGTAGCCGGGGTCCAGGTTCAGGCTCTTGCCGTTGGCCGCGCCGCCGTTGGTGAAGTCGGGGAAGTAGGCCGCCGTGTCGTAGGCGACCTCGTCCAGCAGGGTGGTCTGGTCGTCGGCGTAGAAGCTGACGGTGTCGGCGGTGTTGAGCAGGGAGATCTTGCCGGTTCCGGTGCCGAACTCGAAGACGGCGTCGGGGGTGTAGCCGCCGTTGGTGCCGGTGTCGTCGCTGGAGCCCCAGACGAAGTAGTCGCCGTCGGCGATGACCACGCTGTCGGCCAGGGTGGCGCTGTTGCCCCCGCTGTTGGTCCAGTAGAGGCCCTGGAAGTCCAGCTCGCCGCCGGAGTTGTTGAGGATCTCGACGAACTCCATGTTGGGGTCGTCGCCGCCGGTGGGGTTGATGTTCAGCTCGGTGACGACCAGGTCGCCCTCGGCCAGGTCCTCCAGCAGGTAGGGGGCGTCGCTGCCGCTACAGTCGTCGTCGGTGCCGTCCTGGCGCAGGGCGGGGGTGCCGTCCTCGTCCACGCTGGGGTTGACGCTGGCGTCGCTGTCGTCGCAGTCCGTGCCATCGGTGACGCCGGAGACGGGGCTGTCGTCGCCGTAGTCATCGCCGTCGGCGTCGGTCATGCAGTCGGTGGTGCTGTCGATGGCGGCCGCGCCGGGGAAGGTGTCGCCGTCACTGTCCAGGCAGTCGCTGTTGTCGCTGACGTAGGCGCTGGGCGGGTCGCAGTACTCGGTGCCCGCGTCTGCCGCGTCGCCGTAGCCGTCGCTGTCACTGTCCACGAACCAGGTGCTGGTCCCGGTGACGCCGGAGTCGTCGTCATCGGCCACACCGTTGCAGTCCTCGTCGGTGTCGCCAGCGTCGCAGACCTCGGTCGCGTCGGGGTTGATGGCGTAGGTGTCGTCGTCGCAGTCCGTGCCCACGGCCACCGAGCCGCTGACCGATGCGTCGCCGTAGTCGTCGCCGTCCGTGTCCTTCATGCAGGCGCTGGTGCTGTCGCTTGGGGCCGCGCCCGGGAAGGTGTCGCCGTCGGTGTCGTCGCAGTCGTTGCTGTCGTTGGCCAGGCCGACGCCGGGGCGGTCGCAGTTGAGGTTCAGGCCGTCGGTGGTGCTGCTGGAGCCGTAGCCGTCTCCGTCGTCGTCCACGTAGCACTCATCGACGTCATCGCAGTTCTGGTCGATGCCGTCCGCGGTGACCTCGCTGCCGCCAGGGTTGATGCTGGTGCTGCTGTCATCGCAGTCGGTGTTGTCGGTGGTCACGCCGGAGGGGGCGTCGCAGTAGAGCGTTCCGCTGTCGTCCTCGTCGCCGTAGCCATCGGAGTCGGAGTCGGTGTAGTACCGGGTCTTGGTGCTGCTGTCGGTGCTGCTGTCGCTGTCGTCGCTGAGCCCGTCGCAGTCCTCGTCCTTGTCGGCCGAGTCACAGACCTCGGTCAGGCCCGGGCTGCGCCCGGAGTCCCCGTCGTCGCAGTCGTCGTAGCCGCTGATGGCGGAGCCGACCCAGGTGCTGCCGTCGTCGCTGCACTCCACGTAGCCGTCGCTGTCGTCGTCGGTCTCGTCGGAGGGCACGCCGCTGCCGGAGCACTCGTTGAGCTGGCCGTCGCAGAGCTCGGTCGCGCCGGTGTAGACGGTGTCGTCGCTGTCGTCACAGTCGCTCTGGTCGTCGGCGACCTGGGAGCTGGCCTGGTCGCAGTCCAGATCCGGGCCATCCACCACGGTGCTGCTGCCCTGTCCGTCCCGGTCCAGGTCCTGGTAACAGGAGTCCACGCTGTCGCAGTCCTGGTCCACGCCGTCGGCCACGCTCTCGGTGGCGCCGGGGTAGACGCTGGCCAGGGCGTCGTCGCAGTCGTCACCCAGCATGGTGCCGGAGCCGTCCCAGCCGCCGCTGTCCAAGGTGCACTCGACGTAGCCGTCGGAGTCGTTATCCTGCTCGTCTGCGGGGATGCTGCTGTCGCAGTCGTTGTCCTGGCCGTCGCAGATCTCGTCGGCGTCAGGGTTCACCGTCTTGTCGCTGTCATCGCAGTCGTCGGCATTGTCCGCGTAGGTCTTCCAGGTCCGCGTGCAGTCGAAGTCCGCGGCGCCCGTCTCGATGGTGTTGGAGGTGTCGGTGTCACCGAAGCCGTCCTTGTCCGCGTCCAGGTAGCAGGTCTCCACGCCGTCGCAGTCGTTGTCCACGCCGTCGGCGATCTGCTCAGTCGCGCCCGGGTAGGTGGTGGCCTCGCCGTCGTCGCAGTCGTCGTAGTCGGGCTCGGAGCTGCCGTCCCAGCCGCCGCTGTCCTCGGAGCACTCCACGTAGCCGTCGCCGTCGTTGTCGATCTCCGAGGCCTCCAGGCTGCCGTCGCAGTCGTTGTCCTGGCCGTCGCAGACGTCCGCGGCGCTGGGGTGCACGGTGGAGTCGGTGTCGTCGCAGTCGTCGTAGTCGGGCTCGGAGCTGCCGTCCCAGCCGCCGGCGTCCTCGGAGCACTCCACGTAGCCGTCGCCGTCGTTGTCGACCTCGGTGGTCTCCAGGCTGCCGTCGCAGTCATTGTCCTGCCCGTCGCAGACATCCGCTGCGCCCGGGTACATGGTCGCGTCGTCGTCGTCGCAGTCGGTGTTGGTGGTCTCGGTGTACTCGGTGGCGGGGTTGGGCGCGCACTGGCACACGAAGCCGCCGTCGGTGCCACCCCAGCCGTCCTGGTCGTCGTCCAGGTAGTAGTTCTCGCAGTTGGAGTCGTCGGGGTCGTCGCTGGTGGGGATGATCTCCTGACCGTCGCAGTCTGAGTCGATGCCGTCGCCACAGATGTCGTCCCCGTCCGGGTTCACGTCATCCGCGGCGTCATCGCAGTCCAGCCCCACGCTGCCGTCCCGCTGGGGGACCGTGTCGGAGTCGTAGCCGTCAAGGTCGGCGTCGAAGTCGCTGTCCGCCCAGCAGTCCGCGTCGATGCCGTCGTAGGGCTGGTCCAGGGGCTCGTCGGACTTGGCGCGCGGGTAGACCTCCTCGGGGTTCAGGGCGCTGTAGCCGTTCAGGGGGGTGAACTCGGTGGGCGTGCTCGCGCCGTTGTCCCAGCAGTCGAAGGGGTCCAGGCCCTCGACGACCGCGCCGTCGGCGTCCCGGACCTCGGTGCGGTGGGCCGTGTAGGCGGGGTCGTCCCAGCTATCCGGGAAGGCCAGCACGTAGGCCGCGTCCACGTAGCCGTCGCCGTCCTTGTCGCCATCGTTGCCATCGCAGTTGTCGTCGACCCCGTCGTACCAGACCTCGGGCTGGTCGCTGGGGTAGATCGTGGGCTCGGTGTCGTCGCACTCCTCGCAGCGGGGGAAGCCGTCGCCGTCGCCGTCAAAGTCATCGTCCCCCCCACAGTCCTGGTCCAGGCCGTCGTAGACGGGGTCCGTGGCGCCCGGGAAGATCAGCTCCGGTCCCACCGTGACCGGGTCGTGGGCGCAGGTGTTCTGCACGTTCAGCGCGACCTCGCTCTCCTGATCCGCGCAGTCGTCGCCCGCGGGCTGACCGTCCACCCCCAGGGCGTGGGCGGAGTCCACCCCATCCCCATCCTGGTCGAAGTCCGAGTTGCCCCCACAGTCCTGGTCGGTGCCGTCGTACCAGGTGTCCGTCTTGCCGGGGTTGACCTCGTTGGCCGGGATCTGGGCCAGAGTGGGCACCGTCTGGTACTCGCTTGGCACGTCCACGGGGTCGTCCCAGCAGTCCCCCGCTGCGATGTGCGCCGGGAAGTTCTGCCAGGCGTCGGGGAAGTCCGCCACGTAGAAGTCCGGCACGTAGCCGTCCCCGTCCTGGTCGGCGTCGTTGCCGTCGCAGTCCTGATCGATGCCGTCGTACCAGATCTCCGGCTGGTCCCCGACCCCGGCGTCCAGGTCGTTGCAGTCCAGGCCAAAGGGCACCCCGTCCCCGTCCGCGTCGACCGCGGCCCACTCGGCGCTGCAGCCGGTCAAAAGGAGAAAGAGGGCGGGGAGTGCGAGGGGTCGCATGGGTCAACCTCAGGAGATCAAGGCGCTCAGGGTACCTGCGGTCAACACCCCGGCACAACCGAGGACACCCGGATGTACAGGGGCCGCCACACTTTCACTTGACGGGACCGCCGCGGGCAATACCTGAGCCCCCCGACGCGAAGAGCCCGGGCAGTGAAGGATCCCCATGATCAAGGTCGAGAACCTGACCAAGCGCTACGGCGCGACCACGGCGGTCTCCGGCATCTCCTTTGAGGTCCCCAAGGGCGAGGTCGTGGGCTTCTTGGGCCCCAACGGCGCCGGCAAGACCACCACGATGCGCATCATCACCGGCTCCCTGGGCGCGACCGAGGGCCGCGTGACCCTGGACGGCCAGGACGTGTTCGAGCACCCCGCCGAGACCAAGCGCCGCATCGGCTACCTGCCCGAGGTCCCGCCCCTCTACACCGACATGCGCGTGCGCGACTACGTGCGCTTCGCCGGCAAGCTCAAGGGCGTGGACGACCCCAAGGCCGCCGCCGAGAAGGTCATCGACCGCGTGGGCCTGCGCCCGGTGGCCCACCGCATCATCGACCACCTGTCCAAGGGCTACCGCCAGCGCTGCGGCGTGGCCCAGGCCCTGGTGCACGACCCCGACGTGCTGATCCTGGACGAGCCCTACTCAGGCCTGGATCCCGCCCAGCGGCTGGAGATCCGCGAGCTGCTCCAGGAGCTGGCCCAGGAAGAGCGCACGGTCATCCTGTCCACGCATGTCCTCGCTGACATCGAGGCCATGTGTGAGCGTGTCGTGATCATCAACCAGGGCCAGATGGTGGGCCAAGGCCCCATCGACGAGCTCTCCTCCGTCCTCGGAGCCCGCTCCATCATGCTGACCGTCGCGCGCCCCCAGGGCCTGCAGGACACCCTGATGGCCGTCCAGGGCGTGGTCAGCGTGGAGCCCCAGGGGGGCCAGTTCCGGGTCATCACCGAGGGCGAGGACCTGCGCGAGCAGATCGCCGCGGCCGCCATCACCCACGGCCTGCTGGAGCTGTCGGGGCGCCAGTCGCTCGAGGACATCTTCCTGCACCTCACCCGCACCCAGACTGCGCCCGACAGCGGCGCGGAGGCCTGATGCGCAACACCTTCGCGATCGCCGGCCGGGAGCTCCGCAGCTACTTCGCCACCCCCGTCGGGTGGTTGAGCCTGACCGGCTACGTCTTCCTGACCGGCTTCTTCTTCCTGGCCTTCTTGCTCTACTACAACGAGCAGGCCGCCACGATGGGCTTCAACCCCTACGGCGAAGCCGACATGAACGTGGATGAGTGGCTGGTCGCGCCCTTCTTCGGGAACGCCAACATCATCCTGCTCTTTCTGTGCCCGGCGCTGACCATGCGCCTTCTGGCGGAAGACCGGAAGTCCAAGTCCCTGGAGCTGCTGCTCACCTCGCCCATCTCGACCACGGAGATCGTGCTGGGCAAGTACCTGGGGGCCCTGGGCTTCGTGCTGGTGCTCTTCGCGGGCACCCTGCACTACCCGGCCCTGCTGATGTGGATGGGCGACCCCGACCCCGGCATCCTGGCCTCCTGCTACCTGAGCTGGACCATGATGACCGCCTGCTTCATGGCCGTCGGGCTGATGGCCAGCGCGTTCACCGAGAACCAGATGGTGGCGATGATCCTGGCTTTTGGCCTGCTGCTGATCTTCTGGCTGCTGGGCTGGATGGAGAGCGGGCTGGGCTCCACGGGCTTCCAGGCCACCATCAAGGAGGTCCTGAGCTTCGCGAGCCTGGTCAACCGCACCGAGGACATGCAGAAGGGCCTGATCCACACCAAGGATCTCGTCTACTTTGCCAGCTTCATCGGCTTCTTTCTCTTCGTCACGCACCAGCGCGTCGAAGCCTACCGGTGGAGGTGAGTGATGGAGACCCTCCGCAAGTACGCGTGGATCCTTGGCATCGTCGGTGGTGTCCTCGTTCTCACCTTCCTGGGCTCCTACGCCGCGCTCCAGACCATCCAGACGGGGTTCGGTGTGGTCGGTGGCATCGGGGCCGCCCTGCTCATCGCCTACCTCATCCTGGACCGTGAGGACGTCGCCGCCGTCGCGAAGTCGCGGAACACCTCCCTGGCCGGCGGGGCCGTGCTGCTGGTGGCGCTGGCCCTGGGCATCGCGGTGGCCGCCAACGTGCTGGGCGACCGCTACGACAAGCGCTGGGACCTGACCTCCACGGGCGTCTACACCCTCTCCGAGCAGTCGGTGCAGGTGGCCGCGGCCCTGGAGCAGCCGGTCAAGGTCTACGGCTTCTTTGGCATCGAGTCGGCCGAGGCCGGCGCCGCCTTCGAGGAGCGCATCGCGTCCTACGCCGAGCACACCGAGCTGCTGGACTTCCAGATGATCGACCCCGTCGCGGAGCCCATGCTGGCCCAGCAGATGGGCGTGACCTCGGTGTACGGCACGGTGGTGTTCGAGATGGGCGAGCGCAGCCAGCGCCTGGAGACCGACTACGGCGAGGAGGCCATCACCAACGCGCTGATCAACCTGAGCTCCGGCGCCGAGCACATCCTGTGCTTCACCCAGGGCCACGGCGAGCGCGACCTGGACGACGACTTCGGCGAGACCGGGTTCGGCGGGGTGATCCTGAAGGCCGAGGGCGGCAACTACACCGCCAAGAACTTCTCCCCCTTCCAGGAAAAGGGCATCCCGGCCGACTGCGAGGTCGTGCTGGTGGTCGCGCCGAACACGGACTTCCTGCCCATGGAGCGCGAGCTCCTGGCTGGCTGGGTGGCTCAGGGCGGGGCGATGATGGTCCTGCTGGAGCCCTTCTCCGTGACCCAATCCGGGGTTCACCCCGCGACCCCCGAGCTGGCCGCCGACATGGCACGCTACGGGATCGCCGTCGGCGAGGACATCGTCATCGAGGCGGACCCGCAGTTCATGCAGGCCGGGCTGGACGCGAGCATGGTCATGCTCATGCCGGACAGCTTCGACTTCCACCCCGTGGTGCAGAGCCTGCAGTCCTTTGTGCTGCTGGAGCTGGCCCGCTCGGTGGAGGCCATCGAGGGCACCCCCGAGGGCCTGCAGGTGCAGGTGTTGGCGCGCACCAGCGCGGAGTCCTGGGCCGAGTCCGACCCCGCCTCCGCCCTGGAGGGCGAGCTGGAGCCGGGCGAGGGTGACAAGATCGGCAGCGTGGGCGTGATGGCGCTCTCGCAGATCCAGGACCCCAGCCTGCTGAACCTGGATCCCGAGACCGCCCCCGCCGACCTCAAGCCTGGTGGCCGCGTGCTGGTCGTCGGCGACGCCGACTTCGCGTCCAACAAGCTGGTGCTCAACGGCAACAACCTGGATCTCTTCCTCAACGGCGTGGCCTGGCTGGTGGGCGAAGAGGAGCAGATCGCCATCCGCGCGAATGAGGCCAAGGGCGGCCAGCTCAGCGCCAGCCTGGCGCAGCTCATCCTGACCGGATTGCTGGTGATGCTGGTGTTCCCGGGGCTCGCCGTGGCCGCCGCGATCGCCACCTGGGTGGTGCGGCGCAAGCTGTAGCCCTGATCTTTGGGTGGCGTTACGCCATCTGCGACTGAACCACCGTTCACTTTCCTGGAGCGACCCATGGCTGACCACGTCGAGTTCTTCACCAAGACCCTCCCCGCCAAGTTCGAGGCTGAGCCCAACCTCAAGGACATCGGCGCGAGCTTCGCCTTCAACATCGACGGCGGCACCAGCTACACCATCAACCTGGCCGAGAGCTCCGTGACCGAGGGTGCCGGCGCTGCCGACTGCACCATCAACGTGGGCAAGGACGACTTCGAGGCGCTGCTGGACAACCCCGGCATGGCGATGCCCCTGTTCATGCAGGGCAAGCTGACCGCCGACAACCTGGGCCTGGCCACCCAGCTCCAGACCCTGTTGGGCTGATGCGCTGAGGCTGCGGGCGCTGGGGTCGCTGACTCCAGGGCCCTCGGGATCCAAGAGAACGGGCGCGTCCTTCGGGGCGCGCCCTTCTTGTCTCTGGGCCCCCACTCAGGAGCGGGGGCAGTCCTGATCGCGCATCCAGGAGTGCCGCTGCCCGCTGGCCGTCAGCACCAGCCCGCTGGGCAGCTCGGCGCGGTAGACCAGCTCCTGGACCTGCGCACAGCGGGTGCGGTTGCCCTGCTCGAAAGACACCAGGGTGACCTCGTTTGTGGGCACGGTCGCACGGTAGCTGATGGCCTTCCGACCGCCGTAGTGGGTTTGGGTCGTTGCCTGGAGGAGCTGATCTGCCTCCTCCTTCTGCAGGGGCTCGGAGAGGTAGGTGGCCTCGGGGTCGTCCAAGGCGTGGCCGGGCAAGGGAAACGCCACGCGCACCTTGCCGTCGGCGGCGGGCAACAGCTTCACCATGTCCAGGCCCATGGACATCCACTGGCCCAGCTCATCCGGGTTGCTGAACGGCGCGCTGCTCCTGGCGCCCGGCGGCGGACCGGGGCAGCGCTTGGGCGGGCTCTTCTCGACGTGCAGAGGGCCCATCGTGAAGCTGCCTTGGGGGGTGCGGCCCCTCCAAGCCCAGAGCGGTGCGCCCCCGCAGCTTCCATCGCGCACCCAGTGTCCAGCCTCGGGCCAGAAGCAGCCCTGCTGGGTGAGGGGCAGGTCGGTGTTGGGGTCGCCCTGCTGGGTGCTGTAGCTGCAGGGACCGCCGGGGGCGCAGACGCCGCTCTGGATCTCGTAGGTGATCCGCGGTGAGCCCTCTCCTGGGCAGCGCTCACTGACCTCCGTGACCAGGGGCATGGGCGGGAGCCCGGTGGCGGTGAGCAGCAGCAGGAAGAGGGTGTTCATGCCGCAACAACGCGCTCAGGCGGCGAGATCTTGCAGCGCTCCCCAGAAGCCCTGGAGCTGCTGGGCCTGGACGGTGAACTCGCCCAGGCGATGGCCGTACCAGCCGTGCCAGTCGGAGCCACCGGTGGCGACCAGCCCGTACTTGCGGGTGAAGCGGCCGAGCTCGCGCCGGGTCTTGCCGCCGATGCGGGGGCGGTAGACCTCCAGGCCTTGGATGCCCATGGGGACCAGGTCCCGCAGGTAGGCGCGCGCCTGGTCCAGCGAAGGGTGGGCCCAGACGGTGAGACCGCCGGCGTCGCGGCCCGCCTGGATGGCGTCCTGTACCGAGAGGGTGACCGGCGGGACCTTGCCCAAGCTGGTGCCGGCGTAGCGAGAGAAGGCGTCGCGCAGGTTCTCCGCGTGGCCGGACTGGACGATGGCCTGGGCCAGGTGCAGGCGGGTGATCGCGCGCTCGCCGGAGACGGCCCGCTGGTCGGGGGACTCCAGCACGCCGTCCAGGCCCATGTTCACCAGGGCCTGCTGGTAGCGATCGGCCCGGCGGGCGGCGAGCTCGGAGCAGAAGCTCCGGAACTCCGGGGGCATCTCGGCGGGGAAGTAGACCAGGATGTGCAGCTCGGTGTCGACGTGCCAGCCGGAGAGCTCCACCGCGTGCAGCAGGTGGATGTCGTGGCCGTCGATGGTCTGCGGGCCGGCGGGGAGCTGCGCGGGCAGGTCGTGGTCGGTGAGGGCGAGCACGTCGATCTTCCCGGCCACCGCCTGCGCGAGGACCGTGTCCGGGTCGAAGCGCCCGTCGGAGCCCGTGCTGTGCAGGTGCAGGTCAAGGCGGGCGTTGGGGTGCAGTGTGGGCAGCGGAGTCATCACCTGCACCTGTAACGCGGCGCGCTCGCGGTCAGGAGCGCAGGCTGGCGTATGCGGCGTCCAGGAGCAGCAGCTCCTCCAGCTCGGCCCAGGTGGAGAGGGTCTGCAGGAGCGCCCGACGACGGGCCAGATAGTCGGCGCGCAGGGGCTGCCCCCGCTCCCACCCGAGCTGCAGGTAGGGGTCGTGCAGGCCGGCCGAGAAGGTGCGCCACTGCTCCGTTGCCCGCTGCACGGCGGCTCGCGCACGGTTGGGGGCCAGGCCGCCGCGGTAGGCCTGTCGCACCAGGGACTCCTGGGCGGTGGGCTGCAGCAGCCCCTGCAGCATCAGGCCACGCAGGCCTTCGGCCAGGTCCACCATCGCCTGGCTCCGACGCTCGCTGGGGAGGCGTCGATCCTGCTCCCGCTGCTTCCCCCGGCGGGCCAGCTCCCGGCTGCGCTCGAGCGTGCTCCGGCTGCTGGTCGGACGGCCCAGGCGCTCCACCCGGTGTTGCTCAGGGACCTCCCGCGGCGGGGGCGGGGGCTTGGGCGGGTTGGAGGGCGCGGGCACCGTGATCAGCGACTGGGTCTCCCGCAGCGACACGCCCAGGCGCTTGGCCTCGCGCCCCAGCAGGCGCATGCGCTGGTCGGAGTTCAGCCCTCGGGCCAGCTTGAGCCCCTCCCAGAATTCCCGGAGGGTCTGTTCAGGGGAGCGCTCGACGGGCAGAGGCGCCGGCTCCGGCGCGCTCAGGGTCTGGGGCGTCGGGTCCAGCACCGGCGCCGGGGGCACATCCATCAGGGTCGCGCCCGCGAGCACCACCCGCTCCACGGCGTTCTTGTGGCGCAGCATGTGGTGAGCCAGCGTGCCATAGCGTGGGTTGTTCAGCCGAGCCTGGGCCCAGCGGAGCTGGCCTCCCAGGGCGAGCTTGGCCTGCTGCGGACTGTAGGCCTGGGGCAGGTCGAGCCACTCCAGCACAGAGCCCACCCCGAGCATCCCCAGGAGCTCCGTGACCTCGGTCGGCTGTGAGTCGGACGCCATGTTCATCTGCCCTTCCTCCACACCATACGCACCTTTGTACAGACCCTGCCCCTGGAACTCTCCTACCCCCCTCTGACGTTCGCGCCAAAGGTCGGATTTGTCCGGGCTTTCGTCTCGACGTGCCAATCTCTCTCGCTTCCGGAATGCAACTTAGATGAAAGCGCCCAACGATTCCATTGCGAGCCATTACGAACGCCGGATTTCGCCGAGAGACCCGTCGCCACCCGTCACCAGCCGCACCGAGTCGTCAAAGCCTGTCACGCCGCCGAAGATCCGCCCCAGGGGCCCGTCCACGCAGACAGACCCCAACGGAGGAGACCGACATGTTCATCGCCATCGCCCTCTCTCAAGCCGCCCTCGCCGGAGTCCCCGAGGGCGATCTCAAGATGACCCGCGTCGCCCTGGACGGCAGCGCCCTCTCCTACAACCTGGACGCCAAGAGCTGGGAGGGCCTGGTCGTCCGCGACGCCCCCGCGACCCTGGCCGTCTTCCAGGGCTCCACCCTGTTGTGGAGCGCCCCCATCCAGCGCGAGTCCGGCACCATCCACCTGCCCGAGGCCCCGCGCGGCTCCGCCCCCATCTCCGTCCAGGTCATCGCCTTCCGCGGCGCCTGGATGGCCCGCAGCCTCAACGGCCAGGAGCGCCTGATCGTGGACTCCGGGAGGAAGCAGGGCGGCGGCAAGGGACATGGCGGGTCCCACCGTGACCACAGCCATGGCCAGAGCCACCGTCAGGCCACCTTCTCCATCAGCGAGGTCATCGAGGCCTGCGATGACGCCTTCTACGACAGCGGCCGCGAGCTCCAGTGCGTGAACGCCGCCAAGGTCGCCATCGTCGACCCCACCCCGATGATCGCCGCCTGCGACGACGCCTTCTACAGCGAGAGCCAGGTCCTGGCCTGCGTGCAGACCGCCGCCATCGCCCGAGAGGACATCGCCCCCCTGATCGACGCCTGTGACGACGCCATGTACGAGGAGCGCTCCACCCAGCGCTGCATCGCGGCCGCCGCCGCCACCACCGAGCGGCGCGACCACCCCAGCATGGCCCGGATGGAGCAGACCATCGAGGCCTGTGACGACGCCTTCTACGCCGACGCCAGCATCGCCTCCTGCGTGGAAGGTGCCCTGGGTCACGGCCGCGGCGCCGAGGTGGTCGCCGCCTGCGACGACGCCTACTACAGCGAGCGCGACACCCTGGCCTGCATGACCGCCAGCCTCCCCGCCGCCCGCCGCGAAGAGGAGGCCGTGGCCGATTCCCGGGGACACCAGCGCCCCCGCTGAGGGGACCGGGGCCGCTCCAGGGATTGGGCGGCCCCGCAGCGCCTACCCCTCCACCTCAGCGGACGAGAACGCGCCAACCGGCACCAGCTCCGCCCAGGATGCGCAGTTGGCGCCCGCCTCGCAGTCATCTTCGCCGCCGATCTGGCCGGAGATCTCCCCGATGACCTCGCCGGCGGAGAAGCTGCCGTCGATGGTGAGCGAGCGGGTGTCGTAGTCGGTGGGGCTGTCGAGTCCGAGCATCCACGCGTCCATATCAAAGCTCCCCCCCATGGCCTCGGGGTCCAGCTCCTGCAGGAAGCTGTAGACGAAGCCCTCGCCGTCCTCCACCGCGCTGATGGTGACCTGCTCCAGGTGCTCGTCGAACACGCCATCCTCCGTGGCGACGTCCATGTCGATCTGGACCTCCAGGCGATCCGGGCAGTACCAGTCGATCAGCAGGACATCACGGCCATCCGACTCCGGCGGCGAGGCGTCCACGAACACCGCCCCGGCCACCGAGTCCGCGTCCAGCGCCAGGGTCATGGCGCTCTGCTCGTCGTCCTCGTAGGTGAACAGCGCCTGGTGCGCGTCCCCCTCCGGCAGCACCGCGTCCAGCAGGTCCTGACCGGAGATCCCCAGGTCGCTGAGCTCGTCCAGGCTCAGCTCGGTGCGGACCTCCTGACAGCCGGCGTCCTCGTTGGCGGGCTCGTCCACCAGGAAGCAGGCGGAGAGGAGGGTGAGGGGGATGAGGGAGAAGAGTGCGCGTCGCATGGGAACCTCCAAGTTCACCGTCCAAGCAAGCAAGGCGCATGCCACACCTCTACAACCCCGACCCCAGCGAGGTCACCGGTTGCCTGACCGCCCGCGGCTGCCGCTGGATCACGACATCCCCGCCGCACCCGCCAGGGGTAGACTGCCCGCCATGGGTCACCCCGAAGAGCACACGCAGGACCGCGCATCCTGGCTGCGCGCGGCCGTCCTGGGGGCGAACGACGGCATCGTCTCCACCGCCTCCCTGGTCCTGGGGGTCGCGGCGGCAGACGCCAACCCGAACAGCACCTGGGTGGCCGGCCTGGCGGGGCTGATCGGCGGCGCGCTGTCCATGGCCGCCGGCGAGTACGTCTCGGTCAGCTCCCAGCGGGACGTCGAGGAGGCCGATCTCGCCACCGAGCGCCGGGAGCTGCGCGAAGAGCCCGAGCGCGAGCTGGAGGAGCTCTGCGGCCTGGTCCAGGAGCAGGGCCTGCCCCCGGAGCTGGCCCGGCAGGTCGCTGTCGCGCTCACCGAGCACGACGCCCTCAAGGCCCACGCCCGCCTGGAGCTGGGCATCAACGTCCAAGAGCTGGCGCGCCCGGTGCAGGCCGCCATCGTGTCGGCCATCTCCTTCTCGACCGGAGCCGCGGTCCCCCTGGCCGTCATCCTGCTGGCCCCCGCCGCGATCAAGATGCACGCCACTCTGCTGGCCGCCACCCTGCTGTTGGGCCTGCTCGGCGCCTGGTCGGCGCACCTGGGCGGGGCACCCGTGGGGCGCGCCACCGCGCGGGTTGTCGTCTGGGGCCTGGCCGCGATGGGCCTGACCGCGGCGATGGGCCACCTCTTCGGGGCGGCGATGGGCTGAGCCAGCTCAGAAGCTGAGCACCAGCCCGCTCACCACGCTCAGGTCGTAGGACTCGTTGCCCTGTACCGGCTGGCTGTCCACCTGCAGCTTGCCCACCACCGACCAGTCCAGGTGCTCGCTGACCTCGAGCGTCAGGGACAGCTCCTCGGCCAGGCGCCAGTTGCTCCAGGCGTCCAGGCGGGGCTGGTAGAAGGTGGTGCTGGCCAGCTCCACCCCGTCTTCGTGGGAGATGGCCAGGATCAGGTAGCTGTTGCCCCGGGGGTGCCAGCCCGCGTCGCTGTCCACGGCGTCGGCGTCCAGGAGCTGGTACTCGCCCATCGCGCCCACGCCCAGCGTTCCCTCGCTCCAGTCCGTCCGGAACAAGCGGCGCTCCAGCCCGCCGCCCCCCAGCGCGCGGAGCTGCAGGTCCCGGAAGGCGTTGCGGTCCGACTGCACGAACAGCACCGTGGCCCAGGGGTCCGAGAAGGCCCAGGTCTCCCGCGCGTGCACGAAGGCCTTGTCCGCGATCACCGTGTCGAAGGCCACCGCCCGCTCCCCGCTCACCCGCAGCAGGACCCGGTGCTCCTGGCCCACGAACTGCGCCCCCAGCGCGCCGTTCACGCTGAGCCGCTGCTCGTTCCCCTCCAGCAGCGTGCCCCCGACCTTCATCGAGACCGTGCGCCCGGGATCCGGCGGACCCACCTGCGGCTGGAGCACGTTGACGATGGCGGCTTGGGAGAGGGAGGCGAGCAGGAGCAGCATGGGGGCCTCTTCACCCAGTCCGACGATGGACGCGAGCCTTGCCTCCTATTTGCGACTCAATTGCATTAGCGTCTTGATCGCACTAATCTCCGGACATGGAGAACCCCATGACCGCACCCCTCCCCGTCACCGTGCTCTCCGGCTTCCTGGGCGCCGGAAAGACCACCCTGCTCAACCACATCCTGGCCAACCGCGAGGGCCTGCGGGTCGCCGTGATCGTCAATGACATGAGCGAGGTCAACATCGACGCCGCGCTGGTCCGGGACGGCGACGCCGCCCTCTCCCGCACCGAAGAGCAGCTCGTGGAGATGAGCAACGGCTGCATCTGCTGCACCCTGCGCGAGGACCTGCTGGAGGAGGTCGCCACCCTCGCCCGCGCCGGCCGCTTTGACTACCTGCTCATCGAGTCCACCGGCATCAGCGAGCCCCTGCCCGTGGCGCAGACCTTCACCTTCGAGGCCGAGGACGGCAGCTCCCTGTCCTCGCTGGCCCGGCTGGACACCATGGTCACCGTGGTCGACGCCCAGGCCTTCCCCGCGCAGCTCTCCAAGGCCCCCTCCCTGGAGTCCCGCGGGCTGGCCGTCTCCGAAGAGGACGACCGCACGCTGGCCACCCTCCACACCGAGCAGGTGGAGTTCGCCGACGTCATCGTCATCAACAAGACCGATCTGGTCAGCGAGGAGGGGCTGCGAGAGGTGGAGGCCACTCTGCGGGCCATCAACCCGGGCGCCAGGCTGCTCCACAGCGAGCGGGGGCGGGTCCCCCTCAGCGAGGTCCTGGGGACCGGTCTCTTTGACATGGAGGCCGCGGAGCGCCGCCCGGCCTGGATCCAGGAGCTCATGGGCAACCACACTCCGGAGACCGAGGCCTACGGCATCACCAGCTTCGTCTACCGGGAGCGGGACCCCTTCCACCCCGAGCGGCTGGCGCGCTGGCTGGCGAGCCCCTGGCCCGGCGTCGTGCGCGCCAAGGGCTGGTTCTGGGTGGCCTCCCGCCCCAACCACACCGCCGCCTTCCAGCTCGCCGGGGGCACCCGCGACACCGGGGTCGCCGGGCTGTGGTGGGCCGCCGTCCCCCCGGAGCGCCGCCCCCAGGACCCCGCCCTCAAGGCCCACCTGGAGTCCATCTGGCACCCCCTCTACGGCGACCGGCGCCAGGAGATCGTGATCATCGGCGTGGACCTGGACGAAGACGCCCTGCGCGCCGCCTTCGACGACTGCCTGCTCACCGAAGCGGAGCTGGCCCACCCCAGCCAGTGGGCGGCGCTCCCACACCCCTTCCCCTGGCCCGACCCGGAGCCCGGACTCGAGGCTGGGGCCGAGGCATGAGCGCGGCCCCCGGCGCCCCCCTGGAGTGGCTGATCATCGGCGGCGGGATCCACGGCGTGCACCTGGCCGTCCGCCTGCTGGCCGAGGCCCAGACCCAGCCCGAGCGCCTGCGCATCCTGGACCCGGGCCCCGCCCTGCTCAGCCGCTGGCGGCAGTGCTCCACCAACACGGGCATGCGGCACCTGCGCTCCCCCGCCGTGCACCACCTGGACGTGGACCCCTGGGACCTGCTGGCCTTCGCGGGGGCCAACCACCGCGGCAAGGGCGCCCCCGAGGGCTCCTTCGCGCCCCCCTACTCCCGGCCCTCGGTCGCGCTGTTTGACCGCCACTGTCAGGAGATCGTCGCGCGCTACGGCCTCCAGGACCTCCACATCTGCGACCGGGCCACCCGCGTGGCGCTGGGCTGTGACCACGTCACGGTCACCCTGGGCGAGGGCGCCCCCATCCATGCCCAGCGCGTGATCCTGGCCCTGGGCGCCGGAGACCAGCCCCGCTGGCCGAGCTGGGCCATCGAGCTGCAGACCCACAGCCTGCCCATCGAGCACGTCTTCTCCCCCGGCTTCCGCCTGGATCCAGAGCAGTGGCCGCAGCGGATGGCCGTCATCGGCGGGGGCATCTCCGCCGCACAGGTCGCCATGCGTCTGGCCGACGCCGGCAAGGAGGTCCACCTGGTCACCCGGCACCCTCTGCGCCGGCACCAGTTCGACAGCGACCCCGGCTGGATCGGCCCCAAGTACATGCGCGGCTTTTCGGCCACCCCGGATCTGCGCGCGCGCCGCGCCATGATCACCGAGGCCCGCCACCCCGGCTCCCTCCCCCCCGACGTGCACCGCGCCCTGCGCCTGGCCATCAGCCAACAGCGCGTTCAGCTCCACCTGGGCCAGCCCCACGCCCACCTCCACCAGGGCCAGATCGTCCTGAACGTGGCCGAGGACTACTTCCCCGTCGACGGCGTGCTGCTGGCGACCGGCTTCGAGGGCGCCCGTCCCGGAGGCGCGCTGGTGGACGCCCTGGTCCAGAGCCACGCCCTGCCCTGCTCCGACTGCGGCTACCCCGTGGTCGATCCCCAGCTCCGCTGGCACCCCCGCGTCTACGTCACCGGCCCCCTGGCCGAGCTGGAGCTGGGCCCGGTCGCCCGGAACATCGTCGGAGCCCGCCGGGCCGCCGAGCGCATCGTCCCCACCGCCATCCAGGACAGCGCGCCCCGGTCCTATTCCACGTAGCCCAGGGCCCTCAGCGCCTCGACGTCCACCTCGGCCGCCGCGCTCCCTTCACTCAGCCCCAGGCTGCCAAGCGCCTCCAGCAGCTCCAGGTCGCTCACCGGCGCGCGCACCTGGCCCGTGGGGTCCACCGCCAGATCCACCTGCCAGGCCGGGCCCTCCTGCGGGCGCACCACGCGCAGATCGCCGCGCCTCGCGCTCGCCTCATGGCTCATGTACTTGTTGCCCACCGCCAATGCGATGCGTTGGGCCGGCACACCCTGAGCCAGGTCGATCCCCCTCGGCTCCAGCCCCGCCACGGCCCGCAGCGTCGGCGCGATGTCCACCAGGCTCGCCACGCCCGCGCCCGCCTCCACAAAGCCCGGGTGCCGCAGGGCCAGGGGCACGTCGACCACCACCCCGGCGTGGGTGTGCCCGTGCTCGAAGCCGCCGTGGTCCCAGAGCTCCTCGCCGTGGTCGGCCGTCAGGACGATGACCGCCTGCTCCTCCAGGCCCTGCGCGGCCAGGGCGTCCAGCACCCGCAGGATCTGCGCGTCCACGTAGGCGACCTCCCCCGCGTAGCCGGCCCGGGTGTCCTGCCGCTGCTGGCTGCCCACGATGCCCGCGTTCAGGTAGTCGCTACGCCGCCAGTTCCACACCGAGCTGTCCCGCGGCGCGTGGCGGTGCGGCAGGTGCACGTCCAGCAGGTGCAGCCAGATGAACCCGCCCTGGGCGCCCCCGGACTCGATGTGGGCGACGGCGCGGTCCACCAGCACCTCGCTGTCCCAGTAGCTGTCCTGATCGACGGGCCGCCCCCCAAAGACCAGGCGGTGGGCCGCGCGCTCGTTGACGTGGAAGAAGTCCTCAAAGCCCCGGTCCATCCCCGTGCTGGAGGACGCGAAGGGGTTCGCCACGAACGCCGCCGTGTTGTAGCCGGCCGCGGCCAGCTCTTCGGCGAGGAGGGGGACCTCGGCGTTCACCGACTGGTAGCCCACCCCGCTGGCGCCGGCCCCATGCTCACCGGGCAGCAATCCCGTCATCGTCGAGGCCAGGCTGGGCAGGGTCCAGCTCGAGGTCGCCATCGCCCGCGGCCACAGCGCGCCCCCGTCCGCGATGCGCTGGGCGGACTGCATCGACAGGGCCTCGTCGGCGCGCAGGGTGTCGACGGTGATGAGGAGCACCGGGGGGCCCTGGGTGGTGGGCCCATCATTCCGCGAAAACCAGCCAGCCACCTCCTTCTTGAGCTGACCGACCGGGTCCCCGACGTAGCTGCCGGAGAGCACCAGCACGCGCTGGATGGCGACCCCTGGGAGCAGGGCCAGAAGGCCCACCCACCAGGCACCGAAGGACTCGGAGACGCGCACGAACACGCCCGCCAGGACCAGCACGCCGACCCCAAAGCAGAAGGGCGTCAGCAGGCCCGCGGGCAGGTGCAGCCAGACGCCGCCGAGCACCAGCAGCACCGCCGGGATCCAGCCGGAGCGCAGGGGGCCTTCGGGGGCCAGCCGCCACTGCGCCACACCGAGCCCCGCGAACACCCCGAGCTCCACGAGCACGCGCCACAGCTCCGGTCGAGCCACCGCCTGGTAGGCGAAAGGCAGCTCCAGCAGGGGCGCGAGCAGCCAGGGCAGGAGCATCAGGGGGGTGCGCTTCACGGGCGGCAGACTACCGCGTTGGGGTGTAGGCTGCGGGCATGCTGCTCTTCGTCCTCGCCTGCGGGAACCCCTCTGTTCCCGGTGACTCCCCCGCTGACAGCGACAGCGGTGTGGACTCCGATCCCCTGGGCTGCCCCGCCCCCACGCCTCTGGCGCAGGTCGGGGACGCGGAGGACTGCCCCAGCCTGGAGCCCGGCCTCAACCGCATCGAGGGCGACGGCTTCCGCTACCTGCTCTCCAAGCCCGAGGCCGACGCCGACGACCTGGAGGCCCTGGTCTTCCTCCCCGGCGGCCCCGCCGACGCCAACAGCGCGGAGATCAACTACTTCCAGTTCCTGGCCCCCATGGAGGGCGCGAGCGCGCGCTGGGTGGTCGTCCCCCACACCTGGGACGGCAGCGGCGATCGGGCGGAGGAGGCGCTGGCCAGCCTGGAGCACTTCCAGGGCTGCTACGCCCACGACACGGCCCGCGTGCACTTGATCGGGCACAGCTCAGGCGGTCGCGTGGCATACCCCATGGGCGTGGCCCACCCCGATCCCTTCAGGTCCATGACCGGACTCCCCGCTGACTTCGGCGACGTCGAGGACACGCTGCTGCAGACCGGCCTGGAGTGCCTGCCCGTGCACCACGTGGTGGGCGCCGACGACGCCGGCTGGGTGGAGGCCGCCGAGGCCAACCACGCGCGCATGGAGTCCCTGGGCCTGGACAGCACCCTCAGCATCGTCCCGGACATGGGCCACGGCCCCAACGAAGACTGGGACGGCAGCCTGCTGAGCGACTACTGGACCGATCTGGACTGAGGAGACCGCATGCTGCTGCTGTTGTTGGCCTGCACCCCCGAGACCGGCGTCCCCGGCCTGATGGGCAGCGCGCCCCTGGGCGAGGGCACCCTGGCCCCCGACTTCGAGCTGCCCGACGTGAACCCCGCCTCCGCCAGCTTCGAGGAGCAGGTGAGCGTGTCCCAGCACCTGGAGCGCGGCAGCGTCTGGTACTTCGGCCACAGCACGTGAGGGGGCTGCCGTAGCCAGTTTGGCTACCTGACCCAGATGCACGACGAGCTGCCCGAGGGCATCGACATCATCGGCGTGAACGAGGAAGGCGAGGAGCTGGGCAACGCCCTGGTGGACTCGGACCTGCCCTGGCTGCAGGACAGCCTGGAGGTCGACGCCTGGGGCGCCTGGGGCGTGGAGTGGCGCGACGTGATCCTGGTCGACGTGGACGGTGCCTTCGCCGGGCGCACCAACCTGGTCATCCACGACCTGGGCGACCCGGAGACCTACGCGGCGCTGAAGGCGGAGATCGAGGCCCTTGCGCCGGAGTAGTTCTCCGAATCACAAGTTCCGCCCCCCTTCGAGGGTCGGAACTCGTGCTGCAGAGAACTATTGTTGTCTCCGGGGGACACCCCCGGGAATGCGCCTGGAGGCGCAGCCCCCGCGGGCCCCGCGGGCCCGGGTTCTGCCGGACAGCTCTACAGGCACTGTCATGTCGGACCGGCAGAACGATTGAAACCCCCACGGGAAGGATTGTCCCAACATTGCGCGTTGTAAAGTGACATGCCGGGCTAGTATTCCTGAGCCAGAACAAAGGAGTTCCTCCATGCGCAAGCACATCACCGCAATCGCCCTGTCCCTGCTCGCCCTCCCCGCCGTCGCCTTCGCGGCCGACGACTACAAGGTCGACACCGTCCACTCCGCCGTCGTGTTCCACGCCGTGCACTTTGGCGTGGGCCACACCTACGGCCGCTTCAACGACTTCGAGGGCACCTTCGTCGTCGACAACGGCGCGCCCACCAGCATCGACGTCACCGTCAAGGCCGAGTCGGTGGACACCAACGTCGAGAAGCGCGACAAGCACCTCGCCAGCCCCGACTACCTGAACGCAGGTGAGTTCCCCGAGATCCACTTCGTCTCCAAGAAGATCACCCCCGCGGGTGAGGGCAAGTGGACCGCCGAGGGCGACCTGACTTTCCACGGCACCACCAAGCCCATCACCGTGACCCTGAACAAGGTCGGCGAGGGCAAGGACGCCTGGGGCGGCTACCGATACGGCTTTGAGACCAGCTTCCAGGTCAAGCGCAGCGACTTCGGCCTGCCCGAGCAGGACGGCGTCTCCGACGAGATCAACCTGATCGTGGCCCTCGAGGGCACCAAGAAGAAGCTCTGAGCTTCCCCTTGAACGCCGACCGCCAAGCCCGCCTGCGAGGCCTGCTCTTCTGGGCAGTCCTCAGCGCCGCCTGGTGGTTGGCCTTGAGCCCGCCCTCCTGGCCGCCCCACGCGGCGGTGGACTGGCGGCTCAGCACCACCCCCTTGCTGCTGCCGGCCCTCTGCTTTCTTCGTGGCCGGTGGCAGTCTGGGGCGCTGGTGCTTGGGGGGATCGCGCTGCTGGGGCTCACCCTGCAGTCCCTGTGGTCGCGCACCGACACGCTGATCTCGCTGGGGGTCATCGCGGGGAGCGTCGCCCTGCTGCTGCTCACCTGGGCCGGCCTGCGACGCGCCCGGAACCCCGCTGTGCTGCCGGTTCTGGCGCTGGGCATCGGGCTGGTGGTCGCCGTGGACAGCTCCGTCCGGCTGGGCCAGGAGGCCATGATCCTGGGCGCGCTGCTGGCCCTGTTCCGGGGTCGAAGCACGCTGCTGGGCGGCGCAGTGCTCGCCATGCTGCCCATCCTGGGGGCCTCTGTGGCCTACGCGGACGCCGAGCGCGTGCTGCCTCTGATCCTGCTCGCGGCCCTCTCCCCTTGGGTCACCGGCGGGCGCGGCGCGCTCAAGGAGCTGCTGGGTGTGCTGCTGCCGCTGGGGCTGGCCACGATCCCCGGTCTGCTGGAGCTCAAGGAGATGGCCGGCTGATCCGCTGCCCCAATGGAGAGGTGATGCGATGGCCTGGCAGCGCAGGAACGATCCCGGCTACGGCCACGGCGTCGTGGAGCTCAGCAGCGAGGACGACCCCCACGAGCTCGTGCTGGAGCGGATCCGCAGCGAGCTGAGCAGCCCCGACTACGCGCCGCCCACCCTCCCCGAGGTCGCCCAGCAGGTCCTGCGCCTCAGCCAGCAGCCCGACCTGGAGCCCCGGGCCATCCTCCAGGTGATCTCCCAGGATCCTTCGCTGGTCGCCCAGCTCCTGATGGCCGCCCAGAGCCCGCTCTACGGTGGCCGCTCGGTCCAGAGCCTCCAGCAGGCCGCCGCGCGCCTGGGAATCCGAGGCCTGCGCGATCTGGTGCTGCAGATCTCTCTGCGCATGAAGGTCTTTCGCGGGGGCCCCTGGCAGTCGGCCGTGCGGGAGGTGCTGAGGGCGGCCCGTGTGCGCTCCGTGATCGCCGGAATCGTCGCTGAGGAGACGGGAGCGGATCCGGGGAAGGCCTCCCTCTGCGCCCTCCTCTCGGACATGGGGGTGGCCGCCATCCTCATGATCCTGGCCCCCAAGCGAGGACAGGCTGCAGCAGAGCTCCACACGATCTGGCCAGCAGTCGACGCCACCCACGAAGAGGCCGCGGGCCGCCTGGCCCGCGCCTGGGAGCTGGACGGCGAGGTCCGCGCGGTCGTCGCCAACCACCACAAGCTGCGGGTGGGCGGGGTGCCCAACCACCTGACCGGGAGCCTGATCGTCTCCGGCGCCGTCGCCACGCGCCTGGGGCTGAGCATGGAGATCCCGGGGCTGGGCTTCGTGATGGACGAAGAGCCCCACCAGGTGCGCGACGCCCGCAAGTTCATGCGCCTGGACACCGACGCGATGAAGCGCATCGTGCGGGTGACCAAGCGGCGACTGCCCTAGGCTGGCCCTCCCCGGGGACGCGCAAGTGGGGGTGAACGCAACGGGTGGCCGCGCAAGTGGGGGTGAACGCAACGGGCGGCTGCGCAAGTGGGGGTGAGTGCAACGGGCGGCTGCGCAAGTGGGGGTGAGTGCAACGAGTGTCGGCTCGGGAGGTCGGTTTTGAGCCTTCGGTGTTGCGTTCGCGGGGACTTGCGCGGGGTGGTGTTGTGTTCGCGGGGGCTTGCGCGGGGTGGTGTTGCGTTCAGAGGGACTTGCGCAGTTGCCCCGACTGCAAGAGCAGCCGGCAGGACCTCGGGCCGAAGGCCCGGGGGGGCTCAGCCGCGGTCAGGGGGCCGAAGGTCCGCTGCGCGGCCGGGCCGAAGGCCCGCATCCGGGGGGTCTCCCCCCGGAGAGAACAACGCTGAACTGGTGGGCTTCTGGGCGCCCAAGGGCGCCCCAGAAGCCCACCAGTTCAGCGCGTGAGCTGCCGAAACACCTCTTCCAGGTTGCGCTGCTCACGGTGCAGCTCGACGATCACAAACCCCAGCTTCACCGCCTGCTCGAACACCGCTGGGCGGAGCTCGCCGCTGCCGTGGAGCTGCAGGAAGCGCTGGCCGTCCAGCTCGGCGTGGCCAGGGACCAGCCGCACCTCGTCGATGCCACCGATCTCGCTCAGTGACTGCACCAAGCGCTCGATGGGTTGGACCACCTTGCCCGGGACCACCGACAAGTGCAGCACATCCCCCGCCGCGCTGCGCGTCACCTGCTCGGTGGGGCCGTCCGCCACGATGCGGCCCTCGTTGATGATCAGCACGCGGTCGCAGGAGGCCTGGACCTCGCCCAAAATGTGCGTGCTCAGGATGACCGTCTTGCGGCTGCCGATCTCCCGGATCAGCGCCCGGATGTCCATGATCTGGTTGGGGTCCAGGCCCGAGGTGGGCTCGTCCAGGATCAGGATGTCCGGGTCGTGCAGGATGGCCTGCGCGATGCCCACGCGCTGCTTGTAGCCCTTGGACAGCGTGCCGATGACCTGCTGGCGGCGCTCCCCCAGCCCGCAGCGCTCGATGGCGCGGTCCACGGCCTGGGCAGCCTCCGCGGCGGCCAGGCCCCGCACCCGGGCGACGAACTCCAGGTACTCCTGGACCCGCATCTCGGGGTAGACCGGGCTGGCCTCGGGCAGGTAGCCCAGGCGGGCGCGCGCCGCGACGGGGTCCTCCAGGACGTCGATGCCAGCGACCTTTGCGACCCCAGCGGTGGCCGTGATGAAGCCCGTGAGGATCTTCATGGTCGTGGACTTGCCCGCGCCGTTGGGCCCCAGAAAGCCGACCACCTGCCCCTTCTCGATGGTGAAGCTCACGCCCCCGAGCGCGGCGTGATCGCCGTAGCGCTTTTCCAAACCCTGAACCTCGACCACCGCCATTCCGCGCTCCAGCTCCGCGCCCCCATAACCCAAGCACAGGCAGATAGAATGGCGGGGACGGGAGAGATTCATGCACCTTGGAGAGCTGATCGCGCGCGGTCGGGCTCCGGCGCCCTACGCCGGCAGCGTCCGCCTCTCACGCGTCCACGACCCCGCCGCGCTGACCGGCCTGCCCGTCGCCGCCATCCTGCTCCACGACACGCACCCCCAGCGCGCCCAGGTCTTGGCCGACGCCACCGTCCCCGTCGTGGTGTGCAGCCCCAGCCCCAACGTGGCCGAGGCCGTCGCCATGGTGCGCGCTGGCGCCGCCGACTACGTCCCGGTGCAGGAGGGCCTGCGGGCCGCCAGGACCGCCGTCTACAACGCCCGCCGGGACCCCTGCGCTCTGGAGGCCCTGGCCCTGAGCCAGGCCGCCACCCTAGACCACGAGCGCCTGGAGCGCATCGGGAACCTGAGCTGGGGCCTGTCCCACGAGATCCTCAACCCCGCGACCTTCATCTCCGCCAACCTCGAAGAGCTGCGCGCCTGCATCGAGGACCTGCGCCCCCTGCTCAACTACGCCACGGACATCGCCTGGCTCAAGGGCGACCCCGCCCGCCTGGAGCTGCTCAAGTCCCAGGCCCGCTTCCCCCAGGTCCTCAGCGAGATGGGCGAGCTGCTCGACGAGGGCCAGCAGGGCCTGAGCCGCATCCGCAACATCGTCGGGGACCTGCGCAGCTTCGGCCCCGACCACCGCGACAGCCAGGACATCGACCTGCGCCGCCTGCTCGAGCGCCTGCTGGGCCTCTCGCGCCCCCAGCTCCAGGGCATCCGCATCCAGGAGGACATCCGGCGCGTTCCCCCCGTCCACGCCAGCCCGGCCCGCATCGCGGCGCTGCTCTCCCACCTGCTCGCGACCATCGCGCGGCGCTCGGTGCAGCCCGGCCCCCGCGGCCTGCAGGTCCTCTGCCAGCAGGAGGGCGCCCACGTGGTCCTGCGCATGTGGGACTCGGCCCCCCTGACCCCGGACAGCGGCAGCGTGAACCTCGCGCGGCCCAACCTGGGCGTCGCCTTCGGCCAGCAAGTCGTCTCCGAGCTGGGCGGCGAGCTCTCCCTGGAGGACGCCGACCCCGGCCTGCTCATCACCCTGCGCCTGCCCGTGGTCGAGCCCCACGAGCGCACGGATCCCGGACAGAGTACGCCCGACCTCGCTGGCGCCCGGATCGCTGTGTTTGCGCCGGAGCCCCGGGCGGCCAGACGGTGGGCCCAGATCCTGCGCTGCGAGCAGCTTCACCTCCTCCCCGACCTGGAGAGCGCGCGCGGCTTCAAGGCTCAGGTCGACCTGCGGCTGTCTCTGGGGGAGGAGCTCCCGGGCCCCGAGTGGCTCCAGGGCTCACCCTCCGGGCCCGATCTGGCGCGGATCACAGCACTGCTGACCCGTAGATGACGCGAGGTGCGGCGGGGTGGACTACATTGGGCGCCCGACGGAGAGCCTTGTGATGTTCCTTCTGACCCTGCTGGCCTGTGGCAACGAGTACCTGGAGATCGACGCGGTGGACACCGGGTCCGTGGCCGACGAGCAGGAAGAGGACCTGGCCCAGTGGGATGACGCCGAGCTGATCGTGCTGAGCCCCGAGAGCGCCAGCTTCATCAGCATCGAAGAGGGCGGCGACTTCTCCGCACAGATCGTCGACGCCGAGGGCAACGTCCTGGAGTTCGACGAGATCCAGTGGACCCTGGTCCAGGAGAGCGGCTGGGACGCCACCGGCGCCCAGTTCACCGACACCCTGCCCGTCGGCACCCACGACATCCGCGCCAAGGCCGAGCTGCCCAACGGCGACCGCGTCTCCTACACCGTCGGCGGCGTCCTCTCCCAGTCCGTCTACGCCGGGACCTACGCCGGGAACCTGGTCGTGGACCTGATCAGCGACCAGTTCAGCACCGCCTGCTCCGGCGCGGCCACCGCCACCGTGCAGCCCGACGGCGAGGTCGTCTTGGGCGAGGCCAACTGCTTCCTGAGCTTCCAGGGCTTCGACATCGACGGCGTCTACGAGATCGACGCCGGCAACGACCTGGGCGAGGTGGAGGGCCAGATCGCGCTCGACGTCTTCGGCTTCCAGGTGCCCCTGGATCTGGAGGGCAGCGTCAGCGAGGGCGGCACCCTGACCGGCACCTTCACCGGCGACCTGCTGGGCTACGCCGAGGTGCAGGGCACCCTGGAGCTGGAGCGCGTCACGCGTGAGGTCGGGGGCTGAGGCCATCCCTCGGGGCTCCGTCCAAACCAGCTCCGGCCACCGCCCTCAAGGCGACCGTTGAGCCCTCTGTGGGCGCCACCGGAGTCAAACCGGGACCTCCCGCGCCGCAGGAGCGTGGCCACGGGCCCCGAGTGAGCGCCCAGCAGTGGCTACGCGGTCTGAATGAGCGCTGCACTGAGGCTACGCCGACTCAGTGAGCGATCGGGCCACCGATCCGGCGTCTCGCGGCCGCAGATCTGCCGATTTGGCCCCGATCTGGAAGAGTTCAGGGCCAATTGGGGCTTCACCGGTGGCAAAAGCGCTCACCGGTGGGGCGTAGCCTCAAGAAGTCGCTCATTCGGAGGCCGTAGCCTCAAGGGTGCGCTCATTCGGAGGCCGTAGCCTCAAGAAGTCGCTCATTCGGAGGCCGTAGCCCGCCTCAGCGCCGACTCCACCACACCAGGCCCTCCTCCGCGGCCCCTGGGTCAGTCCTTCAACAGGCGGACAGGGCAGCCCAGAGGCTCGTAGTCGACCGTGAGCTCGTCCCCGACCTTGGTCCAGCTCTCCTGGGACAGGATGCAGCGCTCAGGGGGCGGACCGGACACAGGGATGCAGCTCATGTCCAGGCTGTAGTAGATGGCGGTGATGTCGGAGCGATGCGCCACGCGGTTCCACTCCAGGGTGGGGTATTCGCGCATGGAGACTGGCGTCTCTCCACAGCTCCCGTCCAGCTCCAACGTCGTAAACGACCGCCGGCGCTCACTGACCAGGGGCACCGACACGAACATCTCGCCAGTGCAGGTCTCCTCCCCTTCCTCGAGCGCGCTCTCGCAGTCGAACTCCCCCCAGTAGGTCCCGGGCAGGTCCCTTCGCATGCAGCCCATCGTTGCCAGCAGAATCAGCATCTCCCCTCCACTCCGGGAGAACAGCGCTAACACCCCCGTCAACGGGACGCCGGATCACTCCCCCCGAACCAGGCTCTCCTCCACGGCCGCCTGAAACGCCAGGATCCGCTTGGCGTTCGCCCCCAGATCCCCCTTGCCCACCCGGCTCGCGCTGCGCACCTTGAGCACGGTCACCGTCGGGCCGAGGGGCTCCACCCAGATCTGCACGTCGTCGACAAAGCCCAAGGTCGGGGTCACCGCCTCGCAGTGGTAGTGCATGGGCTCGGGCACGCTGCAGTTCTGCCAGCCGGGCATCTCGTCGGCCACGGCCTTGGCGCGCCGCATGACCGCGCCGGGAGGCTCCACAAAGCGCTGGGCCTTCACCTCGGGGTACTCGGGGGTCTCGCCCGTGGTGACCTCGTTGATGCTCAGCCCGCGGCAGCCCAGGGTCAGGGACAAGAGGGTCAGGAGGTGGGTCACGAACCCTTCCCCAACACCGCCATCAGCTCCTCCATCACAATCCCCTTCAGATCGACCGCAGGCGAGGACACCGGACCACCGCACGAGTGCTCGGCCTCGCACAGGCAGCCCGCGGGCAGGTCGGCCCCAGGGGCGTCGGCGCGCGCGACGGACTCGGGGGGCCCGCCGTAGCGCTTGAGGCCCATGCTGCGCAGGTGCACGGCCTCGTCGGGGGGCAGGTGCTTGGCGCCGCCCATGGTCTGCGCGGCCTGGAGGATCTTGGCGGTGTGCTCCAGCGTCTCCATCTTGCAGAAGGCGTCCAGCAGCGAGCTGCCCACGCTCAGGGCGCCGTGGCGGTCCATGAGCACGGCGTCGCGGCTGCGCACGTAGGGGCGCAAGGCCTCGGCCAGATCGCGCGTCCCGGTGGTCTGGTAGTCGACGGTGGGGACGGTGCCCAGGGTCAGGACGACCTCGGGCAGCACGCAGTCGGCCAGGCTGCGGTTGGCCAGGGTGAAGGCGATGGCCAGGGGCGGGTGGGCGTGGACGACGGCCTGGATGTCGGGGCGCTCCTGGTAGCAGGCCAGGTGCATGGCCATCTCGGAGGTGGGCTTGCCGCGGCCCCGCACCTTGTTGCCCTTGGCGTCGATGACGACCAGGTGCTGATCCTCCAGCAGGCCCTTGTGGCAGCCGGCCTGGGTGCAGAGGATGTTGCCGTCGGGCAGGCGGCAGCTCAGGTTGCCGTCCATGGCCACGAGCAGGTGGCGCTCGTAGAGCAGGTGCCCGAACTGGAGCATCTGCTTTCGAAGGGTGCGCTCGGACTGCTGCTGCACTCAGAACTCCGCTGCCTGGCGCAGGATGCGCACGTTGTCTCGGCTGACCCGGGCGAGCTCCCGGGCCTGGAGGACCAGCCACTGCCGCTGCAGCGCGAGCCCTCGGGGGTCCCCCCTATCCAACCACAGGGCGAGCTGGTCGCGGGAGACCACACGCAGGGTGCTGGGGGCGCTGGCCACCGCGCTGTGCAGGGCCGGCCCGCCATCGAGCATCGCGCTGAGCCCCAGCCAGTCGCCGGGGGCCACGGCGCGCGCCCAGGTGCAGGTGGCGCGGCGGTCCTGGACGTGCAGGCGCAGGGTGAGCGCGCCGGTCTCCAGGTTGAAGGCACCCCGCAGCACCTCGCTGGCGGAGAAGAGCCGCTGACCGGGCTCCAGGGCCACGGTCTCCAGAGCGGTGAGGTCCACCGGCTCCAGGGCCAAGGTCTCCTCCTCCGTAGCCGCAGGTGTCGTCGCGCCTTGGTCGTCAAGGCCCCACCCCAGCGCCTCCAGCAGCGCCCGCCCTCGGGGGTCCCCGGCCAGCCCCGGCAGCATCGCCAGGCCGTCCAGGTGTTGGTCCCGGAGCCGCCCCACCAGCACCCGTCCCAGCGCCGAGAGCAGCGAGCCCGCCCGGGGATCGCCCGCCTCCAGCAAGGCCTCCAGGTCCGAGCGCTCCACCCGCCAGACCTCGGAGGGCTCCGAGGCCACCACCGTCGCGCTGCGCGGCGCCCCCGTCAGCAGGCCCAGCTCGCCCACCGGAGCGCCCACCGGGATGTCCGCGATCACCACCTGCTGCCCCTTCGAGAGCACCGAGAGGCGTCCCCGCAGCAGCACGGCCAAGAAGGAGGATGCCTCGCCCTCCTGCATCAGCGGGCTCCCCTCTCGGAGTGCCTGGACCCGCCCCACCTGGGCCAGGGATCTGCCCGCCGGCGAGGACAGGCTTGCAAAGAGCGCCGAGCGCAGCAGCCGCTCCACTCAAGCCTGCTCGTGCTTGCGCGCCCGCCCCAGCAGCGCAGCCATCGCCCGCTGGGGGTCCAGCCCCTCGTACAGGATCCGGTAGACCTGCTCGGTGATCGGCAGCTCCACGCCCAGCTTCTGGCCCAGGGCCCGCGCCGAGCGGGTGGTCACCACGCCCTCGGCCACCTGCCCCAGCTCCTCCAGCACCTGCTCCAGGGTCTGCCCGCGGCCCAGGGCCAGGCCCACCCGCCGGTTCCGGGACAGGTTGCCCGTGCAGGTCAGCACCAGATCGCCCATGCCGGCCAGCCCCGCGAAGGTCATGGGGTCGGCGCCCTTGGCCGCCCCCAGGCGCGTGATCTCGGCCAGCCCCCGCGTGATCAGCGCCGCCCGGGTGTTCAACCCCAGGCCCATGCCGTCCGCCATGCCCGTCGCGATGGCCATGACGTTCTTGATGGAGCCGCCGATCTCCACGCCCACCACGTCGTGCGAGTGGTACACGCGGAAGCTGCTGCCGTGGAAGGCGTCCGCGACCTTCTGGGTGGCCGCCGGGTCCGCGCCCGCCACCGTGACCGCCGTGGGCATGTCCTTGGCCACCTCCGCCGCGAAGCTGGGCCCCGAGATCACGCAGCTCCGCCGGTCGCTCTCCAGGACCTGGGCCATGACCTCGTCCATGGTGAGCAGGGTGCCCTCCTCGATGCCCTTGGCGGCGCAGCAGAGGATCGCGTCGTCGGGGAGCTGCGGCCGCATCGCGCCCAGGGCCTCGCGGAGCTGCTGGGAGGGGATGGCCAGCACCACCAGCTCCGCGCCCTCCAGCGCCCAGCCCGCATCCGAGGTCACGGTGACCCCGTCCGGCAGCCGGTGGTCGGGCAGGTAGCGGCGGTTCACGCGCTCCCGCTGGGTCGAGGCCGCGCGCTCCGGCTTGCGGTCCCACAAGCGCACGCTGTGTCCGCAGCGCGCGAGCTGCATCGCCAGGGCCGTCCCGAAGGAGCCCGATCCCATCACAGTGCTCTGCACTCAAGCCTCCCGAAAGTCGGAGAAGTAGTCGATGCGCCGCCGATCCACGCTGGCCGGCCGCGTGCGCGGGCGCGCCCACTCCCGCAGCTCCTTGAGGCGGTCGTCCATGGTCACGGCCAGGGGGACGGTGTCCCGGATCACCCGCGTCAGGTCGCGCTCCGTGAGCTCCCGGCCCTCGGCGAAGGCGTTGAACAGCGCCTCGACCACCACCTGCTCCAGCTCCGCGCCGGAGTACTTCTCCGTCTCCTCGGCCGCCTGGTAGAGGTCGTAGTCGGCGGGGTCCCGGCCCCGGCCGCGCAGGTGGATCTCCAGGATCGACAGGCGCTCGTGCACGCTGGGCAGATCCACAAAGAAGATCTCGTCGAACCTGCCCTTTCGCAGAAGCTCAGGGGGCAGCATCCGCACCTCGTTCGCGGTCGCGACCACAAAGACGGGCGCGGTCTTCTCCTGCAGCCAGGTGAGGAAGGTGCCGAAAGCGGCTCCCCCCGTCCCTCCCTCGAAGCCCTTCTCCAGCTCGTCGATCCAGAGCACGGCCGGCGCGATGGACTCGGCGATGCGGATGGTGTCCCGCAGCCCCTCTTCGACCCGGCCCCCCGCCTGGAAGACCGCGCCCACATCCAAGCGCAGCAGCGGGATCTGGAAGCTGCCCGCGACCGCCTTGGCCATCAGCGACTTTCCACAGCCCTGCACGCCCAGCAGGAACACGCCCTTGGGCTCGGGCAGGCCAAAGTCCCGGGCGTCCTGACCGAAGGCCTTGCCTCGGCGCTCCAGCCACAGCTTGAGCTCGGAGAGCCCGCCCACCGAGCCCATGTCGCCCACCCGCTCGTAGAACTCCAGGAAGCGGGAGCGGCGGATCGCCTGACGCTTGGCCTCGGCCAGCTCCTGCAGCGCCGACTCGTCAAAGCGGCCGCCGTCCAGCAGGATGCGCGTGTAGCTGCGCTTGATCTCCTTCTCGGTGAGCCCCAGCGACGACTTCACGATCCGCTCGGCGCGCTCCGGGGGCACCGGGATCCCCTGCTGCTTGAGCAGCACGCTCAGCAGGCGCGCGACCTCCTCCCGACCGGGCAGGGGCACGTCCAGGAGCATCAGGTCCTTCTCCAGGGCCTGGGGCACGCTCAGGGTCGGGGACAGGAAGAGGAGGGACTGTTCACGCGCTCCCAGCTTTGGCTCCAGATCCCTGAGCAGGCGGACCACCCTCGGACTGCGCAGGGACTCCCCGGCATCGACGAGGACAACGAGTCCCGCTTGGGTCAGCGCCTGCCCGATGTGCCCCAGCGCGGCCTCGAGCGCCTGGGTGTCGGGCACCACCACGCCGCCTTGCTCCAGGCCCGTGGTCGCCCGCCAGCGCCACAGCTCCAGCTTCTGCTCGCGGGCAGATCGGGCCAGGGCCCGCTCGACGCGGGCCTCTTCGTAGGAGAGCAACCCCACCAGCGGGTTGCGCGAGCGGCGCAGCAGGTGCACGCGATCCAGGAGCGCTTTCATGAACTGAGAGTACACCGGGATGGGCGCGGCGTTAGCATCCCCGCCACTCCCCGGAGACCGCCATGCGCGTCGGTATCGCCATCACCCGCGCGGCCAACATCCAGACCGGCTGGACCAGCGCCCACATCATCCAAGGCCTGCTCCAGGCGGGCGTGAGCGTGCGGCTCATCGAGCCCTGGGACTTCGAGGTGGACCCCAAGGGCAAGCTCGTCGCCCGGGCCTTCGCCCTGGACCCGCGCGATCGCCCAATCTCCCGCGAGGAGATCTGCACCCTGCTGCAGACTCGGCGCACGCGCCGCTGCTTTGTGGAGGTGACCGACCTGGATCTCCTGCTGATCCGCATCAACCCCATGGACACCTCGGTGCTCACCTGGGCCCTGCGCGCCCAGCAGGCCGGCGTCCAGGTCATCAACCCGCCCCAGGGGCTGCTGCTGACCTCGCACAAGGGCTGGCTGGCCTCCCTGGCCGACGTGCCCCGCCCCCGGACCCTGGTGAGCCGATCCCGCGGGACCGCCCACGCCTTCGCCTCGGACATGCCCCGGGGCGTCGTGGTCAAGCCGGCGCGCGCCAGCGGGGGCAAGTCCATCCACCGGGTGCGCCGCGGCTACCCCGAGCTCCTGGATCAGGCCCTGGACGAGGTCCAGAAGGTGGGCGACCGCTACGTCGTGATCCAGGAGTACCTGCCCGAGGCCAAAGACGGCGAGAAGCGCCTGGTCTGGCTGGATGGCCAGCTCCTGGGGGGCTACCGCCGCGAGCGGGCGCCGGGGGAGTTCCGCCACAACCTCAAGCAGGGCGCAATCCCCCACGCCATCACCCTCCAGGAGGAGGACTACAGCATCGTCCGCGCGCTGAACCCACACCTGCTCGCGGCGGGCATCTGGCTCGCTGGGATCGACGTGATCGGCGGCAAGGTCATCGAGGTCAACACCCTCAACCCGGGGGGCCTGCACCTGGCCCAGTCCTTCGCCGATGGCCAAGACCTTGTGGCGCCCGTGGTCAGTTCGTTGTTAGGCCGGATGGGACCTCCATCTCCAGATGAGGTCGAGCAAGCTGCTGATCGCTGAAAAACCGCTGAAACACGGAGCAGAAATGAGGACCAGCACGGGCGCCACCAAGCGCCGCCGCCGCGACGAGGACATGGCCCCGACCAGCCTCACCCGCAAGCAGGTCATGGACGCTCTCCGCAAGGGTCGCTCCCTGGTGGAGGCCGATCTCCGAGGCGCCGACCTCACCGGCCTCAACTTCGACGGCCGCGACCTCAGCTTCACCAAGCTGGCGGACGCCAACCTCTCCAACTGCACCTTCAAGGGTGCCCGCCTGGAGGGCGCCAGCATGTGGCACGCCAACCTCCAGGACGCCGTGCTGGACGAGGCCGTGCTCGACTTCGCCGACCTGGACTGCGCCAACATCGACGGCTGCCGCTTCCGCGGCGCCCGCATCCGCAAGACCATCCTGCCCAACCCCCGGGTCAGCCTGGCTCAGGTCGAGAGCAGCATCCGCACCGGCGAGACCATCCGCCTCCCCCAGGAGGAGCTGGACTTCGAGTAGGTCCCGCCCCTTGCTTCCCAACAGGATTGGCCCGCAAGTTCGCGGGCCTTTCTTGCGTTCGGGGGGGCGGGGTGTTTTTCTGGAACCCCAACGCCCGTCCACGGTCAATGCACTTCGGAGGCCACGCGCCCACCCATGATTGCCCTACTCCTCGCCATGGTCCACCGGCCGACGGATGCGGAGCTGGTGCAGCGCTTCAAGGAAGGTGACCGAAACGCATACTCCGAGCTTGTACGGCGCTACCAGAACCGGGTGTTCACGCTGTGCCTGCGCTACCTGCGCGGTGACCGGGAGGTCGCCGAAGAGGTCGCCCAGGACGTGTTCATGGCCCTGTTCAAGGCGCTCGGTGAGTTCCGCGGCGACGCAAAGTTGAGCACCTGGATCTACCGGGTGACCATCAACCACTGCAAGAACCGCAGCCTCTACCGCAAGCGACGAGCGCACGGTCGCCACGAATCCATCGACGGCATTCCGGAGGATGACGACAAGCCACAACGACAGCTCGCAGACGAGAGCAGCCCTGGCTCCGACGCCAGCGTCCACCAGCGGGAGGCCAAGGCCTTCCTGCAGGAAGCACTGGACGCCATGGACGAGGAGCAGCGCCAGATCATCGTCCTGCGGGACATCGAAGACCTGAGCTACGAGGAGATCAGCGAGCTGCTGGATCTGCCCAAGGGGACCGTCAAGTCGCGGCTCCACCGGGCCCGCGCCGAGCTGGCCAAGAAGCTCAACCGCCGCCTCTCCCTGGCCGACGTCGTCTGAAAGAACACCATGGCAAACACCGACACCCGCATTCACGACTACCTGGACGGCGAGCTCTCGCCGGCGCAGGCCTCTGCCTTCGAGGCGGAGCTGGCCCGGGATCCCGCCCTCAAGGCCCAGGTAGAAAGCCTCCAGAGTGTGGTCGAGCTCCTGCACCGCGAGGGCCCCGTCAAGGCGCCCCAGGGCTTCCACGAGCGCGTGATGGCCGAGCTCGCCACCGAGCCCATGCCCCAGGTCGGGCTCTGGGACCGCGTGCGCAGCTTCTTCCGCAGCCTGCCCATGGAGACCGTCGCGATGGCCGTCGCGGCCGCGATCGTGCTCGTGCTGGTCGGCCGCCTGGTCCCCACCGGCGTCGAGGAGCCCGCCCCCAGCCCCATGACCACCGAGGGTGAGGCCCTCACCCAGACCGAGCGCGCCCCCGAGCAGGAGGCCGAGGCCCCCGCCTCCCCCACCGAGCCCGCGGTCGCCGACCTGGAGCCCGAGACCGAGAAGGCCGCCGAGAAGGACCCCTTCATGGAGGTCGCCAAGGTCCTGGAGCCCGGCCCCGCCGAGCAGGCCGCCGGCCGCGCCGCCCCCAGTGATGCCGTCGCCACCCTGGACCTGGAGCCCGCCGCTCCCGAGGCCGACGCCGTCCAGAAGGCCACCGGACCGGAGCTGGGCGCCAAGGAGGCCATCCCCGCCACCGACCCGCCCCAGGTGGACATCGGCTCGCACCTCAACGCAGCCGTCGCCTACCAGGTCAAGGTCGGTGAGGCCGCCGCGCTGCGCAACATCGCCACCCTGGCCGAGCGCCACGGGGGCCGCGCCTACAACGCCACCACCGGCAAGGCGCTGCGCCCCGCCGACTTCGACAACGCCAGCGCCGTCCAGGTACAGGTGCGCATCCCCCCCGCCCAGCTCGCGGCCTTCGCCTCCGATCTCCAGCGCGTGGGCGCCGTGCAGAAGACCTCGATGAACGACGTCAACCTCTACGGCCCCGACACCATCTCGGTGAACCTGGACGTCCGGTTGCAGTAGAGGAGCGGGCTGGAGGGCCCCCGGCAGGCCTCGGTTCACCTCGTCGATGGGTGTCAGTTCTTCGACACCCCCTGTCAACTTCTCGGTCAGGCGAGGTGCGGCCGACCCCGACGGACTGGGCAGATCCCCTTGGCACAGCCCTTGCTTCCCCCTGGGCAAACACCCAAGGGGGGACCCCATGCACCCACAGCCTCGCGAGCACTACACCCTCAACGGCCCCAGCCAGGCCAGCGAGCTGGAGCTGCTCTCGCTGATCATCGGCACCGGCGCCAGTGGCCGCAGCACCCGCGAGATCGCGCTGCACCTGCTCCAGCGCTTTGGCAGCGCCCGGAAGATCGCGCAGCTCCCGGTGGCCGTGCTCACCCAGATCCCGGGCCTGGGGCCGGCCCGCGCCGTCCGCATCCACGCAGCCTGCGCCTTGTCCCTGCTGCCCGAGCAGCGCCCCGCCCTGAACCGCGTGCTCTCGCCGGACGACGCCGCGCTGCTGCTGCGCCCCGCCCTCTCGGGCCGCCGCCGCGAGCACTTGGTGGCGCTCTACCTGGCCACGTCCGGCCGGCCGCTGGCCATCGAGTCCCTGAGCCAAGGCAGCGTGGATCGCACCCTGGTGGACCCGCGTGAAGTGTTCCGCCCTGCGCTCGTGCTGGGCGCTCGGAACGTGGTGCTGGGGCACAACCACCCCAGCGGGGACCTGAACCCGTCGGCCGAGGACCTCGCCGTCACCCACCGGGTCTCGGAGCTGGGGAACAGCCTGGGGGTGTACCTGGTGGACCACCTGATCCTGGCGGGCGGGGACTTCACCTCCCTGGCCGAGCGCGGGGTGCTCCCGGTGTGGGAGACGGCACCGCTGGGGTTCACCCGCTGATCCGTGGGCTACTTTGGACGCGGCGGGCTGTGCAAGGCCCGGCCGGTGGTTAGGTAAGGCGCGATGTTTCCCTATCTCTACGCACAGCAGACCGACGGCGACCCCCTCCTCTACGGGACCTACGGCTTGATGCTGGTCCTGGCCTTCGGGCTGGCCGCGCTGGTCTCCGGCGCGCGCATGAAGAAGGTGGGCATCAACCCGGACGTGGTGGTGCCGCTGATCGTGGTCGCCATCATCAGCTCCATCTTCGGCGCCCGGCTCCTGCACTTCCTGGGCAGCCCCGGCGACCGCGAGCGCTTCCTGGCCAACCCCCTGGTCATCTTCGACCTGAGCTCGGGCGGCATGGCCGTGATGGGCGGCGTGGCCATGGCCATCATCTGCTCGTGGATCTACCTGGCCTACATCCGCAAGGTGGACGCCTGGAAGGTGGCCGACATCGCCGGCCCCAGCATCTTCCTGGGTCAGGCCATCGGCCGCATGGGCTGCTTCTTCGCGGGCTGCTGCCACGGTCAGCACATCGAGGACGCGGTGGTCGAGTCCACTCTGGCGCACTTCGCGGGCGGCGACATCGTCAAGCTGCAAGAGGCGCCCTACGTGGCCTACGAGTACCACCGCGCCACCGGGCCCCAGGACTTCGGCTTCCTGCCGGAGGTCCAGCAGGGCATGGGCAGCCTCTTCGACGTGCCGCTCTACCCGGCCCAGTCCTACGAGGCGCTGGGTGCGCTGATCGGCTTCGCGCTGCTGTCCCTGGTGTGGCGCTACGCCCGCAAGTTCGACGGCCAGATCATGGGCATGTACCTGATCTTCTACGCGGGCCTGCGCTACCTGGTCGAGGGCGTGCGCGGCGACGCGGTGCGCGGCACGGCCTACCTGACCCAGTACTTTGACGGCGGCATCTCCACCTCCCAGGTGACCTCCCTGCTCTTTGTGGCGGCGGGCATCCTGGTGATGGTCCTGGGCCTGGTGTTCAACCGGGGCGTCAAGGACGAGCAGGTCTTCGAGGAGGAGGAGTCCGACGACCTCATCGACGAGCTGGTCGGCTGAGCCCAGCGGGCCGGCTATGCTGGCCCCATGCCCATGTGGATGCTCCTGAGCCTGGCGTGTAGGACCTCGACCCCGGTGTCCGCGCCGGCCACCACCACGATGACCTCGACTGCGCCCGATGTGGTTCGATTTGTGGCGCTGGGGGACGGCGGCGAAGGCAACGCGACCCAGCGCCGGGTGGCCGAGGCGGTCCAGAAGGTGTGCCAAGAGCGCGGGTGCGACCTGGTCCTCTACCTCGGCGACAACCTGTACCCGGACGGGCCGGTGTCGGTGGACGACCCGCAGTTCCACGACAAGTTCGAGGCCCCCTACGCGGAGCTGGACCTGCCCTTCATGGTGGTGCTGGGCAACCACGACTTCGGGGAGCGGCCCTTCGACCAGGAGAAGGCGGCGCTGGAGGTCGCCTACGCGCAGACCTCGGACAAGTGGACCATGCCGGGGCGCTTCTACGACTTTGTGGCGGGGCCGGCGCAGTTCTACGCCCTGGACACCAACGAGATCATGGTCTGGGACGAGCTGAACCAGGCCGGGTGGATGGAGCGGGCGCAGCGGGGATCGGACCGGCCCTGGCAGATCGCCTTCGGCCACCACCCCTACATCTCCAACGGCAAGCACGGCAGCGCCGGCAGCTACGAGGGGCTCCCCGCCATCCCCATCGCCAACGGGGCCAAGCTCAAGGAGTTCTTGGACGCGCGGGTCTGCGGGCAGGTGGACCTGTACCTGTCCGGGCATGACCACAACCGCCAGTGGCTGGAGCCCCAATGCGGAACGCAGTTCGCGGTCTCTGGCGCCGCGGCCAAGCTCACGCCGCTGGAGCACCGGGGCGTGCCCACCGCCTTCGAGGACGACTCCAAGGCGGGATTCCTGTGGGTGGAGCTCGCAGGCGATACCCTGACGGCGGCCTTCTACGACGAGCAGGCCCAGCTTGACCACCAGACCACCCTGACCCGGAGTCCCTGAGTGCGCGCAACCGTCCTGTTCGAGCTGCCCGATGGCGCCCAGGTGGAGCTGGGGCACGGAGATTTGATCGGCCGGCTGTGGTCCGCGGCGCTGCAGTTGGACGACGCGCGGATCTCCGAGGCGCACGCGATGCTCTCGCTGCGGGGGGACAGCTTTCGGCTGCTGGCACTCCGGGGGCGCATGGCGGTGGATGGCAAGCCGGCGACCACCGTGGAGCTGACCGAGGGCCTGCAGGTGCACCTGGCGCGGGAGCTGAGCCTGCGGGTGCTGGAGATCAGCCTGCCCACCCGCGTGTTGGGCGTCCAGGCGCCCGGCCTGCCCCTCCAGGCGCTGCACGGGGTCTGCTCCATCAAGGGCGGCCCAAGGCCGGAGCTGCTGCCCCGCTACGCCCGGGACGCCGACGCCCACATCTGGTCGGACGGCGCCCACTGGCTGCTGCAGATCGCCGGCCAGGAGCAGCGCATCGAGCTCAAGGTCGGCAGCACCTGGGAGCTGGCGGGCGTGCCCTTCTCGGCCCAGGCCATCGAGCTGTCGCAGGCCACCCCCGACGCCACGCGACAGGCCGGTCAGCTCCGGACCCCCCTGACCCTGGTCGCCAACTACGACAGCGTGCACATCCAGCGGGAGGGAGAGGCGCCGCTGGCCCTGTCCGGACTGGCCGCCCGCATCCTCTCTGAGCTTGTGGCCTTCGACGGCCCCGTGGACTGGCAGATCCTCGCGAACGAGGTCTGGCCGGACGAAGACGACCCCCACCTGCTGCGCCGGCGCCTGGACGTCACCCTGGCCCGCATGCGCAAGAAGCTGCGGGAGCACGGGCTGCGCAAGGACCTGGTGCGGGCCGACGGGCTGGGCCACCTGGAGCTGTTCATGTACGAGGGGGACCAGGTCGAGGACCGCACCTGATGAACCCCAAGGACACCTGGGAGCAGGGCTCGATCCCTGCCCTCTCCGGCGCCGGCGACTGGTCGGTGGTGGGCCCCGACGGCGATCTCCCGCCGGATGGCGACAGCGCTGAGCGCTACGAGCGGCGCGGACTGCTGGGCGTCGGCGGCATGGGCAAGGTGTTCGTGGCCCGAGACCACCGGCTGCGGCGCGAGGTCGCCCTCAAGGTCGCCAAGGATCCGCAGATGGCCCGGCGCATGACCCGGGAGGCGTGGATCACCGCCCAGCTCGAGCACCCGGGCATCGTCCCCATCTACGACGCGGGCTCCACCGAGCAGGGGCAGCTCTTCTACACGATGCGCCTGATCCGCGGCCGCAGCCTGGGCGAGAGCATCACGGACTGCGCCGACCTGGACGCGCGCCTGGCTCTGCTCAACCACTTCCTGGCCGCCGCCCAGGCGGTCGCCTACGCGCACTCCCTGGGCATCATCCACCGCGACCTCAAGCCGGCCAACATCCTGGTCGGGGAGTTCGGCGAGACCCAGGTCGCCGACTGGGGCCTGGCGCGCCCGCTCATGGACGCCGAGGGCGCCTGGGAGCTCGAGAGCAACGTCACCGGCACCCCGCGCTTCATGTCCCCCGAACAAGCCCGGGGCGAGCGTGTGGACGCCCGCGCGGACGTCTGGGCCCTGGGCGTGCTGCTGTGGGAGCTGCTCTGCGGCGCGCCCCCCTTCGAGGGAGAGAGCGCCGAGGACATCCTGGCCACCCTCCGCCAGGGCGCCTCCCCCCTGCCCTCCTCGCTGCCCACGGGCATCCCCGAGGAGCTGTACGCCATCGCGCGCAAGGCCACCGCGCCGCGCCCCGATCAGCGCTACCCCACCGCCCGTGAGCTCGCCCAGGACGTCGCCCGTTACAGCGAGGGGCGCCGCGTCCAAGCCCACGAATACTCCACCGGTGAGCTCCTGGGCCGAGTCCTCCGCCAGTGGCGCGCCCCCTTGGCCGTCGGTCTGCTCGCGCTCTGCGGCCTCGCGGGCATGAGCGGCCTGCTCCAGCAGCGCATCACCACCGAGCGTGACCTGGCCCGGGACGCCCTGGCCGAAGCCGACAGCAACCTCTCCCGCGCGCTCGCCGGTCAGGCCGTCGCCGCCGCCCAGGCCCAAGCCCGACCCGAGGCGGAGATCCTGGCGGCCCACGCCCTCTCCCACGGCGAGAGCCCCGTCGCCCGCGGAGTCCTGGCTGCCTACGGCCGGGCCGAGCGCCCTCGCCTGCTGGAGCGCCGAAGCCTCCCCCGTCACTGCCAGGGGATGCAGGCTCGGGTCTCTCCAGAAGGCCAGTGGCTCCTGTGCAGCGGGGCCCACCGCCTGGAGCTCCGCAGCACCGAGACCCTGGAGCTGATCTGGAAGCTCGACGAGGACATGCGCATGTTCTGGTGGCGGGATGGCTTCCTGGCCATCGAGAACGCCGGACAGGAGTACGTCGAGGTCGACCTGGAGAGCGGCCAGGTGCTCCTGCGCGTCCCGAAGTCCCCGACGGCCTTCGCCACGTCCGTGGATCGCGGCGAGCTCGTGGGCCTGCGCGCCGCGACCCTGACCTGGAACACCGTCGACCTCAGCGATCCCCAGCTCCCGGGCTGGACTCCGCAGACCATCGAGGGGGCCTGCACCTTCTCAGCGCGCGCCACGCTGGTGGGCGATCAGGTCCTCCTCCGCTGCGAGGACGGCACCCTGCAGCTCTACCAGGACCCCAAGAACTACCGCACTCTGGGCAAGATCCCCGACCTGCTGCCCTTCGGCGCGGCCACCGTCCAGGGCGACCTGCTGCTGCTGGGCAGCCTGGAGGGCTGGGTCTACACCGTGAACCTCAGAACCGACAAGGTCAGCGACGGCCTGCACTCCGACAACCTGGCCATCAACCAGCTCGTGGCGGTCCCGGGCAGCAGCGAGCACACCGTGGTGGTCGGGGAAGGCGGCGGGCCCCAGATCTGGAACACCCGCCTGGACACCTGGCAGAACAGCCTGCCCGGCAACCCCGACATCGTCGGCCCCAGCCCGAACCCAAACGAGGTCCTGCTCATCGGCCAGGAGCTGGAGCGCTGGCACATCCCGGCGACCATGGGCACCCCCATGATCAAGGAGAGCAACGGCTTCGCCGACGTCGAGGTCGACCCGCAGGGGGTCTACATCGCCACCGCCAGCGGCAACGGCGGCGTCACCCTGCGGGAGGCCAACACCGGCCGGGTCAGCCACCACCGCATGGCCCCCAACGCCACCCGCACCGGCGTCACCAAGTTCGTCAACTTCTCCCCCGACGGCAGCACCCTGGTGGCCGCGACCATCTGGGCCGGCAGCTACTCCATGGACCGCAACCTGGAGATCCTGGAAGAGCTCTCCTCGCCCAAGAGACGCGGCGGCATCCTGGCCGACGGCCGCGTCTGGTTCGCGCCCTACACCAAGGGCCTGGAGCTGTTGGTCGACGGGGTGATGCACGAGCTCGACACCGCCGAGATCGGCGAAGGCGTCACCACCCCAAACGGCCGCTACGCCGCCCTGCTCGACGTGGACGACAACGTCTGGCTGCTCGACGTCCAGCGCGCCGAGCCCCAGCGCCTCTTCTCCGTGGAGCAGCCGCGCACCCTGGAGCTCTCCAGCGACGCCCAGCGCTTCTGGATCGGGGTCGAAGAGGAGGTCTGCCTGCACGACCGCCACGGCACCCTCCAGGCCTGCGGCGCGCTCGGCAGCAAGAGCCTGGTCATCGACCTCTCCCCGGACGAGCGGCTGATCGCCGTGGGCACCACCGACGGGAACGTCATGCTCCTGGACGCCGAGACCCTGCAGACCCGCGCCGAGCTGCGCGCCCACACCCTCCGCACCCCTGCGGTGGCCTGGTCTCCCGACGGCCAGTGGCTGGTCTCGGGGTCCTGGGACCGCACCCTGCGCTTCTGGAGCATCAAGGACCTGGACCGCCCCGCCGAGGCCCTGATCGCCGAGCTGGAGCAGGCCTGGTCCATGGGCCTGGACGAGGCGCTGGCTCGCTTCTGAGGCGTGCCAGTCTCAGACCTCGATGGTCACGATCCGCTTGATCAGGAAGGCGCCCAGCGCCTGCAGGCCCAGCATCACGGCGAGCATGCCCCAGCCCAGCCCCGTGGTCCACAGCCGCGAGATCAGCTCGGAGTCCATCAGGTAGAGCACAAAGCCCAGCACGAAGGGCAGCACAACAATGATCACGCCCTGGGAGATGCCCTGCGCGGTCAGCGTCTTGATGCGTCCCTGGACCTTGCGGCGCTCGCGGATGGTGTGCGCGATGGTGTCGAAGGTCTCCGAGAGGTTGCCGCCCGACTGCCGCAGGATGTTGATCGAGGTGACCATGATCTGCAGGTCTTCGGTGTTGATGCGCTCCTCCAGGTTGAGCAGCGCGTCTTCAAGCGGCACCCCCAGGCGCTGCTCGGACATCACCAGCGCGAACTCCTGGGAGACGGGGTCCGGCAGCTCCTCGCGCACCATGTCCATGGTCTGGATGAGCGACAGCCCCGACTTGAGGCCGTTGGACATGAAGGTCAGGGCGTCCAGCATCTGGTCCGAGAAGGCGCTCACCCGGCGCTCCCAGAGCACCTTCATGATGAGCCGCGGGAGCTGGTAGCCAACCGCCATGAACCCGATGGACAGCACCACGCGCAGCACGTGGTAGCCGGCCTCCCAGGGCAGCCCGGCGGTCAGCAGGAGCGCAACCCCGACCCCCAGGACCATCCCCACCAGCATGCCGCCCACCACGTGGCGCGCGCGCAGCTCCATGAACATCTTGTCGGCCGTCTGGAGCATCCAGGTCACGTAGCCGGCGGTCGTGCTCTTGAAGCGCTCGTCCAGCCACGGCCCCAGCATCCAGCCCACCGCGCCCCAAGCCAACAGCAGGGGGATCACGGCGACCAGACGCAGCACGGTCAGCAGGTCATACCAGCCAGGGAGCATGAGGAGGGACTCGGCAGACTCCATCAGCGCTTACGCCCCCGAGGTGGCCGCCCCGCAGGAGGACGGGAGAGGCTGGACTCCGCCGGCGAGGCGCTGCTGCCCCGAGCGAACAGCCCCTTGGGCAGCGCGATCCCACGCGCCTGCAGCGTCTGGACAAAGCGAGGGACAAACCCGGTGGCCATGTAGCGACCCAGCACCTTGCCGTCCTCGTAGCCCTCCTGCTTGAACACGAAGATGTCCTGGAGGGTGATGACGTTGCCCTCCATGCCCGTGACCTCCGAGATCTGCGTGATCTTGCGGCTGCCATCGGTCAGGCGGGACTGCTGGACGATGATGTGGATGGCCGAGGACATCTGCTCGCGGATTGCCCGGCTGGGCAGATCCAGCCCCGCGAACATCACCAGGGTCTCCAGCCGGGACAGGCAGTCGCGCGGCGAGTTGGAGTGGATGGTGGTCAGCGAGCCGTCGTGGCCGGTGTTCATGGCCTGCAGCATGTCGATGGCCTCGGCGCCACGACACTCGCCGACCACGATGCGGTCGGGCCGCATGCGCAGGGTGTTCTTGACCAGGTCGCGGATCGAGACCTCGCCCTCGCCCTCCACGTTGGGCGGCCGGGTCTCCAGGCGCACGATGTGGGGCTGCTTGAGCTGCAGCTCCGCGGAGTCCTCGACCGTGACGATGCGCTCATCGCTGGGGATGAAGCTGGACATCACGTTCAGCAGCGTGGTCTTTCCGGAGCCGGTGCCGCCGCTGATCAGGACGTTGAGGTGCGCCTCGACGCAGGCACGCAGGAAGTCCGCCATCTCGGCGGTCATGGACCCGAAGCGCACCAGATCCTTGACCTTGAAGGGGTCCTTCGAGAACTTTCGGATCGTGATGCTGGGGCCGTCGATGGCCAGGGGCGGGATGATCGCGTTGACGCGGCTGCCGTCCTTGAGGCGGGCGTCCACCATGGGCGACTTCTCGTCGATGCGCCGGCCCAGTGGGGCCACGATGCGCTCGATCACGCCGATGAGCTGGGCGTCGTCAGTGAAGGTGGCCGTGGACTTGGTGATCTTGCCGTTGCGCTCGATGAACACCGTGTCCTTGCCGTTCACCATGATCTCGGTGACGGCATCGTCCTCCAGGAGGTCCTCCAGGGGACCCAGGCCGACGGCCTCGTCCACGACCTCCTTGACGATGCGCTTGCGCTCGGCGCGGTCGGAGATGTGTCCGCCGACCTGGTCCATCAGCATGACGACGGCCTGGGTGATGCGCTCGCGCAGCGCCTCGTCCCGGTCACCGCCCTGGGCCTCAAGCTCGCGCTCCAGCCCCTTGAGGTCCACCGCCTCAACCATGCGCTTGTGCAGCAGCATCTTGAGGGCGGTGCGGCCATCCACCTGGTCCATGCTCGCGGCCTTGCCGCCGCGGCGCTTCTGGTAGGCGGCCAGCTCCTGCTGGGCGTCCGCGCTCAGGCCAGCGCCACGACCGCCGCCCACACCGGCGAGCCCCTGGGGGCGCGCCATCTGCAGCATGCGGTCCAGCGCGCCCATCTCCACCAGCTTGCGCACGAACTCGTCGTACACGCGGCTCAGGCGGGCGCGGGGCTGGCCCAGCACAAAGGGACTGGCCTCCAGCTCGGCCTTGAAGGTGGTCTCCGCCTCATCCGGGAGCGTGACCATGAACTTGCGGCCCAGCACGCGGACCATCTGGTCCGGGCTCAGCCCGCCCTTGGGGGGCACCCGGTTGGCCACCACCTTGATCAGCTCCTTGGGGAACTGCAGGCGCTGCAGGGCGTCGACCATGCGCTTGGTGTGCCGCAGCACCGCCAGCTCCGGCGTGCTGAGCACAAAGATGCCGGCGGCCTGCTCGAAGATCTTCACGGAGCGGTCGTTCAGCCCGGCCCCGCAGTCCACCACCATGTAGTCACAGAGCGGGGCAGCCAGCGCGAGCAGCTCCTGGAGCTTCTCCAGTGTGACCTCGCCGGCGCGATCCGGGCTTGGCGCGAGGGGAATCACCCCAACGCCAGCGGGGTGGGCCGAGATGTACTGACGGAACTGATCCGGCTTGAGCTGCTGGGTATAGGGCGCGAAATCCAGAACGGAGCGCGCGGCCTGCTCGCCCGAGGTGGGCATCCCCATCAGAGCCTGACAGTCCCCGCAGCTCTCTCCGTCCAGATCCAGCAGGAGCACCCGCGACCGGGTCTCCTTGAGCAAGGACAGGGTCAGGTTGACGGCGAAGGTGCTGCGACCCACGCCATCCCGAGCGCCTGTGACCGCGACGATTCGAGGAGCCACTTACTGCCGGACCTCGTCCAGGTTGAACTGGTCCTTGATCTCCTGGTTGGCCTCCGAGCTCGTCTCGTGGATCTGGGGCGTCAGGAAGACCAGGAACTGGGACTTGCTCTTCTTGTACTCGCGGTTGCGGTAGAGGCTGTAGACGGCGTTGTCGACCTGCTGGGTGGGCACCCGGTTGTAGTCCACCGAGTCCGAGACCCGCTGCAGGCCGCCGATCACGATGCTCTCGCCGCTGCGGCAGAACTCCGAGGTGCTCAGGGTCGACTTGTTCACCGCCTGGTAGCCGTTGGAGGCGACCTCACCCAGCGCGGTGACCTCGACGCCGATGTCCATGTCGACCTCGTTGCCCTGGGCGTAGGGCGTGACGTCGACCCGGATGCCGATGTCCCGGAACTCCACACTGTTGAACAGCCCCTGGGTCACCAGGTAGGGGTACTCGCTGCCGGCGAAGATGCTGGCGCTGTCGCCGCTCTTGACCGACACGGTGGGGTTCTCCAGCACCCGCGCGTAGCCCGCGGTGCGCGCCTGCTCGATGCGGGGCAGGATGGAGGAGACGGTGGCCGTCGCGTAGCCGGAGGTCGTCCCCCAGGCGCCGTTGGCGTATTCGCGCTGGAAGAAGACGTCCGGACCATCCACCTGCAGCGGGGTCCACTCGACGCCCCAGGACTGGGTCAGGCTCTTGGCCAGCTCCACAAAGTGGACCGTGATCACCAGCGTGGGGTTGCGGCCGGGGATGCGCTCGACCTCGCGCATGTCCAGCACCGACACGACGTCCGGCGAGTACGCCTGCCCGATCGCGATGGCGCGGTTGAGCTCCGCCTCGGAGAACACCACGCCCTCCAGCAGGATCTGGTTGTTCACCACCCGGGCCTTGACCCCGGGGCGATCGATCTCCTGCTCGATGATGCCGGCCAGCAGCTTCTGGGCGACGGGGCTCAGGGTGACCATCGACTCGACCATGGGCTCGCGCGCGGCCAGGTCCTCGATGCGCATCTTCTCCTCGTCCAGGGAGACCTCGCCCTGGATGTAGACGCGCCCGTTCATGATCTTGATGGAGATGCCCTCGATGTCCTGCAGCAGGTTCTCCACGTTCTTCATCACGCGGGAGAGGTTGCTGGGGATGACGGTCACCTCGAACTCATCACGCAGGATGCCGTCGATGTCGTAGACCAACAGGTTGGTCGACCCTGACCGGCGGCCGGCGATCAGGATCTGGTTGCTGTCGCGCAGCGGCACGACCTTGATGATGTCCGAGCCCGTCGCCACGTTGCCGAAGCGGTAGGGCACGTCGATCGCCGACTGGGTCTGCACGACCACCAGCACGTCGTCGATGTTGTTCTCGTCGGCGTAGCCTGGGTCGGTGCGGGTCAGGACCAGGCCGGCGCCCAGCAGCGAGAGGGCCAACAGGGGCCCCATCCAGCGCTTGGACATCAGAAGCCTCCGGTGCGAATGACTTCCCAGCGGGCGCGGGTGCGGGCCCGGACGCGCTGCGGGATGCCAAGGGTGTTGTGGATGGTCGCGTGCTCGAGATCCAGGGCCTTCTCCTTCTCCCACAGGGAGCGGAGGGTCAGCGTCAGAGCGCCGAGCTCCTGGGCCATGATCAGCTTCTGGGCCTCGTCCGGGTAGACGGCCAGGGTGACGGTGCGCCCGCCGTCCATGCCGCCCGGCTCGTAGACCTCCTCGTCGCCCTCGGTGTTGGTCACCGCCTGGGGCTGCCCGATGTCGTCACCCACCGCCAGCACGTACACGTTCTGGAAGAGGGTCACGGTGCGGACGTCGGTCTTGTCGCCCTCGCCAAAGTCGAAGGTGCCGACGATGTCCACGTAGGTGCCGGGCTTGACGTGCCCGCCCACCGAGTTGAACTCGTCCACCGCCACGGACACGCCGCGCATGCGCGGGGGCACGTAGAAGGCCAGTCCCGCCTCGTCCGGCTTGACCAGCTTGGTGGCCAGGACCTGCTCCCCCTCCAGGATGGGGTTGGAGGAGATCTGGCCGAGCACCTCGTCCACGTCGGTCACCGCCTGGGGCTGGCGCCACTTGCGGGGCACCATGACGGTGTCGAACATGGTCTCGTCCAGCTTGTAGTTGGCCGGAATGTCACGGTTGGCGACCAGCGTGGCCATCTCTTCGGAGTCGTAGAGAAGACCCTGCTCGCGATGGTGCACATAGCGGCACTGGACCAATGTGAAGAGCAGCGCAGTGATCAGCGCCGCGATGAAGGCCTTGGGGTTCTTCACGCCCACCTCGGATACCGCCGAACAATAGCAGGCAGCGGCGCCCAAGTGGGCTGAGGCCCCCCAAGAGACCTCAGCGGACGCTCAACGTCGACCCGGTTGAGACGCGGGCCGCTCGTCGTCCAGGAGGATCCGCGTGTCGTCATCCAAGGCCTCCATCCCCTCCTGGAGCGGGCCGATGAAGACATAGGCAGCAGCCGCCACACCGATCACCACCACCGAGATCGCCAGCATGAACTCCACCGTGGATTGGCCCGATCGGCGCAAGCGAGGTCGACTCATGCGCCCCCCCAGAAGTCCAGCCAGTCGGTGAACCGCGCGACCGCCACCGCCACCGCGATGACCGGGGCGTAGGCCACCACCGTCACCGGGACCGGGGGCGCGCCCTCCTCCTGCTGCCCCGCGGCGCTCTGGACGCCGGCCTTGAGCGCGGGGATCAGGTTGCCCAGCCGCCCCTTGTACGCGAGCACGCCCAGGCCAAAGGGGATGGACAGCAGGTACATCAGCAGGCAGGCGCGGAACACCATGCCCGGCCCCACCAGCGCGCCCACCGCCATCATCAGCTTGGCGTCTCCGGCGCGCAGGGTGCGCCCCAGGGCGAAGGCGGGGAAGGTCATGCCGAAGCCCACCGCGATCCCCAGCAACCCGAAACCCACCTGACCCTGGAGCACCCAGTAGCAGGCGCCGATCAGCATGGCCGGGAAGGTGAGCTTGTTGAAGATCTTCTGGTACTTGAGGTCCGTACCGACCGCGATGGCCAGCAGCAGCCCCAAGGCCCCATCCACCACCGTGAGCTGGTCCATCAGGGGTAGGGCCTCACCACCACGTCGCTGGCGTTCTTGAAGGTCAGGCTCACGCTGTCGGTCAGCACCAGGAAGGCCGCGGCCAGACCGACCACCACCACGCTGATGCCCAACACGTACTCGACGACGGACTGGCCGGATCTCAGGCGACGCTTCATGCCTACAGCATAGCGGCACGGGGGAGCAGCATGCCCGGATGTTCTCACCGCTGCTGCCCTCGGGCCCACCCGAACATCGAAGCTTCCCGGCATGGGACCGCCCTCGGGGCGCAACGGGGTGCCGGCCGATCGGGGCACCCCAGCTCCGGGCTTCGCGCTCGGAGGCTCTTCCCTCTCGGGGGGCGCCGCGCTGTCCCACTGCCTGGGACGGCTGGCCGCCCTGAGCCGCCGGTGGGAGGAGACCTGAGCTTCAGGCCCCCTCAAGGGGTGGGGCTCAGGAGCCCCAGCTCCGGCGCTCGTGCTGCTCCGCCTGCGTCTTGCAGTCGATGCAGAGGGTGGCGACCGGACGCGCCAGCAGGCGCTTGTAGCCGATGGCCTCGCCGCAGCCCTCGCAGACGCCGTACTCGCCCTCGGAGATGCGCTCCAGAGCCATCTGGATCTTGCCCAGCATCTTGCGCTCGCGGTCCGCGAAGCGCAGGCGGTGGCCGCGCTCGGACTCGTTGGCGGCGACATCGACCTGGTCTCCGTCGTGGTTCTGCTCTTCGGTCAGATCCCCGATGTTGTCGCGGGAGCGATCGATCAGCAGCTTGGCCTGGTCCCGGAGGGCCTGGCGAAGGTGCATCACCTCCTCTTGGGACAGGTACTCATCCTCGGGGGGGAGATCGGTCACGTCAGCGCTCATGTGCACCTCTCTGAGTCAGGCAGGCATTGGGCATCGGCCATTAACGGCTGAGCTTGGCATATCCAAGGCAGGAATTCTGCTCCCCGATCCCTCCAGCGGCAAGATGTCCCGTGCCGAAGGCGGGATCGCGTGGTAATCGGGGCCACCTGGGCCCCGCCCGCCCCCCTGGAGGAACACGATGGCGCCGCGCGCTCTCTGGCCACTCGCCCTGCTGCTCGGACTGTCGGCCTGCTACAGCGAGGCGGACTACGAGGCCGAGTACACCGAAGCGATCTGCGACAAGTACTTCGAGTGCTACGACCAGGCGCAGCAGGAGAACCTGTCCTGGGACAGCGCGGACGAGTGCTACGAAGAGCGCGACGCGCCCCTCCAGACCCAGGAGTCGAGCTGCGAGTTCGACGCCGACAGCGCGCAGCTCTGCGTCGAGGAGACCCGGGACCTGGCCTGCGCGGATCTCTACGACGGACGCTGGCCGACTCCCTGCTCCACCGTCTGCGGCGAGTAGACTGAGCGCACAGGACTCCCCTTGGCCCAAGCCCAACCCATCGAGCACTTCGGCAAGTACCAGATCCTCGAGCGGGTCGCGCGCGGGGGCATGGCCGAGATCTACAAGGCTCGGATGGAGGGCATCGGGGGCTTCAACCGGCTGTTCGCCATCAAGCGCATCCTGCCCAGCCTCTCCCAGAACCGCGAGTACATCGACCTCTTGGTCGACGAGGCCAAGGTCGCCGGCCTGCTGAGCCACGCCAACATCGTCCAGATCCTGGACCTGGGCGAGGTCAAGGGCCAGTACTACGTGGCCATGGAGTACGTGAACGGCCGGGACCTGGGGCGCGTGCTCAGCCGCTGCCAGGAGCGCGGCATCACCCTGCCCGTGCCCCACAGCGTGTTCGTGCTGATCGAGGTGCTCAAGGGCCTGGAGTACGCCCACAACCGCCAGATCATGCGCGGCAAGACCCCCATGCCCCTGGACATCGTGCACCGGGACGTCAGCCCCTCCAACGTGCTCGTCTCCTTCCAGGGAGAGGTCAAGCTCACCGACTTCGGCATCGCCAAGGCCAAGGTCAAGGCGCTGCAGACCGTCAGCGGCGTCATCAAGGGCAAGTTCGACTACATGAGCCCCGAGCAGGCCCGGGGCGAGTCCCTGGACCCCCGCACCGACCTGTTCGCGGCGGGCGTGCTGCTCTACGAGATGCTCTGCGGGGTGCACCCCTTCCGCACCGGCGGCGACCTCAAGACCATCGCCGCGATCAAGGCCGGCCGCTACACCGCGCCCACCGTCGCCAACCCCGACGTGCCCTACAGCCTGGAGCTGGTCCTGGACCGCGCCCTGGCGCTGGACCCCGACGAGCGCTTCCAGAGCGCCACCGAGTTCAAGGAGGCCCTGACCCGCTTCTTCCACGACGCGGGATTCATCTTCTCCCACTCGACCCTGGCCGCCTTCCTCAAGGGCCTGTTCCCCGAAGCCAGCGGCCGCCGCCGCGCCAAGGTGCTGGAGCTCAAGGACCAGCACACCATGCCCATGCCCATCCCGGACAAGAAGGCGCAGGCAGCGGAGGGGGACGAGGCCGCGACCTACATCTCCCGCAAGTCCCCACCATCGGACACCGGGGTGGTCCCCGAGCAGGCTCGGATCAGCTTCGGTCCCCAGCCAGACGAGGACATCGGGGACGAGTCCAGCTTCATCAGCCTGGACAGCATCGAGGGCCTCACAAACGACCTGGAGGAGGCCACCGAGACGGCCGCGCAGCTTGAGCTCGGCCCCCCCATCGAGCAGGACCCCGACCCCAGCCGCAACTTCGGCCCCCTCTCGGATCCCCTGGACGACAGCACCCTGCTGCGCCCCGGCTCCGACGCCCTCCGCGCCGCGGTTCAGCGCGCCAACCCGTCGGCAAGCGAGTGGGCGGACGACAGCCCCACCATGATCCGCGGCCCCGTCGAGCTGGACGGCCCCCAGCACACCGAAGACCTGGAGGAGCTGGAGCTCGACGAGCCCACCCGGAACGAGCTCCCCAAGCCCCCGGTCGCGCGGCGCTCGGCCCCTCTGCCCCCGCCCCCGCAGCAGCCCCCTCCGCGCCCCGCGGGTCAGGCCCCACTGCCCCCGCCGCCCGCCGTCCAGCCTCAGCCTCGGCAACAGGCTCGGCAGCAGCCCGTACAGCAGCCTCGGCAGCAGCCCGTACAGCAACCCCGCCCCCGGCCCACGAGCGCTGCGCAGCCCACCGGGATGAGCCGGCGGACCCAGCTCTTGATGGCCCTGGTCGCGATCACCTGTCTGATCGTCGGCTTCTCCGGCGGCGTGCTCACCGGCCTGCTGGGGAGCGGCAAGCGCAGCCCCCTGCCTGTGGCCGGCCCCATCAAGCAGGAGCCCCGCCTCCTGGTGACCCTCCCCCAGGGCGCGACCCTCCAGCGTGACGACCAGGTGGTCCCCCTCGCCGAGAGCGGCCCCACCCCATTGACCCTCCGGGCTGGCGAGCCCGTCCGGCTTCGGGTCACCCTGGAAGGACACAGCCCGTTGGAGCAGGAGGTCACCCTGCACCACAACGAAGAGCGGGTCCTGGACATCCAGCTCGCCAGACTCGAGCCGGAACGCGACTGAGCAAGGAGCTCTCTTGAGCGCAGAAGTCATGCCTCGCAAGGACCCGCTGCCCCTGGCGGCGTTCAAGGCCCTCCGCCCCAAGCAGTGGACCAAGAATGTCCTGCTGCTCGCGGCCCTCATCTTCTCCATCAAGTTCACCGACCTGCACAGCGTCGGTCTGGCCTTCTGGGGCGTCGGCGCCTTCTGCCTGATGTCCTCCTCCGGCTACATCTTCAACGACCTGATGGACCGCGAGGCGGACGCCCTCCACCCCGAGAAGAAGCGCCGCCCCATCGCCTCCGGAGCCCTCCCCGTGGGCGCCGCCTGGGGCCTGGGCATCCTCTGCCTGGTCGCCGGCTCCGCCCTGGCCTTCCTGCTGGATCCCTGGTTCGCGGCCATCGCCGCCGGCTACTGGGTCAACACCATGACCTACAGCGTCTGGGGCAAGCACCAGGTCATCCTGGACGTCATGATGATCGCGGCGGGCTTCTTGGCCCGCGCCATGGCCGGCGCCGTCGCCATCAACGTGCCCATCTCCCCCTGGCTGCTGCTCTGCGCGGGCTTCCTGGCCCTCTTCCTGGGCTTCAACAAGCGCCGCGGCGAGCTGCTCTCCGTGGGCGACGGCGGCCAGCGCAAGAGCCTCAAGCACTACAACACCAACCTGCTCGAGGAGATCCAGGCGGTCACCTCCAGCGGCGCCATCATCAGCTACGCGCTCTACACGGTGCTGGGCTCCCCCACGCCCTGGCTGCTGCTGACCTTCCCGCTGCCGCTCTATGCCGTCTGGCGCTACATGTACCTGGTCCAGCAGGGCAAGACGGGCGACCCCTCCAAGGTCCTGCTCACCGACAAACCCATCCTGATCATCTGCGTGGTCTACGGCCTGGTCGCCATGGGCATCCTGCTGTGGGCCCCCACCGACGGCGGCGACCTCTTCGGGCCCCTCTGAGCCCAGCGCTCAGGCCCGGGGGTTGAACACCAGCTCCCAGGGGTTGCCCTCGGGGTCCAGGAAATAGCCCCGGTAGCCCCCCCACGCGGCGCGCTCCGCCGGCCGGGTGATCCGCGCCCCCGCCGCCTGCGCCCGCGCCATCCACGCGTCGACCTCCTGCGCGCTGTCCACGTTCAGGGAGATCAGCGTGCGCCCAAGCCCCCCCTGCGGCAGCGCCACGCCCAGCTCCGCAGACAGCGCCTCTGCGGGGTACAGCGCCAAGGTCAGCGGCCCCAGGGAGAAGCAGATCAGAGCCCCCGGCCCCTCTCGGCTCACCACCAGCCCCAGGGCCTCATAGAACCCCCGCAAGACCCCTGGCGCAGCCGAGGACAGGGTGATGTAGCTGGGGCGCATCACGGCTGGAGCTGCTCCACGATGCGCGGCGGAGGGCCCGCGGCGGGCACATCGGCCAGCGCCTGCAGCGACGGAGAGGACGCCAGGGTCGTGCCCGGCTCCCCCGGATCCACGTCCACGTAGCGCACCAGCAGGCCGTGGCCCTGGGGCCCCAGCCACGCCGCGGGCAGCGACAGCTCCAGGCCCGTCCCGAACTCCACGGACTCGGTGAACACCGCGTGCGCCCCCGCGGGAGTGGGCGCGACCCCGGCCCCCTGCACCGGCAGGCTCACGGCGCCCTGGAGCGTCTGCACCTCGATGCGGTCCTGGCCGGGGAGCAGGGCGTCGTCCCGGACGCGCAGGGCCAGCACCAGGTCGGGGCCGTCGATGCGCCCGACGATCGCCAGCGCGCCGTCCCGGGGCCCGCTCCAGTGCGTGAGGCCCTCGCGCACGTGCCCCCGGCTGTCCACCGCCAGGCTGCGGGAGCCGCGCCACTCCTCCAGGTCGCCGTCCGCCAGGGCCTGGCCCTCGGTGAGCAGCACCATGGACACGATGCCGAAGGGGTCCAGGCTCTCATCGGAGAGCTGGCTGGCCGTGAGCAGCTCCACCGAGCGCAGGGCTGCGACCCCGTCGACCAGCACCAGGGGCTGATGGCGCAGGGGAAGCGCCAGGGTGACCTCGTCTGCGGAGCGGGTGACACCGAAGCCCTGACCTGGACCCTGGGCCCGGACGGTGGACTCAATGGGTGCGGAGGGCCACACAGCCCCATCGACCCGGAGCGCAGAGGGGGCGTATCGGAGCTGGGGCGGGCGCTCGGGATCGTCCAGGCGCACCACCACGGAGAGCTGCCGACCATCCTGGGTGTCGACCCCCACAGCCACCGCCGCCGGGAGCAGATCGCGCCGGTCGGGGACGGGGGCGCAGGCCAGCGCCAGGGTCAGGAGAGGCACGCCGCCAGCAGCGCGTCGAGGTCCGGGAGCTCCCCGACGTGGGCGCCGTAGTGGGCGTGGACGACCCGACCGCCCTTGAGGACGAGCTGGGCCGGCAGCCGGAGCTGACGCCGCTCGATGGGGCCGTGTCCGTGTCGGAGCGCCCGCACCGCGCCGCGGATCGAGGCCACGCCGAGCCCCCGCAGCCGTCCAGACAAGGGCTTTGCACCGCCCACACCCCAGGCCTCGAACAGGGCCTGCTCGGGGTCGGTGATCAGGGGGTAGAGCAGGTGGTGGCGGGGCACGAAGTCCCGGGCGAGCTCCAGGTCCGAGTCGGAGATCGCGACGACCTGGACGCCCTCCACGTCAAAGTCCCCGTGGCGCGCCTGGAGCTGGAACAGCGCCTCGCGGGTCAGGGGGGACGAGAGGGAGCGGACGAACACCACGAGCTGGGTGCGCTCGGGATCGGGCAGCCGGACGGGCAGGCCGAAAACCGGCTGACGCTCTACGGAAGGGGGGGTGTCGCCGACGGAGAACATGGGGGACTGATAATGACATTCTCCGCACCTTGCTGGCGCGGCGTTTGGCGTACAGGATGTGTGCATGCTCGAGATTCAAGACAAGGTCCTGGACACCCTGGTCCAGCGCGCAACCGAGAACACCGCCCGTGCCGGCTGCCTGGTCGACCAGCTCGAGCAGCTCGACCAGCTCGATCAGCCGCTGTTGGACGACGTCCTGCGCGAGATGATCGCCCAGCGACGCGCCGCCCTGGAGCATGAGCTGGCCCAGTTGATCCTGAGCTGGCGCCGCATGGGCGGCCGCGTCTGCCTGAACGCCGAGGGCCTCCAGACCGCCCCGACCCGCGTCCAGATCGAGCCCGAGCCCGAGCCCGAAGAGGCCCCGGACCCCCAGTGGACCCGGGTGCTCGCGAGCCTGCTGCGGAAGGGCCGCCACCACAAGGCCTACACCGAAGAGCTGGCCGCCATCGGCGCGGTCCTGGAGGCCGTCGACCAGTGGCCTCGGCTCCCCCGCCGCGCGCAGTCCACGCTGATCGAGTGGCTCACCGCCCGCCTGCGCCACCTCCAGACCACCGGCGATGAGCGCGACTGGCGCGTCGAGCAGGGCTTCTCCGTGCTGACCCGCTACTCCCGCAGCCGCAAGCCGGGCTTCTGCTATGGGCTGGCGCGGGACCACTGCCCCCGGGACGAGTCCTGGGCCGCCGACGCCGTGGCCCTGCGCGAGCGCCTCCGGGACGCCATGGGCAGCGGAGAGGCCACCCCCGCCGACTCCCAGCGCATGCTCTCCGAGCTCCAGGAGCTGGGGCAGGAGCTCGAGCTCGCCCCCGATGTCGCCCAGGAGGCCGTGCGCTCCCAGCTCCTGGGCCGCCTGCAGTTCTGCCTGGACGAAGGCCTGCTGGCCCGCGATCCCCTCCTGGTGGCCCTGGCCACCCCCCAGCTCGAGCAGCTCGACGGGCCCCACTTCAAGGCCCTGCGCCGCGCCATCCTGGACAAGAGCGACCGCCGGATCTGAGCCCGCCCGCGGCCCCTCTGTTTCTGTCGATTTCATCCGGGCGGATCTCACGGAGATCCCCGGCGGATGCTGATAGCTTGGCCCCGTGATCCCCTCCCACGCCAGCGGCGCCAGCATCGGCAACTGGTCCCTGGACTGGCGCCTGGGCGAAGGCAGCAGCGCGATCGTCTACCGCTGCGTGAACGCCACTGGCCTGGTCGCCGCCATGAAGCTGGCCCGCGACGCCCTGGCCCGCCCCCGCATCGAGCGCGAAGCCCAGACCCTGGCCCGAGGCCTGCACCCGGCGCTCCCCCGCCTGCTGGAGCACCTGGACGGGGGCTTCGTGATGGAGCTCATCCAGGGCAGCTCCCTGCGCGGGCTGGTGGTCGAGGCCGCGACGGCCGCCGGGATCGGGGCGCAGCTCTCGCAGGCGCTGGGGGCTCTGCACGCGGCAGGTCTGGCCCACGGGGATCTCTCCCCTCAGAACGTCTTGGTCGACCGCTCGGGGGACACGCGGCTCATCGACCTGGGTGGAGTCTGTGGCGCAGACGAGGTCACCCGTGCCCACACCACCGGCTTCGCCGCCCCCGAGCCCGAGCCCACCGGCGCGGACCAGGACCGCTACGCGCTGGGCGCGCTGCTCCAGGGCCTCGCGGACGCGCCCCCGCCGGAGATGGCCGCCGTGATCCGCGCCCTGCTCAGCCCGGACCCCGCCCAGCGCCCCCGGATGGACCAGGTGTTCCACGCGCTGGATCCCCTGGCCACCCGCCCGGGCGCCGTGGTCGCGGCCACCCTGGCGGAGGCCGCCACCCAGCTCCCCATCGAGCCCGGCCCCTTCGGCCGCTACACCCTGGAGCGCCGCCGCGGGCGCGGCGCGATGGGCGAGGTCTGGCAGGCCCAGGACGGCGTGCTCCGGCGCAAGGTCGCCCTCAAGCTGAGCTTCTCCGAGCAGGGCCGCTTCCTGCGGGAGGCGCGCGCGCTGGCCCGGCTGGACCACCCCAGCCTGGTGCGGCTGCTGGACTTCGGGCAGCAGGACGGGCGCAGCTTCCTGGCCATGGACCTGGTGGAGGGCCCCAGCCTGCAGGCGCGCCTGGAGGCCGGCCCCCTCTCGGAGGCCGAGCTGCTCCCGCTGGCCCAGGCCATCGCCGAGGGCCTGGCCGCGGTGCACCACGCCGGGCTGCTGCACCGGGACCTCAAGCCGGCCAACATCCTGCTCGCCCCGGAGGGCCCTCGGCTGGCCGACTTCGGGCTGGCCAGCTCCGCGGAGGGCAGCCAGCTCACCCAGGACGGCGCCCGCCTGGGGACCCCCGCCTACATGGCGCCCGAGCAGGCCCGGGGGGAGCCCCTGACCCCCGCCGCGGACGTCTACGGCCTGGGGGCGACCCTGTACCGGGCCATCAGCGGCAGGCGCCCCTTCCCGGGCAGCGACCCCGTCCAGGTGCTCGCGCAGGTGTCCGCGGGGCCGCCCCCCCGGCTGGAGCAGGGCTCCCCCGGACTCCGGGCCCTGGTCGCCCGCTGCATGGCCGCCCACCCCGCCGACCGCCCCCAGGACGGCCAGGCGCTGGTCGCCGAGCTGGAGCGCCTGGCTCGGGGCCAGAGCATCCAGGCGCCCAGCGCCCTGCGCCCCTGGCTGCGCCAGCACCGGGGCGGCCTGACCCTGGGGCTGGCCGGCCTGCTCGCCGCCGGGGCCACATTCTGGGCCGCGACCGGGCGGCAGGCCCGGCTGGCGGAGCGCGCCCAGATCGTTCAGCAGCAGCAGGTGGCGGCCCTGGAGGCGCAGGCCGCGGAGCTGGCCCTGCGCGATCCCCAGGCCGCCCTGCGGCTCCTGACCGAGGGCCTGGAGGCGCCCCCCCTGCGGGACAGCGCGGCGGCCGCCCAGGCCTGGCTGCGGCACGCCCGCGATCTGGACGCGCGCGGTGACCTCAGCGGGGCGGATCAGGCGCGCGCCCGGGCCTTCATCCACCACCCCCAGCCCGCGCAGGTGCTGGCCGAGCTGGGCCTGTCGCTGCAGGCGCAGGGTCAGCTCGAGGCCGCCCGGCAGGTGGGCTGGATCCTGGCCGAGCTGCCGGACCCCAGCCCGGAGAGCGACGCGCTGATCGCGGCGGCCCGAGTGGCTTCGGGTGACCTCGCTGGTGCCCAGGGGCCCCTGCGCAGTGTGTTGATGGCGCTGGATGCGAGCGAGTTGGTCCCGGATCCCGGAGCGGCTGCCCAGCCCCTCCACCAGGGGAGCCCCCTGCCCGCGCACACCCAAGTGACGCAGCTCCCGGACAGCGCGACCCCGGAGTGGATCTACGCCGAAGAGGGCGTCTGGGGACTGGATCCGGACTCCGGGGCCCGGCGGGAGCTGGTCACCCCCATCCCCGGCAGCCACGAAGACCTGCTGCTGGCCCAGGTCAAGCCCGGCGGGGCCCCGGAGCTGGTGCTGCCAAGCGGGGCCTGGGGACCCTTCGACCTGCGGGTGTTCTCCAGCGCGGAGCCGGCGCCCTACCCCTTGCTGGTGCGCCTGCCCGTGGGCCACATCAGCTCCCTGGCGGCGCTGCCCCACCCCGACGGCGACCTGATGCTGCTGCCCATCCGACACCTCTACGGGAGCCGCGAGGTCTTCCCCCAGGGGGACCCGGAGGGCCTGGGCGCGGGGCTGCATGTGCTCGGGCTGCGCGGGGGGCGGCTGCAGGTGCTGGACAGCTTCTGGGACGAACAGGGCTACGACCAGGTGTTCAGCGCCGACGTGGACGGCGACGGGCGCCTGGAGGGCTTCGCCCAGAGCGCGGACCACCTGCTGGTGGTCGCGGAGCGACAGGGCAGGGTCCACCACCAGTGGATCGCCGGCGTGGACGCCTCCCGGCGGGCCGGGGACCTGGACGGCGACGGAGACGAGGAGCTCTACGCGCGGGTGGACGGCCAGTGGCGCGTGCTGGGGTCGGGGGACCAGCCCTTTCCTCGCTCGGGCCCACCCCCCTCCACGCAGGTGGCGCAGGCCCAGGTGCGCAGAGCGGTGCAGCTCGACGAGCTCGGGCTCCACGAGGCCTCCATCTCCTCCCTGGAGCGGCTGCTGAGCGACCCGGAGCTGAGGGCGCTGGCCGCCTGGGAGCTGGGCGGGGTGCACCAGCGGGCAGAGGACCTGGGGCGCGCGGAGGCTGCGTGGGTCCTCGCGATCGAGGACCCTGAGCTGGGCGAACAGGCGCTGCGGGCGCTGGCCGAGAACGCCTGGGAGGACCACCGGGCGGCGGACGCCATCGCCTTCAACGAGCGCCTCCAGCGGCGCTACCCCGACAGCCCACCCCTCCCGGCACAGACCTGGGCGCAGGCCGACGCGCGCCACAGCACCCTGGACTTCCGCGGCGCGATCCCGCCCCAGGTCTGGGTCCAGAGCCACGGTCTGCAGGTGACCGGCGACGGCCTGCGCATCTCCCGGGCCCAGGACACCATCCTGCTGCGCATCCCCCTCCAGTGGGACGGCCACAGCCCCCTGCGCGTGGAGCTGGACGCAAACATCGAGCGCCTCGAGTGGGGCAGCGGCCTGCGGGTGAGCCTGGAGGACAGCGCGGGCGGCTGGTTCCTGGGGCAGATCTTCGGGATGGGGGGCGCACAGGCCGTGGGCGCCGAGCTCTCCTGCGGGGACGGTCAGCGGCGACGGCCCGCCCGGGTGCTGCCCCAGGACGCCGCGCTGGTCGAGCTCTCGGGCCTGTGGACCTTCACCTTTGGGCCGGAGCGCAGCCGCTGCCACCACCCCGCGTGGCCCCAGAGCGTCTCCATGGACATCGCGCGCCCCCTGTCACCGGGCCGGGTCGACCTGCTGATCGGCAGCTCCTCCTACGCCAGCGCCAACGAGGCCCGCTCGCTGCTCCGCAGCATCGAGATCCACGGCGCCGAGCTGCTGGAGCTCCCCGAGCCCACCCCCACCCTGCGGGCCGCCGCCCACGGTGAACTCAGCCAAGATGGAGACCTGGAGACGCAGCTTCGCCGCCTGATGTCGCAGGGTCGCCGCGAGGCCGTGCAGGCGCTCTGGGACGCCCAGCCGGAGCTCCCTCCCTTTGTGGGCGCGCTGCTGCGGGAGCGCCCCGATCTGTGGATCCCCATCCTGTGGGCCGACCCCCAAGCCGACCCCCTGAGCGTGTACGGACTCGCCCTCATCGGGGCGCTCGCCCAGCACCCCGGCGACCCCGAGCTGGACGGGGAGATCCTGGAGCTCCGCGGCCTGGAGTCCATGGACCACCCCGACCCCGAGCTGCTGGCGCTGCTGCTCTTCATCCGCGGCGAGGCCCTGCTCCGGAGGGGCGATCTCGCCAGCGCCCGCGCCCACCTGGAGCGCTCCCAGGCCCTGCAGCCCACCCCCCTGAGCGCCGGCCGCGCCCTGGTACAGCTCGAGCTCGCGGCGGGCGATCCGGACGCGGCGATGGACCTGGCCCTGGAGCTGGTCAGCGGGCAGCGCTACACCGTCGCGGACCACCTGGCGCTGCACCCCGCCTTGAGCGACCTGCACACCCACCCCCGCTGGCCCGAGCTGGAGGCCGCCCGCGCCCTTGAGGAGCCCCCGCCGCCCCGCTAACGTTCAGGGCATGGGCTCCCTGATTCCCCCCAACGGCCACCCCGTCGCTCTGTCCGCGCGCAGCGTCCTGGGGCGCGCCCCCGGCTGCCAGATCCAGGTCTCCGATCCCCGCGTGAGCGGCGAACACCTGGTGCTCACCTGGAGCGGTGGGTGCTGGCACGTCCGGGACCTGGGGAGCAGCAATGGCACCTGGCTTGACGGGGAGCGCCTGCACCCCGGAGACAAGCGTCCCCTTCGCACTGGCTCTGCACTGGGGCTCGCCAGCGAGGACACGCTCTGGCGCTTGGGGGACGCCAGCCCTCCCGGTGCGGTGGCGCGCTGCGATGACGGCCGGGTGGTCCGCGCACAGGGCGGCGTGCTCCTGCTGCCCGATGACCGCAGCCCCCGCCTGGCGCTCTTTGAGCGCTCCGGCGCCTGGGTGCGCGAAGACAGCGACGCCACCGTCCGCAGCGGCGACACCCTGGAGCTGGACGGCGCGCGCTGGGTCCTGGAGCTCCCCCATGGCCTCCCCGCCACGCTGGAGGCTGAGCGCGCACCGGAGCTGCACTTCCAGGTCTCCCCGGACGAGGAGTACTGCACCATCACCCTGCACCACGGTGAGCGCCGGGTGGAGCACGGCCCCCGCAGCTTCAACTACCTGCTGCTCACCCTGGCCCGCCTGCGCGAGCAGGACCACCAGCTCCCCACCGCGAACCGCGGCTGGGTGCACCAGGAGGACCTGGCCCGCATGCTGCGTCTGGAGCCCACCACCATCAACGTCCAGATCTACCGGGCCCGCCAGGCGCTGGGCGTGCTCGTGGCCGGTCTGGGCACCGAGCTGATCGAGCGTCGGGCCCGCACCCGCCAGCTCCGCCTGGGGGTGGAGCGCTTCCGGATCACCCAGATCGGCGACTACTCGTAGCGGTAGCCCGCGCCGCTCACGAAGGGGTAGGCCGCCAGCCCCTCGTCCAGCATCCGGTCCACCGTCAGGGTGAGCACGTTGGTGGGCAGGCCCAGGTCCGCGCGCACCTCGTTCACCAGGTCGGTCACCAGGATCTGGTCGGCGCCGAAGCCGGCCACCATGCTCGCTGCGGCCTCCTCTTCTCCGGGCTCCATGCCCACGATCACCCAGTCCGCGCCCACAAAGCGCTCCTGGGCCCCGCGCAGCCACTCGGCGTCGGTCCCGCGGTGCAGCGCCAGGCCCAGGTGCAGCAGGCGCTTGCCGTTGGGGAAGGTGAGCTGGACCACCTGGGGGCGGGAGGCCGGGGGCTTGTCCCGCTTGAGCAGCTTGCGGGCGGCCGAGCTGGGCTTGCGCAGGGCGGCGACCGCCTTGACCCACACCTCGTCCGGGGTGCGGGGCGTGTAGTCCAGGGCCTCCACGGAGACCTGCTTGTCCACCTGACCGCCCAGGGGGCGGAAGTCGCCTTGGCCCTGCTGCTGCAGCCAGCCGCTCAGGGACTCGTCGGCCATCACGCGCAGGCGGGTCCCGCCGCGCAGCGCCTTGAGGGTCCCCTTGAGCCGCTCGGGCACGTGCCAGGTCAGGATCACCTGGTCCTCTTCGGTGGGGGCCTGGGCCGGGTCGAAGAGGAAGCGCCGCCCGGACCACTCCACATGCACGCCAGCGTAGCCGTGGTGGGAGAGCCGGAGGGTCCAGGGGAAGGGCATGCCAGAGGCAGTCGTCGTCATGTCCAGAGCACCGCGTGGAGGTGTCCGACGGCCCAGTCGAGCTCGTCGGCGGTAACAGTCATCGGGGGGCAGATGTGTAGCGCATCCGAGCCCGCGACGTGCACGAAGAGTCCGGCATCCCGCAGCTTGCGCGCCACCTTCTCCGCCCCGCCGAGCCGCTCGTGGGGCACCAGCACGGCGTAGAGCCCCAGGGCGTCCAGCGCGCTCACCAGCTCTCCGGGGAGCTTGCGCAGCTCCACGAACAGGTGCTTGCCCAGCGCGCGCCCCGTGGGCATCAGCTCGGAGACCTGCTCCAGGGCCACCTGAGCGCAGCGACCCGCCAGAGCGCCAGCGCCAAACTCCAGCTCCAACGCCGAGACCTCCTTGGGTCCCAGCAGCGCTCCAGCGCGCACCACGCCCGCGCCCAGGCCCTCGCCGAGCACCACCAGATCGGGCGCCAGGCCCTCGTGCTGGTAGGCAAAGAGCTTGCCCGTGCGGCCCAGTCCGGTGCGCCGCTCGTCCAGGATCAGAGGCACCCCAGCGGCTCTGGCGGCCTCGGAGACCTCACCCAGCCAGCCCTCGGGTGCGAGCCGGGCCCCTGCCAGGCCAGCGACCACCGCGCTGCAGCCGTCCGGAAGGTGCACCGACGCACCCCCATACAGACGCGCCACCTCTCCTCCCCCCACAAAACGCAGGGCGAGCGCCATGGCCTGATCGCCGCTCCCCGTCAGCCGGGCCCCCGCGAAGGGGGTGCGCTCCAGCAGCATGGCCTCGGCCGCCCGCTCGGCCTCCGTGGGGAAGGGGCAGAGGGCCAGATCCTGGAGCTGCGCGATCGCCGCCTGCACCGCCTGGGCCTGTCGGTAGCCCAAGGTCAGCTCAGGACGGGACAGGTCCATGCGAGGAACCCAGAGGTCGTTGCGCACCCAAGCGCCGTCGGCCTGGGCCACCAGGAAGGGGTCGGACACGAGCGCACTCCAGCAGGACAGCGACCATAGCCCGGGTGAGTCTTGCGCCCCACTGCACAGCCCCCTCCGCTTTGCATATGCTGCGCGGAAACCTGGAGGGCAGATGCCCCGCTACCGCGCACCCGACTTTTCGGCTCTGGGCCTGGATCAGACCCCAGACTGCCGCTTCGCCCCCGCCCCCGCGGACACGGTGCTCCCGGACGGCTTTCTATGCACGACCAACTTCCCGACCTACGTGCGCGTCGGGGGCCAGTGGCGCATGCCCGACGACCCCCGGATGGACAGCCACGTGGTGTGGGATCCGGAGCAGGACAAGCTGGCCATTCGGGAGTTTCGCTGCATCAAACAGGGCGACCTGGTCGCGGTCGCCACGGCCGAGGACGGCAGCGAGGGTGTGTTCGTCTGGGACAAGGGCTTCGAGCACCCGGTGGAGGGAGAGGGAGGGCCGGATGATGCCTTCTCGTTCATGTCCTCCGACGTGAGCCGGGAGAAGCCCGTCAACTACGATGGACTGCTGGCCGCATTCGAGGACAACCGCGGCGAGAAGGGCCACATCCTCTGGGTGATCGGCCCCGCGCTGGTGCACTCCCGGGGCCGCGCCGCCATGGAGTGGATGATCCGCCAGGGCTACTGCCACGGCCTGCTCACCGGCAACGCCGTGCCGGTGCACGACATCGAGATGGCGCTCTTTGGCAGCTCCCTGGGCATGCACTGCGACGGCAGCGTGGCCCCCGGCGGCCACAACCTGCACATGAAGGCCATCAACGCGGTCAAGCGCGCCGGCTCGATCCAGGCCATCTGCGAGAGCGGTCAGGTCGACGCCGGCATCATGAAGGCGGCCGTGGACTGCGGCGTGCCCTACGTGATCGCTGGCAGCATCCGGGACGACGGCCCGCTGCCGGACACCATCACCGACGCCGCCCAGGCCCAGGCCGCCATGCGCGAGCACACCACCAAGGCCACCATGGTCGTGATGGTGGCCACCGCGCTTCACGCCATCGCCGTGGGCAACATGCTGCCCACCTTCTGCGTGCGCCCCGACGGCAGCCTGGACGAGCTGGCCACCATCGTGGTGGACCAGACCGAGTTCCTGGTCGCCAAGCTCAAGGACCGGGGGACACACCAGGCCTTTGGGGTGGTGACCAACGCCCAGGACTTCATGCGGGTGCTGCAGCTTGAGCTGCAGGGGCGCGGGGGCGGCGCTGGCCCCATCGAATAGACTGGCCCCGTCCCGGGTCTGATGCCCCGAACTGGAGATCCCCAATGCACCTGCTCGCTCTGCTCGCGCTCCCCTTCGCCGCGCCCCAGCTCTCCGACCTGCTGGTCGCACAGGACGCCGTCGAGGCCCCCGCTGCACAGGCCCCCGAAGTCCAGGACAGCGTCCAGACCTTCACGGGCACCTACAAGGTCAAGGGCAGCGCCGAGGCTCAGCGCCAGAAGCTGGACAAGCTGGCGGAGGAGGCGGCGGCCGACTTCCCCTTCTACGCCAAGAGCATCGCGGAGGGCCGCCTCAAGGAGGCCATCACCATGTGCGAGGTCTACGACATCGACCTGCAGGCCGACACCTGGATGAACAAGTGCGACGCGCTGCCGGCGCTGAACCGCCCCATCGACGGGAGCGCCACCACCTGGCAGGGCGCGAACGGCCCCGTGACCACCACCATCAAGCGCATGGACAACACCGTGGTGCTGCGCCTCAAGACGGAGTCCGGGACCCGGGTGAACACCTTCAAGTTCCACGACGACGACACCATGACCCTGCACGTGACGCTGGTGTCCGACAGCCTGGAGAAGCCCGTGAAGTGGGTGATTCCCTACGTCAAGGGGTAGTTCTCCGAAGCATGAGTTCCGACACTCTTCGCGTGCCGGAGCTCTTGCTCCAGAGAACTATTGTCTTCTCCGGGGGACACCCCCGGAAATGCGCCTTGCGGCGCAGCCCCCGCGGGCCCACTCGGGCCCGTGTTCTGCCGGACGGGCCTGTTTGGAACTCTTGCCCGGCAGAACCAGCCCAACAGGGCTGGGGTCCCCCCCCGGGGGGCTGGGCTCAGGCCTGTTCGTCCACCAGCTTCTGCCACTGGGCGATCATGTGGGTCATGCCCACCAGCCCCAGGGGGATGGTGACGAACATGCCGACGTAGCAGGCCATCACGCCCACGCTGCCGAGCATGTTGAACACGATCGCGCCCAGCACCACCATGATGTAGGCGCCGCTGTTGGCCTTGATGGCCGCGATGGACAGCTTGGGGGAGGCGATGGGGAAGCTCTCCCCCGTGAAGCCCCGCCGGATCAGCTCGGGCATGGCCACGTTCAGGCCCAGCGCGCCGACCATGGCCAGCAGGCCGACCAGCATGCCGATCAGCCCCATGATCAGCCCGGCGATGGTCTCAATCCCGGTGCCGCGGGTCGCCTCTCCGATCAGCGCGAAGGGCAGGGTGAAGAGCTGCAGCACAAAGATGAGCGCGCCGAAGCCAAAGCCCACGCTGAACACCGCCAGGAAGGGGGCCCAGCCCTTCTCGAGCTGCTTGCCGAAGTCCAGGCTGGGCAGCGTGTCCTCGCCGGCGCGCACCCGCTCAAAGATCTCCCGGCACCAGCCGAGCAAGACGACATACCCGACAATGGGGATCAGCGTGATCAGCCCCATCATCCCCGCCTTCTGGACCCACTGAGGGTCCTTGGTCAGGAAGGAAAAGGCCGCCCCGATGTCCACGGTTCCAGTGCTGGGAACCCCGCCCCCGCCACCAGCGGGGGGCTGCTTCTGCTTGATCTCCACGAGACCTCCTGGCGGGAGTCTGCCACAGCCCTCAGGAGAAGACTGACATCGGCCCTCAAGTCGCGGCCCATCGGACCGATTGCGCTGCCATCGGAGGCCCCTTGGACAACCACCTCACCCGCTTTGACGACCGCTTTGGCATCCCCGCTTGCGAGACCGGCTCCGCGCCGGTGTTCCTGCTCTCCGCGGGTTGGCGCAGCGGGAGCACCCTGCTGCAGCGCCTGCTGGGGAGCAGCGGAGAGCTGCTGATGTGGGGGGAGCCCTACGGACGCGCCGGGCTCATCCCCGCCATGACCCGCGCGAGCTTCTGCCTGCGGGAGGAGTGGCCCAACGAGATGCACTGCCGGGTCCCCGACGCCCCCGAGCGCCAGGAGGCCTGGATCGCCAACATGTACCCGGAGCCCGCCGCCCTCAAGGCCAGCTTCCGGGCGCAGCTCGACACCCTGTTCGCCCAGCCCGCCGCCGCCCGCGGTCACCAGCGCTGGGGCATCAAGGAGGTGCGCCTCCAGGCAATGGACGCCCGCTTCCTGCGCTGGATCTACCCGGACGCCCGCTTTGTGTTCCTGCTGCGCAGCCCCTGGGCCGCGTGGTCCTCGGCCAAGGGCATCCCCTTCTACGAGCAGTGGCCCACCCGCAAGGTCGAGACGGTGCAGGCCTTCGCCGCCCACTGGAACAAGCTCGCTCTGTCTTTCATGCAGTGGCCCGACGACTCCGGGATGATCGTCCGCTACGAGGACCTGATCCGACCCGGCTTCAACCTGCAGGCGCTGGCCGACCACTGCCAGCTCTCGCACATCGACCCCACGCCCCTGCAGCACAAGATCCGCGGCCTCCGCAAGGAGCCCAGCCCCCTGAGTCCCCAGGAGGTGAGCTTCATTCAGCAGGTGTGCGGGACGGCGTGCGAGGTCGCGGGCTACCGGACGCCGGTGGTGCCAGGGGTGGGTCGGCCGGCGGTAGGGTGAGGGTCAGTCGGTCAGGGCTTCACAGTTGTAGGTCCGAACACCGCTGGGTGTGGGTCCGATCAGGCCCTCCGGGACGGAGTAGCTCCACTCCCCGTAGTAGACTTGGACGAAGTAGGACCACTTCCCCCTCTTGACGAAGAGCGCGTCCAGGTGGTCTCTGAACACCGAGATCCACACGTCCTCTTTGACCTGGGGAATGGTGATTCGGGCCCAAGTCTCTCCACGGGCCCCCGCGACCCTGTAGGGGGGGTTCTCCAGCTCCCAACCGACTCCCTGCAGTCCGGAGCGGAGCATGGAGATCGCGATCGGGAGCATCTCCAGCTCTGGGTCATCAAAAGGCTCGAACAACTCGTCCACGTGAGCCTGGTGGAGCGCCTGTCCATCCCAGAAGATCCGATACCGCCCCGACCTGGACTCCAGCACGAAGCGCTCGGTATCGTCGAACCAGAGGTGCGCCGACTCCGACGGCATCACGTAGCTGGGTTGGGGCTCCTTTGTCGCCCCGAAGCCGAGCATCAGACACACGCCATCCGTGCTGCGAGCCTCGGCGAGCGCCTGCTGGAACTCCGCAGGGGCTCCGAAGACCGAGGACTCCTTGTCAGACGGGGGTGCCGCCAGCTCAGGGGTCTCGCTGCAGGCGAGCAAGCTCAGCAGCGTGAGTGCAGTCGGTCCCATCTCTCTCCCCTAAAAGCTGCGGGCTACCCGCCCCGCTGCACTCTACTCCGGCCGCTCCAACACCCGCTGGTCCCCACCCGAGCTCCCATCGAGCTCCAGCTCGGAGATCAGCACGGGCGGGACGGCCCAGGCGCCGGGCATGCCGCCGACGGCGCCGAGGTAGAAGCGCTCGCTGCCGGGGGGGGCCGTCCATGACGCCGATGTAGTCGCCGGTCTCGCCGGCCAGGGTGGCGTCCCGCAGGACGCGCCCTCAGCGCAGCGCGATCCCCAACACGTCGGCGAGCACCCCCGCCGCCGTCACGTCGCCGCCCGCGCCCGGCCCCTGGACCACCAGCGGCTGCCGCGGGTAGCGCCGGGTCGTGAAGGCCACCAGCGAAGCCGCCCCCCGCAGCGCAAAGGCCGGATGGGACTCCTCCACGAACACAGGGCCCACCACCAGGCTGGGCTGCGGCTCCAGCTCCACCGTGGCCAGGTAGCGCAGCCGCCGACCCTGCTTGGCCTCCAGCTCGATGCGGGCTCGCAGCTCCGCCCCAAACTCGCCCAGCGCCCCCAGGAACTCCTGGGGTCCCTCGATCTCCAGCAGCGCCTGGGGCACCAGCGGCTCCACCTGCACATCGCACAGTTCCAGGCGCAGCCCCAGCTCCCGGGCCAGGATCAGCGCCTTCCGCGCCGCGTCCGTGCCCGCCAGGTCCTCCTGCGGCCGCGGCTCCGTGAAGCCCCGCTCCATGGCGAGGCCCACCGCCTCATCCAGCGCCATGCCCCCACTCAGCGCATCACACAGAAAGCCCAGCGTCCCGGACAGCGAACCCTGGATCCGGGTCACCCGATCCCCGGTGCGCAACAGATCCTGCAGCGTGGAGATCACCGGCAGCGCAGCCCCCACCGTGGTCTCGTAGCTCCAGCTCCGGTGCGCCTCCGCCCGCGCTGCCCGCAGCCGGTCCACCGTCCCCAGCGGCAGGGTCAGCGGCTTCTTGTTCGCACCGACCACGTGGATGCCCCGGCTCCAGGCCGCCTCATACAGACCCGCCAGCGCGCCAGATGCCGTACAGTCCACCAGCACCGGCTCGTGCAGCCCCGCCAGCCAGTCCAGCACAGACTCCGTCACGGGTCCCCAGGGGCCCTCCGTCTGCTCGCCGCCCTCCAGCAGAGCTGACCAGTCCTCCAGAGCCAGGCCCCGAGAGTCTGTGACGACCCGCCTTCGGTCCGCGAGCCCCACCACCCGGAGCTCCAGTCCGTGCTCCTTCTCCAGCACCGGGGCCTGTTCGTGAATCTGTGTGAGCATCGCACTCCCCACGGTCCCCTTCCCCAGCACCAGCAGGCTCGCGCGTCTGTGCGCCAGGTGAAACGCATCGTGCACCCGCCGCACCGCCTGCGGCAGCGACTCTTGGCGCACCACACACGAGATCGACCGCGCCGACGCCGACTGCCCGATCGCCAGCACGTTGATGCCCAGGCTCCCCAGCGCCGAGAACAGACGGCCCGCCACGTTGGGCGTGCGCCCCATCGCCTCGGCCACCAGGGTCAGCAGCGCCACCCCACCGTGCACCTTGGGTTCTTTGAGCTCCCCCCGCGCCAGCTCCCCCGCGAAGGCCTCTGTGATGGCCTTGAGCACCGCCTGCTGGTTCTGTGCGGGGACCACCACGCTCATGGCCTGCCCGTGCGCCGAGTGGGTGGCCAACCACAGTTGATCCACGACGGGGTCGAGGGCTCTGTGCAGTCGCTCAGCCAGCGGCCCACCGCGAGACACCGTCTGTAGCTGGAGATCGATCAGGATCTGCCCCTCAAGCGAGGTCACCGAGGTCGCGTTGCGCTCGTCGTTGCTGCCCAGCGGCGTGATCCAGGTCCCGGGGGCGTCGGGTGCGTCCAGGTTGCGGATCCACAGCGAGATGCCGTCCTGACGCAGCGGCAGCATGGTGCGTCGGTGCAGCACCCGCGCCCCGAAGGTGGCCAGCTCCAGCGCCTCATCGTAGGAGAGCTGCTCCAGCGGCCGGGCGTCGTCGACCAGCTTGGGATCGGCGCTCAGCACGCCGTCCACGTCCGTCCAGATCTGTACCTGATCCGCGCCCAGCCCCTGCGCCAGGAGGGTCGCGCTGTAGTCCGATCCATTGCGGCCCAGGGTGGCGGTGCCCCCGCCGCGGCGCTGGGCGATGAAGCCGGTGACCACCGGAATACAGTCTCCCCACCCGGCCTGCAGGGTCCGCAAGCGCTCAAAGGAGGCATCGAGCTCCACCAGACCCCGGGGACCCTCCACCAGCAGCCAGGTGCGGGCGTCCACGGCCTGGGCTGGCACACCCGACACAGAGAGCGCGCTGGCCACCACCTGCGAGGCGACCAGCTCGCCGTAGGCGAGGACCCGGTCCCGCACGCCATCGGGGACCTCCCCCAGCAAGCGCACCCCCTCCAGCAGCGAGCGCAGCTCGCCCCGCAGGATCTCCAGGCGAGCCCCGACTGCGGCCGGCAGCTCGTACTGTGTTGTGTCTCGCGCCAGGGCCTCCAACCCATCTGTGACGGCTTCGGAGTCCCCGCGCTGCGCGGCATCCAGGAGCGCGAGCAGAGAGTCTGTGGTGCCTCCGAGCGCGCTGACGACCACTGCGACGGGGGACTGTGTGGCCTGTTCGCGCACGTGGCCGACCACGCGCTGGACATGGGCCGGGGAGCCCAGCGAGCTCCCCCCGAACTTGAGGACGACATGGCTCATGGTGTGGTCCCTCCCAGGACCCGGGCGAAGATGGGGCCGAGCTGGCCCCACTCCAGAAGGAAGGCGTCGTGCCCGTGAGGGCTGGCGAGTTCGTGGTAGACGGCGCCGGGGATGCGGGCCGCCAGGGCCTGGACCGCAGCGGCCGGAAAGAGCTGGTCTGTGTCGATTCCGACCAGGTGTGTGTGAGGCAGCCGCGCCAGGCCCCAGGGCTCTGTTGGCCTCCAGGACTCCCCCGGATCCCGAGGGGGCCGCCGCTCGATGTCGTGGTGGTCCATCGCGTCCAACTGACACAGATAGGCGCGGGGGTCGAAGCGGTCGGCCAGCTTGCGGCCCTGGTGCTGCAGGTAGGTCTGTAGCTTGTAGGGTTGCACCGCGCTCCAGTCGGCGCAGGTCTGTGCGCGCCCCTGCCGGAGCTCCAGGCCGGGGTTGGCCCGGTAGCTCAGGTGGGCAAGCTGCCGGGCGCGCTCCAGTCCGTGTTCGTGGTCGGCCAGGATGCACTGGCGGCCGACGTGGTTCCAGCCCATCACCCACGGACTCGTGCGCTCCTGGGCCGCCAGGACCAGCAGGCGCCCGATACGCTCAGGGGCCAGCACACCCAGACACAGAGCGATCATGCCCCCCAGCGAGCCCCCGGCGCAGAGCTCCAGGCGCGCCACGCCCAGGCGGTCCAGGGCCAGGAGCAGGGCGCGCGCCTGGTCCCAGGGGGTGATGGGCGCGGGCAGCCAGTCCTCGTCTGTGGGAGGGAGCCCCTGGGTGCCCGCCGGGGCCCGGACACCCGGGACCTGTGCCAGGCGGGGGAAGCCTTGGGTCCGGGGCCCGGTGGAGCCATAGCAGGATCCCAGGTTGTTGAAACACAGAGTGCGGAAGCGCCCCGTGTCCACCTCCTTCCCCGGCCCCACGACCCCAGACCACCACTGCTGGGGTCTGTGGTCGCCGGTCAGAGCGTGGATCACCAGCACCACGGGCGCATCCGCGGGCCCAAGGTCGCTCAGCGCCAGCGCCACATTGGGCAACTGTACGCCGCACTCCAGGGTCAGCGGCCCCAGCTCCAGCACAGACTCGCTCACAGACCAGCCAGCGCCTGATCCAGGTCGGCGACCAGGTCCTCGATGTGCTCCAGCCCCACGGAGAGCCGCAACAGATCCTGGGTGACCCCCGTGCTCTCCTGCTGCTCGGGGGTGAGCTGCTGGTGGGTGGTGGACGCGGGGTGGATGATCAGGCTGCGGGTGTCGCCGATGTTGGCCAGCAGCGAGAAGAGCTGGGTGTTGTCCGCGACCTGCCGCCCGGCAGAGAGGCCCCCCTTGACGCCGAAGGTCAGCAGCCCGCCAAAGCCGCCGGTGAAGTAGCGCTTGGCGGTGGCGTGCCCGGGGTCGCCCTTGAGCCCGGGGTAGCGCACCCATGCGACCTTGGGGTGCTGCTCCAGCCAGGTGGCCAGGGCCAGGGCGTTGCGGCTGTGGCGCTCGACCCGCAGGTGCAGGGTCTCCAGGCCCTGGATGAATCCGTGTGCGTTGAAGGGGGAGATGCACGCGCCGAAGTCGCGCAGGCCCTCGATGCGGGCGCGCAGGATGAACGCGAGCGCGCCGAGGTCCTTGAGCTGGAGTCCGTGATAGCCGGGGTGGGGCTCGGTGAACTCGGGGAACTTGCCGTTGGCCCAGTCGAAGCTGCCGCCGTCCACGATGGCCCCGCCGATGCCGGTTCCGTGGCCGCCGATGTACTTGGTGCAGCTATTGACCACGATGTTCGCGCCCACGCTCAGGGGGCGGACCAGCGCGGGGCTGGCGGCGGTGTTGTCCACGATCAGCGGGATCTGTGCGTCGCGGGCGATGGCCCCGATGGCCTCGAAGTCCGGGGGGATCAGCGAGGGGTTGGGGAGGGACTCCAGGTAGATGGCGCGGGTCTTGGGCGTGATGGCGTCGGCGAAGGCCTGGGGGTCTGTGTGGTCCACAAAGCGGGTCTGTATGCCCAGGCGGCCCAGGGAGTTTGCCAGCAGGTTGTAGGTGCCCCCGTAGACCCCGGTGCCGGAGATCAGCTCGTCTCCGGGGCGCAGGATGCTGAGCAGCGCCAGGGTCTCCGCGGCCTGTCCGCTGGCCAATGCGAGCCCGGCCTGGCCCTCCTCCAGGGCGGCCAGGCGCTTCTCCAGGACGTCGGCGGTGGGGTTTGTGATGCGGGTGTAGATGGGCCCGGGGTCGCTGAGGGCGAAGCGCGCCGCGGCGTGCTCGCTGTCCCGGAAGACGTAGGAGGCCGTGTGGTAGATGGGCACCGCGCGGCTGCCGGTGGTGGGGTCGGGGTCGTAGCCCGCGTGCAAGGCCAGGGTCTGGGGGCGGTAGTCAGGCTTGGACATGGGGGAGCTCCTGGGAGGTTTGTGTGAGGTTTAGGGTGGAGACAGAGCGGTCCGCCCCCCACTTCTGTGTGGGGTCTCACGGACCGGACAGCAGCACACACCAGCGCGCGGCGACCGCCGACTCAGGGAGTCGTCACGGAGCAGCCACCCGCGGGCGGGGCTTGGAGGCGCGTCTTGTTGTGGGGGTTACGGCTGGTGTGGCGAGACGGGCGCGCGCACCAGCTAGGACATGCAGACACACATCGCCATGGCACCCAGACAGGGCGCGCAAGCTGCGGCGATGTGCATGTTGGTCTTCACGTTGAAGAAAATACGGCGCACACCCCTCGCTGCGCAAGAGCCAGGCCTGTGACAGTTGCCACAGCCTCCAGATTCCAGTTGTTGAACCAAGACTCTGGAGCACTGAACTTTCTTCGGTTCGCGACGATTCGCTATTCCGGACGCGCCAACACCCGCTGATCGCCCCCCGAGCTCCCATCCAGCTCCAGCTCGGAGATCAGCACCGGCGGCACCGCCCAGGCGCCGGGCAGGCCGCCCACAGGTCCGATGTAGAAGCGCTCGCTGCCTGGGGGGCCGTCCATCACGCCCACGTAGTCGGCGGTCTCCCCCGCCATCACCGCATCCCGCAGCACGCGGCGGTCCACGCCGGAGAACTGCAGGCCGCGCACGGGCTGCTGGGTGCCGTCCGGCAGGAGCAGGTAGGCCTCGTAGGGGCGAGTGAGGCCGGCGCCGGGGCCGTCCCCCATGAAGGTGACGTCGAAGTCCTCGGTCACGGCGGGGGGCTCGATGCGCCGGATCACCAGCAGGCCCTCGTTGCCGGTCTGCTGGGCCATCCGCAGGCCCTTGCGCTCCAGGGCCTTGAGGCGGCGGCTGCGCTTGGGCTCCACCCGCACGTTGGAGGGCATGGCCTCGCGGCGGCTGCTGCCCAGGCCCCGGCCGTGGCCGGTGCTCTCCCCGTCCACATCCGCGGGGATGCGGCTCATCAGGACCCGGCGCACGACGCCGTCCTCAACGAGCTCCACCTCCTGGCCGGGGACGCCTTCGTGGTCGTAGGTGTAGCGGCCGGCGGCGCCGGGGGTGTCGGGGGTGTCCACCACGCGCCAGCCGGCGGGCATCAAGCGGCGGCCGACCCGGGCGGTGGCGCGGGCGATGGGGGCCTCGCCGAACATGCCGCGGCCCTCGGCCTCGGGGGGCGTGCCCACGAACTCGGCTGCGGCGAGCTGACGGTAGAGCTCGACGGAGGCGGCATCATCAAAGAGCACTGGTCCCAGGTACTCCTTGAGCACAGGGGCGTCCTCCAACGCCACGAGCCAGTCGGCCATCTCGCGCACCTCGGCCTCCATCTGTTCGATGGGGGGCAGCTCGCCTGCGTGGCGGGCGACCCAGGACCGGCCGTTGCGCAGCCGGCTGCCGTCGGAGTGCTTGTAGACCGCCTCCACCCGGATCACGACGTAGCCCGTCTCGGTGGCGAGCTTGGTGCCCTCGGAGTTCACCAGGAGGCGGACGCCCTGCCAGTCGCTGCCGGCGGCCACCCCCGACTCGAGCTGGGGGTACTCGGCCAGCACCCCGCTGAGGTGGGTGATGCGCTCCTCCAGTCCGGGGGCGTCGATGGTAAAGGGCTGCGCGTCCAGATCGACCGTGGGCGTCACGGGGTACATCGCGGGGGGCTTCTCCTCGCTCTGGTCGCCGGGGGGCAGCTCAGCCACCTTGCGGGAGAGCTGCTCGACGGACTGCTTGTAGGCGATGTCCGTGGCCAGCCAGAGCTCGCGGCCCAGGGCCACGGGATCGTCTTCGTGAGGCAGGTGGGCGCTGAGCACCCCGCCGGGCTCGCCGAAGGCGGCGAAGTTGGCGGAGTCGAAGCTGGAGTCTCCAGCCCGGGACTCCACCCGCAGGACGCGGTGGGGGCGCGTCTCCCGCGCCATGACCGCCCCAAAGTCGGCGTACACCGTGGTGACCTCGCCGTCTACGACCTCGTAGGACAGCCACCAGGGGGGCGACTCGTCCGGGAGGTGCAGCTCAGATGTGGCGCGGGCCAGCTCCTCCTCCATCACCCCCAACAGAAGCTGCTGGGACTCGGCGGTCGGGGGCGCGGCCAGGGCGGACAGGGAGAGCAGCAGGGGGATCATGCGGACTCCCGGGTGTTCAGAGCGGCGGGGCGGTCGGCGGCGGACTGGGGCGCCTCGGGCGGGGGCAGCAGCGGCGGTCGGTCGTTCTCCTTCTCCTTGCGCTGCACCTCGATCTCGTTGAGCAGCAGGCTGGGTGCGACCGCGGAGACGGGGACCCAGCCGGACTCTGCGCCGCACACGCCGTTGAACACCGCGGGGTCGTCGGCGGCGGCCTCGATGCGGGAGAAGGTGGTCAGGGGGGTGCCGATGAAGTCGCCTCCGCGCACCAGCTCGTCGGGGCGGCCGTCGGGGTAGACCTTCCAGACGCTGACGGGGCGCACGTTGAAGGAGTTGGGGGTGACGCGTCCGGTCAAGGTGAACCCGCCGGTGATGTCATCCACGACCAGGCCATAGGGCTTGCCCTGCTCCTGGATCTCGGCGATCAGCATCTCCCGGAGCTCGGCGTAGGAGACGGTCTCGTGGGCCTCCACGATCAGGTTCCCCTGGCGCGCGACGATGGCGTTGCCGGGCTGGCGGCGGCCGTGGCCGTTGGAGTGGTCGAAGCCCTCGATGGGGGCCCGGGACATCAGGAAGCCCTGGAGCTCTCCGTGGTCGATCAGCGACACGCGCTGCGCGGGCACGCCCTCGTCGTCGTAGGGGTAGAAGCCGTTGAGGTCCACGCCCGCCAGGCTCGCGGTGGTGGGGTCGTCATAGACCGACAGGAACTCAGGAAGAACCTGCTCTCCCACCATGTCGGTGAAGGTCTGTCCCTCGTCCTCGTCCTTCTGGCGGTGGCCCTCGATGCGGTGGCCGAAGATCTCGTGGAAGAACACCCCGGCGGCGCGGCCGCGCAGGATGGCGGGGCCGGTGTAGGGCTCCAGCAGGGGGGCGTTCCGCAGGTCGGTCACGCGCTGTCCCGCCGCGCGCGCCATCTCTTGGACCGCGGCCGGGTCGGGCAGGCCATCTTCCGAGGAGGCGTCCACGTAGTCGTAGACCGAGAGCTGGGCGCCGTCCTCGGCCACCGACATGGCGTAGACGCTGACCCGGTAGCGCACCCGGCTGTGCTGGATGCGGGTGCCCTCGCTGTTGACCACGACGAAGTCCTGGAGCTCGGCGTGCAGCTCGACCCCGGACTGGTGGACCTCGGGGTACTCCAGGAAGACCGCGCTCACCTCGCGCAGGGTGCCCTCCCAGGCGGGGTCGACGGCCAGCGCGCCCTGGGGCCGCAGATCCACGACGGGGTCGGCGGGGGAGAAGTCATCGGAGCTGTCCTCTCGCTCCACCTTGACCGCCTGATTGGCGCGCACCTTGGTCATGCGGCGCACAGCCTGCTGGTAGGCGTCGTCCAGCTCCCGCCATAGGATGATCTCCGCGGCGTCCAGGGTGGCCTGGTCCTCCCCCAGCGGCAGGCGCACCAGGCTGCGGGCTTCCTCGGAGAACCAGCCGGCGTCCAGCAGCTTGTGGGTGTTGTCGAGCTGGTGGCTGCCCACGCGGATGTCGAGATCGGCGACCCGGCTGTCTCGGATGGAGCTGGAGTGCAGCGCCCCGTTCACCGCGGCGATCCGCTCGGTGTGGGTGTCGGTGATCCCGATCGCCAGGTGATAGGGCGCCTCGTCCTGGTCGGAGAGGGCCTCCATCGTGTGCGCCACCATGGCCTCGGCCAGGGTGAGCATCGGCGAGGCGGCGGCCGGGGGGGCGTCGTCTCCGGCGCTCGCGGTGAGAGCGGAGAGCAGCAGCAGCGTCATGGAGGTCCTCCTTGGACCACCCTAACGACCCCTCGCCGCCTGCACAGGTTCCCCCGCAAAAGGGGGGAGAGCCCGGCTCAGAAGCCGGAGGGCTCGGCCTCTTCTTCCTCGTCACCGTAGGAGTCGAGGGGATCCTCGTCCATGCCGTCCGAGTGCCAGAGAATGCCGATGAGCTTCTCGACCACGTTGACGACGTCCTCGCCGGTGAGCTCGATCTCGTCGTTCTTGGTGAACTCGTACTCCAGGACATCCTGGAGGGGCTCCTCGAGCTCAGCCTCCTCCTCGATCTCGGTGGCGATGTCTTCGGTGTCGTAGTCCGCGTCCTCGGCGGCCTGCTCCAGCAGGTCCATGAGGGCGGCGGCGAGGGTCGATGCGTCGGGATCGTCGTTGACGGTCTCCAGGTAGTCATCGACGGCGATCACGAGCGACTCGCGGAGCTCGGAGGGCAACTTCATGGCAACCTCGAGAGGGAATGCAGGGGTGTTGCCGCCGTCCTACCGTATGGGGTCCCGGGGTGCAACCGCAGTTGGGCAACAAGGATCGAGACCGTCAATCCCGCTACACACCTGCGACCATGCGATGCGCCCGACCGGGTTAGGCACCGGCATGATCACCTCTGCCCTGTTGCACGCCCTCCCCAAGACCGACCTCCACGTCCACCTGGACGGCAGCCTCCGCCTGGAGTCGCTGATCGAGATGGCCCGTGAGCGCGGGATCTCCCTCCCCTCGGAGACCCCCGAGGGCCTCTGCGAGCTGGTGTTCAAGCCCAGCTACGCGAGCCTGGGCGAGTACCTGGCCGGCTTCGCCCTGACCGGCGCGGTGCTGCAGGACGCCGAGGCCCTGGAGCGCGCCGCCTACGAGCTGGCCTGGGACAACCTGAACGAGAACGTGTTCTACATCGAGGTCCGCTTCGCGCCCCAGCTCCACATGGGCCCGCACATGGACATGGACCAGGTGGTCGAGGCCGTCGCCCAGGGCCTGCGCCGCGCCCAGCAGGAGCACAACAGCTCCACCCCGGTCCACGACGGCGCCCTCCCCGCCTTCCACTTTGGCCTGATCCTCTGCGCCCTGCGCATGTTCGAGCCCGGGTTCTCCGCCTGGTACAAGAGCTTCTCCGAGGCCCTGGGCGAGGCCCGCCCCAACCACCTGCACGCCCAGGCCGCCGAGCAGCTCGCCCGCGGCGCCGTCCGTCTGCGCGACAAGGGCCTCCCGGTGGTCGCCTTCGACCTGGCCGGGCACGAGGCCGGACACCCCGCGGTCCACTACAAGCGCGCGTTCGACCACTGCCACCGGCACTTCCTGGCCCGCACCGTCCACGCCGGAGAGGCCTACGGCCCCGAGAGCATCTACCAGGCAATCGCCGAGTGCCACGCCGACCGCATCGGGCACGGCTACCACCTCTTCTCCCCCGCCGAGCTGCGGGATCCGCGGGTGCAGGACCCCCTGGCCTACTGCGACAACCTGGCCGAGTACCTGGCCGACCGGCGCACCACCATCGAGGTCTGCATCACCTCCAACCTGCAGACCAACCCGGCCATCGGCGACGTGCGCAACCACGCCTTCGCCCAGATGCTGGAGCACAAGCTCTCGGCCACCCTGTGCACCGACAACCGCCTGGTCAGCCACACCACGGTCACCCGCGAATACGCGCTCGCCGTCGACGCCTTCGACATGACCGAGAAGCAGCTCAAGAACACAATCGTCTACGGCTTCAAGCGCAGCTTCTTCCCCGGGGCCTACCGCGAGAAGCGCGCCTACGTCCGCTCCGTCATGGCCCACTACGAGGCCGTGGAGGAGCGGCTCTCGGGCCCCCAGAGCTGAAAGGCCCACCGTGGACCCATCCACCCGCGCCTGGCTCGCCCAGCACTGCGGGGCATCGGCGAGGACCTGCGAGCGCATCCAGTCCCTCTGGAGCGGCTACGGCGCGATCTGGCGCTGCACGCTCACCGATGGCCGCAGCGTGGTCCTCAAGTCCGTACAGCCCCCGGCAGGTGGCGGGATCTCGCACCGCCGCAAGCTGCGCTCCTATGCCGTGGAGTGCAGTTGGTACGCCGACTTTGCGTCGGAGTGCAACTCCGCATGCCGGGTCCCCCAGGTCCTGGCGCTGGACCCCACTCCCGGCGCCTGGCGGCTGCTGCTCGAAGACCTGGACGCCGCCGGGTTCTCCGGTCGCCAGCACAACAGCGGAGCGGGCAGCGGAGACAGCCTCGATGCCTGCGTGGACTGGCTGGCCCACTTCCACGCCACCTTCATGGACCGGGCCCCCGAAGGCCTCTGGCCCGAGGGCAGCTACTGGCGCCTCCAGACCCGCCCCGACGAGCACGCCGCGATGCCCCCTGGCCCCCTCAAACAGGCCGCCGCCGCGATCGACGCCCGGCTCTGCGGCGCCCGCCACCGCACCCTGGTGCATGGGGACGCCAAGCTGGCCAACTTCTGCTTCGGGGCGCAGGGCGTCGCCGCCGTGGACTTCCAGTACGTGGGCGGGGGCTGCGGGATGCGAGATCTGGCCTATCTGCTCAGCCGCGGGGCCCACCAACGCGCCCTGGACCGCTACTTCACCACTCTGAGATCCGCTCTGCAGGCGAGGTACTGGGCAGGCGATCCAGACGCCCTGGAGGCGGAGTGGCGCGCGCTGTTCCCGGTGGCCTGGGCGGACTACTGCCGCTTCCTGGAGGGGTGGGCGCCTGGTTGGCGAGCTGGTGACCTCGACGGGGCCATGATCAGAGAGGCGCTGCAGGGGCTGTGATGCCCGGGCGGTGGGCTACTTCTTGAAGAAGCGGCCAAAGAAGCCCTTCTTCTCCTCCTTGGCGGCCTTCTCGGCGGCCCGGCGCATCTCCTGGGCGCTGCGGCGCAGCTCGCGCTCGGCGTCCACGTTGGCGGGGTTCATCTCCAGGGCCTTGCGGAAGGCGCTGATGGCCCGCTTGTGGTTGTTCGCGGAGCGGAACACCAGGCCCATGAGCACCCAGCCGCCGTCCAGCTTGACGTGGTTGTCGATGGCGGACTTGATGAGGTTGACGCCGCGCTGGGCCTCGGCCTCGTTCTTGCCGTAGTGCTGCTTGAACAGGGTGTAGCCGAAGTAGGCCTGGAACTCGGCCTCTTCGGGGACGGCCAGGTGGGCCTTCTCGAAGAGCTCGTGGGCGCCGACCAGGTTGCCGCGGCGGAACTGGGACAGGCCGGCCTTGAAGTCGTCCTCGGCGGCCAGGATGGCGCGCACCTTCTCCATGGCGAGCTCGTCTTCGGACTTGATGCCGTGGATGACGCGGTCGGTGTAGGCCTTGCGGGCCTCGGCGTCGCCCAGCTCCTCCCAGGCCTCGCTGACCTTGGCGAAGATGTCGGCGGCGAGCTGGCGGACCTCCTGGGGGGCGTCGGTCCAGCGGTCCGGGTGCAGGCGCTGGGCCAGGGCGAAGTAGGCCTTGCGGAAGGTGTTCTCGTCGGCGTCCCAGTGGACCTCGAGCACGCCGAAGTGGTCCTCGGCGTCCTCGACCCGACGCAGCTCCTGGCGCAGGGCGGGGAGCTCGGGGTGCTCCTGCAGCACGGGGAGCGGGGCGGAGGCGGGATCCTGGGCGATCTCGACGGGCATGGCAGCACCGCCGGTGGGTGCGCTGACGATGGGCGCATCAAAGAGGTCGGCCAGGTTGCTGGGGGCGCCGACCTCGGAGAAGGGGGCCTTCTCGGCGACGGTGGGCAGGGCCTCGGGGGCGGCGGAGACCCGGGCGAGGGTGGCCTCGTCCTCCTCGAAGTTCACCGCGCCGGTGACCACGGCCAGGTAGATGATCTTGCGCGCGCGCACCGGGTCCATGGGCGCGAACTCCAGCACGTCCTCCAGGGGGCGGCCGCCGTCCAGGGTGGAGAGCATCTCCAGGCCGGGATCGTCCAGGCCCAGATCCCGGGGCGTGGGGCCGCCGACGCCCAAGCGGGGATAGCGGCTGCCCAGGCCGGCCAGGCGCGCGTCGACCACGGCCTCCGGGACGCGGGTGAGCACCAGCTCGGTGAGGGCCTTGAGCAGCGGCTGGGGATCCCGCTTGGGCGGGGCGACGTTGGGCTTGAAGGTCCAGTCCCCCTCCTGGAGGGCGGCGACGTTGCGCAGGCGCAGCTTGAGCTGGGCCCAGGGCAGGCGCTCGGGCGGGATGTCGGGGTTGCGCTCGGCGATGCGCTCCTGGGTCTCCGAGCGCAGGTTGCTCTTGGAGAAGGAGAGCTGGCCGTTCTCGAACCAGAAGGCTCGCTTGCGCTTGTCCTGCACGATGTCCAGCCGGCCGCTGGCGCGCTGGGCGACCAGGCTGCCAAAGAGCTCGACGATGGGCTGTTCGGTGACGCTTCCAGACTGCATGGGCGCGATTCTAACCCGCATCAAGCCCCGCGCTTTCCGGCATACTGCCGCCATGGACTGGCTGCAGACCCTGGGGCGCGGCGGACTCGGCGCCTGGCAGACCCTGAACTCGGTGCGCACCCTGATGGTGCAGGCCGGGGCTGCGCTCTGGGGGCACGGGACCGACCGCCGAAGCATGCAGGAGCACCTCTTCCGAATGGGCGTGGAGGGGGGCTCCACGGCGATCACGGCCGGGGCGGTCTCAGGGCTGCTGATGATCGGCGTGCCCCTGATCTTCGCCGGGGAGCTGGCCCTGGAGAGGGTGGGCGGGCTGCTGGGGGTGCCCGTGGTTCGGATCCTCGCCCCCACAGTGGCCGCGGCCGTCATCGCTGGGCGGGCACAGATCGACCCGAGCGAGGACACCCCGCTGGGCCAGCAGGCCGCGACCCCGATCCTGGCGGGGACCCTGGCGGCCCTGAACCTCTGGGTGCTCACGGCGCTCGGCGCGCTGATGGCCGGGTACGTGCTGGGTGGCGTGGTCGGTGGGCTCCCGGTCACGCGCCTGTTCCTCTCCTTCGCCGGGGAGCTGGTGCTGATGGACGTGGTGCACGGGGCCGCGAAGGCCGCCCTCTTTGGCGCCGTGGTCGGCGTGGTCCGCAGCCACCAGGCCTTGATCCGCCGACAGCCCCGCGGCGCGCTACGTGCTGTGCTGGCCTGCCTGCTGCTGGACGGGCTGCTGAACCTGCCCTGGCTGCTGAGGATGATGTGACCCCCGATCCGGACGATCAGCGCAGAGAGCGGATGGTGGGGATCTTCCTGGTCCTCTGCCTGATGGGGCTGCTGGCCCTGACGGGCTTCGCCCTGGCGGGGGACCGCCTGCTGGCCCGTCAGCAGCGCTACGTGGTCGTCTACGAGGACGGCGTGGGCCTGACCCCCGGCCTGGACGTCACCGTCAGCGGGCTGGTGGTCGGCAAGGTCACCTCGGTGTCCCTGACCGCCGAGCGCAAGGTCGCCGTGGAGCTGGCCGTGGACGAGGCCTACGCCGGGTTCGTCCGCTCGGACTCCGTGGCCACCGCGCGCATGACCCTCTCGGGGAAGCAGGTGGAGATCGGGCCCGGCACCCAGGCTCCGCTGGAGCCCGGAGGACGCCTGGTCGCGGGGGACAACATGGACCCCTTCGTGGTGGTCGACGCTGCGGAGACGCTGGCTCGCCTGGCCGAGGCGCTGGGGGAGCTGCGTGGCCTGAGCGCCGACCTGGGGCTGGGCACCGGGGAGCTGCCCCAGGCCCTGGACGACGCCACCTTCCTGCTCGCGCAGCTCCGCGCGGGCACGGGGACCCTGGGCCAGATGATCGTGGACCCCGCGCTGGCCAACGAGCTCCAGGTGACTCTGGGCGAGCTGCGCGCCGCGTCCACCTCCCTGGGCGAAGCGTCGCTGGCGGTGCAGCAGGCGGGCCGCAGCATCGAAGACGCCGGCAGCGCGATCGAGGGCGCGAGCACCGAGCTCCAGAAGGGCGGCCAGGCGGTGACCGAGGGGGCCAAGGCGCTGGACCAGGGCATGCCCGCGATCCAGGAGGGCGCGGAGTCGATCGACCAGACCATGGAGGAGATCGACGCCACCCTGGAGGAGCTGAACCGCAGCCTGGCGCGCATGCAGCAGATCCTGGAGCAGCTCCCTGGCGTGGGTCTGCGCAAGGAAGCCAAGCCCAAAGAGGCGCCCTGATCGACAAGCGGATCCCCCGGACAGTTTTTGGTCTGGGTCCTGCGTTAGGGTGCTGACCGAATCCTCCAACACCCGAGGCACCTGTGATCAACAAGGTCATCCTGGTCGGCAACCTGGGCCAGGACCCCGAGATGCGCACCACCGGCAGCGGCATGGCTGTGTGCACCCTCCGCATCGCCACCTCCTCCCGCCGCAAGGACCAGTCCGGTCAGTGGGTGGACCAGACCGAGTGGCACTCGGTGGTCTGCTTCGGCCGCACGGCCGAGAACGCTGGCAACTACCTGCGCAAGGGCCGTCAGGTCTACATCGAAGGCCGCCTGCAGACCCGCAAGTGGCAGGACAAGGAAGGCAAGGATCGCTGGACGACCGAGGTCGTCTGCAACGAGCTCAAGTTCCTCGGCGGCCGTGACGGCGGCGGCGGTGGGGGCGGCGGCGGCAGCTACGGCGGCGGCGGCGGTGGCGGAAGCTACGGCGGCGGCGGCGGTGGCGGCGGAAGCTACGGCGGCGGCGGCGGTGGCGGAAGCTACGGCGGCGGCGGTGGCGGCGGTGGCGGCGACATGCCCTACGGCAACGACGACATCCCCTTCTAGCGTCCCCAATGGAGAGGCCCCCTGGTCGAAAGACCCGGGGCCCGCAGCGCGCGCCGTCCTTTGGGGCGGCGCGCTCCTGACGGGGGGGCTCAGCCCGGCAGCATGAAGTCCGTCAGGGACTTCCCGCGGACGAACACCGCACCCTCTTGCGCCAGGCGCTCGCGATCGGCGGCCACTACGCAGCCCACCATGCCCGCGGCCCCGCGCCGGGTCAGGTCGGCCATGGCGGCCTCGAAGGCGGCGTCATCCATCTTGGCGACGGGCTCCCAGGCGATCTCGCCGCCGGCGATGCGGGTCACGTCCTGCTGGCTGTCACCGCCGTAGGGCGCCCAGGTCTGCTCCACCCGGTGCTTGCGGCCGTAGAGCTTGACCTGGCCCTCGGCCGTGGGGACCCAGGCGCCGTCGTAGATCACCACGGAGTCGGTCTCCTCCATGGCGCCCAGCTCGTAGCGGCTGCTGTAGTACACAAAGCTGTGGTTCTCCCGCAGCTTGAGCTCCCTACGCGATTCCTCGGCGTCGGAGCAGACCCCCACGAAGCGCTTGCCCAACGCGGTGTCCAGGGGTGAGCCACTCAGCTCGCTGTGCAACGCAGCCGCTCGCTCCCCCTCGGAGACCGACAGGACCACCGGGCCCTCCGCGTCCCAGAGCCGCAGCTCGGAGATCACCGTGTCCTTGTAGCGGGAGCCCGCGGTCGCGCCGGCGATGCTCAGGGTCAGGCGCTTGCCGGTGACCGGCTCGGGGAGCTCCAGCTTCTGGGGGCCCTGGGTGTCGGCGACCTCCAGCAGGATCTCGTCGCCGCCGTCCACGGACAGGGAGAGGGTCTTGACCCGCCCGTTCTTGTTGAAGTGGTCCTCGCTGCGCTGGTAGCCGTTCCAGAGCTCCAGGGCGTGGATCGGGGTGGCCTGGTCCAGATCGATGTTCAGGGTGACGCCCTCGCCCAGGCCCTCGGCGCCCTCGACCCAGCCAAAGTCGGCGCGGCCGTCGCTCAGGTAGTTGGGGTGGTAGGCGTCGGCGGGCTCCAGGGTGGAGCTGGCGCTGATCCGGGCGCCCACCGACCGCGGGGGACGCACTCTCAGGTCGCCGTCGGGTCCCGTGAGGATCAGGCGCTCCAGGCAGGCCTCGCCCTCGGACTGGGCGACCTTGAGGTAGAGGCTGCGCAGGGTGGTCTCGACGCTCCGCGCCTTGCCCTGACCGGCGTCGAGCTGCACCTCGCCGCCCAGGTTGCCGTCGGCGTAGATCTCCACGGTGGCCACGCCCCCGCAGGAGGCGAGCTGGAGGCCGTCCACGCGCGTGGGCTCCTCGAAGCGCAGGAGCACGCCCTCGGCCACCGCGTCGCCGCTGGGACGCCAGCCGGACTGGAGGATGCCGGCGTGATCACCGGAGGTCGCGACGATGGACTGCAGGTGGAGCGCGTCGACCGGCTCGGGCGCATCGGCGGCCTCGGCGGAGGCGTCACCATCGGCGGGGGTCCCGTTGGCGGAGGGGTCCGCGGCGGGCGCCTTGGGCGCCTTGTCCTTGGGGGCGGGGGAGCCGGAGCAGGCCAACATCAACAGGAGCACGGGATCACCTCAGGGAAGCGCCGACCAGCGGCCGGCCGGCCAAGGATACACGGGGGGCCGGGTCAGGAGAGCAGCGCTGGGTCCAGGGTGTAGGTCACCTTGGCCAGGTTGTGGGAGAGCAGCTCCCGCCGGCCATCACTCCCCACGCGGAACAGGTGGTTCTCCCTCCAGATCCCGTCGGGGCGACGCACAAAGCGGTGGCCCTCTTCGACGACCTGAAAGCGCAGACCGGGGTCCTGCGCCAGGCTCAGGCGCCCGTGAAGCTGGCCGTCGCGCACCTGGAACTGCAGGTGCACGGGCTGCGGAAAGGGGTTGCGCAGGCGCAGGTCGCGGTGCGGATAGAAAACCGTCGCGCCCAGCCCAAAGGGCACGCGCCGGTCGTCGTCGGGGAAGAGATCCAGGCCGTGGCGGTGACGCTCCAGCACCTCGAGGCCCCCCACCGCGGCCAGGTAGTAGAGCAGGTTGGCGAGCTGACAGGCGCCGCCGCCCCCGCCCATCTCCAGGCGCCCGTCGTGCAGCTCCGGCCCGGGGACGAAGCCGTTGACCCGAAGCGGCGGGCCCACCTCGCGGTGCCAGGAGAACTCAGCGCCGGGTGGAATCACGACCCCATCCAGGCGCTGCGCCGCGCGCTCGACGTTGTGCTCCTTGGCCTGCTGGCGTCCCCCTCGGTAGGCAGTCCCCTGGCGGCGAAGCGGGCTGCTGCGGCTGGCCTGGGTGTGGGCGAAGCCGACCGGTGCGCGCTCCAGACGCTCGGCGGGCCCCAAGCTCCGCGCAGCATGCCTGAGCAGCGCGGGCAGCCGCCGAATGGTCACGCGCAGGCCAAAGGGGATGCGCTCGCGGATCGAAGGAGGGAGAGCCAAGGAGGCCGCCTATCACGGTGGCGACGTTCAGCGCCGCCGGGTCAAAACCCGACCCGACCCCCCGTAGCCGACCAGCTTGCTTGCGGAGGGTCGAGTCAGGCTGAAGACCTGGGGGTGCGTCGCACCCCTGCAGTCATCCAGGTGCACTCAGGGCCCAGAAAGGATCAGCCCGAGATGTCAACTGTTCGCTGACACATCCAAACCCCGCCTTGAACCTGATCCTTTCTGGATCAACCCAAAAAGACCCAGGCCAGGATCGCGGCCACCAGTGCCGCCCCCCCCGCGATGATCAGCGGGATGGGGAGCCCACCGCCCGGCTTCTTCTCGGCCTCGACCCGGGGGTCCTCGGAGACAGGCGGGCGCGTCAGAGGGCTGCCGGTCTCTTCGACCCGGGGCGTGACGGTGTCCGGCGCGGCCTGCTTCCAGCCGGTCAGGGTCTGGCGGTCGCGGATCTTCATCCCCTCGACGTCCACTCCCACCAGGGCCAGGACCTCGGCGCACTCTTCGTAGGCGGTGATGGAGCGCCACTGCCCCCCAACCGGTCGAACCTGCTCCTTCCCCCGGTAGCGGCCCGCGTAGATCCGCTCGCGGATCAGGTACACGTCCATCGGCCCGTGGACCTCTCCGTCCTCGGTCTCGATCTCCAGGTTCAGAAGCTGCCGTGCATCCACGCCCGCAGTCTATCCGGTTAGCCCAGCCCCATGTCCCTCCCCCGCGCATTCGTCGTCGGAACCGCCGGCCACATCGACCACGGCAAGTCCACCCTCGTGCGCGCCCTGTCCGGCCACGACCCGGACCGCCTGCCGGAAGAGAAGCGCCGGGGCATCACGATCAACCTGGGCTTCGCGCGGATGCCCCTGCCCGACGGGCGCGTCGCCAGCTTCGTGGACGTCCCCGGACACGAGCGCCTGGTCCGCACCATGATCGCGGGCGCCGCCGGCATCGACGCCGTGCTCTTCTGCGTGAGCGCGAGCGAGGGCGTGATGCCCCAGACCCGCGAGCACCTGGACATCCTCCAGCTCCTGGGGATCGAGCGGGGCGTGGTCGCCCTGACCATGGCCGACCTGGTGGATCCCGAGCTGCTGGAGCTCGCCGCGGAGGACGTCGCCGACACTCTGCAGGGCACCTTCCTGGAGTCCGCCCCGGTCATCACCACCTCCGCCCAGACCGGCCAAGGCCTCGACGCCCTCAAGGCTGCCCTCCAGGCCCTCCCGCTGAGCCCCCGCGCCGAGGCCGGCCCCTTCCGCCTGCCCGTCGACCGCAGCTTCGTCCAGAAGGGCTTCGGCGTGGTCGTCACCGGCACCGTGCTCAGCGGCAGCGTCCAGGACGGCCAGGAGCTCCGCCTGCTCCCCCAGGGCCTCAGCGCGCGCGTCCGCTCCATCCAGGTGCACGGCGAGCCCCAGAGCCACTCCCAGGCCGGCTACCGCACCGCGATCAACCTCAGCGGCGTCGACCGCGACGAGCTCCCCCGCGGCTCCGTGCTCGTGTCCCCCCAGGTCGAGGGGCGGCAGGTGCTGGACGCCCGCTTCACCCACCTGCCCGACGCCCCCGAGCTCGCCCAGGGTGCACGCGTCCGCCTGCTCACCGGCACGAGCGAGGTCATGGCGGTCATCGACGGCCTGGACGCCCCCCTGGAGCCTGGCAGCTCCCGCCTGGTCCAGCTCCGCGCCAGCGAGCCCCTCGCCGTCCTCCCCGGCGACCGCTTCATCCTGCGCCGCGAATCGCCCGTCACCACGCTGGGCGGCGGCGTCCTGCTGGACGTGTGGGCCCCCCGCCACCGCAAGCGCGACCACGAACGCGCCACCGCCGAGCTTCGCGCCCTGGAGGCTGGCGATTCAGGCGTCCTCCTGGAGCGCGCCGGCCCCTCCGGTCTCAGCGCCGAGCAGGCCCGCACCCGCGGCGTCCAGGGGGTGTCGCTCGCCGATCGCGTCCTGGGTCCCCAGACCCTCGCCCACCTGGAGGACTTCCTGGTCGAGCAGCTCCAGGCCTTCCACGCCGACAACCCCCTGCTCCCTGCCACGCCGCGCCGCTCCCTGCACAAGGGGCGCCTCGCCGCGCTGGGTCCCCAGGCCTTCGACGCCCTGCTCAAGCGGCTCGAGGACCAGGGTCGAATCGAGACAGCCGGTCCTCGCCTGCGCCTCCCGGGGTACAGAGTGGCGCTCACCGACGGGCAGCAGCGGTTGGCCGATCAGCTCGTGGCCAAGGTCAGATCCGCTGGCCTGGAGGCCCTCACCCTGCAGGAGCTGAACGAGGAGGCTGCTGGGCACACCCGCATCGTGGCCCACCTCATCGACCAGGGGGTGCTGCGCCGCGTCTCGGAGCGGGTGTACGCCGACGAGGACCTGCTGGCCCTGACCGAGTCCGTCCGCGCGCACTTTGGACGCAGCGACACCCTCAGTCCCCCCGACTTCAAGGAGCTCACCGGCCTGTCCCGGCGCTACGCGATCCCCCTGCTTGAGTGGCTGGATGTCAAAGGTGTCACCAAGCGGTCGGGGGATGTACGCGTCCGCGGAGACTCCTGAGTGCTACGCTGACGCGCTGAGGAGAGCCGAATCATGCTCCATCGGATCTGGATGGCCCTGGCAGGCGTCTGCCTGACGATGCTGCTGGGCGCCGCGCCCGCCCACGCCCAGGAAGGCACCCTGGAGGTCAACGCGAACGTCCCGCAGGCCGTCGTCCACATCGACGGTCAGCTCGCCGGGCCCGCCCCGATGACCCGTCAGATGGCGGTGGGGAGCTACCTGGTGCGCGTCACGGCCGACGGCTTCGACCCCTTCGTGCGCCAGGTGCGCGTGGAGGCGGGGCAGAGCGCACAGGTGGGGGCCCAGCTCTCCCGAGGCGGCGGCACGGCGGACTTCCTGGTCGAGCCCGCGGGCGCGCGCGTGGAGATCAACGGCAAGGACACCGGCCTCGTGACCCCGACCCGCCTGACCGGCCTGCAGGACGGCCGCTACCGCTACCGCCTGGTGCGGGACGGCTACGAGCCCATCGAGGGCGACTTCGAGGTCAAGAACCGCTCCAACCCCCTGGTGTTCCACGAGATGAAGTCCTCCCGCGGGCTCTTCGTGATCACCTCCGACCCGGAAGGCGCCACCGTCTACCTGGACGGTGAGCAGGTGGGCGTCACCCCGCTTGAGCTGGAGGGCATCGAGCCCGGCATGCACCAGGTCGGCGTCCAGGCCCCCGGCCACGCCCTGCTCGTGCGGGAGGTCGACACCTCCGACGGCTCCAAGGGTGAGGTCCGCGCGCGCCTCAAGAAGGACGGCGGCACCCTCACCATCAAGACCGGCTCCCCCGACGCCGTGGTGCACATGGACGGCGTGCCCGTCGGCACCGGCAAGCGCGTCAAGGTCAAGGCCACCCGCGGCACCTACCAGGTGGACGTGGACGACAGCGCCGGCAGCGCCGTGGGGAGCGCCAAGGTCCCCGCCACCGGCAGCGCCCTGTACGTGGCCGACCTGGAGGCCGGAGAGCTGGAGCTCGGCACCCCCCTCACCCGCCGCTGGACCTTCTGGACCGGCGTGGGCGTGGGCGTCGCAGCCATCGGCACAGGCAGCGCGATCGCCGCCGTGGCCGCCCGACCCGACCCGCTCCCCAGCGGCGACGTCACCCTGACCCTGCCTTGACCCGCCCTTGAGATGCCCATGCTGATCGCACTCTTCGCAAGCCTCACCGGCTGCTACACGGTCGAGACCAAGACCACCCTGCTGCTCACGATCGAGGGCTCCGACCTGGAGTCCGTGGCGGCCGCCAGCGACGAGCTGGTGCTGGTGATCGACCCCGACTCCCCCTTCCTGGACAGCGACGGCGCCCCTCTGGTCGAGGGCACCGAGGTCCGCGGCTTCGTGGTCTCCAACGTCAAGCCGGAAGACGACGAGCCCGAGCTGGTCTACAGCCGCGCCTTCTCCTCTGGGGAGCTGCCCACCATCGAGCTGGGCCTGGGCAGCAACAGCCAGGCGCTCACCTTCGAGGCCTGGGGCGTCACCCAGGACGTCGGCCGGGTCGCGGCCTCCGATGTCGTGGGGCCCTACGCTTTCGTGGCGGACGAGGTCGTGGAGATCACCATCTCCGGCCTGGAGCTGCTCGACACCCCTCAGCACGCCTGCAATGACGGCGAGGACAACGACAGCGACGGCTGGGTGGACGCCGAGGATCCCGACTGCGAGGCCGGCATCGAGGAGCTGGGCCTGGGCGGCAGCCAGTGCAACGACGGCGCAGACAACGACGCCGACGGCCTGGTCGACAGCCAAGACCCCGACTGCGAGGGCGCCAGCGACGACCAGGAGGCCTCCGGCTGCGCAAACGACGTGGACGACGACGGCGACGGCTGGACCGACGGCGCGGACCCCGACTGCCAGAGCGGCGACGAAGAGATCGGCGTGGGCGGCGACTGGGAGTGCAACGACGGGGTGGACAACGACTCCGACGGCTTCACCGACGCCGACGACCCCGAGTGCTCCAGCGCCACCGACGACGAGCTGCCCGACCCCTGCGAGGACGGCAGCGACAACGACGGCGACGGCTGGGTGGACCTGGACGACCCGGACTGCGCCGACGGCGGCGTGAGCGAGCTGGGCCTGGGCGAGACCCAGTGCAACGACGGCATGGACAACGACGGCGACGGCTTCTCCGACTCCGCCGACCCAAGCTGCAGCGACGGCCTGGACGACACCGAGCTGGACGCCTGCGAAGACGGCCTGGACAACGACGGCGACTTCTGGATCGACCTGGACGATCTGGGCTGCGCCGACGACCCCCACGGCGAGTCCGAGGGCGGCATCGAGGGCCTCTCCGACTGCAGCGACGGCGTGGACAACGACGGCGACAGCTACGTGGACGCCGCCGACGCCGACTGCCTGAGCGCTGCGGACAACTCCGAGGCCTCCCAGTGCGCGGACGGCTACGACAACGACGGCGACTCCTGGATCGACGCGGACGACCCCGACTGCGCCACCGAGGGCCTGGAGCTCCGCGCGGGCAGCACCGAGTGCAACGACCTGGCCGACAACGACGGCGACGGCCTCTCCGACGCGGACGACTCCGACTGCGCGGACGCCTCCGACGACGACGAGTCCAACGCCTGCTCCGACTCCCTGGACAACGACGCCGACGGCTGGACGGACAGCGCGGATCCCGACTGCGCGACCGGCAGCGAGGAGCTGGGCTTCGACTCCAGCTACGCCTGCAACGACGGGGCCGACAACGACGGCGACTTCCTGATCGACGGCGCCGACAGCTACTGCAGCAGCGCCACCGGCACGGCTGAGGCCGCCTCCTGCGAGGACGGCACGGACGACGACGGCGACGGCTGGGTGGACGACGAGGACCCCGACTGCGACAGCGGCAGCGCCGAGGCCGGCACCGGCACCACCGAGTGCAACGACGGCGTGGACAACGACAGCGACGGCGACATCGACGCCGACGACGCAGACTGCCTGAGCGCCAGCGACGACTACGAGCAGGCCTACGACTGCGCCGACGCCGTGGACAACGACGGCGACGGCTGGGTGGACCTGGACGACCCGGCCTGCGCCTCCTCCTACACCGGCAGCACCGAGTCCCCCGCCGCCAGCGCCTACGAGTGCAACGACGGCACCGACAACGACTCGGACGGCGACATCGACGCCGAAGACGACGGCTGCGAGGACGGCTTCGACAACGACGAGTCGGACGAGGCGATCACCGACTGCACCGACCTGCTGGACGGCGACGGCGACGGCTACGTGGACGACGAGGACCCCGACTGCGAGGACGGGGACACCGAGGTCGGCAACGGCAGCGCCGAGTGCAACGACGGCACCGACAACGACGGCGACAGCTTCGCGGACAGCGCGGACCCCGACTGCGCGGACGCCTGGGACACGGTGGAGGCCACCGAGACCGACGACTGCGACAACGGCGAGGACGACGACGGCGACGGCTGGCGCGACGACGAAGATCCCGACTGCGCCAGCGGCAGCACCGAGTCCGGCACCGGCAGCGCCGCCTGCAATGACGGGAGCGACAACGACGGTGACGGCCTCATCGACGCCGACGACGACGGCTGCGACAGCGCCGACGACACCGACGAGAGCACCGGCACCTGCGTGGACGGCGCGGACGACGACGGCGACGGCTGGACCGACGACGCCGACCCCGACTGCAGCGACGACGCCGACGACGAGCTCGGGTTCGGCAGCACTGCCTGCAACGACGGCGTGGACAACGACGCCGACGGCAGCATCGACAGCGTGGACACGGGCTGCGACGACGCCCTCGACACCAACGAGGACGCCAGCGCCTCGAGCTGCGAGGACGGCTCCGACGACGACGGCGACGGCTGGGTGGACGCCGACGACTACGGCTGCCTGACCGGCTCGGCCGAGAGCAGCAGCGGCCCCTTCGAGTGTGACGACGGCAGCGACAACGACGGCGATGGCGACGCCGACGGCTACGACAGCGACTGCCTGGTCTCCTGGCAGGACTTCGAGGAGCCCGGGGACTCCTGCAGCGACGGCCTGGACGACGACGGAGACGGCTGGATCGACACCGCCGACTCCGACTGCGACTTCTACGGCGAGGAGATCGGGTTCACCCGCTACGCCTGCAACGACGGCAGCGACAACGACGCCGACGGCTACACCGACGCCGACGACCCCGACTGCGACAGCGTCGTCGACCAGGACGAGGCAGCCGCCTCCACCACCTGCAGCGACGGCTCCGACAACGACAGCGACGGCTGGACCGACGAGGCCGACCCCGACTGCGTGGACGGTGGGACCGAGGGGAGCGGCGCGGTGGGCGCGGCCCAGTGCAACGACGGGATCGACAACGACTCCGACGGCGACATCGACGCCGACGACGCCGGCTGCCAGACCGCCTGGGACAACCTGGAGGAGGGTGGCAGCAGCGACCCCTGCGCGGACAGCGCCGACAACGATGGAGACGGCTGGACGGACTCCGAAGATCCCGACTGCACCCTCTTCTCCACCGAGCTTGGCTGGTCCACCACGGCCTGCAACGACGGCGAGGACAACGACTCCGACGGTGACATCGACGCCAGCGACGCCGACTGCGACGACGCCCAGGATCAGAGCGAGGCGACCACCGGCGCCACCTGCACCGACGGCAGCGACAACGACGGAGACGGCTGGACCGACACCCAGGACCCCGACTGCGTCTTCGGCACGGCCGAGGACGGCAGCTACGTGGGCTACCTGCAGTGCCACGACGGCGTCGACAACGACTCCGACGGGTACACCGACGGCAACGACAGCGACTGCATCGACGCGTTCACCGAAGACGAGCTCGGCACCGCCGCCGGGAGCTGCTCGGACGGCGCGGACAACGACTCCGACGGCTGGGTGGACGACGAGGACGTCGACTGCCTGACCGGGGGCACCGAGTCCGGCGGCAGCACCTACATCTGCAACAACGGCATCGACGACGACGGAGACGGCGGCGTGGACGCCTTCGACGCCGACTGCCTCAGCGCCTTCGCCGCCAGCGAGCTCGGCCCGGACAGCACCTGCAGCGACGGAAGCGACAACGACAGCGACGGCTGGGTGGACGACGAGGACCCCGACTGCCTGCTGGGCTACGCCGAGGACGGCACCTGGGTGGTGGCCGAGTGCAGCGACGGCAGCGACAACGACAGCGATGGCGACACCGACGCCGCCGACAGCGCCTGCACCACCGGGTTCGCCGCCAGCGAGGGCAGCGCGGACTCCTGCGAGGACGGCGACGACGACGACGGCGACGGCTGGGTGGACGACGAGGACCCCGACTGTGACCTCTACGGCGAGGAGATCGGCTTCACCCTGCAGCCCTGCAACGACGGCGAGGACAACGACACCGACGGCCTGACCGACGCCGACGACCCGGGCTGCGATGACGCCCTGGACACCGTCGAGACCGACGTGGGCAGCGCCTGCAGCGATGGCGTGGACAACGACGCCGACGGGTGGACCGACAGCGACGACCCCGACTGCATCGACGGCACCTCGGAGGCCGGCTTCGGCGTGGCCGAGTGCCACGACGGCTCGGACAACGACGGCGACGGCGACAGCGACGGCGACGACGCGGAGTGCGTGGACGCCCTGGACAACGCCGAGTCCGACAGCGGCTCCGGCGCGGACTGCTCAGACGGCAGCGACAACGACGGCGACGGCTGGGTGGACAGCGACGACCCCGACTGCGGCTGGTCCGACAGCGAGCAGGGCGAGGAGCTGACCTGGCAGTGCAACGACCTGGTGGACAACGACGGCGACGGCGACATCGACGCCGCCGACTCCGGCTGTGACAGCGCGCTGGACACCAACGAGACCACCACCGCCACCTGCGGGGACAGCCTGGACAACGACGGCGACGGCTGGACCGACACCGCCGACCCCGACTGCGGCAGCGCGTCGGAGGAGGAGGACGACAGCAGCTACGGCGTCTACGAGTGCAACGACGGCGCCGACAACGACGGCGACGGCCTCAGCGACGCCGCGGACTTCGGCTGCAGCGACGGCTGGACCACCTCCGAGGTGGACCCTGCCTCCGACTGCAACGACGGCGCCGACAATGACGGCGACGGCTGGATCGACCTGGACGACCCCGGCTGCGGCGGTGACCCCACCAGCGCCGAGATCGACGGCTACGACAGCACCTACGACTGCAACGACAGCGTGGACAACGACAGCGACGGCGACACCGACGCCGCAGACGCCGACTGCAGCAGCGGCCTGGACAACAGCGAGTCCGCCCGCTGATTCTGGCGCCCCCATCCCCGGGGGCAGCCCCCTTGGAGCCCTCGGCCTCGGCCGGGGGCTTCGCGCTTCAGCCTGCGCTCAGCGCGCGCACTCGGTGCAGCTCTCGTCGAAGCTCACGCTGGAGACGTCCTGGCCCTCGCCGGAGCAGTTGATCTCGGCGGTGCTCTCACACTCCCCCAGGTCGCTCGTCACCACGCAGCCGCCGGTGCCGTCACCGCAGGCGTACTCGCAGCACCCCGACACAGCGCCACCGGTCTCCGCGGAGTCAATGGGGAAGCCACCATCGATACAGGCCAGCAGTCCAAAAGCCAGCGCAGCCGCCACCACAAACTCTCGCATGGACGCTCCTCCTTCCCTGCGCCCACAAGGTAGCCGCCTGCGGCCCCGAGCGGCCACCCATTGCCGGATCCCCGCCCTCAAGACCCTGCTCAGGAAGTCCGATGAGGGGGGCAGCGGAGCACCTCATTGTGAGAATCCTCATTGCCGATGACGACGCCGTGAGTCGCCTCATCCTCAGCCGTACCCTGCAGACTTGGGGCTACAGCGTCGAGCAGGTGGACAACGGCGACGACGCCTATGAAGAACTGATGAAGCCAGACGCCCCCACGCTGGCCATCGTCGACTGGATGATGCCGGGCATGGACGGCCCGGAGGTCTGCGCAGCGATCCGCGCGGAGGGCCCCGAGCCCTACCGCTACATGATCCTGCTCACCGCCCGCACCGAGACCGAAGACCTCGTGCACGGGCTCAGCTCCGGCGCGGACGACTTCCTCTCCAAGCCCTTCAACCAGGAGGAGCTCAAGGCGCGCCTGCGCGCCGGGCAGCGCATCCTGAACCTCCAGTCACAGCTCATCGAGGCCCGCGAGGCCCTTCGCTACCAAGCCACCCGCGACGCCCTCACCGGCGTGCTCAACCGGGCCACCCTCATGCAGAAGCTGCGCGAGGAGCTGGACCGCACCGACCGCAACGACCGCAACCTGGGCGTCGCGATCTTCGACCTCGACCACTTCAAGTCCATCAACGACACCTTCGGCCACCTGGCCGGAGACGAGGTGCTCCGCGAGGTCACCCGGCGCGTGGGCGGGGTGCTCCGTCACTACGACGCCGTGGGGCGCTACGGCGGCGAAGAGTTCGTCTGCATCTTCCCCGACACCACGGCAGACGGCCTGTTCTCCGCCGCCGAGCGGGTGCGCAAGGTCATCGCCAAGGGGCCTGTGATGGCTGACGGCGCGCTGATCCCGGTCACGGCCAGCCTGGGCGTGGCGATCACCGCGGATCCCTGCGAGCCGGAGTCCCTGCTGGGCGCCGCGGACGCAGCCCTCTACCGCGCCAAGGAGAGCGGCCGGAACCGCGTCGAGCTCGCCTTCGAGGTGGCCGTCCCCCTGCGCAAGGCAAGCTGACCCCAGACAGAGTGCTCAGAATCGCGTGCACTCCATGTCCTGCGACGCGCACGCAAAGCGCACCGTCTGTCCCGCCTCCAGCCGCAGCGTCGGGCCCTTCACCACGTAGCCCCCGGGGAAACTCGGGAACAAGGTGTACTCCCCTGGCGGCAGGTCCCCCGGCCCAAAGGTCCCGGCCTGCCCCACCAAGCGCAGCGACTCCACGTCCCCGGTCACGAGCACCCGGGCCTGCCCCAACGCGGCCTCCTCCGGGGTGTCCAGGTCGGTCTGCGCCAGGGTGACCTCGCTGGGGGGAGGGGTGTCAGGGGGCGCCGGTGGCCTGCCCGCCGGCGGGGGCTGCAGAGGCGCGGGGGTGGGGTCCGGCACCAGCAGGCGCGGTCCGTCCCGCTTCTTCTTCCGCCGCTTGGGGACCTGCAGCTCCGAAGGGTCTACCTCCTGGAACAGGATGCCCCCCGTATCCACCGGCGGGGTCTCCCGTGGCTCGATCTGCGTCGGCGTCGGCTCGGGCTCCGGCGCCCGCTTGCCCCGCTCCATGCCCAGCCAGAGCAGCCCACCGGCCAGCGCCGCGACCACCCCCGTCAGCACGCCAAGGCCCAGGAAGAGAGAGGCTCGTGGGCCTCCGGACGGCTCCTTGGACCGCTTGACCCCTGCAGCCTGCAACACCTCGACAGGGCGCTCCATCGGCGAGGTCACCCGTCCACTGACCGGCGGCGCCGGGGCCACCCTCGGCGCGGGCTCCACCGGGGGCGCGGGCGGCATCCGGGCGGGCGGCACCGTGCTCTCGTCCTCTTCGTCCGGGAGCGGCCGGAAGGGCATCGCCGTGGTCGTCTCCTTGGCGCTGGGCGGGGCCAGCTCGTTCGGCGTCAGGGTGTCCTCGTCGGCGAGCGGCATCTCCCCCTCCACCAGTACGCGCCCCACCAGCGCGTCCGGAGGGTGGGCATCCCGCGCCTGGAGGGCCACCGGCACCACCTCTCCCGCCCACTGCTGCAGGCTGGGCCCCGGAGCCAGGCGGCGCAGCTCCAGCGCCCGATGCGCCACCTGCTCCGCGGTCGGCCGCGCGCTCGGTTCGTAGGCCAGGCACTCCGCCAGCAGCGCCAGCGTCGGCTCCCGGATGCTCTCGTCCAGCGCGTCCCAGGCCAGGTGCAGCCCCTTGCGGAGCTTGGCCACGTGCTGCTCCTGCTTGGGCCGCGTGCGCCCAAATCGCATCCCCAGCAGCATCTCGAAGAGCGCGCAGCCCAGCCCGTACACGTCCCCCGCGTGCGAGTCCACGAAGTTGTAGCGCTCCGGCGCCATGTAGGGCAGCGAGCCCATCACGAAGGCCTGCTGCGTCTGCGCCTCCCGCTCCTCGATGTCCGCGCGGGCCACCCCGAAGTCCAGCAGCTTCACGTCGCCGTCGGCCGTCAACAGCACGTTGGCCGGCTTCATGTCGCGGTGGATCAGCGCCATCGGCAGCCCGTCCGGACCCGGCGCCTGGTGCACCGCCCACAGACAGCCCGCCGTCGCCTCCACCAGCGCCAGCGCCGCCTTGGGGGGCAGCGCCCCGTGCGCGTCCACCAGCTTCTCGCCGTCCACCCCCGGAACCAGCTCCATCAGCATGGTCCAGCGCCCGTCCAGCACCAACAGGTCGTCCACGCGCACGATGCCCGCGTGGTGGATGTTGCTCAGAAAGCGCGCCTCATCCCGCAGCCGCTGCGCCGCCTCCTGCCGCTGAGGCCCCTGGGCGTGCAGCACCTTGAGCGCGACCTCGCGGCGCAGCCCCAGCTCGGAGATCTGCTCCGCCCGGTAGACCGTCCCGAACCCACCCGTGCCCAGCACGCTCAAGATCTCGTATCGGCGGGCCTGCTCCATGGCGGGGGATAGTACACCCCGCCCACCCGTTCGGGGCTACACTGCGTCCATGTTCACGTGGATGTTCGCCATCATCGCCGCCGGTTGGACCCCCAGCGTGGTCGACGGCAAGGTCTCCCCCACCCTGCTGTCCGAGCTGGAGGAGGTCGTCGCCCACTGCCCCCACAGCCACGGCGACTGGGTGGTCCGCGTCACCGACACCGGACAGGTCAAGCTGGGCCCCGTCGCGGGCGCCGACAACGACAACGCGGCCCTCGAGAGCTGCCTCCAGGCCGGCCTGGCCGCGCGCCCAGTCCCCGGCCCCGTCATCCTGCGCCTGAGCTTCAAGGACCCGCGCACCACCACCTGGGAGGCCGCCGCCGTCCAGGGCCTCAACCAGCAGGTGGGCCCCGAGCGCTCCGGGAGCTGCAGCACCCTGCGCTGGCGCATCGGCCCCGGTGGTGTGCTCAGCGAGCCCCAGCTCATGCAGTCCAGCGGCTCCGAGGACCTGGACCGCCGCGCCCTGAGCGCCGCCCAGGCTCCCCAGCGCGCCCTGCCCCCCGTTCCCCAAGACCTCCAGGCCCTCTACGGCGAGCACGTCGACCTCTGTGTCGGCGGCGTCGCCATCTGATAAGAGCCCCCCATGTCCCTGCTGCTTCTGCTCTCCGCCTGCACCTTCGCCCCCGTCGAAGGCATCTGGAATCTCACCGTCCAGACCGACACCGTCTGGGACTGCACCCTGGGCAGCGAGTACTACGCCGCCGGCGAGTCCTGGGAGATGATCGTCTACTGGGACAACCCCATCGTCAGCGCCGACCTGGGGCACGACCCCGCCTCGGACGACTGCGACTACAGCGAGCCCGACCTCAACTGCACCGAGACCCGGGTCAACGACTACACCGGCAGCGTCGACGCGGTGATCACCTGGGTGGACGAGCTCGACGTCGAGTTCATGTCCGACAGCCGCTTCGAGGGCAAGCTCTACACCGAGCTCTACTGCGAGGGCAGCGACTGCAACGACCGCGCCCTGCAGTTCGCCCCCTCCGAGACCGCCACCTGGCCCTGCATGGGCGAGACCAACGTCTACGCCACGCCCCAGTAGAGAGCAGGGCCCGGGAGAGGTGCGGCTCTGGGCGCTCGGGGCCCCTCAGTTCACCACCCGGACCCCTTGGCCCTGGGTGATCTCAAAGCGGTATCCCCCAGCGAGGTCAAACTCCTCCACGCTGCGCTCCGCGTCCGGCCAGTGCACCCGCACCGTCGCCTCACAGGACGGCCCCAGCCCGGCGTGCACCACCAGGTCATCCTGCTGGCCCCACTGCCCGTGGCCGCCGTCCACCACCCGCGTCTGGGTGGTCTCCGCGGTCTGGATCTCCACGCGGGCGCCGATCGCCGCCGCGTTGCTCCCGCCCGTGCCCACCAGCTTGAGCTGAACGAAGTTGCTGTCCTGGGCCTGGTTCTCGAAGAGCCGGATCTGTGCGGTGTCGTAGCACTCGCCCTCACAGCGGGCCGTGCTGTGGCCCACCACGATGTCCAGGTCGCCGTCGCGGTCGAAGTCGGCCACCGCGCTGCCGTGCGCCCGGTTGTGGTCGATGCCCTGCTCCTGCGGGACCTCCTCGAACTGGCGGCCCCCCAGGTTGTGATACAGATAGCCCCAGGTGCTGGGGTAGTCGCTGGAGCCCACCCACAGATCCATCCAGCCGTCGTTGTCGAAGTCCAGCATGCTGTTCTGGATGTCCCCCTCGTTCCAGGAGCTGATGGTGTGCTCGCGCTCCAGGCCCGTGGCCTCCCGGCCCGGGCGCTCGAAGGTCACCGGCACAGACCCGGTGTTGAACAGCAGCTCCGAGGGGTCGCTGGAGCTCCCGACGTCCCAGTGCACGATCTCCGAGGTCAGCAGATCCAGGTGCCCGTCGTTGTCCACGTCCTCGCAGCTTGTCCCGCCGGAGTTGCCCCCCAGGCGGTAGAGCTCCCGGCTGGTGTCGTGGTCCCAGCGGAAGGCGTCGCTGTCTGTGCTGCAGGTGATGCGCGGATCGGGCACCCCCTCACAGTCTGTGTCGTCCGGGTGCAGCTTGCACCAGCAGCGGGCGGACTCATCGTCGCTCCAGTCCTGCCGGTCGTCGAAGGCGTAGCCGCTGGCCACAGACTGGTTGCTATAGTGGCCCGCGCCGTCGTTCTCCCACAGAAGGTTGGGCGCGCGTCCGTAGGAGGCCGCGAGCAGCTCCGGGTAGCCGTCCCCGGTCAGATCGCAGGCCAGCGCGGACCAGGCGTTCGAGTGGGCCAGCCCCTGGTTGAGCACGCTCACGCTGCTCCAGCGCTCCGTCTTGACGCCCGTGTCATAGGTCACGTCCACAAAGCTGCCTGAGCCGTCACCCTGATACAGGCGATCCTGCGCGGCGTTGTACTGCCCCACGAACAGGTCCAGGCGCCCGTCCAGATCGTAGTCCGTGAAGGCCGCCCCGTAGGGGCGGTCCCCCGCCAGCACCAGGTCCCCCGCGCTGGTCTCCGAGAACACCCCGCTGCCGTCGTTGAGCAGGATCTGGGAGACCGCCCCGCTCACCTGGGAGTCGTCCACGCCCACGTACAGATCCAGGTCGCCGTCGTTGTCCACGTCGCCGAAGGCCCAGGTGGCCCCGCCCTGGCTCAGGCTACGCAGCCCCGACGACTCGCTGACGTCCAGGAAGCCGCCCTGCTGGTCATTGCGCAGCAGCCACAGCTTGGGGGCGTCCGCGCTGCCCACGGCCATGCCATCCCGCACGGCCAGGTCCGGCCAGCCGTCGTTGTCGATGTCCACGGCCGAGATGCGCACGCCCGTGGCGCCGATCTCCGACAGGCCCCAGGCCTCCGTGGCCTCTACAAAGGCGGTCTCCCCAGACTCCCACGCGCTCCCCGCGTTGCAGATCTCCGGGAGACCCGTCTCCTGGGCGTCGTCCTTCTTGCAGGCCAGCAGGGCAAGTAGCAGCATGATCCGTCACTCCTGCCCAGGAGCTTAGCTGACCTGTGTTCAGTTGGAGCCGCCATCTGGCGAAGATCCTGAAAAGTGACCCTTCTGTCGCGCCAGGGCGGTGTCCAGATCCCAGTCTGGATCCTGCTCGCTGTCGTGGCAGCTCGTACAGACCGCCTCGATCACACACACCGGGCAGTCCTCGCCGAGCCCCTCGATGCTGCCAGCGCCCGGTGCGTCCAGATGCGGCTGGCCTGGGCCATGGCAGCTCGCACAGGAAACCCCGTCCTTCACCTGGTAGCCCTCCAGGCTCTTGGGGGGTGCGCCGGCCTCGACCGCGGTCGCGTGGCAGGAGACACATTGGGTGTCCTGCTGCTGCTTGCGCTTGAGCAGCTTCATCGCGCCGGCGTGGGGGCCCCTCTCCCAGGCCTGGACGGCGCCCTCGTGGCAGCTCACACAGTCCTGGGCGGCCAGGTTGTGGCCCTCTGGGAAGGCCAGCAGCGGGCGCTCCGCGCTCCCGTCGTTGAGGGCCTGGATGCGCGCCTGCAGCTCCTTCTCGCTGAGAGTGGCCGCCAGATAGTGGTCGATGTGGGGCAGGCCCTTCTCCACCGAGAAGTCGATGGAGTGCTTGGCGTCATGGCAGGTCTCACACTGCTCGGAGGCCACCACAGACTCCCCATCGTGGGGCCCACCGGCGCTGTGACAGGACTCGCAGCCCACGTGCATCAGGTCGCTCGCGTGGTCCCCCAACACAAAGCCGCTGGGCTGCCCCAGGCCGGTGACGTGGCAGCTCACGCACTCCGGGTCCGTGGTCTTCTCGGCCTTGTAGATGGTCAGGTAGGCCACCGAGTGGTGGCTGAGCTGCCAGGAGCGGGACTCCTCCAGGTGGCAGGCGCTGCAGACTGTGTTGCCCTGATACACACCCGGCTCGAAGTGCGCGAACGCGTCCTGGCCCTGGCCCGCGCTGCGGCGCATCTTCATCAGGGTCGCGGCGCCATCGAACCAGGGGTAGTAGGCGTCCGTGGCGACGACCCCGCCCTGGCCGTCCGGCTCGAAGAGCAGCGCCGTGGGCGTGGACCGGGCCCCCACAGACCACGCGAAGCCCCGGGGGGTGTCGATCATCAGCGTGAAGGGCACCTGGTAGGTGTCCATGAACCACTGCAGCTCCTTTGGGCTGCTCCCGGAGTTGGCCACGCCGATGAACGCGACCTGGCCCTCCAGCTCCTTGGACAGCGCCACCACGCCCGGGATCGCGTGCTGGCAGTGGCTGCAGTGGGGGTTGAAGTACCAGACCAGCGTGGGCCCGGTGACGCGCTCCGCCAGCCACGCCGGCAGCTCCACCGCCTGGTTGGCCGGGGTGAGGAGTTGGGCGGTGTTCGCGGCAGGCGTGCCCTTGGACCAGGACGCGGGGGCGTCGCCGGTGCCGCCGAGGGCCAGGGGGAGGGTCAGCAGGATGGGCCAGAGGGAGCGCATGGCGGGGAGTATAGCCAGTTCACCGCGGCCGTTGAATGCCACCGTCCGGCGCCCGTAAGGAGCGCTCACCCCCAGCGCGGACGGCTCGTGTCTCCCCTGCTCCTGCTGGCCTGCCTGGGCCGGCCCACCCCCCACAGTCCTGAGCCCGCGGCCGCCGTTGCCGTACAGACCGTGCTCCCCGTGTCCGGCCCGGTCCGCTCAGAGGGCGAGGCGACTGTGTTCGGTTCCCCTGACTGGCGGGTCGTCGCGGTCACCGACGGCGGGGCGATCCGCAGCAGCGAGGTCCGCGGGATGCAGCTCGTCCGCAGCGATGGGGGGCACACAGACTGGCTCCCCGTCGCCGCCGGGACCTGCCAGCCCACCCAGGCGGCGCGGATCGTGTTCTGTGACCGCCGGGACTACGTGGACCTGGAGACCGGGCAGGTCCTGGCGAGCCACCCCTGGGCGCCCAACACGCCACAGACCTCAGCCGTGCTCCCCGACGGCTGGATCGCCCACATCGAGGGCTCGGCGCTGCGGGTACAGAACGCGTTCGGGGGAGGATCCGACACAGTCGAACTCCCGACCCCACCGACCGGCATTGCAGCCCTCCCTGGCGGCAGACTGCAGGTGAGCGCCGGCGAGGACGGGGGCATCTTCCTGATGCTGGACGGACACCTGGGCCAGGTCTCCCGGGGTCCCGGTCGCGGCGGCGAGCGCTGGGTCACACAGTACACCGAGCGCGGCGCTGGCGCGCTGTTCAACGAGGGCGAGGTGCTCTTCCAGGTGGGCAACGCGGGCCGCAGCGCCTTCATCGACCACGTCTACCGCGTGGGCCAGATGCGGGTGTCCGGAGACAGCACACAGTTCGCCGCCGTGCTGGAGTTCGACCACCCCGAGACCGGCTACGAGCGCCGGGTGCAGTGGTACCGGGTGCACCCCTACCACTTCGAGTTCATCGCCGAGCGCCCCCTGGACCGCGGAGATTGGCTCTACCCCACCCCCCACGGAGTGGTCCTGGTGGAGTGGCTGGACGGCGACCTCCACATCGAGGGTCCCGGCGGCACCCTCGCCGTGCTGGAGGAGCTCCCACAGAGCATGCACCCCCAGGTCAGCGGGGACGGCGCTCTGTGGCACCTGGGCGAGTACGGCACCACCCTGGACCCCCTGACCTGGCAGGTCTCCGGGCCCCGCCTCGCCAACCCGGGGCGCTCCCTGAGTGTCGTACAGACCCGGGGTCCCTGGCGCGTGACCTGGGACGGGGAGACCAACGCGCTGTGGCGGGACGGGGTGTTCGTGCGCGCGCTGGACACCCGCTCTCTGGGGGGCCGGCCGGGGGGCTTCTCGGCGGACGGTGCCCGGCTGCTGGTGGGCACTCGGGTGGTGGAGACACAGAGCGGGGAGCTTCTGTACGACCTGGGGGACTGGCTCGAGGACGACGACCCCGAGCTGGCTCTGCACCCGGACGGCGAGACCGTGCTGGTCTTCTCCGAGGGGGCCGACGCAGACCAGATCAGCCGGGTGCGGCTCTCCGACGGAGAGTCTCTGTGGTCCACCCCCATCCCCCGCCGCAAGGCCAACGTGGTCACCACCCTGGCGCTCAGCGACGACGCACAGACCCTGGCCATCAGCCGCTGGCAGCGCGACCTGAGCCTGATCGATCTGGAGACCGGCGCGCTACAGTCCACCCACCGGATCGCGGGCATTCAGGAGGTGGCCTGGGGTCCCGCCGGCGAGCTCGCGCTACAGACCGCCCCCTTCACCGGGGGGACGGGCACCTACGTGCTAGAGAAGGGTCGCGTGCGGCGGGTGGAGGAGCGCACGGCCACCTACGTGGACTTCGACCCCCAAGGCCGGCTCGTGATGGCCTTCCAGAGGTGGGGCGAGCACCCCGGGAGCATCGAGCGCCTGGACCTGGAGAGCGGTGCGCTACAGACCATGGCCCTGCCCGTCAGCCTGCAGGGCCTGGAGGCCCACGGGGACCACGTCCTCCTGAGCGCCAGGTGGACCAGCGCGGTGTGGAGCCTGCCCTGGCCTTGAGTTAGGGGGAGGGCTCAGCCGGACCTCGCCTGCATGCACCAGCCTGGACAGATCCATTGGTTCACCCTGCCGTCCGGCGGTGGGGAGCAGTCTGTGCCACACCCACATCTGCTCCTCTCCGTACAAGGAGACCCCTTGCACGCCCGGCTGCTTGAGGAGGGGAGGCCAGCGGGCGGCGTGGCCCTCGTGCTCTGTGGGCTCACCACCAACATGGCACGGGCCTCCTGGCAGGGCAACACAGTCCTGGACGCCGGCGAGGCCGGGCTGGAGCGCGCCAGCGTGGTGGAGCTCTCCAAGCTGGTCTGTGTGGGCCCCGAGCAGCTTGGGGAGTTCGTGGGGGTGCTTGGAGCGCGGCGCTGGGCCGAGGTGTGGGGGAAGCTGGAGTGGCTGTTGGTGGGGCGGGCGCGGCGCTGAGGGGTCACAGGAGGTCGGACACGCCAGACTGGGTGCGGATGAGCACCCCTTGTGTGGGTGGGGCTGGCAGGTGGGTCTCCGTCACATAGTCGACCTCCCACAGAAAGACCGCGTCGTCCGCAAGGACCTCTGCCTGCCCGGCGCTGGCGGGGAAGACGCAGGTGTCGATGTCGGAGGACTCGGGGTCCGTGCGGTGCGAGAGCCGGACCACCAGCAAGCCCTGTTCCGTGGGAGTCCAGCTCACCTTCAGCGAGGCGCCGTGCGGCTGCTCTTCGACCTGGACCTGGAGGTCCACCCACGGCGGGACTGTGATGGGTTCCTCCAACTGGAAGGCCGGGATGTCATCCCCTGTGGACCGCACGGTCATGGCGCTGCCCCCCGGCCAGCCCGACACCGTCGACTCCAGCGGCTCGCCGTCCAGGCTCACCTGCACCTCTCCCGCGGAGTACCAAGGGCCATCTGTGATGGTAGCGTACCGCGACGTGCAGTCCCCCGGCTCAAGTACGGGGAGGCTGCCCCGACTCACCCAGTGCGATGCCCGGGTGCTGCGGCCGTCGACGTCTCCTCTTCCGTCCAGATAGACGACGGCGTACAGTTCCTCGAAGGGGATGGGCTCACCGCTGTCCACGCCTGTGTCGAGGCCGGTGTGCGGGGAGGGGGTGGTGCAGGCGAGGAGGAGGAGCATGGGTTCCCGCAGTGTTGAGCTTGACGAGGGTCAGTGTACCCGCCGCTCAGAGGAACACAGCCCTCAGAGGAATACACCCGCCAGGACCGTGCCCTCGATCGCCTGCTCGGAGACGATGATGCCCTCGCGGTCCACGCGCAGCAGGCCGCGGCCGCGGCTGAGCAGGACGAGCTCCTGGCTGCCGGGGTCCCAGCCGCAGGCGACGATGTCGCCCAGGATGTCCGTGGGGGCCAGCCAAGGGTCTGTGTCACCTCCGGCGAGCGCCTCGATGCTGCGGGCGTTCCCGCCCACATCACAGACCATGGGCTGGCCGCCCTGGCCCAGGAAGAGGTCGGTGGTGCGGGTGCGGCTGGTGTCGTAGCGCTGGAGCACGGTCCAGCCGTCGCTGGTGCCCTGGAGGAGGCGGAGGCTGCCGTCTTCGTAGTCGACCACATACAGACCCTGGGCGCCGTCGTGGTGGACGTGCAGCAGCTCGCCGAAGCTGACGCCGGAGATCTGGGTGACCACGCCGTTGTTGTTGCGGTACAGGTTGGTCTGTGTTCCGACAATGAGCTGGCCGTTGACCCGGGTGACGTCCTGAGGGCCCAACGGGAGCTGCCCGAGCTGGACGCCCGCGCCCAGGTCGTAGATCGCCCCGTCCTCCAGCACGCCGGCCAGGTGGCTGTCGTCCTGGAGGGCGAACGCGAGCTCGATCTCCTGCTTGCCCAGCAGAGTGGGCGCGCCGCCGACGGGCAGCTCCGTGAGCATGCGGGTGCTCAGGTCGCTGGACAAGGACACGGCCCAGCCGCCCAGCTCAGGGTCCCCCACCGGGGGGTTTGTGTCCTGGGGGTCGCTGTCCTGGGGGTCGGTGTCCGGCAGGTGGGTGTCGGCCAGACAGTCCTCGCCTGCGGCGCAGTCGATTCCGGCAGGCTGGAAGAGCACACAGCCTGAGAGGTGGGCCAGGACGGCGGGCAGCAGAGACATGCCCTCGACCTACACCGCTTGTCGTGCTTTGGCCACCCGCCGGCGCAGGAGTCCGGGCAGCAGCACAAACACAAAGGCCCAGCTCCCTCGGCAGCCGGGGCCGGTGGCGTCGGGAGCGGGCAGGACCATGTGGCCGGCGCCCACGCGGTTGTCGGGGTCGGCCCAGGTGGGCTCGAGGGGGCGGTGGGCCTGGGACTGGAGCCAGTCGGCGGCGTCGCGGGCGGTCCAGGTGGGGTGGGCGGACATGACGACGGCGATGGTGGCAGCGGCGGCAGGGCTGGCGGCGCTGGTGCCGTAGAAGCCGGTGGGACCGTAGACGGAGCTGCTCAGGCCGTCGGGGGCGACGATGTCGGGCTTGAGGTGGCCGGCCTGGTTGGGGCCCTGGCTGGAGAAGGCCTCCAGGTTGCCCAGGTAGTTGGTGCTGGGGGCGGCGCCGACGGTGAAGGCCAGCGGGTGGGTGCCGGGGTCGGTGACGCTGCCCTGGGCCATGCTGCCCTCGACGCGGCCGGAGGTGCTGATGAGGTTCCAGCGGAAGTCGTCGTCCCCGGCGGTGCGGACGAGCTTGAGATAGGTCCACTGGTCCTCCTCCAGCCAGGCGCCGATGCGCTCGACGGGCTCGCAGCCGCCCTTGCCGGCGAGGTCGCGGGTGGCGCGGTCCAGGAGGGTGCCGTCCTCGGCGTAGAGGAAGAGGTCGACGTTGGTGTCGCCGCACTTGCCGTAGTCGTCCCAGTGGACGGAGAGGCCTCGGCGCTTGCCGGCGGTGAGGAAGATGGGGAGGAGGTCGCCGCCCTCGGCGAAGTCGTGGACGCCGTCGCCGTCGGGGTCGTTGAACTGGGCCTGGTAGTGGCCGCGGGCGTAGTTTCCGGCGGAGGTGACCAGCAGGACGCCGCCCTCGGAGAGGGACTCCACCACGTCGCCGGCGGGGCCGGTGCCGTCGTAGAAGCTGGAGTTGAAGAAGCTCATGGAGAGCGTGAGGACGTCGATCTCGTTGCGGATGGCCCAGGCGGCGGCGTTCTCGAAGGTGGTGAGGCCGTTGACGCGGACCAGGTGGAGTTCGACCTGGGGGGCGAGGTCGCGGACCACCTCGGCGCAGGCCAGGCCGTGGGCACCGACCTCGTAGGCAAAGCGGGGGGCCAGGGAGTCGATGGGGGGCGTGCAGCCCTCCTGGGCCCAGCAGTCCCAGGACTCGAAGTCGCCGAGCTCGTCGGTCTCGAGCTCCGTGCCATACCACTGGAGGTCCAGGACGGCGACCTTGACGCCCTGGCCCTGGTAGCCGGCGTCGTGCCAGGGCTGGAGGCCGATGGCGTCGATGCCCTCGCTGGCGCTCCACTGGCCGAGCTCGATGACACCGACGGGCTCGGGGAGCCAGGCGCCGGACTCCGGGGGGGCCGCGAGCAGGGCGTGGGTAGCCGAGCGGGACAGGGCGCCGGGGGCGTTGGGGTCGGGGACGCGGACCAGCTCCTCGATGAGGAGGTCGCCGAGCTCGGGGTCCTGGGCGTGGGCGGGGCTCAGGAGGGTGGCGAGGAGGGGCAGCACGCCGAGAGGGTAGCCGAGTTGGGGTGGGTGATGGGGCACGAGGGGGGTGGGTGAAATGGCACAAGGCGAGGCACGAAGGGTCGGGACGCGGCGAGGGGGCCTCGTGAGGGCGGCGGCGACGGCCGGCGACCGGAAACCGGCGATGACCTGGGAGGAAGCTTCGTTGGTGGTGGCAGCCGACTTGTGGCGGCGTATCGGGGAGGGCCCTCGCGACGCGAGAGGCCACGGGGTCGGAGAGGGCGGCGGAGCGGGTTCGGCGATGACCGCGCTGCGATCAGCACAACGCCATGCCCCGATACCTGCCTCCTGACTCCTGACTCCCGGCCCCCCTCATTCCCCTCGGTCAGAGCCTCCACCACCCGAGCCTCCCCTCCCCGTCATGCCGGTCTCCGGTCGCCTGTCGCCGGTCGCCCGCAGTCCAAGCCAGCCCAAAGCGCCCAGCCAGATCCACCAACGCCAAAGCCGGCACACATCTTGCTCCGGTCGCGCGCATGACGCCTCAAGACCTCGCCGCCTGGGACCGCCCGGGCCCCCGCTACACCAGCTACCCCACCGTCCCGCTGTGGAAGCCCATCGAGCGCTCGGACATCGCCCAGGCGCTCAGCGGGCTCTCGGAGCAGGCGCAGGTCTATGTGCACCTGCCCTTCTGCGCGGAGCAGTGCTCGTTCTGCGGGTGCACGCAGGTGGTGGCCGGCCGCCAGAGCGCGGGCGACAAGTACCTGGACGCGCTGCAGGCGCAGGTGGAGAACCTGGAGCTGCCCGCCCAGCGGGTGCCCGTGCAGCGCATCCACCTGGGGGGTGGGACGCCGACCTGGATGGACCTGCCGCAGCTTGAGCGGCTGCACAGCATCCTGATGAGCCGCTTCGACCCCCAGCCGGGCGCGGAGCTCTCGGTGGAGGGCGATCCGCAGATCACGACCATCGAGCAGCTCGAGCTGCTCACCGAGCAGGGCTACCGCCGCCTGTCCCTGGGCGTGCAGAGCTTCCACGACCAGGTGCTGCAGGCCGTGCACCGGCCCCAGCTCGTGGACCGCGTGCCCCTGCTGCTGGAGAAGGCCCGCTCCCTGGGGTGGACCGGCCTGAACCTGGACCTGATGTACGGGCTGCCCTACCAACAGCCCGAGGTGCTGCGCCGCGACCTGGAGCACGCGGTCGATCTGCAGCCCGACCGGGTCGCGGTGTTCGGCTACGCGCACGTGCCCTGGATCCGACGCCACCAGCGCCGCATCAACGAGGCCACGCTCCCGGGCACCATGGCGCGCGCGGAGTCCGCGCTGATCGCCCAGGAGGTGTTCACCGAGGCCGGGTACGTGGCCATCGGGATGGACCACTTCGCCAAGGCCGACGACGCGCTGGCCATCGCCCAGGCCAAGGGCGAGCTGACGCGGAACTTCATGGGCTACATGCCCGGCCCACAGGCGGACATGATCGGTCTGGGCGTCTCTTCGATCTCCCAGGTCCAGGGCACCTTCTGGCAACAGTCCAGCCGGCTCGCGCCCTGGCAGCGCGAGGCGCTGGGGGGCAGCCTGGAGCCGGAGCGCGGCTGGGTGTCTTCGGGCGAAGACCTGCTGCGGGAGTGGTGCATCGCCGAGCTGATGTGCCACATGCGCCTGGACGCCGACCGGCTGCGGGAGCGCTTCTCCGTCGAGTTCAAGGACCACTTCGCGGACGCGGTCGATGGCCTCCAGGACCTGGTCCACGCTGGGCTCGTACAGGTCGACGCGCACGGCGTGCAGGTGAAGGAAGAAGGCCGCCCTCTGCTGCGCCTGGCCGCCGCGCCCTTCGACGCCTGGCGGGGCGGCGGCGCGAGGTACTCTCGGGCCGTGTGAGGGCCCATGGATCACGCCGACCTCCGCGCGGAGCTGCTGGCCGGGCTGCGAGCCCAGGCCGACCCCGAGCGCGCCGCCCAGATGGAGCGCTACATGAAGGGTCAGGCGCGCTACTGGGGCGTGCCAAAGCCGGCGTTGAAGGGTCTGCTTGCGGGTGTCCTCGCTGGTGGGGACAAGCTGAGCTGGGTGGACGCGCGGGACACGGCCCAGGCGGTGTGGTCGCAGGCTGAGAGACGGGAGGAGCAGTACCTCGCCCTCCTCCTGACGGGAGCACAGCGCCACCGGAGGCACCTGCGGCTGGCCGAGCTGCCGCTCTTTGAGCGCTGGATCGTCGAGGGGGCGTGGTGGGACCTGGTCGACGACTTGGCGGTCAACCGCCTGGGGCCCATGTACGCGGAGCCTCAGCGCATGGAGGCGGAGATGCGCGCGTGGGCCGAGGACGCGGATCTGTGGAAGCGGCGCTCGGCGATCCTCAGCCAGCTCAAGCGCCGGGAGCAGACGGACACGGAGCTGCTGGAGGCCTGCATCCTGCCCAGCATCGAGCGCCCGGAGTTCTGGCTGCGCAAGGCGATCGGCTGGGTGCTGCGGCAGTACGCGCGGACGGACCCGGACTGGGTGGTGGCCTTCGTCGCGGACCACCCGGAGATGAGCGGGCTGTCGCGGCGCGAGGCGACCAAGCACCTGGGGGGCTACGCCGGCTGAATGAGCTCCACCCCCAGGCTAGGCCCTCTCAATGAGCGATTCGCTGAGGCTACGGCGTCTCGGTGAGCGAATCGACGACCGATTGGGCCCTGGAGCACCGAAAGCGGCGTGTTTTCAGCCCAGATCGGCCAGTCTGAGGGCAGATCGGTGGGTTCAGCGCTCACTGGTGGGCCGTAGCCTCAGGCGAGCGCTCATTGAGAGCCCGTAGCCAGGGGTGGGCGCTCATTGAAGGCCCGTAGCCACGGCTGGGCGCTCATTGGGACCCCGTAGCCACGCTCAAGCCGGCCTGTCCTCAACGTCAGAGGGGTGTGGGTTGCGTGGGCAGGGCCGGGAAGTGAAGAGGTGGGCCGGAGACTGACCATGCTGCCGCTGTTCCTCTTGTTTTCCTGCTCCAACCCCGCACTCCAGGAGGAGTACGAGGCCCGGAAGGCCGCCGCGCTGAGTGCGCCGGGTGAGGTGCCCAAGGGCTGGGAGGCGGAGGGCGCGCTGCGCATGTGTGGGCCGGCGATGGAGCAGATGCTGGGGACGGCGATCGCGCGGGAGTCCAAGGCGGCCAAGCCCATGGACGTCAAGGGGATGGGGACCATCAAGCCGGTGCTGGAGCTCAAGAGCTTCAAGCTCATCGAGCCGGCGTGCAAGGAGTGCGTGGGGACAAAGGGGCGTCTGGAGGGCAACGCCGAGGTGAAGGTCGCCGGGATCAAGACAAAGATTCCCTTCAAGGCCAACTTTGAGATGGACTTGCGCTTCTCGTCGGAGCAGCGGGGGGAGCGGCGGCACATCGTGCTGACACCGCAGGAGGTGCGCAAGCTCAAGGTGAAGTTCGAGGGCGCGGCGCCCATGAACCTGTCGGGCGTGGTCGAGAAGTACGGCGCGCAGGTGCTGGCGCAGATCGACCCGGTGGACCTGGGCGACCTGGGCGGGCCGGAGCTGCACCTGCGGGACGCGCGGGTGGTCGGAGACGGCGGCTGCATGCGGATCGAGCTGCTCACGGACGCGCCGGAGCCCGCCGCGGTGGGCAAGTGGCCGAAGGCCCCGGAGGAGGGCTGGCAGGCGGTGGTGAGCGAAGAGGCGCTGCTGGCCATCGCGCGCCGGGAGGCCTTCGCGATGGGCGACGTCGCCGATGGGATGGGGATCTACGCGGAGCCGACCTCTCTGGACGTGGACGGCGATGCCTTCACCCTGGGGCTTCGGGTGTGGCGGCTCGGTGGCCCTGACTGGTGGCGGGACTACACCCTCAAGGGCTCGTTGGCGGTCACGGGTCAGGAGCTGGTGCTGGCCGCAGACGAGGTCATCGAGGGCCCGAAGTCCGAGGGCGCTGGCGTGGCCGACCCGCTGGCCCTGGTCGGCGAGGCGTACCTGATGCGCATCCTCCAGGACTCGGCCCAGGGCGCGCTGCCGGCGGCCGACAGCTTCTCGATGGGGAGCTCCCAGTGGTCTGTGGTCACGGAGGACGCCCGGGGTGTGGGTGACAGCCTGGTGATCAGTGGGAAGATCCAGATCGGAAAGAGCAAGAAGGCCCGGTGAAGCGGTAGGATCGGCGCACCACAGAGGTCCCCATGTTGCTGCTGCTGTCCTCCTTCTCCCTGGCCGCCCTCCCCGACTGCGAGGACTTCGACGCGGACTTCGGCCCGCCGCCCGAGGTGGATGAGGCCTGCGTGTCCGAGCCGGCCATCGGGACCTTCGACCCCCAGGTCAAGTGGCAGTGGGGCGAGAATCTGTCGGCGTCCGGCTACAACGAGGCCATCACCACACCGATGGTCGCCAACCTGACGGACGACAACGGCGACGGCGTCATCGACGAGGCCGACACCCCCGACGTGGTGTTCGTGTCCGAGACCTACTACGGCTGGGGCCAGGCCGGCGTGCTGATGGGCCTGTCCGGGAGCGACGGCTCCGAGCTGTTCGCGTGGCCCGACATCGGCGGGCACGGCTTCGTGGGGGGCAGCGGCGTGGCCATCGCGGACATCGACGCGGATGGCAGCCCGGACGTGTGCGTGGCGGGCACCACCTACGCGGTGATCTGCGCCGAAGTGGACGGCAGCCTCAAGTGGGCGGCGGGGTCTTCGGCCTCCGGCTCCTGGGGGGCCGCGGCCTACCCCGTGATCGGGGACATGGACGGCGACGGCTTCGGTGAGGTCGCCGTGGGCGCCGACATCTTCGACTACGACGGCACCGCGCTCGGTCAGGGCGCGAGCTGGGACGGCAACCTGGGCGTGGGGCGCATGTCCCTGATGCTGGACGTGGACGGCGACAACCAGCTTGAGCTTGTGGCCGGCGGCGCAGCCTACGAGCGCGACGGCACGCTGGTCTGGGCCGGCAGCTACGACGGCTACACCGGCGCGGGGGACCTGGACGGGGACGGCGTGCCCGAGGTCGCCATCACCGGCGACGGCTACGTGACCGCAATCTCCACCCTGGACGGCAGCACGATCTGGCGCACCGCCATCCCCGGCGGCGGGCGCGGCGGGGCCCCGAACATCGCGGACTTCGACGGCGACGGGGAGGCCGAGATCGGTGTCGCGGGCGCCACCTACTACAGCGTGGTCGAGTCCGACGGCGTGGTGCTCTGGTCCACGCCCAGCGTCGACGCGTCCTCGAACGTGACCGGCAGCTCGGTGTTCGACTTCGAAGGGGACGGCCAGGCCGAGGTCGTCTACGCCGACGAATACAGCCTCTACGTGCTCGCCGGCCCCACCGGCGAGGTGCTGATGGACGAGACCCGCCACGACTCGGCCACCTGGTTCGAGTACCCGGTGATCGCCGACCTGGACGGCGACGGCTCCAGCGAGATCCTGGTCAGCTCCTGCCGCTACCGCACCAACGGGGACTGGGTGGGGGTCACCGCCATCGAGTCCGCCAGCGGCTCCTGGATGGCCAGCCGCCCCATCTGGAACCAGCACGCCTACCACATCACAAACATCAACGATGACGGCAGCTTGCCCCTCCCTGCCGACGCCACGCTGGACCTGCACAACAGCTTCCGGGCGGGGGGACTCGTGGACGGCCCCTCCGACTGGCTGATCGACCTCTCGGTGGACCAGCAGGCCTGCGACTCCGGGTGCGGGCTGGTGGAGGTCAACTTTGCCGTCACCAACACGGGCATGCGCGACGCCACCGACGTTCAGATCACCCTGTTCCGCTACGAAGAGGGCATGCCCGTGGACCTGGCCAGCGACATCGTGGGCAGCGTGGCCAGCGGCGGGCGGAGCGTCCTCGATGTGGGCCTGGGGCGCGCAGACTGGGGCGACGGCGACCTGTGGGCGGTGGTCACCCACGACGCCTCCTTCCGCGAGTGCGACGAAGACAACAACCTGCTCAACCTGGGCCCCTTCCCCGGGGCGGACGCGGACCAGGACGGCGACGGCGCTCTGCCCGTGGAGTGCGGCGGCGACGACTGCGACGACAGCGACCCCTGGGTGGGGCCCGACGCGCCCGAGATCCCCTACGACGGCATCGACAACGACTGCGATGAGGGGACAGCGGATGACGACCTGGACGGAGACAGCTACCCCACCGCCCAGGATTGTGATGACCAGGACCCCGACGTGAACCCCGGCGCAGACGAGGTCATCGGGGACGGCATCGACAACGACTGCGACGGCAGCGAGGAGCCCGACTGCGACGACTGCATCCTGGAGGACACCGTGCAGGGCGGCGGCGGCTGCGGCTGCGCGAGCACCCCCAGCGGAGGGGCCTTCGGGTGGATAGGCCTGCTGGTGGTCGGCGTGCTGATCCGCCGGCGGCGCTGAGTCCCTGGGCCGGGGTCCCTGGGCCGGGATCCCTGGGCCGGGGTCCCCGAAGCGGGCCTACTCCTCGGAGCGCGCGGCGGCCAGAGGTGCGTCGGCGGTGACCTCCAGCTCGTCGGGCACGGCGGGCTCCTCGGGGGCGGTGGCCAACACCACCTTTGCGGGGCGCAGCAGGCGATCATGGAGCTTGTACGCCGGCACCCACTGGGAGAGCAGCTTGCCGGGGTCCTGCTCGGCGCTGGCCTGCTGGGCGATGGCCTCCTGCCAGGCCGGGTCGAAGTCCGCGCCGGGCTCGACGTCCAGGCGGGTGACGCCGTGCTGCTTGAGGCGGGCCAGGAGTTGGGTGCGGGTGGCCTCGATGCCGGCGCGCAGGCCCGCGTCTTCCGGGCAGGCGGGGGTGGCCAGGGCCCGGTCCAGGTTGTCCAGGGCCTCCAGCAGGTCCTTGACCAGGGGCTCGGACGCGAAGCGGAGCTGGGTCTCGGCCTGCCCCTTGACCCGGCGCACCGTGTCGTCGCGGTCCTTCACGCTGCGCTCCACCACGTTCTGCAGCTCGCCCGCCTTGTGCTGGCTGTCTTCGAGCTGGCGCTCGGTCCCCTGGAGCTTCTGCCAGATCCACGCAGCGGCCCCGCCCAGCGAGACCGACAACAGACCCAGTACGCCTACAATGACTTCCATGTCCCCTCGCTAACGCGGCCCAGCGCATTAATGGGACCGTGAACGCCATTCACATCTGGAGCCTCCTCCATGCAGCCCGTCCGTCTCGGCCGCTCCGGCCTCAAGGTCAGCCCCCTCTGCCTGGGCACCATGACCTTCGCCGACACCACCGACCTGAGCGTGGCCCGTCAGATCACCGACCTGTGCCTGGAGCGCGGGGTGTTCTTCTGGGACACCGCCGACATGTACTCCAAGGGCGCGAGCGAGGAGATGGTCGGCGAGCTGATGCGCGGCCGCCGCCAGGAGATCGTGCTGGCCACCAAGGTGTTCGCGCCCATGGGTCCGGGGGCCAACGACCGCGGCCTGAGCGCCCGGCACATCCACCAGGCCTGCGAGGCCAGCCTGCGCCGCCTGGGCACCGACTGGATCGACCTCTACTACCTGCACATCCCCGACGACAGCGTGCCTCTGGACGAGTCGCTGCGGGCCCTGGAGGACCTCGCTCGCAGCGGCAAGGTCCGCTACCTGGCCGCGAGCAACTACCGGGCCTGGGAGGTGATGGAGATGCTGCAGATCGCCGGCAGCCACGGCTGGCAGCCGATCTCCGCGGTGCAGCCCCTCTACAACCTGGTCAACCGCGACATCGAGGTCGAGCTGCTCCCCATGTGCCGGGCCAAGGGTCTGGGCGTGGTCAGCTACAGCCCCCTGGCGCGCGGCATCCTGACGGGCAAGTACCGCTGGGGCGAGCAGACCGAGAACAGCCGCCTGGCCCGCGCCGACAAGCGCTTCATGCAGGCCGAGTGGCGGCAGGAGTCCGTGTCCACCGCCGACGCGCTGGTCCAGCTCGGGGAGCAGCGCGGGGTCACCGCCGGCCAGCTCGCGATCGCCTGGGCCATGGCCAACGAGAACATCAGCTCCGTCATCCTGGGTGCGCGCACGCTGGAGCACGCCCGCCAGGCGCTGGACGCCGCGGACATCCAGTGGGACGCCGAGCTGGAGGCCGCCTGCAACGCCCTGATCCCCCCGGGCTGCCACTCGGGCAAGGCCTTCCCCGACGACCAGTACCCCATCACCGGTCGGGTGATCTGAGGGGGAGCGCGCGGGTTAGCGTCAGGGGCACCTGACAGGAGCCCCCATGTCCGTGCGCTTTGAAGCTGACGCCGAGCTGCCCCATCTGTGGTGGCTCACCCTGGACCGCCCCGAGGCCCGCAACGCCTGGAGCGACGAGATGCTGGCTGCCTTCCTGGCGGCCATCGACCAGGCCGAGGCCGATGACGAGGTGCGCTGTGTGGCCCTGACGGGCGCTGGGCGGGCCTTCTCCGCGGGTGGGGATCTCAAGGCCATGCGCGACAAGGCGGGCATGTTCGAGGGCGGGCCCGTCACCCTCCGCTCCCGCTACACCCGGGGCATCCAGTCCATCCCCCGGCGCCTGGCCCGCTTCGACAAGCCCCTGATCGCGGCGGTCAACGGCGCGGCCATCGGGGCCGGCCTGGATCTCGCCTGCATGTGCGACATCCGGGTGGCCGTGAACTCCGCCAAGATGGGCAGCACCTTCGTCAAGGTGGGGCTGATCCCCGGCGACGGCGGCGCCTGGCTGCTCTCCCGCACCATCGGCTACCCGCAGGCCATGGACATGATTCTCTCCGGTCGCGTGATCACGGCCGAAGAGGGCCTCAAGATGGGCCTCGTGCACGAGGTCTGCGAGCGCGACGTGCTGGAGCCCGCCGTTCGGCGCCGGGCCTCCGAGATCCTGGCCAACTCCCCCCTGGCGGTGCGGCTCGCGAAGTCCGCGATGCAGCGCTCCTGGGACCTGCCCATGGACACCGCGCTGGAGCTGGCGGCCACCTACCAGGGCGTCGTGCAGAACACGGACGACCACCTGGAGGGCGTCAGCGCCATCCTGGAGAAGCGGGATCCGGAGTTCAAGGGCCGGTGAACCCAGCCGCTAGAGGCGCGTAAGCACGAGGCACAGCGGGCCGGCGTACTCCCTGTCGAAGACAAGGAGGCTCCCATGCCCGAGAACGCACCCGCTGACGCCCCTCCCACCGACGCCGTCACAGCGACCGACGCCCTGAGCTCCGCCGGGCAGGCCGCACAGCAACTGGGCGACGACCCCATGGGCACCCTGTCCGTGTGGCTGGAGCCGCTGGTGGACAGCGGCCTGGACATCGGGCTCAAGCTCCTGGGCGCTGTGATCCTGTGGTTCGTCGGCCGCATCGCCATCCGCATGGTCAAGAAGACCGTCGGCGTGCAGCTCGAGAAGCGCAAGATCGACGCGACCATCATCCGCTACGCCGACTCCGCGCTGAACATCCTGCTGAACCTGCTCCTGGTCCTGGCCATCCTGTCGGTGTTCGGCATCGAGACCACCACCTTCGCGGGCCTTCTGGCTGCGGCGGGTGTGGCCATCGGAATGGCCTGGAGCGGGCTGCTCTCCAACTTCGCCGCCGGGGCCTTCCTGATCCTGCTGCGGCCCTTCAAGGTCGGGGACTTCATCGAGGCGGGCGGGGTGACCGGCACGGTGCAGGAGATCGGCCTGTTCGTGACCGCCGTGAACACCCTGGACAACGTGCGGGTGTTCGTGGGGAACAACGCCATCTTCTCCGGCAACATCAAGAACTTCCACACCAACGACTACCGCCGCGTGGATCTGGTCGCCCAGCTCCCCCACGGCGTGGACCCCCGGGACGCCATCGCGCAGCTCAAGGTGGCCCTGGCCGAGATCCCCAACACGGTCAAGGAGGCCAGCGTGGAGATCCTGGAGTTCAACCTGGCCGGCCCGGTGCTCGCGGTGCGCCCCTTTGTGCACAACGACAACTACTGGCAGGTGTACTTCGACACCAACGCGGCCATCCGCGATGTGTTCGCCAAGGCCGGCTACCCAGTCCCCCAGAAGCACCTGCAGATCCAGCAGGCGTCCTGACGGCTGCGGGGCGGGCGAGCGGTCGACGCCAGGGTCACCTCGCCGATGGGATCGTGCTAAGCACGCGGGTCACACACACGCATCTGAAAGCGGAGTACCCCGAATGCTGCTTGTGCTCTCCAGCCTGCTCGCCTGCCCCAAGGAGACCGCGGTCGAGGCCGCGGCCCCCGTCACCCCGGAGCTGCCCTCCTACGCCACCACCGTGCTGGCCGACATGGACCCCAGCGCGGACGCCTGCTCGGACTTCTACCAGTTCGCCTGCGGCGGCTGGATGGCCCGCACCGAGCTGCCCGCGGACAAGCCCTCCTGGACCCGCTCCTTCTCGGTGATCGCCGAGTCCAACCGGGCCTTCCTCAAGGAGAAGCTGGAGGCCGCCGCGGCCGACCCCTCCGCCGGGGACGAGAACTGGGCCAAGCTGGGCGCCGCCTACGGGGCCTGCATGGACGATGAGGCCCGCAACGCCGCCGGCGTGGGCGCTCTGGACGCCATGCACACCCAGGTGATGGCGCTCAAGGGCACCGCGGACCTGCCCGCCCTGATCGGCCAGATGAACCTGATCGGCGCCGACCCCTTCTACGGGAACTACATCGAGGGCGACTACAAGGACCCCACCCTGACCATCCTGCACATGGGCCAGGGCGGCCTGGGCCTGCCCGACCGCGACTACTACCTCAAGGACGACAGCGCCGAGCTGCTGGCTTCCTACGAGGCGACCATCGCGAGCCTGCTGGAGCAGGCGGGCTGGGCCGACGCCGAGACCGCTCCCGAGATGGCCAAGGCCGTCGTCGCCTTCGAGACCGAGCTGGCCAAGGTGCACGTGCCCCGCGCCGAGCTGCGCGACCCCACCACGACCTACCACCGCATCGAGCGCGAAGGCCTGGTCGAGCAGGTGGGCGTGATCGACTGGGAGGCCACCTTCACCGCGATGGGCGGCCCCGACATCACCACCATCAACGTCGAGCGCCCCGAGGTGCTGGCCGCGACCTTCAAGCTGGTCGACGAGACCGACGCCGCCACCCTGCAGGCCTACCTGAGCTGGCGCCTGCTGAGCAGCATGGGCTCCAACCTGCCCCCCAGCATGTACGGCACCCTCTTTGACTTCTACGGCAAGCAGGTGCAGGGCCAGGCCGAGCCCGAGGCGAGCTGGAAGCGCTGCGTGCGCTACACCGACGGCGCGCTGGGCGAGGCCCTGGGCCAGTTCTTCGTGGCCGAGCGCTTCTCCGGCGACTCCAAGCCCAAGGCCGAGGAGATGATCGCCAGCATCCAGGACAACTTCGAGGAGCGCCTCCCCGAGTTGGACTGGATGGACGAGGACACCCGCGGCGCCGCCGTGGAGAAGAAGAACACCCTGGTCAACCAGATCGGCTACCCGGATACGTGGAAGGACTACAGCGAGCTGGCCGTGTCCCAGGACCACCTGGCCAACGTGCTGGCCAGCCACCACTTCGAGACCGCCGAGGCCGTCGCCCGCATCGGCAACCCCACCGACCCCAAGCGCTGGCTGATGAGCCCGCCCACGGTCAACGCCTACTACCACCCGCTCTACAACCAGATGGTGTTCCCGGCGGGCATCCTGCAGCCCCCCTTCTACGACGCCGAGTTCCCCATGGCGATGAACTACGGGGCCATCGGCATGGTCATGGGCCACGAGCTGACCCACGGCTTTGACGACCAGGGCCGCAAGTTCGACCCCCAAGGCCGCATGAACGAGTGGTGGACGCCCCAGGCCAGCGAGAACTTCGAGGGCCGCGCCGACTGCGTGGTCGAGCAGTTCAACGGCTTCTCCGTGGGCGAGGACCTGAGCGTCAACGGCGAGCTCACCCTGGGCGAGAACATCGCGGACCTGGGCGGCCTCAAGGTCTCCTTCGCCGCGTTCCAGGACTACAAGGCCGCAAACGAGCTGCCCGCGGAGCCGATCCCCGGCATCACCCAGGACCAGCTCTTCTTCCTGGCCTACGCCCAGGCCTGGTGCACCAAGGCCAGCCCCGAGTACGAGAAGATGCAGGTGCTGAGCGATCCCCACAGCCCCGCGCGCTACCGTATCCAGGGCCCCCTGGCCAACCTGCCGGAGTTCCACGAGGCCTTCGGCTGCGAGGCCGGCACCCCGATGCACCCCGAGAACACCTGCGAGGTCTGGTAGTCCACCGTGACCCCCCGCCCCCCTGGCGCTGACCGCCTGCTCGTCGTCGTCTCCGACACGGAGCTCGGGGCGGGTGGGGTCACGGACGACTTCCCCCAGTCCGAACACCTGGGCCGCCTGCTGCTGGAGTACCGGCAGCGGGTCAGCGAGCCCATCGACTTTGTGTTCAACGGCGACACCTTCGACTTCCTCAAGACGCGGGTGTCCGGCCGCTGGCCCCTGCACGTCACCGCCGACCTGGCCGTGGCCAAGCTGCACAACATCCACCGGGCGCACGGTCCCTTCTTTGACTGCCTGCGGCAGCTCGCGGCCAGCCCCGACACGAACCTTCACTTTGTGGTCGGCAACCACGACCCGGACCTGGTCTTCCCCCACGTCCAGCGCATGCTGCGTCGCCTGCTGGACGACGACGGCAGCTCCGCGCACTTCCCCGGCTTCACCCTACGCTTTGGTGATGTCCACATCGAGCACGGCAACCAGGCCGACGCCATGTTCCGCGTCGACCCCACCCGCCTCTTCTCCGAGCTCAAGGGGCGCCCGCTGCTGGCCCTCCCCTGGGGCAGCGTCGCCATCCTGGAGGTGGCGATGCCCATGCAGCCGGTGCTCTACCACTTTGACCGCGTCAAGCCGCGCGAAGAGCTGATCGCCCAGGTCCCCGAGCTCCAGGACCTGCTCACCAGCGCCTACTACCAGTACTGGCGCGAGCACGGCCGGAGCTGGATGCGCCGCGACGACCCCGTGCGCAAGCTCTCCTGGACCGCGTTCAAGGAGATCCTCTACCGCTTCGGCACCCGCGATCTGAACCTCTCGGTCGGCGACCACTACCAGAAGCTGGTCATGGGCGGCCCCATCCGCACGGCCATCATCGGCCACCTCCACGCCGCCGGCTGGTGGACCAGCGCCGACCGCCGGGTGCTCACCCTGGGCTGCTGGCGCAACGAGTTCACCTTCGCCGACGGCGGCTTCGAGCCCCTGAACTGCGTGCACGCCGAGGTCTGGATGAAGGGCGATCGCTCCCTGAGCGCCCAGCTCGTCGAGCACCCCGCGCCCCCGCTGCCCGCCGGCTACGTGCCCCCCATCCACAAGCAGCTCCCCGAGCTCCGGCGCCTGCTCTCAGAGGGCGATCTGGAGGGGGTCAAGCGGGCTTGGGAGCGGCAGGAGACGCTCGACCAGACCTTGTCGTAGCGCGCCCCGGGGCGCGCTCCTTCCCAGCCGCACCTCGCGCGCAAGTGGGATGGCTGTAGGGTCACAGACGAGGACAGGCTGGTGATGTTGGGCCCCTGATTGGAGTGCGCAATGATCCCCTTCCTCCTCCTGTTCTCTCTGGCCTGCAAGGACGGCGGCGGCGTCGATGACTCCCAGGTCACGGGGACGGACGACACCCAGAGCGGCGACGACACGGGCGCCGAGTGTCTGGAGGCGAGCGCCCCCAGCGGGCTCACCCTGGTCGGCGAGGCCACGCCCCTGACCGCCCCGACCCTGACCTGGACCGAGCCGGTGGAGGGCTGCGCGCAGACCGTGGAGATCCAGCTCGCGCTGGGCGATGGGAGCGATCCGGCGGCCTGGCTGGACTGGACCGCCGTGACCCAGCCCTGGGACGGCAGCCTGAGCACCCCGCTGCCCTTGGAGGGTGAGGTCGTGGCCTCGCTGCGGGCGGTGGACGCCCTGGGGAACCAGTCCGAGGCCGTCAGCGCCAGCTTCACCATGTGGAGCCCCAGCGCGCTGGAGGGGATGGTGGCCTGGTACGACTTCGCGGACACGGACACCCTACTGGGCACGGGCTGCTCGGCCCCCGCCGCCGAGGGCGAGGTGATCCACTGCGTGGACGACAAGTCCGGCAACGGCAACGACCTGAGCGACGCCGACGCGGGCGAGGGCTACCCCGACTTTGACGGGCCCCTGCGCACGACGCTGAACGGGCGGGCGGCCGCGGACTTCCACGGCCAGCGCCTGCTGTGGGTGCCGCACAACGACTCGATCGGCTTCCAGGCCCCGGGCATGGTGGCGGTCTGGGTGGACGCGCCCAGCCGCGTGAACGACTACACGGGCGAGTACCCCCTGAACAAGGAGGGCGCCTACGAGTTCGCCTACCGCGAGGGGCAGCTCAAGGCGGCCATCGAGACCGAGGCCAGCGGGCGCTGGGAGTGGGGCACCGTGGACCCGGGCGCGAGCCCGGAGCTGCAGCTCAACGCCTTTGTCTACGACGGGACCAACTGGGTGTTCCGCCGGAACGCAGAGCCGCTGGGGCTGATGTCGCCGGCGGGCAACCAGACCGGGCTAACCAACGCCGGCTACTACGAGCTCCACTACGGCGGGCAGACCTTTGTGATCACCGAGACCCCGCTGGTGATCGGCGGGCGGCCCCTGGGCAACAGGGTGAGCTACGAGGCCGTGCAGGGCGAGCTGCTGCTCTTTGACCAGGTCCCCACCGGCACCGACCTGAACCTGCTGGAGCGCCAGCTCATGGAGAAGTGGCAGATCGCCACGGAGTAGCGGTCAGTCGGCGCGGAAGACCCGCGGCAGGGGCTGGAGGGTGAGCAGGCCTTCGTCCAGCCACTGCTGCACCGGGTCGTCCAGGCCCACCTTGCCGACGTAGAGCAGGTTGAGATCGCCGCCCTGCTCCACCCAGGAACGGACGCGACGCAGGCCCTGGTAGTACACGACATCCTTGGCGTAGACCCCGGGCTTTCCGGGGTCGGCCAGCCCGCGCTTGAGGCGCTCGGCGACCCCCCAGGCCAGGCCCGGCTCGGACTCGCGGCGCAGGTGCTCGTGCAGCTCGCGGAAGCCCATGTGGCGGGCCCACTCGACGGCCTGGACCACCACCCCCTGCCGCCAGCTCGTGCCGGGAGAGGCGGCGCCGGCGCGCTCTTCGGCGAACAGGGCCAGGCCCTCCTCCGTCGCCAGGGAGCCGGGCAGGCCGGTGGAGAAGATGCGCAGGGGCTGGCGGTTGCCGTTGACCGCGCGGGTGGCGTGGACCTCGATCTCGTGGACGATGAGCCGGGGCACGTCCTGGCGGCGGAAGATGGAGCCGGGGCGCACCTTGATCTCGCGCTTTGCGCCGTCGACCAGGACGCGGGCGGACATCACGGTGTCCATCTCGACGCTCCAGTCGTCCAGGCCGCGGGTGTTCAGGGCGCCCCGCAGCGCCCGCAGCATGCCCTGGGCTCCCACCGTGGCGGGGGTCAGGTCGCGGCCGTAGGGCTCGGTGCGGGCCGCGCTCAGCAGTTCCTCGTCGGGGAACCAGTCGTTGTGGAGCGCGAGGGCCTGGAAAGCCTGGGGGGTGCGGTCCCGGAGCGCGAGGATCAAGAGCCTCGCTCCCTCGATGGCCGTGGCGAGCATCAGACCAAAGGGGTGATCCAGGGGCGGCTGGAGGCTGTCCAGAAAGCGCAGCTCGTCGTCGGCCCAGGCGGCGGGTCGGTAGACAAAGGGCGGCTCGACCTGACCGGAGCGGAAGGCGTGGCGGGCCTCCGGGCTGTTGACCGGGTTCAGGAACTGGAAGAAGCGCACGCGCTGATGCAGGCTGTGGAGGGCCTGATCGACCTGCAGGACGGGCTCTGGCAACAAGGCAGTCACGGGCGGAATCTACTCCCCCAGGGGCTCCGCGGCATGGGTTATCTCCGGAGCATGCAGCTCTCTCCCGAACTCCTGATGCAGCTCCCGCCGGAGCAGATCCGCGCAGCCTTCCCTGGCTTCCTGGCCAGCTACATCCAGGGGGCGCCGGAGATCGCGGCGGCGACGATGGCGCACTCCGCGGAGATCCTGGGGGCGAGCAGCGATGGGCAGCTCAAGGCGACCCTCAAGGCATTCGCCGAGCTGGGAGGCGGTGGGTACCGGCCCTACAACGCCCTCCCCACCATCCGGGAGCTGGCGCGGGGCTGGATGCAGCGGGTGATGATCCCGGGCGCAGTCGAGGGCACCGAGCACCTTTTGGCGGCGCGGGGCAAGAACCAGCTCTGGGTGGGCAACCACCGCAGCTACATCGACACCTCGGCGACCGACGCTCTGCTGGCGGGGGCCGGGCTGGACTACCTGGCCGACGACATGATGGTGGTCGCCGGGCCCAAGGTGTACTCGGACACCTTCCGGCGGGTGGCCGCGGCGGGGCTGAACACGCTGATGGTGGCCCAGAGCACGCAGATCGGGCACAACGCGGCGGAGCTCTCCCCCCGAGAGGTCGCCGCCATCGCCCTCAACAGCCTCAAGCAGAGCCAGGTGTGGCGCGCCGAGCGCGGCCCGGTGCTGCTCTACCCCGAGGGCACGCGCACCCGCAGCGGGCGCATGGGCCCCTTCCTGCGGGCGGCCGCGCGCTACGCCCGGAACGTCGACGTGATCGTGCCCATGGCCATCATCGGCAGCGACGACCTCTTTGGCCTGGACGAGAAGATCCGGCCGTCCAAGGTGACCCTGCGGGTGGGCGAACCCTTCGAGCCGCCCAAGGGCAAGACGGCCTGGCTGGAGGAGGCCCACGCGCGGGTGGCCGCGCTGCTCCCGGAGGAGATGGGGCCGGAGGGCGAGGTGTTGAAGTAGAGGCAATCCGTGGGTACATTCCCCCCATGTCTCTCCACCCCGACATCACCATTCGCACGGCAGACGGTCGCCCTCTGGTCGCGGTCGAGGTCAAGGGTATCCGGGACACCAGCGATGCCTGGGCCGCGCAATATCGGCGCAACCTCATCGCACACGCCACCTGGCCCACCACCCTCTTCCTGCTGGTGACCCCCGACCGGGTCTACGTCTGGCGTCCGTCTGAGGACTCGGAACCATCCGAACGCAGGCCGGATCGCAGCCTGGACGCCGGCTCATTCTGGCAGGAGCTTGCCGGCGATCTGAACCGGGAGGACCTGCGAGGAGAGGCCTTCGAGCTGTTGGTTCACTCTTGGCTCTCTGCGTTGCGGGAGCAAGAGCTCCCCGACGGCCTCAGGGGCCTCGGCCTGGGTGAGGCGCTCGAGATGGGTGAAGTCCGAGCCAACGCGGCGTGACCCGTGTCTATGTAGAGACCAACTTCGTGCTGGAGTTGGCCTTGAATCAGCCCCAGGCCTCAGTCTGCGAACGCTTGCTCACTCTGGCCGAGAGTGGCTCGCTTGAGCTCGCTGTGCCTGCATTCTGCCTGGTCGAGCCTCTGTGGACGCTCGGACATCGCCGCGGCCAGCGGCAGCGCCTCAAAGAGTCCCTGGATCAGGAGCTGCGACAACTGCGGCGCAGTGGTCGGGCGCGCGACCAGGTGCCCGGCTTGCTGCAGCTGAGCACCACGCTGGTGCAGCTGGCCCGGGATGATGAGAAGCAGCTCTCCCAGATACAGCGTCGGCTGATGGACTGCAGCACCGTCCTGGCAATGGACGCCCAAGTGCTGAACGAGAGTCAGTCGGCCCAGCGACGCCGCGACCTGAGCGGCCCGGACGCCGTCGTTTTCGCGAGCGTCCTCTGCGATCTCCGGCAGCGCCCCCCGACCTCCGCACACTTTGTGACCTTGAACTCCAAGGACTTTGACGAGCCGCGCCTGGTTGAAGACCTGGCAGACCAGGGTTGTCTGCTGCACACATCCTTCAAGGCGGCGATGAAGCAGCTCTCCGTTACTTGAGCTCAACCCGCGTATACGCGTCCCCACCCTCGTCGGCGTTGGCCGGGCGCCAGCTCCCGGCGGACTTCTGCCTGGGGAGCCAGCGGCGGACGGCCTGCTTGAGGGCGCCGGTGCCGTGGCCGTGCAGGATCCAGCCCACGGACTCGCCGTGGCGGAGCAGGCGGTCCAGGAAGTACTCGGCCTCCTCCAGCGCCTCGTCGGCGCGCTTGCCGCGCAGGTCCAGGGTGTTCCGGGAGGTGCGCACGCCGCCGCCCGAGCTGACCTCGACTGCGGGCGCAGTCATGACCGGCTTGGGTGCGGGCTTGGGGGCCGCTGGACGACCGTCCAGCAAGGTGAGCTCCGTGAGCTTCGCGCGCACCTTCATGCCGTTCACCTCGACTTCGACCCGACCCTTGCGGGGGGGGCCCAGGACGGTGCCGACGCGGCCGGCGCCCTTGACCCGCACGCGGTCGCCCTTCTCCAGGTTCCGGGGGGGCGGGGCGCTCTCGCGCTGAGGCTGGGGCACGGCGACCTTGCCCTTGAGGGCGCGCACGGTCTCCAGGGCCTTGCCGGCGTCGCGCAGGTTGGGGTTCTTCTGCAAGGCGGCGACCAGGGTCTTGACCTGCGATTCGGCGGCGGCCAGGCGCTCCAGGGTCTCCTTGGCCTCGCGCTCGGCCAGGGCCTTGGCGCGGCGCTCGACCTTGGCCTTGGCGCGCTCCAGCTCCTTCTCCCGCTTGGCCAGGTTGTCCCGCTTGGTGGCGAGCTGGCGCTGCAGCTTGTCGAGCTCCTCGCGCTGGTCCTCCAGGTCCTCGAGCAGCGAGCCGGCCTTGAGCTGGGTCTCGTCCAGGAAGGACTCGGCCTGATCCACGAGGCCGGCGTCCAGGCCCATCCGTCGGGCGGTGGAGAAGGCATGGGAGAGGCCGACCGCGTCCTTGCGCACCCGGTAGGTGGGCACGCCGTCCTCCAGCCCCACGGCGGCGTTGGCGAAGCGGGGGTCGGCGGCGGCGAAGGCCTTGAGGTCGGTGTAGTGGGTGGTCACGCCCACGCGGGAGCCCAGGTCCACCACGCGCTCGAGCACGGCGCGGGCCAGGGCAGCGCCCTGTGCGGGGTCGGTGCCCACGGCGACCTCGTCCAGCAGGACCAGGGTGCCGGGCTTGGCGCGGCCCAGGATCTCCTTGAGCACGAGCAGGTGCCCGGAGAAGGTGGACAGGTCGCCCTCCACCGACTGCAGGTCGCCGATGTCCGCGATGACGTCGGAGAACACGTCGATGCGGCTGCCCTCCTTGGCCGGGAAGGGCACGCCGGCGCGCACGAAGAGGGCGGCCAGGCCCAGGGTCTTGAGCGCGACCGTCTTGCCGCCGGTGTTGGGGCCCGAGAGGATCAGGCCGCGCTGCTCGGCGTTCAGGTCCAGGTCATTGGCGACCACGTCCAGCCCGCGCAGGGTGAGCACGGGGTGGCGGGCCTCCAGCAGGTGGATGACGCCGCCCCGCCCGATGATGGGCATGGTCCCCTTGAGGCTGCGGCCCAGCTCTGCGCGGGCGCAGGCCAGATCCACGACGACGGCCAGCTCCAGGGCCTCGACCACCGGCTCGACGTGGCGCGCCAGCAGCATGGACAGGCGCTGCAGGATTCTCCGGATCGCGCGTTCAAGCTCCGCTTCCGCGATGCGCAGGCGGTTGTTGAGCTCCACCACCTCGGCGGGCTCCACGAACACGGTCTCGCCGGACTTTGAGGTGTCGTGGACGATGCCCAGGCCCTTGCGCTTGGCCTCCACCTTGATGGGGAGCACGTAGCGGTCGCTGCGCTGGGTGACGAAGTTGTCCTGCAGCAGCGGCGCCATCTCCGGGTCCCGCAGCAGCGCCTCCAGGGTGGACTGGACGCGGCGGTGCAGGCCGGCGATGCGCTCCCGCAGCTCGCCCAGCTCGGGGTAGGTGCTCTCGGAGAGCTGCCCGCGGTCGTCGAAGCTGTAGACCAGGGCCTCGGTCATCTCGGGGTCGAGCTGCATGGCCTGCATGCGGTCGGCCAGCAGCGGGGCGTCCTCGTCGCGCTCCAGCACCCAGATGCGCAGGTCGTCCAGCGCGTCCAGGGTGCGCCCGACGGCGGCGAGCTCCACCACCTCCAGCACCTGCCCCTGCTCGGTGCGGCGGGCGAAGGCCTCGATGTCGTGGATGGCCCCGACGGGGATGCGCTCGCCCTCGTCCTCCAGAAGCTGCACCTCCCGCACCTGGGTGTACAGCGCCTCCGCCGCCTCACGGGTGGAGACGAGGGGGAACTCGAGGGCGCGCGCGGCGCCCCGCTCGGTGCGGGCGGCCTTGGACAGGTGCAGCAGCACGCTCTGCCAGTCCAGGGTCTCCAGGGTGCGTTGGTCGAGGGCGTTCATGGCGCGCCCATTTATGCACGGCCCGGGGGCGTGGCCAGCGCGATCTGCGCCAACCCGGCGAACACGACCCGCAGGGCACCCCAAGGCTCCAGGGTGCCCCGGGGCTCAGCGCGAGTAGAAGCCCGAGCGGATGCGCGCGTCCTGCTCGTCGTAGGGGGTCTCAAGCTGGTTCCAGCCCAGCTCGTCGGTGGCCAGCAGGCTGGGCTGCATCTTCTCGGCGTAGCCCTCGACCAGGATGACCTCGTGTTCGTGGCAGAAGTCCAGCTCGCGCTCCAGGGCCGCGGGGTCCAGAGCGGTGATCCCAGAGTCGTAGCGCTCCCGAAGCCCCTCTCCATACAGGACGTCCTGGTCGAGCTGGTAGAGGAGGTGGTCGTTGAGCACCTGGACGGCGTAGGACTTGGCGACCAGCTCAGCCCGCGCCAGCTCCACCTGCTCGGGGCTGCCCGGGAGGCTGTCGGTGGTCTCCAGCAGGGCGCGGGAGACCTGGCCCACGTGGCCGCTGTCGACGCTGATCTTGGCCATCAGGACGGTGGGGCCGTCGGGCCAGCGCTCGATCCAGGCCCGGGGGGTGTAGACCAGGCCGGCGCCCTCGCGCAGCCGATCAAAGAGCTCCGCCTGCATGCGGGCGACGATGACGGCTTGGGCGGCGGGATCGGCGTCGGCGACGTCCTGTAGGCGGCAGGAGAAGCGGACCTGGGCGTTCGACATCGGTCGGTCCCGCCAATGGAGCTGGCGATCCACCAGAGGCACCTCTGCGATCTCGGCGACAGCGAGGTGCTTGTCCTTGCTCTTCCACGCGCCGAAGGTCTGCTCGACCAGGGCCATCAGGGCGTCGGTCTCGAAGCCACCGACGACCTCGAGGGTCGCGTTGGCGGGGTCGAAGTGGGCCAGCATCTGCCGCTTGGCGAGGCCAGAGGAGACCCGCAGGTTGCTGTTGGCGCGCTGGCCCAGGGGGTGGCCCGGCAGGAGCATGCCCATGCGCAGCCAGTACTGGTCGGTGCGGGCGTAGAGGTTCAGGGTGTCGGTGAGCCAGCCCTCGCTGTAGGAGCTGAACTCGGTCTGGCTGACCATCTCGGCGAGCACCCACAGCATCTCGTGCAGGTTCCCGGCGCTGCCGCTGACCTCCAGGTAGCTGCCCTGACCGTCCCAGGCCTCGCGGACCTGCAGGCCCACGCGGCGCCCCTCCATCTGGAGCTCCCAGGGGGTGTAGTTGTAGTGCTTGACGACCTCGGCGGCCCAGGGCTTGGGCTCGGTGGCGGTGGAGCCGGCAAAGCGCAGGCGCACGACGACCTGGCTCTGGCCTTCGCGGGGGAGCGCGCGCACGCTCAGGCCATTCTCCGTGCTGCGGCGCTCCACCTGGGGGAAGGGCGCAGGGCTGGCGCTGGCGGCGGGCTTGGGGAGCACGCTGGGCCGGTCGGGGTCGAGCTCGACGTTGTGCTCGACCTCGTGGACGACCGAGAGGCGGGGCTTGAGGTGGACGAACACGGCCCGCTCCGGGGTCAGGAAGCGCTCCGCGAGGGCGGCGGACTCGCTGTCCAGTGAGCCCAGGGACTGCAGGCCCTGCAGGGCGTAGTCCGGGCGCCCCGAGTAGTGCATGTGCACGAAGGCTTCGTGGCTGCCGTACAGCGGCGAGGGCAGCTCACCGGCCTCCACCAGAGCGTTGAGCAGGAAGAGGCTGCCGCTGCCGCGCTCCCAGAGCTCGGCGGGGTAGGTGGTGTTGGGATCCAGCGGCAGCGCGGCGCGGCGCCCGGCCTCCAGCAGGTTGGCCCGCATGCGCTCCATCCAGGCGCGGTTGTCGCTGCGCTGGTGGGTCATGGTGGGCAGCACCTGACAGGCCAGCACGGAGCCGAACTGGCGGGGGACGACCACGCAGGTGTTGGTCCGGAAGCCGGCCCTCCGGGCGAGCACGATGGTGTCCCCGCCCTCGACGTACTCGTCCTGGCGGAGCGTGATCAGGATGCTCTCCAGGGACATGGCCAGGTACTCGGCGGCGGCGTCGTGGCCCTGCCAGCTCCCCGGCAGGGTCCAGGCGACACCCAGGCCCGGCTGCAGACCCGGCGCGAAGGCCTCTCCGGCGTCCTGGCTGGCGGGCGCGGGGGGATTGGAGGCCCGGCCGCTGGGCAGGTAGCAGGCGCCCTCGCCTTGGGTGAGCTGGGGGTCCATGCCCTCCAGCATCGCGATGACCTCGCTGGCGTCCACGTCCCCCACGACGACCATGCTGGTGTTGGCATAGCTGTAGTCGGCCGCCAGGCTCTGGAGGGCCTCCAGGGTCGCGTCGCTGCCCCCGCGCTCCAGCGAGTGGTAGACGTGGCCCTCCGGGTACAGCGCCTGGGAGAGCTGGGGGGAGATCACCCAGACCTCGGGCCAGCCCAGGCGGCGCTCGGCCTGGACGACGCGCTCTTCGGCGCTGACCAGCGTCTGATCGATGCCCTGCAGGGGGTCGTTGATGCGCTGGAGCTCCAGCTCAAGCAGGGCCTCCAGCTCTTGCCGCCGGGCGATGGTCGCGTAGGTGGTCAGATCGGCGCGGGTGTAGCCGTTGAAGTGCGCGCCCATGGCGTGGAGCTGGTCCCAGACCGACACCCCGCCGGGGGTGGAGCGGAACCACAGGTGCTCCAGCAGGTGGGCCCCCTCTCCAGCGCCCGGCGCCTCCTCCCGGGCGCCGACACCCACGGAAGTCGTGATGGAGACCACGTCCAGATCGGGGCGCTCAATGACGGTCAGGCGCAGCCCCGCGGGCAGGCAGGCGTTGGTGTACTCCGCACCCGCGGTCTCCCCCGCCCAGCGAAAGGCGGGCTCAGGCCCGGTCGAGAAGCCCGTCAGCCCAACACTCAGCAGCCCCAGGGCCGCTGCTCGATCGATCCTCCCCACTGTCTCCTCCCATGAAGTCGGGCGGAGCCTACCCCAACCGGCGCCCCGGACACCAGAGGGAGCCCCCCGCTCCCCTCCGGAATAGAGCCTGCCCATGTGGCTGCTGCTCTCCGCCTTGACCCTGGCCTCTCCAGGGACCGACGCGATCTCCGAAGGGGACGCCGCGCGCTACGCGGGGGACCGGGTGAGCGCCCGCGAGCACTACCGGGCGGCGGCCGAGAGCGAAGACCCCGCGGCCCAGGCCATGGCGCACCTGCGGCTGATGCAGATGTCCGGCAACTTCGGGATGATGGCCCACGGCCCCAAGCTGGACCGCGCGCTCTACACCGACAGCCGCGACCCCTGGCTCTACCTGGCCTGGGCGGACTTCCACCTGATGCTGCCCCCGCAGCTCGGTGGAGACCCCGAGGTCGCCGCGCGCTGGGCCCAGGCCGCGATGGAGGCGCTCCCCGGTCCGGCCCTGGCCCGCATGTACCTGGCCACCGGCGACCCCGATGTCCTCGCCGAGCTGGAGGCCACAGAGGAGCGCGACGGCCTGGGGGATGCGTTGGTGGAGCACGCCGGTGAGCTCCCCCCACAGCCGGGCACCTGGATGTTCTCCCTGGGCTTCGCGGGGGCCCCGGGCGCGGGCTTCGGCGGCGGCGTCAGCTTCGTGCACCCCGACCTGGCCCTGCGCGGCTGGCAGCTCAGCGTGGGGGCCTTCGCCAACACCCGCGGTGGCTACGTGGGCACCTGGAGCGTGCAGAGCCCGGGCACGCTCTACGGCCACAACAGCGGCACCGCCGCGCGCACCTGGATCGACGTCTACGACGACGCCGGCGTGCCCACCCGCAGCCAGATGGACCTGTACCAAGCCACCCTGGGTCCCGGCTGGAGCCACGGCCCCTGGCGCCTGAGCGTGGGCATGCGCGCGCGCTGGGACAGCCTGGAGGGCGCCCCCCTCAAGCCCAGCCACGGCCCCTTCGCCAGCGCCCGCTTCGACAAGACCAGCGGCTGGGGAAAGACCCGCCGCGGCGGCTGGGCCAGCGCCAGCATCGACCACAGCCAGTGGGGCTACGCGCACACCAGCTACCACCTGCGCAGCGCCAGCTACCTGCCCTTCGCCAAGGGCGTCGTCGCCGGCCGACTCACCTGGGACCACGAGCTCCAGGACGCCCCCGTCTACCGCTTGCCCAGCGCGGGCGGCTCCGACCTGCACCGCGGCGCCTGGACCGGTCGCTACCGCGCCCCCCGCATCGCCACCGCCGACCTGGAGCAGCGCTGGATGGTCTGGGGCCCCCTGGAGCTCGCCGTGTTCGGCAACGTCGCGTGGGTCGACCTGGAGGAGCTCCACCCCGCCGGCGGCTTCGGCGTCCGCTTGATCATGCCGCCCGAAGAGCTCAACGTGCTGCGCCTGGACTTTGCGTGGTCGGACTCGGATTTCGGGGTGTACGTGGCGTACGGCGAGACCTTCTGAGTCCGGCGTTTCCCCTCAATAGTCCGGCGCCACACACTGGATCTGCACGCTCGTCTCCCGGTCCGCCTCCACCGGCACGACCACGCTGTCGGCCTGCGCCTCCCAGCCCATCGAGCGCGCGTTGCACCAGCCCTCAGGGACGGTCCACGCCAGGGTGACCTCGCCGGGGGGGAGGTTGATGAACCACACCAGCGACTCGTCGGTGGTGACGTGCCCAGGGACCCCAGCGGTGAAGTGGTCGATGACGTAGGCCTCCCCAGCCGCCTCCCCGTCGATCAGGACCTCCAGCTCGACCCCCGCCAGGGTCTGCCCGCCGTCGGAGGACAGGTCCCCCGCGAACACCGACACCATGCCGGTCCCCGCCTCCCAGGTGCCGGCGCCCAGCCAGTCTTCGTAGACCCAGTCCGATAGGCTGCGGGCGGCCCAGCGCGCGACCCAGTTGTTGTTCAGGTCCAGCGGGATGAGCAGCGACTGGTTGCCCGGGTGGTCCACGCGGATGGCCACCGGCCCCGAGGGCAGCCCGCCCAGGTGCGCGAACCCGTCCTCCCCCACCTGCTCGCAGGAGGCCTCCCGGCAGACCTCGGCGCCCTCCAGGAAGGCCGAGTTGCCCTGCACCCACACCGACGCGCTGTGCCCACCGTCCGTGGCCACCGGGTCCACGTCCATCACACCGGGCGCGGTGTCCCCCGCGCACGCCAGCCACAGCCAGATCATCGCGCCTCCCAGTAGCGCAGGCCGTCCACCAGGCGCTGCGCGGTGTAGGGGCTGGTCGCGCTGTCCTCGCAGTAGCCCATCAGGTCCGGGGTCTCCGGGGGCAGCCAGACCTGGGCGATGGGGTCCCAGGTCGCGATGCCCACAGCCCCCTCCTCGTCCGGGAAGCCCGGATCCACGCTGTCCGGACCGCACGAGGGCGTGTGCATCGCCCCCAGCAGGTGCCCCAGCTCGTGCGCCATGGTCTTGTGGTTGCGCGCGCTGCCCTCCCAGGGGCCCACCGCCGCCCGCAGCTCCGGCTGGAAGTCCATGCCGCCGGCCAGGCCCGCCCCATCGCTGGCCGAATAGAGCCCGTAGTAGAGCACCGAGGGCGCCGCCCCCTCCGCCTGGTGCAGCGCGCCCAGGGCGTAGACCTCCTCGGCCAGGTCCTCGCTGTCGCGCACGCCGCCGTCCCGCTCCATGCCGTCTGGGTGCACACTCAGCAGCACCTGCGACGTGGGGATGAAGCGCAGCAGAGCAGCCTCGAGCTCCGCGAGCGCCGCGTCATCCAGCTCCGGCGCGACGTCGTTGAAGCGCAGGGGCACCAGCACGAGCTCCAGCGGCGGGACCGCCTGCGCGTCCAGGGAGAGGAAGCGGTCTGCGGGCCGCCTCGCGCTGCCGGCCTCACCGCGGGACACCCCGTCCACCTCGAACACCGAGACCCGGATGGCCGCCGTCGAGGTCACGCTGTCCGCGTCCAGCTCCAGGGTCAGCTCCGCCCCCTCGGCGCCCACGTCCAGCGCCTGGGCGTCCAGCTCCACGGGCCATCCGTCCGCATCCAGGCCCTCGGCCACCACGCGCACCCGCCGCGGCTCGAAGCCCGACTCCGGCGCCAGGGTCACCCGCAGGGCCGCCCCGCGATCCGCGATGACGGTGGTCTGCCGCGCCTGGACCGGGGCCCCATCGAGCACCAGGGGCACGGTGGCGGTCTGGCCCAGCAGCACCTCGTCGATGGAGAGATCTGCGGCCAGTGGCGGAGGGGATCCGCAGGCCAGGAGGTGCAGCAGCCATGGCGTCATCAGAAGCTCCCCGCTCGGGCCCCCGCCACCTTGCCATCCTTGAAGACCAAGGTTCCAGGCGCATACTCCGCGCCCGCGACGCTCAAGGTGTCGTAGCTGACGACCTGCGTGAGCGCGCCGGAGCTGTCCAGGAAGACGTCGACCCCGGCGGGCAGGGAGACGCCCCCGACGCGGCTCTCGCGGCCCAACATGCAGCGGGCCAGCGAGCCGTCGCGATGCAGGGTGGCGGCGTTCTCGCAGGGGATCCCGCCGACGCCCAGGTGCTGGCGCGGGGGCTCGATGTCAAAGAAGGTGAGCTGGCGGATCGAGGCGCTGCCGGCCTCCAGGTCGAACCAGAAGCCCACCTGGGCGCCGCGGCGCACCAGCAGCTCCCCAAAGCGGTGGTCGCGGCCCAGCTTGCACACCGCGAAGCCGCCGCCGTCCACCATCAGGCGCCCGCTGCAGGGCACGCCGGTGACCGGGACCGTGCGGGTGAGCGCGACGCTGAGGCCGCTGGGGTCGCCGCCGTCCGGGGCGTACAGGACCGGCTCCCCGTGGCTGTCTGGGGGGAGGGAGGCCAACAGCTCGGGCGCCACACCCAGGTCCACCCCGCCAAAGGGATCCCCCTCGGGCTTCTCTGCACTGGCTGGCTCCGGCGAGGTCACCGGCAGGGGCTCGGGCTCCGGATCCTGGGGCACCACCGGCGTCCAGTCCCCCGGGGTGGCCTCGGAGGTCGGCGAGACCGCGCGCTCCGCCTGGGGCTCTGCGGGCTCCTGCAAACACGCGATCAAGAGAAGCAACATGGGGCCAGCCTACCGGCTATCGGGACTCCCCGCCCTCTCTGGAGCCGCCTTCATGATCCGACTGCGTGGACTGGTCAAGCGCTACCCCGCCGCGGGGGGCTCCCTGACGGTGCTCAAGGGCTTGGACCTGGACATCGCGGCGGGCGAGGCCGTGGCGATCATGGGCAGCTCGGGCTCGGGCAAGAGCACCCTGCTCAACGTGCTGGGGCTGCTCGATGGCTTTGACGAGGGCAGCTACCACTTGAACCAGGAGGACATGTCCGGCCTGAGCGAGGTGGAGGCCGCCGCCCTGCGCTCCCGCACCCTGGGCTTCGTGTTCCAGAGCTTCAACCTGCTGGAGACCAAGGACGCCGTCGAGAACGTGGCCCTGCCGCTGTACTACCAGCGGGTGCCTCGGGCGGAGCGCCACGAGCGGGCCCGGGCGATGCTGGAGCGGGTGGGGCTGGCGGACCGGGCGGACCACCGGCCCTCGCAGCTCTCCGGCGGGCAGAAGCAGCGCGTGGCCATCGCGCGGGCCCTGGTGGCGCAGCCCAAGGTGATCCTGGCCGACGAGCCCACGGGCGCCCTGGACACGGCGACCACCCACGAGATCATGGAGCTGCTGGAGGAGGTCAACGCCGCCGGCATCACCCTGGTTGTGGTCACCCACGAGCCGGACATCGGGGCGCGCCTGGGCCGCACCATCCGGCTGAGCGACGGGCGCATCGTGGAGGGGGCGTGAAGGACGCCATCGAGGCCTGGCGCGAGGTCATCGAGACCTGGTGGCGCCAGCCCTTCCGCACCCTGAGCACCGCCGCGACCGTGGCCTGGGGCATCTTCATGCTGGTGCTGCTGCTGGGCGCCGGTCAGGGGCTGGAGAACAGCCTGCGCTGGCAGTACCGCGACGACGCGATGAACAGCCTGTGGCTCTACCCGGGGACCACCTCGCGCCCCTACCGCGGGCTGAACAAGGGGCGGCCCATCGCCTTCGAGAACCGCGACTACGCCTGGCTGGAGGGCTTCCCGGACGTGGTGGAGGCCACCGGGCGCAACACCGTCCGCAGCACCCCCGTGCGCTACCGGGACCGGGTGGGGCAGTACTCGATGCGGGCCGCGCACCCCGAGCACCAGGCCACCGAGAAGAGCACGGTGGTGGCCGGCCGCTTCCTGAACGACCGGGACGTCGCCGAGCGGCGCAAGGTCGCGGTGATCGGCAAGCCCGTGGCGGAGTTCCTGTTCCGGGGGGCCGACCCCATCGGGCAGGAGATCGTCGTGCTGAGCAGCGCGCTGACGGTGGTCGGCGTGTTCGACGACGAGGGCAGCGCCCGCGAGACCCAGATGTTCTACGTGCCCATCACCACCGGGCAGGTGCTCACGGGCGAGGGCGAGGGAATCGGGCAGCTCATGTTCACCGTGGACCCCGACACCGACCTGGAGCAGAGCCAGGCCATCGAGTCCCGCATCCGGCGGGCGCTGGGGCCGCGCCTGGGCTTTGACCCCGACGACCCGCGGGCGCTGCGCGTGCGCAACAACGTGGCGTCCTTCGCCGAGGTGCAGGCGGTGTTCACGCAGGTGCGCGCGTTCACCTGGGCGGTGGGCCTGGGGACCCTGCTGGCGGGGGTCGTGGGCGTCTCCAACATCATGCTGATCAGCGTGCAGGAGCGCACCCGCGAGCTGGGGCTGCGCAAGGCGCTCGGCGCCACCCCGTCCTCGCTGGAGCGCATGATCCTCCGAGAGGCGCTGGGGCTCACGGGGATCGCCGGCGCAGCCGGCCTGTTGGGGGGCGTCGTGGTGGTGCAGGCCGCAGCCCTCTGGCTCCCGGAGAACGACTACCTGCGGGACCCCGGGGTGGACCTGGACGCCGTGCTCATCGCGACGGGGCTGGTGGTCTGCGCGGGAGGGATCGCGGGGTGGTTCCCAGCACGCCAGGCCGCCAACATCCCGGCCGTGGAGGCCCTGCGCGCATGAGGGCACTGGACGGCTGGATCGAGGTCTGGGAGGTCGTGCGCACCCACCGCGTGCGCAGCCTGCTGACCATGGGCGGGGTGTTCTGGGGGATGCTCATGCTGCTGCTGATGGCGGGCTTTGGGCGGGGCCTGGAGCAGAGCGTGTCCAGCAGCCTGGGCGGCCGCGGGACCAACGCCGTGTTCATGTGGGGGCGGCACACCTCGCTGCCCTACAAGGGGAACAAGCCGGGGCGCCCGGTGGACTTCAACAACAGCGACGTGCAGGCGCTGCAGACCCAGCTCGGCGCCCTGGAGTACATGGCCCCGCGCAACCAGCTCGGCGGCTGGCGCTCCCGGAACGAGGTCGTGGGGAACAGCAACTCGGGCAGCTTCCAGGTCATGGGGGACGTGCCGGAGTTCTCGCGCATCCAGCCCATGCGCATGCGGCAGGGGCGCTTTTTGAACCCCCTGGACATGGAGCAGGAGCGCAAGGTCGCCGTGATCGGCGCCCAGGTCGCCGCCGAGCTCTGGGGCCGCCGGGACCCCACCGGTGAGCCGCTGCGCATCAACGGCGTGTGGTTCGTGGTCGTCGGCGTGCTGGAGAGCCGCCTGAGCGGGGACCAGTCCGAGCGGGCCGAGAGCACCATCCACATCCCCTTCACCACCTTCCAGCGCACCTTCAACGTGGGGGACGAGGTGGGCTGGCTCACCTTCACGGCCGCCGCCGACGCCAGCGCGCTGGAGCTCGAGCAGCAGGCCCGCGCCATCCTGGCGGCCCGCCACGGCATCCACCCTGACGACGAGCCCGCCCTGGGCTCCCACAACTCCGAGGCCGAGTGGCGCCAGCTCCAGGCCACCTTCAAGGGCATCCGCGCCTTCGTGGTGGTCGTGGGCGCCTTCACCCTGCTCTCCGGCGTGATCGGCGTGTCCAACATCCTGCTGGTCACCGTCCGGGAGCGCACCGCCGAGATCGGCCTCCGCCGCGCCCTGGGCGCCACCGCCCGCGAGGTCGTGGGCATGATCCTCCGCGAGGCCATGGTCATGGTCGGGGTCGCCGGCTACGCGGGCCTGGTCGTGGGCGTGGGCCTGCTGGAGCTCCTGCGGCGCCTGCTGGCCGACTCCGAGAGCTTCGGTGACCCCCAGGTCGGCCTGCCCCTGGTCGCCTCCGCCGGCCTGAGCCTGCTCTTCGCGGGCGCCATCGCCGCCTTCCTGCCGGCCCGCCGCGCGGCCGCAATCTCCCCTGTAGAGGCCCTGAGAAGCGAATGAAGCGAGCCCTCCCCGTCGTCGTGGTCCTGGTGATCGTGGCGCTCTTTGTCGGCACCCTGGGCTACCTGTGGAGCCAGTCCCAGGCCCCCGCCGAAGAGGTCCAGACCCTCCAGCCCGGCCCCCAGGACATCGTGCTCAAGACCGTGGCCACCGGCGCCATCGTCCCCCGCAACGAGGTCGCCATCAAGCCCCAGGTCAGCGGCCTGATCTCCGTGCTCCACGTCGAGCCCGGCGACACCGTCGCGCGCGGGGACCTGCTCGCCGAGATCCAGGTCGTGCCGGACACGGGCCAGCTCAGCAATGCCTCGACGGCGGTCTCCCAGGCAAAGATCCGTCTGGCGGAGGCCCAGCGCGAGGAGGTGAGGGTCTCCGCGCTCGTACAGAAGGGTGCCCTCTCCCAGGCCGCGCTCGACACCGCGCAGACCGAGCTCTCCCTGGCCCAGGAGGCGCTGCGGGGGGCTCAGGACACCCTGGCCATCATCCGCAAAGGCGCCGCGCGCGGCGGGGGCGAGGTCCGGACCGAGGTGCGCGCCACCGTCCCCGGCACCGTGCTCACCGTGCCCGTCAAGGAGGGCCAGTCGGTCATCGAGGCCAACACCTTCAACGAGGGCACCACCATCGCCGAGGTCGCCGACATGGGCGATCTCATCTTCCAAGGCAACGTCGACGAGTCCGAGGTCGGCCGCATCCGCACCGGCCTGCCCCTGGTCATCCGCATCGGCGCCTACCCCGACCAGCGCTTCGACGGTGCGCTCGAGTACATCGCCCCCAAGGGCAACGAGGAGTCCGGGGCCGTGCTCTTCGAGATCAAGGCCGCCCTGCAGGTGCCCGAAGGGCAGTTCATCCGCGCCGGGGTCAGCGCCAACGCCGACATCGTCCTGGAGAAGAAGGAGGGGGTCCTGGCGATCAACGAATCCGCCCTCATCTTCGAGCAGGGCCAGACCTACGTACAGGTGCAGCGACCCGATGGCACCTACGAGGACACGCTGGTCGAGCTGGGCATCAGCGACGGGATCCACGCGGAGGTGCTGAGCGGGCTCAGTGGCGGTGAGGTGGTGAAGAAGCAGTAGGCGGGGGGTGGCGGGGGATTAGACTGAGCTTGTTCACCAGGAGAGAGCGTGGAATCCGCGAGCGCGACCTATTTCACTGCGCTTGAGTTCGAGAACGTGCGCTGCTTTGGCCCGCGCCAGCGCCTGGATCTGTCCGATGGACAGGGTGGCTGGGCGCGGTGGACGCTGCTGCTTGGGGAGAATGGGACGGGGAAGACGACGGTGCTGCAGCTGCTGGCGGCGAGCGTAATCAGAGGGAAGACCTCCCCGAGCATCCCCCCGGACACATTCAGCGCGGGGGATGTCGTCGTTGAGCACTCAGACGGGTTCTGGTTGCGTTGGCAGCCCCACAAAAACGGGGCGTCGTGGCGGAACTCCGACCCATTGGCCCACGTCTACCTCGTCGGCTACGGCGCCCACCGCCAGTCCATCGAGCACATGATCGAGCTGGACAAGACCGGGGCCGACGCCACCCTCTTCTCCCCAGACGCCGGACTGATCGACGCCCAGGCCTGGCTGCTCCAACTGGACTACGCCGCCAAGTCCAACCCCCTATTTCAGGCCCAGCTCGACCAGGTCAAGCAGACCCTGCTCTCGGTGCTTCCCGACGTCTCCGATGTCCGCATCGTCGGCCCGGGCGCCAGGGACGCCAAGGCAACCGCGACCCCCTCCTCGGCCCTGGTCGAGTGTGAGACGCCCTACGGCTGGGTCCCCATGGACCAGCTCAGCCTGGGCTACCAGTCCACGCTGACCTGGGTTGTGGATCTGGTCGCGCGCATGTACCACCGCTATCCGGAGTCCGAGAACCCGCTGGCGGAGCCCGTCGTCGTGCTCATCGACGAGCTCGACCTCCACCTGCACCCCCGCTGGCAGCGGGAGGTCATCGGCTACCTGTCCGCGCGCTTCCCCAAGGCCCAGTTCATCGCGACGGCCCACAGCCCGCTGGTGGTCCAGGCCGCAGAAGGGGCCAACATCGCCGTGTTCCGCCGGGAGGGGGACCACGTGGTCATCGATCAGGACCACCAGAACATCCGCGGATGGCGGGTGGACCAGTTGCTGACCAGCGACCTCTTTGGGCTGGAGAGCGCCCGGAGCCCTGAGGTCGCCGCACAGCGTGCCCGTCGGATCGAGCTGCTGAACACACCCCAGCGCTCCCCTGCCCAAGAGGCCGAGCTCGCCAAGCTCCGCGAGGCACTCTCCGCCCTCCCCACCGAGAGCACTCCGGAGAAGCAGCGGGCGCTCGACCTGCTCACGCAGGCACTGGGACACCTCAAGGCCGGCCCGTGATCAAGGTCCGGAAGCGGGAGGAGGGGCCTGCTGTCCTCCGCGACTCGGGGGCCACCAGCACGGCTGCACTCTGTCGAGCCTATGACCGGGGAGAGCGGCACTTTGAGTTCGACCGGGGCATCTACGCCCACAGCAGCGTCAAGAGCGCGCTGGTCGACGACCAGCACGCCAAGTGCTGCTTCTGCGAGAGCAAGGTGACGGCGGTCGCCTACGGGGATGTCGAGCACTTCCGCCCCAAGGGCGGCTACCGCCAGGAGCCCGGCGACTCGCTGATCAGCCCCGGCTACTACTGGCTGGCCTACGAGTGGTCGAACCTCTTCTTGAGCTGCCAGATCTGCAACCAGCGCTACAAGCGCAACCTCTTCCCCCTGGTGGACCCCGCCGCGCGGGCCAAGAACCACCACCACTCATTGGCGGCAGAGCACCCCCTGCTGGTCGCGCCGGATGGCCAACCGGAGGAGCACATCGCCTTCGACGAAGAGGTCGCTGTCGGGACCACTGACGCGGGACGCGTGAGCGTCACCACTCTGGACCTGAATCGGTATGAGCTGACCGAAGCCCGGCTCGCGCTGCTGAAACCCATGCGGATGATGGAAACCGCGATCCAGACCAGCCACCTGCCGCTAAACCTGCGTCAGCAGATGTACGAACTCCTGATGGAAGCCCGAGCGCCAGGGAGCCCCTTCGCGGGGATGCTCCGCGCCCGCCCCCTGCCCGAAGCACCGGTGTAGGGTCTGCCCCAGCATGTCCTCGCCTGCACCCAGAGCCGTCTACGCAGTCCTGTGCATCCTCTATCTGGGGGTGATGGGCCTACGACCCTTCCCCGCCGACTGGCTCCTCAAGGCCCTCCCCATCCTGCTGCTGGGGGCCTACGCGGCCAAGGTGGGGCGGGGCCGGGTGCGCGGCATCCTGATCGCAGCCCTCGCGATGTCGGCGCTGGGGGACGTCCTGCTGGCCCTGGATGGGCTCTTCCTCCCCGGACTGGGCGCCTTCTTGGTGGCCCAGCTCTGCTACGCCGGGCTCTTCTTCTCCCAGTCCGAGCGCAGCCCCCGCGGCTGGATGTGGGCCATCGGTGTGGTGATGCTGGTGGCGTCGGTCGGCGCTGGGATCCTGCCCCAGGCGGGCGAGATGGCGCTGCCGGTGGGCGGCTACATGCTGGCGATCTCCACGATGGCCATCGGCGCGGGCTTCCGCCGCGACCCGGAGTTCTGGTGGGTGGGGCTGGGCGCCCTGGTGTTCGTGGCCAGCGACAGCCTGATCGCCGTGAACACCTTCGTGCAGCCCTTTGGCCTGGCCGATCTGGCCGTGATGGTGACCTACTACCTGGCGCAGGGACTGATGGTCTTTGGGGTCTTGGGGGCCGAGGGGCTTTCGGGCCCCCGAAGCTGAAGGGTCCAACCCCCAAAGGAGTCCCATGTTCTCCCTCCTCTGCGCCCTTGCCCTCGGCGAGGACACCGTGGCCCTCGGCGAGGACACCGTCCCGCCAACCCCCGACACCGGCGTCCGCATCTTCCTGGGCGCCGGCAGCGCCCAGAACCAAGGCAGCGTCGGCGAGGCCCTGGAGCTCGGCGCCCACCGCGTCACCTACAAGAACCGCGTGGGCTCTCAGCTTGGCGGCAGCCTGTCCTTCTACCGGGCCGGAGCGCTGACCCTGCCGGTCCTCAACGCGGACGCGATGGTGCGCTGGCGGCCCTCGGAGACCTGGCGGGTGCAGCCCTACGCGAGCGCCGGGATCGGCCTCTCGATGCTCCTGATCCTCCCCTTCCCCGCCGCCACGATCGGCCTGGGCCTGGACATCCCCGTGGGCAACCTGCACCTGGACGGCGCGCTGCGCGGCCGCTGGATCGCCGACCCCTACGGCCAGACCGACGGCGTGAGCGTCACCACGCTGGAGCTGGGTCTGCGGGTCTGAGTCCGCCGCCCGGGCTACAGTCCGCGCATGTCTGACAACACCGCCCTCATCGAGCGCTTCTACGCCGCCTTCGCCCAACGCGACGCGGCCGGCATGAGCGCCTGCTACCACCCAAACGTCCGCTTCTCCGACCCGGCCTTCCCCGACCTCAAGGGGGTCGAGGCCGCCGCGATGTGGCACATGCTCTGCGAGCGCGGCGCCGATCTGCGCGTCGAGCACAGCGCGGTGCAGGCCAGCGGCGACAGCGGCAGCGCCCACTGGGAGGCCTGGTACACCTTCTCGACCACGGGCCGCTCGGTGCACAACATCATCGACGCCAGCTTCCGCTTCCAGGACGGGCGCGTCATCGAGCACCGCGACGTGTTCGACTTCTCGCGCTGGTCCAAGCAGGCGCTGGGGGCCCCGGGCTACCTGCTGGGTTGGTCGGGCTTTCTGCGCAACAAGGTCCAGACCCAGGCCGACAAGGGCCTGCGGATCTGGATGGGCAAGCACGACGGCGGCGCCGGGCTCATCCCCCCGCTCTGAGGGGTCGAGGGGCTGCTGGGCCTAGCAGGCTGCTGAAAAACGCCCCTGGTCGGTCATGAGTCGGGCTGTTGCGCCCGACTCACCCTTCGGGCCAGGTCCAGATTCCGTCCGCCGACGCCATCGAGACTTCGGGTTCTACCCTCCGTCTCGCCCTCCGGCATCCTCGGTTGGGGGTCTCGACCCCCGCTCTCGGCTGTGTCGGCAGCGGGCCAAAATCTGCCCTCTGGTGACCTCGGGGCCCTTTTTCAGCAGCCTGCTAGAGCAGATCCTCTTCCACCACGCCGACAGCGCCCTGGGTCAGCACCTTGATGCGCTCCTCGGCGGAGTCGAGGCGCTCGTGGCAGCTCCGCGTGAGCTCGATGCCCTCCTCAAAGAGCTTGAGGGCCTGCTCCAGGGGCAGGTCCCCCTGCTCCAGGGCCGCCACCCGGGACTCCAGGCGCTCCATGAGGGTCTCGAAGCTCTCGGCGGGCTTCGACTCGGTCGACTCCGTGGCGCTCACTGCTTGTCTCCAGAGAAGGACATCACGGCCTTGCCGTAGAGCCCCGTGAACAGGCGCACCAGCCAGCTCGGCGCGGTGCGGGCGATGCCCATGCCCCAGCGGATGTGGAAGCTGGGCGTGACGATGGGGGTGTTGCGCTCCAGCCCGCGCAGGGCGTCGCGCACGACCTTCTGGGGAGAGGCCATGGCCCAGGCGGGCGGGTCGGCGGCGCCATCGGCGGCCACCGCGAAGAACTCCGTGGCGACGGGCCCAGGGGCCAGGCAGCTCACGTTCACGCCGGTGCCCCGCAGCTCGCTGCGCAGGGCGTCCGAGAAGGAGTTCACGAAGGCCTTGGTGGCCCCGTAGAGGGCCATGGTGGGCAGCGGGACCATGCCGGCCGTGCTGCCCACGTTCAGGATGCCGCCGCGCCCCTGTTGCACCATTCGGGGCAGGTAGAGGTCGCCGAGCTGGAGCAGGGCCCGGCAGTTCAGGTCCAGCATGGACAGGCTCGCGCCCAGGTTGTCCAGGTGGGCGCCGGCCTTGCCGAAGCCCGCGTTGTTGATGATGACGTCGACGTCGGGGAAGCGCTCGTGCAGGGCGTCGATCTGCGCGGCGTCCGTGAGGTCCACGGACATGACCTCGCAGGGGACCTGCAGCTCGGCGGCGAGAGCCTCCAGTCGCTCCAGGCGGCGCGCCACCAGGATCAGCCGCCCGACGCCCTTGGCCTGGAGCTGCCGAGCGAACTCGACGCCCATGCCGGCGCTGGCTCCGGTGACCAGCACCGTGAGCCCCTTGAGATCCAGGCACGCCATCTCAGGCCTGGGCCTTGACGCGCTCGATGCGCCCGACCTTGAAGGTCCGCAGGTCGCCGGTCTCGGCGTTGCGGGCCACCACGACCTGCTCCCCAGCGGGGTTCAGGGCCAGGCGGCTTGGCTCCAGGGTGTAGCCCACGCGCTTGCCGTCCTTGCCGGCGTACTGCACCCGGACGGCCTGCCGCAGGGCGATGGCGCGGTCCAGGACCTTGCGGACCTCGGCGGGGGACAGGCGGGGGGCCTCGACGGGCTTCTTCTTCTTCTTCTTGCGGCGGCCGGTGGAGCTGCCGGGGACCGGCAGCAGGTCCTCGGGCTGGGTGTCGGCCTCGTGGGCGCGGGCCAGCGGGTTGTCGCTCGTCTCGCGGGCCTCCGCCAGGAGCTGGTGCAGGGCCTCGCGGGCGCTGATCTGTCCGGGCTCCCCGGGGTAGTGCCGGAGGTCCTTGGCCGGGGACAGCCCCAGCTCGCTCAGGGCCTCGAAGACCTCGGCGATGCGGGAACGATCGATCGCATACATGCCGGGGGCGAAGCGGTGCAGGAGGTGGGGACGCAGGCTGCGAGCGGCCTCGATCTCCTTCACCTTGGTCTTGGCGACGGTCATGACCACGCAGTCGTGGAACTCGACGTCCACGCCGCTGCCCATCCAGCTCTTGAGGGTCTGGTCCACGTTCTCGGGCAGGCCGATCTGGCTGCCCTCCCGCAAGAACTCCAGGACATCGTCGCGGCGCCAGCCCTTGGCCAGGGCCTGCTCGATGCTGATCTCGGAGATCTTGTAGGTGTTGGCGCGATCACAGCCCGTGAGCTCCGCCAGCTCTCCGATGTGGAAGAGCAGCATGGGCGGCAGCCCCGCGGGGGCCATGATCTCGTAGCTGGGGGTCAGGTAGAACTGGCTGAACTCGCCCTCCTCCGCAGGCTCGATCATGGCGAGCGCGCGGGGGGTGAGGCGGTAGAACTTCTCCTGGCCCCACTCGCCCAGCTCCAGCATCCCGGCGTTGGCCAGGGGCGCGAAGGAGAAGGACTCCCGCTCGTGGGAGCGGGTGGCGGCGAACTCGCCCTTGTGGAAGCGCTTGCGCCAGTCCTCGCCGCGGGTCCAGCGACGGTAGAGCGCCTGCAGCGGCTGCTCGGGGACCCACTCGCCCTTGCCGGAGTGCACCGCGTAGAGGATCCACTCGGCGTAGCGGAAGCGCTGGTCCAGGCTGCGGAAGATGAGGTCGCGCTGGTCCTCGGACTCAAGCTGCAGCCACTCTTCGACCACGTCCCGGTTGACCGCCAGGCGGTCCCCGCTCAGCTCGCAGAGGCCGTGCTGGATCAGGAAGTCGATGTGGAAGTGGAAGAGCTCGCTGTTGGCGTCCCAGAGCTGGCCGAAGAACTCGTCCATCTCCTGCTTGTCGGCCTTGAAGATGTCCTGCTGCTGGGTCAGGCGCGGGGGCCGCTGATCGATGTAGGTGCACAGCGTGGTGATCGAGAAGTCCAGCGGCGGCACGAAGGCCCGGGCGTTGCGGACGCGGATCTCGTCGTGCTGGAACACGCCCACCTTGAGCTCGGACTCCAGGTGCTCCACCAGGTGCTCCACCAGGGGATCGGGCACCAGGTAGAAGAACGCGCCGTCCTGCTCCTCGGAGGCGTTGACCAGGCCCTTGTCGGCCAAGACCAACAGCACCCGGGTCCAGTCGCGCTCGTGTCCGCCCAAGGACAGGTGCAGCTCGCGAAGGAGCTCCTCGGAGTGGGCGAGGCCGCCGCACTGGATGAGGATCGCCAGCGCCATGCGCTCCTTCTCGTGCAGGCCCTTGAGCATGGAGCCCAGGCGCTTGCCCTTGGCGATCGCCCGCACGGAGAGCTGGACCATGCGGTCGATGTCGCCCACGCGGGTGGGCTGGCCGCCCAGGCCCTTGTAGAGCTTGGAGAGCAGGCCCTCGGGCATGCGCCCGAAGTAGTCCTCGAGCTCTCCGATCTCCTCGTTCGACAGCTTCCGCCTGCGGTTCAGACCCGCGACGGCCGGCCCCCTGCGCTTGCGACGACGGCGCTTGCGGCGACGACTCCGACCAGTGTTCGGGGTGCTCACGGCGGGGGAGTTGTCCTCATCCCGACGACGGCGACGGCGGCCCCCACCGGACGAGGACTTCTCGCCCTGCGCCTGCTGCTGGACCTGCTCCTCGCCTCCACCACCCTCGGACTTGCTCCGACGGCGACGGCGGCGGCGGCGCTTGTTCTTGTTGTTGGCGTCAGCGCCGGCTTGCTCGGACATCCGAAAACCTCACTCTGCGGGTCGCTGCCCTCAGGCAGCCGTGTCCTGGATCAGGTAGCGGTAGCCCTGCTCGGTCAAAAAGAGCTGTCGCTTCATGGCGAACTCCTGCTCCTTGCTGTCCTTGGTGACCACCGTGTAGAAGAAGGCGCCGTCGCCCTTACCGGGGCGCAGGATGCGACCCAGTCGCTGGGCCTCCTCCTGGCGGCTGCCGAAGGTCCCCGAGACCTGGATCGCCACGTTGGCGTCGGGGAGGTCGATCGAGAAGTTCGCCACCTTGGAGACCACCAACAGGTTGATCTCGCCGCTGCGGAACTTCTCGAAGAGCTCGACCCGCTTGCCGTGCGGGGTCTTGCCCGTGATCAGGGGCGCCCGGAACTTGCGGGCGATGGCCTGGAGCTGGTCGACGTAGGTCCCGATGACCAGGATGTTGTCCTTGCGGTGCTTGTCCACAAGGTCCTTGATCGCCCCCATCTTCTCGCGGTTGACCGAGGCCTCCTTGAACTGCTGCTGCGCGTTCAGCCGCTCGTAGCGGTGGGCCATCTGGGGCGTGAAGGGCACCCGCACCTCGTAGCAGGTGGCCTCGGCGATGAAGCCCCCGCTCTCGAGCTGCTGCCAGGGCAGGTCGTAGCGCTTGGGGCCCACCAACGAGAACACGTCGCCCTGCCGCCCATCCTCGCGGATCAGGGTGGCGGTGAGGCCAAGCCGGCGCCGACCCTGCAGAGCCGCGGTGGCGCCAAAGACCGGCGCGGGCAGCAGGTGGACCTCGTCATAGACGATGAGCCCCCAGTCCTCGTCCGAGAACAGGTGCAGGTGCTCGAAGTCGGCGTCCTTGGAGCGGCGGAAGGTGAGGATCTGGTAGGTCGCGACGGTGACCGGCCGGATCTCCTTGCGGCTGCCCATGTAGGCTCCCACCTGCTCGTCGGTGAGCTGGGTCTTGTCCTTGATCTCGTTGACCCACTGCTCCACCGCGGCCGCGTTGGTCGCCAGGATGAGGGTCTTGGTCTGGCAGCGCCGCATGGCCTCGATGGCCACGATGGTCTTGCCGGCGCCGCAGGGGAGCACGACGGTGCCGTGGCCACCCTGGGGCTTGGAGTTCATGAACCAGCGGTCCACGGCCTCGACCTGGTAGGGCCGGGGCGCGAAGGGCTTGCCGTTGCCCAGCATGGTCTCGCGCAGGTCGACCTTGAGGGGCGCGCCGGGCAGGAAGCCGGCCAGGTCCTCGATGGGCCAGCCGCTCTGCAGCATGCGCTGCTTGAAGATGCCCCGCTGACCGGTGGGGATGGCCCAGTGCCGCTTGCCGTCGGGGACCATGATCTCCTTGGCGACGGGCTCCTTGCTGGCCATCTTGGCCACGAAGGCGGTCTCGAACTGCACCCGGAGCAGCTCGGCGGGCTTGTCGGGGTGCGGCACCAGCTTGACCAGGCCGTAGCGGTCGATGGTCTCGGCCGTGCTCTCGCGCACCGCCGGCGGCACGTCGAACTTGGACAGGTCCCGCAGGCCCTCGATGATCTCCTCTTTGCCCATGCCGGAGCTGGCTGCGTTCCACAGGGACAGGGGGGAGATGCGGTAGGTGTGGAGGTGCTCTGGAGAGGCCTCGAGCTCTGCGAAGCGCGCGATGAAGTCGCGGGCCTCGGCGTAGCGGGCGTGTTTCGTCTCCAGCAGGACCTTGCCGTCACCTTGAACGATGACGGGGTTGTCAGGCTTGACGTGCATGCTTCATACAGCGCGCTCCAGAGTGGTCCACGGGCCTAAGCCCAGCCGGCCACGAGCGTGGTCTGGGTTCATGGGTTCACCGGCACCCCACGTGCCTGGCAGCCATAAGAAAAGCAGATCGACCCCTGCGATGCGCTTCCCGAGGGACAGCGCGAGGATGCGTCGACGGTCGCAGGTTGGGACGGGAGCGTCCGGCTTACCTGGACCAATCCAAGGGAACGCAGAGCGATCCCGGGACACCAGAGAGATAGGCGGGGTCTGCGGGGGTGTCAAGGGGAAATCGACATCAGCGCCCCCGCACACCGGGTGAATCCCCCTCCGGAGCCCCCCCCCAAGGGCCCGGGGTCCTCAGCCCAGGAAGGGGTAGCGCCAGTCCCGGGGCGGGTTCAGGTTCTCCTTGACGGTGTGGGGGCTGACCCAGCGCGCCAGGTTGGCCTTGGAGCCCGCCTTGTCGTTGGTGCCGCTGGCCCGCGCGCCGCCGAAGGGCTGCTGACCGACCACCGCGCCGGTGGGCTTGTCGTTGATGTAGAAGTTGCCGGCGGCGTTGCGCAGGGCCACCAGGGCCTCGTTGATGGCGTAGCGGTCGCGGGCGAAGATGGCGCCGGTCAGGGCGTAGGGTGAGGTCTGGTCCACGACCTGCAGGATCTCGCTGTACTTGGCGTCGTCGTAGACGTAGGCGGTCAGGATGGGGCCGAAGATCTCCTCGGCCATCATGCGGTGCCCGGGGTCATCGACCTCCACCAGGGTGGGCTGCACGAACCAGCCGGTGCTGCTGTCGGCCTGCCCGCCGATGTGCACGGTGCCGGTCTCGTGGGCGTAGCGCAGGTAGTCGCTGTGGCTGTTGAAGGCCTTCTCGTCGATGACCGCGGCCATGAAGTTGGAGAAGTCCCGCACGTCGCCCATCTTGTACTCGCCGACGATGGCGGTGACGCGGTCCAGGACCTCGTCCCAGAGCGACCGGGGGATGTAGATGCGGGAGGCGGCCGAGCACTTCTGGCCCTGGTACTCGAAGGCGCCGCGGGCGATGGCCACGGAGAGCGTGACGGGGTCGGCAGAGGGGTGCGCGACGATGAAGTCCTTGCCGCCGGTCTCGCCCACCAGGCGGGGGTAGCTGCGGTAGTTCTCCAGGTTGTTCGCCACGCTCTTCCACAGGTGCTGGAAGGTCGGGGTGGAGCCGGTGAAGTGGATGCCCGCCAGCTCGCGGTGGGCCAGCACGGGGTCGCCCACGTCGGCGCCGCGCCCGTGCACCATGTTGATGACGCCGGGGGGCAGGCCGGCGGCCTCGAAGAGCTCCATCACGTAGTGGGCGGAGTGCGCCTGGGTGCGCGCGGGCTTCCAGACCACCGTGTTGCCCATCAGGGCGGCGGCGGCGGGCAGGTTGGCGCAGATGGACGTGAAGTTGAAGGGCGTCACCGCGAACACGAAGCCCTCCAGGGGCCGGTAGTCCAGGCGGTTCCACACGCCGGGCGGCGAGACCGGCGGCTGCTCGGTGTAGAGCTCCTTGGCGAAATCCACGTTGAAGCGGAAGAAGTCCACCAGCTCACACGCCGCGTCGATCTCCGCCTGGTGCACGGTCTTGCCCTGCCCCAGCATGGTGGAGGCGTTCAGCTTGTCGCGGAAGGGCCCGGCCAGCAGCTCGGCGGCGCGCAGGAACACCGAGGCGCGCTCGGACCAGGGCGTGGCGGCCCACTCCGCCTTGGCGTCCAGAGAGGCCTGGATGGCCTTGGCCACGGTGTCCTCGCCTGCCAGGTGGGCGTGCCCCAGTACGTGCCCGTGGTCAGTGGGCATGGTGACATCCAGGGTCTCGGAGGCCGAGATCCGCTCTCCCCCCACGATGGAGTGGAGCTCCAACACCTCGCCGGCCTGCTTGGCCAGCTCCGCCTCCAGGCTCACGCGCTCGGGGCTGTTGGGTGCGTAGCCCTTGACGGGCTCGTTGCGGGGAGTGGGGGGGTTGAAGATGCCGTCCATGGAGAGCCTCCTGCGCCGGGGATTTCGGGAGGAGGGCTGTAGTCGGTGGCTACTCGAAGCGCACCCGACAGATCTCCGCGCCCTGGGAGCTGAACTCGACGTGGTCCATGGCGCCGGCCAGCTCGACGTCCACCTTCTTGTCCAGGCCGTTGCTCCAAGAGGCCACCTGCTGCCCATTCAGGCTGGAGCTCGCGTGGCTGCACTCCCCCGAGCAGCCCGTGTTCACGCTCAGGATCGCCTTGGTACACCCCAGGTCGGCCGGGGGGACCAGCACCAGCTTGGCCGGCGACAGGATGGGGCAGTTGCCGGAAGGATCGCGCAGCACATAGGGCGTGAACTGGGTGCGCTCCCAGCGGCCCTCGACGCCGTCGACCTTGAAGTCCTTGTCGATCGGGACCTTGGAGAGGTCGATGTCGATGGCGCACGCAGATCCTGGGTCCACCGCCTGGGGCTTGCCCTCCTGACCCACCGCCTCCTGGACCTCTGCGCCCGCGAGCGAGGTCATCGAGACGCGGGGCTTGGGGGCGACCGGCTCCGGCGCTGGCGGGGCGGGGGGCTCGGTGGTGCAGGCGAGGACAAAGGCGATGAGCATGCGCCCAGTCTACCCCGGTGGTTAGCCCGCCACTGGAGGCCTTCTCGTGATCCAGCCGGTCCAGGACATCCAGCCCACTGACGGCGCCCGCTTCGGGGGCAAGGCGGTGTCGCTGGGACGCCTCGCGCGGCGCGGCCTGCCGGTGCCCCCCGCCCTGGGGCTCCCCGTCGAGGCCTTCCGCGCCTTCCTGCGCCACAACGGCCTCCAGGACCGGGCGCGCGGCCTGTACCGGCGCCCCGATCCCGACGCCCTGAGCCAGCTCCGCTCGATGATCCGCCACGGGCGCCTGCCCCCCGAGCTGGCCGGACAGCTCCGCCACCAGGCCGCCGAGCTGGGGGAGCGCTTGGTGGTCCGCAGCTCCGCGATCGAGGAGGACGGCGCAGAGCACAGCTTCGCCGGTCAGTTCGCCTCGCTGCTCAACCTGCGGCCGGGCGACCCCGTGGAGGCCGCGGTCAAGGAGTGCTGGGCCAGCCTCTTCTCCCTGCAGGCCGTGGCCTACCGCAAGGCCCGCGGCGTGCGCGGCGAGCCCGGGATGGGGGTCGTCGTCCAGCGGTTGGTGGACGCCCGCTGCGCCGGGGTGGTGTTCACCATGAACCCCGTCGACGGCAGCTTCGGCGAGGTCGTGGTCGAGGCCGTCTTCGGTCAGGGCGAGGCCCTGGTCAGCGGCGCGGTGGCCCCGGATCGCTACCTGCTGCGCCGCCCCCGCAAGCTCCCCCGGGGCCTGGGCCGCGTCTGGAACCGCCTGCGGGTGGTCGAGCTGGAGGCCGACACCATGCCCCAGCCCCGCCGCCTGGCCCCGCTGAACCCCGGCGCCCTGGACTGGGCCCCCGTGCACACCCCGGACGCCCGCAAGCTCGACCGCAAGGAGGTCCAGCGCCTCGCCCGCCTCGCCCTGCGGGCCGAGCGCCACAGCGGCCTGCCCCAGGACATCGAGTGGGCCATCGACCAGGAGGGCACCCTGTTCGTCCTCCAGGCCCGCCCCATCACGGCCGCCGGAGAGCCCGAGCGCGGGGACGGCGTGCTCTGGACCCGCCGCTTCCTGGGGGAGCGCTGGACCAGCCTGGCCACCCCCATGGGCTGGAGCATCACCTCCGAGCTGCTGATGTGGTTCATCGACTACCCGGAGACCGCCAGCCGCTACCTGGGCGGCGCCCCCCCGCTGCGCCTGTTGCGCGGCCGCCCCTACGTGAACGTCACCGTGTTCCGGCACCTGGCCTTCAAGCTGCCCGGCCGGCGCCCCCCCAGCTTCATGATGGACTTCCTGCCCCCCCAGGAGGTCGCCCGCTGGACCCGCCGCTTCGCCTACCCCCCCGACCGGCGCGTCTACCGCAGCATCTTCTCGACCACCCTGCGCGAGCGGCGCTGGCAGCGCTTCCGCTGGAACCCCCTGAGCAACCACAAGGCCTGGGACGCCTTCTCCGCGCGCCTGGAGCGGGAGCTGCCGGAGCTGGAGAGCGGACTTGGGGACCTCGCCGTCGCCGACAAGCTCGATCGGATGGACACGCTCATCGAGCTCAAGAGGGTGTACCTCAAGATCCACGTGGTGAGCCTGCTCTTCGCGAACCTCGCCTACCAGATCATGAAGGACCGGCTGCCCCACGACCTCGCCGACGACCTGCTCACGGTCCCCAGCGACAACCCCACCGTGGAGACCCACCTGGCCCTCTACGCCCTGGCCACCGGGGCCATGACCCAGGCCAACTTCCTCTCCCGCTTCGGCCACCGCAGCTCCGAGGGCTCCTGGGAGCTCTTCGCCACCCGCTGGGCCGAGGACCCCAGCCTCCTGGAGCCCCTGCTGGAGCCCTACCGCCGCGGCCTCCAGAGCGACCCCACCGAGCGCATCGCCCAGCAGCAACGCGCGGTCAAGCAGGCCCTGGCCTCCCTGCGCCAGAGGCTGCCCCTCTCCGAGCGCGCCGTCGTCCTGAGGGAGGTCGACCTGGCCCGCCGCTACCTCCAGCTCCGGGAGGAGCAGCGCTTCCACTTCGAGCGCCTGATGTGGGCCCTCAAGCGCTGTGTTCAGGCGCTGGGAGCGGACCTGCTGCCCGATCCCACCTTGGTCCAACACCTGGAGATCGGGGAGCTCCGCGCCCTCGCAGCCGGAGATCGCTCCCCAGACGAGGCCACCGAGATCGCGACCCGCCGGCTGCGGCAGTGGACCACCTTCGCGGCGCAGCCTCCGCCTCCGACCTTCCTGATCGGGGACCAGGGCGTCGAGCTCGAGGGGAGCGGCCGCGAGCTCAAGGGCCTGGGCATCAGCGCCGGACGCGCCACGGGGACCGTCCGCGTGATCACCTCGCTGGACCAGGCCGAGCGCCTGCAGCCCGGGGACATCCTGGTCACCACCGCGACCGATCCCGGGTGGACCCCGCTCTTCCTGGTCGCCAGCGCCGTGGTCATGGAGTTGGGCTCCATGCTCAGTCATGGCGCGGTCGTCGCCCGCGAGTACCGGCTCCCGGCGGTGGTGAATGTGCCCGACGCGACCCGCGTGCTGCGGGACGGACAGCGGGTGACCGTGGACGGCGGTCGCGGGCGCGTGTGGATCGAAGAGGAGCCCGAGGGGTAGGATCCCCGCGGCGATGGCTCAAGAGTTCACCCCGCGGATCTACGGCAAGTACTACCTCATCGACCGCATCGCGGTCGGGGGCATGGCGGAGGTCTACGCCGCGCGCAGCTTCTCCACGGGCGGCTTCGCCAAGACCCTGGTCATCAAGCGCATCCTGGAGCGCTACTCCGCCGACCCCGCGTTCGTCTCGATGTTCATCGACGAGGCCAAGATCAGCGTGGGCCTCCAGCACGCCAACATCGTGCAGGTCTACGACTTCGGCAAGATCAAGGAGAACTACTACCTGGCCATGGAGTGGGTGGACGGCCGGGACCTCAAGCGCCTGTTCCGCCGCCTCTCCCGCAGCCACGAGCTGATGCCCACGGACTACGCGCTCTACATCGCCCACGAGGCCTGCAAGGCGCTGCACTACGCCCACACCCTGACCAACATCCGCGGCGAGGCCCTGGGCATCGTCCACCAGGACATCAGCCCCAGCAACGTGGTGGTCTCCTTCAAGGGCGAGGTCAAGGTCGTCGACTTCGGCATCGCCGCCACCCAGTCGCTGTCCAACGAGGCCAAGGACGGCATCAACTGGGGCAAGGTCCAGTACGTCGCCCCCGAGCGCCTGCGCTCCAAGAAGGCCACCCCCCGCAGCGACCTCTTCTCCCTGGGCGTCGTGCTCCACGAGATGCTGACGGGCAAGGGCCTCTTCCGCGCCCGTGACCCCAAGACCAGCGCCCGCCGCATCCTGGCCGGCGACTACCCGCCCCCCAGCGCCTTCAACCCAGAAGTCAGCCCCGAGCTGGACCGCCTCGTGCAGCGCGCGCTCTCCCTGGACCCGGAGGACCGCTTCCTGGACGCCGGGGACATGCAGGAGGCCCTGTTCGACCAGCTCGAGCAGCGCAACCCGCAGATGCTGCAGCGGGGGCTCGCGGACTACCTCCAGGACCACTTCGGCCAGGAGCGAAAGCTGCAGCTCGCCCGCCTGGAGAAGGGCTCCCAGGTCGCCCAGGAGTTCCACGAGGCCGTCGGCGAGGTCTTCGACGACGAGCGCCTCGCCGACCGCGGCGCCATCCCTCTGGGCCCCGAGCTGCTGGCCGCCCTCGGGCGCACCCAGACCGATCCTACCGATGTCCCCATGGCCCCGGGCGTCGCGCCGGTCATCCCGCCAGAGGACGACCCCAGCGAGCACGGCCTCTCCGGCCCTGTGCCCACCGGCACCCTCTCCGGCCCCTTGAGCGGCCCCCTCAGCGGCCCCATGACCGGGCCCCACGACTCCCTCCCCGGGGACACCGGTCGCTACCGTCCGCCGACGGGCCCCATGCCACCGCGTCCCCAGCGCCCCCGCTCCACCGTGGTGCAGGGCGTGCGCCCGGAGGACGGCGGCAACCGCAGCGTCATCCTGCTCCCCATGCTGGCCGTGGGGCTCGCGCTGCTGGGCGGCGCCGGGCTGGTCATCTGGGCCCTGAACACCCAGGAGCCCCCGCTCCCCAGCGACATCCTCATCGAGGAGATCCGCAGCCGCCACCCCGAGCCGCAGGGCGATGTCCTCGCCCTCACCGACCAGGGCTGGGAGTCGCTGCGCCAAGGGAGCCTGGAGGGTGACGAGCAGGCCTACGAGCACCTCGAGCTCGCCGTCTCCCTGGACCCGGAGAGCCCCCGCGCGGTCGCTGGTCTGGCCCTGGCCTACGGGCGCCGGAGTCGGGACCGCCTGGCCCTGGAGGACCGCGCCTGGAAGCTCCTGGGCCGCGCCCGGGACCTGGACCCCAGCCTGCCCGAGCTGGCCGCCGTGGAGTCGGAGCTCTACTGGATGCGCGGTCAGGAGCGCTCCGCCCTGGACGCCGCCGAGGCCTGCACCCTGCCCCTCTGTGCGCTGCTCAAGGCCGAGATCTCCGGGGAGGAAGAGGACCTGCGGGCCCTCGAGAACGGCGCAGCAGACGGCCCGAGATTGCAGCGCCTGCTCGCTGTCGAGGCTCTGTCCACCGGCGAGGTCACCCGGGCTCTGCAGCACCTGGAGGCCAACAAGGATCTGCTCTCCCGCCTGGAGCGAAGCCGCGTGCTCCTCCGAGCCGGAGACTTCGACGGCGCCCTGTCCGCCATCGAAGCCGAAGCCCAGGAGGGTCAGCGCGACGCCGCCCTGCTCGCCGCCGAGCTGCAGATCCTGCGCGGCCAGCCCCAGCGCGCCATGCGCCTGCTGACCCCGGTGCTGGAGGACCCCGACCTCAAGCGCCGCGCCATCGCGCCCCAGGCGCTGGTGCTCGCCTCGAACGCCCAGCTCGACATGGAGGACAGCGGCACCGCCCTGGACTTCGCGCGGCAGGCCAACGCCCTGGAGCCCGACTGGCCCCCCGCGCGCCTGGCCCTCGGCCGCGCCGCCCTGGCCCAGGACGACCTGGACACCGTCGACCTGGCCCTCAAGGCCCTGGACACCAGCGCGCTCCCCGCCTGGCAGCAGTCCCTGGTCCAGCTCGGCGTCGCGGAGCTCGCGCGCGCCCTGGAGCGGGACCGCTACGCCTCGCTCTCGCTGGAGCTCGCGCTGGACACCGCGCCTCGCTGGCTGCGCCTGCACCTGGAGGTCGCGCTCGCCCGCCACGTCCTGGCCGAAGCCGACGGGCTCAAGCCCGCCTGGGCCTACTCCCCCATCGCGCCGCCCTCGGGGCTGATCCCCCTGCGCCCGGTGCAGATGCCCGAGGACGCGACCCCCATGCAGCGCAGCGCCCTCTGTCTGCTGGACGGCGGCTGCACCGACTGGCGGGAGCTGGAGACGGGAGACCTGCACTGGGACGCCCGCCTGGCCCTCAGCAACGGTCAGCCGGAGCGCGCCCTGGAGCTGCTCGGCGACCAGGACACCAGCCTGCTGCACGCCGAGGCGCTCTCCATGCTCGGGGACCCCGCCGCGGACGTCGCCTGGGGGCTGCTCCCGGACACCCTGGAGACCCACCTGGCGCGCGCCCGATCCGCCCAGGTCTGGGGCGAGCACGCCCAGCGCGAGGCCGCCGCACGCGAAGCTCTGCGACTGGATCCGCAGGACCCCGAAGCCCTGCGGCTGCTCCTGAACCCCTGAAAGTCTTATGCTCCCCCCGTGAGCGAGCAAGACACCCACACCTTCGGGCCCTACCGGGCCATCGAGCGCATCTTCACCGACGAGGAGTCCGAGGGCTTCCGCGCGGTGCGGGAGGGCGCCCGCAGCGCCTGCCTGCTCAAGATCCTCACCCCCAAGCTGTCGGCGGATCCCAGCTTCGAGGACATCTTCCAGGACAGCATCGACCTGAGCCGGGCCGTGGACCTGCCCGGCGTGCTCCGGGTCGAAGACGCCGGCCAGCTCCAGGGCGTGCGCTACCTGGCCCTGAGCTGGGTCGAGGGCCGCTCCTTCCAGCAGCTCCAGGGGACCCTGGAGTCCCAGGGGATCACCCTGCCGCCGGAGCTCTCCACCTGGCTGGTGCTCCAGATCTGCGAGACCCTGGCCCACCTCCACGTGCTCCAGGGCCCCAAGGGGCAGGACCTGGGCATCGTGCACCACGACCTGGCCCCGGCCACCCTGACCGTCGGCTTCGACGGCCTGCCGCGCTTCTGCGATGCGCGCATGGTCCGCGCCGAGCACGTGGCCGACCCCGGCCGCAGCGCGGCGCGGGTGGGCAACCCCGCCTACTTCGCCCCCGAGCGGGTCAAGGGCGCGCCCCCCAGCGTCCAGTCCGACCTGTGGGCCATCGGTGTGCTGCTCTGGGAGCTGCTCACCGGGCGCCCCCTCTTCCGGGGCGGCAGCCGCGAGGAGGTGATGGCCGAGGTCCTCATCGCCCCCATCGCCTCCCCGCGCACCCACAACGACAGCATCGATCCCGCCCTCGCGGAGATCGTGATGCGCGCCCTGACCCGCGCCCCCGAGCGGCGCTTCCAGTCCGCGTCCTCCCTGGCCGGCGCCCTGCGCACCTGGCTGGATCAGAAGGACCCCAGCGGACTGCGGGCCGGCGTGGTCGGCATCCTGGACAACCTCTACGCCGAGGAGGCCCGCCGCGCCCGCGAGCTCGCCGCCCGGCTGGCCCCCGAGGCCATGGCGCCCGCTCCCCACGACGAGGAGCAGGAGACCGAGCGCAGCGGCTGGCTCCCCTGGACCCTGGCCGCCGTCTCCCTGCTCGCCCTGGGCGCCGTCGTCGTGCTCATCCTCAACAAGGGCGACGACAGCGGGCCCCGGATCACCGACGCCCAGCCCCTGATCGACGAGCTCCAGCGCGAGCACCCCGGCGCCGCCCCCGAGCCCGGCCGCATCGACGAGGGCTGGGACCTGCTGATGGACGGGACCCTGTCCACCGACGAACAGGCCGCCGAACTCCTGGAGACCGCGCTCGCGGCCGACCCCGACGATCCGGCCGCAGCCGCCGGGCTGGCGCTGGCCTACGCCCGCCTCAGCCGGGAGCAGAGCGACCTCTCCCTGCGCTCCGTCGAGCTGCTCTCCCGCTCCCAGAAGCTCTCCCCCGCCACCCCCGAGCTCCTGCGCGCCGAGGCCGGCATCGCCCTGGCCGCCGACAACCACGCCGGCGCCACCGAGCGCGCCCGGAGCTGCCTGCAGCAGCTCCCCCAGGACCCCTTCTGCACGGGCGTCCAGGGCCTCGCGCTGCTGGCCCAGGGCCGCGGCACCGACGCCTTCCCGCTGCTCCAGTCCGCCGCCCAGGCCCTCCCCAGCGCCGACGGCCTCCAGCGCGCCACCGGACAGGCCGCCCTGGACAGCGGCGACCTCTTGGCCGCCCAGACCGCCCTCAGTGAGGCCGCCAGGCGCCAGCCCAAGGATCCCCAGGTCCACCTGGCCCTGGCCCGCCTCCACGCCAAGGCCGGCATGTGGCCCGAGCTGCTGGCCGACACCGAGGCCCTCCTCAAGCTCAACCGCCGCCACCCCGAGGCCCGCTACATCCAGGGCATGCTCCTGCTGCAGGTCCTCGACCAGCCCGAGCGCGCCGTCCAGCAGCTCGGCGGCCTGGCCGAGGACCCCGAGTGCCCCCCCGAGCTCCAGGTCCCCGCCCTCCGCGGCGCCGCCTTCGCCGCCCTCGCCACCGGCCGCGCCGCCGAGGCCGAGCGCCACGCCCAGCGCGCCCTGGAGGCCCAGTCCGGGGACCCCGTGGCCGCCCTGGCGCTCGCCTACGCCCTGCGCGCCCAGCAGCGCCTCGCCGATGCCGACCTGGCCATCGCCGATGCCCAACCGGAGCGGGTGCCCCGCGGTGAGCAGGCCTGGTTCAACCTCCACGCCGGCCTCTTCTACCTGGAGGCCGACCGCCTGCCCCAGGCCAAGGCCCGCCTGAGCGAGTCCCTGCGCCTGGACCCCCAGCAGCTCCACGCCACCCTGGCCTTGGCCCTGCTCGAGGCCCGGATGCGCGAGCCCGGGCGCGCCATGGGCACCCTGCGCAGCAGCGCCGAGATCGACCTGAGCGTCGCCGCCGAGCAGCGCCCCAACCACGCCCTCCCCCTGCCCGAGCTCAGCGCCCTCCAGGCCAGCCTGATCGCCGCCATGCCCGAGAACCAGGGCGAGATCGAGGCCCTGCTCGGCGCGTGGATCTGCTGGCAGGACGGTCAGTGCGAGGGCACCCAGGCCGCGCTCCAGCCCTACGTCGGCCCCGCCCCCACCCAGGCCCCCTGGCGCCTGCTGAGCGCCCGCAGCCTCATCGCCCAGGGTCAGGAGGAGGAGGCTCTGGCCCTGCTTGAAGATGAGCTCCCCACCGCCAGGCTCCTGCGCGCCGACACCCTCGCTTCACTGGGTCGCACAGACGAGGCCATCCTGCTCCTGCGCGGTCTCCAGCTCTCCGGCCCCCAGGCCGCCGTCGCCCAGACCCGCCTCGCCCGCCTGTTGATGCCCACGGATCCCGGCGGCGCCCGGAAGGCCGCGCGCCAGGCGATGGCGGATGACTCGGACAATGTGGTGGCGGCGGGGCTGCTGTTGGAGACGGGGGAGCGCTAAGCGGGCGGGTTCCGGGGGCCGGGTATCAGGTATCAGGGGTCAGGTGTCAGGGGGCACTCGCGGCGACCGGAGACCGGCGACCGGCGACCGCCAATGACGGACATCCAGGCCCGATTGCTGGCGCCAGCCGACTTGGTCGTGTGCTCAGGGAGGTCCTTCAACGACCGATACCCGATACCCGATACCTGATACCCGCCCTCCCACTTCCGCGGCTACGCCCTCCCAATGAGCGCCCCCCTCAGGCTACGCCCTCCCAACGAGCGCTTCCCCGAGGCTACGGCCCACCAGTGAGCGATTCACTCACCGATCTGGCCCCGAAGACCCCGTTTCTTCCCGAAAACCCACCAGAATCGGCCATTCAGCCCCGATTCGGTCGCCAAATCGCTCACCGAGCACCCGTAGCCTCAGCAAGGCGCTCACTCAGTGGGCGTAGCCACCCCACCCCGCTCACTCAGACCGCGTAGCCACCCCACCCCGCGCACTCAGCAGGCGTAGCCCCCAGCTCCCGGCCTCAAAAGCACCAATCGTTCTCGCGCCCCGGGTTCCCCACGTCCCCGTTCGTGAGCCAGCCGTACTGCTCGCACCAGTCGCTGCCGTCGTCGTTGCCGGAGACCGTCGCGTCGGCGGGGTCGATGCCCAGGGAGTTGCCCACCGCCGAGAAGCCCTCCTCGTAGCTCATCTTGTCCAGCACCTTGCCGCTGGGGCTGAGCAGGATGACCTCGTCTTCGGTGTTCGAGAGCCCAAAGCCCCCGCCAAAGGTCTGGTACAGGAAGGTTCCCTGGCAGGTCACGCCGCCGTTGTCCCAGGTCGAGTCGTTCGCGCAGATCACCAGGTAGTCGTCCGGTCCGACCACCAGGCTGCCCTTGGACACCGCGTCGATCACGTAGTCATCGACCCCCTCGTCCGCGAGACGGTGCCCCGACACGTCCAGCCAGTCCGTCGAGCTGTTGTAGAGCTCCACCCACTCGCCGTCCCCGTCGTCCGCGCCGTCCGGGTTGACCAGCAGCTCGTTGATCACCAGGTCGCCCTTGGCCGGGTCCCGCGGGTTGCTCTCCGAGTCGCCCGGATCCGAGTCCGCGTCCGAGTCGCTGTCCGAGTCCGCGTCGCTGTCGGCGTCCGAGTCCGCGTCGCTGTCGGCATCCGAATCCGCATCCGAGTCGGCGTCCGTGTCCGAGTCCGCGTCGGCGTCCGTGTCCGCGTCCGACTCCCCGGTGTCCTCGCTGCCCTCGCCTTGCCCAGGCCCCCAGCTCGGCAGCAGCCCGTCATCCCCCTCGTCGGAGAACAGCCCGGTCTCGATGCACGCCAGGGACAGAACGAGGAGGATCATGGGCAGCTCCAGTGCCGGCAGGTTCACCGCCTGGAACCCTGGTGTCGAGCAACAACTCGACAACCTTCCCCGCCAGCGAGGTCACCCTTCCACCAACCCCCTCAGCGCATCAGCTCCCGCCAGCGCACCCGATTTCCCCAAACATGCCCCCACATCGCCCGCTCCCCCAGGGCCCACTCACCGCGGTCCTGGGCCCGCTTGCGCAGCGCGTCCGGCGCGCAGGCCACCCCCGCCGCCAGCCCCTTGAGCGCCGCCGGGATCGCCTCCGGGCCCACGCGCGCCGACCACCCCTTTCCTCGTGCGCGGGCGGCGGCCAACAGACCCAGGCGGGCCCCGGTCCAGAGCGGTAGGGTCAGGACCGCAGCAGCCGGCAGGCTGCGGAGCGCCACCCGGATCCGGTTCCGCTCCACCCAGAACACCTTCTCGGCGCCATAGCGGCCATGGCTCGCGCCCAGAGCGTGCTCGATCCGCGCCTGTGGCACGTAGCGCAGCGGGAAGCCCGCCCGCCGCGCGCGCAGCGACAGGTCCACGTCCTCCCCGAAGGCCACCAGGTCCGCGTCGAAGGCCCCCACCCGGGCGATCACCTCCCGGTGGATCAAAAAGGCCGCGCCACTGCAGGCCCCCACCTGTCCGGGCGCCTCGAAGGCCGGTCCGTCCGGCGCCTCGCGCCCCCGCGCCCAGTTGAAGCCATCCGGCCACAGCCCGTGCCCCGCGTTGTCCAGGCGCCCGCTGCCGTCGGCCAGCAGGATGCGCGGCTGGTAGAGCCCGGGCTCGGTGGCGGCGGCCAGCAGCGCCTCCACAAAGTCTGGCGCGGGCACCGTGTCGTCGTTGAGGACCAGGATCCATTTCCCCCGCGCCCGCTCGATCCCCGCGTTGGCGGCGGCCGCGAAGCGGGGGTTGGCCTGCAGGTCGAGCACCTCGCCGGCGGGCAGATCCCGCAGATCGGCCGTACCGGGCTCCGCGCTGACGACGGTGAGGAGCTCATCCTGTGGGCCAAGTTGCTCTTTCAACGCCGAGAGACAGCCGCGCAGCCAGTCGCCTCCCAGGTGGGTCACCACGACCACGGACAGGCGCATCAGGGAACCTTGAAGAGGCTGGAGTCCAGCAGCCCCAGGCGCTGCAGGCGGAAGCGCAGGGCGGTCTCCAGGCAGGCGGCCCCGTAGCGCATGGCCGGCCGGAGCTGGATGGAGCTGGAGTCGGGGGCGTAGCGCGTGGGCACCGAGACCTCACCGATCCGGAACCCAAAGTGCACGGCCTGGGTCAACAGCTGCGCGTCGAACACGAAGTCATCGGCGTTGTCCTGCCAAGGGAGCTGCTCCAGCAGGGCCCGCGAGTAGGCGCGGTAGCCCGTGTGGGTCTCCGAGAGCTTCTTGCCCAGCAGCGCGTTCTGGGCCCCGGTGAGCAGGCGGTTCACGCCGTACTTCCACGGGGGCATGCCGCCGGCGAGCGCGCCGCCCCCCAGCATCCGGCTGCCCAGCACCAGCTCGTAGTGCCCCTGGGCGATGGGCCAAGCCAGCGCCGGGAGCAGGCCGGGGGCGTACTGGTAGTCCGGGTGCAGCATCACCACGATGTCCGCGCCGTCCTCCAGGGCGAGCTGGTAGCAGCGCTTCTGGTTGGCCCCGTAGCCGCCGTTTTCGGGCTGCTCGAACACCACCTCCAGGCCCAGCTCCCGGGCGAGCTGCGCGGTGTCGTCCTGGCTGCCGTCGTCCACCAGGATGCGCGTGTCCACGACCCCCGGGGGGATCTCCTGGACGCAGCGGGTGAGCGTGCGGGCGGCGTTGTACGCGGGCAGCACCACGGCCACCCGCTTTCCGTTGATCATGCCCCCAGGGTATCCCGGTGTACCCTTCCCGGGTGGCACCCACCGACCCCGTCTCCCTGGACCCCACCCTCTCCCAGGGCCTCAGCACCCAGTCCTACGGCCCCGCGCCGCAGATCGACGGCCTGCGCATCCTCCCCCTGCGCGCCTTCCGCGACGACACCGGGTCCTTCGTCGAGCTCGGTCGCCTGGACCAGGTCGGCCGCCTGCTGGAGCTGCCAGACTTCCAGGTCCGCCAGATCAACCACAGCCTGATGCTGCCCGGCGCCATCAAGGCCTGGCACATCCACCGCCTCCAGGACGACGTCTGGTTCGTCCCCGAGAACTCCCGCATCCTCTGCGCCTTCCGCGACCTGCGGGCCGGCAGCCCCACCCTGGGCGTCACCGTCCGCAAGGTCCTGGGCGGCGGCGATCCCCTGCTCCTGCGCATCCCCGCCGGCGTCGCCCACGGCATGGCCAACCCCTTCGACGCCCCGGCCGCCCTGATCTACCTCGTCGACCAGCACTTCAACGCCGAGTCCCCCGACGAGCACCGCCTGCCCTGGGACCACTGGGGCGCCGACATCTGGGAGCCCGAGCGGGGATGAAGGCCCTGATCCTGGCCGGAGGCAAGGGCAGCCGCCTGCGCCCTCTGACCGCCACCCGCTCCAAGCAGCTCCTCCCCGTCGCGGGCCGCCCCCTGCTCCACTACGCCGTCCAGGCCGTCCGCGACGCCGGCTGCCACGAGATCGGCGTCATCGTCGGCGACACCGGCCCCGAGATCCAGGCCGCCCTGGGCGACGGCAGCGCCTTTGGCGTCTCCATCACCCTGCTCCACCAACCCGAGCCCCTGGGCCTGGCCCACGCCCTGCTGGTCGCCGAGCCCTTCCTGGGCGCGCAGCCCTTCCTGATGTTCCTGGGCGACAACCTGCTCCAGGGCGCCATCGCCCCCTTCCTGCAGCGCCACGTCCGGGACGGAAACGCCGCCACCCTGCTGTTGGCCCGCGTCCCCGACCCCCAGCGCTTCGGCGTCGTCGAGGTCAGCGGCGAGCGCGTCACCCGCTTGGTCGAGAAGCCCCAAAACCCTGCTTCCGATTTGGCTTTGACCGGGATCTACCTCCTGGACTCCCGCATCTTCTCCGCCGCCCGCGCCATCGCCCCCAGCCCCCGCGGCGAGCTGGAGATCACCGACGCCCTCCAGGTGCTCGTGGACCGCGGCGAGCCCGTCATCGGCCTGCCCGTCCAGGGCTGGTGGAAGGACACGGGGAAGCCAGAGGACCTGTTGGCCGCCAACCGCCTGCTGCTCCAACAACCCACCCCCGCAGCCCCCGCACACCCCGACATTCCCCCCACCAACGAGGACAGGCTGGGTGTGACCGTGCACCCTCCCTGCTGGCTCGGCCCCGGCGTTCACCTGGAGCGCTGCGAGCTCGGGCCTTTCGCCAGCATCGGCGCCGGCTGCAGCGTGGTGGACGCCCGCGTCTCCGACTCCATCGTCATGGACCACGCCCGCCTGGAGTCCGTCCACCTGCAAGGCAGCCTGATCGGCCAGGGCGCCCGCGTGCGCGGCGCCGGCCCCGAGGGTCCCCCCGCCCGCCTGCACCTGGGCGACCAGAGCGTCGTGGAGCTGCCGTGCGGATCCTGATCACCGGCGGCAGCGGCTTCATCGGCGCCCACCTGGTGCGCCAGGTCCACGCGCGCTGGCCGGACGCCGCGCTGTGCAACCTGGACGCCCTGACCTACGCGGCGGACCCTCTGGCAAACGGTGACCTCGTCGATGCCGGCGAGCTGCGCTTTGTGCACGGGGACATCTGCGATCCCCAGGCGGTGGGCCAGGCCTTTGAAGGGGGGGTCGATCTCCTCTTCCACCTGGCGGCGGAGTCCCACGTGGACAACAGCCTGGCCGACGGCCAGCCCTTCCTGCGCACCAACGTGCTGGGCACCCAGGTGCTGCTGGAGGCGGCCCGCGAGCACGGCGTCGGGCACTTTGTACAGGTCTCCACCGACGAGGTCTACGGCGACCTGCGCCCCGAGCAGCCCCCCCTGACGGAGGGCGCGCCCCTGCGGCCCAGCAACCCCTACAGCGCCTCCAAGGCCTCGGCGGATCTGCTGGCGGGGGCCCACGCGCGCAGCTTTGGCCTCCCGCTGAGCATCACGCGCTGCACCAACAACTTCGGCCCCGGGCAGCACGCCGAGAAGCTGATCCCCACCCTGGTGCGCCACGCCCTGCGGGACCGGCCGCTGCCGCTCTACGGGGACGGCCTGCAGGTGCGGGACTGGATCTCCGTGGCTGACCACTGCCGGGCCTTGATCCACGTCGCCGAGCTGCCGCCCGGGGGCACCTGGCACGTCAGCGCAAGGGCCGAGCGCAGCAACCGGGACATCGCCCAGGCCGTTCTGCGCCACCTGGGCAAGCCGGTCGACCGCATCGCGTCCGTCACCGACCGGCCCGGGCATGATGTGCGCTACGCCCTGGATCCCGGCGCGCTGGAGGCCACTGGCTGGCGGGCGCAGGGCGCCTTCGACACCGAACTGGCGCACACCATTGACGCCCTGGCGCACGTGATTCCCTTGTGATCGGCCAGAGATGGGGATAGCTCCCGTCCGAACTGAGCCAGGAGGAACGCTTTGGCAAGTGATGATCTGATCGAGATGGAGGGTGTGATCGCCGTGGTCCACCCCGGTGGCACCTTTGCTGTGGAGACCGAGCAGGGCCACATGGTGACCGCACACCTGGCCGGCCGGCTGCGCAAGTTCCGCATCCGCGTGGTGCTGGGCGACCGCGTGACCGTCGCGCTGAGCCCCTACGACCTGACCAAGGGTCGCATCACCTTCCGTCACAAGTAGGAAGGCCCCCAGCGGCGAGCCCGGCCTGGGTCCAGAGTAGATTACAGAGGATTACTCGGGCTTTTCGGCCAGCTTCCCCATAGGGCGACTCCCAGCCTGCCAGCCAACCACGGCGGGCACAGGAGTTCCCAATGTCCACATCCATGAAGTCTGCCCTCCTTTCGGCGGCATCCCTGCTGACTCTGGCCGCCTGCGCGCCGGAGCCCTGCTCGGTGACCGACAACAGCGACGGCACCTACACCTTGAGCTGCCCTGATGGCACCAGCGTCACCGTCCAGGACGGCGTCGACGGCGCGAACGGCAGCGACGGGACCAACGGCAGCGACGGCGCAGACGGCGCAGACGGCGCGGACGGCTCCGATGGTGCCTCCTTCCTGGTGGACGTGGCCGACGAGCCAGCGGGCGAGAACTGCGAGAACGGCGGCGTCGTGATCACCTGGGGTGACGACAGCGACGGCAGTGGCACGCTGGACAGCGCCGAGATCGTGGGCACCGAGTACGTCTGCGACGGCCTCGACGGCTACGCCATGAGCGACGTGGAGTTCCCGAGCGAGGACAGCACCAAGTACAACACCAGCTCCACCACGGTCCTGGGTGAGGGGGGCGGAGGCTCCGTCTACATCGCGGGCAGCTACGTCGAGGAGACCTTCACCCTGACTGACTTCTCCAGCGTCAACATGCTCCAGTACAGCATCGAGATGTACGACAGCACCAACAGCTACTGCACGGTGGGGACCCTCAACTTTGTCGTCTCCGTGAACGGCACCGAGGTCGGGTCGTACAGCTTCGAAGGCGGCGGCGGCGTGGGCGACATGGAGTTCTCCGACACCCTGATCTTCTCCGAGGTCAGCGGAGCGGGCAGCTCGGGCGAGGACTACACCCTGCGCATCGAGTCCCAGGAGACCGTCTGCAGCGGCGGCGGCTCCTACAACTGGTACGCCGGCGGCACCGTCCTGCTGGGCGGCTGAGCCCCCCCGTGGGGGCCGCGCTCAGTCCAGCGGTCCCCACTCCCCGCCGCGCTTGATGCGCAGCACGCAGATCTCCGGAGCCTCCACCATGCGCAGCTCCACGCTGCCGAGCTGGGCGCGCCGGAAGGCCTCCCGGAGCTGCTGGGCCAGCGCACCCTGGGCCACGTAGCTCGGGATGCCCAGCTCCACGCCGCGGGCCTCCTTGTGTCTGAGCAGCTCCGCGATCGCGGCAACCGAGAATCGAACCATGCTCCCCTCCTGGAACGCTGAGGGGATCGGCTCTCCTTGCGGAGCCCATGAGCCCTCGCGCCCCAGCCCACTTCACGCCGGCCAGAGTGTAGCGGTCCGGGCTCGGAGACTGTAGAAGTGAGGCATGTTCCTGCTCCTGTTTGCTGCTGCCCTCGCCCAGGACTCCGACGCCTGGGAGACCCCCGCAGATCCTGCGACCGCCGCGCCCGCGTCCGAAACCCAGGACGGGGAGGGTCTGGAGTCCTTGGAGCCTGACCCCATCGACGACCTGCTGGACCAGGCCCTCGAAGGGGACACCCCGGAGCCCACCGAGCCCGTGGTCGACCTGCCCGACCCCACCTGGGAGGCGCTGATCGAGCGCGCCCCCCTCACCTTCGCGACCTGGGTGGAGCAGCCCCTGGTGGTGGGCGCCAGCGAGGCCGAGTGGGCCCCCGGTCCCGACCTCATCCTGCTCGCCGACGGCAGCGTGTACTGGGGCGAGACCAAGATCCTGGACGCCTACTTTGGCGGCTCCAAGCTGCTCTTTCCGCCCGCCGGAAACCCTCTGGGGGCCAAGCTCACCCTGTCCCGGGAGCCCGCCGACTGGGAGGGCCTGCCCGAGAACCCCGGGTGGACCGCCACCGGCCTCATCCAAGAGGAGGGGAGCTTCGCCCGGCCCGTACGCGCCGTGGAACGCCGCCCGGTGATCAGCGGTGACGATGCCTGGGAAGCGCCCCCCGTGGTCATCGACGAGGAGACCTGGGCCGCCTGGGAGGCTGGCCGCCTGCTGATCGTGGAGACCCCCTACGACGCCGAAGTGCGCTGGGTGGTCCGGGACGGCCTGGGCAACCCCGTGAACACCCGGAGCTTCGCCCGGATGACCTCGGACGAAGAGGCCATCGCCCTGCTCGAGGCCGAGGAGCGCAAGGCCAAGATCACGGCGGCCAGCGTAGCCGGCGGTGGTGTGCTGCTGCTGGGCCTGTCGACGATCCCCCTCGCCTTGCTGGACACCGACCTGAGCCGCCCGGACTGGGACGACTACACCGCCCGGGTGGACCGCGAGAACTACGCCTCCGACGACGAGTACCTGGACGCCATCGAGATCCAGCGCGGCCTCTACATCGCGGCCCTGGGGGAGTACCGCACCGCCCGCGCCCGCAACACCGACCGCCGCTGGACCGCCGCCGCCCTGGCGGGGACCGGGGTGATCGCCCTGGCCAGCGCCCCCTGGGCCATCGACGGCCAGCGCGAAGACCGGGACGCCGTCGCCAACACCTGGTCCCGCAAGCGGGCAGAGGCCCTGATCGCCCAGTACAACGACGAGCTCAAGCTCAGCCTGGGCATCCCCCTGGACTACGACCACGCCCAGGCCCAGCAGGCGCCGCCGCCCCCGCCCCCCGCAGGCGGCCCCGAAGAGGCCCCCACCGGCTGGGAGAGCATCCAGGTCAGCCCGGCGCTGGCCCCCGGCTACGTGGGCATCAACGTACGCTTCTGAGCGCCTCAGCCCGCAGCCTCCCCGGCGTGGCCCCCCACCCAGCTCCACCTTGACGCTTTGCTGACAGCGCCAGGGTGATCCTCGCTCGCCTCAAGGATCGGGATCGCCGCAGCTCCGCGCCACATCGTCCAGAGCAAAGGCGCTCAAGCTGCCGGGAAAGCGTCCGATTCCGCCCCCATGGAAGCCAGTTCTGCGAACCCGGACAACAACCGGAAAGAATAACTGAGTAGGCCACTCCGTTCAAACCACAACGGAAGCCGCCTTCCTGACCACCTGACCCCTCGCTCTTCACATCCCGCCCCACTCCAAGTCAGCCCCATCCGGGGGCGGGTCGTTGTGAACCGGGATGCCGTCAACCGCCCACCCCCCCTCGGAGGAGCCATGAGCCACCCCATCGTCGGCATGATCGCCAACATGCAGGACATCGAAGAATACCGCTCCCTGCACTGGACCGGCAGCTTCGAGGAGTACCTGGACATCGTGCGGCAGGACCCCTCGGTCTCCCGCAACGCCTACCAGCGCCTCTACGACCTGGTGGTGAGCTTCGGGACCACCGAGTACACCGAGTACAAGAAGAAGATCGTCCGCTACAAGTTCTTCGACGACCCCTTCGACAACGGCAAGGACGCCGTGTTCGGCATCGACGTCCACCTGATGAAGCTGGTCAACGTCCTGCGGGCTGGGGCCATGGGCTATGGCGCCGAGAAGCGCGTCATCCTGCTGCACGGACCGGTGGGCTCCGCCAAGTCCACCATCGCCCGGCTGCTCAAGAAGGGCCTGGAGTGGTACTCCAAGCAGCCCCAGGGCCGGCTCTACACCTTCTCGTGGGTGGACGCGGACGGCAACGAGATCCCCTCGCCGCTCAACGAAGATCCGCTCAAGCTGATCCCTCTGGACCTCCGAGCCCAGGTGGTGGGCGAGCTGGTGAAGGACAAGCCCCCTCGCTACCCCATCCGCCTGGAGGGCGACCTCGACCCCGTCTCGCGCTTCATGTACAAGCAGATCATGGAGGAGGTCGGGGGCGACTGGACCCAGCTCATCGAGCGCATCCGGGTGCGCCGCCTGACCCTGTCCGAGAAGGACCGCGTGGGGATCGGCACCTTCCAGCCCAAGGACGAGAAGAACCAGGACTCCACCGAGCTGACCGGCGACATCAACTACAGAAAGATCGCCGAGTACGGATCCGACTCCGACCCCCGGGCCTTCAACTTTGACGGTGAGTTCTGTGTCGCCAACCGCGGACTGATCGAGTTCGTCGAGGTCCTCAAGCTGGACGTCGCCTTCCTGTACGACCTCCTGGGCGCCAGCCAGGAGCACACGATCAAGCCCAAGAAGTTCCCCCAGACCGTGATCGATGAGGTCATCCTGGGTCACACAAACGAGCCCGAGTACCGCAAGCTGCAGTCCAACGAGTTCATGGAGGCGCTGCGGGACCGCACGATCAAGATCGACATCCCGTACATCACCAAGTACCAGCAGGAGGCCCGGATCTACCACCGGGACTACGCCAAGAAGGCCGTGGGCCGACACATCGCCCCCCACACCCTGGAGATGGCCGCCATGTGGGCCGTGCTGACGAGGCTGGAGCAGCCCAAGAAGCACAACCTCACCCTGGTACAGAAGCTCAAGCTCTACGACGGCAAGCTGATCCCCGGCTACACCGAGGACAACGTCAAGGAGCTGCGCAAGTCCGCGAACCGGGAGGGTCTGGAGGGCATCTCCCCCCGCTACGTGCAGGACAAGATCTCCAACGCGCTGGTGCGGGATCCCTCCGCGAGCTCCATCAACCCCTTCATGGTGCTCAACGCTCTGGAGTCCGGGCTCAAGCAGCACAGTCTCATCTCGGACGAGGACCAGCGCAAGCACTACCGCGACCTGCTGGGCCTGGTGAAGACCGAGTACGAGAACATCATCAAGAAGGAGGTACAGAAGGCCATCACCGCGGACGAGGGCGCCATCGCCCGGCTCTGTGCGAACTACATCGACAACGTGAAGGCCTACACCCAGAAGGAGCGCGTGAAGAACCCCTTCACCGGCGCCTACGAGGAGCCCGACGAGCGCCTGATGCGCAGCATCGAGGAGAAGATCGACATCGCCGACGGCCGCAAGGACGACTACCGGCGCGAGATCATGAACTTCATCGGCGCGCTGGCCCTGGACGGCAAGACCTTCAAGTACGACACGAACGACCGCCTGTACCGGGCCCTGGAGCTCAAGCTCTTCGAGGACCAGAAGGACACGATCCGCCTGTCTTCGCTGGTGTCCAACGTCATCGACGATGACACACAGAAGAAGATCGACATCGTCAAGCAGCGGCTCATCGAGCGCTTTGGCTACGACGAGCAATCCGCCACGGATGTCCTCAACTACGTCGCGAGCATCTTCGCGCGGGGGGACACCCAAGAGGAAGGTGGGTGAGCCATGCCTCTGAACATCGACAACGACCTGCACCGCTTCCGAAAGATCGTGAAGGGCCGTGTCCGCAAGGACCTGCGCCGCTACATGAGCTCCAAGGAGATGCTGGGCAAGCAGGGCGACCAGGTGGTCTCCATCCCCCTCCCACAGATCCAGATTCCTCGCTTGCGCTACGGCGACAACAAGCAGGGAGTGGGCCAGGGTCAGGGCGATGGGGACGGCGATGGACAGCCGGGACAGGGCCCTCAGGCCGGTGACAAGCCTGGGGAGCACACCCTGGAGGTGGAGGTCAGCTTCGAGGAGCTGGCCGAGATCCTGGCCGAGGAGCTTGAGCTGCCCAACATCGAGCCCAAGGGCGCCAAACAGATCAGCAGCGAGAAGGACAAGTACACCGGCATCGCGACTGTGGGACCCGAGTCACTGCGTCACACCCGGCGGACCTTCAGGCAGGCGCTCAAGCGACAGATCGCGTCTGGCTCCTACAGTCAGGGCGCCCCCATCATCCCGGTCAAGGAGGACAAGCGCTACCGGAGCTGGAAGGCACAGACTGTGCCACAGTCCAGCGCGGTGATCCTGTACATGATGGACGTCTCTGGCTCCATGGGCGCCAAGCAGAAGGAGATCGTGCGCATGGAGGCCTTCTGGCTGGATCTGTGGCTGAACCACCAGTACAAGAACGTGGAGACCCGGTTCATCATCCACGACGCGGCCGCCAAGGAGGTCGACCGCCACACCTTCTTCCACACCCGGGAGTCGGGCGGCACGCTGATCTCCAGCGCCTACAAGCTGGCCCTCAAGATCCTGGAGGCCGACTACCCGCCCAGCGAGTGGAACATCTACCCCTTCCACTTCTCGGACGGGGACAACTGGTCGGGCAACGACACCAAGGAGTGTGTGACCCTGCTGCGGGACCGCATCCTGCCCATGTCCAACCAGTTCTCCTACGCGCAGGTGGACTCGGAGTACGGCTCCGGCCAGTTCATCAAGGACCTGCGGGAGCACTTTGACGACCACCCCAAGCTGGCCCTGTCGGAGATCGCCGACAAGGACGGGATCATGGACTCCATCCAGGACTTCCTGGGCAAGGGCAGGTGAACTGTGGCTGATAGCTTCTTCTTTCGCGCCCGCCGCGGTCTGTCTCCGGAGCTGGAGGAGGCCCGCGTCGCCATCGAGAAGATCGCCCGCGGATACGGACTCGACTTCTTCGAGACCATCTTCGAGATGTGCGACTTCGACGAGATCAACATGCTGGCCTCCTACGGGGGCTTCCCCACCCGCTACCCGCACTGGCGCTGGGGCATGGAGTACCTGGAGATGCAGAAGGGGTACGAGTACGGTCTCCACAAGATCTACGAGATGGTGATCAACACGGACCCCAGCTACGCCTACCTGCTCGACAACAACATGATGGTCGACCAGAAGTTGGTGATGGCCCACGTGTTCGGGCACGTGGACTTCTTCAAGAACAACCTGTGGTTCGCCCCCACCAACCGCAAGATGCTGGACCAGATGGCCAACCACGCGGTCCGTGTCCGGCGCATCATCAACGAGGTGGGCCAGGACCAGGTGGAGGCCTGGATCGACATCTGCCTGTCCCTGGACAACCTGATCGACCCACACAGTCTGCACATGCCTGCGGAGGCGGCCCCGGCCCCCCAGCAGGACATCGACCACAGACTCCCGGCCAGCGACTACATGGACCCCTACATCAACCCGCCCCACGTGCTGGAGGCCGAGCGGGAGCGCCACCGCGCACAGAAGGAGCAGGCGCAGGGCTTCCCGGCCAGCCCCCAGAAGGACGTGCTGCTCTTCCTGCTCCAGCACGCCCGGATGCAGCCCTGGCAGCGCGACATCCTACAGATCGTGCGGGACGAGGCGCTGTACTTTGTGCCCCAGGGGCAGACCAAGATCATGAACGAGGGCTGGGCCAGCTACTGGCACACCACGATGATGACCCAGGACATCCTGACCGCCGCGGAGCTGATCGACTACGCCGACCACCACAGCGGGACCGTCGCCACCCGGCCCGGGCAGCTCAACCCCTACAAACTGGGGCTGGAGCTCTTCCGACACATCGAGGAGCGCTGGAACAAGGGCCGCTTCGGCCGCGACTGGATGGACACCACAGACCCCCGCCACCGCGCGAGCTGGGACACGGGCGCGATGCTGGGGCGCCAGAAGATCTTCGAGGTGCGGCACACCCACAACGACATCACCTTCATCGACGAGTTCCTGGACGAAGAGTTTGTGCGAGAGCACGGACTGTTCGTGTGGCAGAAGGACCCCCGCACCGGCAAGGTGGAGGTACAGACCGAGGAGTTCAAGCAGGTCAAGCAGCAGCTCCTGTTCATGCTCTCCAACCGCGGCCAGCCCCGCCTGGCGGTCACGAACGCCAACCACGCCAACCGCGGCGAGCTGGTGCTGCGGCACGACTACGAGGGCCTGGACATCAAGCTGGAGTGGGCCGAGCTCACGCTGGGCAACCTGGCCCGGGTCTGGGGCCGCCCCGTGCACCTGGAGACCGCCCTGGAGGGCAAGGCCACGCTGCTCTCCCACGACGGCCAGGAGTTCACCCAGAGCAAGCGAGAGGAGGTGGCTTGATGGCGGACCCCAGCGACAGGCCCACCTCTCTGGGCTCGGCCTTGAACCAGGCACTCAAGGACAGACACTTCGGCACCGTCGAGGTCACCCTGCCGCAGGGCAGAGCCCGCGCGGAGATCCTGGACAGCGGGCCCATCGGGGCCCGCGTGCGCCAGCTAGAGGTGGAGGTCCCGGATCCAGCCCCCCCGCAGACCCAGGCCCACCGCCTGAGCGGTCGGCTGCCCGGACTGGAGGAGGACCTGGTCCCCGTCGAGGTCGACCCGGGACTCGGCGGCGGCGTGCTGCGCACCGCGCCCGAACAGCTCAGCGGCGGGCGCTACCACGAGCTGGAGCTGCGGGGTGGCCGCGCGCGCCTGCACAGGCCCAGCCGCGAGCGGGACCTGGCCGCTGGCGAGCTGGTGCTGACCCGAGACGCGCTGGAGCGCCTGGTCGACACTCTGGCCAGAGGGCTTGACGCGGGGGGCGACGGAGCCATTTAGTTGGAACGGACCCTCGAGCTCAAGGGTCGAGGGTCCGCCCCCTCCCGGGGCGTGAGCGCCTGAGCGCCACACCCTGAACCTACCCTGACAGCGGCTTTCGCCATATTTCACGGCATTACAACACTCTCCGAACAAAGCCGTGTCCCAGAGCCGCAAGCTTGGAGCAAGCTATGAAATCCGCCGGCAGCATGTCCTCGCTGGCGCCGCTGATGGCCCTGTTGATGATGGGGTGTGGGCAGCGATCCGAGACGGTGGGGGCCGATCTGCTGGGGGACCAGAGCCTCAGCTCAACCCGCCTGGAGACTGGAGATGGCGTGGGTGTGGGGCTCCACCACCTGGCCGGGGAGGGGCCGCCGGTGCTGCTGGTGCACGGCGTGGCGTCGAACCACCACTCCTTCCACCTGGGAGAGCGGAGCTTCGCCCGCGCGCTGGTGGACCAGGGGCTGGACGTGTGGATGCTGGACTTGCGGGGGACCGGCCCCCACCGCGGCGACCCGGAGGCGGGCTGGGGTTCGGGCACGCGCTGGAGCCTGGACGACTACGCACAGCAGGACGTGCCGGCGGCGGTGGCGCACATCCTGGAGAGCACGGGGGCGGAGACGGTGGGCTACGTCGGGCACTCGATGGGCGGCATGGTGGGCGCGATGTACCTGGCCGAGCACCCCGACGCGCCGCTGAGCGGCTTCGTGGCGCTGGGGAGCCCAGTGGACTTCTCGGAGCCGGGGGCGCAGACGGAGCTGGCGCTGGGGAGCGCGCGCTTCAACCCCTCGCCCTGGGTGGACGCCCGGCTGGGGGCCAAGCTGCGGGCGGGCCTGGGCGGCGAGCCGCGGACCCCGCTGGATGCCTGGGTGGACCAGCAGCTCTTCAACGACCTGGACCCGGCCTTTCGGCAGGAGTTCTACCAGGAGGTCGCCAGCCGGATGACCCGGGGGGAGATGAAGCACCTGGGGCTGATGGGGCAGGTGGGCACGCTCTGCGATGCGGGGGGAGAGCCGGTGCTCCCCGAGCTGGCGGAGGTGCAGGTGCCCACGCAGGTCTGGGCTGGGAGCGCGGACCGGGTGGCGCCGCCCGCTCAGGTGCTCCCCCTGGCCGAGGCCCTGCCCAACGCCGAGTTCGTGCTGGCGGGGACCGGCGAGGGCTTTTCCGTGGACTACGGCCACATGGATCTTGTCTTGGGGGACAATGCGCCGCAGGAGGTCTACGGCGTGGTGGGTGCGTTCATCCTGGAGCAGAGCCGCCCTGAGCCGGCCAGCGGGTCTCCAAAGTGAGACGGGTGGAGCTGGAAGGCGCGACCGCGTTCGTCGCCGGCCGCCACAGCGTGCTGGTGGACTGCCCCGAGGGCTGCGCGGCGGCGTGGCAACAGGCGGGTCTCCCGGCGATGGGCCCGGACGCCGTGTGCTTCACGGGCGGGGGCTGGCTGCAGATCGCCGGGCTCTACGGCCTGCTGGGGAGCTTCGGGCAGCAGCGCCAGCTCCCTCTGCGCCTGCTGGTGGACATGCGGCGCCAGGAGGTGGAGATCCTGGCGGGCGCCTTCCTGCGCAACGAGCACGCCGCGGTCTCTGTGGAGGCGGACTGGCCCGGGGAGCCCCTGAAGGTCGGTCCCTTCACCCTCCAGAGCCGGGCGGTGGGTGAGGACCTGGCCTGGGTTGTGAACGGCGTCGAGGTCACCCCCAGGTGAGCGCCCCCTACGACCTGGTGGTGCTGGGCCTGGGGACGGCGGGGTCGGCGGTGGCTGCTCTGGCGGCGGAGCGCGGCCTGCGCGTGCTTGGGCTGGACGCGCGCCCCCTGGGTGAGACGGGCGCGCGCTGGATCAACGGCGTCCCCGCCTGGGCCTTTGACGAGGCCGGCCTGCCGCCCCCCCAGAGCCTGGCCAGCGGGGCCCCCTTCCACATGCTGGCCGGCAAGGGCCCCACCCGCAGCGTGATCCACGAGCACGACCTGCTGGAGGTCGACATGCCCGCCCTGAGCGCGCAGCTCCAGCGCAAGGCCCGCGCCGCGGGCGCCGAGCTGCGGGGTGGCGTCAAGGTGTCGTCGGTGCAGGGCGCGGTGGTGGCCCACAGCCAAGGCAGCGCGCAGGCGCGGGTCGTGGTGGACGCCACGGGGCTCAGCGGTCTGGGGCTGCTGCGCGCTGGGCCGGAGCGGGGGCCGCTCTGCGTCGCGGCCCAGGAGATCCGGGAGCTGGCGGACCCCCAGGGCGCGGCGGCGTTCTTCGCGGCGCACGGGGTGCCGCTGGGGCAGACGCTGTGCTGGACCGGGATCGCTGGCGGCTACAGCATCGTGAACGTGCAGGTGCACGGCGACCACGTCGCGCTGCTGACCGGCTCCGTGCCAGCGGAGGGCCACCCTTCAGGGCCCAAGATGCTCGCGGCCTTCGTGCGGGAGAACCCCTGGGTGGGGGCCAAGCGCTCCGGGGGCTCGCGGGCGCTGCCGCTGGGGGCGCCGCTGGACTGCGTGGGTCGCGGGCCGCACGCCGCGATCGGCGACTCCGCGAACATGGTCTACAGCGCCCACGGGAGCGGGATCGCGCAGCAGCTCCTGGCGGCCCGGCTGCTCGCGGATGTCCTCGCCGGTGGAGGGGATGCCTGGGCGTACAACGTGGCCTGGCAGCGCCAGAGGGGTGGGCCCCTGAGTGGGATGGTGCTGTTCCGCCGCTTCTCCCAGACCCTGGACCCGCAGGCGCTGGGGCGGCTGATGGAGGCTGGGATCCTTGGCCCGGGGCTCTCCGCGCAGACCTTGACCCAGCGGGACCCGCGCCCGGCGCTGGAGGAGGCGCTGCGTGCCGGGCTGGGGCTGGCCCGCAACCCTGGACTGGCCCGCCGCCTGCTGCCGGTGCTTGGCCGCATGCAGGCGGTGGAGCTCCACCACAAGCGCTACCCCCAAGACCCCGGTGCGCTGGAGGGCTGGAGCGAAGCACGGGACAGGCTCATGGGCTGAACGCCGCTCTGCACCTCAAGGTGGGTGGGGCCCGTCCGATGGGAGACCACACCCCCCGGAGCGCCCATGTCCCTGTCCATCTTTGGCGCCGCGAAGCGCGAGCAGGCCCTGACCCGGGCCCTGCGTGAGGCCCTGTTCAACCTGCTGGAGCAAGCCAGCGAAGAGGGCCGCTGGCGCCTGCAGGCGATCCTGGACGACCTGGACGAGCGGGAGCCGGGGCCCTGGATCGTCGAAGAGCTGCGCACCGTACGCCCGTGGCTCATGCCCCGGCCGGTGGACCACGCCCGAGACGCAGCAGACGCCGTGGCCGCGCTGATCCAGGCCCTGGAGGCCACCCGCCGCGCCGAGCCCGAGCTGGAGGCGGCGGTCGCGGGGCTGCAGGAGCTGGTGGGCGGGAGCCTGGACCCCAAGACCGCTCGCCGGCTGGCCCGACGGGCGAGGGAGCTCCGGGGCTTCGCGCTGCGCTCCCAGCAGGAGCAGGCCGCCCGGCTCAAGCAGCAGGGGCTGGCGACGGCTGCGATGGGAGAGGCGCTCGCACGGCTGCAGGAGCGCCTGAGCCGAGAGGGGGAGCTGGGCGCCGCGGAGCGCTCGATGCTGCTGCGGGATCTGGAGGAGGCACAGTTGGCCCTGCGAGAGCTGGGCGGCGTGCTGGAGCAGGACGAAGCGCCCGAGGCCGAGCTGGGCCAGGTGCTTGAGCTGGTGGGTTGAACGATGGGGCTGTTCGGAAAGAAGAACAAGGGACCACAGCCGGCGACCGCTGAGGACGCGAAGCTGCTGAGGGACTCGCTGGTGCTGATGCTCAAGGAGCTGGAGCGCAAGGCGGATCAGCCGGACACCGAGGGGGTCGAGGAGCTGATCAAGCGCCTGGGACGCTTCCCCTCACCGACTGGGGTGAAGCGGGAGCTGCTGCGCTTGATCCCCAGCCTGGTGGACGGCGAGGACGTTGGCACCCCCTTTGGTGAGGCCGCGCTGGCCATGGGCCAGACCATGGAGGTGATCGCCTTCGCGGACCCCGAGCTGGAGGAGAGCCTGGACGAGTTCCGCGGGGAGATCCCCGACTGGGTGGACCCGCCCCGCGCCCGCCGGCTACGACGCGACGCCCGCCGCCTAGCAGACAAGGCGCGCCCGCTGCGCAACCGCATGCTGGCCGCCCGCAAGCAGACCCGGGAGCTGGTCGTCCAGTTGGCTGGGCGGCTGGGAGACAGCAGCGGAGCGGCGGGCCGCGTCGACAGGGTGCTGAGCGAGCTGGAGACGGCGATCTCCACCAACGACGCCGCCCGCCTGGAGGCCCTGCGCCCCACCCTGTTGGACCAGGTGGTGGCCGCCCGCGAGGACACCCGCGAGCTGCGCGAGAACCTGGACGCCGCGCTTATGGAGGTTCAGGCGCTTCGGGGCACGGTGGACGCCCAAGCGGACGCCCTCAGTCAGGCGCGCCGGGAGCTGGCGCGGGACCCGCTGACCGGCGTGGCCAACCGGCGCGCGCTCGACGGAGAGCTGCCCAGGATGGTGGCGGAGGCCCACGCTGGAGGGTCGCTGGCGCTGCTGGCGCTGGACATCGACCACTTCAAGTCCGTGAACGACACCTACGGACACGCAGCGGGCGACGTGGTGCTCCGCTCCGTGGCCCAGAAGGTGATGGACCTGCTGCGCGGCGAGGACCTGATGGCCCGAGCGGGCGGCGAGGAGTTCGTGGTGCTGCTGCCGGGGTCGAACCCTGCGGGGGCCATGCAGGTGGCCGAGCGCATCCGGGAGGGGGTGGCCGGGCTGAACTTCACCCAGGAGGGCAAGGCGTTCAAGGTGACCATCTCGATCGGGGTGGCCATGCTCCGCCGCGACGAGTCCGGAGAGACGCTGTGGGCGCGCGCGGACGCAGCGCTCTACGACGCAAAGCACGGCGGCCGGGACCAGGCCGTCGCCGCCTGAGCACCGCCAGCTCCCCGCGCCCGCCCATTCCGTGCTAGGTCTGGGCGGCGGAGGAGCCATGCCCAGCGATCCAATCGTCGAGGCCCTGGAGCGGGCCTTGGAAGCCAACAACACCCCTGAGCTCCGGGTCGACCTGGCCAAGCACCTGCGCAAGCTGGGTCAGCCCGAGCGGGCGATGCACCACTACGAGAAGGCCCTGTTGCTGGACCCGGGCTACCGCCCCGCTCTGGAGGGCGCCATCGAGTGCGCCCGCGCGATGGGCCGCCCGGAGGTCGAGGCCCGGCACCGCGTCGCGCTCCAGGCGCTGGGGCGCAGCACGCACCCGGTGCAGAGGACCTCGGGGGTGCCGGAGGCCTTCTTTGCGGAGGAACAGGGGCTCGGGGAGCTCGAAGCGGTGGGCACGACGCTCCCTCACGAGGAGTAGCCCCTCTCCAAGCAGGCGCTGCTGCGGACGCTACGGGTCGCCAGCCTCGCGGCAATCGGTGCAGCTCCACTGCTCGACCTCGCCCAGCTCCGGGCGCACGCAGAGGCCATCGACCATGAAGTCACAGCTCGCGGTGTTGGGCAGCTCGGTGCCCATGGCGAGCTCGCTGAAGGCAGCCTGGCTCTGCCCCTGGCTGTCCGAGTAGAGCAGCATCATGGCGTTGGCGCTGCGGCTGTCCTGGATGGACACGCGCTCCAGCTCCAGGCTCCCGACGGCCTGGAGGAAGCCCCCGGTGGCGCAGCGGGAGTCGGCGAAGTCGACCTCGGTGAGCGCCAGGCTCCGCCCATAGACCAGCGAGGCGCTGCTCCGGTCCCCCACGAAGCTGCACCGCTCCAGACTGAGGTCTCCGCCAGCCTGGATCATCGGGAAGCCCAGCGAGGTCCCGGTGTCGAAGCTCTCCAGCACGCTGCAGTCCTTGAGCTCCACGGGTCGATAGCCCTGGCTGATGACGTGCGTGCCCCGGTAGGCGTGGTTGCCCTCCCACACCAACTCCTGCACCCGGGCGCTCCGCTCCTCCTCCGTGGCCCCCAAGATGAGGCCCCCGTAGGAGAAGCTGCTGTCCCGGACCACCAAGCCCTGCAGCAGCAGGGACTCGGCGGACAGGTGCAGGAGGGAGTCCTGGGAGGCCACCCCTTCCATCTTCACGTTGTCAAAGACCAGCTCCTGGGCGGTCAAGCCCAGAGGGGACTCCAGGCTCAGGGACTCCAGGACAAGCTGCTCGGGCACCCCGAGGGCGAACACCAGGTTCTCCGGGTGGTCGGGCGCATAGAGCGAGCTCTCATCCACCCCCGCGCCGACCAGGTGGACCTGGCCACTCCACCCGTGGTCCTCCAGCAGGCCGTCCTCCAGCAGGTGCTGCCCCGGGCCCAGGCACAGGGTGGCCCAGGCTCCCGTGGCGTCCAGCGCAGCGTCCAGGCTCTGGAAGGTGCTCCGCCCCTCCAGCCAGAAGACCTCGCCTTCACCAGGGCTGCACACCGTTGTGGAGGTGGACTCCGGGTCTTGGGGTGAGCACCCGATCAGCAGGGACAGAAGGACCATGCCTTTTGTCTAGCACAGGGGGGCCCAGGACCGCAGGCCCCGAGTGCCACCCAGATGCTCACGCGACCTTGGCGGTGGCGGCGAGCATCTGGCGAGCGAAGTCCCGGGAGGCCTCCGAGACGCCAGCGCCGCCGACCAGGCGGGCGATCTCCTCGACCCGACCGTCCGCGTCCAGGCGGTGGACCGAGGAGCGCGTGCGGCCCCCCCGCACCTCCTTGTGGATGCGCAGGTGGTGGTCCGCCAGCATGGCGATCTGCGGGAGGTGGGTGATGCAGAGGAGCTGCCCCATGCCCGAGAGCTCCCGCAGCTTCACACCCACGGTCTCCGCGGCTTGGCCCGAGATCCCGGCGTCGATCTCGTCAAAGACCCAGGAGCGCGGCCCCTGGCCACCGCGCAGGGAGATCTTGAGGCCCAGCAGCACGCGGGAGAGCTCACCGCCAGAGGCGACCCGGGCGATGGGGCGGGGGGTCTCCCCGGGGTTGGCGGAGAGCTGGAAGATGACCTGCTCCAGCCCCGTGGGGCCCAGGCAGCGGCCGTCCGGGAGGCGCTCGCCGTCCTGGCAGGGCTCCAGGCGGGTCTGGAAGCGCGCCTGCGGCATGGCCAGGGAGCCGAACTCTCCAGCCATGGCCTTGTCCAGGCGAACGGCGGCCCGCTCCCGCGCGGCGGTGAGCACGCCCGCCTGCTCCAGGGCCCGGACGCGGGCCTGCTCGACCCCGGCGGCGGCGCGGTCGATGCGCTCGTCCAGGTTGTCCAGCTCCGCGAGCTCACGCTCCAGCGTGGCGGCGCACTCAGCGAGGACCTCGGGCTCGCAGCGGTGCTTGCGGGCAAGGCGCAGGGTCTCCGCGCGGCGGGTCTCCAGCTCGTCCAGCTCCCGCGGGTCGGCCCGGATGCCCCGGGCGTCGGCCTGGATCTCGGAGCTGAGGTCCTCGAGCTGGTAGAGCAGCTCGGCCAGGCGCTCGGCGTGCTTGCCGAAGCGGGGGTCATAGCCGCCGATGTTGCGCAGCGCGGCCTCCGCCCGGGTGAGGCGGTCCAGCGCCGAGCCGTCAGCGGAGTAGATCTCCGACTCGGCCTCCCGAGCGCCGCTGCGGAGCTGGTCCGCGTGCCGCAGGCTGCTCAGGCGCTGCTCCATCGTGGCGAACTCCCCCTCCTTGGGCGCGAGGGCCCGCAGCTCCGAGAGCTGGAAGCGCAGGTACTCCTGCCGCTCCTCCACCCGGTCGGCGTCCCGCTTGAGGCGGTCCAGCGTGCGCCGGGCGTGCGCGAGCTGCTGGTGGGCCTCCTGCACCCGGTCCAGCTCCGGCCCGCAGGCGCCGAAGCGGTCCAGCATGGTGCGGTGGTGCTCCGGGTCCATGAGCAGGCGCTGCTCGTGCTGGCCGGAGAACTCCACCAGCACCTGCCCCAGAGACTGGAGCACCGAGCGCTTGACCGCCTTGCCGTTGATGTAGGAGCGCCCCGAGCCCTGCGGCGGCAGGGTGCGTCGCACCTCGATCTCATCGGCCAGGGGGAGGTCCAGCTCCCGCAGGCGCCGCTGCAGCGCGAGGTTCTCCCCCACTGCGAAGCGGGCGCTGACCATGGCGCCCCCGCTGTCGGTACGCACCAGGTGCGTGCCCCCCTTGGCCCCGAGGACCAACCCCAAGCCGGAGAGCAGCACGGATTTTCCGGCCCCCGTCTCTCCGGTGAGCACATTCAGACCGGGGCCAAACTCCACCTGGACGGACTCGATGATGGCCAGGTTCTCGATCTGCAGCGCGGTGATCATGCCAGACTCCTGCACGGCTGTTCAGTTCAAACGGAGCATCACTGGTTGCATGTTCAGTGTCAAGGTCCAAGGAGCCAAAAACTGTCCGCCAGCGTCAAGAGTGGATCTCGGGATCGCCTCAGCGTGTCCTCGTCGATGCCTGGGGGTGCCGGGATGGGGTTAGCGGCCCCCCATGGAAGCTGTTGATCCCCCGCTGCTCTGGCTGACCCACGACAGCCGCTCCTCCGCCTACACCGACCAAGGATCGGGCCGCCCGATCGTGACGATCTCGGGCTACCCCGGCTCGCCTCGGGACTTTCGCTACCTGGGCCCGCGCCTGACGCCCCACGCGCGGGTGATCCGAAGCGCCCTGCCAGGCCAGGGGCAGACCCCGGCAGAGAGCGGCGGGACGACGCTGGATGCGCGCGCGGCCTACATCGAGGGGCTGCTGGAGGCCCTGGAGTTGGAGGACGTGGTGCTGGTGGGGCACTCCATGGGCGGCGGGATCGCCCAGGCGGTGGCGGCCCGGAGCGAGCGGGTCACGGCCCTGGCGCTGCTCGCGAGCGTGGGGATCCGCAGGCACCAGGGCATGCGCTGGACTCACCCCGCCACTTTGCCGCTGGTGCGATCGGACCGGGCCTGGGTGTTCACCGAGCCCTTGATCTACCGCGCCTACAGAGCGCTGGGTTTTCCCCGCAGCATCGATCGGGGCGCCATGAGGAATGGGCTGATCAGCGCTCTGCAGTTGGACTTTGACGCGCTGGGCGCGCTGCCGGAGCAGGTGCGCTGCCCCACCCTGGTGGCCTGGACCGAGGACGACGCGCTGGTGGAGCCGGCGATCTCCCGAGAGCTGGCGGACAAGCTGCCCGATGGCCCGCGCCTGGCCTTCCCGACCGGGGGCCACGCCCTCCAGAAGACCCGGGCGGAGGAGATCGCCGAAGGGATCCGCGCGCTGATGGCGTGAACAAGCGCCGCCGTCCGGCGCACTTGAGTCCACTGGACAGCCCCCTTACAGCGCGGGGCGGATCAGACGTTATAGTGCCGCCCTTACAAGCAGGAGCCGCCCATGTTCGACAGCGTCGGACGCGCCAGAAAGGTCAATCGCAAGCGCCAGACCGGTGCGGCGATGATGTCCGTCCTGCTGCTGCTGACCGTCGCCAGCACCTCCCTGCTGACCGGCGGCCAGATCGTCGAGGAGCTCGAGTCCGAGGCCGTCGAGATCGAGTTCATGGAGGCGATGGAAGCCCCTCCG
>JAZAMN010000021.1:0-85679 GCA_036229005.1 Myxococcota bacterium
AGCGGGGCAAGCCACCCAAGGTCGCCTTGGTGGCCTCCATGCGGAAGCTGCTCACCGTCGTCTACGCAGTCGCGAACCAGGGTCATGGTTTCGTCGTGAGATCAGAAACCGGTTGACTGGACCAGCCGGTATCTCAGAGCCACTTCTTGTAGCGGAAGTAGGCCAGCAGCCCGCCGCTGGTGGCCACCATCAAACCCAGGGCGATGTAGTAGCCGTAGCGGCTGTGCAGCTCCGGCATGTAGTCGAAGTTCATCCCATACAGACCCGTGATGAAGGTCAGGGGGATGAAGATGGTCGCGATGACCGTGAGCACCCGCATCTCGTCGTTGGTGCGGTTGGAGACCGTGGCGTTGTAGAGATCCAGCAGCGACTGGCAGGTCTCGCGCAGGATGTCGATGGTCTCCACCTCCTCGGCCAGGTTGTCCGAGAGGTCGCGCAGGTAGGGCTGGGTCTGGGGGTCGATCCAGCCGTCCGGCGAGCGGGTGAGGGCGGCCACCGCCTCCCGCAGGGGGCGCAGGGACTGTCGCAGGCGGCGGAGCTGTCGCTTGATGCTGTGCAACCGCTCCGGGGTGTCCGCGGGGAGTTCCTTGGGCTTGAGGCTGTCCAGGGCGTCGACCTGCTCCTCCAGGGTCTCCAGCACGCCAAAGTAGTCGTCCACGACCGCATCCAGCAGGGAGTAGGCCAGAAAGTCCGCTCCGTGGCGTCGCACCCGGGCCTTCGAGTCGCGCAGCCGCTTCCGCACCCCCCCGAACACGTCGCCGTCCTGCTCCTGGAAGGTCAGCACGAAGTCCCGGCCCAGGAAGAGCGAGACCTGCTCGGTGTCCAGCAGGCCGTCCTCCTTGCTGTGGGTGACCATGCGCAGCACGACGTAGATGTAGTCCTCGTAGTACTCCGCCTTGGGCCGCCCCTCGGGCTCCATGACGTCCTCGATGCTCAGGGGGTGGATGCCCCAGAGCTCGCCGATGCGCTGCACCACCTGCACGTCGTGGATGCCGTCGATGTCCACCCAGGAGATCGACGACGAGCCCTCCAGGCTGCGCCGGGCCTGCTCCGCGCTCACATCGTCCAGCGCCCGCACGGTCGTGGGCGTGAACTCGACGAGGTCGATGTGGATGGGGCTGTTGCGCGGCTCGCCGGTGTACTCCGCCTTGCCGGGTGCCGCTCCTGGACGGGCCATGGGGTCTCCTGGGGGGAGGAAAAATAGCGGGTGCTCAGATCACGGCAAGGCGCAACCTCTGGCCATCCAGCTCAAAGCCCCCCTTGAGGAAGCTGTCCTTCGCCGGCGAGGACAACGCGGGCTCGCCGCAGATCTCCTCCACCAGCAGGCTCTGCTCCAGCATGCGCTGCGCGGAGCGGGCCACACAGCGAGCGGCCTCGGCCAGCGCCTCCGGGTCTTCGGTGAAGGTGATGCACTGACCGGGCCGCAGCCAGAGCAGCAGGCGCCCTTGATGCAACACCACCAGGCTGCCCGCGCGCCGGCTGGGGCGGGTGGTCCCGGGGTGGCCGGGCCAGGGCAGCAGGGTGCCGTAGGGGTTGGCTGGATCCAACGCCGAGAGCAGCACGGGGGCGGCCTCCTGGGCCGGAGCGCGCAGCGCGTCCACGGCGCCGGGCAGCGCGAACTGGGCCCCGCCCAGGCCGTCCACGAACCAGCCCCGCCGCAGCCGCCCGGCCTCCTCCATGGCGGCCAGCACCCGATACACCGGGCCGAATCCGCCGCTCCAGCCCTCGGACTGCAGCGCCTCCCGGGTGCAGACGCCGTAGCGCTCCAGCAGCATCACCGCGCGGGCGTGCGTGCGCTCTGTAGGAGGGGCAGACTGTGTGGGGTGCAGGCTCTCCACCAGCCACCAGCGCCCGCCCGCCGCCAGGGCCGTGCTCCGCCGCGCCCGCAGACCCCGCCGCCGACCGCGCTGGCTGCGCTGGGGGGCTCGGAGCGCGCGCAGAGGGGCGGTCGTGTCGTTGGACACCAGCCCCCACCAGACCAGGTCCCACAGACAGGCCAGCAGCTCGTCCTGGGGTGGGCTGCCGCAGGCCGCCGCGATGCCCACAAAGAAGTCCGCGCCGTGACCGCGCAGGTGATCCAGGATGGCCTCGTGCAGCGCCGTGGTGTCCTCGGGTGGGGTCGGGGGCTCCAGCAGGACCGGGAGCATCTCCCGGGTCAGGAGTTGTACCTTCCCGTCCCGAGCGCCCAGAGCCCCTGCGCCCACCCAGACCACCGCCCCCATCGCGCCCAGCTCGTCCAGCAGCGCCCCGCTGTAGCCCTTCACCCGCAGCGGCAGGATGCGCCGCTCCCACTCCGACCAGGGCAGCGCCAGGCCCTCGAGCTGCTCGACGACCTCCAGCAGCCGCGCCTGACCGCCGCTCTTGCTGTCCACCCCCTGCCAGCTCTGGAGAAAACGTGACAGCGAGGCCGCGTCCACCGCCGCGATCTCCGAGCGCAGGTGCGCCAGCGTGCGCCTCCTCAGCCGCCGCATCACCCCCCGCTCACACCAGTGTTCGCCCGGCTGCTCGGGGTGCAGGGGGCCGCGCACCAGCTTGCCCTCGCGCTCCAGCAGCTCCAGCACGCCCAGACACTGCGCCGCCGGCAGCGCCAGCCAGTCCGCGAGCGCCTGGATCGAGAAGGGGACGTGCGTGCGGGCGTAGCGCATCACGAGCTGTCGCAGGGGATCCGGGTGCGACTCGAGCCAGACCGAGGCCAGGCCCGGGGGGAGCACCACACCCAGCGCGTCCCGGTAGAGGGAGGCATCCTCGACCGCCACCAATACGGGCACACCGCCCAGGTGGGTACGCAGCACCCGCCTCTGTGAGATCAGCCCATCAACGAGGTCACCCGCAGGCAGAGCGCAGCGCGCCTGAATCTGCGACAGCTCCAGGTGACCCACCCGCCGCAGCAGGTCGTGGATCCCGTCGGCGTGTCGCACCTGGCGGTCTTCGCTGAGCCACTGCAGCTCCGCCTGCACCTGGTGCAGGATGGCCGGCTCCAGCAGGGCCCGGATCTCCGCCTCGCCCAGCAGGTCGCGCAGCAGCTCGGGATCCAGGCGCAGGGCCTGCGCCCGCCGCTCGGCCAGGGGGGCGTCGCCCTCATACAGATGGGCCGCAACCCACTGGAAGGACAGGCTCTGGGCCATTGGGCTGGGCTGCGCGGTCTCCACGTTCACCACGCGCACTTTGCGGCTGCGGATGTCCTCCAGCAGGCGCTGCAGGCCGGGCAGGTCGAAGTGGTCCTGCAGGCAGGCCCGGGTGGCCTCCAGCAGCATGGGGAACCCGGGGTACTGAAGCACGCCCGCCATCAGGGACTGGGCGCGCAGGCGCTGGGCCCACAGCGGGGTGCGCTTCCCGGGGCGCTTGCGGGGCAGCAGCAGGGCGCGGGCGGCGGACTCCCGGAACTCCGTCGCGAACACCGCGCTGCGATCGAGCTGTCGCATCAACAGCTCCTGCAGGGCCTCGGGGTCGGGCATGAGCACGCCGTCGGCGGGGAGCTCCTCGCTGTCGGCCAGGCGGATGGCGATGCCGTCGTCGCTCACCAGGGTCTGGACCTCGAAGCCCACCTCCAGGTCGAGCTGGGCCTCGATGGCCTGGGCCCAGGGGGCGTGGATGCGCCGGCCAAAGGGGCTCAGGATGCAGATGCGCCAGTCCCCCAGCTCGTCGCGGAAGCGCTCCACCACGATGCAGCGGTCCGAGGGCAGCGCCCCGGTGGCCTCGACCTGCTCCTGGACGTAGGCGAGGAGGTTCTGGGCCGCGAGGGCGTCCAGGGAGCAGCGCTGCATCAGCCAGGCTGTCGCATCTTCCGGGGACTGCTCCGAGAGCTGTCGGCAGAAGGCCCCCAGCGCCCGCCCCAGCTCCTGGGGTCTGCCTGGTCCCTGGCCCCGCCAGAAGGGCATGCGCGCGGGCTCCCCGGGGGCGGGTGTCACAAGAACCCGGTCCCGGGTGATCTCCTGGATGCGCCAGGTGCTCGCGCCCAGGACGAATGTGTGTCCGCGCCGGGACTCGTGCACCATCTCCTCGTCGAGCTGGCCGATGCGCGGGCCGTCCGGCGCGATGTGGACAGTGTAGGTCCCCCGGTCCGGGATGGTGCCGGCGTTGAGGATGGCGAGCTGCCGGGAGCCCCGGCGGGCGGTCAGGGTGTCCGTGTCCCGGTGCCAGGTCAGGCGGGGCCGCAGCTCCGCCGAGATGTCGGAGGGGTAGCGCCCGGAGAGCATGTCCAGGCAGGCCGAGAGGAGCTGACCCGAGAGCTCCGAGAAGGGCGCCGCCCGCTTGACCAGCGCGTGCAGCTCGGCCACCGACCAGTCGTCCTGCGACACCATCGCCACGACCTGCTGACACAGGACATCCAGGGGGTTGCGCGGCAGGCGGGTGTGCTCGATCTCGCCGGCCTCCATGGCCATCGCGACCGCCGCCGCCTCCAGCAGGTCCCCCCGGTGCTTGGGGAAGATCCGCGCGACCGAGCGTTGCCCCACGCCGTGTCCAGCGCGACCGGCCCGCTGCAGCCCTCGGGACACAGCCCCGGGCGACTCCACCAGGATGACCAGGTCCACCGCCCCCATGTCGATGCCCAGCTCCAGCGAGCTGGTCGCCACGATGCCCTTGAGCTTGCCTTCCTTGAGGCGCTCCTCGATGAAGGTGCGGCGCTCGTGCGCCACGGACCCGTGGTGGGCCATCACCAGCTCGTGCCCGGCCAGCTCGTTGAGCTTCTGGGCCAGCTTCTCGCAGAGGATGCGGGAGTTGGTGAACAGGATGGTGCTGTTGTGTTTTTGTATCAGCTCCAGGATGTGGGGGTGCAGCGCCGGCCAGATGCTGCGGTCGTCCTGGCCGTCGCGGTCCCAGGGCAGCACCGCGTCGTCATCCTCGGCCGCTTCGGGGGCCTGCTGGGGCTCCAGATCGGCGGGCAGCGCGGTGGCCCAGGGGCGCGTCATGTCGCCCATCGGCACGCGGATCAACAGGTCCAGGTCCGGGCGCTGCGAGGCGTCCACGATCCGCACCGGCCGGTCGCCGCCCAGGTAGCGCGCGACCAGCTCCAGAGGCCGCTGGGTCGCGGAGATCCCGATGCGCTGCGGCTCCTCCTCACACAGATGCGACAGCCGCTCCAGGGACAGCGCCAGGTGGGCGCCGCGCTTGGAGCCCGCCATGGTGTGGATCTCGTCGATGATCACCGCCTGCACGCTGCGCAGCGTCTCCCGCGCCTGCGAGGTCAGCATCAAATACAGAGACTCCGGGGTGGTGATCAGGATGTCCGGCGGGTGACGCTTGATCGCGGCGCGGGCCTTCTGGGAGGTGTCTCCTGTGCGCACCGCGTGGGTGATCGACCGCAGAGCCTGTCCCTGTCGCTCCGCCAGGCGCTGCAGACCGTGCAGAGGCGCCCGCAGGTTCTTCTCCACGTCGTAGACCAGCGCCTTGAGGGGCGAGATGTAGAGCACCCGCACCCCCGGCTCGGCCTGCTCCGGCAGCCTGGCCAGCCGGTCGATCGCCCACAGAAAGCCCGCCAGGGTCTTGCCCGAGCCCGTGGGCGCCACCATCAGCGTGTGCTCCCCCCGCGCGATGGCCGGCCACGCCTGCTCCTGCACCGGGGTCGGGGCCGCGAACACCGCCTGGAACCAGGCCTGGGTCAGGGGGGAGAAGGGGGTCAGGGCCGCTGGGACCTCGCCGATGCTCGTGTTCATTCTGGCAACTTGGCACGGGCCCCCGATCTGGACAAGGTGAGCCCCGGGGGACTCAAGGCCCCGTGGGATCCATCCGACCCCCCAGAGAGGCGCCCCCCAGCGCACGTCCTCTTCGACCCTTTCCGGAGCCCGAGATGTCGCCCCTGTTCCTCCTCTCTCTCTACGCCTGCACCCCTGAGAGCACCGAGCCTGCCGAGACCACCACGCTGGAGGGGCCGGTAGACGAGGACGGGGACGGATACTCCGTCGAGGTGGACTGCGACGACGCGGATCCCGCGATCCACCCGGGCATGCAGGAGAGCTGCAACGGCGTCGACGACGACTGCGACGGGACCCTGGACGAGGAGCCCCAAGACGGGGTCGTCTACAACATCGACGCCGATGGGGACGGCTTCGGCAGCGCGGCCTACACGGTCGCAGCCTGTGATGGCCCGCCCCAGGGCTACGTGGACAACGCCGACGATTGCGATGACCTGGAGGCCGGCGTGTTCCCGGGCGCGCCCGAGACCTGCAATGGGCTGGACGACAACTGCGATGGGGCCGTCGATGAGGGGATCGAGGGCAGCGCCTACTTCCAGGACAGCGACGGGGACGGCTACGGCGATCCGGGGGTCTCGGAGAGCTTCTGCGCGCCGGTCGAGGGCTGGGTGGTCTCCGACCAGGACTGTGATGACGGCGATCCCGCCGTGAGCCCGGACGCGGTCGAGGTCTGCGGGGACGGCATCGACAACGACTGCGACGGCACGGGCAACGGCTGCGGGCTGGCGGGCGTGGCCAGCGCGGATGACGCGCGCACCGTGCTGCTGGGCGCTGCGGCGGGGGACCTCTTTGGGGCCCCGGTGAAGAACGTCGGCGATCTGAACGCCAACCGCCTGGACGAGCTGGCTGTCTCCGCGCGTGGGTCGGACCTCGGCGGCGAGGACGCTGGGGCGATCTACCTGTTCCAGTGGCCGATCAGCGGCGGGACCTACGACGCGGGCAGCGCGGACGGGGTGCTCGTGGGGGAGGCCCCGGGCGACCAGGTGTTCTCCGTGGTCGGGCTGGGCGACTCCAACGGGGATGGGAAGGGGGACCTGCTCATTGGCGCGCGCGGCAACGATGATCGGGCCGAGGACGCGGGCAAGGTCTACTTCTGGTCGGGTCCGGTCGCCGGCGAGGTCTCCTTGGCCGACGCCGACGCGACCTGGACGGGCGTGGGCGCGGGGGATCAGACCGGCCTTGTGATGACCGGCGACTTGAACGGCGACGGCCACCAGGACGCGCTGATCGGGGCGCAGAAGAACGACAATGGGGGCACCGACGCGGGCGCTGTGTTCGTGGTGCATGGGCCCTTCGGCGCGTGGCTGGGGGACCAGGGGCTCTACTCCGCGAACGCCTTCATCAAGGGCGTGGCCGGCAGCCAAGCGGGCGGCGGCCTGGCGTCGGTGGGGGACCTCTCCGGCGACGGCATCGAAGACCTGCTGATTGGGGCCCCCTACGAGAACAGCGGCGGACAGCAACGGGTCGGCGCGGTGTACCAGCTCAATGGCCCCGTGACCGGCACCGCTCGGGTCACGGACATGGCCGACGCGCGCTTCCACGGGAGCGCCGGGGACGAGGCCGGCTGGGGCATCGCGTCCGCGGGGGATGTGGACGGGGACGGTGTCGTGGACTTCATGGTCAACGCCCAGCGCGCGGACTCGGAGGGCGGCGGCGGGAATGAGGGGGCCGTGTACGTGATCACCCAGGACTGGTCCTCGCAAGAGGACGTCTCCCTGGACGAGACCTGGATGCGCATCAACGGAGCCGCGGCTGAAGACCGGCTGGCCGCGGTGTCCGGCGGCGGGGACTTCAACGGTGACGGCCACCCCGACCTGGTGGTGGGCTCCCGCTGGCACGACAGCTCCGGCGAGGATGCTGGGGCGAGCTGGGTGCTCTACGGGCCCTTCACCGGCGGCACCTTCAGCGTCGAGGAGCTCCCCCACACCCGCATCGAGGGGGCCGCAGCCGGCGATGGCTTCGGCGCTCCGGGCGGGTCCATCGGCGACCTGAACGGCGATGGGGCCGATGAGCTGGTCATCGGGGGGCGCTGGAGCGACGAGGCTGGCGAGGACGCCGGCGCGGCCTACCTCTTCCTGGGCGAGAGCCTCTGAGTGTCCGCTGAGTGGGGGCCCGCTCCAGTCGGGGGCGGGGCCACCGCCGCGCGGGCCAGGTCGACCGCCCCCAGGATCCCCCGGGCGTGGGGCAGGAAGCGCGCCCCTGCGTCCGTGAGGCGCACCCCGCGGGCGTGTCGCTCGAACAGCGGGCTCCCCAGCTCCTCTTCCAGCGCCCGGATCTTGCGGGTCAGGGGGGGCTGGGAGATGTGCAGCCGCTGGGCAGCGCGCACGATGGCGCCCTCTTCCGCGACGGCCACGAAGCTCTCGACTTGATCCAGGGACATGGGGGCAATCTGGCACGGCCCCGGGGGGGCGGCAAGTGGCGCTGAGCCCGCCATACCCACACAGTATTGGTCCCCGCTCGCCGCGCCCGGCACCTTGGGGGCATGTTCATCCCCCGACTCTCCGCCTCCCAGCTCAAGGGCATGCGCCGCGCAGGCGCCTCCGCCGCCCGCACCCTGGCCCACGCCTGCGCCCAGATCCGCCCCGGACTGGACCTGGGGGCGCTCGACCAGCGCGTCCGCGCCCACACCGCCGGCGAGGGCGGGACCCCGGCGCAGCTCGGATATCAGGGCTTCCCCGCCAGTTTATGTGTCAGCCCCAACCAGGTCGTGTGTCACGGCATCCCCCGTCGCGGGCAGCGGCTGGCCGAGGGCGACATCGTGAACCTGGACGTGACCACCTGCCTGCGCGGCTGGCACGGGGACACCAGCCGGATGGTGGCGGTTGGCCCCATCTCCCCGGAGGCCCAGCACCTGATCCAGACCACCGAGCGCGCTATGTGGGCGGGCATCCGGGCCATCCGGGTGGGGGCCCCGCTGGGCGTGATCGGCGACGCGGTCGAGCGCCTGGCCCAGGCCGAGGGCTGCGCAGTGGTGCGGGATTACGGGGGCCACGGCATCGGTCGGCGCATGCACCTGCCCCCCCACGTCCACCACCACGCGGGCACCGGTGGCCCCACCCTGCGCGAGGGCATGTGTCTGACCGTCGAGCCCATGCTGGTGCTGGGCAGCCCCGAGCTCCGCACGTTCGAGGACGGCTGGACGGTGGTCACCGCGGACGGCAGCTTGGCCGCCCAGTTCGAGCACACACTGTGTGTCACCCGCGACGGCCCAGAGGTGCTGACCTTGCCCCCGGACACCTGAGAGCTTGACCCTCATCGCAGATGCAGGCTTTGATGCGACATGTCCGCTCTGCTTCAGCTTGTCCTCGCCTGCGCCAGCCAGCCTGACTGGGTGTTCGACGCCTGCGAAGATCCCGAGTGGGTGTACCAGGGAAGTGTCTGGCGGACGCAGCCCCTCGGAGACCAGGTCTTTGTGCTGGGGGCACAGATGCTGACCCGCGTGGACGGTGGGAGTCCGACGCAGCTCACCCCGCCATTGGAGAGCGTGGAGCAGGTGTTTCTGTATCAGGACCGGCTGTGGGCCAGCGACTGGCGGGAGGGCCTGGCGGTGTGCGATCAGGAGGGCTGGCGGCTCGTAGAGACCCCGCCGCTGGGGGGAGAGTCCGGTGATCGCCTCAAGCCCTTCGTGCTGGAGCGGGGCCTGGTGATGGTGGGCAGCTTCAACCCCGACCCCGACTGCACGGTGGGGGACTGCAGCGCCGGCTACCAGGTCAGCGTGTGGGAGGACGGCGTCTGGGAGTCCATCGCAGGGGGCGGGGCGCTTGAGATGCGCGTGGTGCGCGGTGTGCTGTGGGCGCGCATGGACGGCGCGTGGCAGGTGCTGGAGGAGGAGGGATTCTGGTCGCCCCTGGATCCGGCCCTACCCAAGCAGCTCTGGGTCGACCCCACCGGGGAGTGGCTGGTGGGCCGCGACGAGGACGGGCTCTGGTGGGCTGGGCCCCCGGATGACCTCACACAGATCCCCGCCCCCGAGACCCACGAGGCCACCCGCGACTGGCGCGCGGTCACCGTGGTCGGCCCGGGGGACTACCTGCTCAGCGACCTGGAGGGCACCTGGCGCTACCAGGACGGGGCGTGGACGGCCTTGCCGCTGGCGGAGGGGAGCTGGCCCAAGAGCGCGAGCGCGGCGGCGGACGGCGTGCTGGTGACGGACCCGCCGCAGTGGGTGGATGCGTCGGGGGCGCGGGCGCTGGAGCTCTGAGCCGGATCGCCAAGCCTGATCCACCCCCCCCTTGCCGCCCCCCGCAGCGGTGCTTTTCCTGATCCCATGAACAAGCACACCTACCGCTGCTCCCACTGCGGAGGCCTCAACCAGGTCCCCGCGAGCCGCGTGGCCGAGGGCCCGCGCTGTGGTCGATGCAAGACCCCCCTGAGCCTGGACAACCCCCCCTTTGACGTGGACGACGCCGGGCTGGCCAAGCTGGTGCGCCAGTCGCCGGTGCCCGTTCTGGTGGACTTCTGGGCGCCCTGGTGCGGGCCCTGTCGCACGGTCGCCCCGCACCTGGTGGAGCTGGGCAAGCGCAAGGCCGGGCGCATGCTGATCGCCAAGGTCAACACCCAGAACCACCCCCACACGGCCGCCGCGATGCAGGTGCAGGCCATCCCCACGCTGGCGATCTGGAAGGGCGGTCAGGTGGTGGAGCGGCAGCCGGGGGCGCGCATGGGGCTGCAGCTCGATCAGTTGGTGGATCCCCACATCCTTTGAATGTGGAAGCCCCAGATGGAGTAGGGGGGAGCCATGACACTCCTGCTGCTCTTGGGGCTGGGGGATGCGCGCGCGCAGACCTCGTCGTCCATCGTCTTTGAGTTCAACCCCCAGTTCACCAGCGTGCACCAGAACGACGCGGAGCTGGAGGCCTATGGCTTCGCTCCGGTGGGCGGCCGCTTCACGCCCCAGTACGGGGTGCGGGGGGTCTACGGGATGGCCTCGGGGCTGCGGATGGGCCTGGTGGCTTCGGCTGGGTTCTCGTCCAACCAGGCCCAGGACAACCCGGTGCCCACCACCACGAACTGGACGCAGATCGGGGGGATCGCCGGCTACCGGCTGCACGAGCGGGTGGCCGCCGATCTGGAGCTGGGCTTTGGCTCGTTGACCCACACGGTCGGCAGCGAGCGGAGCGGGGGCGCGCTGCTCTACCTGGGGCCCTACGCGCAGCCGCAGGTCAACCTGATCTTGAGCGAGGCGCCTTGGGCCTTCGCGCTGGGGGTGGGGTGGATGCTGCACGTGCCGGTGTCAGCGCCCCACAGCCAGCCCCTCTGGGAGGAGGAGTTCAAGCGCGGGGTCGTTCAGGGCCCTGTGCTGTCGCTGCAGTCCGGGTTTGGGAGGGTGGGACAGTGAGTCCGCTTTCGGTGGTGCTGTTGTTGGTCGGCTGCAGTGAGTCCTCGCCGTGCCCTGTGGAGGGTGAGGACAGCTTGGGGACGCTCACGGAGTGGGAGCTCGAGCACCGCGCGCAGCCGGGGCCCGAGCTGCCGGAGGTGCAGTCGCTGACCCTGGCAGAGGACGGTCTGCCCCTCGCCTACCGGGAGTTCGTCCCAGAGGGCTGGGATGGCAGCGGGGTCGCCCTGGTGTTCGTGCCGGGGTCCAGCGCGCACTCGGGGCTCTACGGGGACCTGGGGGTGGGGCTGGCCGAGCGGGGGGTGCTGGTGCGCATCCTGGATGTGCGCGGGCATGGCCTGTCGGTGTGCGCGGAGAGCGGCTGCGGGGCCCCGGAGAGCGTGGATCGGGACCCGGTGGACGACGGGGCCTACTGGACCGGGCGGGTCGGTGACAGCCTGGATGAGCAGCAGATCGTGCGGGACGTGGGGCACCTGCTGGCGGACATGGCGGAGGCGAATCCGGAGGCGACCCTGGCGCTGGGGGGACACAGCAGCGGCGGCGGGGTGGTGTCCAGGCTGGTCGAGAGCACGGGCGCACCCGGGGTCCACCGCTTCCTGCTCCTGGCCCCCTACAACCACCCGGAGCAGCCTCAGGTCCGGCCCGAGGTGCTGCTGGACTGTCCGGAGACCGGCGGGACGCACTACGCGCGGCTGGACCTGGGGGCGCTGGGCGATGCGCTGCGGGGCAACGTCCACCGCTTTGTGCTGCACCTGCACAAGTCGGAGCAGTACACGGACCCGCTGGACACGCTGGCCTACAGCTACACGACCATGACGGGGATGGCGGCGTCCAGCCCGCAGGGGTTCTGGCCGGCCTACGGCGCGCCGGTGCTGCTGTTGACCGGGAGCGACGACCACCTGCTGGATCCGGAGATCTCCGAGACGCAGGTGGCGCTGGCGGCCCAGGGGAGCTTCGGGGAGCTCCCGGAGACCTCGCACATCGGGATCATCTGGTCGCCGGAGGCGGTGGACCAGGCCGCGGAGTTCCTGCTCGCGGATTGAGCGCCGGGTTTGGTCGTGGGCAGCCTGTCCTCGCCTGGATAGTCAGCCCGCATGAAGCCCCTGGACACCGAAGAGCGCGAAGAGTTGGACTGGCTCCTGGAGGAGGGCGCAGGTCTGCTCGCCTCCTGGGACCGCTTCCCGGAGGACCCCTCGGATCCCGAGGCGATCGAGGCCTCCATCCGGGCCGGCCTGGCGGACAACCCGGTGCCCGATGAGCAGGTGGATGACGCCGCGTTCGCCCTGGGTGCGCTGCTGGGCGATGCGCTCTGCGCGGCCGAGGGGATGGAGTGGGTCTCCCTGGAGGACGGCCACGCCATCGCGCCGACCAAGTCCAAGGACAGTCGGCCTCCGAGGCGGATCTTCGAAGAAGTGCGGCAGTGGATTCGGGGCTGACCCCGCAGTGGCTGGCCTCGGCGCCGCGGGACCCTCGCGGGCTGCTGGAGGTCACGACCCAGACGCTCGTGGACGTGCCCGATGGGCAGACGCGGGTGCTGCATCACGTGCCGGAGCGCTCGGTGGGGTGCCGGCCGGTGGTGGTGCTCCCGGGCTTCTCGGCGCCCATCGGACCCTGGCAGGCGGTCTACGCGATGCTGCAGGGGCAGGTGGAGTTCTATGTCCTGGAGACCTTGGAGAAGGCGTCCCCACCGCTGCACAGCCCGCGGCCTGACCTCAGCTTTCTGGGGCTCGCGCGCCAAGTCGAGGCCACCCTGGAGCAGCTCGGACTGAGCCAGCGGGACCACGTGATGATGGGGGCGTCGCTGCTGGGGACCACCCTGGCGGAGGGCATGGCGGCCGGGGTGCTCAAGCCGCCCACGGCTATCGCCTTCGACACGCTTCGCCGCTTCTGGTTTCCGCCCTGGTTCCTGGACTGGTTCGCGCCGCTGCTGCCGCTGTGGTTTTTGCGCTTTGGCCTGGGACCCGGGGCCCGGCTGTTGCTCTCCGGCATGAAGGAGCAGGCCCAGCGGGAGCGGCTGCTGTCCATCGTGGCGGCGGCGGACCCCTTCCGGTGGCGGACCAGCGCGCACCAGAACGCGCGCTACGACCTGTATGAGCGGGCGCCGCGGATCGAGTCCGAGATCTTCTTCACCGTCGGGGTGGGGGACCGGGTGCACGACGACACGGTGTCTCGCAAGGCCGCCGAGCTCGCGCCGGGGGGCCAGCTTCTGTGCATCCCGGGGGGAGAGGCCCAGCGGGAGGCGCTGCTTGGCGCGCTGCTGGTGGAGCTGGCCAAGGTGCCCGGGGGTGGGCTGCCCGAGTCGGTGGGGCGCTACCTGGAATAGGCCCAGGCGGTGGTCGGCTCAGGCGGTGGTCGGCTCGTCCCGGTCGAACAGCGCCTTGCCCAGAGCCCACAGCCCCGCGGGGACCAGGGTGGCCCCGGACTGGGCAGCGAGATCGCCCACGCCGGCCTCCGAGAAGGCCATGCCCACTGCCATGATGGCCAGCAGGCCAAAGTAGGCGCCCGCCATGGTCACGCGCTTGACCATGGGGACCTGGTAGTAGTCGGCGGGCTGCTTGAAGGCGCGCCAGACCTGGAGCAGGCCCAGCAGCAGGATCAGGCCCAGGATGGGGCTCCAGGTGAGCAGGAAGGCCCCGATGCCCAGCAGGTAGCCGGGGATCCAGATCCAGCGGCTGATCACGCCGGTGATGCGCCCGCCGTCCATGGGGGAGATGGGCAGCATGTTGAAGAGGTTGATCAGGAAGCCGCTGGCGGCCAGGCCGAAGAAGAAGGGCTCGCCGGTGATCAGGCCGACGCCCAGGACGGCGGCGGCGCCCAGGGTGCCCAGCGCGGGACCGCCGATGCCGACCAGCGCCTCCACCCAGGCGTCCTTGGGGCGGCCCTTCATGGCGATGACCGCGCCCATGAAGGGGATGAACACGGGCGCGCCCGCGGGGATGCCCAGCCACTTCATGGCCAGCGCGTGGCCCAGCTCGTGGACGAAGATGAGCAGCACAAAGCCCAGGGCGAACTTCCAGCCCCAGAACTGCGCGTAGACCGCGACCATCAGGAGCATGGACAGCAGGGTGTGCAGCTTGAGGAACTTGAGGGCCACGATGGCCCACTTGAGCTTGCCCAGGATCAGCACCAGCGCGGCGCCGATGGGGCCAAAGCGCTTGAGCTTGTCGGTGGCCGGCGCGCCCTCCAGGGGACCCTGGGGCTGGCGGAGGCGGGGGCGGTGATCCGGGTCACTGGGAGGCTGCATGGGCTGCAATGTATCCCCGGATGGGGCCATGCAAAGGACGGTAGACTGCTGCCCCAAGGAGAGCCCGTGGCCGAGCTGCAGTTGAGCGTCGACGTCCCCACCACCCCCCAGAAGCTCTGGGAGGCCTACATGGACACCCTCCAGCAGGCCGCCATCACCGGCGCACCGGCCTCGGTGGAGGCCAAGATCGGGGGCAACATCACGCTGTATTCGGGGGCGGTGACCGGCGTGTTTGTGGCCCTGCGCAAGCCGGACCTCATCGTGCAGACCTGGCGCACGCACGACTTCGAGGACCAGGAGCCCGACGCCCGCACGGAGATCCGCCTGGCCCCCAGCGCGCGCGGGTGTCGCTTCATCGTGACCCAGGACAACATCCCCCAGCGCCTGCGCAAGCAGTTCATCAACGGCTGGACCACCGCCTACTTCAAGGACCTGCAGACCTGGGCGGTGCGGTCGGAGAGCCCGTGAGGGCTCTGGAGGCCCGCTACTACCGGGATCCGGCGCTCTTCGCCGCGCAGGCCGACCGGATCTTCGCCCCGAGCTGGCAGGTGCTGGACCCCCACCTGACCCGGCCGGACAAGCAGCTCCGCCCCTTCACGCTGCTGCCCGGCATGCTCGACGAGCCCCTGCTGCGCACCCCCTGGGCGCTGCTCTCCAACGTCTGCACCCACCGCGCCGCCCTGCTGGTCGACCGCGAGTGCGAGCACCGCCTGATCCGCTGCCCCTACCACGGCCGCCGCTTCTCACTGGCCGGTCGCTGCGAGGCCGCCCCCGGCTTCGAGGACGTCGAGGGCTTCCCCAGCGCCGCCGAGCACCTGCCCGAGCTGCCCCTGATGGAGCTGGGCCCCCTGCACTTCACCAGCCTCTCGCCCCGGCGCAGCTTCGCGGAGCTCAAGGCGGGCCTGCAGCCCTGGATCGGCGACCTGCTCGACCGCCCCGGCCTGCAGCTCCTGCGCGAAGACGACCATCCAATCGCCGCAAACTGGGCCTTGTACGTCGAGAACTACCTGGAGGGCCTGCACCTCCCCTTCGTTCACCCCGGGCTCTCGGGCGGCCTCAACCTGCCGGCCTACCGTCACGAGATCCTGCCCGTCGGCACCCTCCAGATCGGCATCGCCAAGGACGGCGAGGACACCCTGGTGCTCTCCCCCGACCACCCCCTGCACGGCCAGCCCGTGCGCGCGCTCTGGTTCTGGCTGTGGCCGAACACCATGCTCAACGTCTACCCCTGGGGCCTGTCCATCAACCGCGTGGAGCCCCGCGGCGTCGACGAGAGCGTCGTCCGCTACCACACCTGGGTGTTCAACCCCTTCGGCTCCCGCCGCGACGTCAGCCTGGTCAGCACCACCGAGTCCGAGGACCAGCAGATCGTCCGCCGCGTCCAGGCCGGCATCTGCTCGCGTCTCTACCGCCCCGGCCGCCTCAGCCCCGCCCACGAGGCCGGCGTCGCTGAGCTCGGGCGCCGCCTGCGCGAGGCCCTCAAGGGAGCCTGATCGCGCCTTCGGAAAGGGCTCAAGGGTGGGCTCCGGTGACCGATGGATCGGCCCGGAGCGTGCCCCCTGGAGTCCTTCATCCAAGCCCTGGAGCTGCAGAGCGCCATCGAGCGCCTGGAGAGCGCCGTCCTGGCCAGTCGGCTGGGGCTGGAGACCCCGGTTCAGGAGCGCTTCGAGGCCCTCAGCGCCGGCCTCTCCACCCTGGAGTCCCAGCAGGCGGGCAGCGAGCTGCTGGGCACCGTCCTGGCCGGGATGCGCGCCCGCGTTGGCATGCTCAAGGTCGCGCTCCAGGCCTTCATCGCCGGCAAGGTGCCCGTCCAGGTCATCCGGGACCGCGTCCAGGAGCTGCGGGAGGGAGGGAGCGCGCTGGTTGGTGCCCTCAAGCCCTCGGCCCAACCCCCGGCACCCAAGCCTGCCCCCACCCCTGCACCCCCGCCCATCAGCGAGGTCACGCGTCCAGCGCCCGCCCCGCGGCCCGCTCCCAGGCCTGCTCCCGCCCCGCGCCCCCGGAGCGCTCCGATCTCGCTGCTGTGGCGGGACGGGCGGCTGGTGAGCGCGCACGGAGACCGCGCCTTGGACGCTGAGATCCACGCGCGCCTGAGCGAGGTGCTGGGCCCCTACCAGGCGCAGCGCCGGGCCCAGAAGGCCTCCATGGCGCGCATCCACGCGCTGGACCTCTCGGAGCTGGAGCCGGAGCTGGAGGCGGCGCTTGGGCCCCTCAAGGAGCGCCTGCAGCCGATGGTGGCGCTCCACGCGGAGGCCGCCCAGATCTTTGACGCCATGCGCCAGCGCGAGCAGCGCGTTCAGGTCGGGATGGGCCGGGTCGCCATGGGCCTGAGCAAGCTCAGCGAGGTCGCGATGACCAACGCCCAGCGCGTGGGGGAGGTCGCCAGCGTCAGCGGGACCTTGCGGAAGCAGGCTCTGGATGGGCGCGCCCTGGTGGACGCCAACCAGGAGCGGGTGACCCTGCTGGAGGAGAGCGCCAGCGAGGTCGCCAGCGTGGCCCGCTCCATCGACGGCATCGCCTTCCAGACCAACATCCTGGCCCTCAACGCGGCGGTGGAGGCCTCGCGGGCCGGCAGCGAGGGCGCGGGCTTCTCGGTGGTCGCCCGAGAGGTGCGCCGGCTGGCGGAGACCAGCGCTGCAGCGGCCAAGCGGATCGAGGCTCTGGCTGACGGGATCCAGCGCCAGGTCGCCTTGGCGCAGGAGGCCAGCGCCGGCAGCGCCCAGGTGTTCGGCGGACTGGTCGCCGGCCTGGAGACGGTGACGGAGACCATGGTCGAGGTTGCCCAAGCCGACATGGAGCATGTGGGCAGCGTGGAGGCCATGCTCGCGGATCTGGAGCGCGGCCGGGAGTCGCTCGGCGCGCCCCTCGCCCTGGATCGCCTGCTCGACGTCGGCAAGGGCCTGGACGGCCTGCGGCTCTCGCCCGGCGCCGCGGACCAGGTGGCCTGACGCACTCCGGGCCCGCTTTTGGGCTATGCATCATCCCGCTGACTGGAGCTTTGGATGATCGCCCTGCTGTCCCCGGCCAAGACCCTGCGCACGCTGGAGGCGCCCCCCACCGAGCGCTTCACGCACCCGGCGCTCGAGGAGCATGTCCAGGAGCTGCTGGAGGTCACCCGCCCGCTCTCCGCCGGCCGCCTGCAGGAGCTGATGCACATCTCGGCCGACCTGGGCCAGCTCAACCAGGAGCGCTTCCAGAGCATCGGCTTCCCCTTCACCCCGGAGAACGCCCACCCCGCGGTGTTCGCCTTCTACGGCGACGTGTACCGGGGCCTGGAGGCCGAGACCCTCAGCGAGGCCGACCTGGAGTGGAGCCAGGAGCACCTGGTGATCCTCTCGGGGCTGTACGGGATGCTGCGTCCCCTGGACCTGATGCAGCCCTACCGCCTGGAGATGGGCACGCGCCTGGAGAACCCCCGGGGCAAGAACCTCTACGCCTTCTGGAAGCAGGTCATCGCCCCCCGCCTCAGCGAGCAGCTCGACGCGCAGGGCGACCGCGTGGTGCTCAACCTGGCCAGCAACGAGTACTTCAAGGCGGTCAACAAGAAGCTGCTGGGCGCGCGCATCATCACGCCGGTGTTCAAGGACACCAAGGACGGCAAGACGCGCATCATCTCCTTCTACGCCAAGACCGCGCGCGGCGCGATGGCCCGCTGGTTCGTGGAGAACCGCGTCACCGACCCCGCCGCGGTACAGGACGCCGAGGTCATGGGCTACCGCTTCGACCCCGACCTCTCCGAGGGCGACCAGTGGGTGTTCACGCGCCTCCAGCCCCCGCCCAAGAGCTGAGCGATGAGTGACAACCCCCTCAACGTCCTGGGCCTGCCCCTGCGCCCCTGCAGCCTGGACCCGCTCACCGGCTGGCACCGCGACGGCTGCTGCAACACCGACAGCATGGATCGCGGCTCGCACACCGTCTGCGCGGTGATGACCGCGGAGTTCCTGGAGTTCTCCCGGCAGCGCGGCAACGACCTGATCACGCCGCGGCCGGAATACGACTTCCCGGGCCTGACCCCCGGGGACCAGTGGTGCCTGTGTGCGCCGCGCTGGGCGGAGGCCAAGAACGCCGGCAAGGCCCCCCACGTCGTGCTGGAGAGCAGCCACCAGCGCGCGCTCCAGTACTGCTCGCTTGAGCAGCTCATGGAGCACGCGATCGACCTCAACTGAGGTCCGGGCTCAGGGGAGCTGCAGCTCAAAGCTCCGGGTGGCCACACTGCGCCCATTGACCAGCAGCTCCACGCGCTGGGTGCCTGGATAGTGCTTGCGCACGGTCACCGCCTTGATGGGGTGGCGCTTGCGGAGCTGGATGGGGCCGGCCTGGGCATTCCAGGTGCGCCACTTGAACACCTTGCGGCCAAAGCTCCCGTCCTTGCGCAGCAGGTGCAGGGCGAAGTCCACGACCAACAGGGTGTCGTGGGGCAGGTTGGCGTCCAGGGCCAGCTCCAGGTGCTCGCCTTCGGTCAGGGCCTCGGTGGCCTGGAAGTCGAGCGCGGCCAGGGTGACCTCGCCGGCGCCCAGCAGCGACAGGGCTTGGGGGTGCCCCGCCTTGATGAGGGTGCGGAGGGCGTGCTTGAGCAGCCGCTCCCTCTTCGGCTCCCACCACTGCTCGGCCAGCCCCAGCACCAGCTCCGGGTGGTCCTTGGACAGGTCGTTCAGGTTGTTCGCGACGCTGCGGCGCACGTACTCGGCGGGGTCATCCTTGAGGGCGTCCAGGATGCGCAGGATGGGCGCGGGCTCGGCCTGGAGGGCGCGGAGGCGTTGGCCCCAGGGAAGCCGGGTCCTGCACCCCTCGGACGCCAGCCTGCGGCGGTGCTCGTCGTCGCTGTCGGTCCAGGCCAGGAGCTGCTGCATGGCCAGCTCGGGGTGCGCCTGGATGTAGGGACGCACCGCGAACTCCGCGGAGAAGAGGTGGGTGAGGGTGCCCAGGGTCTCCAGCGCCGGCTGGGGGTGGCTCAGCGCGTGGCGCTCGACCACGGTGAAGGTGGGCCAGGCGGGCAGGCCGGTGATCGGCGGGGGCTGGAACGCGGCGGCCTGGAGGGCCTCGAGCATCGCGGGTACGGGCGCGGGGAGCTGGGCGCGCAGGGCATCGGCCAGGTGGACCACGCGGTCCTTGAGCTCCATGGCGTCCAGGGGGGCGGCGGTGGCCTGGACCCAGGCGGAGTCGAGGTTCAGGCGGGCGGCCCAGTCGGCGACGAGCGCGGGGCTGACTTCTTCTTTGAAGGGAGGCATGGGCGGGAGTGTATTGGCTTGGAGGGGCGGCTGGGTGACGCAACCTGGGCTGATTGCACCCGTGTGTGGCGCAACCCGTACTGAGTGCACCGAGCGTCTGCCCAACCTGGGCCGAATGCACCCGCGTGTGGCGCAACCCGTACTGAGTGCACCGCAGGGAGGGGGCGGCGGCCTCAGAAGGCGGGCCTTTGGTGCACTCGGCGGGGGTTGAGTCCGCCTTTGGTGCACTCGGTCGGGGTTGAGTCCGCCTTTGGTGCACTCGGTCGGGGTTGAGCGCACTCAGCCGCCGTGTCGCCGGCGCCAACGCACGCTTCGGCTCCAGTGACCGGGGCCCGAAGGGATGCCGGGGAAGCGCGGGTCCCCAGCGAGGCGCTCGACCAGCGCGACGGCGGGGGACTCGCCTCTGGGGCAGCGCTGGACCGTCCAGCGGCTGACCTGCACGAAGTCGGCGATCTCCACCGGGCTGGCCGCAGTCAGTGCCAGGGCGCTGCGGATCCAGAGCTGGCGTGCGGGGCCGCGCGTCCGCAGGTCTACGAGCGGGACGCGCGTCGCGGCGGAGACCGCGGCCTGGAGATCCAGGAGGCTCGGGGTCGCCTGGGCGATGGGGAGCAGGGTGCCGTCGACCTGAACGCTGGGGTCCGCGCTGGTGTAGCGGTGGAGAGCGTGGGGGTCGGAGGCCCGGCGGCGCGCTGGAGAGAGGGTCAGCCCGACGGCGTCCCGGTACGTCGACCAGGGCCACTCCAGCGGGTCGGACACCATCCCCGCTCGGCAGGGGTTGAGGTGGATGTAGCGGGTGTCGCGCCGGCGCTTCTGGGCGTCGGAGGCGACGGTGGGGGTGGGGAGCGGCTCCAGCAGGCGCCCGCGCAGCCCCGACTCCCAATGCAGAGCGCGGCTGTGCCCGCCCAACACCCTGCCCAGGAGCAGGCGTACATCCCGCTCGTGCTGCAGGTGCACGTGGTTGGGCATCAGGCAGAGCGCCTCCATTCCGGGGATGGCGCGGGTGATGCGGGTCCAGAGGGCGGCGGCCTGCTCCCAGCTCTCAAAGAGCAGGCCGTGGCGGGTTCTCGCGACGTGGTGGTACATGGCCGTCGCCAATGCACCCGCCGTGCCAGCGCGCAGAGCCCGACGCCCAGGGGATCTGGGGTGTCAGGGGTGTCAGCCCTTCGACACCCCGGGTGTCAGATGCAGGTGCCGCTGGCGCAAGTGAAGGTCTCGCCGTCCTCGTAGTTGCCCGTGATCGTGGCCCCGCCGGTGTAGATCTGAAAGTCCACGGGGCTGTTGTCGTCGCCGCTGCCGGAGACCCCAAAGTCGCAGGAGGTGGCGGTGAACTGGCCCTGGTAGATGGTCAGTGCCCCCGTGGCGGTGAAGACCGTGCTGATGTTGCGGTGGAAGCCGGCGGCGTTGCTGCTCCCATCGCAGACCAGACTCCCCGCGTTGAAGTACCCGGCGCCGTACTGACTGGCGGTGTTGTCGTCCACGTGGGTTCCGTCCAGCTCCACGGTGCTGGAGGCGCCGTAGATGCCGCCAGCGAGCGAGCCTCCATCGTTGCCGCTGAGCTCCGAGTCCGTGAGGGTCAGGGTCCCGGAGTAGACGTAGATGCCTCCCCCGCGAGAGCCGCTGGTGTTGCTGGACAAGCTGCTGTCGCTGATCTCCAGGGTGCCCCAGCCCTGGTCGATTGCGCCGCCATAGGTGCTGGCGCTCGCTCCGCTGACGTCGGCGTCTTCGATCGTGAGGGTGGAGGACCAGGCGTAGAGCCACCCGCCACGCCCGGAGCTCCCGCCGCTGGAGCTCACGTCGCTGAGGCTCCCGGTGGCCCCGTCGGCGTAGATCGCCCCGCCGTAGTTGCGGCCATAGGCACCGCTCTGCTCGAGCCCGTCCACCGAGAAGCTGCTGTTGTAGAAGAAGAGATCCCCGCCGCGGTTGCTGGAGTTGCTGTCCATCGAGAGGTCGGTGGCGTCGAGCTCGCAGCCGTTGAAGGCCAGCGCGCCGCCAAAGTTCCCGGTGTTGCTGTTGAACGCCATCGCGTCCAGCTCGACGGTGGCGGCGACGTCACAGACCAGGCCGCCGGCTGCGTCCTGTCCGAACAGGAGCGTGTCGGTGCTGCCGTTCTCGATGCTCAGGTTGCTCAGGCTCACGGTGGTGGAGGCGGTGTCGACCTCGACGACCGTGTTCAGGCCGGCGCCGTCCAGCACGACATCGCTGGGGGTGTCGCCGTAGCCGACCACGTCGATGTCCGCGGAGAGCGTCAGGTCCACATACCAGGTGCCCTCGCACACCGAGAGGGTGCCCGCGCTGCTGTAGGCCAGGGCGGCCGGCGCGCTGCTGCTGCCGCTCCAGTCCGCCGTCACGTCGCTGCTCCCGCTGCTGTCGGTCCAGGTGACCATCCCCACCTCGGAGGTGCTGCTGTCGCAGTCGGTGTCGGCGCCGTCGCAGATCTCCGTCGCGCCGGGGTTCACCTGTGCGTCGCTGTCGTCGCAGTCGGTGTCGTCGCTGACGCTGCCGCTGGGCTGGGTGCAGGCGGTGGTGGTGGTGCTGGCGTCGCCGTAGCCGTCCCCGTCGCTGTCCTGGTACCAGGTGGCGGCGTCCGCGCTGGTGGCCGGGTCCACGCTGCCGTCGCAGTCGTTGTCGACGCTGTCACACACCTCTGTCGCATCTGGATTCACGCTGCCGTCCGCGTCGTCGCAGTCGCTGGCGTCGCTCACGGCGCCCGAGGGCTGCGTGCAGGCCTGCTGGGGGGCGCTCGGGTCTCCAAAGCCGTCTTCATCGCTGTCGCTGTACCAGGTCAGGGCGTCCGCGCTGGTGCCCGGGTCCACGCTGCCGTCGCAGTCGTTGTCGACGCTGTCGCAGACCTCGGTGGCCGCTGGGTTCACGGCGGCGGCCAGGTCGTCGCAGTCGCTGCTGTCGCTCACGTAGATCTCAGGCTGCTCGCAGGCCGACACGCTGGCGTCGGGGTCCCCGTAGCCGTCGTCGTCCCGGTCCCGGTACCAGGTGCTCGCGTCGGCGGCAGTAGACGGGTCGGTCTGGCCGTCGCAGTCGTTGTCCTGGCCGTCGCAGACCTCGGTCGCGTCGGGGTTCACCGCGGCGTCCTCGTCGTCGCAGTCTGTCGCATCTTCCCCGTAGGAGGGGGGCGCACTGCACGCCGTGACGCTCAGGTCCGCGCGGCCGAAGCCGTCGCCGTCCAGGTCGGCGTACCAGGTGCCTGCATCCAGCGCGTCCACCGGGTCCACGCTGCCGTCGCAGTCGTTGTCCAGTCCGTCGCAGATCTCAACGCCAATGGGGCTGGCCGCGGTGTGGGCGTCGTCGCAGTCCATGTCGTTGTCGGCGCTGTCCGCAGGTTGGCTGCAGGCCTCGAGGGGCACCCCGGGATCCCCGAAGCCGTCGCCGTCGATGTCCGCGAACCACAGGCCGCCGGTGCTGCTGTCCCAGTCCGCGTCGGCTTCGTCCAGGTCTCCGTCGCAGTCGTTGTCCAGGCCATCACAGACCTCGGAGTTGCCGGGGAAGCGCGCCGGGTCCTGGTCGTCGCAGTCCTCGCTGGCGACCACCCCGTCGCCGTCCTGGTCGACGGGCTCGGGCGGGTTGCGGGTGCAGGCGAGGGTCAGGAGCAAGGCGAACATGGGGTCTCCGGGGTTCCTCTCCAAGCTACGGCGCGCACCTGCTCGCGTCTGTTTCTCTTGATTTCAGGCCCGCGCTCTCTGTCTGGAGGAGGAGGGGAGCGAGGGGCGCTCGGGGCTCCAGGGTTCACCGCGACACACCCCGCTAAGGCTCGATTAGACTGGGCTCGGCAGGGCTTGCGAGGTGCGTGTGAGGTGGCTTTCGCGGTGGGTGTCGGCGCCCGTGGCGGCGGTGGGGCTGCTGCCCCTGTTGACCGGCTGTGGGCTGTTGTTCGGCGAGTGCATCGTGGCGTCGGCGGAGGGCGTTGTGGAGAGCGATCAGGACGAGCCGCTGGCCGGCGCGCTCCTGTATCAGTGCAGCGTGGCGGACCCGGACGACTGCAGCGAGCCCACGCCGCTGGGGACGACGGAGGAGGACGGCAGCTTCGAGGTCGAGCTCGAGATGTCCAAGCAGGGCTTTGGCTGTCAGGCCGCGAGCCTGCTGATCGAGGCGGAGGGCTGCACGCCGCGGCTGGTCCATGTGCCGCTTGCGTTCCCCGACGAGCCCATCCAGCTCGACTGCCCCGGAGCCTGATTCCACGCCCGCCGAACGATCGTGCTTGACAGCCTGGCGGGTGCCGGGGCTAAACTGGTTCCATGATCCTCCTGCCGCTCCACCACCACCGCCATTGGCACCACCCCCAGGGTGGGTCGGTCGCGGTGTAGCAGGAGCCCAAGAGCCCTCATCCACCAGAAGCGCCGACCCCACCCGGGTCGGCGTTTTTGTGTCCCACACAGGCGTCACCCCGGGCCCAGGCGAAGCGGAGTCCCGAAATGACCCAAGCTGTGACCCTCCACCTGGCCCTCCCCAAGGGCCGCATGCGCGAAGGCGTGTTCTCCCTGCTGGAGTCCGCCGGCGTGCGCGTCCGCATCGGCGCGCGCGGCTACCGCCCCACCGTGGGGCTGGAGGCCTGCGAGGCCAAGCTGCTCAAGCCCCACAACATCGTGGAGATGCTGGATCTGGGCACCCGCGACCTGGGCTTCGCCGGCGCGGACTGGGTGCGCGAGAAGCAGGCCGACCTGGTCGAGGTCCTGGACCTGGAGCTGGACCCCGTGCGCGTGGTCGCCGCGGCGCCCACCGAGCTCTTGGTGAACGGCGCGCTGCCCAAGCGGCCCCTGCGCATCGCCAGCGAGTACGCCCGCCTGACCGCCGACTGGGTGGAGCAGCAGGGCCTGGACGCCACCTTCGTGCGCTCCTACGGCGCCACCGAGGTCTTCCCCCCCGAGGACGCCGACCTGATCGTGGACAACACCGCGACCGGCGCCACCCTGGCCGCCAACGGGCTGGTGATCGTGGGCGAGGTGATGCGCTCCAGCACGCGCCTGTACGCCTCCCAGGCCGCCTGGGCCGACCCCGCGCGCCGCGCCCGCATCGAGGACCTGCGCTTGGTGCTGGACTCGGTGCTCCAGGCCCGCAAGCGCGTGATGGTCGAGGTGAACGTCAGCGCCGCGGACCTGCCCGGTCTGGTCGAGCTGCTGCCCTGCATGCGCGAGCCCACCGTCTCCGCCCTGCACGGCGGCAGCGGCTTCGCGGTCAAGGCGGCGGTGCCCCGGCGCGCCCTGCCCACCCTCATTCCCGCGGTGCGCTCCGCGGGGGGCAGCGACATCGTGGTGTCCTCGCTCTCGCAGATCGTGCCCTGATGCCCGAGCTCATCTGCGCAGCGCGCGTGCGCGGGGGGAGCGCCTACCAGGTTCCTGCCCACCCCGCACCTCTGGACCTGGACCTGCGCGGGAACGAGGGCGCGCTGCCCGATCCGGGGCTCTTCGCTCACCTGAAGTCCGTGGACCTGCTGCGGCGCTACCCGGACACGCGCCCTCTGCGGGAGGTGTGCGCGGCGCACTTTGGCGTGGCGCCGGAGCGGGTGCTGATCACGGCGGGGGGCGATGACGGCCTGGACCGCCTGTGCAGAGCCACCCTGGAGCCGGGGCGGGACCTGCTGATGCCGACGCCGGGCTTCGAGATGACGCGGCGCTACGCGGCGCTGGCGGGGGCGCAGGTGCGGGCGCCGGAGTGGCCGGGGGCGCGCTTCCCGGTGGAGGCCTGCCTGGAGGCCCTGGACGAGGGCGTGGGCCTGACCGCGCTGACCACCCCGAACAACCCCACGGGCGCGGTGATTGGGAAGGAGAATCTTGAAGCGCTGATCACCCGGGCCCAACAGCTCGGCTCGGTGGTGCTCGTGGACCTGGCCTACGTCGAGTTCGCCGACGAGGACCCCACGGCGTGGGCCCTGGAGTACGAGAACGTGGTGGTGCTGCGCACGCTGTCCAAGGCGTGGGGGCTGGCCGGGCTGCGGGTGGGCGTGATGCTGGGTCACCCCAAGGTGCTGGGCTGGATGGCCGCCGCGGGGGCCCCCTACGCGGTCGCGGCGCCGAGCCTGGCCCTGGCGCAGGCGGCCGTGGAGCAGATGGCCACCCTCAAGGAGGGCTTCGTGGCGCAGGTGCGCTCGGAGCGGCTGCAGGTGGCCGCGGCGCTGGAGGCCGCGGGGTGCGCGGTGGTGCCCTCGCAGGCCAACTTCGTGTTCGCGCGCAGCCCGCGGGCGGCTTGGCTGGCGGACGGGCTGGCCGGCCTGGGCATCGGGGTGCGCAGCTTCCCCGGACAGGCCGGGCTGGAGGACGCGCTGCGGGTGGCGCTGCCGCCGACGGAGGCGGACGGGGCGCGCCTGCGGGCGGCGCTGCGGACCTGGGCGCAGCCGAGCGCGCTGCTGGTGGACGACGGGGTGTCTCTGGAGGCGCCGCTGCCCGTGCGCTTTGGGGTGCCTGCGGGTGACCTCGCTGGCGGGTGGGTGCTGTCTGCGGACCCGGCGCGCATCGCAGAGGCCAGGCGGTGTGCCCTGCTGCCGGTGGGGCTGCGCAGCCCCTCGGTCCCCCAAGAAACGCTCTTTGCAGCCGGGGCGGCCCGGGTGCTCGAGCGGCCTGAACAGATCCTGGAGCTACTGCCATGAGCCAGCGGACGGCGCGCCTGGAGCGCGAGACCAAGGAGACGCGGATTGTGTGCGCCCTGAGCCTGGACGGGCAGGGGCGGGCGCAGGTGGACACGGGACTGGGCTTCTTGGACCACATGCTGGGGACCCTGGCGCGGCACAGCGGGATGGACCTGGAGCTGCGCTGCGCGGGCGACCTGCCCGTGGATGACCACCACAGCGTCGAGGACTGCGCACTGGCCCTGGGGAGCTGCCTGGAGCAGGCGCTGGGGGACAAGGCCGGGATCGTGCGCTTCGGCCACGCCTACGTGCCCCTGGATGAGGCGCTGGCGCGGGCGGTGGTGGACCTGAGCGGGCGCCCCTGGCCGGCGGTGGACCTGGGCCTGCGGCGGGAGATGTTGGGGCAGGTGGCCTGCGAGAACCTCACGCACTTCTTCAACTCCCTGGCGATGGCGGCGCGGATCAGCCTGCACGTCGACGTGCTCAAGGGGGAGAACGACCACCACCGGGCGGAGGCGGCCTTCAAGGCGCTGGCCGTGGCGCTGCGCTCCGCGGTGGCCGTGCGCGGGGGTGGGGTGCCCAGCGAAAAGGGGGTCCTGTGAAGGTCCTGATGATCGAGACCGGGCTGGCGAACACCGCCAGCGTCGCCGCTGCCTTCGACCGCCTGGGGGTGCAGGTGGACCGCAGCCAGGACCCGGCCAAGGTGGCCCAGGCGCCCTTTGTGGTGCTGCCGGGGGTGGGGCACTTCGAGGCGGGGATGCAGGCGCTGCGGGCGTCCAAGCTGGTGGCGCCCCTGCGGGATCGGCTGCTGCGCGGGCTCCCCACCCTGGGGATCTGCCTGGGGATGCAGCTCCTCTGCGAGGGCAGCGATGAGGCCCCGGGGGTCGAGGGTCTGGGCGTGATCCCCGCCCGGGTACACCGCCTGGAGTCCTGGAACCTCCCGCACCTGGGTTGGGCCAGCGTCCAAAGCGAGGAAGGGGTGGTGCTGCAGGGCGGCGCGGCCTACTTCGCGCACTCCTTCGGGCTGCGGGAGCGCCCCGAGGGCTGGCGGGCGGCCTGGGCGCGGCACCACCAGCCCTTCGTGGCCGCGGTCGAGCGGGGCCGGGTGCTGGGCTGTCAGCTCCACCCCGAGCTCTCCGGGGCCTGGGGGCTGGAGCTGCTGCGGCGCTGGCTGGAGGCGCGCCCGGCGGTGGCGACGCCCCCCACGCCCGTGGGCCCGCGCATCATCCCCTGCCTGGACGTGCGCGATGGCCGGGTGGTCAAGGGCGTGCGCTTCCAGGGGCTGCGGGACGCCGGGGACCCGGTGGAGCAGGCGCAGCGCTACGCGGATCAGGGCGCTGACGAGCTGGTGATCCTGGACGTGTCGGCCACGGACGAGGGTCGGGAGACCGCCGCCCAGACGGTGGCTGCCGTGCGCCAGGTGCTGCCCCTCCCGCTGACGGTGGGCGGCGGCGTGCGCCGGGTGGAGGACGCGGCGCGGCTGCTGGCGGCGGGCGCGGACAAGGTGGCCTGCAACACCGCGGCCGTGCGGGATCCCGAGCTGCTCACCCGCCTGGCGCGCCAGTTCGGCGAGCAGTGCGTGGTGCTGGCGCTGGACGCCGCCCGCCGCCTGGACGGGCCGGGCTGGGAGGTGGTCGTGCGCGCCGGCAAGGACCGCACCGGGCAGGACGCCGTGGCCTGGGCCAAGGAGGCCGCGCGGCGGGGAGCGGGGGAGATCCTGCTGACCTCCTGGGACCGGGACGGCACGGGCAGCGGCTACGACACGGCGCTGCTGGAGGCCACGCGGCAGGCCGTCGCGGTGCCGATCATCGCCAGCGGGGGCGCCCGGACGCCCGCGCACCTGGCCGCCGCCTTGAGGGCCGGGGCCGACGCGGTGCTGGCCGCGTCCATCTTCCACGACGGCGTCACCAGCGTGGACGCCGTCAAGCGGGCCCTGCGGGACGAGCAGGGCGTGGAGGTGCGGCTGTGATCGTACCGAGCATCGACATCCAGGGCGGCAGCACCGTCCAGCTCATCGGCGGCGAGGAGAAGGCCCTGGACGCCGGCGACCCCCGGGAGATGGCCCGGCAGCTCGGCGTGGTGGGCGAGGTCGCTGTAATCGACCTGGACGCCGCGATGGGCACCGGGGACAACGGGGAGCTCATCGCCGAGATCGCCCGGGACCACCGGGTGCGCGTGGGCGGCGGCATCCGCAGCGTGGAGCGAGCCCGGCAGTGGCTGGATGCGGGGGCTGACCAGATCATCCTGGGCACCGCGGCCCGCCCCGAGCTGCTGCGTCAACTCCCCCGCGAGCGCCTGATCGCCGCCGTGGACGCCAAGGATGGCGAGGTGGTGGTGGAGGGATGGAAGACGCGCACCGGGGCCCAACTCCTGGAGCGGGTGGCCGCCCTCGCCCCCTACGTGGGCGGCTTTTTGGTCACCTTCGTCGAGCGCGAGGGCAGGCTGGGCGGCACCGCACTGGAGCAGGTGCCGGCCCTGGTGGAGGCCGCCGGGCAGGCCCGCGTGACCGTGGCCGGCGGCGTGAGCACGACTGACGAGATCGCCGCGCTGGACCGCCTGGGGGTGGACGCCCAGGTGGGCATGGCGCTCTACACGGGGCGAATGGACCTGGCCGACGCGCTGGCCGCGCCGCTGCGCTCGGACCGCCCCGACGGGCTGTGGCCCACCGTGGTCTGCGACGTGCACGGGGTCGCCCTGGGTATGGCCTTCTCGGACGCCGAGAGCCTCCGGGCCGCGGTGGCCGAGCGCAAGGGCATCTACCACTCCCGCCGCCGGGGGCTGTGGGTGAAGGGGGCCTCCTCGGGTGCCACCCAGCGTCTGCTGCGGGTGGATGTGGACTGCGATCGCGACGCGCTCCGCTTCATCGTGACCCAGGAACAACCAGGGTTCTGTCACAACGACACCTGGAGCTGCTGGGGGCCCACCGGGGGCCTGCCTGCGCTGGACCGCACCCTGCGCGCCCGCAAGGCCCAGGCCCCCGCGGGCTCCTACACCGCCCGGCTCTTCCAGGACCCCGCGCTGCTGCGCGGCAAGCTGATGGAGGAGTCCGGCGAGCTGGCCGCCGCCCGGGGCGCCCAGCGCGCCGCCGAGGAGGCCGCCGACCTGATCTACTTCGCCCTGGTGGCCGCCCAGGCCCAGGGGGCCGACCTGGCCCAGGTCGCCGCCGAGCTGGACCGCCGCGCGCTGCGCACCACCCGCCGCAAGGGGGACGCCAAGCCGCCCCCGCCGCTGCCCACCGAAGGAGGCCGCTGATGCCCCTGCTCAACGAGATCGCTGTTCAGGACCTGCCCGCGCTGCGCCGCGAGGCCGTGGACGCCCAGACCCTGGAGCGCGCCGGCGGGATCGTCGACAGCGTGCGCCAGGAGGGCGAGGCGGCGCTGCGCCGCTGGGCCCTGGAGCTGGGCGATGTGCCCGCCGCCGACGCCCCGCTCGTGGTGGGGCCGGAGGGCCTGCGCGCGGCCTTCGAGTCCCTGAGCCCGCAGGCGCAGGGGGTGCTGGAGCGCACTGCGGCGCGGATCCGGGCCTTTGCCGACGCGCAGCGGGCCGCCCTGGTGCCGGTGGAGCACCCCGTCCCCGGGGGCGTGGCCGGCCTGCGCTACGCGCCGATGGAGCGGGTGGGCTGCTACGCCCCCGGTGGGCGCTTCCCGCTGCCGTCCTCGGTGTTGATGACCGCGGTGACCGCCCGCGCTGCGGGGGTGGAGCAGGTGTGGGTGGCCTCACCCCGGCCGGCGGTGGAGACCCTGGCGGCCGCCCACGTGGCCGGCGCGGACGCGCTGCTCTGCGTCGGCGGCGCCCAGGCCATCGCGGCGCTGGCCTTCGGCGCTGGCCCGGTGCCCGCCGTGGACTGCATCGTGGGCCCGGGGAACCGCTGGGTGACCGCCGCCAAGCAGCTCGTGGCCGGGCGGGTGAGCATCGACATGCTGGCCGGCCCCAGCGAGCTGGTGGTGCTGGCCGACGACGCCGCCGACCCCGCGCGGGTGGCCGCCGATCTGCTGGCCCAGGCCGAGCACGACCCGGACGCGCTGCCGATCGTGGTCAGCCTCAGCGCCGGGCTGCTGGAGCGGGTGGATGCCGCGCTCCGGGAGCAGCTCCGCACCCTGCCCACGGCGGAGATCGCCCAGCAGGCCCTCGCCGGCGGATTCAGCGTCGTGGTTGAGGACCTGGAGCAGGGCTGTGCGGTGTGCGACCAGCTTGCGCCCGAACACCTGGCCGTTCACCTCTCCGACCCCCAGCCGGCCCAGGACCTGCTGCGGCACTACGGCGCGCTCTTTGTGGGGGAGGCGGCCGCAGAGGTGCTGGGGGACTACGGCGCGGGGCCCAACCACGTCCTGCCCACCGGGGGCACGGCCCGCAGCGTGGGGGCGCTCTCGGTGTCCACCTTCTTGCGGGTGCAGACCTGGCTGCGGCTGGACGCTCCGGAGCAGGCCGCGGAGCTGGTGCAGGACTGCGTGGACCTGGCCCGGATGGAGGGGCTGGAGGCCCACGCCCGCGCCGCCGAGCAGCGCCTGGTCTGAGTCGGGGAGTCAGTCCACGAGGGTCTGTACCCACGCGCGCACCTGGCCGTCGCCGGGGTGTACGCGCAGGGTCTGGCCCTCGGCGTAGCTGGTGGCGCTGGGGCAGCCGGAGGCGGTGAGGGTGGTGCGGGCGCGCTCGTTGCCGGCGCGGTCGTAGGCCACATAGGTCACCGGGACCAGCTCGGTGGGCATGATGAAGCTGCCGCTGATGCCGTCGATGCTGCTGTAGACGCAGTCCTTGAAGGGCTTGGGCGTGCCCTCAGCGGCGATCGCGACGAAGAGGTCCGCCTCGCGCAGGTTGAGGCCGTCAGCGGGGCCCGCGCTCCAGAAGTGCTCGCCGGTGCGGAAGACCGCCACCTTGGGGTCGGGGGTGGGGGCCGAGAGCCCCTGGAGGGTGCCGGGCAGGCCGGAGAAGAAGGCGCCCATGGGGCTGCCGCGGAAGGAGGCCTTCAGGGTGGCGGAGAGGGGCTCGCCGTCGGGGGACTTGACGACCACGGGGAGCTCGAGCGCGACCCGCTTGAGGCCGAAGCTGCTCTTTGTGGTCAGGGGGGCGTCCAGGGCCAGGTGCGCGAAGGGGATGCGCAGGGCGTCGTCGGTCAGCACCACGCCTTCGCCTTCCACGCTGAGGCCCGGCAGCGGGTCCACCGTGACCTGGATCGCGCCGTCCACAATGGGGCACTCCGTTTCGATGAAGCCCCTGTCGCCCTTGTCCATCACGGTGGCCTCTCCGCCCTCGCAGCTCGGCATCAGGGCTTGAGCGACGCCGATCGTGGTGTTCACCGTTGGCGGGTTCTCGCCGAAGTCGCCGCCGAGTGTCCAGGTGTTGCGCCCGGTCTGCATGGCGCTGCGGGGGATGGTGATGGTCTGGCCGTGGGTGACCGTTTGCCCAGCGAGGGTGGCGCTGTCGATGTCCCAGAGGTGCACCTTGACCGGCAGCCCCTCGGGGGCCACGCCGCCGTACTCCGTGGCGGCGGAGGGGTTGGGGGCGCAGGCGAGCAGAAGCAGCAGGGGCATGGGGGGCTCCGGTTGGGGAGCCGCCCTCTAATGCCGTAGGGCGTCGATGGGCTCCATCCGGGCGGCGCGGCGGGCCGGGTACCAGCCAAAGCCCACACCCACCAGGGCCGAGAACACCACAGCGATCAGCACCACCGGCAGGTTGAACACAAAGGGCACCTCCAGCAGGTGGGCCCCCAGGTAGGAGCCGCCGATCCCCAGGAGCACCCCCAGCACGCCGCCCATCGCGGACAGCAGGCTGGCCTCCACCAGGAACTGGGTCATCACGTCGCGCTCCAGGGCGCCGATGGCCATGCGGATGCCGATCTCGCGGGTGCGCTCGGTCACGGAGACCAGCATGATGTTCATGACGCCGATGCCGCCCACCAGCAGGCTCACGCCGGCCACCGCGCCCAGGAAGGCCGTCAGGGTCGTGGTGATGCCCGAGACCATCTGGGCCATCTCGCGGGTGTCGTGCACCTGGAAGTCGTCGCTGCGGTTGGCGGGCAGGTGGCGGCGCTCGCGCATCAGGGCGGTCACGTCCTGCTGCACCCGGGAGATGTTGTCCGAGGTGTCGGCGCTGACCTGGATGCTGGCGACCTCGTTGTTGCCCGTCAGGCGGCGCTGGACCGTGGTCAGGGGGGCGAACACCAGGTCGTCCTGGTCCATGCCCATCGTGTTGGCGCCCTTGGCCTCCAGCAGCCCGATCACCGTGCAGCTCATGTTGTTGACCTGGATCTTCGCGCCCAGGGCCGCCTCGCCGCCGAAGAGGGTCTCGCGGGTGGTCTCGCCGATCAGGCACACCGCCGCGCCCGCCGTCTGCTCGGTCTCGGTGGGCATGCGCCCAGAGGCGACGGAGCGGTTGGAGACCTCGAACCACGGGTTGGTCGAACCGTACACGGTCGTGGTGGTGTCCTCACCGGCGTAGACGATCTGCGCTGAAGTCGAGGACACCGGCGCGACGGCCGCCACGTGCTGCACCTGCTGGTAGATGGCCTCGGCGTCCTTGGCCTTGAAGTTGGGGGCGTCGCCGCGCGAGCCCGGACCGCGGCCGCCGCCGGGGTGGACGGACAGCAGGTTGTTCCCCATGGACGCCAGGTCCTCTTCGACCGACGCGGTGGCCCCCTGGCCGATGCCGACCATGGCGATCACGGCGGCGACGCCGATCAGGATGCCCAGAGCCGTCAGGATCGAGCGGCTGAGGTTGCGGCGGATCTCGTTGAGCGCGATGCGCAGGGCGTTCCACAACATCTCAGGCCTCCTGGGGTGCAGGCTGCTGCACCTGCTCGATGCGCTCCAGCAGGCCGTCGCGGAAGTGCGCGATCTGGTCCACGTAGGTCATCAGCTCGGGTTCGTGGCTGACCAGGACGATGGTGATGCCCCGGGTCTTGTTGAGCTCCCGGAGCAGCGCCATGATGTCGTGGCTCATGGTGGTGTCCAGGTTTCCCGTGGGCTCGTCGGCCAGCAGGATCTCCGGCTCGGTGACGATGGCGCGGGCGATCGCCACGCGCTGCTGCTGCCCACCGGAGAGCTCATTGGGCAGGTGGTCCCAGCGGTCGGCCAGGCCCACGCGCTCCAGCGCCGCCAGGGACCGCTCCCGCCGCTCCTTGGCGCCCACGCCCTGGTAGACCAGGGGCAGCTCCACGTTCTCGACGGCGGTGCTGCGGGCCAGCAGGTTGAAGCCCTGGAACACAAAGCCCAGCTTCTCCCGGCGCACCAGCGCGCGCTCCCGGCGGGACAGGCCCACCATCTCGCGGCCCTCCAGCAGGTAGGAGCCCTCGTTGGGCACGTCCAGGCAGCCCAGGGTGTTGAGCATGGTGCTCTTGCCCGAGCCCGAGGGGCCCATCAGGCTCAGGAACACGCCGCGCTCCACGTCCATGTCGACGCCGGCCAGCGCCCGCACCTCGGCCTCGCCGCGGCCGTAGATGCGCTTGACGCCGCGGACCTGGATGACGGGGCTCACATCTCCCCCGTGATGACGCGGGTGCCCGCGTCCAGGCCGGAGACGGCCGTGGTGTTCCCGTCGCTGCCCAGGACGGTGACGGGGATCGCGCTGGGGGGCGACTTCTCGCCCTGCACCTGCCAGACCTTGTCGCCGGCGCTCTCCCCGCGGGGGGCGAAGCGCAGCGCAGCCGAGGGCACCAGGGTGGCGTCCTCCACGCGGCCCGTCTCAATGGTGGCCGTCGCCGTCATGCCCGGGCGCAGGCGGCCGTCGGCGTTGTCCAGCCGCAGCTCGGCCACGTAGACCACGGTGTCGGCGTCCTCGTCTGGGGACAGAGCCACGCGGTAGACCGTCGCGGGGAAGGACTCAGAGGGGTAGGCCGAGACGCTGAAGGTCGCCGGCTGCTCCTCGCTCAGGCGCGCCACGTCGGCCTCGTCGATGTCCACCTCTGCCTTCATCCGGGCCAGGTCGGACGCGACCGTGAAGAGGGTGGTCGTGCTCATGGAGGACACCACGGTCTGCCCCGGATCCACCTGGCGATCCAGGATCACGCCGTCGATGGGGGAGCGGATTTCGGTGTCCTCCAGGTCCTGCTGGGCCCGCTCCAGCGAGCTCCGGGCCTGCGCGAGCTGCGCCTGGGCCGAGGCCAGCTGCGCCTTGTAGAGGTCCACCTGGATGCGGGCGTCGAACACCTCCACCTGCGTGGCCGCGCCCTTGTCCATCAGGCGCTGCAGCCGCGCGTGGTCGGCCTCGCCCTTCTCCAGGTTCACCTTGGCCGTCGAGATGGCCGCCTGGGCGCTCTGCACGGTGCCCTTGGCCTCGCTCACCGCCATCTCGAACTCCGCGGGCTCGATGCGCGCCAGGACCTGACCCGCCTTGACCCGGTCGTTCACGTCGACCAGCACCTCGGCGACCTCGCCGGTCAGGTCCGAGCCGATCTCCACCTCCTCGATGGGGGCCAGGGTGCCCACGGCGGTGACCTCAAGCGCCAGGTCTCCGGCGGTGCTCTCCTCCTCCATGTAGCCCTCGGGTCCGGGGGGACCTCCGCGGCAGGCAGACAGCAGGGTCAGGCCCAGGCTCAGGGTCAACAGGGGCAGGGTGCGGCGGATGGCGGGCATGGAAACTCTCCGGTCTGCCATCAAGCTATGAGCGGGTTTTGGAGAAAGTGTGGAGCCCGCGGTCTCCGATCTCTCCACACTTTCTCAAAGGTGGGAGGTGAGGTTGGATGCAGGAGGCCACCGATGCCCACACCCCTGCTCATCCTTCTGTCCAGCGCGGCCCAGGCCGCTCCCCTGAGTCTGGATCAAGCCGTCGTCGAGGCACTGCGCAACAACCCCGACCTGCAGGGGGCCCAGCTCGCCACCGCCCAGGCCGAGCAGCAGCTCGCCGTGGCCAAGGCCAGCTCCGAGCCCGCCCTGGGCGTGAGCGGCGGCTACAACAGCGCCGACTCCGCGGGCTTCATCGCCGGTACGGCCTACGACGCCACCTCCACCCGCCTGAGCAGCGGGCTGAGCGTGGGCGGCAACGTGGCGGCCTCGGGCACGAGCTGGAGCCTCTACTCCAACTTGGAGGGCAACGAGACCCAGACGGTGTCCGACCTGACCGGCGACACCCTCCAGTCCACCTGGCAGGCCGAGACCGGCGTGGAGCTGAGCCAGGACGTGCTGGCGCCCTTCCGCCGCAGCGCCGAGCGGCAGGCCCAGCTCGAGGCTCTGGACAACCTGACGGTCACCCAGATCCAGTCCCGGCAGCAGGAGCAGGAGGCCCTGGCCCAGGTGGCCGAGGCCTGGTGGAGCTGGGCGGTGACCTCCCGCAGCGTGGAGCTGGCCGAGCAGGAGCTGGCCCGCGCCAAGGAGCTGGAGCGGGTGAGCGTGCTCTGGTCCGAAGAGGGCATGGTCTCCGCCTCGGAGCTGGGGCAGACCCGCCTGGCCCGCCTGCAGGCGCAGCAGAGCCTGCTGGACGCCCAGAACGCCGAGCAGCAGGCCGCCGACACCCTGCTGCTGCTGATCGGCCACGACCCGGGGGAGGCCATCGAGGTCGCCGGGGATGGCGCGCTGCGGGGGCACCTGGCCGAGGCCGGCATGGACGAGCTGATGGAGGGCAACCTGGAGCTGGCCGCCCTGCGCGCGCAGGCTGAGGCCCAGGGTCGGCAGGTGGACTTCGCCGAGTCGGATCGGCTGCCCACGCTGGACCTGACGGCCTCGGCGGGGGTGGCGTCATTGGAGGACAACGCCAACGCCGCCCTCAGCGCGTTGGGGACCGAGGACCGCCTGCCCTCGATGTCCGCTGGCCTGGAGCTGACCGTGCCCTTGGGGAACAAGGCCGCCCGCTCCCAGCTCGAGCTGGAGCGCTTGATCCTGCAGCAGGCCGAGCTCGACACCCTCAGCGGGGAGCGCAGCGTGCGCGCCGAGGTGCTGGCCGCCGCTCGGGATCGGGACCAGGCCGCCCAGCAGACCGCGCTCGCGCTGGAGCAGCTCCAGGTCGCCCGCGAGGTGGAGGCCGCCGAGGAGGCCCAGCTCCAGGAGGGCAACCGCCGCATGGACGAGCTGTTGGAGGCCCGCGAGGATCGGATCAGCGCCGAGCAGGCCCTGCTGGAGGCCGAGCTGGAGCAGGCGCGGGCCGAGCTGGAGCTGGCGCGCCTGGCCGGCCGCGTGGACGAGGTACTCTGAGTCATGGACCAAAAGCCGCGCATCCTGGTGGTGGAGGACGACCTGGGGGTCGTGCGCTCCCTGATCCAAGGCCTCCACAAGGCCGGCTTCGAGGTCAGCGTGGCCATGGACGGGCGCGCTGGCCTGGAGGCGGCGCTGGCCGCGGATCACGACCTGCTGGTGCTGGACCTGATGCTCCCCGAGCGCACCGGCTTCGAGATCCTGGAGGCTCTGCAGGGCCGCAGCAGCACCCCGATCATCGTGCTCTCCGCCCGCACCGAGCTGCCCGCGCGCCTGCGCTCCTTTGAGGGCGGGGCCGTCGACTTTGTGCCCAAGCCCTTCTTCATGGCCGAGCTGGTGGCGAGGATCAAGGCCCACCTGTCCTTCGTCGAGTCTGCACCGCACCGCATCCTGGAGCTCGCGGGCATGGAAGTGGATCTGGACGCACGCGAGGTGCGGGCGGGCGGCGAGCCGCTGGGGTTGACCACCCACGAGTTCAACGTCCTGGCCTTCTTGATGGAGCGCGAGGGCCGCGCCCTGAGCCGGGAGCAGATCGCCGACAGCGCGCTCCCGGAGGCCGGGGACCGCGTGGCGCGCACCGTGGACAGCCACGTCTCCCGGGTCCGCAAGAAGCTGGGCCCGGAGGCCTCCGCCCACATCAAGACCGTGTGGGGCATCGGCTACCGCTACGTGGCGGAGCTCTGATGGCCGGGCCGCGCTTGGGGGTGTCGGGGCGCGTGCTGGCCAGCGCGGTGCTCTCGGCGCTGGTGGGCACCCTGCTGGTCGCCTTGACCCTGACGGCCAGCCAGCAGCTCATGCGGGACAGCATGATCCGGGGCATGAGCAGCCACGCCGACCTGGGCGCCTGTGAGGCGGCGCCGGAGCACTGGGGCGCCAACATGTCGGGCTTCCAGGTGTTCGCCTACGACGCCCAGGGGAACAGCCGGAACCCCCAGGCGCCGCCGCTGGAGCCCAGCCTGCTTCTGGCGGAGCTGGACGGGGAGCTGGTCGCCCTGCCGGATCAGGGGGACCAGCGGGAGCGCTTTGGGGTGCGGGTGCGGAGCGACGGCCCCTGCGCCATCCTGCGCCTGACCCTTACGCCGCCCCACGCCCGGGAGGAGCTGGACCCGCGCACGGTGCTGATCGGCGTGGCCACCATCCTGGCCATGACCCTGGTGGGCCTGGCGAGCTGGGGGCTGGTGGTGCGGCCCATGCAGCGGCGCATCGAGGGCATCGCCGACAGCGCGGGCAGCGTGGGGCACCAGGACTTCGAGCCGCCGCCCCCCCAGCAGGAGGATGACCTGGGCACCATCGCCCGGGTCCTGGGCGAGAGCCACCAGCGCATCCAGACGGACCGCCAGGAGCTGATCGCCCGCCACAAGGCTCTGGAGAAGCACCTGGCCGGAATCGCCCACGACCTGCGCACGCCGCTGGCCAGCATGCAGCTCTCGCTGGAGGCCCTGCTCGAAGACGGCCACGACGCCCAGGGGGCCCTGTCGGACATGGTCTACCTGTCCTCGCTGGTGGAGAACCTGCATCAGGGCGTGCGGCTGCGGCACGGGCTCTCGGCGGTGGACGGACAGGTGGAGCTCGGCGAGCTCGTCGAGCGCCTGGGTCGGCGCTTCTCCCTCATCGGAAAGCACTCCGGGATCGAGGTCGCGGTGAACACCCCGGAGCGCCCGGTCCCCGTGCTCTGTGCGCCCGCTTTGGCCGAGCGGGCTCTGGCCAACCTGGTGCAGAACGCCGTCGCCCACAACCGCCCCGGGGGCCACGTCGCGGTGCTGCTGGACCTGCACGGCGACCGCTTCGAGCTGCGCGTGCTGGACGACGGCCCCGGCCTCCCCGCCGACGTGATGGCCTCTCTGGAGCTGCCCACCTTCAGCGAAGACCAGGCGCGCCAGCGGGGCCCCGGACTGGGTCTGCTCATCACCCGCGAGATCGCCCACCGCGCGGGCTGGGAGATCGCCTGGGAGCCCCAGGAGGACGGCCTCTGCGTGCGCATCGAGGGCGCGCTGGCCCCCCCGGCGTGACCAGAGCCTGATCCAGAGCGCCCCGGGGTCCCCCCGCGCTTGACCGCCGCCCGATCCGCGCACAGGGTTCGGCGGGCCCCGGCTCCCGGCGGCCTTTGTCTTGCACTGCACTTGGGGCGCATCATGCTCAAGGAACACCGGGTCGAGGTCCAGCAAGTGGGCTTCTGGACCCTCGGATCCCTCTCCCTGGGGCTGGCCCCCTTCTTTCCGGAGCCCCACGTCTGGGGCAAGCTGCGTTGGGTGCTCGGGGGTGCCAAGGGCATGCAGCTCATGGACTTCTTCGACCTGGCCATGCACGGCCTGCCCTGGGTGATGCTGCTGGTGTCCCTGGGCAAGCTGGGGATGGCGGTCTCCAAGAGCAAGGCCAAGCCCGCCTGAGCCTCAGCGCAGCAGAGTCCGCACCCAACGCCGGAGCTGCGCCTCGGAGGGCCCGACGTCGATGGGCTGGCCGGGCTTGTAGTGGAGGGTGCTGGGGCAGCGGAAGGTGGGCGTGATCGTCTTGCGCCCAAGCTCGTTGCCGGCGCGGTCGTAGGCCACGTAGGTGGTGGGGTTCAGGCGCGTGGGGACCGACGTGGGCCCGCTGCTCCCCGAGAACATGCAGCCCTGGCCCGGCTCGCCCAGCTCGTGGGAGAGCTCCTTCACGAACACATCGGCCTCGGCGACGGTCCGGCCCTCGGCCGCAGCCCCCTGCGCCCAGTAGACGCCATCGGCGGGGAACACCGCCACCCGACGCCTGCCGCTGGGGGCCTCCAGCCCCTCCAGCGTCCCCGGGAGCCCCTGGAAGAAGGCCGCGACCACCGACTCCCTGCTCGAGAAGGTGAACTCCATCTCGATGGGCTCGCCCTTGGACAGGCTCGCGGTGACGGTCCGCGGACGCCAGTCGGCTTCCTGGGTGCCGAAAGGCTCCGTCGGGCTCAGGGACTTCTCCAGCGTCAGGGGGACCAGGAGGATCCGGATCCGGTCCTCCTGCAGCTCGATGCGCTCGCCCTCCAGGCGCAGCCCCTCCCAGGGGAGGATCTGGATCTCCGCGGCGCCGTCCACCAGCGGACAGCCCTCGGCGATCGAGCTGCCCAGGGTCAGGGTCGCGGGGCCGTCTCCGGAGCACTGCATCTGCAGATCCTGGGAGGTCACCTTCCGCTCCACCCGGTGCCACTCGTCCAGCCCCTCGCCCTCGAAGCGCCACGCGTTGTAGCCCCACTGCATCTCCGAGCGCGGGATCACGACGACCGCGCCGTCGTGCACGGTCTGGCCCACCAGCGTGGCGCTCTCCAGGTCGTTGAGCGTGACCCGGACCGGGAGGCCCTCCCGCGTCATCTCCTGGGGCTCCCCAAAGGCATAGGGTTCCCGGCACCCCAGCAGCAAACCCAGCAGCGAAAGAACCATGCGCGCACCCCCTCTTTGTGTTGCGCCAGCATAGCGTCTGGACCTCGCCTTGGGGCGGGCCTGCTCCCCGCGCAATAGCAGCAGAGCCGTGAGCTCCCCCATCTTCATCGTCGGCAGCGGCCGCTCCGGCACCTCGCTGCTGCGCGCGCTGCTCAACGCCCACCGGGACATCCACCTGGGCCAGGAGTCCGGGCTCTTCCGCTGGGCCGGGCGCTGGCCGGATCTGGACGGCGCCGGGTTCCTGGAGGCCTGGTCCCGCAGCCCCTCCGGCGCGCTCTTCAACCCCGAGCCCGTTCAGCTCGCCCCCGGGGCCCCCAAGCGCGAGGCCATCGCCGCTGTCCTCCAGGCCCGCGCCGCCCGCTTCGGCAAGACCCGCTGGGGCGACAAGACCCCCCTCCACGCCCTGCACCTCGCGGAGATCCAGGCCGCCTTCCCCCAGGCCCGCGTCGTGGCCGTGGTCCGCCATCCCGTCGCAACGGTGTCCTCGCTGGGGCGGGTGTGCTGGTCCAGTGGGAGCGCGCTGGCGGATTCCTGGATGGTGCGCCAGGCGTGGGAGGCGCTACAGGCCTCACCTCTCCCCCTCTACACCCTGCGTCTGGAGCGGCTTCTGGCCGATCCGGAGCCCGCCCTCCGCGCCCTGCTCTCCTTCCTGGAGGCGCCCTGGGACCCCCGCGTGCTGGAGCACCACCTGCACGCCGACTTCGACGCCGACCCCCGCCTGCCTTGGCTGGTGGGCGCCGAGAAGCCCCTGCGCCCCTATGTGCCCGGTCCCGTGGCCCTGACCCCGGCCCAGGTCGCCCTGGTGGAGGCCGTGATCCCCCCCCAGACCATGGGCTACGCGCCCTGGCAGCACCCGGCAGGGGTCTCGCGCGTGGGCACCGTCCTGCAGGAGCTTGGGCGAGCCGTGGGCTTCGGCCTCCGGGCGGCGGCGGGGCGGCCCAGCCTGGATCCGGCGCGCTTGGATGCAGCGGAGGGGCTGAGGTGGCTGTGGTCCTTGAACCCCCGCAGCCCACCGCCCCAAGGCCTGGTGGATCAGACCCTGCTCAGACACTGACCCATCGGCGAGGTCACCCTTCCGTGGAACTCAGTCTTCCAGGCAAACCACGTCGTAGCCGTTCCCACCGACAAAGGTGAAGCCGCTGGGGCAGGCGTCCTGGCGATCGTCGAGCGCCCGGGCGCTCTCGCCGCTGGTGGTCCAGCTCAGGGAGACGACGGCGCGTGCCTCGGTGGCGTAGCAGACCACCGAGTAGCTGTTGCCGCCCACGAAGTCGAAGCCGGCAGGGCAGGCGTCCTGGGGGTCGTCCAGATCGGTGGCTGGGCTGCCGTCGGGGAGCCAGGCCAAGGAGAGCGCGGTGCCGGGACCGGAGCCCAGGCAGTTGACGGCGTAGCTGTTGCCGCCGACGAAGGTGGTGCCGGCGGGGCAGGCCTCGCTGGGCTCCTCCAGATCGATGGCGACGCTGCCGTCGGGGAGCCAGGTCAGGGCGACAAGGTGTTCCAGGGCGCGCTTGTAGCAGGTGACGGCGTAGCTGCTGCCGCCCACGAAGTCGTAGCCGCTGGGACAGGCCTCGGCGCGGTCCTCCAGGTCGATGGCGGTCGCGCCGCTGGTGGTCCAGCTGTTGTAGACGGCGGTGGAGGGCGCGCTGTCCAGGCAGGTGACGTTGTAGCTGTTGCCGCCCACGAAGGTGGTGCCGCTGGGGCAGGCATCGCTGCGATCGTCCAGATCGGTGGCGGTGCTGCCGTCGGGCACCCAGGACATGGAGACCTGGCCTGCGGGGGTGTCCGTCAAGCAGGCCACGGCGTAGCCGGTGCCGCCCACGAAGGTGGAGCCGCTCGGGCAGCCCTCCGCGTAGCTGCTCAGGTTGGTGACCGGGGTGCCGCTGGTGTCCCAGGACAGGTAGAGCGTGGTGCGCGCCCCGAGGTCCGCGTCCGCGTCGGAGTCGGTGTCCGCGTCCGCATCGGAGTCCGAGTCGCTGTCGGCGTCGGTGTCGGCGTCGGCCTCGAGCTGGGTGTCGGTCGAGGTGGGGCCGTCCTTGCGGCAGGCCAGCAGCAGGGCCAGGGGGAGCGCGACGGCGAGGCTTCGGTGCATGGTCATCTCCGGTGCGCCCAGGAATAGCTGGTGAGGGCGGGGGTCGGTGAAGGACAGCGGGTCCCCTCGGCTTGTCATTCTCTGTTATGCCACTGGGGCAATCCGAGGCGGGCCCTGCGGGACCCGACTCACCACTGAACTGGAGGCCCCTGCATGCTCGCGCTCGCGACCCTGCTGGCTGCTCCCCTGGCACAAGCCCAGGAGCTGAGCATCCCCTATGAGAAGTACAGCCTGGACAACGGGCTGACGGTCATCCTGGCCGAAGATCACAGCGTCCCCGTGGTCCAGGTCAACGTCTGGTACCACGTCGGCTCCAAGGACGAGGTGGAGGGCCGCACCGGCTTCGCCCACCTCTTCGAGCACCTGATGTTCCAGGGCTCCGAGAACAACAACCAGGACTACTTCGAGCCCCTCCAGGAGGTCGGCGCGCGGGTCAACGGGACCACGAACACCGACCGCACCAACTACTTCGAGGGCGTCCCCAGCGAGTACCTGCCCCTGGCCCTGTGGGGCGAGGCCGACCGCATGGGCTGGCTGGTGATCGACCAGGAGCGCCTGGACAACCAGAAGGAGGTCGTGCGGAACGAGCGCCGTCAGCGCTACGAGAACCGCCCCTTCGGGACGAGCTGGGTGACCCTGCAGGCCAACGTGTTCCCCGAGCTGCACCCCTACCACCACACCACCATCGGGTCCCACGAGGACCTGGAGGCGGCCACGCTGGAGGACGTGCAGACCTTCTTCGACACCTGGTACGTGCCCAACAACGCGGTGCTGGTGGTGGCCGGGGACTTTGACCCCGCCGTCGCAAAGCCCCTGATCGAGCAGTACTTTGGGGAGATCCCCGCGGGCACCGCGGCGCTGCCTGAGCGCGCCACCCCCGAGTCCGTCGACTTCACCCTGGAGCAGGAGGTCGTCGTCCGGCAGGAAGAAGCCGGCGTGCCCTACGCCCAGGTGTGGATCGCCTGGCCCAGCCCCGCGCTCTACGAGAGCGGTGACGCCGAGCTGGATCTGCTGAGCAGCCTGCTCACCGACGGCAAGGAGGCCCGGCTCTACAAGGAGCTGGTGCTGGAGCAGCAGATCGCCAAGAGCATCGATGCCTACCAGGTCTCCCGCTACCTGGACGGCATGTACGTGATCCAGGCGGTGCCGGCCGAGGGCCACAGCACCGACGAGATCGTGGCCGCCGTGGACGCCGTGCTGGCCTCCTTCTTCGAGGAGGGCCCCACCGCCGACGAGCTCTCCGTGGGCATCGCCCAGTACGAGGCCGGCTTCATCCGCAGCCTGGGCACCGTGGCCAACAAGGCCGACCGCCTGAACTCCTACTACTTCATGGCCGGTGAGCCCGACTACCTGCAGCAGGACCTGCAGCGCTACCTGGACTGCACCCCCGAGACCGTGCTGAGCGCCGCCAAGGAGACCCTGGGCTCCGAAGGCCGCGTGATCCTGCACATCACCCCCCCCGCTGACACCGAGGAGGCCAAGTGATGCTCTTCATCTCTCTCTTCATGGCCTGCCCCAAGACCGCCGAGGTCGAGACCCCGGTGGAGCAGGCTCCCGCGTTCGACCGCAGCGTGCGCCCGGCGCCGCTGGAGGCCAGCAACTTCGAGCTCCCCAAGATGGAGACCGGCACCCTGTCCAACGGCATGGAGGTCGTGGTCGTCGAGAACCACGAGATCCCCGTGGTCCAGGTGCGGGCCATCTTCACCACCGGTGACTGGAGCGACCCCGCCGGCCAGGAGGGCCTGGTCACCGCGACCATGGACATGCTCAACGAGGGCGCCGGTGACATGGACGCCCTGGAGATCAGCGCCGCCCTGCGCAAGATGGCCTCCAGCGTGAGCACCGGGTCCAGCTCGGACACCGCCACCGTGCGCGCCGACAGCCTGGTCAAGCACCTGGAGCCCACCCTGGACATCTGGGCCCAGGTCTGGCTGGAGCCCACCTTCCCCGACAGCGAGTGGGAGCGCATCCAGAAGCAGTACCTGCTGGACCTGGAGGCGAGCCGCAAGGATCCCAACTCCATGGCCTGGACCGTGACCGACCGGCTGCTCTACGGAGACAGCTACGACGGCCGGAGCTGGTCCGAGGAGAGCCTGGGCGCCGTCGACACCGAGTCCATGGCCGCCTGGCACCAGGCCCACCTGGTCCCCGCCAACGGCACCATCCTGGTGGGCGGCGACATCACCCTGGCCGAGATCCTGCCCCTGCTCGAAGAGCGCGTCGGCAGCGTGGCCCCCGGTGAGCCCACCGAGGCCCCCAGCTTCGCGGGCACCCAGCCCACCGAGACCACCATCTACCTGGTGGACAAGCCCGGCGCGGCCCAGTCCGTGGTCCAGGCCGTGCGCTTCGTCGATGGGCGGGCAGAGGACGGCTACTGGCCCGTGGTCGTGGGGAACACCGCCTGGGGTGGCATGTTCATGGCCCGCCTGAACATGAACCTGCGCGAGGACAAGGGCTACACCTACGGCGCCCGGTCCAGCATCTACGAGGGCGCTGGCGGCGCTCTGTGGGTGGCCAGCTCCAGCGTGCAGTCCGAGGTCACCGCCCCCGCGATGGCCGAGCTCTTCAAGGAGCTGAGCGAGGTCCAGGAGCCCCGGCCCCTGAGCGCGGACGAGATCGCCTACGCCAAGTCCAACCGCGTGCTGGGCTACCCCGGCGCCTTCGAGACGGTGGACTACCTGCTCTCCAGCCGCAGCGAGGTCTGGCGCTACGGCCTGGCCAGCGACTGGGAGGAGCAGTACATCCCCAGTGTCCGGGCGGTCAGCCCCGAGGCGGCCCAGGCCGCGTTCGTGGAGCAGGTCGCCAGCCAGCCCCTGTTGGTGACGGTCGTTGGTGACCTCGCCAGCATCCAAGAGTCCGTCGAGGCGCTCGGCTACCCCGTGGTGGTGCTGGACGTTGACGGCAACGTTGTGGAGGACTGATGTCCATTCGTTCTGAAGTCATCTGGATGGACGGCGAGTTCGTCCCTTACGACGACGCCAAGGTCCACGTCCTCTCCCACACCCTGCACTACGGTCTGGGCGTGTTCGAGGGCATCCGCACCTACACCCAGCCCGACGGCAAGGGCGGCATCTTCAAGCTGGACGAGCACGTCCAGCGGCTCTTCGACAGCGCCAAGATGTGCCGCATCCCCATGCCCTACAGCTTCGAGCAGGTGCGTCAGGCCTGCCTGGACACCCTCAAGGCCAACAAGCTCACCGCCGCCTACATCCGCCCCCTGGTCTACCTGGGCTACGGGCAGATGGGCCTGGGCGCGCGTCAGAACCAGGTGCACGTGGCGATCGCCGTGTGGCCCTGGGGCGCCTACCTGGGCGATGAGGGCCTGCAGAAGGGCATCCGCGCCGGCACCAGCAGCTTCACCCGCCACGCGGTGAACTCGAACCTGCAGCGCGCCAAGGTCATCGGCCACTACGTCAACAGCATCCTGGCCCGCTACGAGGCCAACGATCACGGCTACGACGAGGCCATCATGCTGGACCAGAACGGCTACGTGGCCGAGGGCACCGGCGAGAACCTCTTCGCGATCCGGCACGGCAAGATCAAGACCCCGCCGATCACCAACATCCTGGGCGGCATCACCCGCGGCACCGCGATCGAGATCCTGGAGCACAACGGCTACGAGGTCATCGAGACCACCTTTGGCCGCGACGCGCTCTACGTCTCCGACGAGGTCTTCATGACCGGCACCGCCGCGGAGGTCACCCCCATCCGGGAGATCGACCACCGCACCGTCGGCAACGGCGAGCCCGGCCCCGTCTCCAAGCTGGTCCAGAAGACCTACCTGGACGGCGTCGCCGGCAAGGTCGACTGGATGCGCGAGAAGATCACGACCTACGAAATCTGAGGTCTCTGTGGGACCGCTCCGTCTGGGCCCGGCGCCTGGGCGGAGCGCCCAAAAATATCCAGATTTCAGGCGATTACAGATTGCTTTCATTCTGGAGAGCGCTTTCGGGGCGGGCGCATCTGTGCTAGGCTGATCACGTCTTGGACCGCAGCGTTGGGGGGTCGGGCGTGCAGGGTGTCGCAGCGAGAAAGCAAGAGGAGGGGAGCTCGGCGCTGGAGGCTGCGTCCACACCGGCAGACCACCTGGAGCAGGAGCAGACCCAGCGGCTGTCTGGCGCAGGCGAGGTCCCCAAGGTGGCTGCCGCCCCCGCGCAGCCAGAGGACGCTGGCGATGCCAGCGGCGCTGGCCCCTACGACTGGATGGGGATGGGCGAGGATGGCCAGGGGGGCGCGCCGCCTCCAGAGGCCCCGGAGCCGGAGCAGGAGCAGGCCGAGGGGGCGGAGCCGGCCAGCCTGACCTCGCTGGCGGATGGTGGTGACTTTGTGTTGCCGGAGGCCAGCAGCCCGGGGGGTTTGCTGTCCAGCTTGACGGGGGCACCCGCTTCTTCCCTCCTGGGGGCCTATGAGCGCTCCAGGGCCCAGGCGCCCAAGCTGCTGGGGGCGCAGTGGGAGGCGACCGTGCAGGGCCTGCCCCAGGTGCCGACGCCGACGGGCATCGCGCCGGGAGCGCCCGCCCCTGAGCCCCAGGTGGAGGGGGAGCGTTCGGCGCAGGTCAAGCTGGAGGCCGGAAAGGGAGAGGCGCCGCCGGCGACCGCCGATGTCCCGGCGCCCGCGCCGGCGATGGCGAGGCGGGGCACGGAGATCGGCGAAGATCAGGTGCAGGGGGCCGCGGCTGGAGCGTTGGCGGCGGTGCGACTCCCCAGCGAGGCGGTCAGCACGCGCTTCCAGTCGCGGCCGAAGATGGCGCTGGGTGGGGACTCGGATCCGGGGCGCATGGCGGGGGCGAAGGGCGCCATGGAGCAGGAGGTCGGTGGGGCTCACCGCGCGGCGCTGGGAGAGGCGGGCCAGGACTTTGGAGAGGGCGCGATCGCCCCGAGCGAGGACAGCGAGGTCCTCCAGGCGCAGGTGAGCCTGGCGGAGCCCCAGGGCCTGGATGCGCCGGAGGCCCCCGTGGTGGAGCTGCCCCCGGAGATGGCGGCGCAGGTGGATGGGGCCGCGGGTCCGCTGCTGCAGGGGCAGATGCAGGCGCCCGTGCTGGAGCACCAGGCGGGGGAGCAGGCCTTCCAGGCGGAGAAGGCGGCGGCCCACGAGCAGGCGCGGGCGGACATGGCCGCTGCTGAGCAGGACGCGGTCAGGGAGCAGCTTGGTGCGCGGGAGGGCGCGAGCGCGGAGGTCCAGGCGGCCAAGGAGCGGTGGCGGGAGGAGGTCGATGCGGTCCAGGCGGACGCACAGGCCCAGGCCACCAAGGCCCACGGCGAGCAGCAGGGGGCCATCGAGAAGCGGGCGTTGCAGGCCAACAGTGAGGCCCAGGCCCACCTGGACGACGCCGAGAAGAAGGCGGCGGCGCACAAGAAGGAGGCGGAGGCCAAGGCCGCCAAGGAGAAGGCCAAGGCCGATCAGGAGTCCGGGGGATTCCTGGGGTGGGTGGCGTCCAAGGCCAAGGCCCTGGTGGATGGGCTCAAGGCCGCCATGAACACCATCTACGACGGGCTCCGGGCCGCCGTGAAGCTGGTGTTCGAGGCCGCAAAGAAGCTGGCGGAGGCCGCCATCGAGCTGGGCCGCAAGGCCATCGTGCTGCTGATCGAGGGCTACGCGACGCTGCTCAAGGGCATCCTCAAGGTCGCGCTTGCGGCCTTCCCCAAGCTGGCGGACGCTGCGTGCAAGCGCATCGATCAGGCCAAGGCCAAGGCCACCGAGCTGGTGAACAAGGCGGCTGCCACCCTCAAGAGCGTGACCTCGGGGATCCTGGACTTCCTGGCGACCACCCTGGACAAGGCGCTGGGGCTGGTCCAGAGCCTGTACAACGGGGCCTTCACGCTGATCGGCATGGTCATCAGCGGGCAGTGGAAGGAGATCGTGCAGGGCCTCAAGAACCTGGGCGACTCGGCCGCTCAGGCGCCGCCCCAGTTCGAGGCCGCCGCCTACGAAGAGGTGCTGGGCGGGGACATGAGCCAGCCCCTGAGCCCGGCGGAGATGGCGCTCGCTGGCCTGACGCCTCCGGGGGCTGCTCAGGGTGGGGGAGGCGGCCTGGACGAGCTGAGCGGTCCGCCCTGGACCCAGGACAACGTGGGCGTGGAGCAGGTGCTGTCCGGGCTGGAGCTGTCCCCGGAGCTGCAGGAGCAGCTCATGACGCAGACCGGCGGCCAGGGCGAGGTCGAGTTCGGCCAGTCCAATGACCCTTCACGCAGCATGGAGTCCATCCTGGGGCTGGAGCAGGGCGCGGACACCGCGGGTGCGGGTCAGGAGGTGGTGCCCGACGATGGCCTGAGCGTCTCGGAGCGCGCCGGCGCCAAGTGGACCATCATGAAGAAGGGCATCTCCGACTGGTGGTCCAAGAACTGGCCGCTGGTGCTGGCCGGTGGTGTCATCGGGACGGCCGCCTTCATCGCGGCGAACATCCTCAGCGGCGGCGCCGTGCTGGCGGCGGTGCCCCCCATCCTGTCGGTGCTGGGGCCCCTCTTCATGGGCCTGATGGCCGTGCAGATGGGCGGCTATGTGGCCGGCTACCTGGAGAAGGGCTGGGCCGGCGACACCCAGCCCGCGGGCAAGTCCCTGGCCAAGGCCCTGGCGGTGGGGGCCATCGAGCTCATCTCCTACCTGACCTTCAAGGCTGGCGGTGCCGCACTCAAGGGGGCCAAGGCGCTGGCGGGTAGCGCCAAACAGCTCGCCAAGGGCGCCGTCAGCCTGGCCAAGCGCGGCGTGGCCTACGTCATCAAGCAGGGCAAGGTCCTGCTCAAGGGCCTGAGCAACACCGGCTTCGGCAAGGCCTTCAAGAAGCTGGGCGCGCTGGGCAAGGGGCTGCTGAGCAAGACCAAGTTCAAGGGCTTCCGGATTCGAGTGGGTGGGGGCCGGTTCAGGCTTGAGGGGAAGGTCAACCCTTGGGTGTTGCTTGCGGATGGCAAGGTTCAGTGGTTGGACAACAGCCAGGTCACCCGGAATGGAAACCGAGGGAACTTCAAGCTTGGGGAGGAACTCAGGCGAACTTCCGATGGCCTGGATGGAGTAGTGGTAGGTACCCAGCAGGGGAACAAGACCAAGCTCGTTCGGTCGCTGGAGAGCATCTCAGATGCGTCGGGTCAACCCAATGCACTCGGAGTGTCGGGTGATGATGTGCTTCCGATGTACAAGCATCTCACTCAGCTGGACATCGACCCAGCCAAGCTCACTCAACTGGCTGCGAAGCACGGCCTCTCACCGGATGAGCTTGCAAAGGTCATGCGACAGCGTGGAGAGGACTTCATGACACGTCTGGCTGGACGCTCCGAGGACGAGATCATCAAGGCGCTGAAGGCCGCGTCTCATGAGATCGATGATGGTGGGCATAGCCTTCTCAGGCACGGACCTGATCACACCGACCCGGCGCTCAACAAACGGTTGAACCAGGGAATTGCTCCAGACCAGAGCGTGAGGAATGCCCCAGGGGGCTCGACGAAGTTCCAGAGCTACGACGACTGGTTGAAGACTCGGGATAGAGCTCTCCAAGAAATCCAGGCTGGGAACAACAACGCAAGTCTTCCAGTCGATCTGTCCAAACCACCGGGCGTGGATGGCAATCCGACGAATGACTTCATCAAGACGACTATCGAGTACAGCAGCACTGGTTCAACGAAGGGAAGCGGATTCATCGGCGACCGGACGGCTAGTCCGATGAAGCAGAACGTCACTCACAACGGAGCGGATCAGATTCGGGTCTGGAATCAGACGAATCCAGTGAAGGATGGTGTTCAGCGGGTGACGACCGGAATCAAGTGGGACCCGAGCGCTGGTAGGTGGAAGGTCATCCAGCACTTCCCTGAGGCCACTTCGATGAACTTCAACCACATCTCCGGTTCGTACACGTCCGGAACTCCAAACGTGGTGCTCTGATGACGTCGATTCCCGTTGCCATTGGCCTCCTCATTGGTCATGTTGACACGCTGTTTTCCCGGCTTGATCATGAGCTCGACGAGGACCCCTTTCCGAATCATCGGACATCAGCGTTGTGGGCAGGGGAGTGGGACGCCCTGCGCTTGGGCATCGAGAAGGTCTTGGCGACCCCATCTTTCGACGCCGCTCGTTTGGCACCCCATTGCGAGTGGGAGCATGATGACGAGGAGGTGCGGGAGGTCCTGGAGGCGTTTCGCCGGCGCTTCTGGGAGCCGTTGAACCCAGCGTTGGTGGCGCGCGTGGTCCTGACGGACGAGACCATGAATCAGTGGCGTCAGCGACAACGAGACGGGCAGGCTTGGCCAGACGCGGCTCGCGACGCGCTGATGCAGCAGCTCTCGACACAGCTTCAGACTGGGGGCTCCTTGGATCCAAGCGGGCTGGAAGGCTCGGATTCCGAGGAAGCGTGTGTGGCGTCTCTTGTCGACCTCCTGCGGTTCGAGCTTGGGGAGGCTGCCCGGAGGGACGCGGCCGATGTGCTGGAGCTGATGACTCGCGATCGACTGAGTCCAGTGGTGGAGGAGCTGAGTCGACGCAGCGGGTTCGACTGGCAGACTGACGGGAGATGGGGCGCCCTTGCGGCGCTCCTCCAGAAGGTCGAAGACAGGCTGCGAGATGGGTGAAGACCGCCTGCGGATGTCTGAGTGTCGGCAGAGAAACCACCTTCTTCCCTGGGTCCCATGAACGTCCCAATCCGCCATCTCATGGAAGAAGACGTCGGCACTTGGTACTACAAGCTGTCCCTGCCCCAGGAGCCAGGGTGGGTTTGGCTGGGGCCCGTGCTCAAGGGTCTGTTGGGGGCCCTGGGGGAGTTTGCGGAGCTGGACGTGCTGTGGCTCTGCGACGACTCAGGCGAGAACAACCGCCGGCTGGAGGGCTTCTTGCGGCGCTTGGAGCAGGTCTCGGCGCTGGAGTTTGACTACGCCGAGTCTCTCGTTGGGTTCAAGGACCAGATCCACAGAACCGGCTTCCACCCCAGGGCGGCCGAGACCTGATGCCCGTGTTGATCGGAAGCGGTGGTCTGGTTGAGGACAGCTGCGGCAATTGGGTGTATCGCCCCTCGGCAGACCTGACTGACTGGTCCAAGCGAGGTCACTGGTTGGCGGAGAAGGCGCTGGCCTTCCTCCCGCTCTTCAACGGCTTCGCTCGTGTCTCGGCCTTGGAGATCGGCAACCGGGGTCCGGTCGAGCCAGCGCTCAGCTTTGTACCTGGACAGACCTGGGGTGTTGTGCACTCCCTCTTGCGGAGCGACTCCAAGGTCCATGACCTGACCTTCTGGCTCGCCTTGAAGGTGGTAGATGGCGCGGCCCAGGAGACCGAGGTGGAGGGCTCGTGGTTTCAGATCGTCGTTTATGAGTCGCCCTTCGAGGTGGATGTGTCCCTGGTGCTCCACTGCAACGCCTACGCAGGGCGGGGAGCGCTGCTTCCGGCTGACGTGGTCAAGGAGAACAACCGTCGGCTCACGGCCTTCTTGGAGCGCGTGGAGCAGGTCCCGGGGCTGGAGTTTGACTACGCCGAGTCCGCCGGCTTCAAGGACCGGATCCACAGATACGGCTTCCACCCCAAGGCTCCCGAGACCTGATGGCTCGGACTCTCCAGAGTAGGCGCATGACCGCCTACGCCGGCCCCTTGGTCCCGCTCCCCCGGGAACGGGCGGTGCCAGGCCCCTTCGCTGCGCCCCAGCGCACCTGGCGCGGACGGTGCCTCCCGGCCCCTGGTCAGTCGAGCGATACGGAGTGGGAGACCCTTGAGTCGGCGCTCGCCAGCGCTGCAGCCAGTGGCTCGGTCCTCTTCCTCCTGGGCCACCGCGGGGTGATGCTGCAGGAGCTGGGGAGACTCCTGGACCAACACGGTCCGGGACGCGCCAGCCTTCGGCCTGGGGTCCACCGGAAGCTGCCTTGGATCAAAGCGGGCGGATTCTGGGTGGACGTGGAGGTACGCGACCCCGAGCGTGCGCTGACGCTCCTTCTGGCCGGTGGGCAGCTCGCGCTGGGGAGGGACTCGGACGCCCTGCGGGAGCTGCTTCGCGACCGACGGCCCGACCTGGAGGCGCTCCACGCCGCCTTGCAGGGAGCCTGGCTGCTGTCGTGGCACCAAGGCTTGTGCATCGAGTCCGCGGAGCCTCTCGAATCCAGCCGGAACCTCCCGCTGGAGGCCTGGTTTCGCGATCCTGCCAACAGGCGGATCGAGCGAGAGGGGGGCTGGGTCGTCTTGGATGAAGGACCGCTTCCTGGCTTGGAGCGTGGGTTGCGCGTCAAGTTGCGCGGACGACGTTGGTTGGACGAGGAGGGCCTCGCATTCTTGGCGCCCTCGGCTCTTTGGTGCCAGCAGCCGGCCCCTTCCCGCGCCCTGCCTTCAGTTCAGGAGCTGGACTTCCTGGGCGAGGTGGATCTCCAGCTCTTCCCGAATCTCCGGGTGCTCAGGGGAGGGCCCTTCCGCGCCGCCCAGGTCTCGCGCCTGCCCCTGCTCGAGGACCTGGAGGGCAGCCTGGACACCGACGACTACCGCGCGCTCCTGGGACCGCCGCTTCGGCGCCTCTCGGCGCCCACTCCCCGTGACCTGGAGTGGGTCGCGGAGTGCCCCACTCTGCGCTGCCTGCTCGTTCCCGACCACCCCGTGGCGCTGAATCCGCTGCGGGGGACGCCCTTGGAAGAGGTGGGGATTCATGCGGAGGGGCTCAGTGAGCAAGCGTTGGTCTCCGTGTTCTCGGAGCTGCCCCAGCTTCGGATGTTGTGGCTGCGAAACCCCACGCAGGATCTGGACAGGCTCTCTGCTGCCCTGGGCGTATGCGTGCGAGAGGGATGACCGGCGATGCTTGAACGAGATGGGCGAGAGGCAGGTGTGCGGACGGAGCTCGAGACGGCGGTGTTCTCCGTGATCTGGCTGGAGTACGAAGCGGACTCCCTCCCCCAGGGAGGGGGCCTGCTAGGTGGTCGCGAACTCCGAGCGGAGGGGGAGAGACTCGCTGGCTTCATCCGCTCGAGTGTGGGGAGTGAGCGGTGCGGAGACGCCGCGCTGTTCCTGCTGTGGCTCGCAGATGAGGAGTTTGGGCCCTGGATGATGGACTTGGTCCGACGCACTCGCTTTGACTGGAGGGAGGATGCAGAGTGGCTGGCGGAGTTGGTATTGGTTCTGAGGGCCACAGCGGCTGCACTGCGGGGGATGGCCTGACAAGCTTCGGGTCTCTGGTCTGGAGTTCGACCACGCCGAGTCGAACGTGGACCATGGAGCACTCAGACAGCAAAGGGGACGGCGCAGATGTCGGCTGGCAAGGTCTTGATGTGAGGCGTGCATGAATGAATGGAAGGATCTCTCCCGAGGTGCCCTGCTGGCCGGTCTGGCAGCCCTCGTTGAGGGCGTGGCCCGGCCGCTGCCTGAGTCACCGGTGCGGGCGGCTGCGCTGGCGGCGGTCGAGGCAGTCTGGGGGTGGCTGGACGCCCCGGAGCGCCCCGAGACCGAGGCTCCGACGCTCGCTCAGGCCCAAGCAATGGCGTCCTCCCGGCTCTACCGCGCGCACGTCCCAGGACTGCTGTCGCTGACCTCCACGGTCGCCCGGAGCTCCCGGGAGTACGCTGCGATCGGCGCGACGTACCAGATCCTGTGCTTCGTGGTGTTACAGATCGACGCGGCAGAGGGGGCGTGGTGCCCGGGCAAGCCCAACGTGTTGCCCTCGGATGTCGTCGAGGCCAACTGGGACTCCCTCGAGGAGGGCCTCTCCTGGTGTCGGAAGGCCGCGGTGGACCCGGCGACCGAGCGGGTGCGTCAGCAGGAGCTGGTCCAGGCGCTCGCCGCCGACTTCCCGAACGCGCGGCAGCCCCTCGGGGCGGTCCCGAGGCGTGCTGACCTGGCCCTCTGAGCCCTCAAGCCACCAGTCGGGCGCGGGCCGCCTGGGCGTGGGGCAGCCACAGCTTCCAGTGGCTGCCTTCGCCCGGCTCGGAGCGCACCGAGATGGCGCCGCCCAGGGCCTTGACCTCGTCCAGGACCGCGGCCATCCCGACGCCGCGGCCGCTGGTCTCGGAGACCTGCTCGCGGCTGCTCAGGCCGTCGGCGAACAGCGCGGCGAAATGGTCCAGAGGGGTATCGGCGGGGAGCCCGGCCTGGGCGGCCCGCTGGGCGATGCGCTCCCAGGCGATGCCGGAGCCGTCGTCCTGGATCTCCAGGCACAGGCCCTGCTGGGGGACGGTCCCCAACACCAGCGCCTCGGAGGGGGCGCCCCGGTAGGGGCTCAGGCGCATGCGCAGGGTGCCCTGGGCGGGCTTGCCGGCCTGGGCGCGGCCCTCGGCGTCCTCCAGGCCGTGGTCCACCGCGTTGCGTACCAGGTGCACCAGGCTGGACCACAGCTCGCTGTAGGTCTCCCGGTCCAGGCGGAAGCCACCCGCGTTGACCTCGACGGTGGGCAGAGGCTTCCCGAGCTTCCGCGCCAGCTCGCTGGCGCTGCGTCCCAGGTGGTCCAGGCGGTTGACCACGCGCTCCCCAGAGAGCCGCTCCAGCTCCTCCTCCACCCGGGCAGAGGAGACCCCGCTGCGGAGGAGGTGGCGCAGGCCCTGCAGCTCCTGGGCGTCGATGACCAGGCCGCCCGCGCTGTGTTCGCCGGCCAGGGTGCGCACCTCGGTGGTGAAGGCGCTCCAGTCCGCGGCGAGCTGGTCCAGGGTCTGCTCGCTGACGGGCTCGCCGTCGATGTACTGCTGCTCCAGGGCGTGGCAGCGGGTGGCCCAGCGCTCCAGGCCGTAGATGCCGGCGTTGCCCTTGAGGGTGTGGAGCTGCCGCTGGGTGACCGCGTCGTCGCCGGAGTCCGCGCGCAGGGACGCGACGATCCCGCTGGCCTCGTCCAGGAAGGAGGAGAAGGCCTCCCGGTCGCGCATCAGGTGCTGGAACACCGCCAGGCGCTCGCGCTGTACGGACTCCTTTCGCCTCTGCTCCACCTCCGAGGTCACGTCGGTGATGACCGCCAACATGCCCTGGAGCTGCTCGCCGTCCAGCAGGGGCTTGAAGCTGAGGGTGAAGTGGGCGTCGTCGAGCTGGAGCTCCTGGGGGAGCTGCTCGATGGCCATCTCCAGGGGGAGGAAGCCGTCGGTCAGGGACTCCCAGCACAGGCTGAACCACTCGCCGGCCTTGGGATCCAGGCGGCTCAGGCGCCCGCCCAGGGTCTCGCCCTCGGTGGGCTGCCCCAGCATGGCGTCGAAGGCGGCGGAGCGCTCCTCGGCCAGCACGCCCTCGGGACTCAGGCTCACCAGCCCCTGGTCGACGTTGTCGAGCACAAGGCGCATCGCGGCGTTGCGCTGGTCCAGGTCGCGGGTGCGCTGTCGGACGCGCTCCTCCAGCTTCTCCTGGTGGGCGACCAGCTCGGCGTCGCGCTCCTGGATGCCCTCCAGCATGGCGTTGAAGGTGCCGGCCAGCTCGCCGAACTCGTCCTGGTTCTCCAGGACCACGCGCACGCTGTAGTCGCCCTCCTCGCTGACCTTGTGGGCGCCCTGCACCAGGCGGTCGATGGGCCCGGTGATCAGGCGCTGCACGAGCACCGCCAGCAGGGTCACCAGCAGCGAGGTCACGATCAGCACCTTGAGGGCGATCCCGGCCATGTCCTCGGAGCGGGCCTGCAGGTCGGTGGTGGAGAGCTGGATGACCAGGTCACCGACCTGACCTCCCTGACCCTTCACGGGGGCGTGGATGGTGAGCACGCCGTCGTGGTAGCCCTGGATGGGGTCCAGGGTCTCGGGGGCCGCGCTGCCCTCCTCGGGCCAGGCGGCGAGCAGGGTGCCGTCGGTCTTCTCGTCCTTGGGGGTGTGCAGGTAGATGCCGGCCCACTGGGCGGTGGGCTCAGCGGAGAGCGTGTCGAGCACGTAGATGGCGGACTTTGTGTCCTGGAAAGCCGTGGGGCCCGCGGCCGCGCCGGCGATGGCCGCGCCGAGCACGTCCATCGTCTGGTGCTTGGCCTGCGCGGAGCTCTGGCTGTCGTAGCGGATGAACGCCACGCAGACCGCGCCGATGGACAGGGTCGAGACGCCCACCAGCAGGGCGAGCATCTTGCTGCGGACCTTGAGCTTTCCCAGGAACATCAGTTGATCTCCAGCACGCGGATGCCGTCGTTCTCGATCTTCCAGGCCTCACTGGCCAACATGAAACCGATGGCGCCGGGCTGGGACTGGACCATGTTGGCGACCTGGTCCGCGCTGCTGGCCGAGGCCGGGGCCACACCCTGGCCCGAGGAGCTGCTTGGCGGACCAGTGGCTGTCGTAGCGCTGGCTGCTCATGCCCACGACGTCGTAGAAGGCCGAGCTCGCGCCGGAGCCGTCGTCGCGCACCACGAGCTGCACCGGGACCACGCCGTTCCAGAAGGCGGTGTTGCCCAGGTAGAGGCTCTTGACCTCGCCCTTGGACAGGGTCTGTGTGGGGTTGTGGGCGTTCAGCACGACCACGAGGTCGTCGCCGCCGGTGGCGTTCGCCAGGGGGGCCGCGGTCAGCAGCCCCAGACCCAGGACGGTGAGAGAGAGCGTGTTCTTGAATCCGGTCATCGTCTTCCTCAGTCCTGGAGCTGCCACATGTAGGAGACCGAGACGCGCCCTTCCGGGTAGAAGACCGTCTCACCGTTGTACTGGTGGTGGTGCGCGCTGCCGTCCAATTTCATGGCGACCTGGGGGACCGGCCGCAGCACCACGCCGGCGGTGTACTTGTAGAAGGCGCCGTCATCGGACAGGCCGGCCTCGCCGTCCCCGCCCAGGCTCTTGGACGCCACGATCTCGGGGTTCGAGAAGTAGTCGGTCTGCAGGTAGGGCGTGATGGACCGGTTCTCGCCGATGGCGATCTGGTACCCGGCCCGGATGTAGCTGGCGCGCACGATGTACTCCGCCTGGGTGCGCACGCCCTTGGTGGGGTCGCCGCCGGTGAAGAAGCGCTCCATCTGGGCCTCGCTGAGGCCACCATCGGCCATGGCCATCACGGCGTCCTCGTCCCGGGTGCCGGAGTGGTGGGCCTGCCAGTACTCGGTCTGGACGGTGAGCCCGCCGCGGTTGAGCTGGGCGTAGCCGCCGTAGACCTGGTAGCGGTCCTCGGCCATCCAGTTCGCGACGCCGCCGCGGGGGGAGCCCTCGCCGACCGCCCGGCTGGGGGTGGCCGCGCCGCCGGTGGTGTAGAAGCTGCTGCCCAGCTTGAGGACGCCGCCCAGGTCGATGTTCGCGTCCGCGCCCAGGGGGATTGCGCCTGCGGCCCGCTCGTCGTTGCCGGTGGTGACCGACCAGTTCAGGGTGGTCGCGCCGACGGGGACCGCGCCGAACACCATGAGGTTGGTGGTGCGCGTGACCATCAGGTGGTCCTTGTCGAAGATCTCCGGGGGCTCGATGCCGATGAAGGTGGGCGTGGCGTCGAGGATCTCGTTGTAGAGGCCAAAGCGCCGGTACATCTTGCCCGCCCGGAAGGCCAGGTAGCCGCCCGCCAGGGGGGCCTCGACCCAGGCGTTCCGGATGCTCAGGGGGGCGTCCGAGGTGCTGCCGCCAGACCCGGGCGAGGCCAGGTTGAAGAACACCTTGTAGCGCCCGTGCAGGGTGCTCTGCCCCATGACGTTGAAGTTCAGGACGTCGAACTCATAGGGGTTCTCTTCCCAGACCGTGTTGCCCTGGTCGTCCACGCCGGCTGGGGTCTGGGACACCTTCTCCGTGTAGGCGTCCACGAAGCCGTAGATCCGGGTGTCGAAGGTCTTGGGCTTGTAGTTGCCCCAGCCGCCGGCATCCTGGGCCAGTGCGGTCCCGGGCAGGACCAGCAGCCCGAGGCCGGCTGCGATGAGAGAGAGACGACGCATGGAGTCCTCCGCTGGAGAGGACATCGAAACTTTCGCGTGAACCCTTGAGGCCCCGGCGTGACTGTCTCAGGTCAGTCGCAGACTGAAATCCTCTGAAATCCGCTCAGCCAGCGCATCGGACGGAGCAGCGCTTCTTGGTGCGCGTCCCCAAAACGCTCGGGATCCCGCTGCGCCAGGATGGCCCCCCGGCCCTTGGGCACCCCGTTGACCTCGATGACAACCGGCCCGTGCTGACCCAGCAGCAGGTCCACCCCCAGCTCGGCGGTGTGGTCGTCAGCCAGCGCAGCGGCGGCCTGGATCGCGAGCCTCTCCATCTCCTCGTACTGGGCCTGGGGGAGTCGGTCGCAAGCGGGCTCTGCGGCGGCCCCCAGATCCACGTTCACCACCGGGGACCCACCCACCCGCGCCACGATCGGACACACCGTCCACCCCGACGAGGTCATGCTGGTGGCCTCCGGCGTCCGCTGCACCAAGGCCCGGTAGGACACGAAGGGCTGGCCGGCTGGAGGGAGCACGGGGGCCTGCAGGATGGCGGGCTCGGGGTGTCCGGTGGCGCCCAGCAGGGTGGGGGGGAGCGCGTCACCGGGGAGCACGTGGCGCACGCCGCGGCCCAACCCGCCGTAGCGGGGCTTGAGGAAGCCGCCGCCCCACTGCGCCAGGAGGTCTTGGCTGGGGGTTTCGCTCACGGGGGGCATGGGCACGCCGGCGGCCTCAAGCGCGCGCTGGGTGGCGAGCTTGTCCCGGCACAGGGCCTGGACAGCGGGGGAGTTGACCACCGGCACGCCGGGGAAGCGGGCCAGGGCGGCCTGGTAGTCGCTGGGGTGGGTCCAGCTCGGGTAGCGGTCGAAGATGGCGACGGGAGTGTCTGTGCAGGCGGTCCAGCCTCCGGGCACCGCACGCAGGTCTCCAAAGCGCAGGCGGATGCCTTGGGGCTCCAGGGCCAGGGCGGCGCGGCCCATCGGCCAGGCCTCGGGGGGCGGGGGCGCGCCAGGGCGGGGGCGGGTGAGGACCAGGATGCAGGGCATGGGGGATCCCTATTCCGGGATTGCGACTCCTGGGCTGTGTGCGCATCCCTGCCCCAAAGGAGAGACGATGCTCTGGCTGCTGCTGGCCTGTACCGAGGCCCCCCAGGACACCCAGGACAGCGGGGTGCAGGCCCTGGAGCGGGTGCAGGATCTGGACTTCTTGTCCCAGGTGGTGGGTGACCCTGGCTACCAGATCGTGGACGTGCGCAGCCCCGAGGAGTTCGCCGCGGGCCACGTCCCCGGCGCGCTGAACCTGTACTGGGAGGACCTGCGCGGAGAGACGGATGGGCTCACGGGCATGGTGGCCGACAGCGCGACAGTGACCGCTGCTGCCCAGGCAGGGGGACTGAGGACCGACGCGGTGCCGGTGGTCTACGGGGGGCGCGGCGGCCGCGACGCGGGGCGCTTTGTGTGGACGCTGGACCACTACGGCGACGACCGCGCGCTGGTGGTCGACGGCGGCTGGATCGCCTGGGACCTGGAGGGCCTGGAGCAGGAGGCGGGCGCCTGGAGTGGGGACCCCGGCGACTGGAGCGCGGCGGGCCCGGTGGACCGGGTGCTGGCCGAGTCCGACTGGATCCGGGACAACCTGGACAACCCCGACGTGGTGGTGCTCGACGTGCGCGCCCCCGACGAGTACGCCGCGGGCCACATCCCCGGCGCGCTGAACGTGGAGTGGAGCGAGAACGTGGATCTGGACACCGGCCTCTGGCTTCCGGATTCCGAGCTCCAGGCGCTCTACGCGGACATCGACAAGGACGCGACCGTCGTGGTCACCTGCCGGTCCGGCGCACGCGCAGGCATGGGCTACGTCGTGCTCCCGCACCTGGGCTTCTCGGACGTGCGGCTGCACGACGGGAGCTGGAAGCAGTGGGAGGCCGGGGACTACCCCGTGGAATAGGCCCGCTGGGGGTGGCTACGCGGGCCCAATGAGCGGGTGGGGGAGGCTACGGCCGCTGGATGAGCGGTCCTCTGAGGCTAGGGCCCACCAGTGATCGTTTTGGCCACCGATCCGGCCCTCTGGGGAGGGTTTTGGGCCGGTTCTGGCCTGGATCCGGCCCCAAGGGGGCACATTCGGTGCCCTCAGCGCTCACCGAGACCCCGTAGCCTCGGCGAGGCGCTCACTCAGGTGCCGTAGCCACCCCCGTGCGCTCACTCAGGTGCCGTAGCCACGCCCGCCCGCTCACTCAGACCGGGTAGCCGCTGGCTCAGCCTGTCCTCGCTGGCGCCGGAGGGTGATCAGGGCGCCCAAGGCGAGCAACCAGGCCCAGGAGGTGGGGGCGAGGGTGTTGCTGCAGGACAGTCCGCCGTACTCCCCGGTGAGCCCTGCGGCGTTGCTCAGGACCTCGGGGTCCAGCTCGCCGTCCTCGCAGTCGTTGTCGATGCCGTCGCCGGCGACCTCGGTGGCCCCGGGGTGCACGGCGTCGTCGGAGTCGTCGCAGTCGCTCTCCTCGGAGGCGGGCACCCAGTCGCCGCCGGGCTCCTCGCAGGCGCGCACGTTGCCGGTGGTGTAGCCGTCCTCGTCGGCGTCGATGCCGTAGGACTCGCCGTCGCTGGGGTCCTCGTCGGTGAAGCCGTCGCAGTCGTTGTCGACCTCGTCGCAGAGCTCGGGGGCGTCCGGGTGCAGCTCAGGGGCGCTGTCGTCGCAGTCCTGGTCGTTGTCGACGTAGCCCTCGGGGGGCTCGCACGCGGTGGTGGCCAGCGCGGGGTCGCCGTAGCCGTCTCTGTCGTTGTCCAGGTAGAAGGAGGAGGGGGTCTCGCAGTCGTAGGGGGAGCCCAGGTACACCTCCACGAAGCCCTCGGTGCCCACCACCACGTCGGAGCTCCCGTCCCCGTCGAGGTCAACCGGGCCCAGGAGCCACAGCAGGCGCTCGCCGGCGGGCTGCTCGGTCCAGGCCAGGTCCCCGACGCCCAGGCGGGAGCTGGAGAAGGCCTGGATCGTCGGCAGGTCGTCCTCGTTGGCGCCGATCAGCAGCTCGGAGTTGTCTCCGTCCAGGTCCCCGGAGGTGGACAGCCAAGCGCCGAAGGCCTCCAGGCCCTCTCCTTTCAGTTCCTGCTTGTCGTCGGGATCAACGCCTCGGGGGTCGCCCCAGAGCACGCGCACCAGGCCCGCGCCGGAGTCGGCCTCCGGGAAGCCCAGGATCAGCTCGGGGATCTGGTCGCCGTCCAGGTCGCCGGAGGCCAGGGCGGTGAGGGGGCCGAGGTTGCTGAACTGGTGGCTCTCCGGCTCGCCGAGCTGGGGGCCCCCGGGGTGGATCCAGAGCTTTGCGTCGCCGTCGTGCTCGCCCGCGCAGGCCCAGTCGGTGTAGCCGTCCGCGTCCCAGTCGCCGGCGGTGAAGGCCGCGCAGGAGTTGCCGTCGGTGCTGTTCAGGGGCTCGGGGGGCGCGTCGCCGCCACCGGGGTAGCGCAGCAGGGGGAGCGTTGCGCCGGGGTCGCTGAGCAGGATCTCGGCGCGGCCGTCGGCGTCCAGGTCGGCCACGAGGCAGTGGGCGCCCAGGCTGTCGGTGCCCACCCAGTCGCTGGGGAGGGGGAGCTCGGAGGGGGCCTGCAGGCCGTCGTCGCTGCCCAGGTAGAGCAGGGCGGGCTGAGGGTTCGAGGTCCCGTATCGGGGGGCGGCGGTGACCACGAGATCGTCGGTGCCGTCGCCGTCCACATCGCCGGCGCAGAGGGCCTGGGAGAAGTCGGCCTGGCCGTCCGGGGCGTTGTAGGTCTGGCCCCCGTCGAAGTCCGACTCCAGATCAAAGAGGTAGAAGCGCTGCTCTGCGGGGTGGCCCAGGGCGAGCTCCTGGACGCCGTCCCCGTCGAAGTCGCCGCTGGCCACGCTCTCGCCGAAGCCGGCGACCTGGGTCTCGCGGAGCAGGGCCGCGGCCTCCCAGGTCCGGTCGGCCTGCGCGTGGGCGGAGGAGACGGTCAGGTGGGCGATTGCGAGCAGCGCTGTCGGCATGGGGGGCCCCTTGGGTCAGGGGCCACCAATCGGTCAGCTCCCGCTGCGCTTGAGCGCTTTCTGGGGGCGGGCCGTGTAGATGTTCTCGGCGTACTCGGCGACCATGCGGTGGGTGTTGAACACGGGGACGCCGGTGGCCATGGAGTGGCGCACGCGCTGCAGCCAGGCGGCGGGCTGCTTCCATGCGGGGAGCACGGTGGTCTCCAACAGGGAGTAGAGGGCCTCGGCGTCGTGGGCGTCCTGGGCCTGGGTGTCCTCCCAGTCGCGGGTGTCGCTGATCGCGAAGCCGCCCTTGCCGTCGTAGGCCTCGGGCCACCAGCCGTCCAGGATGCTGCAGTTCAGGCCGCCGTTGAGCACCACCTTCTGGCCGCTGGTGCCGGAGGCCTCGCGGGGGCGGCGGGGGTTGTTCAGCCAGAGATCGGAGCCCGAGGTCATCGCTCGGCCCTGGGCGATCTCGTAGCCGGGCAGGAACGCCACCTGGCCGCGGAAGCGGGGGTCCCGGGAGAAGCGCACCACGCGGGCCAGCAGCTCCTGGCCCAGGCCGTCGCGAGGGTGGGCCTTGCCGGCGAACACCAGCGTGGCGCCCTGCTGCAGGATGGCCTCCAGGCGCTCCAGGTCGGCGAAGATCAGGTCCGCGCGCTTGTAGGGGGCGAAGCGGCGGGCGAAGCCGATCAGCAGCGCGTCGGGGTCCAGGCTCTGGCCGGTGGCGGCGTGGACCTGGGCCAGCAGGCCGGCCTTCATCTGGGCGCGGGCCTCCAGCAGGGCCGCGTCGGAGAGGCGGTCGATGTTCTGGGTCCACCACGCGGTGTCCCGCCAGCGCTCGCGCCAGGAAGGCAGCTCGGCGTCCAGGGCGTCCTGCATGGGCGCGCCGGTCCAGAACACCGGGTGCACGCCGTTGGTGATGTGGCCGATGGGGCGCTCGGTCTCAACGTGGCTCCACATCTGGCGGCTGACCTCGCCGTGGAGCTCGCTGACGCCGTTGCTGTCGCGGCTCAGGCGCAAGGCCAGGGCGGTCATGCACAGGGGCTCGCTCAGGTCGCTGGGGTTCTCGCGGCCCAGGTCCATCAGCGTGCCGGCCCCCCAGCCGGCCTGGTCTCGCCAGGCGCCCAGCAGGCTGTTGATCTGGTCCCAGGAGAAGCGGTCGTGGCCCGCGGGGACGGGGGTGTGGGTGGTGAACACGGTGCGGTCGCGGGTGCTGCGAAGGGCCTGCTCGAAGTCCACCCCGGCCAACACCTGCTGGCGGATGGCCTCCATCGGGGCCAGGGCGCAGTGGCCCTCGTTCAGGTGGATCACCTCCACGTCGTCGCCCAGAGCCTCCAGCAGGCGTACGCCGCCGATGCCCAGCAGGATCTCCTGGCGCAGGCGCATCCAGGTGTCGCCGCCGTAGAGGGAGCGGGTGACCTCGCGCAGGTGGGGTGGGTTCTCGGGGAGGTCCGCGTCCAGGAGGTAGAGAGATGCGGTGCCGACCTTCAGACACCAGGCCTCCACCTCATAGACAGAAGACCCCTCGGGGATCTGTAGCCGGATGGGCGCGCCCGAGGTGTCCCGTACCTTCTCCAGCGGGAGCCGCTCCGGGTGGGCCTCGGGGTAGGCGGCGAGCTGCCGGCCATCGTCCAGGACCTGGCGGAAGTACCCGCCCTTGTAGAACAGGCCGATGCCCCGGAAGTCCATGCCGAGATCGGCGGCGGAGCGCAGGTGATCGCCGGCCAACACGCCCAGGCCGCCCGAGTAGATCCGCACCGACTCGTGCAGGCCGAACTCCATGGAGAGGTAGGCCACCGAGGGCCACTTGGCGCCGGGGCGCTGCTCGCGCTGGGAGAGCCACCGCTCCATGCGGGCGTGGGCGGCGGCGATCCGGGCGCAGAGGGCCGCGTCGGCCTCAATCCGCGCGCGCTCCGCGGGGGTGAGCTCCGCGAGCAGGGCGACGGGGTTGTGGTTGACCTGGGACCAGCGGCTCGGCGCGATCTCCTCGAGAAGGGCGGTGGCTTCCTTGTCCCAGGACCACCAGAGGTTCTGGGACAGGCGCGCGAGTTGCTCATGGGGCTGGGACATCGGACCTCCGGTCCTCGCTTGGACCGGCGAGTCCTGACCCAGGCACACCTGCGGTAGGCTTGCGCACTCAGGGAAGTGAGTCGGGTGCAAGGCGAGCCAGCGCAGACACCGCCCATCGACGCCAGGGAAAAGGTGTTGGGCAAAGCCCCCTACGTGGACGACGTCGCGGTCGAGGGGCTGCTGCACGCCGTGCTGGTGCGCTCCCCCTACGCGGCCGCCCGCGTGCTCGGGATCACGCTGGACCTGGAGGCCGACTGGGATGACGTCACGGTCGTGACCGCCGCGGACATCGCCGGCGACAACCGGGTGCGGGTGGCCGGGGTCCTGGACTGGCCCATCCTGGCCGCTGAGCGCGTGCGCCACGAGGGGGAGCCGGTGGTCGCCATCGCCGCCCCCACCTTGGCTCAGGCCCGGGCCGCCGCCCGCCGCATCAAGGTGCGCTACCAGCCCGAAGAGGCCCTGCTCAACCCCCGCCAGTCCGAGGACCACAGCATCCGGCTCCACGGCGAGGACAACGTGTTCGCCCGCCAGACCGTCGAGCGCGCCGGGGGCCGGGGGCGGGGGCGCTGGGTGGAGCAGAGCTGGAGCGTGGGCGCCCAGGACCCCATGCCGCTGGAGACCCACGGCGTCATCGCCAAGCCTGAGCCGGGCGGCGGCATGACCCTCTTCGGCACCATCTCGCGGCCCGAGCGGGTTCAGGAGACCCTGGAGCGCGGGCTGGGCATCCCGGAGGCCGTGGTCATCCAGTCCGTCATCGGCGGCGGGCGCTCCTGCCGCGCCGAGGTCCCCGCACAGCTCGCCGCGCAGGCCGCTCTGCTCGCCAAGGCCGCCGGCGCCCCGGTGAAGCTCCAGCTCCACCGCACCGAGCAGCTCCGCTACACCGCCAAGAGGCACCCCCTTCAGGTCACCTTGAGGACCCGCGTGGACGGCGTCGGCCGCCTGCACCGGGTCGAGGGCCGCATCCTGATGGAGGGGGGCGCCTACAGCACCTCGTCCGCGCAGGCCCTGGAGCGGGTGCTGCTCCACGCCCTGGGCCCCTACCACTGCGAGAGCGTGCACCTGCACGGGGTCGTCGTTGCCACCAACCGGCCCCCCAACGCCTCCCTGGGCGAGCTGGACTCCGGCGCCATCCAGTTCTGCATGGAGCGGCAGCTCGACAGCATCGCCGCCTTCCTGCACCTGGACCCCGTCGCCGTCCGCAAGGTCAACCTGCTGCGCGGCGGAGACTCCCTGCACACCGGCGAGAGCCTGCGCTGGGCCGTCGGCATCGAGGTCGTCGAGCGCGCCCTCAAGCTCGCCGAGCGGGAGCTGCCCCTGTTGGAGCGCCCCTTCCCCGCGAAGTCCCTCCCTGGGCGGGGCGTGGGCCTCTCGCTGGCCGCCAGCCGACCCCAAGGCGGCGGGGCCGTCGCCCTGGAGCTCCGCGGCTCCAAGGTGCGCGTGCTGGTCCCCTACGTCGACGCCGGCGAGGGCCACCCCACCCGCTTCGCCCTGTTGGTCAGCCGGGCTCTGCAGCTTCCGCTGGAGCAGATCCGCGTGCGCCCCCTGGACACCTCCCGCATCCCGCCCAGCCAGGCCAACCCCCCCGAGATCCAGGCCGCCCTCGGGCGCGTCTCGGCCCGCCTGATCCGCATCCTGGGCCAAGAGGTGGGCGGCAGCGACGAGGACTTCGCCAGCCTGCTGGCCCGGCGCAGCTCCACCAAGCGGATCCGGGTCGAAGAGGCTGTGCGGCCCCGCAAGGCCCTGGCCTGCGCCTTCCACGCCGCGGTGGTCGACCTCATCGTCGATCCGGACACCGGCGAGGTCACCCTGAGGCGCGTCGTCACGGTGTCTGCTGGCCGGCGCCCGGTGCACATGCGCCTGTCCCAGGTCGAGCTGGAGGGCGCCGTGGTCCGCGCCCTCGGCTCCGCCCTCACCGAGACCCTGGGCACTTCCCACGAGGGCGGCTGGCGCGTCTCCGGTATGGCGGGCATCCCCAAGGCCTCCCAGGTGCCCGAGCTGGTCACCGACTTCATCCTGGCGCCCGACATCGTCGGCCCCGCGGAGCCGGAAGATGGCGTCGCGGGCGCGGTGGTCGGCGCCATCGCCCAGGCCATCGAGCAGGCCACCGGCGCCGTGCTCCACGCCCTGCCCATGCACCCCGAGCGGGTGGTCGAGGCCCTGCCATGAAGCTCACCGTCCGCGTCAACGGCAAGCGGCACATCCTCCAGGTCGAACCCCTGACCCCCCTGATCGACGTGCTGCGCGACGATCTGGCCCTGATCGGCACCCATCTGGGCTGCCAGGGCGACGCCTGTGGCGCCTGCACCGTGCTGCTCAACGACGAGCCGGTCTACGCTTGCCAGGTGCCCGCCTGCCAGGTCGACCAGCAGGAGGTCCGCACGGTGGAGGGCCTCAGCTCCGACGCCGAGCGCCTGGCCCCCCTCCAGGAGGCCTTGGTGCGGGCCGGCGCGACGAGCTGCGGCTTCTGCATGCCCGGGATGCTCATGACCGGCATGGCCCTGCGCGCCCGTCAGCCCAAGCCCAGCCCCCAGGAGGTGCGGGAGCTGCTCCGCGGCAACCTCTGCCGCTGCACCGGCTACGAATCGATCGTCCAGGCCATCGTCGAGGTCCTGGACAAGTGACCCGCCTGCACCGGCCCACCACCCTCAGCGAGCTCACGCGCCTCTACGCCGAGCTGCCGGACGCCATGTTCCTGGCGGGCGGAGCTGGGGTGATGCTGCGCCTGCACAAGGGCCCTGTCCCCGACGACGTCATCGACACCTCCCGCGTCGAGGAGATCCGCGGCATCCAGGTCGGCCGCTTCGGCACCTGGCTGGGGGCGCTCTCCACCCTGCGCGCCGTCGCCGACGACCCCCTGGTGCGCAAGAGCCACCCGGCCCTTGCCGCCGCCTGCGCCTACGGACCGCCTCAGATCCGCGGCCGCGCCAGCCTGGGGGGCTCGTTGGCCGGCCGCCGCTTCGACATCCTCCCGGCGCTGCTCGCCCACCGCTGCCAAGTCGAGCTGATCAGCCACAACCAGCCCTCCCGGCGCCTGCGGGTCGTCGACTTCCTGGAGGAGAAGATGGCCCCGGGTGAGGTCATCCGCGCTCTGCACCTCCCCCCGCGGGCCGAGCGCGAACACAGCCTCTTCCGGCGTATCCAGACCGGCCGCGGGGACTACGTGGTCTGCGCGCGCCTGGTGCTGGGCGATGGTGTCGTCAGCGAGGTCGCCGTGGTCGTGGGCGACAAGTCCCTGGGCGCGCTGCACCTGTCCGCGGTCGAAGAGGCCCTGGCCGGGCGCCCCCTCAGCTCCCGTCCCGCCGATCTCGTCCCCTACGCGCTGGGCGGTGGCAGCACCTACCTGCGCTCCGTGGCCTCCCGGGTGCTGCGGAGCTGGCTGGAGCACCTGCAGACGCTGGACTGAGCCAGGAAATCTCTGGAGCCCCCCGCCCGTTGTGCATAGGTCAGAGCACAACCCCACTTTTGCGCGAGGCAGTGATGGCAGACGGCGACTGGATCAAGTGGACCCGCTCGGTCAAGCGGTGGAGCGAGAACGCTGGAGAGGGCCTCCGGAGCTGGGGGGAGCGCACCGGGCAGGAGGCCCAGAAGGTGGGTGAGCAGACCCGCGACTGGGTGGAGTCTTTCGAGTGGAAGGTCGACCCGGACAACGTGGACGACTCCCTGCGCGAGCTGGGCGAGAAGCTCAAGACCCTGGCCGGCCAGGCCCGCTACACCAAGGTCCGCATCAAGTTCCGGGGCAAGCAGCTCGGCCCCGAGATCCCCATGGCCGTCTTCCTGGCGACCGAGGTCGCCGCCGCCTGGTGGGCCGGTCCGCTCCAGGCGCTGGTCCTCACCCTGGGGGCCCAGGCCGTGCTGGAGATCGAGCTCGTGCACCAGGCCAGCGCCGTGGTTCAGGAGGGCGTGGAGCGCTTCCTGGACGGCGAGGTCGACGCCGCGGAGGCCCTCTACCGCGAGGCCCTGGACATGAAGCCCGGGGACACCGCCGCCCTCTACAACCTGGCCGTGCTGCTGCGGGTCACCGGCCGCCACGACGAGGCCCGGGAGTGCTTCGAGTTGGCCGCGGACGACGAGGATCACCCCGACGGCAAGCGCGCCCGCGAGGCCCTGGGCCGCATGGCGCGCCGCGAGAGCAAGGCAGAGACGCCGGCCGACGGGGACAAGCCCAAGACCCTCTGAGTCAGGCTTGGGGTTGGCGGTCCGGGGGCCGCGCCCTCAGTCGTCCATCTCCTCCACGAACACCATCACGCGCTGGTTCTGGAGGGGATCGTCGGAGATGGGGAAGGTGCTGCCGAAGCCCACCCCCTCCAATCGTCGGCGCGGAACACCGAGCTGCACCAGGGTGCGAACGAGGGCATCGGCCTGCTTCTGGGACAGGGCCTGATCCGCGGAGGGGTCCCCGGAGTCGGCCACGTGGACCTCCAGGCGCACGTACTCAAGCTCAGGGTGGGCGCGCATGAGCTCGGCGAGCTGCTTGAGCACCTGCTCGGCTTCGGGGTCGGGGGTGCTCCCCGCGAAGCGGATGGGGCGGGCCAGCTCGATGTAGTTCGCGCTGACCTTGACCAGCTCGGGCTGCAGCGTGGCGTAGACCGCGGTCTGCTGGCCGCCCGAGAGCTCGAGCTGCAGGGTGGTGGGGTTGCGGTCCGGGGCGCTGACCACCAGGGTGTGTGCCCCCGGGGACAGCAGCAGCAGCGGCTCCCCCTGTTCGCCCTCGATGGGGAAGGGGTTGTCGTCCAGCAGCACGGTGTAGCGGTCGATCGGGGCGCCCTGATCGTCCTTCACCACCAGCCGGGCCTGGGCCACCGGTCCCTCGGGGCGCAGCTCCAGCAGGATCTCCAGCGGCTCTTCTCCCTCGGGGACCTCAAAGCGGGTGATCAGGGTCTGCTGCCCGTGGTCGATGGCCCGCAGCTCCCAGGCGCCGTGGTCCAGGCGGGAGTCCAGCACGGAGACGTTGTTCAGGTAGAGCGGGTCGCCGGCGCCCAGGGGGCGCAGGTCAAGCTGGTCGACCTCCAGGGGGCGACCGGCCCAGTCCACCAGGCGCAGCGCCACGGGGCGGTCCCACTCGGGGCAGCCGTCGCCGTCGCGCCAGCCGTCGGGGTCTTCGGGCTCCAGGGGGCAGGCGTCGGCGACGTCGACGATGCCGTCCTGGTCGTTGTCGGACTCCGGGCAGCCGTCCTTGTCCTGGAAGCCGTCCAGGTCCTCGGCCAGCTCGGGGCACTGGTCGGCCGCGTCCAGCACGCCGTCCAGGTCGATGTCCCGCACCTTGCCAGGGGGGGCCCAGCTCAAGCCGGCGAGCAGCCGGCGGTCGGGCGCGCCCATGCCATCGCTGAGGCCCTTTCCAGCGGCCAGGCGCAGGCTGAGATCCGGGAGCACCAGCACGCGCAGGCCACCGGTGACCTCGACTGCGGTGCCCTGTCCCAAGCCGAGGAAGCGGTCGAGCTGTGAGTCGGTGGAGACCTCAGCCGAGAGGTCCACGCGATCCGTCAGGGACCAGGCCACGCCGGCGTCGAAGGCCGCGTAGCTGCTCAGGGGGACGCCCAGCTCGCTGCCCTCGCTGTAGTGGACCGTCGCGTTGAGGGCCCACAGGGTGGGGCCCAGGTGGTAGTCCACGGCCAGACCGCCGCCCAGGCCCATCGCGGGGGGGGACAGCAGGGTGGAGGCGTCCGAGAGGGGCCAGACCAGCTCGCCCAGCAGGGCCACGCCGAAGCGCTCATCGCCGCCGGGGAGCAGGACGCCGCGCATGCCCAGGCGGGCCTCTCCGGGGACGAAGGACTGGGACCCCGCCGCGGTCTGGCTGGCGGTGTACATGGGCAGGAACAGGCCCATGCGGAGGCGCTCGTGGTAGACGGCCGCGGCCAGCATGGGGCCCGTAGCCGAGGACAGCAGCTCGGTCTGTTCGCCGGTGAGGGGGTCGATGTAGACGCCCGGGCGCAGCAGGCTCTGGCCCGCGACGGTGAGGGCCAGGCCGGTGCCGGGATCCACGCTCGCGTCGGAGGTGCGCCAGAGCCGCTCGGAGTGCACGCTCAGGCGCATCCGGTCCGCGTCTCCCTCTTGGGCCTGGACGGCGGGCGTCCAGATCGCGAGGAATCCCAGGGCAATGCTCAACATCAAGGGCCGCGGCTCCAGTCGTCCCAGGGTAACGCGTCCCCTCTGGGGCGACAGCTTGGGCGAGACCCGGATTGCAGGTTCAGAGCAGGCTCATCCCGCCGTCGACGACCAGCACCTGGCCGGTGATCCAGCCCGCCTGGGGCATGGTGAGCAGCTCCACGGCGCCGGCCATGTCTTCGGGGGTGCCCAGGCGGTTCTCCAGGGGGGTGAGCTCCTTGGCCGTCGCGATGACCTTCTCGCCCTCCCAGAAGTGGTTCAGGGCGTCCGTGTCGATGAGGCCGCCGCAGACGGTGTTCACGCGGATCCCGCGGGGGGCGAGCTCGACGGCGAGCTGGCGCGTGAGGGCCTCGAGCCCACCCTTTGCCGCACCCATGGCCGCGTACCCGGGGACGAAGCTGCGGGAGCCCAGCGAGGACAGGCCGATGATGCTGCCGCCGCGGGGGATGCGCTCCAGGGCCAGCTTGGAGAGCAGCCAGAAGGGCCGCAGGCTGGACTCCAGGGTCAGGTCCCAGTGCGAGGTGCGCAGCTTGTCCATGGGCTTGAGCGCGCCGATGGCGGCGTTGTGCACCAGCACGTCGATGCGGTCCATGGCCTTGGCCAGGCGCTTGAGGTCGGCCTCGGAGCGCACGTTGCCCTGCACGACCACCGCCTCGGCGCCCTTGGCGCGGACCTCGTCGGCCACGGCCTGGGCGCGGTCTTCGTTCTGGAGGTAGTTGATCAGCACCTTGCCGCCCGGGCGGGCGAGCTGGAGGGCGATGGCGCGGCCGATGCCGCGAGAGGAGCCGGTGACGAGGACGTTCATGGGCGGCCTCTATCCAGTCAGGCGCTCAGAGGCCGCCGAAGCTGGCCCCCATCGAGAAGGTCAGGCGGACGCCCCCGGGCTTGGGCAGCGCGGCCAGCTCGGTGGCGTCCCCGCGGGTCAGCGCGTAGTCGCTGGTGGGGGTCCGGGTGGGTTCGTCGCTCAGGCGCAGCGCCCAGTGGAGCTCCGGGTGCGAGGGAGGGGGCGTCATGTCCAGGATCGACTCCTTGCCGGAGTAGAGCGGGAGGGAGCGCCGGAACTCCAGGTAGTAGCCGTGGACGCCGAGGGGGCCGAGGGGGCCCTTGGGAGCGACCTGGTACACCGCCTGGGCCTGCTGCTCCCCCCGCCACAGGGGAGTGGCGCTCTCATGCACCGTCGAGGTCTCCTGGGTGCGGACCCCGGCGCTCAGGTGCCAGGAGCGGATCTCGCGCTGGGTCCAGCGGTAGGACAGGCCCAGGCGCCACTCGGCGTAGCTCATGCTGCGGTAGTCCTGCTCGCCGGTGGTGGAGATCACGCTGAGGTCCCGGGCGGCGTGCAGGTAGAGGCGCTGGAAGCGCCAGTTCTCGGGGGCGTTGAGGCTGGGCAGGATGGCCCGCTCGGGGGTGAGCGCGACCCGCAGGTCCGCGGTGCGGCTCCAGGGGATGCCGAACCAGGTGGCCCCCAGGTCCGCGCTGTGGGAGCTGTCCACGAAGCTGACGGCGGCGGAGACCTGGACCCGGGGGGTGAAGCCCAGCCCCGCCCGGGGGCCGTCCACGGCGTCGAACTCGAAGACCTGGCCCTCGGTGGCGGCGTGCCAGCGCTCGATGCGCTCCACCTCGCTGTCGAGCTGGTCGATGGCGAGGGCGTGGTCTCTGGCGGTCAGCGCCACCTCCTCCAGGCCCTCTGCGCGCTGGGCGGCCCAGCGCTCCGGCGCGGTGTTGAAGGCCTCCCGGGCGTCGCTGGACCACTCTGCGGCGAGGGCGGCCTGCAGGGCGTCGACGCCGGGGTAGAGGCTGAGGTCGGCGGCGTGGCAGGCCTCGGCGGCTGCCGGACAGCGCTGGAGCGTGCCGTCGGGGCTGATCTGGTCGATGCTGGCGAGCAGGCCCAGCAGCACCTCGGAGGCGCTCACCGGCTGTACACCGTGTGTGAGCGTCCCGATCTCCAGAGAGGTGAGCAGCACAGTGGCCCGCGCCCTCCGCCGCTTCGCACCCGCGGCCTCCGAGTCCCAGCTCTCCAGGAACTGCTGCTGCTTGCGCTCGATGTCGGCCTTGGGCTCCAGAACGGCGCGCTCCCGGTCGAGCTGTTCGCGCTGTCGCCGGTAGGCGTCCTCGTCGATCCAGTACTTGACGGTGCCGCCGCGGAGCTGGTCGGCCGGCAACACGTAGGCGCCTTGGGTGCGCGCGGCGGGGAGGGTGTGCACCTGGCCGCCGGCGAGCAGCGAGACGTTGACGGGCAGGGGCGGCGCGAGCACCAGCGTGCAGACGTGCTGGTTGTTGCAGCGGGCGCTGGCCGCGTATTCGTAGCCTGGGGGCCTGGCGTCCTGGGCCAGGAGGAGTGCGAGCGCGGCGTGGGTCATGTCTCCCCCTGAGTCTGCGGGGAGACTACCTCAGGCCCGGCCCAGCTTGCGCGCGACCTTGCCCCAGAGGATGCCGGCGGTCTCGCGGACCTCGGGCACGCCGAAGAGGTGGCCCAGGGCGAGGGTGAGGGTCATGGCCACCGAGCCGGTGATGGCGCCCTGGAGGAGGGCGGGGAGGGAGAGGACCTGGTCGATTCCGTAGCCGGCGGCGATGCCGAGGAGCACCGCGGGGACCATCCGGATGACGAGGGTCCAGAGCGCAGGCGCGTCTGCGCCCGCCATCGAGCGGCGCAGGAGGATGGCCAGGAGGATGGTGTAGAGGGTGATGGCGATGGAGGAGGCGATGGCGATGCCGTTGCCGCCCAGCTCGCGGAAGAGGAACCAGTACAGGGGGTAGCAGACCAGAACGACGGCTGAGCCCAGGAAGCTGGGCACCCAGGTCTTCTGCTGGGCGTAGAAGCCGCGGGCCAGCAGGTTGTTGGCGGCCCAGCCCCCCAAACCCAGGCAGTAGAGGCCGGTGTAGAGCCCGATCTGGTCGAGGACCGGCTGCGGGAAGCGCTCGGTTCCCCAGATCACCTCCGCGACCTGGGAGGCCGCCACAGTGAAGGCGGCCTGGGTGGCGAAAGCGAGGACCAGCATCTGCCGGCCGGAGTGGATCAGCGTCTCGTAGGCCTGGTGCGGTTTCCCGGCGCTCACGAGGCGGGTCAGAGTGGGGAAGGCGGCCGAGGCCACCGCCAGGCCAAAGACCCCCATGGGCACCTTCATCAAGGTCTTGCCGTAGCCGAGCTGGGCGATGAGACCGTCGTCGCCGGAGGCGAAGTGACCCGAGAGGATGTCGTCAAAGAAGACGACGGAGAAGGCCAGCATGATGGGGAAGGTCAGCCAGAGGTAGCGCCGCAGGTCGGGGTGGGTGAAGTCCCACCTGGGGCGGAACTTGAGGCCTTCGCGCAGGCACCCGATCAGCGGGAGCCCGAAGGGCCCCAAGATGGAGCCCACCAGCACACCCCACAAGAAGGCTTCGGGTCCCATGCTGGGCCCCAGCACCGCGCCAAAGAGGATGATCCCGCCCGCGTAGCCCAGGTTCGCGAAGGCCGGCAGCATGTGCTTGTCGCGGGCCTGGAGCACCGCGGACAGCAGGCCTCCCAGGACGTGGAATGCCTGCGCCGGGAGGGCGATGCGGGTGACCCGGATCCAGGAGTCCAGCTTGTCGCCCTGGAACTCAGGGACGACGACCGCCGCCAGCGCCGGGACAGCCAGCATGAACAGCGGGATGAGGACCGCCAGGGCCGTCCCCAGGGTCGTCGCCAGGGTGGAGAAGAGCCGCCAGCCGCCGGCTTCGTCGTCTTCTCTCAGGTAGCGGGCGTACATGGGGATGAAGACCATGCTGACCGCGCCACCCGCCAGGAGATAGCCCAGGAAGTTGGGGAGGTAGAAGGCGGATTGGTAGATGTCGGCTTCGGGCCCACTCCCCAGAACCCGGCCGACCACAGCCTCGCGCACGACGCCAACGACCCGGCTGAGCAGCATGCTGGCACCCCAGATGACCGCCGCGATGCCGATTGTGCGCTTCTCGTTCACTGCAGACACCCGCACTCCGAGGTCTCCGGGAAGAAGAATGCGTCTTCGATGACCACGCTGTCAGGCGCGTCCTTCCAGCGGAGCCAGGGGTCCTCTATTGCAGCGACCGGCGGTCCGCCTTCGGGAGTCCCGTCTTCGGGGTCGAACCAGATGTGCAGGTCCCAGACCCGGCCATGCCGGACACGGAACAGGCGCTTGTCCAGGTCGTGGTGCTCGATGATGCTGCAGTCGTCGAGCGTGTAGTCGAGGTCCGATTGCGTCACGATGTCCATCCCCCCGTCCTGTCCGGGGAACACCCGGTGGTAGCCCGCCTCGTGGACGAAGAACTCGGCCGGGTCTACGCAGCCCAGCGAGGGCTGATTGCAAGGGAAGTAGTCGTAGTGGTAGCCCACGCCGATCAGCGGCCAGGTGTCCCGGGGGCCCTCGGTCTGGTCGAAGAAGAGCAGGCTGGGGTAGCGGGGGTTCTCGCCGGCGAACAGGTCGTGGGGCTGCTCGATGCCAAAGCCGCCGGCGCTGCCCAGGTTCAGGGGCCCGTCGAAGTTCACGACCGTGACCCCCATGCCGTCCACGCTGACCTCGCGGTGGGTGAGCTGCCAGACGCACTCGGGGTCGCGCGGGTCGTCCAGGGCGTCGCCCAGGGTGGGCCAGCGGGTCTTCACGGGCAGCAGGGCCTCGTCGATGGTCTCCATGCAGTCGGGTGCGGGGCAGCCCAGGAGCGTGGCGGTGAGCAGCAGCATCTGCGAGGGCTATCCCGTTCACCTCCTTCTCCCTCCGCCGGATGTGCCTATAGGATGGCCCCATGAGCGCGAGCTTCCTCTTTGCGGTGCTGTCCTGGACCGGCCTTGCGGCGGTGATGGTGCGCGCGTTCTTGGCCCACGGGCCCCGCATCGCGATGGCGCTGGGCTTTGTCTTTGGCGTCGGGCTCAGCAGCGCCGTGGTGCTCTTTGACGCCCTGGGACCCCTGGCCTGGGCGCTCTTTGCGCTGATGCCGATGTCCCTGCTCTATGGGGCCTCGGTCGCCCGCGCCCGCATGCGCTCCCGATGGTTCCGCCTGCTCGTGACCTTGCCCGGCTCCGCGTTCGCCGCCGGAAGCTGGCTGGCCGCGCCCTGGGCCCTGCTCACCCTGCTGGGCTTTGACGTCTGGGCCCCCTGGCTGCCCTTCGCCTTGGCCGCCATCGGCACCTGGCGCTCCCTGCGCTTCTCGGTCGAAGAGCACGATCTGGTCCTGGATGGCCGCCCCGTCGACGGCCTGCGCCCCATCCGACACGGGGCCGCGCGCACCAGCCGTCCGCTGCGGGTCGTGCAGATCACCGACCCCCACCTGGGCCCCTTCATGTCGGTCGCTCGGTTGAGGGCGGCCTGTGAGCGCGCGATCGCTCGGGATCCCGACCTAATCCTGCTGACCGGTGACTACCTCACCTATGAATCCAACGGCATGGACGAGGTGCTGGAGTCCGCGCTCGCCCCTCTGGCCCAGCTCCCGGGCCGGGTCTTTGCCATCCGCGGCAACCACGACCTGGAGGTCCCCGAGCAGGTGGCCGCCGCCATGCAGACCGTGGGCATCCGCCTGCTGATCGACGAGGCGGAGGTGGTCGAGACGGCCGCTGGCCCCGTCCAGATCCTGGGCATCGACCACCGCTGGCGGGACCGGCGGGAGCACATCCAGCAGGTCTGCGCCGCGTGGCCCCACCTCCCGGACACCCTGCGGCTCGTGCTGCTCCACGATCCCGCCGGCTTCGAGGACATCCCGCCCGGGGAGGCCGACCTGGTGCTCTCAGGCCACACCCACGGCGGGCAGGTGGGGTTGCTGGATCTGGGGCTCTCGTGGACCGTGCTGCGGAGCTTCGGCATCCCCGACCACGGCTTCTGGGGGCGGGGGCGCGAGCGGCTCTACGTGCACCGGGGGACCGGTCACTACGGCTTCCCCGTCCGGGTGGGCGTTCCGCCCGAAGAGTCGCTGCTGCGGATCCACCGCCCCGCAGCCCAAGGCGGGGCGCGATAGACTGCCCCAGATGGAGGAGTCTGGATGGAGCGCGATCTCTCGCAAGACCTCAAAGTAGGCATCTTTGTCTTCTTCTCGGTCTTCGTCCTTGGCCTGATCATGTTCGTGCTGGGCGAAGGCAGCGAGCTGCTCGAGGAGCAGTACAAGCTCAACGCCTCCTTCGACGATGTCGGCGGCCTGCGTGATGGCGCCGCGGTGCGCCTGGCTGGCATCGACGTGGGCGAGGTCTCGGTGGTGCGCATGTCGGAAGACGACGGCGTGAAGCCCATCTTTGTGGAGCTGACCCTCAAGGCCGAGTTCCAGTCCCGCATCCGCGAGGACTCGGTGGCCCGCATCGACACCGAGGGCGTGCTGGGCGACAAGTACGTCGCGATCTCCGTGGGCTCCAACGACACCCCTGAGCTGGACGACGGCGCCTGGCTCAAGGTCCAGGAGTCCAAGGCCCTGGTCGAGTACCAGAAGCAGGCCAACGAGATCCTGGCCCAGCTCGAGGAGATCTCCCAGAAGGTCAACCTCTCGCTGGGAGAGGACGACGAGGCGCGGGCCGCGTCGGTCGCGAACATCATCTCGGACGTCGAGCAGATCACCAGCGAGGCGGAGAACGGCGACGGCCTGATCCACGCCCTGGTCTATGACAAGAAGCTCACCCGAAAGCTCAACCACATCGCCACCAACCTGGAGGGCGGGAGCGAGGACGTCGCGGTCATGACCAAGGAGCTCCGGGAGGGCGACTCCATCGCCCACGAGCTGCTGATGGGCGACGGCGGCGAGGAGCTGGCCACCCAGCTCAACGAGACCGCCAAGGCCATGGAGACGCTGATCGCGGACCTGGAGAACGAGGACTCGGTGGTCCACGCGCTGCTCTACGACGCCGACAAGGCGCAGATGGTCGAGGACCTCCAGGTCACCGCCGCCAACCTGCGCGCGGTCTCCGAGGGCATCGAGGACGGCGACGGCACCGTGGGCGCCCTGCTCCAGGATCCCGAGCTCTACTACGACCTGCAGGCCCTGGTGGGCGGCGCCCAGCGCAACAAGCTGCTCAAGTACTACGTCCGCAAGACGGTCGAAGAGGTCGAGGAAGAGCAGGCCTCCGCCTTCGAGGAGTAGGTGGCCCGAGCCCCCGGCGCGCGCCCCTGGCAGCTCCTCGCACCTCGCGGGACCGGGCTGCTGAACCGGTGGCGCAAGGCCAGCCGGCAGGAGAAGGTGGGCTACGCGGTGTTCGGGGGGTTTGCGCTCCTCTTCTGGGCCTTCCTCTTTGGCGGGCTGATCGTCGTGGTGGACCAGTTCTACCAGGTCGAGGTCTTTGGGCCGCTGATCACCCGCAAGCTCCTGGAGCTGCTGGTGCTGGCGCTCTTCGGGATGCTCTGCTTCTCGAACGTGGTGACCTCGCTCTCGAGCTTCTACCTCTCCGAGGATCTGGAGCTGCTGCTGTCCCTGCCGGTGAGCCCAAGGGTGTTCTTCAACACGCGCCTGCTCGACACCCTGGCCCAGTCGAGCTGGATGATGGGCATGTTCGGCCTGCCGGTCTTCCTGGCCTTTGGGTTCGCCGCGAGCGCCGGCTGGGCCTACTACGCCAGCCTGCTGGTGGTGGTGCCGGCCTTCCTGCTGATCCCGTCTTCGCTGGGGGCGATCGTCGCCAGCCTGCTGGTCACCGGGGTGTCCGCGCGGCGGGCCCGCGAGGCGCTGGCGGTGGTGGGTGTGCTCTTCCTGGTCGCGGTGTTCATGCTGCTGCGCCTGATGCAGCCCGAGCGCCTGATGAACGCCCAGGACTTCGAGTCCATCGCCGCCTACGTGGCCACCCTGCAGAACCCCATGCCGCTGCTGTTCCCGCCGCGCTGGGCCGCGAGCGTGCTGGGGGCGAGCATGCAGGGGCGGCCCTACCCCTGGATGGAGCTGGGGCTGCTGCTGGCCGGCGCCGTGGGCTTTGGCGGGGTCTCCCGCTGGATCACGACCTGGCTCTTCCCGGACGGCTGGACCCGCGCCCAGGAGGCCAACCGGGCCCGGCTCTCCCGGAACACGCTGTTCGACCGCTTCCTGCAGGCCATCACGCGTCCGCTGTCGCGCCCCATGGCCGCGGTGATCGTCAAGGACGCCAAGAGCTTCGTCCGAGACCCCAGCCAGTGGTCGCAGATCTTCCTGTTGGCCTCGCTGATCGCGATCTACCTGTTCTCGGTCCAGGCGCTGCCGATCGACGTGGTGGGCGCCGGCTACATGCAGGACGCCAAGAACGCGCTCGCCTACCTGAACCTGGGCATGGCCGGCTTCGTGATGGCCGCGATCGCCGTGCGCTTCCAGTACGCGCAGATCTCCGGCGAGGGCCGCGCCTTCTGGATGCTGCGCACCGCCCCGATCGACCCCGAGCGCTACCTGTGGGCCAAGGCCCTGCCCGGCCTGGTGCCGATGCTGGTGGTCGGCGGCGCCATCACCATGGCCACCAACGCCATCCTGAACAGCCCGACCATGCTCTTTGTGGTCAGCGGGCTCACGGCGGTGGGCTTCGCGTTCGGGATCTCCGGGATCGCCGTGGGCATGGGCGCGACCTACCCCGACTTCAAGGCCGACAACGTGGCCCGCGCGGCCTCCGGGCCCGGCGCCATCGTGTTCATGGTGGCCTCTCTTGGGCTGGTGTTCGCGGTGGTCGCGGCGCTGGGGGTGCCGGTCTACTTCATCCTGCTCCAGGACCGCTCCGGCGGGAGCCTGCTGCCCCACCAGTGGGCGCTCACGGCGGGCTTCGGTCTGCTGGCCGCCGGCTTCTGCGCCCTGGCCACGGTGATCCCGGTGCGCCGCGCCGCCCCTGGATTATGGGCGCGCAACCTGTGATCCTGCTCGGAGTCCTGTCCCTGTCCGGCTGCCCCAAGCCCGCCCCCGTGGCGCCCGCCGCTGAGCCCGCCGCCGCGCCAGCCCCCCGCCTGCACCACCGCGCCCGGAACGCCTACGTGCGCGCCCAGCTCGCCCTGGCCGACGGAGATCTGGAGGCCGCCGCCCAGCACCTGCAGCGCGCCATGGTGTTCGATCCCGGCAGCCCGCGCCTGGCCACCGAGATGGGGGAGGTCCGCTTCCGGCAGGGCAAGTGGGAGGCCGCTGAGCTGGCCCTGGAGCGCGCCCTGGAGCTGGGAGGGGGAGACCCCGCGCGCTTGGTCCTGTGTCGCGTGCAGGTCGCCCAGGGCAAGCCCGCGTTGGCGCTGCACGACTTCTCCAGCCAGAGCTGGCGTTGGGCGAGCTGCGCGCTCCTGGCCCAGCCCGACTCCGACCCCGAGCCGCTGCTCCAGGCCTTCGGGGAGGGGATGCGGGAGCCTTGGGTGGACCCGGAGCTCCGGTACACCGCTCTGGCCTATGCGACCCAGCACCAACGCTACGCGACGGCTCTGTCCTGGGTCGAGGACAGGCTGGCCCAGGACCCCTGGAGCGTCGACTGGCTGTGGACCAAGGCCGATCTGGCGCGGGACCGCCACCCCGCAGCCCACCGCGCGGCCCTGACCCAGCTCGACAACCTGGGGCAGCCGGTGCTGCTGGAGCTGGCGGAGGCCTGGGCGGAGGCGGGCGGTCGCACCTCGCTGGTGCCCAGGTTGCAGGAGCCGTACCGGAGCCAACAGCTCCTGGCGTTGGGCCAAGATGCGCCGCTGTGCCGGGATCCCGCTTCGGCCCCCTGCGGACTCTCGGCGCGCTGTCTGGTGTCTCAAGGCCAGCACCACGCCGCCGCGGAGGCCATCTTGCAGTGCACCGAGCTCCCTCTGGAGCGCCGTCAGGAGCTCGCCCTGGAGTGGGAGCCGGAGCTGTGGCCCACGCTGCGCAGGAGCACACCGCGCTCACCTGTGGTCCTGCGTACAGGCGCTCTGGCCGCTCTGGACGCCGGCGAGGTCAACGCGGCCCTGTCCATGGCTCGGGGGCTGCCGGAACAGGACCCTTGGCGCCCTGGACTGGAGGCGATGGCCCTGGCGGCCGCCGGTCAGCCCGACCCCGAGCTCGCGCGCCTGGGACACGAGCGACTCCCCGGAGTGTCTCTGTTCTTGCCAGCGGCGGGGGCCCCCCATTATCCGGACAGCGCCGCCGTGGAGCTCCCTTGACCGCTTTGATGCTGCTCGCCTTCACCGCATGTGGGGGAAAGAAGGCGCCCGTGGCCAGTTGGGACGCCACCTCTGTGGCTGAGCAGGCCTGGGCCCGCGAGGTCCCCTTCGCCCTCAAGGCCAGCTACACCGTGTCCGTGGACGCCCCCAGCCTGGGCATCAGCGGCAGCACGCGCGGCGCGCTCCTGGTGCACCGCCCCGGGCGCTTCCGCCTGGAGATCTTCTCGCCTCTGGGCAGCCCGCTGGTCTACGTGGCCAGCGACGGCAAGGGCGCGAGCCTGTACCTGTTCTCCCAGAACACCTGGATGGGCACCGACAAGGCCGAAGAGACCCTGCGGGAGCTGACCGGGGGCGCCGCGGGTCTGGAGGACATCATCTCCGTGATGGTGGGGCAGTTGCCCTTCGCGGACGCTGACATCCTGGGCTCCGAGCGGGTGGACAAGGAGACCCTGGCCTACAGCTTCGGCACGCCCGTGGGCGGCCGCGCCGACGTGACCCTGCGTGAAGCCGACCTGACCATGCAGTCCCTGCAGGCCTACGATGAGCACGAGAAGCTGAGCTTCGAGGCCGACTACACGGACTACATGCGGGTGGGCAAGAGCCGGCTCCCCGAGGAGCTCGTGATGGTGATCCCGGGGATCAACCTGACCCTGGAGCTGGACTTCGACACCTGGGACGAGCTGGGCGTGATCCCCGACTCTTTCGATGTGCCGGCGCCCCCCAAGGCCAAGAAGGTGGACCTGCTGGTGCTGCTCACCAAGGCCCGCGAGGCCCGGGAGGAGGGCGTGCAGCCGGCCTCGCTCGATGAGTTGATGAAGGACTGAGCCGGGACTGAGCGCCCCGCTCACCCCACCCGGGCGTCCTCCACCACGAGCTGCAGGCGCTCCACGCCCTGCCAGCGGTTCAGGTCCAGCTTGGCGAGCAGCTCGATGGGCTGACCGTCCACGGCCTCGCGCTGGCCGGCGGCGTTCCACCAGATGAAGTCCACGCTGCCCGCGCTGTGGCGCAGGCGCCCCTTGAGGTGCTTGTCCTTGATCAGGCGGGTGCCCTCGATCCGGCCGCCGCGCAGCCAGAGCAGGGGCTCGGGGTTGCCCTTGCCGTGGGGCGCGAGCTGCTCCAGGGAGCGGTAGAGGCCCATGCCCAACTCGGCGGCGTCGATGCGGGCGTCGGCGGCGTGCATGCGTTGGGGGGCCTTGCCCTGGAGCTGCTCGGTGGCGGCGGCGGCGAGGCGCTGGGCGAGGGCGGGGATGTCGGCCTCGGCCAGGGAGAAGCCGGCGGCGGCGGGGTGGCCGCCGAAGCGGGAGAGCAGGTCGGAGGCGGCCTCCAGGCACTCCACGGCGTGCACCTGGGGGATGGAGCGGGCGCTGCCGGTGGCCCCGTGGGGGGTGATGGCGATGACCGCGGCGGGGCGGTTGACCTGGTCGCGGATCCGGGCGGCGACGATGCCGGCGACGCCCCGGTGCCACTGGGGGCCCTCGGGCTGGGCGACGACCACGAAGTCGGGCAGGGGCTTGGGGAGCTCGCGGAAGGCCAGGGTCAGCATGGCCTCCTGAACCGCGCGGCGCTCGCTGTTGATCTCGTCCAGCTCCTTGGCGCGGGCCTGGGCCAGGTCGGGATCGCCGGTGGTGAGCAGCTCGACCACGCGGGTGGCGCTCTCCAGGCGGCCGGCGGCGTTGATGCGGGGCCCGATGCGGAAGCCCAGCTCCCGGGAGGTGATCTGGCCCTGGGTGACGCCGGCCACCCGCAGCAGGGCGGCCAGGCCCGGGGTGTGGCGGTCTTCATTGAGGGACTGCAGGCCCAGGGCGACGATGGCGCGGTTCTCCTGGGTGGAGAGGTCCACGACGTCGGCGACGGTGCCGATGGCGGCGAGCTTCATCATGGAGCGCAGGATGCGCTCGCGGCTGGGGTGCTCGGCGAGCATGGCCTGGGCCACCTTGAAGCTGACCCCGCAGGCCGCCAGGGCGGTGTTGGGGTAGCCGCAGCGGTCCTGGGGTGGGCAGAGCACGGCCGTGGCGTCGCCGGGGACGTCCTCGCCCGGGGGCAGGTGGTGGTCGAGCACCAGCACGTCCACGCCCAGCTCGCGGGCGCGGGTGACGGCGGCGTGATCCTTGACCCCGATGTCGGCGGTCACGATCAGGTTCACGCCGTCCGCGGCGGCCTTCTCGGCGGCCTGCACGGAGAAGCCGTAGCCTTCGGTCATGCGGTCGGGGATGTGGTAGCTGACGCCCTGCCCGCCCAGCAGGCGCAGGGTGGCCTGGAGGATCAGGCTGGAGGTGGTGCCGTCTACGTCGTAGTCGGTGACCACCCGGGTCTTCTCCCGGTCGCGGATGGCCTTCTGCAGGCGGGGGAGGGCGATCTCCATGCCGTGCATGGACATGGGATCGTGCAGCGCGTCCATGTCGGGGTGGAGGATCCTTGCGGCCGAGGTGACCTCGCTTGCGCCGCGCAGAGCCAGACAGCGCGCGAGCACCCGGGGGTGTCCAGCGGTGGAGAGGGCCTCCAGGACGCCGGGATCCACCTCCCTCAAGACCCACGCGGCCCCGGTCAGAGAGGGTGCGGAGAGGATCTCACCGGATGGGGGGCTGTGGATTTGGCTCATGTCTGGAATGCTGCTGCCGTAGGTGTGGGGGAAGGAGTAGCTATCCGTGATCCGACTGGTCCCCAAGGCAGATGCCCCTGAGAGCCCGCCGGTGGTCGCCGACCCCAGGCTGAGTGTGCGCCGCGCGGTGCGCCAAGCCCTGGATGGTGGTGATGCGCGTGCGCTGCTCGGCCCCCTTCTACAGCGTCACCCCGCCCTGGTGGACGCGGTGCTGGAGGATCTGCGGATCTCCCGGCCCGAGGCCGTGTCCCGACTCCGGGACGACCTGGGACTGGCCCAGGACCCCTGGGACGAGGTGGTGGAGCGCATCAACGACCTGGACCGCCAGGTGTCCGACCCCGCGGAGCGCCTGCGGCTGGCCGCGACCTTGTTGATCGGCGACACGGAGAACCTGCCGCCTTCGGTGATGGCGCTCTGTCACCAGCCGAGCTCCGCGGCCCTGGTCGCTGCGATGCACGCGGTGGCACACGCTGGCGCCCAGCGGCGGGCTCTGGAGGGGCACCTGGTGCGCCTTCGCCGGGGGGGCCTGCACACCGAACCGGGCTTCCTGCTCAACCGTCAGGACTCGGCGTTCCACGAGGGCTATCTGGAGGGCGACAGCCTGGTGATGATCTTCCGGGAGTACCCGGACGTGTTCACCGTGTTCGTGCTGCAGCTCGGCGTCGGGATCGAGGAGCTGATCGTGCGCCCGATAAGCTCCTACAAGGCGCTCACCCAGCTCCTGGGGAGCCCCGATGAGCGCGCCCGGGAGCACCGCACCATCGAGGAGTGCCGCACCCAGGTCGCCGCGACCATCGCGCGGCTGGGGGATCAGCCCGCCTCGCAGGCCTGGCTCGCGCTGGGACACCTGGTCGAGGAGCGCCTCTACAACACCGGCGCTGAGCACCGCGGTGGCTTTGTGGTCGGCGAGGCCGACGCCCGCATGATGGTGGACCGCTTCGCCCGCATCGTCGCCCAGGAGCAGGACACGCTGCTGGACGAGATGGTGGCCACGGGCAGCCGCGCGGACGTGTCTCTGGACCTCTATGGGGTGCGCTACCTGCGCCACCTGCTGGGGCTGTCCTTTGGGGTGAGCCGCCTGGAGGTCTCCATGGAGGAGAGCGGTGAGCTCGGCGGGTACGCCTACGTGGTGGGCCGCACCGACCAGGGGCAGGTGTTGACCCGCACCCGGCTGGAGCTGTCCCGCGGCGCCGATGGCTGGCTGATCCACGACATCCAGCTCGCTGGCGTGGGCCAGGACGACCGCATCTACCGCCGCATCTGGGAGCGCCTGACCCCCGGGTTCCCGCTGCCCTTCCGCGACTACGACGGCATGAGCGAGGTCGAGCAGGAGCTCTGCGCGGGCCTGATGGACGAGGGCGCGCGCCTGGACGAGGTGGCCTCGGCCGTCTTCCTGTCCCGGCAGGCCAACCTGGAGGGCCCCATCGGGGACCTGGCTGTCGCGGTGCACGCCGCCTTCGAGCACGCCAACGGGCGGGCCTCCAACCTGCGGGCGCTGTGTGAGCGCTACGAGGCGGATGCCGTCGGTGCCGCGACCTTGCTGGAGCAGCTCAAGACCCGGCTGGAGATCACGCCCGAAGATGGGCGCTACAAGGTGGCGGAGTAGGGCCAGGCTCAGTCCCCAGCGCTGTCTTCTCCGGCGGTGTCTTCTCCCCAGAGGGCCCGCAGGTCCAGCGCGACTGCGTCGAAGGGGGGCGCCCGGAGCTCCCGCTCGTCGCCGTAGGCCCCCAGCAGGCGCCAGCTCCCCTGGTCCAGGGCGAAGGTCTCCACGGTCTTGAGGATCGGGTCCACCAGCCAGAGGTGCTTGACCCCGGCGGCGGCGTAGCGCGGCATCTTCAAGAGCCGGTCGATGCGGGCGGTGGAGGGTGAGAGCACCTCGCACACCCAGTCTGGCGCCAGCGAGAAGTAGGCCGTGTCCGGGAGCTTGGGGAGGCGCTCGCGGCGCCAGCCGGCCAGGTCAGGGACCAGGACGTCGTCACCCAGGTGCAGCTCTGGCTCGAAGAGGATCCACCAGCCCCCGGGGCCGCCGCGGCCTTGGTGGTAAGCAGGACCGATTGAGGCCACCAGGACGGCCGTTGCGTTCGCATTGCGGGGCGACGGCCGGGGCGAGGCGTACAGACCACCGGCGATCAGCTCCCCGACCACGTTCTCCGGCAGGTCGAGCAGGTCGTCGTAGGTCGCCATTCCGTCGGCGGTGCTCATGTCCCCAGCCTACACCCCCGACGCCGCCTCGCCCAGCGACTCTGGGGCGTTAGGAGCCCCCATGCTCGCGACGCTGCCTTTCTGGGATCCCGACCAGTTCCCCCTGTCCATCCACCTCTTTGAGCTGGACGGCGTGCCCATCGCCCTGCGCTCCTTCGGTGTGCTGGCGGCCTTCGGCTTCTGGTTCGGCACCGAGGTCGCCGCCCGCAAGGCCCAGCGCGACGGCCTGAACCCCGAGATCCCCCGCAGCCTGATCGGCTGGCTCATCCTGGGCGCCTGGATCGGCGGTCGCCTGAGCCACGAGCTCTTCTACGAGGACTTCTTCGCCCGCATCTCCACCGTCCCCATGGAGGTCCTCACCCCCATGGGCGGCCTGAGCTCCATCGGCGGTCTGACCGCCTGCATCCTGATCGTCATCTGGCGCCTCAAGATCGTCGAGAAGGTGCCCTTCTGGCCCTACGCCGACACCGTGGTCTACGGCCTGATGTTCGGCTGGATCTTCGGCCGCCTGGGCTGCGCATCGGTGCACGACCACCCCGGCATCGTCAGCAGCTTCCCTCTGGCCGTCGACGGCATCTGCGAGGGCGGCTGGGGTGACACCAGCGTGGCCTGCCACGACCTGGGCCTCTACGAGGCGCTGTGGGCCATGACCGGCGCCGCCATCTTCAAGTGGCTGGACCGCAAGCCCCGCCCGGCGGGCTTCTTTGTGTCCATGATCGCCCTGCTCTACGGTCCCTTCCGCTTCTCCAGCGACTTCCTGCGCACCATCGATATCCGTCACCTGGGGCTCACCGCCGCTCAGTGGTGGGCGGTGGGCATGGTGCTCACCGGCATCATCGTGTTGGTCCTTCGCCGGAACGCGAAGCCCTACGAGCCGGTGGCGCAGGGGCCGGTAGCGGAGGGCTGAGGGGCTGGAGGGCCCTCCAGACACCGCGGCCCACCGCTCAGCGCTGCAGCCCATACAGCAGCCGGTCGAGCCTCTCGATGACGGCGAGGTGCGTCGTGGCCTGACCCAGCAGGTCGAGCACCGCGTAGACCTCGAGCAGGGACCCCTTGGCGATACGAAAGTGAGGTCGAATCGCAGCATGGCCCCAGCGGGGTCATGCTCGAATCTGGCCGGCCCGCGTTGGTCTGGCGACCGCGGCCCATCCCTTCGGCGATGTTGAGCACCACGGAGTCCGCTGCGCGGATGCCCTGGTCGCGGAGGTGTGCGCGGTGCTTGGGGAAGTCGAGGCGCGCGACTGAGCGGTTGAGGTCAATCGCGAGCTTGTAGGCATCGAGGTTCTGAATCGAGAGCGGCATGGAGTCTCCAAGGCCGCCGGGGTTCAGGAGTGGCGGCCCGCTCAAAGCGAAGCGGGGCCGACAC
>JAZAMN010000022.1:0-84173 GCA_036229005.1 Myxococcota bacterium
GGTCGAGGAGGGCCTCGCTCGCTTGCGCTCGCTCGGCCCGACTCTCCTGGAGACCTCCATGGTGAGGGTCAGGAGACGTTCCTGGCCCTGGTGGAGGTCATACAAGGGCTCAGGCCGCCAGGATGCGCACCTGGTTCTGGGCGCAGAGGCGCCGCAGCGGGCGCAGGGTCCGGCCGGTGATGGTCTGGCCGGAGGACGCGAGCAGCCTGCCCTCGGGGTCGCGCAGATCCTCTGCCAAGGTCATCCCCTCCTGGAGGTCAAAGAGGTTGATCACCTTCTCCAGGTCGCTGAGCTCCCGCACCGCCTCCTCCACCTCCCAGGGATAGCTGGCCGCATCCAGCGCGGCGTCTCGGGCGACATCCAGCGAGAGCCCGCGTCCCAGGCCATCCAGGATCTTCACGACCAGGTGGAGGGCCTGGTCCGAGTCCCGGCCAGAGGGGTAGGGCTCCTGGCTGAGTCCCAGGGCGGTCCCCAGCCGCGGACCGCTCTTGGCGCGCACCGCCTCGACGAAGCCCGCGGACTCCAGTGGGTTGACCGCCAGCGCGTACTGGACGCCCAGGAGCAGGCAGCCCAGACCGAAGATGTCCTGATCGCGGGTGAGCACCGGGAGCAGGCTGTCGCGCAGGGAGATGGCCTTGGCCAAGAGGGTGTACTGCCCGGGGTTGCTCCCCAGGAGGCTCTCGGCGAAGGCCTCCCAGACCGCTGCTTCATGGGCGATGCACTCGCGGCTGAGCTGGGATGGCGTCGCGCTCGCACCGCTGAAGCGCTCTGCGGTCTGATGTTGCACGCGCGCCAGCACGGCCTCCCGCGTGGCCTTGGGGAGCTGCCCGACCCGGTCCGCCCAGAGGTCCTCCGGGATCTTGACCCCTTGGGCCTCGACGAAGCTGCGAGACAGGGCCCCAGGGGCCTCAAGCAGGCAGACCGCCGTGTGGATGACGGCCAGGAGCAGGGGGTCTTCCACCTGGACCATCGAGGGGTTGTGGTGACCCAGCGCGCAGTCGACCACCGAGACCGGCATTCCCCACAGCGACAGCAAGGCGGCGCCGATCTCCTGGTGCGAGGCGAACAGCAGCTCCCGCTCGCACTCCCAGATCGGCGAGGTGGCCCCCTGGCGCAGGATGCGGGCGTAGGGGCCAGGCAGGCGACTGGCCAGCACCAGGCTGCCCAGGTTGTGCAGCAGCCCTGCGACGTAGACCTCGGCGGGGCGAGGGTGCAGGTCCAGAGAGACCGCGAGCTGGGCCACCGCCGCCGAGTGCTGCTGGAAGTCGTCCAGTGAGAAGCCGTCCGCGAGGTCCTCCGCCTCCTGGCGATGGAAGGCGTGGAGCACCGCCGCCATGACAGCGTCAAGCCCGAGCCGCACCACCGCCTCCTGCAGATCCAGGCCACGGCGGGACCGGTGGCCCACCATTGAGCTCGCCATGCGGATGATCTCCGCGCTGGCCACAGGGTCCTGGTTGAGCAGCGCGCACACGGTGTCGGCCGTGGCGCTCTGGCTGTCCCGGAGCTTTCGCAGCTCCTCATAGAGCCAAGGCAGGCTGGGCAGCCGCCCCAAGGATCCCACCAGGCGGCGGCCCTCCCGACGCCGAATCAGCTCCCGGAAGCGGCGACTGGTCTCCAGACAGGAGACGATCTCCTGGACCCCCTCGCTGCGGTCCAAGGTCCGGTGGGCCAGCCCCAGGGCAGAGACCTCCCCCAGCTTGTCCGCGGGCGCGATCGCCACCCGCATGACCTCTCCATGATCGCTCCGAGCCCGCTCCAGGAGCCTCAGGAGGGGATCACTGCTGCCGTTGACCTCCGCGATGATCGCGTCTGGCTGCTGGCGCTGGACGGCCAACAGGGCAGATGGCTCCCCCTCGGCGACGGTGAGGTGCAGACCGCTCTGGCGCAGCCTGAGGATCAGGGCCCCGAGTCCGGGGGTGCTCTTGGCGAAGACGACTTCCACCCCTGCGCTATCGGCGGTTCGGGCCCGACTCTTGAGGGCTTCGGCAGCACGCTTGATTGTATGCGCCACTGGTTTGCGGCCAAATCATCCCGCCTCAAATCATAGTATATGCACGTTATATCCTTGGCTTTCCGAACTCGACGCCTCGCGACAGCCGACCTGTACAAAACTTGCACAAAGCCTCCCAACCGCCCACATTGACTGTGTCGGAGGGCGCCACCGAGCCCCTCCCAACGGCCCCCAGCGGGGCACCGTGCTCCCCCTCGATGAGCGAGGGCGCGAGCGCATCCACTCTCTCGAGAGGCTTCATGAAAACCAGTCTGCTTCCCACCCTCACCCTGATCTCCACCCTCAGCCTGCTCGCCGCCTGCGACAAGGACGTCGAGGAGACCGGAGACACCAGCGCACCCGAGACCTCCAGCAAGAAGACCAGCCTGAGCGGCATGGTGCAGGGGGACGCATCGAGCGCAACGGAGGTCCGGACCTTCCTGGTCGACTCCGACGGGTCCATGACGGAAGACAGCTGGGCCGACGTCAACCTGGATGGCAGCTTCACCGTCGAGGTGAGCGCCGAGAGCGACACCGACCAGGCGCTCGTCCAGGCGATTGACGGAAACGGCGAGATCCTGGGCTCCGTGCTCGTGGAGTCCTACGACCGCTCCGAGGACGCGACCACGGTCGTGACCCCCATCGACACCGAGTCCATGGTCGAGACCGAGCTCTGGCTCGAGCTCGTGGACCGCAGCGGCGACAGCACCCAGGTGCTCTACTCCGACATCCGGGGACGCGTCGACGCTGACGTGGCCGCCGCGCTGGACAGCGCCGATGACAGCTCCACCGAGATGGAGGAGTACGCGACCGCACTCCACGCAGCCCTGCTCGCCGAGAGCGAGGCGATGGCCGAGCGCGGCCACGACGCCTCCCTGTCGATGATGCAGCAGACCGAGCTGGACGCCAGCCTGGAGCTGACCGGCAAGCTGCATGAGATCGCGTCCAGCGAGATGGACCCAGCCGAGCGCCTCGCCGCGACCCTCGAGGCCGAGGAGGCCTTCGAGAGCCAGATCACCGCTGCCTATGAGAGCGCGTGGTCCGGCATGAGCGAGGCCGACAAGAACGAGGACTCCGCCGAGATCCAGGCCATCTCTTCGCTGGCCCTGCTGACCATGCTGAGCGCGTCGAACGACGGCGGCGCCGAGGACATCGAGGCCTGGGACGCCAGCGCGCTGGTCTACGGCGACCTGCAGGCCTGGCTCGCCTCCCGCTCCATGGAGTCCCGCGCCATGACCGAGGACTGGGACGCCAGCGCCGAGGCCGCCCTGACGGCCACTCTGGAGGATCTCCAGACGGACACCGAGGACGCCTACGCCTCGGGTGATCTGGACGCGATGGCCGAGGCCTGGACCAGCCTGGAGGGCGAGGTGCTCTCCGAGGACGCCGATGACGGCCTGATGGGCGCGCTCTTTGAGCTCAGCCTGTCCGAGACGCTGGCCTACGAGTCCCACGCCCAGGCGGTCCTGAGCGCCAGCGCCATGATGTACTCCGAGTTCTACAGCGCGGCTGTGAGCGCCCAGGAGATGGAGTCGACCGCCGCCGCCGAGGCCATGGCCAGCGCCTCTGTAGACGCCTGGAGCGACTACGAGGACAGCGTGTCCGAGTCCAGCTTGGACCTGACCCAGGCCCTGAGCGTCTCCAGCGAGCTGAATGACGCCGAGTCCCTGTTCGCCACCCTGTCCATCCAGTCCAGCGGCAACTTTGTCCTGATGCAGTAGTCCGCCAGCCGGCCCCGGGGCTGCCCCTGCCCCGCTGACCGACGCGCGCCCTCGCTCCCCTCCCCGGGGGGCGGGGGCGTGCTGCGTTCAGGGCTCAGAAGGTGTCGCTGTTGTTGAGGAACTGGACCTCGACGCTCGTGGTCGCGGTCCAGACAGCCAGCGCCCCGTCCCCGTCCATGTCGGCCTGGCCCAGCACGTGGATGCCGTGGCCCACCGTCGTCACGCTGTACTGCCCGCGCACGGCGCCGTTGGGCGCCCAGCCGAGCTGCTGGAACGCGGCGTTGCCCCCGCCCACGGGACCTGCCTCTTGCCGGGCAGCGCCGCAGGGTGCATCGGGACGGGCAGGTAGTGGTCGTACTGCGCCTCGAAAGCCCCCTCTGCGGCCTTGATCGCGTTGACGCTCACAGCGACCTCGGAGCGCTTGGCGCGGTACTGCATCATCGTGAAGTTGGGGATCGCCACGGCGGCCAGGATCCCGATGATCGCGACCACGATCATCATCTCCACAAGCGTGAAGCCCGTGCGCATGGATTCTCCCGTCTACCGGCGGGTCAGGCCCCGCCCGTATGGAATTATCCATACACGCTCACCGCGTGCCAAGTTTCAGCCGCCTTTCAGGCGGGGACCTCGCGGCCGTGGTTCATGTCCAGGTCCCGGTACTGCTGGTCGGGGGTCCGCAGCCCAGCTTCGCGGAAGGCCAGCTTGACGCGCTCGGTGACGTCGGATGCAAAGGCCTTCTCGTAGCGGGCGTCGAACACGTAGGCCTTGACCCGGATCACCGTGACGAAGCGCTCCCCCAGGAACTCGTCGGCCATCAGCGTGGTCAGCGGCTTGTCCAGGAAGACGTAGCGGGAGGTGGCCGTGGCCTCCTCGATCAGCCGGCGCGCGGCGACGAAGTCTTCGGCGGCCCCCAGGTAGAAGGGGATGACCACCATGCAGTCCAGCGCGCCAGCGTTGGCCGATGCGCTGGCCTCGTTCAGGAACTTGTTGTTGGGGATGGTGACCAGGTTGTCGTCCAGGGTCACCAGCCGGACGGAGCGGAGGCCGATCTCGGTGATCTCGCCGTAGTACCCACCAAAGGCGACACGGTCGCCCACCTGGAAGGGCTCGTCCATCAGCAGGATGACCCCGGCCATCAGCGAGGCCAACAGGTCCTTGAAGGCAAAGCCCACGGCCACACCCACGGTGCCAGCCACCGCCAGCAGTGCCTCGCTCTCGAGCACCAGCACCGAGGATGCGGTGATGACAAAGAGCGCGAGGTAGACCGAGAACCGCAGCAGCGCCGAGATCTTCTTGAACAAGAGCCGGCGGCTGCCGAAGCGCTCGCCCAGGTCGTCCAGGAAGCCCAGCGCCAGCCGCATGAGCAGCAGGCCAACGACCAGGATGACCACGGCCAGGGGGACGCGGTCGAGGTTGATGAACTGTAGGAGCTGTTGGGTGTCGTCCACGGGGGCAGTCTATCGCAGCTTGAAGGGGCCGTAGTAGCCAACGACCGAGGCCAGGTGGGCGAGCTCGGCGCTGTAGGGCTGGTGCCCGTCCGTCTCGCTGTCGCGGGGGTGCTGGACGCTGGCGATCAGGTAGCCGTAGTCGCCGATCTCGTACCAGTAGAAGCCGGTGATCTCGGCGTCCCGGGGGGTGCTGAGCACGGGGACCTTGACGCCGGGGACCAGCGCGCCGCTGTCGTCGACGCTGCGGGTGCCGGGCCACCAGGCCCAGAGCAGGTTGTTGGCGTGCAGGCCGGTGTCCTCGCCGATGAACACGATCCCCTGGGAGCTCAGGGACTGCAGGTTGTCGGGGTTGGCGATGGCCTGCGCGGGGCAGACCTTGTCCTCTCCTTCCCCAGTCGCCGCCTGTGCGCCGCCCTCCAGCAGGGACATGCTGCCCAGGACCTTGGCCCCGGGGATGGGCTCGCCGTCGGCGTCGGAGCCCTTGCCCACGCGCCCGCCGTAGACGCCGCCGCACTCGGAGCGGGGCAGCGCCAGGGTGTCCTGCTCGATGTCGCCGCTGTAGGCCGGGGGGACGCTGGGGCTGCCGGCGGTCATGGTGCTCTTGGAAGCGCTCAGGGCCATGTAGAGCTCGCCCAGCTCGGGCAGGTAGGCGATGCCCTCCCCCTTCTCGAGCTCGACGGTGGCGCCGATCAGGGCGGCGACGCGGCGGGTCTCCAGGCGGCCGGCCACCAGCTTCTGCAGCTCGGCGTCCCCCCCAAAGCGGGTGGGCTCGGCCCAGGCCAGGCACTCGGCGGCGCCCAGGTGGTGGATGAGCTCGCCGCTGGCGCAGAGGCCGTCCTGGCCGGGATCGCTGGCCACGAACAGGTCGGTGAACACCACGGGCTGCTCGCCCTCGATGTAGGGGCTGAGCTGCTCGTCGCTGGCGTGGCCCATGGGGATCCAGGAGAGATCGCCACCGGACTTGCCAGCTTCAACCTCCCACTTGGCGGCGTAGAGGCTGCCCACGCTCAGGTCCTGGGCGCTGTCGGCCACGAACAGGAAGAAGCCCGCGCCGCGGCTCTGATCGTCGCTCAGGTAGACGCTGCGGTCGTCGTCCAGCACCAGGGCGATCTCGTGCGAGAAGCGGCCCATGCTGTAGTGCTTGACGCCGGTGGCGCTGCCGTCCGCGGCGACGCTCAGCTCGGGGGTCCAACCGTAGCGATAGGGGTGCGTGCCGCCGTGGTCCCGGAAGGCCCGGGGCATGTGGTTGTTCCAGTAGCGGTTGCCGCCGATCTCCAGGGTCTCGGGGTCGAACACGCGGGCGTCGGGCTCGTACTCCTCGCTACTCAGGTGGGTGCCCCAGGAGGTGATCTGCCCCGAGCAGGGGGTGTAGACGCCGCCGAAGGGCTCCAGGGCGGTGACCTGGCTGGTGTCGCCCACGGCGCTGAGCAGGCCCTGGTCGTCCTGCTCCAGGCGGGTGAGCCCCAGGGCGCCGCGGCTGCACTCAAAGTGGGTGACCAGCCAGAGGGCGTCGGGGTGCTGGATCAGCGCGTTGAAGTCGGCCTCGTTGCAGAACTCCGTGAAGGGGTCCCGGTTGGCCATCAGGGCGCTGCCGTCGGGGTGGGTCAGCGCGCCAAAGCCCTGCTCACCCACGGCCCGCAGAGGGTGCCAGCCGGTGTTGGGGGTGGCCCACTCGGCGGCGTCGGGGTGTACCGCGGCGGCAGCGACCTCCAGCTCGGGCAGCGCGCTCAGGTCCAGACCTTGGAACTGCAGGGCGGCGCGGGCCTTGGGGGCGGGCGCGGGCTCCGGCTCCGGGGTGGGCGCGGGCTTGGGGCAGGCAAGGAAGAGCAGCAGGGAGATCATCGGGACACCTCGGTTCACCTCGCTCTCACTATCTCGCGCAGAGATCTCTGTAGACCCCGGCGCCAGCGAGGTGCGGCGCGGTGTCTCTGGGGTGCGATCCCCTACTCTCGCCAGTCCAAGAGGTTCCGGCGCCACAGGGTGCGCGTGACCTTGGCCTGGGCGCGCAGGGGCACCTGGACCTGGCCGCTGCTGGTCACCAGTCCGCGTCCCCGGAGCACCTGCAGAGAGCCGCGCACGGCGGCCGGGGGCATGTTGTTGACCATGCCCAGCTCGGCCTCGCTCAGGCTGTTCTGCATGCGGACGGCGGAGAGCACAAAGAGCTCGGCCTGGCCAAGGTCCTTGGCCAGATCCTCGGCGACGGCGCTGCCCATGCGCACCTGGACGTGGCCGTCGTCCACCACGCGGAGGGACTCGACCCAGAGGCGCAGGGCCACCGCGGGGTTGCCCAGGGAGGCCTCGCCCAGCACGCGGAAGAAGGCGACGGTGGCCCGCTCCAGCTCGCCGTCCTGGTCACCGGAGAGCGCGCCGCCGCGGACCAGCGCCGTGAAGTCGACCTGGTAGCCGGCGGCCTGGGTGCGGGAGACGACCAGCTTGCGGAGCTGGGACTCGGTCATCTGCGGGACCTCGACCACGTGGTGGAAGAGGTGGACCTTGAGCAGGCGCTCCAGGCGGGAGAGGTAGGCCCAGGCGGGCAGGTGGAAGCAGACGACCCAGAAGTGCTGGTCGCCCATGCGGCCCACGACCTCGAAGAGGGCGCGCATGCCCTCGAAGCCGCCGACCTTGCGCAGGAAGGCGCGCTCGCCGGCTTCGATGATGAACACGGTCTTGGGGCGGTCCTTGAGGCGGGCCTCCAGGGTCTCCAGGTCCACGCACTCGCCCAGCTCCAGGGAGTCGGCGAGCCAGCAGACCAGGTCGCGCTCACTGAGGATGCGCCGCTCGATGGCCATGCGCCGCAGCCCCAGGCCCCGACTGGCGAGTTCCTTGGCGACGCTCTCCAGCCAGGTCCCGTGCCCGGCGCCGCGGTCCCCGACCAGAGCCATGGTGCCCTGCGCTTCGTCCCGCTCCCAGGCGCCCAGGGCCTTGTAGAAGATCTCGTCCAGCTCGGGGCGGGGGACGGGCTCGGGGTCGGCGGGCTCCAGGATGGCGGCGCGCAGGGACTCGGGGACCGGACGCAGCTCGGCCTCGGCCTCGGGCTTGTCCGACATGGAGTAGCGGTAGAACACGTTGAGGGCGCGGCCCAGGGCGCTGCCCTCGGTGGCCTTGGACTGGAGCAGGCCCCAGAGAGCGGCGGAGCCCAGCAGCAGCAGATCGGCCGTGGCGCGGATCCAGCGGGTCAGGGTGGGCTGGGCGGGCTCGGAGGTGAGGAAGGCGCGGATGCGGTCGTCGCCCCCCTGCCGCCGCAGCATGGAGCGCAGGGTCGGCTCCCAGGCGTGCAGCAGGACCAGCACGAGCACGATCAGCGCCGCGGTGAAGCCCATCATCGTCAGGCGGTGGAGGGCGTCTGCCTTGAGCAGGTCCAGGGTCAGGAAGCCGACGAACTGGCGCAGGATCCCCCACCCCGCCAGCAGGCGCAGGGTGCGCTCGCCCAGGGTGAAGCCGGCCTCGGAGACGTGGGCCAGCGCCGGGCGGTTGGCCGGGTTGCGGGCGACCAGCAGGTGGTAGAGGCGCACCAGGAAGCGCAGCAGCAGGAACTGCCACCAGCCCAGCATCAGCAGGGCGGCCTCGGGGAAGAAGGCCTCCATGGGGCGCAGCAGAGCGCCGACCACGAGCAGGTCCAGCAGGGCGCGGGAGGCCGAGGCCAGGGGGAGCTGGAGCCGCTCGGTGGCCTGGCGCTCGACCCGGTGCTGCTCGCGGGCGCGCAGGTCGATGACCCGCTGGGTGATGGTCGGGAGCCGGTCCCGCAGCCAGCGCCAGATCAGCACAAAGAGGCCAAAGCGCAGCAGCCCCCAGGCCAGCGTGCCCCAGAAGGAGAGGCTGCGGAGGTTCTCCCGCAGGTGCCCCAGGCGGCTGTCGCTGGTGCTGACCAGGCGCGGGACGACGACCTTGAACTCCAGGCGCAGCTCGTCGACCAGGGCGGCGCGGTCGTTGGCGCGCTCGGCGGCGCTGATCTCCCCCCGCAGCTCCCGCCGCTCGGCCTTGGCCTGCTCCAGCAGCTCCACGACCTGGGTCTGGTGCTCGAAGGCGCGGGTCTCTTCGAGGCTGGCGATGGTCTCCATGGCCTGGAGGACCTCGTCCCAGGTCTTGAGCCGCTCGGTGACCTTGGCGCGCTCGGGCCCCTCGGCCATCTCCTGCACGCGCTCGCGATCCAGCTCGAGCTGAGCCCGGCTGCCCTCGACCTGACGCCGGATGGCGGCCGCGATCTCCTGGCGGTCGGTGACGGAGTCCGCCGCGGAGATTGCGGCCCTGCGCAGCAGCCCGACCTGGCCCCGGAGCTCGGCGTAGGCCTGGTCGATGGCCTCCTGGCGGTCCCCGGCCAGCGCGCTCTTGGCGCGGGCCTGGACCACGTCGCTCTTGGCCTCGGTCAGGTCGGTGCGCAGGCCGCTGAGCAGCTCGGCGGCGGCATCACTGTGCTCCTCCAGCTTGTCGTTGTCGCTGGTGGCGCGGTCGTGATCGTCCGCGACCGAGGTGAGCACCTGAGCCACCCAGCGCGCCTGCTGGTCGGTGGCAGCGGAGCGGGCCTCGTCGGCCTCCCGGCGCGCCTGGTTGTCGGCGTCCAGGGCCTTGAGGGTCTCAGCGTCCTGGGCCTGCTGGGCCTCGGCGGCCTCCAGCGAGCGCTGGTAGGCGTCCTGCAGCCGGGCGAGCTCCAGGCTGTCCAGGGCGGCCCAGGCCTGGGAGACGGGTTCCTCGGTGCGCTGCGCCAGCCTGTCCTCGACGGCGCCGATCTGTGCCTCCAGGTCGGCGGGGGCCGCGATGTCCAGCGGTGGGGACGCCTGCATCGAAGCGCGCTGATCCTCGATCCACCCCAGCAGAGGCTCCTGCACCGACCCATCCGAGAGGGGCAGCAGCAGGCTGAGGCGCTGGGCGGCGAAGGGGGCGCGGACGGGGTCCTGGAGGGCGGAGGCGTCCAGCTCCAGCGAAGCGCCGGGGAGCACCGCCAGGCCGACGATGCGGTCCCCCAGCTTGGCGTAGGCGGCCCGCTCGGCGTCCAGAGCAGCGAGAGAGGCGGCGAGGGCGGGCTGGTCCGCAGCATCCGCCTGGGCCCACCGCTCGGCCTGGACTGCACGCGCCATCTCCAGGGACTCGATGGCATCGGCGAGGTGCGACCGGGTCAGGGCGGGGTGCTGCTCCAACAGGGCCTGGACGGAGAGCAGGAGGCGGCGCTCGGCGGCGTCGGCGCTCTCTTCGGCGTCCAGGGCCCGGGTGCGGGCGGCGCTGAGCTGACGCTGGGTGCGGGCGTCGAGCTCGCCCAGGGGCGCGCGGGCCTCCACGGCGCGCAGACGGGCCGCCTGGTCCAGGCGGGAGAGCTGCCCGGCCAGCCACGCGGGGTCCAGCCAGTCTCCGCCGGAGAGCTCGGGAAACGCGGCCTCCACCGGTGCCTTTCCAGCGTAGAAGCGCTGTGCGGCGCTGCTGCGGGCCTTGGCGGTGGCGGCGCGGGCAGCGTAGCTGGGCAGATCGCGCTGCTCAGCCAGGGCCTGATCGAGGCCTTGGGCTGCCAGCGGGGGCGACGCCAACGTGAAGATCAGGAGGAGGATTTGGATCATTCTGGCGAGAGCGTATCTCGACTGAGCTGCTGCGCGCTCACAGGTGCTTGACGCGGGTTAGCTGGGCAACCCAATTCAAAGGAGCGCTTGTGGCCCATCCCTGGCATGACCTGCCCAACAACCCCGACACCGCGGGGGACTACTTCAACGTCGTCATCGAGATCCCGCGGGGATCCAAGGTCAAGTACGAGCTGGACAAGCCCAGCGGGTTGCTGCGCGTGGACCGCGTGCTCTACAGCTCGGTCATCTACCCGGCCAACTACGGCTTCCTGCCCCGCACCTACTGCGGTGACCACGATCCCCTGGACGTGCTGGTGCTCGGCTACGAGTCCGTGCAGCCCGGCGCCATCATGCAGACCCGCGCCATCGGGGTCATGCGTATGGAGGACGAGGGCGAGCCCGACGACAAGATCATCGCGGTGCACGTGAACGACCCCGCGTTCTGCGACTACACCGACATCCACCAGCTCCCCGTGCACCTCTTCAAGGAGATCCAGCGCTTCTTCGAGGACTACAAGCAGCTCGAGCACAAGACCGTCAAGGTGAACAGCTGGGGCGGCAACGAGGAGGCTCTGGCCTGCGTGAAGGAGGCCATGGCCTTCTACCGCGCCGAGGAGCACAAGCTCCGCGGCTGGGGCGACTGAGTCCGCCGTGAGGCAGCCGCCCAGGGTGGCTGCCTCACCTCAGCGGCCTGAGGCGGGCTGGTGGTCAGGACGATCCGCCCCCAAACCCGCCTCAAGGCTCGCCACCCGCGTCCGACTCCCCTCCCCGAGGAGAGCTCGTGGGACGCCTGCCGACGCGCACGCTGCTGAACAACACCCTGGGCTTCGCCCTGGCCTTCGCGGCCTGGGTGGCGCTGGGTCCTGCTGCGCGCAGCGTGGGGGCGGAGCTGGGCCTGAGCCCCGGGGCCACCGAGTGGCTGCGGGCGACGCCCATGCTCACAGGCTCGGTCCTGCGCATCCCCATCGGGGTGCTCGCGGACCGGCTCGGCGCCCGCCGCACCTTCTCGGCGCTGCTGCTCGCGGGCGCGGGGGGCGCGCTGGTCCTGGCCAGCGCACAGGGTACGGTCGCCGCCTTCTCCGGCGCGCTGATCCTGGGCCTTGTGGGCACGACCTTTGTGGTCGGGGTGCAGGCCGTGAGCGCCCAGACTCCGGGCCCCCTGCGCGGCACGGCGCTGGGGCTCTTCGGCGCCGGCAACCTGGGCACCGCCCTGACCACGATGGGGCTGCCCTGGGTGCTGGAGGCGTGGGGCTGGCGCCCGGCGATGGTGGGCTACGCGGCGGTCCTGGGGCTGAGCGCGGTGGGCTACTGGGCCGCCGCGGGCGACAGCGATGCGGACAAGCCCCGGGTGACCTCGTCTGCGGGCTCAGCGCTCAAGCCGCTCGCGCACCCGGATGCCTGGCGGTTGTCCCTGGCGTATGCAGCGAGCTTTGGCGGCTTCCTCTGCCTCTCCCTGACCCTGACGGACTGGTACGCGGATCTGGGGCGCGAGCTCAAGGCCGCGGGCACCCTGGCGACGGTGTTCACCTTCACCGCCTCTCTGGCGCGCATCCCGGGGGGTTGGGTGGCGGACCGCTGGCCCACCCGTCCCTGGCTGCGCATCTCGCTCGCGGTGGCGGGGCTGCTGGTGCTCCCCACGCTGCTGCGCTGGCCCCTGGGGATCGCGGTCCCGGCGCTCTTTGCGGCGGCCCTGAGCATGGGCGTGGCCATGACGGCGACCTTCCGCGCGATCCCGGAGCGCTTCCCCACGCAGGTGGGCGCGGTCGGGGGATTGGTCGGGGCGCTGGGTGGACTGGGGGGCTTCTTCCTGCCTCCCCTTGGGGCCGCGCTGGAGACCGCGACCGCCTGGCAGGGCGTGCGATTCCTGCCGCTGGTCCTGCTCGGGCTCGTGGCCGCAGCCCTGGCCCCGAGAACGCGCCGCGCCGCGGCGGACGATGTGAATGAGCCAAGCCTTCGGAGGGCGGCATGAATGAGGTCTCCTACCAGGAAGCCCTGAACCTGGCCGGGCGTCAGCGGATGCTCAACCAGCGCGCCATCAAGGAGGCGCTGGCCTGCAAGCTGGGACAGACCCTGGACCCCCAGTCGACCCTGACGCTGCTGGAGCAGAGCGGGCGCGCGCTCCAGATGGGCGGTGAAGCCCAGGGCGCCTCGGGGAGCCTCCACCTCCCGAAGCCACCCACCGACGCGCTGTTCGGGGCGATGGAGCAGGCCAACCGCGCCTACACCGAGCTGCGCAAGCTGCTGGAGGGCTTCCTGGCCGACCAGGTCCCGCTGCCGGCGCTGCTCAGCCACGGCGATCAGGTGCACACCAAGGCCAACCGCGTGTGCACCCTCTACGCCAACGCCATCGACGAGCTGCTGGCCCGGCAGACCCGGGAGTCCCAGCGGATCCTGGAGGCCTGCCAACGCGGCGAGCTGGACTTCCGCGGCGAGACTCTGGGGCTGGCGCCGAGCGTGCGCGGGCCCATCGAGTCCACCAACGCCGTGCTCGATGCGGTGCTGGCCCCCATCCCCCAGGCGCTGGAGGTGCTGGCCAAGGTGGGCCAGGGCGACCTGCGCGAGCGCATCGACACCAGCGAATACGTGGGCGACCACGCCCGCCTGGCCCAGGGCGTGAACCAGAGCGTGGAGACCCTGAACGACCTGCTCTGGGACCTGCGTCCGGTGAGCGAGGAGGTCGCGGACCAGGCCCACACCCTGCAGGCCACCGCTCTGCATCTGGCCACCAGCACCCAGCAGCAGGGCGGGTCCATCGAGGAGGTCGACAGCCTGCTCAAGCGCCTGGTCAGCGGCCTGGATGAGCACGCCCAGGTGGCCGACAAGGCCGCGGAGCTGGCGACCACCAGCGACGAGACCCTGCGGGGCTCCAGCGAACACCTGAGCGACTTCCTGGGCTCCATCCAGAGCCTGGAGGAGGGCGTCGAGCGCATCGCGAACTTCTTGACGGTCATCGACGACATCGCCTTCCAGACCGACCTGCTCGCTCTGAACGCGGCGGTGGAGGCGGCGCGGGCGGGGAACCACGGCAACGGGTTCGCGGTGGTCGCGCAGGAGGTCCGCGCGCTTGCGCTGCGCAGCTCCAAGGCCAGCTCACAGATGGAGGAGGTCGTGTCGTTGCTGGACCGGAACATGTCGCGGGCCGAGTCCCTGGCCAACACCACAGCGCGGGAGCTCCAGGAGGTCTCGGCGGCCTCGGCGCGGCTGGGGACGCACTCCCACACCCTGGCCCAGGCCAGCAAGCAACAGGTCGAGGAGATCCGACGCACCCAGGCGGCGATGTCGGAGCTGAGGACCACCAGTGAAGACGGCCAGCGCGCCGCCCGCCAGGTCGCCGGGGCCTCCAAGCAGCTCAGCGCCGGGGCCCAGCGCCTCCAGCAGCTCCAGGGCCGCTTCGAGCTCGCCCCGCAGACAGCGCAGCCGGTGCACGGCTTCGACCCCGAGCTGGTGGCCAAGGTCCGGGAGTGGCTGGAGCGGGGAGCCGCCTGAGCGCATATGCTCCCTCCAACTGGAGGACGAATGCTCTTGCTGCTGCTGGCCTGCAGCGCCGACTGGGAGCCCGCGGTGGACCCGCTGCAGGTCCTGGCCTGGGCCCCGACCGTCGACGCGCCGGGCACCATCGACACCCCCCTGCACCTGAGCTTCAACGCGCGCCTGGATAGCCAGACGCTGGACAGCATCGCGCTGCTGAACGCCCAAGAGCAGGTGGTCCCCGCCGACATCTCCGCAGAGGGCCTGCGCCCGACGCTCTGGGTGGAGCCCGAGCGCTCCTTGCAGCCCGGCGCCACCTACACCCTGGTCCTGGACGTGGGCCTGGAGGGCGTGGGCGGGCAGCTCCTGGGCGGTCCGGTCCAGGTCCCCTTCGCCACCCTGGGCCCCGACGACGCGCCCGAGGACACCGGTGAGCCCGGCGACACCAGCGAGCCCGCGGACACCGGCGACACGGGCGATTAGCCCCGCTGCCCGCTGCTCCTCCCGCGCCCTCGGCGGTTAGACTGTGCGCGATGTGGCCCTTCACCCGCAGCGCCTCCGCCCAGGACGCACCGCCCGCCGACGCTCCCGCCGAGGCTCCCGCTGAAGCCCCTGTGGATGGAGCGCCCGCCGACGGACTCCCGCCGGATGCGCAAGCCCCAGAGGGAGTGGATCCCGGCGCTGCGGACACGGTCGACCCCACCTCGCTTGGGGACGGTGGCCTCCTGACCCCTGATGGACTGCTGGGCACTGGCGAGGTGCAGTCGCCCGCTCCGGACACCGAGGAGCCGGTCTTCCAGACCTCCGACACCCTGCTGGAGGACACCAGCCGGCTCGCGGAGCGCCTGACCCACATCCCCGAGGGCGAGTCCGCGCTGGAGGCTGGGCAGTCCACCCTCTCGGGCTTCCTGGAGCTGCACCTGTTCACCATCGGACAGGTGGAGATCACGCCGGGTCGCCTGCTGCTGGCCGGCCTGACCCTGGCGGCCACCTTCGGGCTGTCCAAGATCATCCGCCGCACCACGCGCCGGGCCTTCCACATGCGCGGCGTCACGGACGCTGGCCGGATCGGCGTCACCAACCGCCTGATCCACTACGTGATCCTGCTGATCGGCTTCTCCCTGTCGCTGGAGGCCATGGGGATCCACCTCAGCGCCCTGTTCGCGGCCGGCGCCATCTTCGCGGTGGGCATCGGCTTCGCGATGCAGAACATCGTCCAGAACTTCGTCTCGGGCGTGATCCTGCTGCTGGAGCGCTCGATCAAGCCCGAGGACGTGCTGGAGATCGACGGCCAGATCGTGCGCGTCGAGCAGATGGGCATCCGCGCCACGGTGGTCCGCACCCGCGACGAAGAAGAGCTGATCGTCCCCAACGGCGTGCTGGTCCAGAACTCGGTGAAGAACTTCACCAAGCGGGACCGGCTCTACCGCGTGCGCGCGTCGGTGGGGGTGGCCTACGGCTCGGACATGACCCGGGTCGAGGAGGCCCTTTTGGAGGCCGGCCACGCCATGCCCGGCCGCGACGACAGCCGCGTGCCCCAGGTGCTGCTGATCGGCTTCGGCAACAACACCGTGGACTGGGAGTTGTCGGTGTGGACCCAGGATCCCTGGCGGATGCTGGTGACCCGCTCGGAGCTCAACAAGCGGATCTGGAAGGCCTTCAAGGTCTACGGCATCGAGATCGCCTTCCCCCAGGTGGACCTGCACCTGGACGACGCGGTGGTGGACGCGATCGCAGGCCGCGTGCGGGTGGCGTCCAAGCCCCAGGAGGACCGGGAGACCGAGGCCGGCGAGAAGGCCGAGAGCTCCGAGGGCTGAGTGCTGCTGCTCGCTGTCCTCGCCTGCGCCGCAGAGCTCGAGCCGGTGTCGGGCTGGCCAGAGGCCGGGTGTGTGAGCCAACACGCTCCGGTGACGGGACACAGCCTCGTCAGCTCCCAGACCGGGACCCTGGAGGGGCTGCAGGTGGGGCTGCTTGTGCCCATGGAGCCGGGCTGCTACCCGGCCGTGGTGATGGTGCCTCCGGGGATCGAGGCCGGGGTGGGCGCGCTGGACGAGTCCCCGGCGATGCACCTGGCGGCGTCGGGGGTGGTCGTGGCGGCCTACGACCCCAGCGGGCGGGGGCTGAGCGCAGGGGTGGAGGACTACGGCGGGCCGGCGCACCGGGAGGATCTGGCGCAGGTGCTGCGGGTGGTGGCTGCGCGCGAGGATGTGGACCCCAGCCGCGTCTGGGTCTTGTCCCGGAGCTACGGAGTGGGCGTGTCGGCGGCCACACTCGCGGGGCTCACCCCCCAGGCTGCTGGGCTCATCGACCTGGAGGGACCGGCGCGGCTGCCCGAGGACCTGGAGCACGTGGACGACCAGGCCCGCCAGACGCTGGAGTCCGCGGCGACGGGGCCGGACTGGTACACGGAGCGCAGCGCGGCGGAGCACATTGGGCGGGTGCCGGGGCACTACCTGCGCATCCAGGCGCTCGCGGACCACGCCACCGGGGAGTGGCTGGGGCACGCGCTGACGCTGCTGAACGCGGCGTGGCAGGGGGAGGCCGCCAGCGTGAGGCTCAACGGGCAAGGGGGCGGGCCCTGGGAGTACGAGCAGGTGCAGGCGCAGGCGCTGGAGGGGCGGGTGAAGCTGGATGACGAGCGGGTGCACGCGCTGCTGCTGCAGGCGCTCTCCCAGGGGATAGACTGAAGGCAGGAGACCCCCATGAAGCGACTCTCGATCCTGGCCCTCGGCGCGCTGGCCGCCTGCACGGCGACCCCCTCGGACACCAGCGAGCAGCCCGGCGTGGCGGTGCTGACCATGAACTACAGCTTCGAGGGCTTCGTGCCCCAAGCCACGGACTGCCAGACCGCCTACGCCGAGAGCCTGTACGTGGATCTGGAGCACAGCTCCGGCGAGACCCGGCTGCTGCCCCGCCCCTGCGAGAACGCCGCCATCGTGCTGGACGACCTGCAGACCGGGGCGTGGATCCTGGAGCTGCGCACGGTCTCCGACCCCGAGACGCACACCGGAATCTGGGCGACCACGCCGGTCACCGACCTGAGCCTCGCGGACGGCGACAACAGCGTGGACCTGGTGCTGACCTGCCAGAGCAACTGCGGGGAGTAGCCCTGGCGGGCCGGGTCACGGGGTGTGGTAGAAGTTCCCGGTGGAGCTGGGGTAGATGAACGCCGTGGTGCCCGCCGGCGGCGTCCCCATGTAGCAGTTGGCCCCATCGTAGCTGCCGTAGGCGCAGTAGGGGCTGGTGGTGATGTACAGGTTGCCGTCCTGGAGGAACCCGGTGGTCCCCTCGGGGATCGCGCCCAGGTAGCAGTTGGCGCCGTCGAAGACTCCGTAGGGGCACGCCCCCGCCACATTGGTCGTGGTGTACAGACCGCCCCGCCAGATGAAGCCCTTGCTCCCCTTGGGGACACTGGCGACGAGGCAGTTGGCGCCGTCGTAGCTCCCCATCAGGCAGACCTCCTGGGGGAAGAGGTAGTAGTTGTTGGCCCAGACAAAGCCCTCCTCCCCTGCCGGGACGGCATCGATGTAGCAGTTCGCGTTGTCGTACCAAGGCTGGATCGTGGCGCCGTCGTAGACCATGGACTCGCCGCAAGGCAGCGGGGGATCCAAGGTGAGCTCAGTCTCGTTGGGGCAGCCCACGCAGACCAGGCCGTTGACCTCGAACTCGGGGAGGCCCCCACTGTGGCCGGTGTAGTACAGGTAGTACTGGAAGGTCATCCCCGAGACCTGCGAGTCGCTGAGGTCGATGAGCACGTGGAGCTCGTCCGGCGGGGTGGCAAAGTCGGTCTGGACCTGGGTGAACCAGGCGTAGCCCGAGGGGGTGACATCACAGGCGACGCTGGACACAGTGGGGACAGCGCCAATGCCGGTGCCCGTCCAGGAATCGATCTGGACGCACTCCATAGCCGCAGCTCGGCCGGAAGCCGCCGCTGCGCCGAAGAAGGCGACGCCAAAAGCCGCCACAGTGAATGCCTTGGCGAGAGAGAGAGAAGGGGTTCGCATCGAGAGCTCCCAAACGGGTCCGAGATGTGGATCCCGCGCCCCAGAACGACCCGCGCGACCCGCCATCAGACTGGTGCGTTCCCTGGCGACTCGACTCCCCCAGATCTCTTACCGCCGGGTCAGTGACCGTTCACCAGTGGCGTGACCCGCTCGCGCAGGTGCTTGGGCAACCGGGCATCCAAGGCGGCCACGATCTCGCGCGCCCGGTAGCGCCCGGAGAAGTGCGTGAGCAGGATGGACTCGTTCTCGAAGAGCTCGGCCCGCTCGACGACCTCGTCCAGGTGGATGTGCCCCTTGGAGCGGCACTGCTCGACCGTGACCTGGTCGTCCACGAAGGTGACCTCCATGACCAGGACCTTGGCCTTGCGCACGACCTCTTCACGCTCGACGACCTCGATGAGGCTGTCGCCGGTGAAGGCCAGCACGGGGTACTCCAGGGTCTCGGTGACCTGGGTCCCCGACAGGCGCAGGTCCCGGATCTGGTGACCGCTCAGCCCCTGGAACTCGGCCTTGAGCTTGCGCTTGGTGCTCCAGATCCCGTAGCCCTGGCAGGGCACCCGGTGCACCGAGCGGAAGGGCCGGGCCACGTGGCCGTTGCGCAGGGGGATCTCATCGCCGGGCCCCGCCACGATCAGCTTGTGGGCCAGGCGGCTGCGGTCCAGGCGGCGATAGGCCTTGAAGAGCGCTTTGAAGGCGTCTTCGTTCTCGGGGCCGATCACGTAGGTGGGCGGCTCCAGGCCCATCAGCCCGCGGGTGGCGGCGTGGTAGCAGACGCCCCCCACGTGATCCATGTGGCCGTGGGTGATCAGCACCGTGTCTTGCAGCACCGCGCTCCGCGGGCAGCGGCCGATGTCCAGGCAGGCCTTGAGCCCCGGGAGCTGGATGCAGGTCTCCAGTCCGCCCACGCTGGTGGCGTCGATGGCGATGCCGGAGAGCTGGAGCATGCGGTGGATCCTGGGTCAAGGAGACGGGGGCCCCCCATTTAGCCCCTGACAAGATGTTAGGACAGGGGCCCGTTTGGAGTCCCTCACATGTACAAGCGCTTTCTCGTGCTCGGCGGCGCCGGTCTGGTCGGTACCCAGGTGGTCCGGCACCTCTGCCGCACCATGAACCCGGAGACCATCACGGTCGCGTCCCTGCGCCGCGAAGAGGCCGTCAGCGCCTGCGAAGCCTTCGAGCGCGAGTTCCCCGAGGGCGTCTCCTTCGTCCCCGCCTGGGGCAACCTCTTCGTCTCGGAAGAGCTGGCCAACAGCGACCGCGGCGCCCTGCTCTGCGACCCCGTCAAGCGCGCGGCCCTGATGCGCGCCGTGTACGGCGATTTTGACGCTGCCTACGAAGAGAACCAGCTCGTCACCATCATCCGCGGCCACAGGCCCCAGGTGATCGTGGACGCGGTGAACACCGCCACGGGCTTCTCGTACATGGACATTTTCGACGGCGCCGCCAAGGTCCAGGACTGGATCGGCGAGGCCGGGTTCAACCCCGAGGGCACCCAGGACCTGGAGGCCTTCCTGCTCTCCCAGTCGGTCCCCCAGCTCATCCGCCACGTGCGCTTTGTGCACCGCTCCACCATCGAGGTGGGGGTCAAGGTCTACGTCAAGGTCGGCACCACCGGCACCGGCGGCATGGGCATGAACATCCCCTACACCCACTCCGAGGACCGGCCCTCCAAGAAGCTGCTGGCCAAGACCGAGGCCGCGTTCGGCCACACCGGCCTGCTCTTCCTGCTGGCCCGCACCCCCGACGCCCCCATCGTCAAGGAGGTCAAGCCGGCGGCCATGATCGGCTACCGCGCGGTCAAGGTGAAGCAGGTCTCGGACAAGCACGGGAACCGCGATCTGGTCGCACCCCAGGCCACACCGCTCAGCGAGCTGGCCACCCTGGAGCTCCGTCAGGACGCCGGCCGATACGAGGTCACCGGTGCGCTGGACGTGGCGGTGGTCGACACCGGCGAGAACGGCGTGTTCACCCGCGGGGAGTTCTCGGCCATCACCGCCCTGGGCCAGATGGAGTACGTGACGCCGGAGGAGATCGCCGCCCTCGTGGTCCGCGAGATCCGCGGCGCCACCACCGGCCGCGACATCATCTCCGCGCTGGACGGCGCGGTGCTGGACCCCAGCTACAAGGCCGGTCTGGTGCGCGGCGTGGCCCTGCAGGATCTGGAGGCGGTCGAGACCGCCAGCCTGATGGACAACACCGGCGTGCCCAGCATCGCCCTGGGCCGCCTGGGCCCACCCGAGCTCTCCAAGCTGCTGTTCGAGGGCGCCCTGCTGCGCCACGTCTACGGCACCCTGGAGGCCCTGGCCAACGACACCGCGGACGCCAAGGCCGCCGCCGAGCGCCTGCAGGACGCCCTGGAGCCCACCCAGGTGGGCACCCTGGCCCCCTCCATCGGCATCCCCGTGCTGCTGGCCGACGGCGACACCCTGCTGCGCGGCCCCCGCATCAACGTGCCCGAGGTCCTGGGCCACCGCACCCAGGTCGACCTGGACGACGAGCACGTGGACACCTGGGCCGCCAAGGGCTGGGTGGACCTGCGCGCCCGCAACCTGGACCGCTGGCGCGACCGCGCCCGCCGCATGATCCAGGCCCGCACCGACCTGCGCGTCGCCGGCTCCGCCGCGGCCACCATCCAGTCCTACATGAGCAACCGCTTCGAGATCGGCGAGGTGGTGGCCTGGGTGTTCAACAATGAGATGGGTGGGCACCGGGTAAAGTAGCTGCCCTGATGCTCTCCCTTGTTCTGCCCCTGCTCCTTGCCTGCAGAAGCCCCGAAGACACCGCGAGCGAAGGCTGCTCTTCCCCTGAAGTGGCCCGCACGAACTGGGCCCTTGGGCAGTGTCAGTGGTACGCGTGCTTCTATGGGGAGGGCGAGATGTTCGAGGGAGAGTCCTTTGACCAGGAGCGCTGCATCCAGGACGAGCTGGTGCGTTTCGACCGGCTCTCGGAAGGCCTCTGCGTCGATGTCTGTGCGGTAGACGACATCAACGAGCGCTTCCTTGGCTACCACAGCGAGCTGGGTTGCGATCACCTGCCTGGCCCCAAGAGCTACGGCTTCTACGCCTGCGAAGAGACGCCCCCCTCCGAGCGCGAGGGCTACGAGGACTACATGGAGTGCGCGTGCTCGGGGTGCTGCGTGTGATGGGATTGGGGCTCCTGAGTCTGCCCATCACAGGCAAGGTCTTCTGCGAGGAGACCTGATGCTCTCCCTTGTCCTGCCCCTGCTCTTTGCCTGCAGAAGCCCCGAAGACACCGCAAGCGACGGCTGCTCTTCACCGGAGATGGCCCGCACGAACTGGGCCCTTGGGCAGTGTCAGTGGTACGAATGCCACTATGACCAGGACGGCGTGGCATTCGACCAAGAGCGCTGCATCGAAGACGAGCTCTTCAGCTACGATCACTTGGCCGAAGGCCTCTGCATCGACACCTGCACGGTAGACGACATCAACGAACGCTTCCTTGGCTACCACGGAGAGCTGGGCTGCGATCACCGGCCAGGCCCCAGCAGCTACGGCTTCTACGCCTGCGAGGAGACGCCCCCCTCCAAGCGAGACGGCTACGAGGAGTACATGGAGTGCGAGTGCACGGGCTGCTGCGTGTGATGGGATGGGTGTGTAGGCCCCTGTAGTGCTTCACACCGACCGCAAACCGAGAAAACCGGATCCACCGAATCGAGTCGTCCTGCTCCCGGCTGCTCCGCGACGAGCGCAGGACAAGCCCAGCCTGACCTCGCTGGTGGAGGGGGTGCACAGAGTGAGAAAGCCCCCGGGGTGACCCGGGGGCTTGCTTGTGCTCAGAGGCTCAAAAGGTGAGCCAACCAGCTCCTATTTGGCCGGAGCCGGCTCCTCCTCCTTCTCCTCGGACTTGGGGGCGCCGCCCTCCAGGCGCTCGAGGAGGATGGTGGCGATGTCGTCGACCTGGGTCTTCTCGTCCTTGGCGACGGCCAGCATGCGGTGGCAGCCGGAGCAGCCGGTGACGATGCGGTCCTTCTTGGTGTCCTCCATGATCTGCGCGAAGCGGTTCTTGGAGACCTTGGCGGGGCTGTCCCACAGGAAGCCGCCGCCGCCGCCGCCGCAGCAGCTCGGGACGTCGGGGTCCTTGCCGGCGGTCAGGCCGGTGACGCCCGCGGTGGACAACAGACCGTCGAAGATGGCGGTCTCGTCGTTGTGGATGGTCTTGCAGGGGTGGTGGACAGCGACGGTCTCGGCGCTGGCATTGACCTTGAGCTTGCCCTGGGCGACCAGGTCGGTGAGCAGCTTGATGTGGCTCATGACGCCGGTGAAGGGGGCCTTGCCCATCTGCTCGGCGGCGGCCGAGAGCTGCACGGAGACGTTGTCCTTGCAGTGGGGGCAGATGGTGAGGATCTTCTTGCTGTGGTCCTCCTCGAAGACGTCGGAGAGCTCTTCCACCTTCTCGATCTTGTAGAAGGGCCAGTCCTCGAAGACGCCGCCGCCGTGCAGCAGGCCCTCGCCCCAGCAGGTCTCGTCCTCGAGCACGCCGTACTTGACGCCGGCAGCCTCGAGCAGGCGGGCGGTGGCGACCACGACGGGGCGGACGTCCGGGCTGTAGGAGCCCTGGCAGCCCAGGATGAAGAGGATGTCGTGCTCTTCGGCGTCGTAGAAGGGGATGTTGTTGGCCTCGATGAACTCGTTCCGGTCATCCGAGTCCGCGGCGAAGATGTTGCCGGTGCTGGAGACAGGGCTGGCGCCGGTGTCCTTGAGGGCGCGGGGCGGGTAGTGCCCGGCGGCGGTCATGCGGCTGCGGATCTCCAGGCCAGCGCGGCTGGGGCGGTTGCCCACGGGGCAGACGTTGTCGCAGGCGCGGCACTGGGTGCAGGTGGACAGGATGTCGGGGGGCACCAGCTCGACGAAGGCCTCCTCGCCGACCTCCGGGTCGCGGAAGGAGAGGACGAAGTGGTCGCGGGGCGCCAGGCCGGCCTCAGCCGAGGGGCAGGCGTCGTTGCAGCGGCCACACTCGATGCAGGCGGCGGGGTCGAACAGCGTGTGGAAGGAGTAGTCCATCACGCCGTTGGGCATGCCGACGCGGGCCAGCTCGGCCTCGAAGTAGTCGTCGTCGGCGTCCTCGTCGCTCATGTCCAGGTCGGAGCCGGGGATGAAGCGGTCGGAGGGCAGCTCGGTCATGTGCTTGAGCACGACGTTGACCGGGCCGACAACCAGGTGGAAGTGCTTGCCGTAGGCGATCAGGCTGGGGAAGCCGCACAGGATGAGGGTGTGGATCCACCAGTTGACCATGGCCCCGGTGTTGTCCAGGTTGTCCATGCCGGGGACGTAGCGCTCGACCAGGTAGGTGATCATCAGGCTGCCGATGAGCAGCAGGACGATGCCCGACTCCAGCATGTGGGTGAGCTGGTTGCGCATGACGGTGTAGCGGCGGATGGCCAGCGCGATGACGCCCGAGAGGACGGCCACGGCGAAGAAGTCCAGCACGTAGTCGAAGGGGCCCAGGTGGATGGGCTCCGACAGGTTGAGCAGACCGTTGAGGATGTGGGTCACGCTCTTGGTGCCGAACATCACGAAGCCGTAGAAGACGGCAAAGTGGAAGATGCCGGCGCCGGGGCGGTTGGCGATGACCTTCTTCTGGGAGATGACCTCCCAGATGCCGGTCCAGAGGCCGGCCTGGTTGACGATCTTGATCTCACCGCGCTTGGGCCAGACGTGCTTGAGGCGACGGGTCCAGGCGATGTAGCCAGCGCTGGAGGCGCCAGCGACGATGGCCAGGACGATGAGGACGGCTTGAATGATGGCCATGATCTCTTCCAGTTGGGAGGCAGCCCGCAGCGGGGCACTCAAACTGAATGGTGATTCAGTAGGACTCGGATCGCGCCCTTATCCCATTGGGCCGAAAAGGCCCATGCCATCGTATTGATAGCCGTTTTCAAGAGCCGCTCTCCCCCATCCTGGGCCCGTACACGGGCAGCCCTCCGGCGTTCAGACGGTCGAACACCAGGCTGGTCTCCAGGTGGGCGACCTCTTCGCGGGTGGTGAGCTGATCCAGGGCGAGATCCCGCAGGTGGTGAGCGTCCCGGACGGCCACATGCAGCACGAAGTCGGCCTTGCCGGAGATGTGGAAGGCCTGCACGACCTCGGCGAGCCGGCCCACGTGCTCCATGAAGGCGTCGAGCTGGTCCCGGCTGTGCTGGCGGAGCTGCACAAGCACCAGGGCCTGGAGACCGACCTGCGCGGCGTCGGGATCGAGCTCGGCGTGGAAGCCGGCCAGCGCGCCCTCGTCCACCAGGCGACGCACCCGTCCAAGGCAGGTGGAGGGGGCCAGGCCCACCCGCGCGGCCAGCTCCTTGTTGGAGAGGCGGGCGTCGTCGCGGAGCTGGCGGAGGATCTCGAAGTCGATTCGATCCAGGGGCGTATTCATGGGCAAATTCCGAAGACTATTCGATTGAAGCGCGAGCCAGTTGAATCTACGCTCAAAGTATAGCCACTCTGCCGAAGGAGATTGGAAATGTCTTGGGATACCCTGGCTGTCCACGCGGGCCGCGCCGACCTCAAGTCCCTGGGGGTGCACGCCCCTCCCCTGGATCTGTCCACGACCTACCCCGTGCCGGACCGCGCCGAGGGCACCGCCTCCCTGGAGGCCCTCGCCATGGGCGAGGCCAAGGCCGACAACCCCGTCTACGCCCGGCTGCACAACCCCACCGTGGCGCGCTTCGAGGAGGGCCTGGCCGCGCTGGAGGGTGCGGACGCCGCGGTCGCCTTCGCCAGCGGCATGGCCGCGATCACCGCGATGCTCATGGCCTTCTCCCAGAAGGGGAAGCACCTGGTGGCGGTGCGCCCCCTGTACGGGGGCACGGATCACCTCCTCAACGCCGGGCTCCTGGGCATGGAGGTGAGCTGGGTGCGGCCCGATCAGGTGCGCGAGGCCATCCGTCCCGACACCGCCCTGGTGCTGGTGGAGACCCCGGCGAACCCCACCCTGGCGCTGGTCGACATCCGCGACGTGGTGGCCCAGGCCGGCGAGGTCCCGGTGTGCGTGGACTCGACCTTCGCCACCCCGGTGCTGCAGCGCCCCATGGAGCTGGGCGCGGCCCTGGTCGTGCACTCCGCCACCAAGTTCCTGGGGGGCCACGGCGACGTGCTGGCCGGGGTGGTCGCCTGCTCCGAAGAGCACGCCGCCCTGCTGCGCCAGATCCGCGTGATCACCGGCGCCGTGCTGCACCCCCTGGCCGGCTACCTGCTGCATCGGGGCCTGCAGACCCTGGCGGTGCGCGTGCGTCAGGCCCAGCAGAACGCCCAGGCCCTGGCCGAGCGGCTGGCGGGGCACCCCATGGTCCAGGCCGTGCGCTACCCCGGGCTCCCCGGCCAGGATCCCCGCGGCCTGATCGGCACGCACCCCGGCGCCCAGATGCGCGGCCCCGGCGCCATCCTGGCCTTCGAGCTGCAGAGCCTCGCCCACGCCGACCAAGTGATGCGGCGGGTGCGCCTGCTGACCCCGGCGGTGAGCCTGGGCAGCACGGACAGCCTGATCCAGCACCCCGCCGGCCTGACCCACCGCGTGATCGGCGAGGAGGCCCAGGCCGAGGGCGGGATCACCGCCGGAATGATGCGCATCTCCGTGGGCCTGGAGGACCCGGAGGACCTCTGGCGCGACCTGGTGCAGGCCATCGAGGGCGAGCGCCTGGCGGCCGCCAAGTAGCGGCCCATCGGATGGAGAGCAGCCGGCCCCCCGGGGCCCTGTTGGCACCCGGACTCGGGGGGGACGGCTACAGGAGTCCGCCCCACTGCTGCTCGGTGTAGGCGCTGCAGGTGGCCTCGTCTGCGGAGAGATCAGCGAGGCGTTCGCTGCACATGGATTCGGTGCGGTGGGCCGCAGAGGGGTCTCCGGCCGAGATCTCCTCCTCCTCCAACACCAGCAGCTCCCAGGTCCAGACCTCGCAGGAGGCCTGGAAGTCCTGGCCGTCGCTGTAGCCGGCGTCCTCCCAGCCCAGGCCCCAGTCCTCCAGGCAGGCGCCGTAGAGGCTCTGGGCCTCCGCGCACATCTGCAGGCAGGGCTCGGGGGCCTGGTCGGGGTGGGCCGCGCAGGCCAGCAGCGACAGCCAGATCGGCATCAGTAGAAGGCCATGGAGCTGATGCCCAGGGTGGAGCTGATGTAGCCCCCCTCAGCGGTCAGGTCAGAGCAGCTGTTGATGTCCACGAGCATGGCGCCGCCGGCCACGCTGTTGGTCCAGTCGTAGCCCACGGAGATCCAGGCCTCGCCCTTGTTGTTGAGCCAGGGGCCGGAGCTGTAGGGCAGCTCGCCGCCGAGCTGGGTCATGGTCTCGGCGTCAGCGTCCAGGCAGTAGATCTCGGTGCCGTAGCTGGGGGTGTAGACGGTCATCAGGGCCTTGCCGGCGTCGTTCATGACCATGCCGCCGATGTCGCCGGAGACGTCGGACTCGGTCACGATGGGCTCGGAGAGCAGGCCCTCGGAGAGGCTGAGGGTGCGCAGGTCGCCGTCGGGGCTGCCGTACATGCCGGTCTGGACGAACACCACGTCGCTGTCCTGGGGGTGGGCGCTGATGCGGGGGTTGACGCCCACCTCGTGGCTGCCGACGATGGCCTCGGTGGCGCAGTCGATCTCCAGGACCTGGCCGGGGCCGGCGCTGGCGAAGGTCTCCTGGTCCAGGATCTGGAGGGCAAGGATCAGGCGGTCGCCGTCCTTGATCATCGCGGCGGCTTCAGGCAGGCCGTCGGCGTCGGCGTAGGCGCTCAGGTCGATGGCGCCCGCGGGGTTGCCCTCGGCGGAGAAGATGGCGACCTTGTCCACGCCGTACTGGCTGACGAAGATCTTGTCGTCGCAGAAGTAGGCGGCCTGGGGGTTGGAGCCCTCGGCCAGGGAGATCTCCTGGGGGTTGGACCAGTCGCCGATGTCGTAGATGCGCAGGTAGTCGAAGCCGTAGCGGCCGAGCTGCAGGACCTTGCCCTGGTCCACGGTGACCCAGGCGTCAGAGGCGATGTCGGCCACGTCGGTGGCGTTGCGGCTGTCCAGCGCGAAGGTGGTCAGGGCGCCCACCGAGTAGTCGGTGGTGGTGGCGATGGCCATGGTGTGCTCGGGGTCGGCGTCCGCGTCGGAGTCGGAGTCGGCGTCCGAGTCGGCGTCGGCGTCGGCGTCGGCGTCGGTGTCGGCGTCAGCCTCTTCGGTGTCGCCGGTCTCCTCCAGATCGGCGGCGGGGGGGCAGCCCAGCAGGACGGCGAGGGACAGGGACAGGGCGGTGAGGGTCATGGGGTCTCCGGAGAGGGCGACCAGCGCAGGGTCAACAGGACCGTGCGGCCGGGCAGCGGATAGCCGACAAAGTCGGTGAGTGGTTGAAGGATCAGGTTGTCGTCCTGGGGATCCAGGACGTTGCGGGCCACGGCCTCGACGCGCTGATCGCGCAGGTTGAGGACCGAGAGCTCCAGGGAGGGGAGCGCCGGCTTGGGCTGCACCCGCAGGAACACGCCGTGCAGGCTGCGGGGGGGCACCAGGTACCAGTTCGTGCGGTCCCAGTAGGACTGGGCGCTGTAGCTCCAGGTGTGCCCCAGGCGGACGCGCTCGCCCCAGTGCACCGAGCTGACCTGGGAGAGCTCCCAGAGGGGGATGCGGGGGAGCTGGTTGTCGGCCACGGCCGGGTCGGCGGTGAGGTTCACGCTCAGGGTGCGGGTCAGGTTGGACTGCAGCGAGACCCAGCCATGGAGCTCGGCGCTCAGGGCGGCCTCGACCCCCTGCACCCACGCGCGGCCGACGTTGTGGGCCACCAGGGTCTTCTGCGAGTTCTGGCTCCAGGTGATCAGGTTCTCGCTGTTCCGCCAGTAGTGCCCCAGCTCCAGGCTGCCCTGGATGCCCCAGCTCTGGGGGCTCTGCAGGCGCGCGCCCACGTCGGCCTGCCAGCCGGACTCGGGGGAGAGATCGGGGTTGCCCACGAGCACGCCGCGGTCCCCGTAGAGCTCTCCAAAGTCGGGGGGGCGCAGATAGCGGCCCGCGCTGGCCTTGAGGATCACCCCCTGGACCGGCAGGGCAGCCACCCCGATCCGGGGGGTGAACGCCGCCAGCGAGGACACACTGGCGCTGTCCACCCACAGCCCCTGCAGCACGGGGGAGACCCGCAGGCGCTCCTTGAGCAGCCACAGGTCAGCGGAGGCGGCGGCCCCGGTGGTCCAGCGCAGGTGCTGTTCGGCCTTGGCGCCGGGGTCCATCAGGTCCTGCGCGCTGGCCTGGTCCAAGCGGCCCCACGCGGTCCCCCGCAGGATCACGCTGGGGCTGGGCGCCCAGGCCACGCTCGCCAGAGTGCCGAGCTGCTGGGTGCTGGTGCGCTGCTCCCGGGCGCCGAGCACGATCTCCCCCAGGGGGTCATCCAGGGTCTCGACGCGGAGCTGGTGCCAGGCGCGGGCGGAGAGGCTGAGCTGCCCTGTCCCTGCCTGGGCCTGCAGCCCGACCAGGTTCCGGCGGCTGTCCAGGCGGGTCTGGTAGGAGCGGGCGCCGCTGTGGCCCGCCAGCCCCTCCTCCCGGAGCATGGGGGCCCAGAGCAGGCTGAGCTCGGCGGGGCCGACGGGGCGCTCCAGGCGCAGCAGGCCGGAGATCTGGTCGCTGTCGTTGTTCTGGCGGACCTGGAGGCGGTCGTCCATCAGCGTGTAGCGGGTGCCGCCGTCGTCGAAGTAGGAGAAGTCCCCGTCGGAGTGGAAGGCCTCCCCCAGCACGAGCACGCGGGTCTGACCGAGCTGCCCGGCGTGGGAGGCGCCGGCCTTGCGGTATCCAAAGCTGCCCACGCTGCCGTGGACCTGGGTGCCGCGGGCGTCTCCAGGGACCAGGTTGACCACGCCGCCGATGGGGGCCGCGCCGAGCTGGGGAGGCGGGTTGCCGCGGTAGATCTCCACCCGCTCGAAGCTGTGCAGCGGCAGCTCGCTGAGGTTGACCGCCGCGCTGCCGTCGGGGTTCAGCGGGATCCCGTCCAGGTGGATCTGCACCTGGCGGCTGCTGGAGCCCCGGATGCTGACGGTGGCGTAGTCCCCCAGGCCGCCCAGGCGGTTGACGGTGGTGCCCGAGGCGCTGTCCACGACCTGCGCGACGTCCCAGCTCGAGGGCAGGCGCTCGTCGACCTGGATGACGGTGACGGGGGCGGCGCTGCGCTGGGGATCGGCCTGCTCGCTGCGTTCACCGTGGACCTCGATGACGCCGCCGGCCTCCCCTCCCCCATCGGACGCAGCCCCATCGGACGCACCGGTGTCTTCCTGGGCGAGCGCCAGGGAGAGCAGCAGGATGGGCGAGATGGGGGACATGTCCGGCCGGGGTCGGGGGGCACAGACAGAGGTCCACCAAGGCGGTGGTTCCTGAGCCTGTCTGCATCCCCGCAGGCAAGTTCGTGGACGCACGCGCAGGCCGGTCTCCTGGCTCCTGGACCCTTGGGCTGGCCTTCCCGGAGCGCGCTCCAGTGGCAGTCAGCCAAGTCGCTCCCCGGGGGGAGCCGTCCAGTCACAGTGGCGGGGGCCGCGTCGGTTTCACACCGACTTCCCGTTTCACCCAGAGCGGACTCCGGGCACCTGCGCGTGGTTCAGACGTCAAAGAAGGTGGGCGTTGTACCCCCCGACGGCCCCGATGGCAAGTACATCGGCTAGGGATCCGCGGGGCCCAGGCACGCCAGCAGGCGGTCGCCCTGCGCGGGGGTCTGCGGGCTGATCCGGATGTGCTCAGGCAGACCAAAGGACACGCAACTCCGGACCACAACCCCTTGGGCCAGCAGGCGCTCAAAGCAGGCCTGGGCACCCGGGGTGCGCACGAGGAAATAGGGCGCGTGACCGCCCTGCACCGCCCAGCCCAGGTCCGCGATGGCGCCCATCAGGCGCTCCCGCTCCCGCCAGACGGCCGCGATCCCAGGGGCGTAGAGCTGGGGGTGGGAGACCGCGACGGTGGCGGCGGCCTGGGCCAGGGCGTTGACCCCCCAAGGCAGCAGGAGCGCGCGCACGGCGGCCAGAAAGCCCGGGTCCCCGACGGCGTATCCGACCCGCAGCCCGGCCAGCGCGTGGTCCTTGGTGAGCGAGCGGAGCACCAGCCGCCCAGGGCGCCAGGCGGGCGCCGGCGGGGGCTGCAGGAAGCCCATGTAGGCCTCGTCGATCAGCAGCGGGGCGATCCCCTGGAGCTGGGCCAGGATGTCCTCGCTGGTGAGCCGACCTGTGGGGTTGTTGGGGTTGCACACCACGATGAGCTGCGGTGAGCTGGCCCGCACCCGAGCGGGCAGATCCGCTCCCTCCTGGACCTGGACGGGCTCGGCCCCCGCCTGGAGCACGGCGGCCCGGTATTCGCCGAAGGTGGGCCCGACGATGGCCACGCGGTCCCCGGGGCCCACGCAGGCCCGGACGGCGGCGTAGAGCAGCTCGATGGAGCCGTTGCCCACCAGGAGCTGGGCTTGAGGGAGTCCGGTGTGCGCGCTGAGGGCGGCGAGCAGGCCGGTGCAGTGGGGGTCGGGGTAGGCGCGCACGTCGCAGGCGGCGAGGGCCCGCAGCACGGGCTGCGGCGTCGGGATGGGCAGCAGGGTGGCCGAGAAGTCGATCAGGGCGTCGGGGTCCAGGCCGCGCGCGGCGAGCTGGCGCTTGCCTCCGTGGGGCACGGGCTGCAGGCGACGCACCCAGGGCTTGGGGATCATGGGGACTCCAGGCAGGCGCGCCCGCCAGCGCGCACGGCATCCAGCACGCAGCGGCCCACCGCGCTGCCGATGGCGGTGTGTTTTCCGGCGAACGCAAGGGGGGCGGCGCCGGTGAGGGGCGCGGCGACCACGACGCAGTCGGTCCCGGTGCCGGTGGCGCGGTCTCCGGAGCGGACGCTGGCCACGCCCAGCTCGTGTACGGCCAAGGTGCGGGCCTCGACGGCCAGGCTCAAGACCTCCAGCAGCGCGGCGGCGCTCAGAGGCTGGCCCACCTGGACCAGGAGGTTGATGGTCCCGGCCACAGGCGCCAACCCCGGGGGATCCCCGATCCGGAGCCGGTTGCCCAGCCCCACGGTGGCCACGCACTCCGCGGCGGCGCGCTCCCCCTGGTGCTCCAGCTCGGCCCGGCAGTGGACCACCCGCGAGACGGAGGCCGAGGTCAGCAGCCCCACGGCCTCCGGTCGCCCACAGCCGCTCAGAGCCCCGCGCAGCAGCGCGCCCGCGTCCACATCCAGGCCCAGATCGCCGTCGCGCACCTGCCGCCAGACCACGGCCTGGGCCTCCCGCAGGCCGCCGCCCTCCAGCGCCCAGCTCAGGACCCGGTGGGGCGCGCCCAGGTCGACCGCCAAGATCGGCGGGCGCAGGCTCAGCTCCACAGCGCCCCCAGGACGGCAGCCGTCAGGCCCCCATGGAGCAGCATCGCCCGCTGGGAGAGGGTGCAGGCCAGCCTCAGATCCGCCGCACCGCAGGCCCGCCCCGGGGCGCCCAGGGTGTAGTGCCCCGGCTTGTCCAGGCGCACCCCGAGCAGCCCGGCCATCGTCGCCATCGGCCACCCCGCGTTGGGGCTGGAGGTGACCCGGCGGTCGCGCCAGAGGGTCCGGAGCCCCCCACGCACCGAGGCCTGGGGCACGCTCAAGCCCACCAGCAAGAGCCACAGCGCGGTCAACCGCGCCGGGAGCAGGTTCAGCAGGTCGTCCAGGCGGGCGGCGGGCTTGCCCAGCCACTCGTAGCGGGGGGTGCGGTAGCCGATCATCGCGTCCAGGGTGTTCACGCAGCGGTAGGCCAGCAGCGCGGGCAGGCCGAGCTCCAGGGGGCTCCCCAGCACCAGCCAACACAGGGGCGCGACCAGGCTGTCCGAGGCGTTCTCCGCGATGCTCTCCGTCGCCGCCGCCGCGAGCTGGGGGGCCGTCAGCGCCTGCGGATCCCGACTGCACAGCCAGGACAGTCCGCCCCGAGCGGCCTCCAGGTCCCCCGCCTCCAGCGCGTCCGCCACCCGGTGCCCCGCCGACACCAGCCCCCACCACGAGAAGCCCGAGGTCAGCAGCCAGAGCGCCAGGACCGGTCCCGCCCAAGGCACCCGCTCCAAGAGCCCCAGCGCGGAGAAGGCCAGCGGGAGCCCCAGCGCCATCGCCGTGCCGTGGAGCAGCGCGCCGACCCGCCCCGCAGGCGCCCGCTCCCGGAGCCAGCCGACGGCGTTGCCCATCCACACCACCGGGTGGACCTTGAGGGGGGGCTCACCCACCCGATCCAAGGCCAGCGCCCCGAGCAGCAAGAGCCCGCTCACAGCAGGCCGAACCCCGCCAGCACCAGCAGCTCCGTGCCCACGCAGGCGGCCCCCAACAGGTCCCCGGTGATCCCCCCCAGGCGCCGCCGGAACCACAGGCCCAGCAGGAGGGTGAGGATCCCGGCGCCCAGCAACAGCAGCCCACCCATGGGCCCCAACAGCGCGCCGCACAGCCCGACAACCACCCCAAAAGCGAGGACAGACCGTCCCCACCCCAGCCCCGGCACCATGCGGTCGGCCAGGCCCTTGTTCTCCTGCCGGGCGTAGGGCAGCGCGGCCATGAGCAGCAGGGTGGACCAGCGGCCCAGGGCGTGGGCGAGCAGCAGCGCGGGCAGCCACTGGGCGGGCTCCAGGGCGCGCAGGGCCTCCAGGCGCAGGGCGAAGGCCACGACCACCGCGACCACCCCGTAGGCCCCCACCCGGCTGTCCCGGAAGATACGCAGGGCGCTCTCCCGATCCCGCCCGCCGCCCAGGCCATCGGCGGTGTCGGCCAGGCCGTCTTCGTGCAGCGCGCCCGTGAGCAGCGGACCGAGCGAAAGCACGCCCAGCGCCACGCTCAACCCCGGCGACAGGCCCAGGGTGTGCAGGCCCAGCGCAGCGCCGCCCAGGGCGGCCCCGATCCCCGCGCCCACCACCGGGAACCAGGGCGTGGCGCGGGCCAGGTCGTCCTCGCGGTAGTCGCGGGGCCACCCCAGGGGGATGCGCGTCAGGAAGGTGATGGCGGTGGCCAGGCCTCTCATGCGGGGCTCACTCCGGGGGCGGTCCGGCGGCGGCCAGGACCTCCTGGAGGGTGGCCATCTCCGACATCACGGCGCAGGCGGAGCGCAGCATGGGCAGGCAGAGGGCGGCGCCGCTGGCCTCGCCGAGGCGCAAGCCCCAGTCCAGCAGGGCCTCGCCGGCGCCCAGAGCCTCCAAGATGGCCCGGTGGCCAGGCTCAGCGGAGGCGGTGGCCGGTCGAATGAAGCGGGCCAGGGATCCCCTCCCCTTCACCGCGCAGAGCGCCGCAGCGCCCACGATGAAGCCGTCCAACAACACGGGGATGCCCCGCTCGGCGGCTCCTTCGATGCAGCCGGCGATCGCGGCGAGCTCCAAGCCCCCCAGATCGGCCATCGCGGCCCAGGGGTCGCTGGGGCCATCGCGGTCCAGGGCGGCCTGCACGACGGCGACCTTGTGGGCGACACCCGCCGGGTCCAGGCCCGTCCCGGGGCCCACCATCTCCTGCGCGGAGCGGCCCAGCAGGCGGGCGGAGAGCGCAGCGGCGGGGGTGGTGTTGCCGATGCCCATCTCGCCGAGGGCGAGCACCTGGATCCCGTCCCGGGCGGCCCGCTCGGCGGCGTCCACACCGGCCTGTCGCGCGGCCTGGAGCTGCTCGGGGGTCAGCGCGGGGCCCAGCATCAGGTCGGCGCTGCCCCGGGCCACCTTGGCGTTCACCACGGACACGCCGGGGGCGGGCGCAGGCAGCACGTCCAGGCCGGCCACGCCCACGTCCACGACCTCCAGCTCCGCGCCCGCCTGGCGCGCCAGAACGGACACCGCCGCCTTGCCCGCCGCGAAGGTGTGCACCATCGCCACGGTCACCGCCTGCGGGTAGGGACTCACGCCCTGCGCCACCACGCCGTGATCGCCGGCGAACACGACCACGCGGGCCTTGTCGGCCTGGGGCATCGGGGTGTCCTGACACTCGGCCAGCCACAGGGCCAGCGCCTCCAGCCGCCCCAGGCTGCCGGGGGGCTTGGCCAGGGAATCCAGGTGGGCCTGCGCGGCCTCCACGCTCTCGCTCATCGCGTCTCCTTCAGGGTGAGGACCTGCCCCAGAGCCACCAGCTCCACGCGGTCACAGAGTTCAGCCAGGCGCTGGCCCAGGAAGCCGGCCTCATCGCGGAAGCGGCGCGCCAGGGGGTTCAGGGGGACGATGCCCAGCCCGACCTCGTTGGTGACCAGGATGACGGGGTTGGGCGCAGCCTGCAGCGCATCGGCCAGAGCGGTGAAGTCGGCATCCAGCGGGCCCTCCTTCCGCTCGTGCAGCAGGTTCGAGACCCAGAGCGTCAGGCAGTCCAGGAGCACGACCTTGCCGGGCTGGTGCAGGTGGGGGGCCACGTCGATGGGGGCCTCGATGGTGGTCCAGCCGGCGCCGCGGTCCGCCTGGTGTCGGGCGATGCGGTCGGTCATCTCGGCGTCGAAGGCCTGTCCGGTCGCCAGGTAGACGCGCTCGGGGGCCAAAGACTCGGCCAGGGCCTGGGCGCGGCGGCTCTTCCCGCTGCGGGCGCCGCCGGTGATGAGGGCCTTCATGGGGTGCCTCCAAGGGGCAGGGCGTGGGCCGTCTGCAGGGGACTCAGGGGCACGCGCGCGTCCCACTCCACCCGCTCGATGCGGTCGAAGGACAGGGGAATGGGGGGCAGCGCGCGCAGCGCGGAGAGCGCCTGGACGATGGGCCCGGTGGGGGTGGCCGGGTGGAAGAGCCCCACGGTGACGTGCGGCGCGTAGGGCGAGAAGCGCAGGTCCCGAGAGCCCTGGGAGAGGCGGGCTCTGAGGCCCTCCAGAGCGCCTTCGGCGTCGTCCACCTCCAGGACCGCGCAGCCCTCGAAGCAGCTCGCCGATCCCACCCGCAAGCGAGGACAGGCTGCCCCGCTCAGGGCCTGGGCCTGCGCCGCGAGCTGGCCGGCGTCCACGCTGTCCTCCACCCACCCGGGGGGCAAGGGCTCGGCGCTGGGGCCGTCCACGAAGCCGGCTACCCACACGGTGATGTGCAGGTCGCTGCTGGGTAGCGGGCGCAGCCACGGAGACAGCGCCTGGGCCACCTGCCGGACGCGCCGAACCGCCTCGGATGCGCCCACCCGCAGCACCCACGCGGAATAGCGCGCGCGCCCCCGCAGCCAGGCCTGTCGGCCACCCGGCGGGGGATCTGCGGTGTGGGGCAGCGCGCAGAAGCGCGCCCAGGCGGCCGGCCAGTCCATCAGAACTCGACGCCCTTGCGCGCCCGGATGCCGGCGTCGAAGGCGTGCTTGACCAGGGTGTGCTCGGTGACGGTGTCGGCGGCGTCGATCACGGCCTGGGGCGCGTTGCGGCCGGTGACCACGATGGAGACGTGCTCGGGCTTGTTGCGGAGCACCTGGGCGACCTCGTCGGCGTCCAGGTAGTCGTAGCGCAGGGCGATGTTCAGCTCGTCCAGCACCACCACGTCGTGGGCGCCGCCCTGGATGAACTCCTTGGCCATCGCCCAGCCCCGCTCAGCCGCGGCGATGTCCTTGGCGCGGTCCTGGGTGTTCCAGGTGAAGCCCTCGCCGGAGACCACGTGGGTGATCTCGGGGAAGCGCTTGAGGGCGGCCTGCTCGCCGGTCTTCCAGGTGCCCTTGATGAACTGGACGACGGCCACCTGCTGGCCGTGCCCGGCGGCGCGGATTGCCACCCCAAAGCCAGCGGTGGACTTGCCCTTTCCGTCACCGGTGTGGACGATCACCACGCCGCGCTTGATGTCCTTGGAGCGCGCCTTGGCGTCCTGCTCGGCCTTGAGGGCGGCCATGGCGGCCTTGTGCTCTTGTTCGGTGGGCTGGCTCATTGGGGGCTCCGGGGGTGGACACGGGGTTGCAGCTCCTGGGCGGTCTTGAGCACGCCCAGGCCGGGGTCATTGGGGTAGCTGGGGGGCAGCTCGACGATCCGCCCGCCTTCGTGGCAGGCGCGGAGCTGCTCCAGGATGGAGTGCCGGCAGATGGTCGGGGTGCTGCCGCTGGGGGCCAGGATCAGGGGGGGATCCAGGGCCAGCAGGTCCTCGGCGCTGTAGCGGGGCCACATCTGGTGGCCGGCGTCCGCCGCCACGTCGTGGATGCCGCTCAGGCGCAGCATGTCGCCGTAGCTGGTGCCTTGGGTGCCGCCGTACCAGGCGTCCCCAATGACGCTCAAGTAGATGCCGTCGATGCGCTGGTCGGGCGGAACGGCCAGCTCCAGGGCGCGCTCCTGCAGGTCCAGGCTGCGCAGCAGGGCGTCTCCGCGGGCCGGGGCGCCGACGAGCTGGGAGAGCAGGCGGATGTCCTCGCGGGTGGACTCCAGACCGTACATGCCGCCCAGGTCGAAGGTGGGGATGCCCTCCTCCTCCAAGCGGGCGAGCAGCGCAGCGTCCACAAAGTTGGAGACGATCACCAGGTCGGGCTGGGCGCGGAGGATGGCCTCCAGGCGGTTGTTCTGTCCGATGGGGATCTGGGCGGAGAAGCGCCAGCCCTCGGAGTTGCCGGCGACGTTGGCCTCGGTGATGGCCACGAGCCGGCTGGGCTCCACCAGCTCCAGCAGCAGGTGGTCGGCGACCATGTGCAGGGAGACGATGCGCTGGTAGTCGGCCACGGGGACGGCGATCCCGCGGCCATCCACGACCTCGGTGAGCGCGGCGGTGCTCTGGGCGGTGGACACGGAACCGGTGACCTCGGCGGCGGGCGGCGCAGCCCACATGGCCCCGGCCACCGAGCCCGCCAGAGCGGTGAGGAGCAGAGCCCCGTTGAGCAGCTCAGCCTTCACTCCCCCTCCCCGGGCAGCGACCAGGACGGGGCCTGGCCGGGGTGCATCTGGACGCCGTAGACCTGCAGGATGGGCTCGGGGGCGACGATCCCGGAGACCGGTCCGAAGGCGTGGACGCGGCCCTCGTGCAGGAGCACGGCGTCGTCGGCGTGGCGCTGGGCCTCGGCGAGATCGTGGAGGACGGAGACCACCAGGTGGCCCTGGTCGGCGAGCTCCCGCAGCACGCGGTGGATGGCGAGGGCGTGGCCCAGGTCCAGGGCGGAGGTGGCTTCGTCCAACAGCAGGGTGGTGGCGCCGACGGCCAGGGCGCGGGCCAGCAAGACGCGCTGCCGCTCGCCGCCGGAGAGCTGGGTGAAGGGGCGCTCCGCCAGGGCGGTGATCGAGACGCGCTCCATGGCCTGGTCCACCTGCTTGCGGCCGCCGCCGCCGTGGACGAAGCGGCCCAGGGCGACCACCTCGCGCACGGAGAGGGGGGCGTTGAGCAGGCTGCGCTGGGGCACGTAGGCGACGCGGCGGGCGCGCTCGGGGGGCGACAGGGCGCCCAGCTCCTGGCCGTCCAGGGTGATGCGGCCCTGGCTGGGGAGCAGGCCCAGGATGGCCTTGAGCAGGGTGCTCTTGCCGACGCCGTTGGGGCCCAGCAGGGCGGTGATCCGGCCGCGCTCCAGGCGCAGGTCCACGCCGTCAAAGACCTGGTGGTCGCGGTGTCCGGCGCGCAGGCCGTGGAGCTCCAGGCTCATCCCAGCCTCCCCTGGCGGGCGGCGCGGGCCAGCAGGAAGAGGAACACGGGGGCGCCGACCAGGCCGGTGACGACGCCCAGGGGGAGCGCGCCGGTGGTGGGGGCCAGGCGGACGATGAGGTCGGCCCAGAGGACGAACGCGGCGCCCCCGACGGCGGCGGCGGGGAGCAGGCGGCGGTGGCCGGCGCCCAGGAAGGGACGGAGGCCGTGGGGGACGACCAACCCGACGAAGCTGAGGCCGCCCCCGATGGCGACGGCGGCGGCGGTGAGGGTGGCGGTCCAGACGATGACCCAGCGGCGCACGCGGGGGACGTTGACGCCCAGAGAGGCGGCCTCGTCTTCGCCGGCCAGCAGCACGTCCAGGTGGCGGGACCAGCCCATGCCCGCGGCGAGTCCGGCGGCGACCAGGGGGAAGGCCAGCGCGACGTGCCGAGCGCCCTTGGTGTCGATGCCGCCCAGGGTGAAGGCGACCACGGCGCGGCCCAGCTCCCAGTTGTCCTGGGCGATGCTCATCATCAGGCCGCCCACGCTCAGGAAGAGGCTGCTGAGGATGAAGCCGGTGAGCAGGGTGGCCACCATGCCGGGGTTGCGCCCGCTGACCAGCAGCAGGAGCATCAGCGCGCCCCAAGCGCCCAGCAGGCACCCCAGGGGCAGCAGCAGCTCGGGGGGCAGGAAGCCCGGCAGCACGGCGGCCAGCAGGCCCTCCCACGCGACCATCACCAGCATGCCACCCAGGCTCGCGCCGGCGGTCGTGCCCAGGATCGAGGGGCTGGCCAAGGGGTTCCGGAACAGGCCCTGCACCAGCACGCCGCCCACAGCCAGGGCCGCCCCCGCCAGGCAGGCGTTGAGCACGCGCCAGAGCCGCAGGCGGAACAGGGTCTGCTCCAGCGCGCCCTGCTCCTGGCCGGAGCCCAGCCACAGCGCCAGGCCCACCCCGCCAAAGAACAGGAGCAGGAGCACGGTCCAGACGCCCAGGACGCCGCGGGGAGGAGCGCTCAAGGGTGCAGGGGGAGTGGGGGGCCAAGGGGCCCAGAGAGTCGCCGCATCCTTCCCTCCGAAGGACTGGGGTGATCGCAGAGGCCGGTCTCCTCGCTCCCGCTGATGAGTCTCGGGGACTCCTCGCGCCGCGCCTTCCCAGGGGAGTCCCCAGTGGCATGTGCGGTGCGATTCAGCGGTCAGAGTGGCGGGGGCCGCGCCGGTTCGCGGAGGCCCCCAGGGGGGCGCGCGTCCGGACTTCCCGTTTCATCCCCGAAGGGACACCTCTGCTGGGTCAATGAACTGGCGCCTGTCCTAGCGTGCGCTCCCCCCCCTCGCAAGCGCGCTCAGAAGCTCATCACCCCCACGTTGACCGCCGCGTAGGGCGCCTCCAGCCGCACCAGGGGCCCATCTTCGTTGAACAGCGAGGGCACCATGCCCAGCTCCGGCGCGATGAAGAGCTCCCGCTCCCCCACCCGCTTGCGGAACTCCAGGCCCATGCCGACCTCGCCCACCGGGACCACCATGTTGGTGCCACCCTCCGGCGTGCCGTACACAAAGCCGGCGCTCAGGTGCAGGTAGGCGCCCCGGCTCTGCGACTGCTCAAAGCGCATGTTGTAGTCGATCACCGGCCCCCAGGCGTAGGGCGGCGGGTCGTCCCCAGCCAGGCTGCCGGTGGGGATGTCGTGCATGTAGACCGCGCGCAGGCCCAGCGTCTGCCCGTCGCCGATGTCCAGGCCCAGGCCGATGCTGGCCGCCGGGATGTCGCCCTTGGCCCCGAAGGGCACCGCGAAGGCGCCGCGCGTCAGCACGTAGAAGGGGCGCTCCTCGGGGGTTTGGGGGCTGGTGACCTCGCTGGCGGGCGGGGGTGCAGAGGGCTCCGGCGGGGACTGGGCCAGAGCGGTGGGGATCAGGATGGCGAACAGCATTCAGCCCCCCTTCTTGGGGTCGAAGATCATGCCGACCGTGATGCTGGTGTAGGGCGCCTTGGCCCCCGGCACGACCCCCATCTCCGGGGAGATGAAGAGGCGGTCCCCCGAGTCCAGCTCCCGCACGGCCCGGGCGCCGAAGCCCGCCTCCAGGATGGGCAGGACGATGTTCTCCTTGCCGTCCTCGGCCGCGTAGACAAAGCCCAGGGACAGGCAGGGGTAGAAGTTGACGTTGCGCCCCGGGTTCAGGTGGAACTGGTAGTCCAGCACCGGGCCCCAGGCCTGCTCCACGTCGCGCTGGTTGCCCGAGATGGGGTTGGCCGGCGGGTTGACCATGTAGATGGCGCGCAGGCCGAAGGTGTGGCCGTTCTCCAGCTCGACCCCCATGGCGACCCCGGCGGTGGGGACCTGCCCCAAGCCTCCGCTGGGCACCGCGACCGAGGCGCGCGTGGCCATGTAGGTGGGCCGCGGCGGCGGGGCGTCCGGGGCGTCCGGGGTGTCGGCCGCGCTGGCGGTCTGGAGGGAGGCGAGGAGGATGGTGGTGAACATGGAATCTCCTGGTTCACCCCTTTGGAGTGCAGGGCCCGTGCCACCAACTCAAGTACCTGATTTCACAGGCGAGGACAGGCTGACCGTCTCGGCAGGCGGGCCGGCTGCGTCTCCTGCTGACGCGGGCGCGTCAGGACGGTGCGGGGGGCATCCAACCCTGAACGCCCGCGGGATCCGGGCATCCCACCCTGAACGCCCGCGGGATCCGGGCATCCCACCTTGAACGCCCGCGGGATCCGGGCATCCCACCTTGAACGCCCGCCACTGGGCTCCAGACCGGGCGTTGAACCCCAGATGCCCCCGCAGACCGGGCGTTCGACCCCAGATGCCCCGAACACGCGGGCGTTCGACCCCGGATGCCCCGAACACGCGGGCGTTCGACCCCGTATGCCCCCGCAGTCCGGGCGTTCGACCCCCGATGCTACCTTCCCTCCGCAAGGGAGCCCCCATGGCAGACGACGCACTCCCCCCCGAGCTTGGCCGCTACGCCGTCCAGGACCTGCTGGGCTCCGGCGGAATGGGGCTGGTCTACCGCGTTCAGGACCCTCGCCTGGGGCGCGATGTGGCCGCCAAGGTCCTGCGCCCCGAGCACGCCGACAGCCCCGAGCGGGCGCGCTTTGTGGCCGAGGCGCAGATCACCGCGCAGCTCCGCCACCCCTCCATCGTCTCCGTCCACGAGCTCGGCGAGCTGGCCGACGGCCGCGCCTACTTCACCATGGAGGAGATCGAGGGCCGCACCATGGAGCAGACCCTGGAGCAGCTCCACCAGGCCAGCGACGCCGGCCACTGGGGCCGAAGCGAGGACGGCTGGACCTTCTCCCGGCTGATCGAGGCCTTCCGCCGCACCTGCGAGGCCGTGGCCTATGCCCACAGCCGCCGCGTGGTGCACCGGGACCTCAAACCCAGCAACGTGATGCTGGGCCGCTTCGGCGAGGTGCTGGTCATGGACTGGGGCCTGGCCAAGGTGCTGGACGAACAGGCCCCCGAGCCCCTGCGCACCGGGCGCAGCGATGAGAGCGCCCCCAGCACCGACACCCGGGCCGGCGCCCTGATGGGCACCCCCGCGTTCATGTCCCCCGAGCAGGCCCGCGGCGACTGGGCCCGGGTGGGCACCGCCAGCGACGTGTACGCCCTGGGCGCCATCCTCTACAACATCCTGCGCGGCCAGCCCCCCTACCTGGGCGACACCGGCAGCGTGATCGCCGCCCTGCTCCAGGGCGAGCTGGAGCCCCCCGACGCCCCCAGCGAGCACAGCCGCGGGCCCGTCCCCGCCGACCTGGCCGAGATCTGCCTGCGCGCGATGGCCCCCGACCCTCAGGCTCGCCACGCCGACGCCGCCGAGCTGGCCGCCGACGTCGCCGCCTGGCTGGACGGCTCCCGCCGCCGCGACACCGCCCGCACCCTGGTCCAGGAGGCCGCCCAGCACAACGAGGAGGCCGCCGAGCTCCACCAGCAGGCCGAGCGCCTGCGCACCGAGGCCTTCCGCCGCCTGGAGCACGTCGCCGAGCACGACCCCGTCGAGCTCAAGCTGGCCGGCTGGGCCCTGGAGGACCGCGCCCGCCGCCTGGAGCTGCAGGCCAACCTGGTCGCCCTGGAGGGCACCCGTACCCTGCAGACCGCGCTCTCCCTGGCGCCCGACCTGCCCGAAGCCCACGCCGGGCTGGCCAACTACTACCGCACCCGCCACGCCCGGGCCGAGGCCGAGCGCGACCCCGACGAGGCCGCGCTGTGGGAGGTCCTGCTCCGCGACCACGACCGCGGCGAGCACCGCGACTACCTGGAGGGCACCGGCGCCCTCACCCTGGTCACCGACCCGCCCAACGCCCAGGCCGTGCTCTACCGCTTCGTCGAGCAGGACCGCCGCCTGGTCCCCGAGCGCGTCCGCTCCCTGGGCCGCACTCCCATCCACAAGCTCCCGCTGCAGGCCGGCGACTACCTGGTGTCCCTGCGGCGCCCCGGGTACGCCGAGCTGCGCTACCCCGTGTCCATCGGCCGCCTGGAGCACTGGGACGGCGTGCCCCCCGGCGCCACCCGCCCCGCCCCCATCACCCTGCTGCGCGAGGGCGTCCTGGACGACGACGAGCGCTACATCCCCGGAGGGTGGTTCCAGGCAGGCGGCGACCCCGGCGCCCCCCACGCCCTCAGCGGCCAGCGCATCTGGGTCGACGACCGCGTCTTCAAGCGCTTCCCCGTGCGCAACCGGGAGTACCTCGCCTTCCTCAACGATCTCGTGGATCAGGGGCAGCCCGAGCTGGCCAAGCGGTATGGACCGCGCTTTGAGGGCTTTTTGCTCCTCAACCGCTCCCTGGACGGCCACTACACGCTGCGCACCGACATGACGCTCTTCTCCCAGCACCCCGACGCGCCCGTGGTCATGATCGACTGGCACGGGGCCAAGGCCTACGCCGACTGGGAGGCCGAGCGCACCGGCCTGCCCTGGGATCTGCCCGAGGAGATCGCCTGGGAGAAGGCCGCCCGCGGCGTCGACGGCCGCATCTACCCCTGGGGGAACTACCTGGACCCCACCTGGTGCAACGTCCGCGACAGCCAGGTGGGCGCGCCGGGCCTGGCCCAGGTCTCCGAGCACCCCGTCGACGAGAGCGTCTACGGCCTGCGCGGCATGGGCGGCAACACGATGGACTGGTGCCGGGACAGCTTCCGCGCCTCGGGCCCCCCCATCGCGGACGGGCGTTACACCCTGCTGGACAACCAGACCGGCCCCCGGGCCATCCGCGGCGGCCACTGGTACTCCGTGGACCAGCTCTCCCGCTGCGCCCACCGCTTCCGCCTGGAGCCCCAGATGCGCGCCTACATGATCGGATTCCGCCTGGCGCGCACCCTGAACTGAGCAAGCCCGGCGTTCAACGCCGAGACTCCGCGAGCCCAATCAGATCGCGGAGACCCCCGCCCCCAGCACCGGGTTCAGGTTGACGAACCACCCCGGCTCACAGCGGATCTGCCGGGCGTCCACCTGGAAGTTCTCCGGGTCGGGGTGGGTCCCCTGCACCGTGTACTCGCCGGGCGCGACGTTCATCCACAGCACCCCGCCGTCCCGGCTCGAGGCCGTCAGCGTGGGGTCGGGCGCGACCTGCTCGTTGAAGTAGATGGGGAAGCTGCCGTGGGTGTCCGGAACCAACTCCATCACCACGCCGGGCTCTCCGTGGGGGCGCAGCGCGTAGAACTGCTCCCAGGTCTCCATCGCCGCGATCTCGGGCACAGTGATGGTGTTCACGACCACGCAGCCCTCGGGGTCCCGCGAGAGCCCTGCGTCCGCGAGCCGCGACTCCATCAGGCCAAAGACCTCTACCGGGACCGCCTGCAGGTACATGCGCGGCTCGTCCTGCTCAAGGGTGAAGGTCGCGTGCCGCGCCGTGATGTAGCCGTCCAGCGCGATCACCGGCGTGAAGGGCACCCCCGCGGGCACCTGCGCGCTCCAGCTCCCGTCCGCCGCCGACTGGGTCTGCACCCCCACCCCCTCCAGGGTCACCGTCGCACCCTCCATCAGGCGGCGGTCGATGAACCTGAAGACCAGCCCATCCACCCGCACCATCTCCACCGGCTGGGTGTCCGGGACACTGTCAGCACCGGTCTCCACCAGCGAGGTCACCCTGTCCGTGTCCGGCGCGTGCGCCCGCCAGCACGCCAACAGCGAGAGCAGCAGCGTCACGACAGCAGCTCCGCGGGCAGCGCCACGCCCAGCGCCTGGGCCATCTGCTCGGCCTCCTGCAGCGCCGCCTTGTAGTCGCGGGTGTGGTTGCGCCCCTGCACCGTCTTCTCCCGGCCAAAGTACAGATAGGCCTCCTTCACCCCGCCCTGGCGGCGCGCCGCCTCGGCCAGCACAAAGGCCCGCAGCGCCCGGGCGTGCTCCAGCTCCCGCTCGCCGCGCTCCATGGCGTCCAGCATGCGCTCCGCCGTGCGCTGGAGCAAGGGGATCAGCCTGTCCTCGCCGATGGACGGGGTCGCTGCCGGGCGCTCCAGGCCCAGCGCCCTCTGGACGGCGGACCCATCAATGACCAGCTCCGCAGATCCGCTCCTCCCCAAGAGCGCGACCGCGTAGGCCCGCCGCAGGACGTTGTCGAGTTGCCGCAGGTTCCCCGGCCACCGCGCCCCCTGGAGCACCGTGATGGCCTCCTGGGAGAGGGAGACGCTGCCCTGGGCTCCGGCCTCCTGGTGGCGACGCTGCACCATGAAGCCGCCCCAGGCGCCGATCTCGTCGCGGCGCTCGTCCAGGGAGGGCAGGTGCACCGGCAGCACCTGGATCCGGTAGTAGAGGTCCTCGCGGAAGCGCCCCTCGGCCACCGCCTGCGCCAGGTCCTGGTTGGTCCCGACCAGAAAGCGCAGATCCGCCTGTCGGTCGCCCCCGCTGTCCCCCAGTCGCCGCCAGGAGCGGGTCTCCAGGAGCTGCAGCAGGCCGGCCTGGGCGCTCAGGGAGAGCTTGTCGATCTCGTCCAGGAACAGGGTGCCGCCCTCGGCCCGCTCCACCGCGCCCTTGCGGTCCTGGTGGGCCCCCGTGAAGGCCCCGCGGCGCCAGCCAAAGAGCTCGGCGAGCTGCATGTCCTCCGGCACCGACAGCAGGTCCAGGTGTTCGAAGGGTTGCCCCGCGCGGGGGGAGTGCGCGTGGCACCAACGCGCCAGGCGGGACTTGCCCGTGCCCGTGGCGCCGGAGATCAGGATGGTCTCGTTGACCCGCGCGAAGGTCTCCAGCAGGTCCATGATCGGCGCCAGCGCCCTCCCGACCACCGGCAGCAGATCGTCGTCGCGGGGGGCCTCGGTGCGCTCCGGGGGCAGGCCGACCAGGAAGGGCGTGCAGAGGTCCGCGATCAGCGAGAGCGCGGGGATCTGGTCCTCCCAGAACCCTGCTTCACCCGTCGCTTCGAGACACTGGGCCTCCACCGTGATCATGCCGTGCAGGCTGCCCTGGGGTCCGCGCAGCGGGAGCGCCAGTACGTGGGAGGCGTCGCGCGCGATGTGCCGGTGGATGGTCTCCTTGGAGGCCTGGGCGTTTAGCCCCTCGATCCGCCCCAGGCGCACGTCCAGGCTGACCGGCTCCCCCACCCGCTGGAGCTGGGCCCACGCGCTCAGGCTCGGCGCCATCTCTCCCTGGGCCTGGTGGGGAGGGAGGGCCAGGTGGCGCAATCCAGCGTAGCCCCCACCGCCTGGCCTCAAATGCACGGCCCCACGCACCAGCTCCGCTCTGGGGTCCAGCGAGGACAGGCTGGCCTCGAGCACGGCCCGCAGGCAGAGGTCGGCGGCGGCCTCGAAGCTGGGGGCGGCACGGAGCGCGGTGAGCAGCGCGGCGGGGGACGTTGGCGGGGCTATGGACACCTCCCTAGGCTACCGCGATTCAGCCCCCAAGGGTGGATCCGGCGCTTTCCCCGGCGCTCTCCCAAAAAGCGGGTGGCAGAGAGCAGCTTGTAAGCGATAGGACCGCGGAGACGTTGTGGTGGCGCGCCGGAGCAACATCCTCCCGCGCCGAGACAGAACAACCGTCCGACCCATCTGGAGTTCCCCATGAAGATCCGTCACGTCCTCTTCGCTACCGTCCTCGGCGGCCTGGCCCTCGCTTGCTCCGGCGGCGAGTCCACCCCTGAGCCCCCCTCCGAGAAGGCCGACGCCAAGGCTCTCTGCGCCGCCTTCCTCTCCGAGGATGCTGGCGACGACGACGCCTCCATCGACGCTTCCGTGGCCGGCGCCACCGTGACCACCGAGTGGGGCAAGAAGATGCAGACCGACCTGCAGGCCGGCGACGGCCCCTCCACCGAGGTCCAGAAGGCCTTCGTGGACAAGATCAAGGAGACCAAGGCCTCCGAGGAGTCCCTGGACTGCTCCCTGATCGAGAGCTTCTGGGGCCTGGAGCTCTGATCGCTCCCCCCGCCTGAGGGCCTCCCCGGGGGCCCGCACCCAGCAGGGACCTTCGGGTCCCTGTTGTCGCTCTGGGGACGCGCCAGTTTGACCTCGCTGGCGGGCGCGGCTCTGCTATGGTCCGCGCGAAAGGGAGCGTTGTGGTGGGAATCTCAGGTCTGCTGCCTGTCGTCTTGGGCTGCAGCCCCTCCCCAGAGACCCAAAGGGACTCCCGCGCGACCGTCCGGCAGAAGGATCTGGCGGACACCCAGGTCACCCTGCAGCCCACCGCGAGCGCCGCAAGCGACCGCTTCGGACGGGCCCTGGCCAGCGGGGACTTCAACGACGACAGCTACCCGGATCTGGTGGTCTCGGCGCCGGGACTGGGCAGCGGCGGGCTGCTCTACCTCTACGAGGGCACGGTCTCGGGCCTGGACCTGGTCACCGAGCACACCTTCTCCACCACGGGCTCGATCGGCCTGGGCTACGGCCTCTCCGCTGGCGGCGACGTGAACGGTGACGGCGTCGAGGATCTGGCGGCCACCGAGACAGGCGACAGCACACAGGAGCAGGTCTACCTCTTCCTGGGCTCCACCACCGCGGGGCTGGTCGCGGATCAGGCGATCCAACCTTCGGACTGGGTGTACGGGGACAGCTTCAAGGTGCCCGCCCTGGGCGCGGACCTGGACGGAGACGGCTACGGAGACCTGGCGGTGGGCGCCCTCACGGCGGACGCGACCTACACCGACCAGGGCGCGGTCTACGTGTACTACGGCAGCGCGACAGGGGTCGTCGCCGCCAGCGAGCTCAAGCTGACCGACCAGGCCAATCCCTGGACCAGCGCCTACTACGGGACCGCCGTGGCGATGGGCCCCGACTCGGACGGGGACGGCTACGACGAGCTCTACGTGGGCCGACCCTGGCTCGGCACCTCGGCGGTCTACATCTACAACGGCAGCACCACCGGGGTCAGCGCCAGCAGCTACGCGTCCCTGACCGGCAACGGGACCGCCGTCTCCCACGGCGGCTCCATCTCCTTCGCGGACATCGACGGGGACGGGCTCACCGACCTGCTGGTCGGGGATCAGAACGCCGGGAGCTACGGGTCCGTGGGCGGCGGCGGGCAGATCTACACCTACTTTGGCAGCGCCACGGGGTACTCGGACACCAACCACCAGACCGCGGGCTCCTGCTACTACCGCTGCGACTACGCCGAGCACATCGCGGGGCTGGGAGACGTCGACGGGGACGGCTACGGCGACGCCCTCGCGTCCTACCTGTCCACCTCGATCGGCTCGTCGGGCTCCACGGCACCCAGCTTCTACCTGCACTACGGGACCGCCACCGGCCTGGCGCAGTCGGGCACCCTGCTGGACACCTCGGGCGGCAGCTTCGGCAACGCCTGGGCCAGCGAGGACTTTGACGGGGACGGCCTGATGGACCCGGCCCTGGGCTGGTTCGGGCAGGCCTCGTGGAGCGCCACGGATCCGGGCTGGGTGAACCTCTACACCGGCAGCAACCGCACCTGGTACCCGGACCTGGACGGCGACGGCTACGGCGACGAGAGCGCGGGCGTGGAGAGCGCGACGCCGCCCTCCGGCTACATCGAGGACGGCACGGACTGCGATGACAGCGACGCCACGACCTACCCCGGCGCCACCGAGGTCGTCGCCGACGGGGTGGACAACAACTGCGACGGCTACGAGAAGTGCAAGGAGGACCGCGACCAGGACGGCTACGCCGAGTACCGGGGGGAGGTCACCTCCTCCGACCTGGACTGCACGGACCCCGGAGAGGGCGACAGCAGCATGCCCCGCACCGACTGCGACGACGGGGACGCCAGCATCAACCCGGGGGCGACCGATCATCCCGCGGACGGCATCGATCAGGACTGCGATGGCCAGGAGCTCTGCTACGAGGACCTGGACGGCGACGGCTTCGGGACCGACGCCGGTACCACCCTGAGCTCCGCCGATCTGGACTGCGAAGACAGCGGCGAGTCCGGCACCGACGACGACTGCGACGACAGCGACGCCAGCATCCACCCGGACGCGACCGAGGGCTTCGCCGACGGCGTGGACCAGGACTGCGACGGGATCGAGTTCTGCTACACCGACGCCGACGGGGACGGCCACAGCGCCCTGCTGGAGAGCAGCGACGACGACTGCGACGACGCGGGGGAGTCCTACACGGCCAGCGGCAGCTTGGACTGCGACGACAGCGACGCCAGCGTGTACCCGGGCGCGGCCGAGACCGTTGGCGACGGGATCGACCAGGACTGCGACGACGCGGACGCCTGCTATGTCGACCTGGACGGCGACGGCTACGGGGACGGGCTGGTGGACAGCAACTCCGCGGCCTGCTCGGACAGCGGCGAGGCGCTGGTGGACGGCGACTGTGATGACGCCGACGCCAGCGTGAACCCCGGCGCGACCGAGGCCGCCGCGGACGGGGTCGACCAGGACTGCGATGGCTTCGAGCTGTGCTACCTGGACAGCGACGGGGACGGCTACGCAGCGGGGGACACCGTGGCGGACAGCGATCTGGCCTGCGGGAGCGCCGGCAGCGCCACCGTCGCGGACCAGGACTGCGACGACAGCGACGCCGCCGTGAACCCGGCCGCCGCGGAGATCGCCGGCGATGGGGTCGACCAGGACTGCGACGGCACCGAGGACTGCTACGACGACGCCGACGGGGACGGGGTCGCCGGCAGCACCCTGATCCAGGCCGAGGATCTGAGCTGCGGGGCCTACAGCACCACCGCCGGGGCCGACTGCGACGACAGCGACAGCGACGCCTTCCCCGGGGCCACCGAGGCGGTCGCCGACGGCGTGGACCAGGACTGCGACGGCGGCGACACCTGCTACGCGGACGGCGACGGCGACGGCTTCGTGGACGGCACGGTGACCAGCGCGGATCTGGACTGCACCGACAGCGGAGAGGCCGCCAGCAGCTCCACCACCGACTGCGACGACGCCGACGCCTCGGTGTACCCCGGCGCCCCCGAGGCGGTGGGAGACGGCGTGGACTCCGACTGCGACAGCGCCGAGCTCTGCTACGTGGACGCGGACGGCGACGGCTACCGCGTGAGCGACACGGTCTCGGACGCCGCGCTGGACTGCAGCAGCGCCGGGAGCGCGGACGCCGCGGCCCCTGACGGGGACTGCGATGACCTCGCCGCCGCCATCCACCCTGGCGCTACGGAGGTCCTCGCCGATGGGACGGACTCCGACTGCGATGGGCTGGAGCTCTGCTGGGTGGACGATGATGGGGACGGATTCCAGGCGGGCGATCAGACCCTCTCGGCCTCCCTGGACTGCAGCGACGCAGGGATCGCCGGGAGCGCCGCGGGCGCCGGAGACTGCGACGACACGGACCCCGCCATCCACCCGGGCGCCACCGAGGGCATCGGGGACGGCGTGGACTCGGACTGCGACGGCGGCGAGCTCTGCTACGTGGACGCCGACAGCGACGGCTACCACGACGGGATCACCGCGGCGGGCCCCTTGGGCTGCGGCGATGCGGGCCTGCTCAGCGGCAGCGCGCCAGGGGACGACTGCGACGACAGCGACCCCGCCTTCCACCCCGGCGCCGACGAGTCGGACTGCACCGATCCCAACGACTACAACTGCGATGGCTCGGTCCAGTACGCCGACGACGACAGCGACGGCTGGCCCGCCTGCACCGAGTGCGACGACCAGGATCCCGACGTCCACCCCGACGCCGACGAGCTCTGCGACGGGATCGACAACGACTGCGATGGCACCGTCGACAACGACGACGCCCTGGACGCCGGGGTCTGGTACGAGGACGGGGACGGGGATGGCTTCGGGCTGGACGGGTACACCACCCAGGCCTGCTTGGTGCCCTCCGGCTACTCCGAGCTGCCTGGCGACTGCGAGGACACCGACTCCACGATCCACCCTGACGCCCTCGAGATCTGCGGCGACGGCGTGGACAACGACTGCGACGGTGCGGGGGGCCCCGACGACGACGAGGACGGCGACACCCTGAGCTGGACCCAGGAGCAGGACCTGGGCACCGACCCCTGCGACCCCGACACGGACGACGACGGACGCAGCGACGCCGACGACAGGCGGCCGGTGGGCTGTGAAGGCTGCGCCAGCTCGGGATCCGGCGCGCCAGGGGGCTGGATGGCCGGCGTGGTGCTGCTCGGCGTGCTGCTCAGACGCCGCCGCCGGGCCTGAGTCCCGCGCACCTCTGCAACGCAGCACTGCCTATGGAAGCCCACCCTCAAACCCGTTAGGGACCGCTCCCGCCGCAGGCACGCAGCGGACCCGCCCGGAGGCACCATGGCAGGCCGCAAGCCGCCTTGGCTCAAGGTCAAGTTCCCCTCAGGCGAGCGCCAGGCTCGCTTCGCGCGCATCAAGAGCCGGGCCCGCGAGCTCAAGCTCCACACCGTGTGCGAAGAGGCCCAGTGCCCCAACCAGGGCGAGTGCTGGGGCGGAGGCACCGCCACCTTCATGGTGATGGGCGACATCTGCACCCGCGGCTGCCGCTTCTGCGCCGTGAACACCCGCCGCAACGGCCCCCCTCTGGACCCCGACGAGCCCGCCAACGTCGCCTCCGCCATCGCCGAGATGCAGCTTGACTACGTGGTCCTCACCAGCGTCAACCGCGACGACCTGGACGACCAGGGCGCCGGGCACTTCGCCGCCTGCATCGAGGCCATCCACACGGCCGCCCCCGACACCATGGTCGAGGTCCTCACCCCCGACTTCCGGGGCCGCATGGACCTGGTGGATCTGGTGCTGAACGCGCGCCCCACCGTCTACGCGCACAACATCGAGACCATCGAGCGCCTGCAGCGCCCCGTGCGCGACCCCCGGGCCAACTACAAGCAGTCCATGGACGTGCTGGCCCGGGTCAAGGAGCACGATCCCCGGAACTTCTCCAAGTCCTCCATCCAGGTGGGCCTGGGCGAGAAGGAGGCCGAGGTCCTCCAGACCATGCAGGATCTGCGCGACGTCGGGGTGGACTTCCTCACCCTGGGGCAGTACCTGCAGCCCACGCAGAAGCACCTCAAGGTCGACGAGTTCATCCCCCCACAGGTCTTTGACTGGTACGCCGAGCGCGGCCGGGAGATGGGCTTCAAGTACGTGGCCTCCGGTCCCCTGGTCCGGTCCAGCTACAAGGCGGGCGAGTTCTTCATCCGCGAGTTCATCGAAAAGCAGCAGCAGGACCCCACCGCATGGCAGAAGCCGCTGGCGCGCTGAGCGTCGCCGACTCCATCCGTCAGACCCTCCACGCGGCCATGACCGCCGACCCCAGCGTGCTGGTGTTGGGCGAGTCCGTGGGCGCTCTGGGCGGCGTCTTCCGCACCACCACCGGGCTTCAGGCCGAGTTTGGGGAGCAGCGGGTCGTGCAGACCCCTCTCTCCGAGTCTGCAACCCTCGGGCTGGCCCTGGGCCTCGCCATGGGCGGAAAGCGTCCCGTCGTCGAGGTCGTCACGGGCGCCGCCGCGGCCTTCTCCCAGCTCGGTGAGCTCGCGACCCTCCACGGGGCCGAGTTCCCCCTCCCCGTCGTCCTGCGCGTGCCCCTGGGCGCCCTGCCCGGCGGCGGCCACACGGTCGACATGGTCGGCACCCTGGTCGGCATGCCCGGCATCCAGGTCCTGGCCCCCAGCCACCCTGCCGACGCCGCGGCCATGCTCCAGCAGGCCCTGGACTCCCAGCGCCCCACCGTGCTCATCGAGTCCATCCCCTGCTACGCGGAGCGGGCGAGCAAGCCGGCTGGTGCCCCCGGAAAGGCCGTGGTGCACCGCTCTGGCCGGGACCTCACCCTGCTCAGCTTCGGCGCCGCCGTCTCCACCTGCGAGGACATCGCGGCCAGCTCCGAGCACGATCTGGGCGTGGTCGACCTCCGCAGCCTGAGCCCCCTGGACACCGAGACCCTGGCCGCCGAGCTCCGCCGCTCCGGCCGGGCCATCCTGGTGCACCCCAGCCTGGTGGACGACACCCTGTCCCGGAACCTCCTGGCCCAGGTCACCCAGGCCGCCTTCCTCTACCTGGAGTCGCCCCCGACGGCCGTCACCGCGGATCCCGCGGCGCTGTCCCAGGCCATCTCCGCATCCCTGCGTTTCTAAGGAGTCTGCGTGTACACCTTCGAGCTTCCTGAGATCGGCGAAGGCGTCGTCGAGGGCGAGATCGTCCAGTGGCTGGTGCAGCCCGGCGACGTGATCGCCGTGGACCAGCCCGTCTGCGAGATCATGACCGACAAGGCCACCGTCGAGATCTCCTCGCCGGTGGGCGGCCGCATCCAGAGCCTCCACGGGGAGCCCGGTGATGTGGTGAAGGTCCACACCCCGCTGGCCGAGATCGACGACGGCGCCGCTGGAGCCGCCCCCGCAGCCCCTGCGCCCGCCCCGGCCCCCAAGGCGGCTGCCCCCGCTCCCGCAGCCCCCGCGCCCAAGGCCGCCCCGGCTCCTGCAGCGCAGGCTACCGCTCCCGCGGCCCCCGCCCCCACCTCCACCGGCAAGTCCGTCGCCACCCCCGCCGTGCGTCGCCGGGCCCGCGAGATGGGCGTGGACCTGGCCCAGGTCCCCGGCTCCGGCAAGGGTGGCCGCGTCCTGCACCAGGACCTGGACGGCTTCAACGCCGGCGCCGAGGCCGTCGCTCCCGTGGCCTTGCCCCAGTCCAAGGCCGTCGCAACCGGCGCCGAAGAGCACATCAAGATCATCGGCCTGCGCCGCAAGATCGCCGAGCAGATGGTGCGCGCCAAGCAGACCGCCCCCCACTTCACCTACGTCGAGGAGATCGACGTCACGGAGCTGTGGGCCCTGCGCAAGAAGCTCAAGGGCAAGGCCGCCGAGCGCGGCGTGAAGCTCACCTTCCTGCCCTTCTTCATGAAGGCCCTCACCCAGGTGTTCAAGGAATTCCCCAACCTGAACGCCAACGTGATCGAGGACCCCTTCACCCTGGTGGTCAAGGGCGACGTCAACATCGGCATCGCCACCGACACCCCCCAGGGTCTGTTCGTGCCCGTCGTGCACAACGTCGAGCAGAAGAGCATCCTGGAGATCGCCGCCGAGCTGGGCGCGCTGACCGAGCGCGTGCGCAACGGCAAGGGCACCCAGGCCGACTTCTCCGGCGGCACCTTCACCATCACCTCCGTCGGCAACATCGGCGGCGTGCTGGCCACCCCCATCCTGAACATCCCGGAGGTCGCCATCCTGGGCGTCAACCAGATCAAGGATCGGGCCGTGGTGATCGACGGTGAGATCAAGGTCCGCAAGATGGTCTACTTCTCGCCCAGCTTCGACCACCGCATCATCGACGGCGCCGTGGCGGCCCGCTTCACCTCGGCCCTCAAGGCCCTGCTGGAGAGCCCCGAGTCCATGCTGCTGGAGCTGGTCTGATGAGCATGCGCCAGGCCCTCAGTCAGGTCCGCGATGCTGGCCAGGCCCTCGCCGAGACCGGCGCGCTGGCCACCCCGGTCCAGGGCCTGGAGGCCGTCATCGTGGGCGGCTTCTCCGGCATGTCCTCCAAGGACTGGATCGTGCCGGGCCTGCGCGAGCGCGCTGGCGCCGTCCTGCGCGGCTGCTCCGTCGAGCGCCTCCAGGCCCCCCACGCCGGCGCCCGCCCCTACCGCATCGCCCCGGTGTCCGCCGACCCCGCCGCCCGCATGCTGCACGCCTGCGGCCTGGCCATGGCCATGCGCGACCAGGACCTCTCGGTCCTCTGCTTCGTCGGCCAGGGCAGCGCCTCCTACGGCGCCTTCCACGAGGCCATGAACATGGCCGTCCTGCACCGCCTGCCCGTGGTCTTCCTGGCCCACCACTGGGACCTGGACGACCCCGAGAGCCCCCTGAGCCCCCAGGTCGCCGGGTCCATGCAGGGCCTCGCCCTGGCTCACGGACTGCGCCCCCACTCGGTGGACGGCGGCCTCGTGACCGAGGTGCTCAGCGCCGTCGCCGAGGCCCGCGCCCACAGCGGCCCCTCCTTCATCGAGGCCCGCTTGCTCCGCGGCGAGGACCCCCTGCGCCGCGCCTACGACGAGCTCACCGAGAACGAGCCCGCCGCCTCCAACCAGCTTTCCTGAATCCCCCCCGAAATTCGCCCAACGGAGTTCCTCATGGAGACCCGCGAGTACCAGGCCGTCGTCATCGGCGCCGGCCCCGGCGGCTACCCCGCCGCCATCCGCCTTGCCCAGCTCGGCGTCAAGACCCTCTGCATCGAGAAGGAGTACTTCGGCGGGGTCTGCCTGAACGTGGGCTGCGTGCCCTCCAAGGCCCTCATCGCCGCCTCCAAGAAGTTCAAGGAGCTCAAGGGCACCGTCCAGGAGATGGGTGTGGTCCTTCCTGAGGGCGACGTGAGCTTCGACATGGCCAAGACCCAGGCCTGGAAGTCCTCCATCGTCGAGAAGAACACCAGCGGCGTGAAGATGCTCCTCAAGGGCAATGGCGCCGACCGCCTCTTCGGCACCGCCCGCTTCGACGGCCCCGGCGCCCTGATCGTGGAGACCGAGGACGGCCCCGTGCGCGTCAAGGGCGAGCACATCGTCATCGCCACCGGCTCCCGCCCCATCGAGATCCCCGGCTTCTCCTACAAGGACGACCGGGTCATGGACTCCACCAAGGCCCTGGACCTGGACCACGTCCCCGAGCGCCTGGTCGTCATCGGCGGCGGCTACATCGGCCTGGAGCTGGGCACCATGCTCGCCAAGGTCGGCTCCCAGGTCACCGTGGTCGAGATGGCCGATCAGGTCCTCCCCGGCTTCGACAAGGACGTCATCCGCGTCATCTCCCGCCGCCTCAAGAAGATGGGCGTCAAGGTGCTCACCGGCGCCCGCGCCATGGGCTGGGAGGAGGGCGACGGCGTCGCTCAGGTCAAGATCCAGAACGCCAAGGGCGAAGAGCAGATCATCGAGGCCGACAAGATCCTCGTGACCGTGGGCCGCTTCCCCAACACCGAGCAGGTGGGCCTGGACACCCTGGAGGGCCTCCAGATGGACGGCCGCTTCATCCAGATCGACAAGCAGTGCAAGACCAACATCCCCGGCGTGTACGCCATCGGCGATGTCGCGGGTCAGCCCATGCTCGCCCACAAGGCCACCCACGAGGGCGAGGTCGTCGCCGAGGTGATCGCCGGTCACAACGTGCAGCTCGACCACATCCAGGTGCCCGCCGTCGTGTTCGTCGACCCCGAGGTCGCCACCGCTGGCCTGCAGGAGCACGAGGCCAAGGAGGCCGGCTACGACATCCTGGTCGGCAAGATGCCCTTCGCCGCCAACGCCCGCGCCCTGACCACCGGCGACGCCGACGGCTTCGTCAAGGTCGTGGTCAACGCCGCCGACAACCGCATCCTGGGCGTGACCATCTGCGGCCCCAGCGCCAGCGACCTGATCTCCGAGGCCTCCCTGGCCGTCGAGATGCAGGCCGAGGCCCTGGACGTGGCCCTGACCATCCACCCCCACCCCACCCTGGGTGAGGCCGTGATGGAGGCCACCAAGCACGCCATCGGCGAGGCTGTCCACGTCATGAACAAGAAGAAGAAGTGATCGCAGAGACCGATGGCGCCCGCGGGCGCTTCATCGTCATCGAGGGCCTGGACGGCAGCGGCGGCACCACCCAGGTGCGGCTGCTGTCCCAGGCCCTCGCCGCGACGGCCACACGCGAGCCCACCGATGGCCCCATCGGCAAGCTCATCCGGCAGTCTCTGGCCGAGCCCATGCTCCTGGGCGACGGGGTGCTCCCCTACCTGTTCGCGGCGGACCGCAAGGACCACCTCGAGCGCCTCATCGAGCCCAAGCTCGCCGCCGGCGTGGACGTGGTCAGCGACCGCTACCTGCACAGCTCCCTGGCCTACCAGTCCCTGGCCATGCCCTTCGAGCAGGTATTCGCCTTGAACGCCGACTTTCGAGCGCCAGACCTCTGCGTGATGCTGGAGCTCCCCGTGGCCCAGTGCCTGGAGCGCATCGAGGCCCGCGGCCAGGCCCGCGACCGCTTCGAGACCGAGAAGCAGCTCGTCGCCATCTCCGAGCAGTACGAGCGCGTGCTGGCCCACCTGGAGGCCCGCGGCGATCGCATCCTGCGCTTGGACGCCAGCCAGAGCATCAAGGCCCTGCACAAGCAGATCCTGGACGCCGTCCAGTCTCTCAAGGGGGGCTGAGCGGTGCGCGTGGTGGACCTGGGTCGGCAGCCCTACCGTCAGACATGGGAGCTGCAGAAGCAGGTTCTCGCGGAGCGCATCCAGGGCGCCGGCGAGGACACCCTGCTGCTGGTCGAGCACGAGCCCGTGTTCACCCTGGGCCGCGCCCGCTCCAGCCTGCAGCACGTGTTGGATCCCGGGGACGCCGAGGTCATCCAGATCGAGCGCGGCGGCGACGTCACCTGGCACGGCCCCGGCCAGCTCGTGGTCTACCCCATCGTGGCCCTGCCCCCGGGCCGCCAGGACCTGCACCGGCACCTGAGCGATCTGGAGCAGGCCGTCATCGACACCTGCGCGGACTTTGGCCTGGAGACCGGCCGCAACGAGCGGAACACCGGGGTGTGGGTCGGCGACCGCAAGCTCGCCAGCATCGGGATCCACTGCCGCCGCTGGGTGACCTGGCACGGGCTGGCCCTGAACGTGGCCCCGGACATGGCCTGGTTCGACCGCATCGTGGCCTGCGGGCTGGAGGGCGTACGCATGACCTCGCTGGCGGAGCAGTTGTCGTCGGGGTGTCCGGACATGCATCAGGTCAAGGGGTGCATCGTGACGCACCTGCAGCGCCTGCTCCCCTCTCCTTGACTGGGCCTCTCAGGGGGCTATTTCTGGCCCCCCGCAGGAGACCCTCAGATGCTGGACCCCAAGTTCGTCGAGAACAACCCGGAGCAGGTTCGCGCCGCTCTGGAGCGCCGCAACGCCACCGAGAAGCAGCTCGCCGCCTTCGAGGCTGTCGCTGAGCTCAACGAGCGCCGCCGGTCCCTGATCCAGAAGGCGGAAGAGGGCCGCGCCACCCGCAACCAGCTCAGCCCCCAGATCGGGCAGCTCATGAAGGCCGGCAAGCGGGACGAGGCCACCGCCCTCAAGGCCCAGGTCAAGGAGGCCAGCGAGGCCACCAAGGCCGCCGAGGAGGCTCTGGAGGCCCTGGAGACCGAGCGCACCCAGCACCTGCTGGAGATCCCCAACCTGGTCGACGCGCGGGTCCCCGCCGGCAAGGGCGAGGAGGACAACGAGCAGGTGCGCACCTGGGGCACCCCCCGCGAGCTGGACTTCGAGGCCAAGACCCACGACCAGCTCGGCGAGGAGCTGGACATCCTGGACTTCGAGCGGGCCAGCAAGCTCTCGGGCACGCGCTTCGCGGTCTACAAGGGCCTGGGCGCCCGCCTGGAGCGCGCCCTGGTCAACTTCTTCCTGGACATGCACACCCGGGACCACGGCTACACCGAGCTGATGGTGCCCTACATGGTGCGCAGCTCGGCGCTCTACGGCACCGGCCAGCTCCCCAAGTTCGAGGAGGACCTCTTCAAGCTCAAGCAGCAGCTCGCGGGTGAGGACGCCTACCTGATCCCCACCGCCGAGGTCCCTGTGACCAACCTCCACCGCGAGGAGATCCTGGAGGAGGAGGAGCTGCCCAAGGCCTACGTCGCGTTCACCCCCTGCTTCCGCTCGGAGGCCGGCAGCTACGGCCGCGACACCAAGGGCCTGATCCGCCAGCACCAGTTCCACAAGGTCGAGCTGGTGCGGGTCAGCAGCGCAGAAGACAGCGACGCCCAGCACGAGCTGCTCACCCAGCACGCCGAGGCTTGTCTGCAGGCCCTGGGGCTGCCCTACCGCGTGATGCGGCTCTGCGGCGGCGACATCAGCTTCAACGCCCGCCACTGCTACGACCTGGAGGTCTGGCTGCCCGGTCAGAAGGCCTACCGGGAGATCAGCAGCTGCTCCACCTTCGGCGACTTCCAGGCGCGCCGGATGGGCCTGCGATACCGGCCCGCGCCGGTCCAGGACGCCAAGGGCAAGCTCAAGAAGCAGAAGCCCCAGCTTGCTCACACGATCAACGGATCGGGTCTGGCGGTTGGCCGCACCGTGGTGGCGATCCTTGAGAATTATCAGCAGCCTGACGGCACAATCGCGATCCCGGATGCACTTCAGAGCTACATGGGCCTTGCCACCATCCCTGCACCCCATTAAAAGGCTGGGGCCTCGCCGAGGAGGTGTGGCCGAGCGGTTGAAGGCACCGGTCTTGAAAACCGGCAACCCTTCGGGGTTCGTGGGTTCGAATCCCACCGCCTCCGCTTCCCCCGTCTCGGGGACCAAGATCTTTTAAAGCGCTGACTGCAGATGCCTGTTTGGAGGCGTGACCGAGTGGCTGAAGGTGCTTGATTGCTAATCAAGTGTACGGTCAAAAGCTGTACCGAGGGTTCGAATCCCTCCGCCTCCGCCACCTTGGCTCCAACCGGTTATACCGGCTTCCGCATCGCAGAAGGCCATACGCACCCATAGCTCAATTGGATAGAGCGTCGGACTACGGATCCGAAGGTTAGGGGTTCGACTCCTCTTGGGTGTACTTCAAAACCCCCTGGCAGAAATGCCAGGGGGTTTTTTCTTTTTGGGGTTTGGGATCCGGGGGATGGGATTCGTTCTGCGAAAGGCCCGGTACTCGCTTTGGGGATTCAGGCTGCACGGGCTTCCGGGCGTCGTCTGACCGCACCCGGCCCCACGGGTCTGTGGGGCCGCTCTGCGGCTACTCGTGCGTTGGCCGCCAGTTCCCCTTGCGCTGTCCGGACAGCCGGGCACAAGGTCCTTTGCAAGAGTCAATCCCGCGTGCCCCCAGCCACAGCACTCAGAGTCGCTTCCGGACCTCCATCAGCGCGAACCCCAACAGATTCAGCCCCTTCCACAGCCGGGGATTGTCAGCCCCCTCCGCGGATCTCTCCAGCCCGATGCCCCAAATCCGGTCTTGCGGGCTGGCTTCCACCAACACCCGGGTTTGGGTATTCCGCAAGAACTCGCCGAGCTCCGGGTTCTGCTTGAACTTGGCCTCGTTCCCCCGGACAACGATGTCGAACCTGGCGCGCCGCCAAGCCTCCTCGTTGAACCCGCGAACCTCTCGCCCGAGCCGCTTGGCCGCACCAGGGCTCCGCGCCTCCACGATGCGCGCGGCCATGCTCTCGTCCGAGAACAGCCTTGCCTTCTCGGCCATCATGAAGTGCTCCGCCGTCCGGTAGTGCACCCCGTCAACAACGAAGGGAGCCCCGTACCATTGGCTGAGACACTCGGCCCCGACACTGTCCCGCGTGCTCGTGTGCCCCCAGAAGAACAAGTACTTGACGTGCTCGCCCTTCGATACGGCGGCCACCAGCTCTTCAACAGTCCCGTACATATGCCAACCCACCCGATGCGATTCACGTCTCGAGCATAGCGGGTTCCCGAAGACAGCGCTCCTGCCCTGCTGTTGACCAGCCAAGGCCCGCACTTCTGATGTTCTCCCCGCTTTGGCTGCAAGGGGCGGGGAACCGGCGGCCAACGCTCGGCCCTGAAGGGCCGGCCCTCCACCGGGTCCAACTCACCGCCTTCAACCGACACCCGGGCGCCGCAGTCATCCTGCCCTTGCCCCGGCCCGCCGGCCACCACTCGCTCGCACAACAAGCCCTCCCCTTCGTCCGGCACCCCGGCTCGGTTCGTGCTCCCGCCCTCCGGCTTCCGGCCCTCACCTGGTCGGCAGGGGGCCGGGCGCCTCCGCTGCGCTTCGGCACGTCGCATACCGCAAAACGCTGGTCGAAAACGCCCCGCCCACGAGCACCGGCCACCTCCACGCGGAGAGATTCTCGACCCACCACGCGGTGCAAAGCACTCCCCTCGCTTTTCCACCCAAGTCACACCGCCTCGTGCTCCGGTCACCTTTCGGCGTGGAATGGGTGGGCGCAACTCGGGCACCCACTCACTGTGCGGCGCTGAACCCGCCAGTTTGGCGGGCGCAGCGCCTCGCCGGAGCGGGCCATTCGCAGAACGGGCGGTAAACGCCATTGGACCGCGACGACCGGTTCTCGGGCCTCCAGCCCCGGAAGCTCTGGAAGCGGCCCAACGGCGTCTACCGCTGGACGGTCCCCGCGTTGCGTCTATGCTCAGCCAAACGCCGCAAGCGCCCGCGCCATCGGCCTCCTTGGGGCGAAACTGCGGTGTCTTTTCTGCGCAGTGTTTCTTTGGCGCGCTGCCTCTTCCCCGGAGTGTCCCCTCCGCGCGCCTCTCAGTCCCAGAGCGCCCAGACCGTCGGAACGCCAGCGCCGACAGCCTCCTCCGCGAAGCCCCGCAGCGCCTCCAGCGCAGCAACATCCACCAGCGGCCCCTGCTCCACGCCAAGGAAGCACCGTACGGTCGAGAGCAGCTCCAGCGCGGGTCTCTCGACCTCGCCGCCTGCGTCCTCCCAGCCACGGCATTCGTTGGCTTCTCGGATCAGCCCGGGAAGCTCCGGGTAGGTCCCCGCCTTGAAGGCCTGTTGAACCACCGGGCCCGAGGCGAAGGCGAAGACCTCCCGATTCATCTCGAAGACCACCTCTTCCCCGCCAGGGTGGTGGAAGCGGAAGCGTATCGAGCCGCCGCACAGGGCCCCGCAGACGGGGCAGGGCTCGGTGTGGTCAAGGCGTCGGAGCTTCATGTCCCCCCTCCCGGTCGTGGGCTTCAGACCGTCTCGCCGGGCTTGAACCCCGCCTCGACCACTTTGGCGCGCACGGACTCCAGGTCCAGCACGCCCTGGACGTGGACGATCCCCGACTCCAGGTCGATGTCGACGGCCTCGACGCCCTCCAGCTCGCGGAGGCGGCCCTCCACCTTGCGGGCGCAGCCCTTGCAGGTCATGCCGCCGACCTCCAGGTCCAGGCTGGGGCTGAGCACCTGGGCGCCGAAGCCAGCCTCCTGGATGGTCGCGACCACGCGCTCCTGCAGGTCCGCCCCGCTGCCGTTGACGCTCACCCGGCCGGACTCCAGGTCCACCGTGAAGGCGTCCACACCCTCCAGCTCGCTCAGCCGGCCCTCGACTTTGCGCACACAGCCCCCGCAGGTCATGCCGGACACCCTCAGGTCCAGAGCGGTGGACTCAGAGAGCTCGGGCTGCTGACGACGCGCCCACCAGAGCCGCAGATCCTGCAGCGCGAACCAGGCGACCATGGCGATCAGCAGCCCGCCCATGGCCTGCGCGAAGGGGCCCAGGTGCTCGTGGCCGCCGTGCTTGAGGGCCTCGACGGGGATCACGCCGTCAAAGAGCAGCCCAAAGCCGATGGAGCCGACCACGATGGTGCCCAGGTAGATGGCCAGCGGGCGCTTGCCCAGGGTGCGGTAGACGGCGCCCAGGGTGGCCACGTTCGTGGCGGGGCCGGCCATCAGGAAGACCAGCGCGGCGCCCGTGGGCAGGCCCGCACCGACCAACGCAGCGGCGATGGGCACCGAGGCGGTCGCACAGACGTAGAGCGGCAGCGACACGAGCAGCGCCGCGGCCATCGCCAGCAGTCCGCCGCCCGCCTGGAGCCCGGTCAGCGCGTCGGGGGGCACGAACACGGTCAGCGCCGCGGACGCCAGCACGCCCACGCTCAGCCAGCCCCAGATGTTCTGGATCATCTCGATGCCGTGCTCGAACATCTGCTTGGGGGTGGGACGGGGGCCCGCCTCGGGCTCGGGCTGGACGTGCTGCTCGGCGCTCAGGCCGTCGGTCAGGAAGCCGCCCACCAGGCCGGTGACAGCGGCCGCGGCCACCTTGAACAGCGCGAAGGGCCAGCCCAGGAAGCTGGCGGCCACCAGCGTGGAGTCCACGCCGGTCTGGGGGGTGGAGATCAGGAAGCCCACGGCGGCGCCGTCGCTGGCCCCGTCCTTCTTGAGGCCCAGGCCGGCCGGGATGACGCCGCAGGAGCACAGGGGCAGCGGGACGCCCAGGGCGACGGCCTTGAGCACGCCCGCGCGGCCGCTCAGGTGGCGCTTGACGAAGCCGGGGGGCAGCAACCCGTGGAGCAGGGCGGAGATGCCCGCGCCCAGCAGGAGCCAGGGGGCGAGCTCGGCTGTGATCTCCCACACGGCGCGCAGGTATTCGGTGATCATCGGGTGCCTCCAAAGCGGGCGAGCAGGTCGGAGAGCTCGCTCAGGGTCTGCTCACGGGTGTTCTCGTCGCCGGACTGCAGGGCGCTGGCGACGCAGTGACGGACGTGCTCTTCGAGCATGATCTGGCCCGCGCGGCCCAGCCCACCGCGGACGGCTGAGAGCTGGACCAGCACCTCGGGGCAGTACCGGTCCTCCTCGACCATGCGGCGGACGCCGGCGAGCTGTCCCTCCAGGCGCCGCAGGCGGGCCAGGAGCTTCTTCTTCTGTTGTGCGTCCTTCATCCGGGTCTCCTGATACCCCCTGGGGGTATCTTTCCTGCACCCAGTATACCCCCAGGGGGTATGAGTTGCACCCTGTGCGATGATCGTTTTTTGGAGCGCGATCCCTCGCGGGTCCAATGCGCAGGAGGGCCGATGTTGCTGTGGTGGGTGTTGGCTTGCGGGCGGGTGACCTCGCCGATGGAGACGGGTGTAGAGGACTCCGAGGCGGAGACCGGGGACAGCGGTGGGGACGGGATCTGCTCACCGGATCACAGCCTCACCTCGACCCAGACCCGGACGAGCACGGCGATCGTGCAGGGAGAGGAAGCGGGGGCTGGGCTGGCTTTTCTGGCGATCCCCTTCACCGAGCCGCCTCTGGGAGCGCTCCGGCTGGCGCCTCCGCAGCCCTACGCCTGCCGCGACGGCGAGGTCATCTCGGCGCAGACCTTCGGCCCCACCTGTCCGCAGCTCGACGACGAGGGCGCGCTCACGGGCAGCGAGGACTGCCTGCAGCTCAACGTGTTCACGCCGGACACCGCGCTGAGCGGCGCGCGCCCCGTGATGGTGTTCATCCACGGTGGCGGGATGGTGCAAGGAAGCGCCAGCCGCGAGGAGAACGGGGTGGCCCTCTTTGACGGGGCGCTGCTGGCGGAGCGCACGGGGGCGATCGTGGTGACGCTCCAGTACCGGCTGGGGGCGCTGGGCTTCCTGAACCACCCGGAGCTGCGGGCTGTGGGGCTGGGCGGGAACCTGGGCACGCAGGACCAGCTCCAGGGGCTGGCGTGGGTGCAGGAGAACGCGGCGGCCTTTGGCGGAGACCCGGCGCAGGTGATGGTCTTTGGGGAGAGCGCGGGGGCGCTGAGCATCTGCGGGCTCTACACCAGCCCCTACGCCGAGGGGCTCTTCTCGGCGGCGGTCATCCAGTCCGGGGGCTGTCAGACGGCCACCTTGGCGGAGGCGGAGGCCGAGGGGGAGGCCTACGCTGCGGAGCTGGGCTGTGAGGACGCGGCGTGCCTGCAGGAGGCCCCGCTGGAGGACCTGGTGGCGCTGAGCACTGCGCCCATCTCGGAGCTGGGCGTGCCGGGGACCGGGGGCTTCGGGCTGAGCATTGATGGGGACGTCCTGCCCCAGGACCCCTGGGATGCCCTGGCGGCGGGCGAGCACGTCGGGGTGCCGCTGATCGTGGGCCACAACCGCGAGGAGACGGGCAGCTACAGCCCCACCCTGAGCGAGGCCGAGTACGAGACCCTGCTCAAGGGGCTCTTCCTGACCCGCTGGGAGGAGGCGGCGGCCCTCTGGTCGGTGGAGGAGTACGGCAGCGCCCGCAGCGCCTGGATCGCGCTGAGCACCGACGCCTCCTTTGGCTGCCCCGCCCAGCGCATGGCCGACCTGGTGAGCGAGAGCGGCACGCCTGCCTACCGCTACCTGTTCACCCACACCCCCGATACCGCCCTGTCCCGCGTTCGCGGCGCCTACCACGGCCTGGAGCTGCTCTACCTCTTCCAGCGGCTGGAGCCCATGGAAGCCGCCGGGCTCTACGAGGGCAACACCGACGACGAGGCCGTGGAGGCGCTGATGCGCACCCTCTGGCTGGCGCACGCGCAGGGCGAGGACCTGCAGGCTGACGGCGTCGCCTGGCCCGTGACCGACGACACGCAGCCCTACCTGGAGCTGGCGGCCGAGCCGGCGGTGGGGACCGGGTGGCATGCGGAGGGGTGTGGGTTTCTGGGGGAGGTGTTCTGAGGGGGGCTCAGAGCGATTCCAGCGCGAGAGAGAGCTTGTCGGCGAGGCTCCAGCGCAGGCCGGCGGAGTAGAGGCTCCCTGCGAGGCTGGGGCGGCGGAAGACGGTGATGACGGCGCGGCCATCGTGGACCACCACGACGCCACGCAGGTGGACACGGACCTGACCGGGCTTGGCCCGCAGGGGTTCGCCGGAGGCCACGCAGGCGCGGACCTCGGCCAGGGAGATGTTGCGCTCGTGCATTCGCTGGCGGGCGTGGAGGGAGAGAGACAGGGACATCGGCGGGCTCCGGGGACAGGGGGAGAACGCGGGGACCGAAGCCCCCGCAGCGAGCTCAGCGCTTGCCGCCGCCGCCCTTGGTGCTGCCCTTTCCGGACTTGGCGCCCCCCTTTCCAGGCTTGGCGCCTCCCTTTCCGCTGTTGCTGGCCGCGGCCTTCGACGCGCGCGCCTTGAACCCGGAGTTCTTGCCGCTCTTGTCGGCGTGGCTCTGGATCCGGCTCGCGGCGGGCTGGGTCATCGGGGTCTTCTTGCTCATGTGGACTCTCCAGTTGGGGTTCTGTCAGCGAGCTGACACCCTTGGAATCACACGGGCCAAAGCTGGGTTTTCATTGTTTCCCAGAACAGCGGAGGGTCCCCCTCGAACGCCGACTCCAGACAAGACAGCCACCCCGGAGGCTGGCTGCGCTCGCCTGGACGGGGGGCCGGGTCAGGTGTCTCTGGGGTCCAGCCGAAGGGCCCCCAGCACCTCTGCGCTCCCCTGCCCTCCCAAGGCTTCCTGCAGGAGCGCAATGGCCGGAGCGGCAGACTGGTCCGGGGTCCTCAGTGCCCACAGCGTGCTGCGCTCCCCTGGCTGAGGGAGCTCGCGCTCAAAGGACTGCCCGGCATTCAAGCGTTGATGGCCCAAGCGCTGCACGCGGCCGCCATCATCGGTCACGATCAGGTGGTAGTGCCCGGGCTGAGGAGCTGTCACCACGGCCATTGGGCCAGGGTCTGACTCCAGGAGTTGGAGCAGCTCCACGGGCGCCGCCTCGTCGCTCGCCAGGGCGAAGGTCCCGGCGGGGGCGTCCAGGAGCACAGCGCGCCCCTGCTCCAGCAGGGTCTGCCAACCCGCGACGAAGCTCGCCCAAGGCGCTCCCCGGGCTGCGAGCCCAGCGTCACGGCGTGCGTCTCGCTCCGCTTGCAGGATCCCATCCAGGAGCAGGGGAAGCTGGGGGTCCCGGCAGCGGATCATCCACTCGGTGACGCGGCGGCGCTCAGGGGCCGGGAGCTCTCCCCGGACCCACTGAACGAGGGTCTGTTCGGTCATTTGGTCATCCCATAGCTCTGGCTGCGCTCGAGCTTGAGCACGTCGCAGGCGGTTGTAGTGACTGCAGGCTTGAGCAGCCGGAAGACCAGCTCCCCGAGCACCTGCTGCTGATCCAAGGCGTCCATCTCCTCACAGAGGGTGAGGACGGCCTCTTCGGCGCCGGAGCGGGCCAGGGCCTTGAGCAGACGGGGCCCCCCGAAGCCTTTGACACCTGGGGCCTTGGCCGCGGCCTTGCTCCACGCGTAGGGCGGGACGTTGTCCGGGAAGGGTGTGAAGTACACCACCTTGAGCGCCTCCCGCTGCCTGCTGTCGCTGAGCTTGGGCAGCACCTGCTTCCAGATCACAGCGTGCCGGAAGACCGCCAGGCTGCGGTACTTGCTCCGAGAGGGGCGACCCAGGGCCAGGTAGCGACGCGAAGGCTCGAAGGGCATGGCCATCTCCGTCCGCGCCAGCTCGGCCCTCGCCCGCTGGGTGGCTGCCAGCCAGAGCGGACTCATCTCCATGCAGCTCTGGTCCACGACCTGCTCCAAGGCCGCCGCCAGCTCACTGACGAGCTGCTGGTCCTCTTCTTCGCTGAGTCTGAACGGCATGTCGCCCCTTTAGGCCGAGTCCTGGCCCGGCTGATCCGTGTTTCCCAGAACGCGCCCTCAGGTGGCCACACACTGCCCCGTCAGCGCCAGCCAGACGTAGGCCTGGTAGGCCCGGACCTCCCCGCCCTCACTGCTCACCTGCAGCGCATTGCGGAGCTCCTTGGGGTTGGCCTTGGGGCACAGGTACAGCAGGCTCGCCGCGATCCCGGAGACATAGGGGGCGGCCAGCGAGGTCCCCGACAGGCTGCCGTAGCCGCCCCCCACCTGGGTGGTGCAGATGGCCTCTCCGGGCGCCTTGAGGTCCGGCCCAGCGCCGTTGAACCCGCTGCTGTTCCCGAGCCGGTTCGTCGAAGCGACGCTCAACACTGTCCCGTGGCGGGCCGGCCAGTGCCGCGCGCCCGACTTGTTGCCAGCGGCCGCCACCACCAGCACCCCCTCCTGCTCGGCGTACTCCAGCGCCTCGACCACCACCTGGGGCGTGGTGCCCACCCCAGCCAAGGACAGGTTGATGACCTGGGCTCCCTCGTCGACAGCGTCGGTGATGGCATCGGCGACCTCCCAGCTCGGCGTCCGACGCTCGCTCAGCGCAAAGTCCAGCAGCTCGATGCGCTGCCCGCTGTGGTTTGGGCTGCTCACGCCGATGTAGTTGTGGCTCTTTGCGGCCAGCACGCCGGCGACGCCTGTTCCGTGAACCGACCCCCGCCCGTACCCGCCTCGCACCACCCCCTTCAGGTCGGGGTGGGAGGCGTCGATGCCCAGATCCACGACGGCCACCAAGGTCTCCGGCCTGCGCACCAGGGGCCGGAGCTTCGCCAGCTCCAGCAGCTCGGTGCGCTCCAGGCCGTATTGATGCTGCGAATAGGGGTCGTTTGTGAGCCTGCGACCGGGCACCGGGCTCGCGCACCGGCTCGCAGCCTCGGCCTCGGGGACCTGGGCCATCGACACAGGCTCCACCCAGTCGACGTTCTCCCAGTCGTCCTCAAGCAGCTCCTGCGCCCTGGCCCGGTCGGCGTAGGACACGGAGAGCACAAACTGGCGGTTGAGGCCGGTCCGGTCGTGCGGGACGTAGTCGTCGTGGACCCGCTCGGGTTTCAGCGCCAGCAGCCGGTCGTCCAGCTCTGTGAGGGAGTCGTCTGGGCCCAGCTCGAAGACCAGCTCCGCGCTGCCTGGGTCGAGGGGGGTGACGGGCTCCTCCCAGTCCAACCAGAACATCAGCGCGAAAGGAGACGCGGAGAGCGCGACCCAACCGGGGATGGGTGTGGGGAAGTCTGGTCGGGCGACCGCGGCCAGGTGTCGAGTGGCGCGGGAGAAGCGGCGGAGCGTCCAGGAGCCGAGCAGCAGCCGGAGAAAGAGGGCGGTGTAGAAGGCCAGGAGCAGGATGGCCAATCCCATCGCGAGGGTGAACACCAGCACAGCCTCTTCCGGAGACGCCTGCTCGAGGCCATCGAAGAGAAACGCCTCCGGGTCTCGAATCAAACCGGCACAGGTCACGATCAACGCCGCGCCCGCCATGAGGAAGAAGAACCCCAGCCCCCGAGTGAAGCGCTCCGGGCGCATGGGGACCGGCTCCGCGGCACGCTTGAGCACCCCCGTCAAGGTCTCGATGGCCCGGTTCAAGCGGAGCCACTCAAAGACCATGAGCACGATGAAGCTCAGCATGCCCGAGAAGATGACGGTCCCTTCCAGGTCTGTCCCATCCTGGACGAGCCAGAGGAACCACCCCACAAACAACGCGCCAAGCTGCAGGGCGCGCACAATCATGCTTCGAAGCACACTCTTCCCGAGTCGAGCGCGAATCCTACGGGCAGGCGCGTCCCTGCGTCGATTACAGCGCCCTACAGCCGCGGGCGGCCCTACTCCAGCACCAAACACGCCCCCTGCAGCGCCGCCAGCTCGTCCATCCACACCTGACGCGTCTGGGCGTTGGGGTCGGCCTCGTAGGCAGCCTGGGCTTCGGCGGCGACCTGGGCGGCGATCTGGATGGCCTCCCGCGCGGGATCGGGCAGAGGCTCGGGCTCACTGCCCTGGGCGACGGGCTCGACGCCGGAGGGCTCCTGGATGTCCTCGCACACGCGCTGGGGCGTGGGGTTGCGCTGGTCTCCAGGCTCCAGGATGCGTTGCTGTTGCTCATGCCCGGCGGCGGTGGCGTAGGCCATCTGGACGCCCACTCCGGGCAGGGCGCAGTCCTGCTCAGGGCTCCAGGCGTACTGGGGCTCGCGCTCGGCGCAGACGCGGTGCACCTCGGCGGCGTAGGCCCGCACGCGGGCATCCTCCTGGGTCTCCACCGAAGCCTCCGAGAGGGGCTCTGGATCAGGAGTCGGGGTCGAAGCGCAGGCGAGCAGGAGCATCCACATGCACACAGGATAAACGCGCGGGGTGAGACTCCCCTACCAAGATCCCGTGGACCTGATCTGGCTCGGCACACTGCGTGAGCTGGGCTGGCGCGTGGAGCGCAGCGACGAGGTCTTTGCGAGCTGGGACGGGCAGGGGCTGCTGCGGATCTCCTCGCCGGCGGGCTTCGATCCCGACGACTGCCTGGCGCAGATGTGTTTCCACGAGGTGTGCCACGCGCTGGTGCAGGGCCCAGAGAACCTCTCCCGACCCGACTTCGGGATGGAGAACATCGACGATCGGGATCTGGTGGCCGAGTGGGGCTGCCACCGCCTCCAGGCGGCGCTGCTGGATCCCCACGGGCTGCGCTGGGTGCTCGCTCCCACCACGGACCACCGGCCCTACTACGAGGCCCTGCCGGCGCGCCCCCTGGCCCCCTGCGACGACCCCGCGCTGCCTCTGGCCCTGGCTGGCTACAAGCGCGCCATGGAGGGCCCCTGGGCCGAGGCGATCCAGGCCGCCCTGCAGGCCACCGCCGAGATCGGCCGCCAGGCCCGCCGCTACGCCCCCGAGAGCCTCTGGGCGCAGACCCTGGAGCGCCACCCCACCGGCTTGCCGCCCGCCCCTGAGCCCCGCCCCTGCACCGGCTGCGCGTGGTCCCGCGATGGGCAGTGCCTGGTGGCCGAGACCGCGCACCCCGAGCGGGGCTGCGGCTACTGGGAGCCTCGCCTGGGCATGGAGGACTGCGCGGACTGCGGGGCCTGCTGTCGGCAGGGCTTCGACGTGGTGGACCTGGAGCCGGACAGCCCCCTGCTGGAGAGCCACACAAGTTGGGTGGAGGACCGCGGCTTCGGCCCACAGCTCCCCCGCCCCGGTGGCTTCTGCGTGGGCCTGGAGGACACCCAGGCGCCCTTTCGCTGCAGCGTGTATTCGCGGCGTCCCAAGGCCTGCCGGGATCTGGCGCCGGGATCGGAGGGGTGCCTGGCGGCCCGGGAGCGCTGCGGCGTGGCGCGGACGGAGCTGCCGCGGCCGAGGGTGCGGGAGCTGGGCTGACCGCTGGGCGTCAACACTGCCCCGAGACAGCGTTCGCTTGAGCTGGGGAGCCCGTGCCCGCCCAGCGAGGCCCCGCGGCCGTGACAGTCCTGGTGCAGCCGACCTGCGAGACCGCCCAGGAAGGCCTCGCCAAGGCGGCTACGGGGTCTGAGTGAGCGCCCAACCGAGGCCACGGCCCCCCAATGAGCGGCGTTCTGAGGCTACGCCTGCTCGGTGAGCGATTCGGCCACCGATCTGGCCCTGCGGGGCCCCAAATGCCCCCCATACGGGCCCGGATCGGGCTGAATCGGGCTGGATCGGTGGACAAATCGATCACTGGTGGGCCGTAGCCTCCAGCGAGCGCTCACTGGTATGCCGTAGCCTCCGGCGGGCGCTCATTGGCGTGGCGTAGCCTCCGGCGCGCGCTCATTGGCAGGGCGTAGCCGCCACGCCACCCACAACCCTACTCCACCCAAATCACCGAGCCGACCGCCCACCCCAGCGTGTCCTCGACGGTGGCCTGAAGCCAGGAGGGGTCCCCGGGCAGCAGGATGTCGCGCGGTGTGCACGGCCCCTCCCAGGCCAGCTCGCCGTCTGCCCAGACCTGGACCCCATCGGCCGCCCCCTGACACTCCAGGCGCACGGAGCGGCCCTCCAGGCTCAACCCGCCCGGCTCCACCCAGACAAGCGGCCCGCTCGACGCCACGCTCTGCCCGATGAACAGCGCCTTCTCGAAGGCCACCGCGCCCGGGAGCTCGAAATCCACGACCCGCAGCCAGGTGTAGGGGCCTACGGCGGACACGCGCTCGTCCTGGGCGGCCAAGGCCCGAAGCCAGGCGGCGTCCTCGACCCCGTTGACCCGCAGCGCGGTGGGCATGGGCTCCCAGCCAGACACGGGGCCCGCGCCCTCCATCCACGCCACATCGACGACCGCCAGGCGCTGCGCCTTGAGGGGCTCCATCGCGACGTGCAGGAGCAGCTCGGGGGTCTCGATGCCGGCCCACTCCACCGCGCCGTGGCCCGGGTTCTTGCTGCGGCTCCAGCCCCAGCTCCAGACTTGGCCCAGGGGGCTCTCCAGGCGGCTGCCGGCCCGGACGCGCAACACCTCGGCGACCCAGTCGGTGGTGTAGGGGCGCGCGATCTCGTCGCGGGGGGTGTGCACCACGAACTGCACGCCCAGACCGGCGGCGAGGCTGAGATCGTCCATGGGCTCCGTGCGGGACAGGGCGCTGGGCCAGGCCTCGCGGTCGAGCTGTGCCAGGCGCCAGTCCCCAGGCGCGATGCGGCGCTCCAGCACGATGGGCTCGTCGGGGGCGTCCTGTCCGGCGTAGACCGACAGCTCCAGAGGCGCGAACATGGGCCCCGCGTCCACGGTGACGGCGTGCTCCCCGGCGGGCCAGTCCAAGGCGGCCCCTCCCGGCGGGATCACCTGCGTCCCCAGGGGCCCCGCGACCTGCGCGGCGATGGCCAGTCCCTCCGAATCCACCACCCGCAGGTGCGCCTTCCCGACCGCTCCGGGCGTCAGCTCCGCGCCGACCAGTTGCGTGCTGGGGGATCCAAAGACCCCGTCCTCGCTTGAGCACACAAGCCTGACGGTGTTCGCGGGCACCATCGTGTCCCAGGTGGTGGGGAGCCAGGCGGTGGGCTGCCCATCGGCGTCTTCGGCCCGGACAAAGCTGCCCTCGGGGCAGGTCCCACTGGAGGGGAGGGTGAAGAGTGCCTGCTGCACCTCGGCCCAATCCCCCACACCCAGGCGCTGCGCACCCTGCAACCACAGGGCGCCACCGAGGTCCACAGTGGCGCTGGCGTCGCTCTGGATGGCCGTGGTGCTCCGGTACACCCCCGGGCCCACGCGCTCGGCGTCGCGGCCGGCGTGCAGGTAGAGGCCCTCGGCGCCCTCGAGCTCGATGACCGGGGAGTCGACGGGGAGCACCCAACGCATCGAGACCTGGCGTCCTTCCTCGATCTCCGGCAGGCCGGGGATGGACATCGAGCGCCCCGAGACGGAGATCCAGGCGGCGCCTGTGTCCTGCCCGTACTCCAGGGTGTCAACGGCCATCCAGCCGCCCTCGACCACGGGGACGACCTCCAGCAGGCGGTCGCTCCAGCCCGGCGGCGCGGCGTCGATCAGGGTGACGCCGCCCAGGCCGAAGAGCGTCAGGGCCTCGGCGGGATCCCGGAAGACCAGGTCCAGCTTCGCGTTCTGCATCAGCAGGTCGCCGCGGCGTCCCTCGGCCAGATCGGGGAGCTCATCGGTGCAGGCGGCGGGCTTCACGCGCAGCGCCCCGGACGGCATCGCCTGGGGCAGGCAAGCGGTCCAGAGCGGCGCGGTGTCAGCGGGGACCGGCGCGCAGGCGAGCGCGAGCAGCCACCCCACCGGCGGCTACTCCTCGACGTAGGTGATCGAGGTGGGGACCAGCTTGACCTTCTTGACCCAGCCGGCCGCGTCGGGCGCGGTGTCCAGGTAGGTGTAGGTGCGGGTCTCGCCGGGCTTGACGGGCACCTTCCACTCCTCCTCGATGGGGAGGTTGCCGGGGGCCTGCGGGGCGACCCAGGGCCACTTGTCGGTCTCGATGACCTTGCCCTCGGCGTCCAGGTACTGGATGGCCACGTTCAGCGACTTGACGGTCTTGTCGCCGGTGTTCGTGATGTCCGAGGTGATCAGGAAGCCGTCCAGGGGCCCATCGGGGTCCTCGGCCAGGTTGGCGCCCACGACCTCGACCGCGCCGATCTCGATGTGGTCGACGTACTCGAGCATCTCCAGGCGGCGGCGGGCCTCCTGCTTGTACTTCTTCTCGCCCTTGGGGTACTCGTCCATGTACGCCTGCCAGGCCTCGGCCGTGTTCAGGTCCACGGCGTTCTGGTAGACGAAGGACTCGCGGCCCTCCTTGGCCTTGTCCAGCAGCCGGGCCTCGGGGTCGTCCGCGTACTTCTCCATGTAGCGGTCGTAGCCCTCCTTGCTGCCCGCCTCCTGGGCGGCCTCCAGGTAGAGCTCCTCCAGGCGCAGCTTGGCGGTGAAGGCGTTCGGCGAGCTGGGCGCCGCCGCGATGTAGGCCTCGTAGGCCTCGATGGAGTCCTGCTTCTGGACTTCGGAGAACGACGGCCCGCAGGCGAGCAGCGTGACGAGGAAAAACAGCATGGGGAGCCTCCGCGATTGGACGCACCCTATCAGGATTCTCGTCGCGGGCCTGTCACGAAGCGGACAGGATCCCAGGCGGCCATCCAGCGGCCCCCCCGACAGCCCTCACAGAGCCGCGACGCCCGTGTCTCCGGCCTCGCACTCGTCGCCGGCCTCGGTGTCCTCGGTCTTCTGCTCCTGCAGCGCCACCGCGCAGTCGGTGAGCTCCTCGCCCTGGGCGTCCTGGTGGATGGTGCGCAGCTCGGCGCAGTCGGCCTCCGGGTGACAGTCGCACATGTAGTCGACGTAGTCGTCGCAGGCGTCCGTGGTCACGCAGGCGGAGGCGGTGCCCAGCAGGGCGAAGGTGGCGATCAGAGCGCGGCGCATGGAGGTCTCCTCGGGATCACTATGGGTGCACTTGATACGACACCGCAAGCCCCACATTCAGGATCCTTCGGAGAGGAGAGGCTGGACATGCCCAGAGTCGTTGTGATCACCGGAGCCACCAGCGGGATCGGTCGTCAGGCCGCATTGGCTTTTGCGTCCGCAGGCGAGGTCGTTGTGGGCACCGGCCGCGATCAGGCGCGCCTTTCCGAGCTCGCGCCGCACGTGGACCTGGCCCTGACCCTGGACCACTGCGACCCCCAGTCCGTGCGCGCCGCCACCGCCGCCATCTTGGGCCGCTACGGGCGCGTGGACGTGCTGGTCCTCAACGCCGGCCAGGGCCACTTCGTCGCCGCGCTGGAGGACTCCGTCAAGGACATGCAGCGCGTCATGGACGCCAACCTCTGGGGCCCCGTGCGCGTCACCCAGGCCCTGCTCCCCAGCATGAAGGAGCGCGGCGGCGTCATCCTGGCCATCTCCTCGGTCGCGGGGCTGCGGGGCTACCCCCGACACGGCGCCTACTGCGCCTCAAAACACGCCTTGAATGGGTGGTTTGGCGCCCTCCGCACCGAACTCCTGGGAAGCGGCGTACAGGTCGGCATCCTGTGCCCGCCCGCCGTCGACACCCCCTTCTTCGAGAACGCCGGCTACGACGACTTCAAGGCCGACCACCCCGGCCTCAAGCTCATGTCCCCGCAAGAGGTCGCCCAGCACATCGTCGACGCCAGCGAGCACCCGCCCGCCCTCGCCGTGCTCGGGACCCGCGCCAAGGTGCTCGAGGGCGTGAACCGGGTGGCCCCGGGGGTGTTGGAGTGGGCGCGGCGGAAGAGCGGGAAGATCGGGGGGGCCCAGTGAAGCTCCACACGCTCCAGCACGGCGAGCAGCCCCTGGACCTCTTCATCGCCGAGCCCACCGGCCCGGGCCCCCACCCCACCGTGATGGTCTGTCACGCCTGGAGCGGCCGCCGCGCCTTCGAGGAAGACAGGGCCCGAGCGCTCGCCGAGCAGGGCTACCTCGCCGTCGCCGTCGACGTCTACGGCGTGGGACAGCGGGGTCAGGACGCCGCCTCCAGCCGCGCTCTGATGATGGGCATGGTCGACAACCCCGACCTCTTCCACGAGCGCCTGACCCTCATCCACGCCGCCGTCGCCGGGCTGCCCCAGGTCGATGCCGAGCGCGTGGCCGTGATCGGCTACTGCTTTGGCGGCATGTGCGCCTTGCTCATGGCCCGCCTCGGCTTGCCTCTGCGCGCCGCCGTCAGCTTCCACGGCCTGCTCAAGTTCCGCCCTCTGGAGACCCGCCCCCAGGCCCGCATGTTGGTCCTCCACGGCCAGGACGACCCCATGGTCCCCCCCCAGGACGTCGGCGCGTGGGCCCAGGAGATGCAGCGCATCGGCGGAGACTGGCAGCTCCACGCCTACCCCGGCGTGATGCACAGCTTCACCAACCCCGCCGCGGCCGATCCCAGCTACGCCCTCTACGACGCCCAGGCCGACGCCCGCTCCTGGGCCGCCATGCAGCACTTCCTGGGCGAGGCCTTCACCTCCGCCGCCCCGTGACTACACCCGGGCTCCACCCCCAGGAGTCCCCCCATGCCCACTGCCCTCGTCACCGGCGCCAACCGCGGAATCGGCCTCTCCCTCACCCGCCAGCTCAAGGAGTTGGGGTTCGAGGTGATCGCGGCCTGCCGCAAGACCTCGGCCCAACTCTCCGAGCTCGATGTCCGCATCGAAGAAGGCGTCGACGTCGGCAACGGCGAGGACATCCGCAGCCTGGCCAGCCGCCTGAAGGGCGTGCAGATCGACTGGCTGATCAACAACGCCGGCATCCTGGGGCGCACCCACCTGGAGTCGATGGACTTCGACTCCGCCCTGCGCCAGTTCCAGATCAACAGCCTGGGCCCCCTGCGCGTCACCGAGGCCCTGCTCCCCAACCTGGGCAAGGGCGCCAAGGTCGGCATCGTCACCAGCCGCATGGGCTCCATCGCCGACAACGACTCCGGCGGGCACTACGGCTACCGCATGTCCAAGGCCGCCGTGAACGCCGCCGGCAAGTCCCTGGCCATCGACCTGGCCCCCCGCGGCATCGCCGTCGCCCTGCTCCACCCCGGCTGGGTCCAGACCGAGATGACCGGCGGCACCGGCCACGTGGGCCCCGACGAGTCCGCCGCCGGCTTGATCGCCCGGATGGAGGGTCTGAGTATGGCGAACAGCGGAAGCTTCTGGCATGCGCAGGGGCAAGAGCTGCCCTGGTAGGTGCAGGTATCTGGGGTCGACCCGCCTACCAGTCCTCCACCCGGATCTCAAAGCGCCCAAAGTCATAGGGCACCCCACCCGCCCGCTCCACGGGCACCAGCACCTCGCGCTGGCCCTGTTGCTTGAGCTGGTGGGCGCGGTGGTAGCAGAAGGGATTGTTCCCCCGCCGTCCCAGGGTGCAGTGGGTGGTGAAGCTGCAGCCGGCCATGCAGTCGCTGGCGTAGGCACAGCCCGCGCAGAAGCCCCAGAGCTCGCTCTCGTCGCGCCCGCGGACGAACTGCAGCTCGGGGGCGTGCTCCCAGATCTGCTCCAGCCCCAGGTCCTGCACCTTGCCGCCGGTGTAGGGCGCGGTGGGCAGCGAGGGGCACCCCTTGATGGTGCCGTCCGACTCGATGCCCAGGGTGTAGGTCCCCGCCTGGCAGCCCTGCCACCAGCGCGCGTCGCCGCCGGGGTTGGAGCGGAGCAGCACCTCGTGGGGGCCGTAGTAGCCCAGGTTGTTGGAGATCAAGACGTTGAACAGCTTGCCCAGGTCCCCGCCGGCCCGCTCGATGAAGTCCGTCTGCACCTGCGCCAGCGTGTCGATGACATCCAGCACGCGCCAGGGCGGGAGGATCCACTCCGGCTTGTCGGCAGCCCGGCCCATGGGGACCGTCAACTGACAGCGCCAGATGCGCACACCCGCCTCGGCCAGCAGCTCGGCGGTCTCGGGCAGGTGGTCAGCGTTCAGCGCGTTGACCTGTGAGTTGGCCGTGGTGATCAGCCCGGCCTGAGCCGCATTGCGCAGCGCCCGCATGGCCGCCGCGTGACTCCCGGGTGCTCCCCGCAGCGTGTTGTGCGGCCCCTCCGGCCCGTCCACGCTCACGCCCACCGCGGCCATGCCGGCTTCCTTGAGCGAGCGGGCCAGCTCCAGCGTGAGCCCCCGCCCACCGGTCTGCATGGTCACCCGCACGCCCCCGTGGTGGAGGAAGCGCACGATGTCGTGCAGGTGCGGGCTCAGGTAGGCCTCGCCGCCGATCAGTGTGACCTCGCGGGTCTGGAGCGCCACGAGCTGGGAGGCGACCTCGAGGAGCTGGTCCAGCGCCAGCTCGTCTGGACGCGGGGCCACCGCCCGGCTCCCGCAGTGCCCGCAGGCGTGGTCGCAGCGGAGCGTCAGCTCCCAGACGGCGTAGATGGGCCGCGGTCGCCCGGCCTGGTCCTGGGGCGTGATGGTGCGGGGGGAAGGCTTGGCCATGGGGGCAGTCTACGCGGGAGGGCCAGGGCCCGACGGATTCGGGTCCCCCAAAGCGGCTACGCCCTGCCAATGAGCGCACCCCTGTGGCTACGCCCTCCGAGTGAGCGCCCGCTGGAGGCTACGCCCCACCAGTGAGCGTTCCGCCCACCGATCGGCCCTCAAATCAGCCCAAAACACCGGATCTGGGCCCCGAGAAGCCCTCAGAACCCCGAATCGGTCCCCCGATCGCTCACCGAGCCGCCGTAGCCTCAGAAGACCGCTCACTCAGACCCGGTAGCCACCCCCCTCCGCTCACTCAGACCCGGTAGCCACCCGCAAAGGGCCCTACTCCACCTGGATCAGGTCCCCGAAGTTCTCGAACTCCTCGCGGAACAGCGCCTCGACGCCCATCTTCATGGTCATGATGGAGCTCGGGCAGGTCGAGCACGCGCCGACCAGCTTCACGTACACGTCCATCCCATCGGTCTTGATCAGCGTGATGTCGCCGCCATCGGCCTGCAGCGCCGGGCGCACCATGTCGTCCAGCAGCTCCTGCACCACCACGGGGTCCAGACCATCTCCCGAGGCCGCGGGGGCCTCCTCGGCGGGCGCGCTCTGCGCCTCCATGAGCTCGACCAGCTCGGCCTTCTTCATGCGGGAGCGCAGCTCGACGCCCAGCTCCTCCAGCTCGGCGCGGAGCTTCTTCACGGTCCAGGAGTTGTAGTCGATCGGCTCGACCACAGGCTCGGGAGCGGCCGGGGTGACCTCGGGCGCGGGCTCCGGTGTCGAGGACTCGGCAGCGACAGGATCCGGGGAGGTGGGGGCCGGGGTGTCCGACACGCCCGACTGCACCTCTTCGACCGGAGCAGCCTCCTGAGCCGGCGCAGGGCTCTGCCCCGCCGACGAGGTCTGGCTGCCTGCCTCTGGCTCCCGGTACTTGAAGGGGTAGTTCGCGGGAGCGGGGGGCTGGGCCGGGCTCTGGTCACGGCCGAGCAGGCGCTTGATGAAGGACTTGATCATCCACGGGCTCCGAGGGCAAGAGAGGGCCAGACGCAGCGAACGCGCCATAGGTCCCAGTGGCTTTGGGACATAGCGCGTTGAAGCGTGCGCGCTCAGCAACCGGTGCTCTCCTGCATCGCCACGCGGCCCAGGCGCTGACCGGGCTCGGCGGCCGAAGACAGCCACAGGCTGAGCTGGCCCAGGTTGTAGTGCCAGGTCTCGTCCAGGATCAGATCCACCACGCCGTCGCCGTCCAGATCCCCGGCGAACACCAGGCGGGGGTGGGCTTCATCGAGCCCAGGGAGCGTGAACAGGGTCTGGGTGCCCCCCTCCCAGGTCAGCGCCATGCTGACGTCCGTGTGCACGGCGTTGTACCTGTCGCTCGGCCGCACGGTCCCGTAGGTCCCCAGGGTGTAGTCCCCCAGCGGCAGCATCTCGCCAAGCAGGAAGGGCCCGCCGCGCTCGGGCACGGTGGCCTGGATGCCGTCTCGGGGCTCCAGCCCGCGGAGCAGGACCAGGGGCTCCACGCCCTCGACACTCAAGGCCACGCCGGTCGCCTGGCCCTCCTCATCCAGGACCGCGTCGTGGGGGGCCTCGCTGGCGTGGAAGAGCTGCGGCTGGGTGATCTCTGGCTGAAGCAGAACGCGCCGGCGGTCAGGGACCTGCCGGCGCGCGCTTGGCCAGATGCCGTCTGACGCTCAGAGCGCGCCGGCGTCGTTGAGGGCCTGGTAGAAGTTCGCGTCGGTGGGGCCAGCGATGATGGTCAGGTTCTCATCCAGCAGCCACATGGTGGGCCAGCCGCCGTCCAGGTAGACGGACTCCATGTCCCGATCGCCCGCCAGGATGGGGATGTAGGGGTGGGGGTACTTCTCCTCCCAGTCGGCAAGGGTGCTCACGTCGGGCAGGCCGCCGGAGTTGTTCTCGCCCAGGAAGGTGAGCCAGCGGACCTTCTCGTTCCAGACGTTGTCGTAGGTGCCGGGGAAGGAGGCGTCGTAGCTGGAGCTTCCCTCGGAGAGCCAGCCGGCGAAGCCGTTGCAGGGCGGGCACCACTCCGCGCTGTAGTCCAGGACGATGTACTGGCCCTGACCGGCGAAGTCGTAGAGGTCGACCTCATCGCCGTACTGGTCCAGGAAGGTGCCCGTGGCGAGCTTGTCGCCAATCTTGGCGCCGCTCAGGCTGGGCGCGTCGGCGGCGCCCTCCTGGTAGGCCGCCTTGTCGGGCTGGTAGGGCCAGCCGCCCTGGTAGATCTTGGAGTCGGCGTCCGCGGGATCGCTGCCCTCGGTCACCTCCCAGCCGTCCTGGTAGCCGTCGCCGTCGCTGTCCAGAGCCAGGGGGTCGGAGCCGTACTCCTTGACCTCCTCCCCATCCAGCAGGCCGTCGCCGTCGGTGTCTGCGACGAAGGGATCGGTGCCCCGGTTGGCCTCACCACCGTCCCGCAGGCCATCCCCGTCGGTGTCCGCGTTGTCGGGATCGGTTCCGGCCGCGGCCTCGTCGGCGTTGGAGATGCCATCGCCGTCGGAGTCGAGCATGGAAGCGCAGCCAGAGAGGGCGATCAGCCCGGCGGTTGCGAGGGAGAGGGCGAGAGCGCGCATGGGTACCTCGATGCAGTGGTGGCCGAAGTGTGCCACCAAAAGGACGCGTTGTGAACGCGATGACGTCAACATCGTATCCAGGTCTCAAGGGGAGTGACCATCCCGGCCGATGCCCCAGCCGGTCCCCGGGTTAGAGGGCGCCGCCAGGAGATCCCATGAACGACCTGCTGCTCCGCGCCCTCCGCTCCGAGCCCGTGCCCCGCCCCCCCGTCTGGTTCATGCGCCAGGCCGGCCGCTACCTGCCCGAGTACCACGAGGTCCGGAACTCCCTCCCCGGCTTCCTGGCGCTCTGCCGCACCCCCGAGAAGGCCGCCGAGGTCACCCTGCAGCCCCTGCGCCGCTTCGATCTGGACGCCAGCATCGTCTTCAACGACATCCTGGTCCCGCCGGCCGCGATGGGCATGAAGCTGGAGTTCATCAAGGGCAAGGGCCCGACCTTCCACGATCCCCTCAAGGATCCCTCGGATCTGGCGCGTCTGAGCACGCCCACCGTGGCCGCCGACATGCCCCACGTGCTCGACACGATCAAGATCCTCGTCGAGCAGATCGACGTGCCGCTCTTTGGCTTCGCCGGCGCGCCCTTCACCCTGGCCGCGTACATGATCGAGGGCGGCGGCTCCAAGGCCTTCGCCAAGGTCAAGCGCTTCATGTACCAGCACCCGGCGGCCTTCCAGGAGCTGCTGGACCGCCTGGCCGACATCTGCGGGATCTACCTGCAGGCGCAGATCGACGCGGGCTGCTCCGCCGTGCAGCTCTTCGACACCTGGGGCGGCGTGCTCGACCCCGAGGCCTACCGCCGCTACGCGCTCCCCGCGGCCCGGCGCGCCCTGGCCGGCGTCAGCGGCGCCCCCAAGCTCTACTTCCTCAAGGACGCCAGCCCCTACCTGCCCTGGCTCAAGGAGGTCGGCGCGGACGCCTACGCCATCGACTGGCGCACCGACATGGGCCTCGCGAGGCACGTGCTGGGCGACACCCCGGTGATGGGCAACCTGGACCCCGGCGCGCTGCACGCCTCCGACGACGAGGTGCGCGAGAAGGTCCACGCCATCATCCGCAAGGCCGGCCCCACCGGGCACGTCTTCAACCTGGGCCACGGCGTCGATCCGCTCACCCCGATCCGCGGCGTGCACGCCATGACCAAGGCCGTCCGCGAGTGGTCCTGGGAATGACACGATTCGTGTAGGGCGATTGTCTTTGTAGACGCGTCCTGCACGGATCGGGGGGAGATCCTGCACGCCATGTGCTCGATCTTGCTGGAGATTCGGCGCGTGACCCACCTGGCACGCGCCTTGTATCCATGGGAGGCACCACGCGGAGTCTTCCATGTTCCAGTTTGTCCTCGCTGTCCTCGCCGGCTGTCACGGTGCGCAGAGCGGCCCCGGGCTCCAGCCCGCCCCGGAGGTGGGCCTGAGTGTGTGTCCACCGGACAGCCACCTCCACTTCCCCTCCCGTGACGTGGAGGCCTGCGTGGACGACCAGGGCGCGCTGCACGGGATGTGGCGGCACTTCCACCCCGATGGCAGCCTGGCGATGGAGGGCAGCTACGAGGCCGGCGAGAAGTCCGGCGCGTGGAAGTCCCTGCGCCCCGACGGCGTGCTGGAGTGGGAGGAGGAGTACGGCGCCCCCGGCGAGCTCGCGGCGCGCTGGGAGTACGGCGTGGACGGCGAGCTGCGGGCCAGCCTGCGCTTCGAGGGCGGTCGGCGGCACGGCCGGGCGACCTGGTTCTTTGCGGACGGCAGCCCCCGCGAGCAGGTGTCCTTCGAGCACGGAAAGCGGCACGGTCGGGAGCTGGCGTGGTCGGAGGAGGGGAACCTGGAGCGCTCCGGGAGCTGGCGTTTCGACCGTCGGGACGGCCCGTGGCAGTACACACTCGATGGCGATCTGGGCGCCAGCGAGGTCTGGCTGGATGGGTCGCTCGTGGAGGCCTCCGGGCCGGTGCCGGCGGAGCTCGGGACCTTGGACTGCCCGGCGCACACCTTCGCGGTGCGGGTCGAGCACGCGGGCGGGAGCACGGAGCACTGCCAGACCCCGGCGGGCACGCTGCACGGACCGGGCGAGGCGCGCTTTGCCGACGGGAGCCTGCGGCGGGTGGGGAGCTGGCGCGCGGGGGAGCCGGACGGCGCCTTCCAGACCTGGTGCACGAACGGGATGCCGATGAGCCAGGGCAGCTACGTGGCGGGCGAGCAGGTGGGGGCCTGGAGCCGCTGGAGCTGCCAGGGCGCGCTGGTCGAGAGCGTGGTGCACGGGGAGGTCGCGGCGCGCTGAGGCCGGCGCTCCCGGAGGAGTTGACGCATCAAGACTTTTGTTCTCCCAAGTTCCAGTGATCCACGCTAAAACACGCCCATGCTGCACCTGATCGCCACCCTCGCCTGCACGACCGAACCCGCTGAGCCCCCCGCGCCGCCGCCCCCGCCGCCCCCCACCCACCGGGAGACCACGGAGCTGTGGCGCGACCTGGTGGACGAGGCCTGGCGCGCAGAGCTGGACGAGGGCGGCCTGTTCATCAACATGGGCGAGGCCGAGCAGCACAAGTACACCCGCGGCGGCTGGGACAATAGCTGGGGAGCGTTCGGCAACGAGGGCCCGCTGACCTGGGCCAACGCCGACAGCAAGCGCCAGTGGATCGAGGTGTGGCTGGAGGAGGACCAGGCGGCCGTGGCGCTGGAGGTCTTCCTGCGCTCGGACGTCGAGGGGCAGGTGCTGACCGCGCGGGCGGATGGCGTGGTCCTGGGCGAGGCCGAGGTGGGCCTGGCCTGGGGCACGGTGCGCATCCCCACCGACAAGCTCACTGCCGGGCGCCACCGGATCCAGCTCGACTTTGCCAAGCGGAACAACGACGGGCCACGGGCGCTGGTGTCGTCGATCTGGCTGATGTCGGACGAGACCGCCAAGAGCCCGGTGCCGGTGGCCCGCAAGTACGTGGGCGAGGAGCTGCCGGCCTACGCCACGCGGAGCTGGGACTACTACCTGGAGATCCCCGAGCAGGGCACCTTGGTGTTCGATGGCAAGGGCGAGGCCACCTTTGTGGTCGAGGTGGCGGTGGACTCGGAGTCCGGCGTGCCCACGCGCTCCGAGCTGTTCAGCGGCAAGTGCACGGCGCCCAGCGGGGAGTGCGTGGTCGACCTGTCCTCGTTTGCGGGTCAGATGGTGAAGCTGTCCCTGCGGAACGAGGGCGATGGGGTGTGGGGGGCCCCTCAGATTCGGGTCCCCACCCTCTCCTCCCCCTCCAAGCGGCTGGATGACAGCGCGCCCCAGCACGTGCTGGTGCTGCTGATCGACACGGTGCGGGCGGACGTGTTCGCGCCCTGGGACGCGGACAACGGGGTGAACACGCCGGTGGTCGACAAGCTGGCGGAAGAGGGCGTGGTGTTCCGGAACGCCTACGACAACGAGAACTGGACCAAGCCCAGCGTGGCGACGAACCTGAGCGGGCTGCGGCCGGTGACGCACAAGGCCAAGAAGGAGAGCTCCAAGCTCAAGCCAGAGGTGGAGCTGATCTCGGAGATCCTGCAGGCCGAGGGCTACCAGACGGCGGGGTTCATCGCGAACGGCTTCGTGAGCAAGAGCTTTGGGTTCAACCAGGGCTGGGACCACTTCACGAACTTCATCCGCGAGCAGCGCAACACGAGCGCGGAGAACGTGTTCACGGTGGCGGGGAACTACATCGAGAAGAACCCGTCGGAGAAGTCGTTCATCTACATCCAGACGATCGACCCGCACGTCCCGTACATCGTGCCGCGGGAGTACATCGACCCCTACTACCCGGGGGCCTACACGGGCTCGCTGGGCAAGATCCTGGACGGCTACGTGCAGGCCGACATCTCGCAGGGCAAGCGGGCGATCACGGACGAGGACCGGAAGTGGATCGAGGCGCTCTACCACGCGGAGATCAGCTACCACGACGAGCAGCTTGGCCTCTTTTTGGAGCGGCTGTCCGCGAGCGGCTGGCTGGACGACGCGCTGATCGTGGTGACCAACGACCACGGCGAGGAGGTCGGGGAGCACGGGCACTACGGCCACGGCCACAGCCTCTACGACGAGCTGATCCGGGCCCCGCTGATCATCCGCGACCCCAAGCGCCTGGAGGCGGGTGTGGTCGAGGAGGTCGTCGAGCAGGTGGACCTGGCGCCGACGCTGCTGGACCTGATGGGCGTGGAGCACACCGGCATGGACGGGCGCAGCATGCTGCCCCTGATGACCGACCAGCCCGCGCTGCGGCCTGGGGTGGCGGTGTCGGACTTCCTGGACGGCAAGCGCTCGGTGCGCGTTGGCGACTGGAAGATGATGGAGTCCACGGGGACCTGGGTGGAGCTCTACAACATCGCCGAGGACCCTGGGGAGACCAAGGATCTGGACGAAACGGCCTGGATCGCACGTCGGGCCTGCGAGGTCTACCTGGGCGAGTCCCTGGCCAGCCCCGACAAGGGCGGCGTGGGCTTTGGCGAGGCCGTGCAGAAGGACCTGGGCAGCGAGGACATCGCGATCGACGGGGAGCTGGCGGATCAGCTTGAGGCGCTGGGGTACTTCGAGCATTGAGGGTGTAGGGGCCTGAAATATGGGCTGGAGTCCACCGGTGCTAGGGTGAAGGCCCTCAGGAGAGCTCCCGATGCCCGAAGGCAGCCGCTACGTCCCCCCGCACCGTCGGGGCCAGCAGAACAACCAGAACCAACCAACGGCCCAGCCGGCCCAGCAGGACCACCTGGGCCAGGACCACCTGCAGCAGACGCCGCAGCAGCAGGCCCAGGCGTGGCTGCAGGCCAACGGTGCTGGGTTGACCCCAGACGCCGGGACCCTGGCGCCCCAGGGAGGTCGCGTGACCTTCGGGTGTACCTACCGGGGTCGGCACGTGCGCTGGAACATCCACCGGGGCGGAGCGCCCGGGAGCCTCTGGGTGAGCGGCGTGGACGGATTCGCGACGGAGGCAGACGCCGTCTTGTCGCCGGAGGCACTGCAGGCCTCCATCGACCGGACCGCGGAGCTGGTTCAGGCCAACCCACGGAGGTCTGATCAGGACTGGCGGAGGTAGGAGGCCGCCACCGACTGGGCGCGTCTCGGCCGCCCCCAAGACCGCCCCCAGTCGGCGGCTCCCCGATGCTACGGGCACCCAATGAGCGGGACCCCGAGGCTACGGGGTGCCAGTGAGCGCTCCTCCGAGGCTACGCCCCACCAGTGAGCGAAACGTCCACCGATCCGGGCTCGGGAGGGGCGGATTCGGGCTGGTTCGGGGGCTCAGGGGCCTCCAGAGGGGCAGATCGGTCACCCAATCGCTCACCGAGGACCCCTAGCCTCAGCGCAGCGCTTGTGTCTGCCATCGCCGGGTAGCCTGTTGAAGCCGGGGGGAGGCGCGGAGCTCGATGAAGCGCTGGTCCCGAGCAATCGAGACCGTGAGTGAGCTTGAGCCCGCGCCTCCTTTCGGTCACGCCCGCAGCTCGAAC
>JAZAMN010000023.1:0-20387 GCA_036229005.1 Myxococcota bacterium
CAGAGCTTTAGGCCCCGTTTGAGCTCAATCGGACAAGGTTGGGGCAACCCATGAATCTGCAGGGGTGGGCCTACGGATGCCAGATGGTACGGGAAGGTGCGAGAGAGTGGGTGGGGCCGCCCGTTGGGGTAGAAGAAGCCGCTGGGGAGCCAGGGAGCCGCGCTCGAAGTGGAGTTGTCGCAGCGACGCGGTGGGATTGCCGCTGCCGCATGAGCCCGGATGCTCAACCCCGGCGGCAGGTGTAGCGAGGCGTTCAATGGGAGCCGCGTTCGAGTGGGGGCGGACCCGGCAGTTTTCCCCTTCGACTTCGAGGACACCGCTGGTTTGCTATCTGCGGTCCCTGTCGATGACGGCTGCGGGGGCCTGGCTGCACGGGCGCCTGCAGTGCGCAGGAATCGCCAACCACGCGGAACACACCCAGGACAGGTCAATTGCGACGACACCCGGCAGCCCAAGAGGTCGGCCCGATGCACGATGCGAAGGCCCATCGCGCACAACGTTCAGGCGGAGACGCCGTCGTCGGAGGCCGGAGGCCGGAGCGATGGCGTTTCCCGCCCCGTTAGGTGTCGGAGCGCCGACTACGGGCGGGTGTGTCAGGTCGGGCTGTTTGTCTATAGGCTCCTGGGATTTGCGAATGCCAAGATCTTCTTCACACGGGAGACAACTGACTCCGGGAACGTGTCGGAGACATCGATTCCATCGGCGAAAACTATGTTTCCATTCTCGCCTGAGATGATGGCGGGTTCGGTCAGTGCGTGGGCAGCCATAGCCAACTGCTCGCGCGAACACTCGTCCACTTGGAGGTACCGGTCCTGGCCACTCCCCCATCCACTATCGAAGAGGCCTTCCGAGTGTAGGTGCCAGAGGTTGACACTGACCAAGTCGGGAATTGGGGGCAAGTCGGCAAGCCGAATCGGCCTGCCTGAGAGGACCAAGAGCTGTCGAGTACCTGAAAGTCCGCTCAAAATGCTGAGGTTTGGAGTTGTCGGATTCCTGACTTCGACAGACTTGGCGCGTACGTCGGCCGTCGACATCGAGTTTGAGGTCCAGATCTTCAGTGTCTCTACTTCCACGTCGGCTAGACCACCTCCGTAGGAAGATAGGTGGAGTTCTGGGAGAGAGAACCCGGACAATGGCGCCCCGCGTGGCCGTGCCTGAGAAACGCACAGCGACCGAAGAGGCAGCCGCCCTGCTATGCTTCGCAGCTGGGAGACCCGTGGCTCGGCCAAGGTCATTTCCTCAATGTGCTTGGCATCGGACAGCCAGGAAAGCTCTCGGGATGACCCGATCAGTACAATTTTCCCCACGTTGGCGTGGGCAAGGTAGTCCAGTGCACACATTTTGTCGTGGATAGTAAGGCATTTGACTTGTAGCCCGTCAAGCCAGTTGAGATCTGACAGGCCGGAGCCCTCCGGCACCCAGATGTCAACGCCACCTTCTGCGGAGGGCAGGTCGGTCAGGACAGGCTCGGCATGCTCTTTGCCCCGCGCGGTGGCAGTCAGTAGGCCTATACCGTTGGGGTCTGATAGTCGGACGGCATTGTGCATGGGCGCTGGAACTCTGATGTTCGAGGAGCATGGAGAGTAGTGTGGTTCTCGGCCAGCAACCATTGAATTGAGGCGCTCTGACACCTAACGTTCTAGGCGGAGACGCCGTCGTCGGAGGCCGCAGGCCGGAGCGATGGCGTTTCCCGCCCCGTTATGGGCAGCCGACCCGACCTTGGAAGGATTGTCCAACTTGACCAACAAGTTGAGTGTGGGTAGGGTCTTCCAAGGAGGTCGTGATGACCAAGACTCTTTCAGCCGCCATTGCCAAGGCTCAGTTCAGCGATTGCCTTCGCGAAGTGGAGCAGGGGGGCGAGGTGTTGATCACGCGCTACGGCCGTCCTGTAGCAGTTCTTGTATCAATGGAGGAGCTCGACCAACTTCGTCGATTGCGGGCGGCGTCCCCGATGGAGGGTCTTGCAGGACTGCTGGGCCAGGTGCCCGACGGTGACGAGTATGCGGAGTCCCTGGATGCGGTGGTTGCCGAGCGCTCGGTCGGTCGTACTGTGGCGCCCGTGGAGGACTGAGCTCCATGGCCTTCCTGTTGGACACCAATGCCATCTCCGAGGTCCTGCGGTCCAGGCCCAATGCCGAGTTCTCCAAGTGGCTGATGGAGCTCCCGCGCGCTGAGCAGTTCACCAGCAGTGTCGTGGCCGGCGAGTTGCTGTATGGAGCGCTTCGGAGTTCAAAGCCAGACCGATTCGTCCAGCTCTACGAACACCAAGTGTTGCCCAGGCTGACGGTGCTGCCGTTTGATCTCGACTGCGCGCGAGTGTATGCCTCGGTTCGGGCTGAGCTCAGCTCCAAGGGCCAGCCCATTGAGGATGCCGACTTGATGATTGCAGCAACCGCGCTCCATCATCGGCTGACCGTGGTGACTGCCAATGTTCGGCACTTCGGGCGGGTTCCCGGACTCCGGGTTCGGACATTCAAGCCAGGTTCCCAGTAGACCGGAGACTGGGGTATTGCTATGAGCTTGCTGACCAGATCGAATGCCTGCGCAGGCTGTTCCAGTCGAGCGATCTCAGAAGTACCAAGATTGCCGCGGGTACGTGCATTGTCCGCATAGCCGGCCACCCTGAGAAGCCTTGAGTGCCAGGGTGCTCGTGCTTCGTCTACCAGCCGTCGATTTGAGGGTCGGTTGCCCATAACGTTTAGGCGGAGACGCCGTCGTCGGAGGCCGCAGGCCGGAGCGATGGCGTTTCCCGCCCCGTTAGTTGAAGTGGCCCGGCGTCCGGCGCCCACCTGCCTGACGGCCGGGCCAAAGCCTCTTTCGTGGGAGGACTCATATGCTGCGACGAGAGAGAAGTTGAAGGGGGGGCCTACAAGGCCTGACCAATAAGGGTGTAGCCGGCACTGTTGTACATGAGGGATGTGATTCTGAACCCGTCGGCGCACATGTCTTGCACCGCTGTTGAGAGCTCGCTGCCAGAGGCCTGAACGACGGCTCCTGCATAGCTGGCATCTTGGTCAGCTCGTTGACCTACTAGCGTGTATCCAGCGGAAGTCGCAGTCGCGGATGTGATGACGAAGCCATTCGCGCTCATCGCGTCCACAGTGTCCGCGAGATCCGATCCACCGGGCTGCTCGATGGTGGAGTCCAGATCCCCCTCATCACCCTGTCCGAAGAGAGTGTAGCCGGAGGAGTTGAAGACCAGGCTCTGAACTACCTGACCGTTGCTGGACATGTCAGCAACAGCCGCCGCCAGGTCTGAACCTGCCACTTGGTCTACTGCTGAGGACCCGGTCAAGGCCCCAGATTGACCGACAAGAGTGTATCCAGCCGTGTTGAACATCACTTCACCGACGACAAGCCCGGAGCTGTCCATTGAGCTCAGGGTCCCAGCCAGTTCGGAGCCTGCTACCTGCTGAACGTCGTCAGCTGAGATACCCGACCGGGCATCCTGGGCAAGGAGAGTGTATCCAGCATCATTGGCGACGGCCGCGATTACACGCTTGTCGCTGGAAGTGAATGTCCCGATCTGCGCAGCGATCTCAGCGCCAGAGACCTGGCTGATGGAGCATCCGCCGTCGACCTTCACCCCGGTCCAGGATGCCAAGTCGGGGGTTTCGTTGTCCTGGTTGTTGTTTCCGCTGCCGTCAAGTCGGTCGCCAACGAAGCAGCCTTGCAAGGCAATGAGCAGTAGGTAGGTCATCTGGTACGCCCTTGTTGAGTCATGGAGTCGTGGGGCTTCGTTCGACTAGAGACCACTGCCCGGTTCGGAGGGGTGGACTTGGCCCCCCAAAGCTCTACCGGACACTCGCTGGTCAGTTGAAGCCCTGAGGCAATAGCTTGTATTGGGAGGTCGATCCAGAGATCTGGACGCCTGACCAGGAGACATGGCGAGCCGGGTCATTTCAACTAACGTTTAGGCGGAGACGCCGTCGTCGGAGGCCGCAGGCCGGAGCGATGGCGTTTCCCGCCCCGTTCTACGTCGGCCGCGACCGCAGAGGATAGTATCTCCCAAACGAGTGGAGTTGCTCTTGGCGAATCTCGGAAACATGGGGGAGAGCTTCTTCAACCACCTGTGCGATGAAGCGGGCCTGACACCGAATCCTGTGAGACGGGATGCGACAGGCTGGGATTTCTTGGTCGAGATTCAACGCGGGATGGCGCCTCAGGGGGTGGACCTATGCCCTGAAACCTCGGCGCCGCTCGTGACCTGCCGGGTCCAGGTCAAGGCCACACATCGGAGTGAGAACCACGTTGATGGAATCTCGCTCGAGAACTGGCGTCGGCTCGCGATCGGCGAGTTGCCCGCGTTCTTTGTTGTACTCAGATACGAAGGCCTTCGCCCTGCCAGTGCCTACGTGATTCATGTAGGCCCCGAGCAGTGCAGGATCGTCCAGGAGCGACTCCGAAAGGCGGCCGCGGAGAAGAATCCGAGCCTCCGTCGGAGGACTTTGCGCCTCAAGTGGGGTGAAGGGGACGCTCTTCCTGAAGTGAGCGGCGCCTGCTTGAAGGAACGGCTGGTTGGGGATGTTGGGGACCCGTCGACGTACGGCGCGCGGAAGAAGAAGTGGAATCAGGAAGCTGACTCGACCGTCACCCAGATGCGGTTCTCGATAGACAGTGACAGTCTCGGAGCATCCGGGGCCGGAGAGTTCTTTCGGGCCATTGAGGAGCTGGCGCTCGGCATTCGCGAGTCTCTTCCGGTGACAGTCGCTGAGGTTTCATCGACCAGGCACGGGGTCACGCTGGTTCATCCGCAGACACCAGAGGGGGGCTTCGGCGGCGGGGCCAGGCTTTCTCTCTCGAACGGGCCACCAAAGGTGAATATGGAGGTGGAGTTCTGCAATCCGAGAGGGACGGTTAGGGCCACTTTCGTCTGGGACGCCATCATCCCCGTCGGCGTGTTCCCGTTCCTCCCCCATGAGCAGGCACGTGTTCGATACCTAATCGAGGGGGTCGAGTGTGTTCACTCCTTGGGAACCGGAAAGTTTGACCTTGTATTTCTGCCTGGATTCTTCGGCAGCGTGAGACCGGTCGCTGAGTGGTGGGAATGGATGAAGCTCCTGCGGCTGGTCGAAGAGGGCGCAGTGGAGTTCACCGCGCGCCCGCCTGAAGGGCTGCCACTCTGAGGCCGGTGGGAGGCCGTAGAGTTTGAGGGTGACCTCCGAGGACTCGCTGGCGAGGGGTACATAGCTGTGCAGGCGGCGCGTGATGTTCTTCACGACTTCGAGCTCCCGCTGAACATCGCAGTTGATCTAAGCGATTTGACTCGACAGACTGAACGGCTTCGGCTGGTCCGAGGGCTTCTTCAGGCCCAGCGCGTGGGATTGAAGATGCAGGTGAGCATCCAGATTCCGAGTGAAGCTGAGACTCCTAGGGAACTCGGGCATGGAGCTGTCGCTGCGGTTCGCGTAGGAGACCGGGTGCTCTTGATCGGGGCAGCGCTTGGCGGCGAGGTCGACGAGGTGGGGCGTGAAGGTGTTTGGACTCGGGTGGAGTGGGCGAGACCAGAGGTTGTCGTGGTGTACCGGAAAGTGTGTGACAGCGAGGAATTCCGCCAAGCTATGGTCGAGTGCGCGTACGAGCGCATCGTTGAGCACCTAGAAGACCTGCCGTACGACTATGTTGATCCAAGGCTGAGCGGCTGACGTAGAACGTCCGCCTAGACGCCCCTCAGGGTTTTGTGCGCTGTCGAATGTTTGACACCCCTCACCGGGGGGAGGCCGGGGGGATGTCGATGAGATGGGGGTTCTGGGGTTGGCCTGGGTCTTGCTACGCGAGGAGGTGCGTTGCGAAAGGAGGGTGTGCTGTGGAGAAGGTGCTGTCTGAAGGGCTGTTTGAGCGGTATCGGCAGGAATTGCGTTTACGCGGGTATATGCCGCGGACGGTGGACACCTATGTGAGCTGCCTGAGGAGCTATGTGCGGTGGTTGGGGGTGGCGGTGATTCCCAGGGAGGTGGCGGAGGACACGCCTCGGAACTTCCTGATGGGCCTGGTGGAGACGGGGGCGTCCCGCTCGCTGTTGGATCAGATGATCTCGGCGCTGAACTTTCTGTACGTGGAGCTGTACGGATGGGAAAAGGACGCGCTGGACATGCCCCGGCCGAAACGGAGGCAGACGCTGCCAGTGGTCCCGACCCGCGATGAGGTGCTGAGGCTGGCAGAGGCCTGCCAGAACCGAAAGCACCGGGCGGCTGTGCTGCTGACCTACGCCTGCGGGTTGCGGGTGTCCGAGCTGGTGGGGCTCCGAGTGGGGGACGTGGAGCCCGATGAGCTGCTGGTGCGCGTGCGCTGCGGAAAGGGGGGAAAGGACAGGGTCACGATCCTGGCCGAGAGCCTGGTCCCCGAGGTGGAGTGGCTGTCGGCCGGGAAGACGCAGGTGGACTTCCTGATCCACTCAGCCAGAGGAGGGCAGTGGTCGACCCGCTCGATGCAGGCGGTGATGGCCAGAGCTCGCATCGAAGCAGGGCTGCACAAGCGGGTGACGCCCCACTCATTGCGCCACGCGTTCGCCACGCACCTGCTCGAGCAAGGGACGGACCTGCGCGTGATCCAGGTGATGCTCGGTCACAACCACATCGCCACGACGACCCGGTACACGCACGTGGTCAGCCCGGCGAAGGTGAGGGTGCGGTCGCCGCTCTGAGGCGAGTGTGCTTAGGCGCAGGGATTGCGGGATGCGGGTTTAGGGCGCGGGGATTGCGGGATGCGTGGGAAGTGCGCATTGCGGGATCGGTTTTTTTCCACCGATAGACGCAGTTGCGGGTTTGAGGTGGGTTCACGCAGTCTCAAGATGGTCCGATGAAGGGGACATGCGCACGTTGACCTTCGTCTTTGCTGTCCTGCTCGCCCAAGAGGGCGGGTGGTCGGGTTCCATGGGTTCGCCAGGGTCGGAAGCTCCACCCCCCGACGAGGAGACCGGTCAGGACACCTCTGAAGGAGAGGGCTCGGGCGAGGTCTCTGAGGGGGCTGATCCGGTGCACAGGGCAACGGATGAGGCGGGAACGGACGAGGTCCCCGAGGTGGAGCCACCACGCAGTTCCTCGCTGGTGGTTGGGGGTGTTGAGGATGGGGTGGGCCCAGAGGATGAGGCGGTGGGCCCGGATCTTGGGGAGGGGGAAAGCGCCGCTCCTCCTCTGGATCTGTCGCAAGCATCGACGGTTCCAGATGTGACACCGGCGCAGCTTGAGTGGCTGCGACCTCGGCTGGGGAAGCTGCCGCCGAACCCGCGGGCGCACACGGACTACACGGCGTACACGCTGGACTTCGGTGAGGTGCAGCTCGGCCTGACGAACACGCGCGTGGGGCTGCTGCCGCGGACGCAGGTGGGGGCGAACCTGCCGCTGACGCTGGCGGGGGTCTACAACGGGAACGTGAAGGTGAACGCGCTCCGGGCCGGTCCGGTGGACGTGGCGGTGTCGGGGGCGGGGTACCGCTACCTGCAGTCGGAGTTCGAGGCGCAGTACTGGTCGGTGGGGCCGACGGTGAGCTTGGCGCTGGGGCCGCACTTTGGGGTGCACCTGGGCGGGCAGTATTGGCGCGTGGGGATGGAGGGGGCGTTCGCGGCGGCGGAGGTGCACCCGGTGCTGGGACTGGCTGACGAGGTGGGGCTGTTCCCGCAGGTGGCCTACCAAGGCCAGGCAGCGAGCGGCCGGCTGGCGCTGGAGTGGCGGCTGAACCGCCGGGACTCGTTCGTGCTGGACGCGGGGACGATGTTCTGGATGGAGGAGCTGCCGGGGAGCAAGAGCCAGGTGCCGCCGATGCTGGGGGCGTACGCGGGGAGCTCGGGGTTCTCGCCGCAGGACAGCTACCGGGTGTCGCTGGCGTACCAGATGGACCTCAAGCGGCTGTCGCTGCGGGCAGGGGTGGGGACCTCGCAGCCGTCGGGGGCGTGGCTGCTGAACACCTTCGAGGCGAGCTACCGATTCGGGGGCAAGACGAAGGCGCAGGAGCGGCGACAGCGCAGGACCTGGCGGCAGAACCGGCGGCACGCGCGCAAGGGAGAGCCGGGGGCGCCCTGAGGTCGTGGCGGTTAGGCGGGGCGGACGATGAACGGCCTCCTCCCCAGACTGCTGGCGCGCGTGGCCCACCTCGCGTGGGATCACCCGAAGGCGGTGATCGGCGTGGCGCTGCTGGTGACGGCGCTGGCGGGCGTGTCGGTGGCGACGCTGCCGGTGGACGCGACCTTCATGGGGATCCTGGACGAGGAGGATCCGGCGGTCGTGGACCTGATGGAGGTCTCGGAGGAGTTCGGGGCGGCTTCGGGGCTGCTGCTGGTGATCAAGGGGGGCGAGGAGGCCGACCGCCAGGACGCGGCGCAGGCGGCGGTGGAGGCGCTGGAGTCGGTGTCGGTGGTGACCTCGGTGCAGGCGCGGGTGGACCGGGATGCGGCGCTGGACCTGGGGCTGATGTACCTGGAGGACCCGGAGTTCGAGCGGCTGGAGCTGGGGGTGGAGCGGCTCTCCCCCGTGCTGCGCGCGCTGGACGAGGAGCCGACGCTGGAGAGCGCGCTGGGGGCGATGCGCCACGAGATGGCCGAGGGCTTCCAGGCGCGGTCGGCGACGCCGGATGCGGCCCAGGGGCTGGATGGTGTGGTGACGATGCTGCGCCTGGTCGAGCAGGGGGCGCAGACGCCGCTGACGGCGGGCGAGCTGGACGAGATGCTGGCCGGAGGGGTTACGCCGGCGGGCGGAGAGCTGCTGGGGCTGCCGCTGCGGGACGGGTTCCTGGCGAGCGAGGACGGGGCGATCTACGTGGTGGACGTCCGGACGACGCTGGACCCGATGAACATCGACATCGGGATGGACGCGTTCGATGAGCTCGAGGGGGCTGTGGACACGGTGCGGCAGACGCACCCCGACCAGTGGATGAACTTTGCTGGGCTGCTGCCAGGGGGCTTCCAGGACCAGCAGAACGTGGTGGGCAAGATCCTGCCGCTGTCGTCGCTGAGCCTGGTGCTGGTGCTGCTGGCGCTGCTGGCGCTGGACCGGCGGCCGATGACCCCGGTGCTGGTGGGCGGCGGGCTGCTGATGTCGCTGGTGTGGACCTTCGCGCTGGTGCACCTGGTGTTCGGGTACGCGTCGCTGACCTCGCTGGCGTTCGGCATCCTGCTCTTTGGGCTGGGGGTGGACTACGCGGTTCACGTGGTGGTGCGCTTCAACGATGAGCGGGTGGCCGGGGTGGCGGGCCGGGAGGCGATGGAGATTGCGCTGTCGCGCTCGGGGCGCGGGGTGGTGATCGGGGCGCTGACCACGATGGCGGCCTTTGGGCTGATGGTCCTCACGCAGTTCAAGGCGGCGACGCACCTGGGCGTGACGGCGGCGATGGGGTTGGGCTGCGCGCTGCTGATCATGGTGCTGGTGCTGCCGGCGGCGCTGCGGCTGGGCGATGGGGCGGGGGGGACGCGGGCGCGGAGCACGCTGGAGCTGCCGGTGATCGACCGGGTGGTGCAGGGCTGCCTGGACCACCCGAACCGGGTGCTGGGGGCGGTGGTGCTGGTGGTGGCCTTCTGCCTGGCGATGGTCCCGCGCTTTGCGCTGGAGACGAACCTGGAGAACCTGATCACGCAGGGGCTGCCGGCGATGGAGGCGAACGAGGACGTAGCTCGGGCCTTCGGGGGGAGCCCGGAGGCGGTGATGTCGGTGAGCCCGGACCTGGAGACCTCGCGGGCCCGGGCGGCGGCGTTCAAGGAGAAGGAGACGGTGGTGCGCGTCGAGGGGGTGCACGACTTCATCCCCGTGGACACGCAGGCGCGCCTGGACCGGAACCGGCGGCTGCAGCGCTGGATCGGGGACCTGGAGCTGAACACGCAGGGGCGCGACGCGGTGGACAACGAGGCGCTGCGGGCTGAGCTGCAGGCCTTTGTGGTCATCGGGGCGCGCATCACGGCGGAGGCGAGCTTTGGGGGCCGGCCGGACATCGCCGCCAAGGGTCGGGAGATCCAGGCGGCAGCGCAGGACGCCATCGCTGCGCTGGATGGGAACCAGGCGACGCTGGCGCAGTCCGAGCGCGTGCTGTTGGAGCGGGGAGCGGTCTACCTGGAGGCGCTGCAGGTGGGCAGCAGCCGCTGGCGCTTTGGGGTGGAGGACCTGCCCGAGGCGGTGCGCGAGCGCTACGTGCGCGACGGCAAGCTGCTCTCGTACGTGTACCCGGCGGACTACCGCATCGACTACGACTTCCTGATGGCCTTCAAGGGGGAGGTCGAGGAGGTGGACCCGAAGGCCGTGGGCACGCTGTTCATCGTGGACAAGCTGCTGGTGGGCGGGCTGGCGGGGCTGCCCTACGCGGTGGTCGCGATCCTGCTGGCGCTGGGGGGCATCCTGTTCGCGGATCTGCGCAGTCCCCGGAAGGTGCTGGTCGCGCTGGCCCCGCTTGTGCTGGGCTCCGCGGTGGCCATCGGCATGGTGCTGGCGCTGGGGATGCCGGTGAGCATCCTGATGATGAGCGCCTTCCCGGTGGTGTTCGGCATCGGGATCGACGACGGCGTACACATCCTGCACCGCTTCGACGAGGCGGGGGAGGACGTGGCCAAGGCGGTCGCGGCGACGGGGAAGGCGATCCTGTTCACGTCGGTGACGACCTCGCTGGGCTTCTCGATCCTCTTCCTGCTGAACCACCGGGGGCTGGCGGGGATGGCCACGATGGTGCTGCTTGGGGTGACGACCTGTTTCGTCACCAGCATCACGGTGCTGCCGGTGCTGGCCAGGTGGAGCGCGAAGCGGTGATCCTGCTGGTGACGGCCCTTCGCGCGGAGGCCCTGCCCTTGGGCCTGGCGCTGACGGAGCGCGAGATGCTGGACCGGCGGATGGTCACGGGGAGGCTGGCGGGACGCCCGGCGGCGCTGCTGCGCTGTGGGGTTGGCCGGGAGCGCGCGCGCGCTCAGACGGAGGCGGCGGTGAAGCGGCTGGAGCCTGACTGGGTGCTCTCGTTGGGCACCGCTGGGGGCTTGGATGATGGCCTGGACATCGGAGAGACCATCGGCGCAAGCGAGGTCATCCTGGCGGCGACGGGGGAGCGCTTCGAGACGGCGCCGCTGCCCGGAGTACGGGCTGGCGCGGTGCTGACGGTGGACGCGCTGATCCACACGCCCCAGCGGCGGGCGGAGGCCGGGCGGCAGGCGATGGTGTGCGAGATGGAGGCGGCGGGGGTGGCGCAGGCGGCCCGCGGGCGGCGCTTCTCCGCGCTCAAGGTGGTCTCGGACCACGCGGGCGCGACGGCCGACCCGGCGCTGGTGGTCGGGAGCCCGGCGAGCATCGCGCGCTTTCAGCGGCGGGCGGCGGAGCTGTGCTGGGAGCGGCTGGTGCCGGCGCTGCGGCGGGCGCTGGGGTGAGTCGGGCGGCTCTGAAGCGACAAAGGCCCCAGCGGGGCCAGTGTGTGGGGGAGGGGACGCTCAGATCTCGTCGTCGGGCTTGCGCAGGTCGACGGTGTGGGTCTCGGTGAGGATCACGGAGTGGGTCTCCTCGTCGACGACGGCGTCCAGGGCCTTGGCCAGGGCGTCGGCGGCCTCCTTGCGGGACATCTCGCGAGGGCCCTCGTCGAAGAGGCCGGACTCGTCGACCGCTGCTGGGCCCAGCATGCCGAGCGCGAGAGCGAGGCTGAGGGGGTCGGTGACGAAAGTCATGAGGGGCTCCAGTGCGGGTGGTCAAGTTACTCTCTTGACGACGAATGACCACCCCATGTTGCATTCAAGTCGTGAATAGAGAACATCGGTTGTGCGCAAGGGGAAAGGAGATGCCGTGTCCATGCTGCTTCGCTCTGCTGTTGACCTCGCTGATGGGATTCGGGCTGGGGAGCTGCGGAGCCAGGATGTGGTGGGGGTGCACCTGGATCGGCTGAGGGCCGTGAATCCGCTCCTCAACGCACAGGTCGCGGATCGGCACGAGCAGGCGATCGTGGAGGCCCAAGCGGTGGACGCGGGGGCGGGCCCCGGGGGGGCGTTTCAGGGTGTGCCCTGCTCGATCAAGGAGTGCTTTGCGCTCACGGGGATGCCGCAGGCGGCGGGGCTGCTCTCGCGGCGGGATCTGCGCTCGGAGGAGGACGCGACGGCGGTGGCGCGGATCCGCAAGGCGGGGGCGATTCCGCTGGGGGTGACGAACACCTCGGAGCTGTGCATGTGGATGGAGTCGGACAACCTGGTCTACGGGCGCACGAACAACCCCTACGACGCGAGCCGCACGGTGGGCGGGTCTTCGGGCGGGGAGGGCGCGCTGGTGGGCGCGGGGGCGGTGCCCTTTGGGTTGGGCTCGGACATCGGCGGGAGCATCCGCATGCCGGCGTTCTTCAACGGGGTGTTCGGGCACAAGCCGACGGGGGGGCTGATCCCGGGGACGGGGCAGTTCCCGACCGCGGACCCCAAGGCGCTGCGCTACCTGACGACGGGGCCGCTGTGCCGGAGGGCGGAGGACCTCTGGCCGCTGATCACCCTGCTGGCGGGGCCGGATGGGGTGGACGGGGGCTGCCTGCCCTGGGAGCTGGGCGACCCGGATGCGGTGGAGATCGCGGGGCTGCGGGTGCTGCACATCCCGGACTCGGGGCGGCAGTCGGTGACGCCGGATCTGCGGCAGGCGCAGGCGCGGGCGGCCGAGGCGCTGCGGGAGGCGGGCGCGCAGGTGGAGGAGCTGCGCATCCCCGAGATGGCCCACGGCTTCGACATCTGGTCGAGCATGCTGCAGGAGGCCAACGAGACGGCCTTTGTGGAGCTGATGGGGGGCGGCGAGCCGGTGAACGCGGCGGCGGAGCTGGCGCGCATCGCGCTGGGGCAGATCGGGCTGGCCACGCCGCGACACACGCTGATGGCGTGCATGCTGGGGCTGACGGAGGCGCTGACGGCGGCCCTCCCGCGGCGGCAGCGGCGCTTTGTGGAGATGGGCCGGGCCCTGCGGCAGGAGTTGACGGAGCGCCTGGGGGACGACGGGGTGCTGCTCTACCCGAGCTTCACGATGCCAGCGCCCAAGCACGGGCAGCCGGTGCGGCGACAGCTCACGCTGCGCTTTGACTACGCGTACACGGCGCTGCTCAACGTGATGGAGCTGCCGGTGACGCAGGTGCCGCTGGGGCTCAACGCCCAGGGGCTGCCGCTGGGGGTCCAGGTGGGCGCGGGCCACGGCCGGGATCACATGACCGTGGCCGTGGCGCGCTTTCTGGAGCAGCGCTTTGGGGGCTGGGTGCCCCCGCAGACGCTGGGTCCGCTCGCTTAGCGCAGGCGATCAGACCAGGGTCTGGCCGCCGACCTTTGGGTTGACCAGGGGGATGGTCAGCTCCTGGCCGACCTCGATCTTGTTGGGATCGATGCCGTTGGCTTCCGCGATGCGGGTGTACTCGCCGGCCTTGCCGTACCAGTGCTTGGCGATGACGCCCAGGGTCTCGCCCTTGGCGACGATGTGCTTGGGGGCCGGGGTGGGAGGGATGCGCAGGACCTGGCCGGGGTAGATCTCGTCGGGGTCCTGGATCATGGGCACGTTGGCGCCGAACACGGTCTCGTAGAGCCGCATCACGCCGTAGTACTCCATGGCGATCTTGGAGAGCGTGTCGCCCTTGACGACCGTGTGGTAGACGGCCGGCGGGGCGGGGATCTCGACCTGGATCTGGTTGTCGACGGCCTCGACGCCGTCGTGGTTGCCGACGATCAGGCAGCACTTCTCGCTGTCGCCGGTGGAGCTGGCCTTGCCGGTGATGGTCGCGGTGCCGGCGGCGAAGCCCACGGCGAGGTCCGCGATCTCCAGGCCCCGGCTGGTGACAGCGGCCTTGAGCATCTCGGCGATCTGGGCCTCGCTGGGGGCGGCGGCGGCCTTCTCGGCGGCGGCCTTGAGGCGGTCCTCCTTGGCGGCCTCGGTCTTGCCGAAGCCCAGCTTGCGTCCCGCACTCTTCACGAAGTTCATCAGGCCCATGGGGTCCTCCCGTCTTTGGGTTCAAGAGGAGCCTATCCGGCTCGGGGGATCGGGCTCTTACCCCGGTCCCACCTGGGCCCTGCGCGCCGCTCTGCGCTGCTGTACCCAAGCGAGGACATCGGCAGCCGATCGGGTGTTGAGCACATCGTCCGGGCCCAGGCCGGCGCGGCGCGCGAGGGCGACGCCGTGGTCCAGGTTGTCCAGCTCGCTGCAGCGGTGGGCGTCGGCGGCGATGCTCACGGGGACCCCCAGCTCCTTGGCGCGGGCCAGCCACTGGGGGGCCAGATCCATGCGCTTGGGGGAGGCGTTGAGCTCGACCGCGACGCCCATGCGGGCGCAGTGCTGCAGCCAGAGCTCCATGTCGAAGTCGTTGGGCGGGCGCGAGAGCAGCAGCCGGCCGGTGGGGTGGCCCATGATGTCCGCGCAGACGGCGGAGGTGGCCCGGGTCATGCGCGCCAGGGTGTCTTGGGGCGGGAGGGAGAAGCGCTGGTGGACGGAGGCGACCACGAAGTCCAAGGGGTGGAGCTGGGTGTCTGGGTAGTCGAGGTCCCCTTCCTTGAGGATGTCGGCCTCGACCCCGGCGAGCAGGCGGCAGGTGTGGCCCTGGCCGTTGAGGGCGCGGAGCTGCTCCCCCTGGCTGCGCAGGCGCTCGGGCTCCAGGCCGCGGGCCCAGACGGAGCTCTGGCTGTGCTCGCTGATGCCCAGGTAGCGCAGCCCGCGCTGGGCGGCGGCCTCGCGCATGGCCTCCAGGCTGTCGCGGCCGTCGGAGGCGGTGGTGTGGTTGTGGAGGGCGCCCTGGAGGTCGGAGCGGCGCACGAGGCGGGGGCGGCGCTGGGCCAGGCGCACCAGCGGGATGTCGGCGCGGCGGCGCTCGATGGGGGTGGGGTGGAAGCCGCGGTGCTGGTAGATGGCGTCGGCGTCGAGGCCAAGCAGCTCGGGGGCGTCCAGGTCGAGCTGGGCGGCGTGGGCCGGGTCGCTGGAGAGCTGGAGGACGCGCACGCCGAAGGCCGCGCGGTCGGTCGGCGCCAGGGTGACCTCGACGGCGGATTCGGGCAGCTCCGGGGCGCCGATGGCGACGATGTGGAGGTGGTGGACCAGCTCGTGGCCCTGCGCCAGGGGGCCCACCTCTTCCCAAGCCGCGCACTGTGCATCCAGGAGGGGGGTGAGGGCGGCGAGGGCCTGCTGGGCGGTGTCGCGGCGGACCTTGCCGGCGGCGCCGAGGGCGTGGGCGAGGCCCTTGATGAGCTTGCTGCGGGTCTTGGGGCCGAAGCCCGGCAGGGCGTTGAGGCGGCTTTCGTCGACGGCGTCCTGGAGGGAGGTGAGGTCGTTGACGCCGAGCTCGGTCCAGAGGGCCTTGACCTTGGCGGCGCCCAGGCCAGGGAGGCGGGCGAGGTCGAAGAGGCCGGCAGGGGTCTGGTCCTCGAGCTCGGAGAGCCCGGGCTGGGGCGTACCGTCCAGGAAGCGGGCGGCGGCCTTGGCGGCGATGGGGTCCACGCCTCGGAGCTGGCCCAGGGTGCCGGCCTGGTGGGCGGCGAGGAGCGCTTGCGGGGAGAGCTGAGAGAGCGGCCAGGCGGCGCGGGTGCAGGCCTTGGCGCGGCGCTCCTGGTCGTGGAGGGTGTAGACCAGCGCCAGGTGACGCAGGTGGCGGGAGAGCTGGCTGGGGGTGGGGAGCTCGCCGCTCATCGGGGGGTGCCGGAGTGGTAGCGCCAGCGGCCGTTGAGCAGGGTGAAGGCGCTGCGCTCGCCGAAGCTGGCGTCGCGGCCGTTGCTGCGCAGGGTGGCGTGGAACTGGACCCAGGCGGTGTCGCCCTGGACCACCCTGTCGACGATCTTGAGGCCCAGGAACTGGGTGGCGGCGCACCACTCCCGGAGCTCGTCGGCCCAGGCCACCAGGTCGCGCTGGTACTGGGGGCCGGTGGGGTCGGTGGTCTCCTGGATGTAGACGACCTCGCCCAGGGCGTAGGCGGCGTAGCGGGAGCGCATGAGCCGCTCGGGATCGGGGGCGCTCTTGCCTTGGTGGAGGGGGCGGCAGCAGCGCTTGTAGCGCTCGCCGGAGTGGCAGGGACAGGGGGTGTTGCCGGAGACGCTCATGGGCGCAGAATACAGCGCCTTGGGGGTGTCAGGGCGTTAGGGCCACAGGCATGGAGACTCCCGAGCTGGACAAGTTGGGTTTCGTGCGGGTTCCTGCAGCGCCGGGCCGCCCCGAGCAGTGGCTGCAGTGCAACCAGTGCGACAAGCGCGAGCGCTTCTGGATCGCGGAGCAGCGCGTGCACTGCTCGTGCGGTGCGGCCTACGATCACGCGGCGGTGGGGGAGCACCAGGTCCCGGCGGCCGAGCTGCAGTGGGTGGCCTTCAAGGATGGGCCGGTCTCGCTGTCCGAGGTGGAGCTCGATCCCAAGCGTATCGCCGTGGTTGTCGCGATCCTGGCGGCCCTGGTGGCGGTGGTCGTCAAGCTGCTTTTGTAGACAATCCCTGCACGACCTGGGTTCGGGTGGCTACATTCGGAACAGCCGGAGAGCGCAGATGGACGTGTTGAGCGGAATGCAGGCCTTCGTGAAGGTCGTCGACGAGGGGAGCTTCACCAAGGCCGCGCGCAGCCTGGGCATGCCCAAGTCCACCCTGTCCCGGCACGTGGCCGCCCTGGAGGACCGCCTGGGGGTGCGCCTGCTGCACCGGACCACGCGCTCGCTGCGGCCCACCGACGTGGGCATGGCCTACTACGACCGCTGCACCCAGATCGTGGAGGACGTGGCCGAGGCCGAGTCGGCGGTCACCCAGCTCCACACCAACCCCCGCGGCGTGCTCAAGATCAGCGCGCCGGTGAGCTTTGGGCACCTGTTCCTGCCCGGGCTGATCCGCGGCTTCATGGAGCACTACCCCGAGGTCGAGATCGAGCTGTCGCTCTCAGACCGCTACGTGGATCTGGTGGACGAGGGCGTGGACGTCGCGCTGCGGGCGGGCGTTCTGGAAGACAGCAGCCTGATCGCCCGGCGCCTGGGCAGCGCCACCCGCGCGTGCGTGGCCAGCCCGGAGTACCTGGAGGCCAACGGAACGCCCACCGAGCCCGGCGATCTGCGGGACCACGCGTGCCTGGGCTTTGGCCTGGGCCGCCAGGCGCTCACCTGGGCGTTCGACCACGAGCGCATCCACGTGAACGGGCCCCTGGTCGCCAACTCGCCGGACGTGGTGATGGAGGCCGCCCGCGCGCACATGGGCATCGCCTTCCTGCCCCGGCACATGGTCGCGGTGCCCCTGGAGAAGGGCGAGCTGGTCTCGATCCTGCAGGACCACCTGGCCGACCGCGGCGGGGTCTACGTCGTCTACTCCCACAGCCGGCACCTCTCCGCCAAGGTGCGCGCGTTCGTGACCCACTGCATCGACCACCTGGGCCCCGTCGCCCCCTGGGACCAGCCGGTGTGCCTGGGGGAGACCTGCAAGAAGGACGATTAGGTCGAGGCCGTGAGGGCCTCGATGGCCTGCTCGAGCAGGCGGGGGTGAACGGGGACCAGGGCCTTGAGCGCGCGGTCCAGGCGGAGGGGGTCTTGGCGGCGGCGGGCGCGCTTGCGCAGGGAAACCCCCAGCTCCTCCAGCAGGTCGACCCGGATGGCCAGCGGACCGACCACCGCAAAGCCCAGGGCGCGGTAGAGCTCCCGGCTGCGGGTGGCCTCCTCCACGCGGGTCCCGGGCTCGGGGATCTCCGCCAGAGGGAGCTGGCGGCTGTGCAGGGCGGAGAGCAGCGCCTTGGCGTAGCAGGCGGCCTCGTCGTCCAGGTGGTCGCAGTAGACGTGGTGCCGGCCCAGTCGTACACGCGCGCGGCCCAACACTCCGCGATCCCGGGGGCTCAGGGCCTGGATCAGGCTGCGGTGCATCGGCGAGGACACCACACCCAGCGCCTGCTGCAGGTGGTCGACCAGCTCGCGGGCGGGGGCGCTCAGGCCTCGGGGGACAAAGGTGATGGGGCCCAGGGCTTCGTGGATGCGCAGGGTCAGCCAGCGGTCCAGCGCGCCCTGGAGCTGGCGGGCGGCGTCCTGACCCAGGTGGGGATTGCGCAGCAACACGGCCTGGGGTGTGAGCAGGGTGGGGCCGGGCTCCAGGCGGGCCACCAGGGTCTGCTGCCAGGAGAGGGCGGCCTGGGTGTCCAGGGAGAAGGCCGGGTCCTCGTCGGCGCTGAGGCGGGCCACGCGGCGGTCCAGCTCGGCGCGGATGGCGGACTGCAGCTCGGCGTCGATGGACCGGTGACCTCGACTGGGCCGGGGGATGTAGCGGAGACCGCGTAGAGCGCCCTTGATCTCGTGCGGTAGGACCCGCTCGTCCGTCGCGGAAGGATCCAGCTTGCCCTCCTCCATCAGGACGACGCGCCGCTTGTCGGTGAAGCGGCGGGTGAGGGCCTTGTGCAGGGCGTCGGAGAGGCGGTCTTCGAGGGCGCGACAGCGGGCCTGCCAGTGGGCGGGATCGCGCAGCCAGGCGCTGCGGAAGCTGACGTAGTTCCAGGTGCGCACCCAGGCCATTCGGGCCATCAGGGCGTCGATGTCGCCGTCGCTGCGGTCCAGGCGCCCCAGGCGGCCGTCCAGGAAGTCCTCGGGCAGCTCGCCGCGCTCCAGGAGCATGCCCAGGATCTGTCCCAGGAGCTGCTCGTGGCTGCCGGTGAGGGTCTTGCGGAAGTCGGGGATGCGGGCGACCTCCCACGCGAGGGCGACGGCCTGGGGGCTCTGGATGCGCGTTCGCAGGTGGGGGTCCTGGGAGAAGGACTGGAGGGCGAGCTGGTCCGGCCAGTCGTGCACCGCCTTGAGCTCTCGGCGCGGGGCCTCTCTGTTCAGCGAGTCCACCAGCGAGGACAGGCTGGAGAAGTCCAGCTCGTGGTTGCGCCAGTAGAGGCGGCGCAGGGCCGGGAAGCGGTGCTGCTCGATGGCGTGGACGATCTCCGGGTCCAGGGGGCCGACCTGGTTGAGGGTGCCGAAGCTGCCGTCGGTGGTGTAGCGGCCGGCGCGCCCAGCGATCTGGGCGAGCTCGTCGGGGCGCAGATCCCGCATGCCCCGGCCGTCGAACTTGCGCAGGCCGGCGAAGGCGACGTGGTCGATGTCCAGGTTCAGGCCCATGCCGATGGCGTCGGTGGCGACGATGTAGTCGACCTCGCCGGAGTTGTAGAGCGCGACCTGGGCGTTTCGGGCGCGGGGGGAGAGGGAGCCCAGGACGACGGCGGCCCCGCCGTGCTTGCGGCGCAGGGCCTCGGCCAGCTCGTAGACCTGCTCGGTGGAGAAGGCGACGATGGCGCTGCGCTTGGGCAGGGAGAGCAGCTTGCGGGGGCCGGTGTAGCGCAGGGTGCTCAGGCGCTGGGCGGGCGCGAGCTCGGCGGTGGGGATGAGGGTCTCCACCAGCGGGGCCAGGGTGTCCGAGCCCAGGATCCAGGTCTCGGAGACGCCGCGGGCGTGCAGCAGGCGCTGGGTGAAGGCGTGGCCGCGGTTGGGCGAGCCGGCGAGCTGTGCCTCGTCGATGGCGACGAAGTGAACGGCCTTGTCGACGGGCAGAGCCTCCATGGTGCAGACGGTGTAGCGGGCGCCGGGGGGCGTGATCTGCTGCTCGCCGGTGATGAGGGCGACCTGTCCGGGGCGCTCGCGGTCCAGGCGCTCGTAGACCTCCTGGGCCAGCAGGCGCAGAGGGAGGCCGATCATGCCGCTGGGGTGCGCGAGCATGCGCTGGAGGGCGCGGTGGGTCTTGCCGGTGTTGGTGGGGCCGAGGGCGGCGGTGATGCGGCCGGGGCCAAGGTCAAAGCTGCGCAAGCAGCCTCCAATGGGGTGGGCAGGGGGATGCTTTGCTGTCAGGATAGGCGCATCCCGAGGAGTTCCCGTGTCGCTCATCCTGCTCACCCTTTTCGCGTGCAACAAGAACGGCAGCATCTTTGGCAGCGAGGACACCGCGGACAGCGGCGTGCCCTGGTGGGTCGATGAGTACGACTACGAGGGGGATGACCCGCCCGAGGCGCGGCTGGGGGACGCCTGGTGCGAGATGGCGCAGGGCTCCGCCGGGGACATCTTCTACTTCTCGGTCGAGGGCTTCGACAAGCAGGGCGAGAGCTCCATCACGGGGGGCTCGGTGATCGCCAAGCAGGACGGGAGCACGCTCTTTGACCACCCGCTGCTCTACTGCGATGACAACGGCGACTGCGAGGGGAGCTGGACGGCGGCGAGCTGGTCGGGGGAGCTGGCCTGCAACGAGACGGCCGTGGGCGCGTACACCTTCCGCGCCTACCTGACCGACGACGAGGGCAACGACTCCGAGAAGGTCACCTTGGACTGGAAGGGCGTGATCGAGCCCTCCGGCGGCGGTGACTGAGTAGCTGGCCGGCAGGACTAGTTCTGCCGGTCCGAAGTCACAACACGGAAGAGTCCGGCAGAACGCCGGGCCCGAGTGGGCCCGCGGGGGTGCGCCGGAGGCGCATTCCGGGGGTGTCCCCCGGAGAAGACAATAGTTCTCTGAGCCGCAAGTCCCGACACCAAGGGTGTTGGGA
>JAZAMN010000024.1:0-322363 GCA_036229005.1 Myxococcota bacterium
CATCGCGGCGACGCTGTCGTCGTCCACGTCCTGGGGGAGGGCGCTTGCGATGGAGAGGCCGTCGTTGTCGATGACGGCTGCGGCCTCGACGTCGGGGGTGTTGTTGCTCAGGGTCTTGAGCTGACGCATCATCTGTTCTGCACGGGACATGGTCCCCTCCTGTCACGGGTGGTTGAGGTTCTGGGGAGCTCAGCTCGCTTCGAAGCTGCGCTGGAGCTCGGCGTGGAGCTGGTCGAGGCGGTCCAGGCGGGCCTGGGTCTCGGCTCGGATGAAGTCGGGGAGGTCTCGGCTCTGGAGGACCTCCGTCAGGGCGGTGTGGGCATGCTTGAGGCTGGCAAGCGCGCGGGTGTGCTTGGAGGCCCGGTAGACCTCGGCGCGCTCGCAGACCGCCGCAGCCAGCGCGCGGGGCAGGCCCGTCACGGACGCGACGTCGTCGGGATCGGCGCCCTCGAAGTGGTGGCCGTGGGTGAGGCCGGCCGCGAAGAGACGACGCAGCCGGGCGGGGCCGATGCCGCGGATGTCCTCCAGCTCCTGGAAGAGGGGGAGGTCCTTGTCCTCGTAGTCGACCATCTTGGTCAGATCGCCGCCCAGGGAGGCGCCCAGCATCTCGGCGTAGCGGGGCAGCCAGCTCCGCACGCAGTCCAGGAAGCTGGCCCGGCCGCTCCCGCGCGCTTGCCGCTCCCGGTAGGTGGCGGTGGCCTCCTCCAGCTCTTGGAGCAGGGCGATCTGGGGGGTGTCGTCGCTGGCCTTGGCCAGGCGGGTCAGGCTGCGGAGCAGCTCCTCAAGCTGAGGGAGGACCAGGTGCTCCCGGCCGCGCAGGATCTCCGCGAAGACCCCCCGCAGGTCCTGGATGAACTGGGCAGCGACCGCGCGGGAGACGGCAGAGAGCTCGCTCTGCTCCTCCTGCTCGGCGCCGGCCATCAGGTCGGCGAGGTCCAGGCCCTCAAGCTGCTTGAGGTCGATCATGCGCTCAGCGCCTCGAGCTTCTCTTGGAGCTCACGGGTCATCAGGGAGGTGACGCGGCGCCAGGTCTTGGTCCCGGGGACACCCACCAGCAGCAGGAGCTCCCCGTCGTCCCAGCCGGAGATCGGTCGGAGAACGAGGCGGATCCCGGAGCGGGTGTCGCGCACGGTGACCTCGTCGACGGTCACAAGGCCGAGGTCGGTGCGGGCGCGCCCCAGGATGTCCTGGGCGAGCACCGAGACGACGCTCATCTGGCCATCGTCCGCCTCGCCGGCCTGGGCCAGGGGCAGCCCCTGGTCGGTGAACAGCATCGCGAACTGGAAGGCGCCGTCTTGGCAGCCTCGCTCCAGCAGGTGCGTGAGTTGGGTCTGCAGTCCGGTGTTCATCGAGTCCTCAGCTCACGCAGGCGTCGAAGGTTCTGCGCGGCGATTGGGTGGCCGGGAGACAACAGCAGCACCTGGCGGAGCAGCAGCTCTGCGCGGTCGAACTCGCCGGAGCGCACCAGGCGGCGCGCGTCCAGGAGCAGGTCGTCTGCGTTGCCCTCGGGGAGGGTGCCCTCGGGGATGTCATCGCCCATGGGCTTGAGCTGTCCGCTCTGGATGGCCTCGGAGACGGGGTCCAGCAGAGCGCAGCGCAGCGCCCCCTTGGAGGCGACGAGCTGCCACAGGGGCAGGCCGGTGCCGAAGGGGAGGTCGTGGCCGGGGAGGCTGCCTTCGAGCACCTTGGCGGAGACCCGCGCCCACTCGTCGGCGACGCGGATCCCCTCCATGACCAGCTCGTTGGGGTTGCCCAGGGGCCGGGTCTCGCTGGGCTGCTCCTCGTTTGAGAACCTGAACTCGCCGTCCTCATCCAGAAACCACTCCAGCAGCGCGAGCCGGCCGCTGTGGTCGCCTCGGCTCGCCGCCACCGGCAGCCCGTCCCGGAAGCCGATCCGGGTGCTGCCCGAGCTGAGCGTCCCGGTCCAGGACTGCCACTCGGCGAGTTGAATGAGGGAGGGGGCGCTACAGACCTGTAGGCTCCCGGTGAGCTCGGCCATGACTAGGGCTCCAAGCAGTTGGTCTGGAGATCAGAGGGGGGCGGCTGATCCAGGAGAGGGGGTCTCGGGGGTGTGCCCGGCTGCCGTGGAGAAAACGTAGCACCCTGGAATCCGCGGGCTGCTCGTCCGTAAGCGGGGAGTGAGAGAGCTACTGGACCCGGGACGTCGGCTGACTCTCGCTCGCCCGGCGCGCCCGCTTCGTGAAGCTGTCCAGCACCGCGGAGGCCACCGTGTCCAGGGTCTCGATCACGCCGATTCCGTCGCTCGCGCAGGCGGAATGGCTGGGCTTCCCCTCCGCGTTCAGCAGGCGGGACAGCACCTCCGGGCGCTGGGCGTTTGGCAGGTCTTGTTTGTTCCACTGGAACACGATCGGAAAGGACGCGTAGTCGATCAAGGCTTTTGAGAGCGACTCCCGCAAGTCCAGGTACGAGCGCTCATTTGCGAGCTCCCGGCGGGGATCGCTGTCCGCCACGAACACCACGCCATCCGCCCCCTTGAGCACCAGCTCCCGGGTCCGCCGGTAGAAGGACTGGCCAGGCACCGTGAAGAACTCCAGCTTGACCTTCATGCCGTTGCTGTAGCCCAGGGTCTGGGGGAAGTAGTCGAAGAAGAGGGTGCGGTCGGTCTCGGTATCGAGCACGATGAGCTCACCCTTCCCTCTCCTGGGCGAGCTCGTGTAGAGCTGCTTGAGGTTGGTTGTCTTCCCTGAGAGACCAGGTCCGTAGTAGACAATCTTGAAGGAGACTTCCCGCTTTGCGGCGTTGATACGCATTGGCTGGCCCTCACACCCGTCACACGGCGAGGGGTGGTTTGGTGCGAACCTCCTGGCTCGCCGTCCCTCGCTCAGGACCTCAAGGCTACGGGTAAGCACGTATGGGGTGCTACGTAATTCTGGGGCGTAAGTCTTGCGTCCAGCATTACGGCTTGATTTCAGGGAGGGTTAAGGGTCTCCGGCGCGGGGCGCTCAGTTCGCGGCGCGCGCCAGGAAATCCGCCAGCAGCCTGAGATAGTCGGCGCTGTTTGCCGCCAGGATGCTGTTGTGGTCTCCGCGCGGGAGCAGGTGCAGTTCTGGGTCCTGAGCCGCCGCTGCGTTGGCCTCGGCGTGATCGGGGGTGACCAGGTCGTCGTGCGCAGCGTGCAGGATCAAGGTCGGACCCGCGAAGGCCGCCAGCTTCGCGCCCTGGTCGAAGCGGGCCTGTACCTCCGCCGTCATCTCCTCCAGCGTGCTCCCGAGCTCCTCGGGGTGCATGCGCAGCAGCAGGCGCTGGAGCAGGTCGTGGATCCCTGACTCCAGGATCAGGCCGGGCGCGTCGGGGAAGCGGTGCACCCACTCCACGGCGTAGAGGCTGCCGATCGAGCGCCCCATGGGCAGGATTCGGTCGGTGGGGACCCCGATGGCGCGGGCGATGTTGGGCAGGTCCTCGCACATGTCGGCCAGCGCGGGTGTGCCCGTCGAGGCGCCGTAGCCCCGGTACTCCGCCAGGAAGACCTCCCAGCCCAGGCGGCGCGCGAAGCGGGGCAGCAGATCCACCCAATCCCGCACCACCTCGCCGTTTCCGTGGAAGTGCAGCAGCACGGGGCGATCACTGGGTGGCGCGCTCCGCCAGCAGGCCAGGGTGCCCTTGTCCGTGGGGACGCGGGTGGCGCCCGGCAGGGAGGTCTCCCGGGGGAAGAAGTAGCGCTGGGTGACGATGGGATGGTCGAGTACGGACATGCGATGGTCTATCTCGCCGCATCCCGGCCCGGGCACTCCCTGGCATTGGTGGGCATCGGCGAGGACCGGCTGACTGCGCCTGGGATAGGGGACCCCCATGCCTCGCAAGCCCAAGCACAACCACGGCCGCGAAGAGATCCTGCGGGCCGCCCTGCGCCTGTTCGCCGCTCGCGGCTTCAAGGGCACCAGCACGGCGGCGATCGCCCGGGAGGTCGGCGTCAGCCAGCCGCTGATCCACCACCACTTCGGCTCCAAGGAGGCCCTGTGGCAGGCGGTGGTGGAGCAGAGCTTCTCGCGCATGGGGGAGGGGATCCTGGAGGCGGCCTCGGGTCACCCGCCGGGCATCGAGCGCCTGCGGGCCCTGCTGCTCGCGCTGGTGGACCAGCTCGCCGCCCAGCCCCAGGCGGGCGCGATCCTCCGCACCGAGTCCATCGCGGGGGGCAGCCACTTCGACTTCCTCTACGAGAACTTCATCGCCGGCCTGGTGGCCCTCTTCCACCGGGAGCTCCAGGCGGCTGTGGACCAGGGGCTGCTGCGTCCGGTGTCGCCGCCGGTGGCCTACTCCATCGTGATCGGCGCCTGCACCCAGCCCTTCGCCGACGCCCGGCTGATGGAGCGCTACTTCGGCACCCAGGTGGACGACCCGACCTTCGTTCAGGCCTTCAGGGAGGAGGTCGTGGACACCCTGCTGGTGGGGCTCGCCCCCCGCTGAATCCCAGGGGGGAGCGCGAGAACGGACCAGGATCCGCAGGCTTGCCTGCGCCTCGGCAGCGGCCCACTTGTCCAGTTTTGGGTTGCGGCTGATTGACCTATAAGTTTAAACTTATCAGGCAATCAGTTTGAGGCCCCCATGAACCGTCCCAAGCCCCGCCCGCAGCCGCCGACCACACCCTTGCTGGGCAACGTCCCGGTCGTGGGGACCTCGACGCCGGTACAGGGTCTGATGAAGTTGGCCGCGGAGTATGGCCCGGTGATGCACATCGACTTCGCGGGGCGCCCGGTCCTCTTCCTCAGCGGACATCAGGTGGTGAGCGAGGTCTGCGATCTGGGCCGCTTCGACAAGCAGCTCTCGGGGCCGCTGCAGCAGATCCGCAGCTTCGCCGGGGACGGCCTGTTCACCGCGCACACCCAGGAGCCCAACTGGGGCAAGGCCCACCGGATGCTGGCGCCGGCCTTCGGGCAGCTCGCCATGAAGGGCTACTTCGACCGCATGCTGGACATCGCCGACCAGATGTTCGACAAGTGGGGCCGCCTGGGGCCCAAGGCGGAGCTGGACGTGGCGGACAACATGACCCGCCTGACCCTGGACACCATCGCGCTCTGCGGCTTCGACTACCGCTTCAACTCCTTCTACCGGGAGTCCATGCACCCCTTCGTGGAGTCCATGGTGCGGGCGCTGGATGAGGCGGGCATGCGCGCCAAGCTGCTCAAGCTCCAGGTGAAGCTGCGCCGGGCCGCCGACCGGCAGTACACCCAGGACATCGCCCTGATGAACCGCATCGTGGACGAGGTGATCGCCGAGCGCCGGGAGATGGGGGACGCCGCGCCCACCGGGGACCTGCTCAGCCGGATGCTCGAGGCCACCGACCCGGTCACCGGCGAGGGGCTGGACGACCTCAACATCCGCTATCAGATCGTGACCTTCCTGATCGCCGGGCACGAGACCACCAGCGGGCTGCTCTCCTTCGCCACCTGGTACCTGCTGGAGAACCCCCACGTCCTGGAGCGGGCCCGCGAGGAGGTGGACCGGGTGCTGGGCCGCGGCCGCCCCCGCTACGAGCACATGCGGGAGCTGGTCTACCTGGAGGCGCTGCTCAAGGAGACCCTGCGGATCTGGCCCACCGCGCCGGCCTTCGCCCTCCAGCCCCTGGAGGACACCACGGTCGGGGGCTACCCGGTCTCCAAGGGCGAGGTCATCGCGGTGCTCATCCCCCAGCTCCACCGCGACCCCAGCGTGTGGGAGGACCCGGAGCGCTTCGACCCCGAGCGCTTCATGCCCGGCCGCCGGGAGCAGATCCCGCCCAACGCCTACAAGCCCTTCGGCCACGGCCAGCGCGCCTGCATCGGTCGCCAGTTCGCCCTGCAGGAGGCCACCCTGGTGCTGGCCATGATGCTGCAGCGCTTCGAGTTCGTGGCCGGCCACGGCACGCCGCTGGTGGTCAAGGAGACGCTCACCCTCAAGCCCGACGGGCTGCTCATCCGGGTGCGGGAGCGCCCCGAGCCCTTGGAGCGCGCAGGCGCGACGCCCCAGGAGGACCCCCAGGACCAGACCTCGGAGCGCGAGGCTCACGGGACGCCTCTGCAGGTGCTCTACGGCTCCAACTCCGGCACCGCCGAGGGGCTCGCGCGGCGGGTGGCTCGGCAGGCGGAGCGCTCGGGCTACGCGGTGGAGGTCGCGCCCATGGACGCCGCGGTCGACAAGCTGCCCAGCTCCGGCGCGCTCGTCGTGGTGACCGCCTCCTACAACGGCCAGCCCCCCGACAACGCCGCCGCGTTCGTGCCCTGGCTGGAGACCCTGGCGCCCGGCAGCCTCTCCGGGCTGCGCGTGGGGGTGCTGGGCTGTGGCCACCGCGACTGGCAGCAGACCTTCCAGGCCATCCCCAAGCGGGTGGAGGCGGCGCTGCAGGCCGCGGGCGCCGAGCGCCTCGTGGACCGGGGGGTGCTGGACGCCGCCGGAGATCTGGAGGACCAGGCCGAGCGCTGGCAGGGGGCCTTCTGGTCCGCCTGTGACGCAGCGTTCGAGGTCCAGGGCGTGTCGCAGGCAGCCGGTCCTCGCCTGCGGATCCTTCAGTCCGACCCGCTGGCGGAGGCCTTCGATCTCCAGACGGTGCAGGTGGAGTCTGTCCGAGAGCTGGTCGACCTCTCCTCTCCCTTCGGCCGCTCCAAGAAGGAGGTGTGCCTGCGCCTTCCCGAGGGCATGGACTACGTCCCCGGGGACCACCTGGAGCTCTTGGGAGAGAACACCCCGGCCCGCGTGCAGGCCTGGCTCACCCGCCTGGATCTGCCGCCCTACACGCTCATTGTCACCGAGCCCGCCGGCGAGGACACCGGGGCGCAGACCGATCCGGTCCCCCTGGAGCGCCTGCTGCGCCTGCACCTGGATCTGAACCAGCCCGCCAGCCTCAAGGCCCTGCGCACGCTCCTCGCGGCGGTGCGTTGCCCGCCGGAGCGCGCCGATCTCGCCCGCTGGCTGGACGACGAGGCGGCCTACGAGCGCGAGGTCCGGGACACCCGCCTGGACCTGCTCACCCTGTTGGCCCGCTGCCCGAGCGTGGACCTTCCGCCGGAGACGCTGCTGGGGCTGCTGCCGCCGAACCGGCCGCGGCGCTACTCGATCTCCTCTTCGCCGCTGGTGGACCCGCAGCGCTGCACGCTGACGGTGGCGCATGTGAGTGGACCGGCCCTCAGTGGCCAGGGCGAGTACGAGGGCGTGGGCTCGGGGACGCTGGCGCGCGCCCAGGCGGGGACACGTCTGCTGGCGGCCGTGCGGGCACCCCACAACCCCTTCCACCTGCCCGAAGATCCGCGCCGCCCGCTGCTGATGATCGCCGCGGGAACGGGCATGGCGCCCTTCCGGGGCTTCATCGAGCATCGGGCGCAGGGGCGGCGCGCGGGCATCGCGGTGGGGCCCGCCGTGCTCTTCTTTGGCTGCGACCACCCCGACGTGGACCTGCTCTACCGACCCGAGCTGGAGGCCTGGCAGGCGGAGGGTGTGCTGGAGCTGCACACCGCCTTCTTCAAGCAGCCGGCGGGCCAGGTGCACTTTGTGCAGCACCGGCTCTGGGCCGAGCGGGAGCGGGTCCGGGCGCTGCTGGCCAAGGACGCGGTGCTCTACCTGTGTGGGGACGGCGCGCGCATGGCGCCGGCGGTGCGGGAGACGCTGGCCCGCATCGTCCAGGAGACCCAACAGGGCAGCCTGGAGCAGGCCCGGGCAGAGGTCCAGGCCTGGGAAGACGCCGGCCGACTGCGGGTCGACGTCTTTGGGTAGGCGCCCCTCCGGGGGGAGGGACGCCCGGGGCGCTCAGATGCGCAGGCCGCCGTCGACCTCGATCACGCGGCCGGAGAAGTACTCGCACTCGACGATGAACTTCACGGCCTGCCAGATCTCCTCGGGCTCGCCGACGCGGCCCAGGGGCACGGGCTTCACGATCTTCTCCAGCACCTGGGGGGGCATGGACTCGACCATGGGGGTGCGGATGAAGCCGGGGGCGATGGCGCCCACGCGCACGCCGTAGCGACCGAGCTCCTTGGCCCAGACCACGGTGTCGGCGGCGATGCCGGCCTTGGCGGCGCTGTAGTTGGACTGGCCCATGTTACCGGCCTTGGAGATGCTGCTGATGTTCACGCAGACGGCGGGCTTGACGCCGCCAGCCACGGCGCGCTCAGCGAACTCGCGGAAGCACAGGAAGGGGCCGGTCAGGTTCACCGCCAGCACCGCGTCCCACTTGGCCTTGGACAGGGCCTTGATGGCGCCGGTCTCGCGGTCCTTCTTGAGCAGCAGGCCGTCGCGGATGATGCCGGCGTTGTTGACCAGGCAGTTGGCGGGGGCGCCGAAGTAGGCCTCGGCTGCGTCGAAGAGGGCCTTGACCTGCTCCTCGTCGGAGATGTCGGCCACGACGCCGTGGGCGCCCAGCTCCTCTGCGGCGGCAGCGACCTTCTCGGGGTCGACGTCGCAGAACACGATCTTGGCGCCCGCCTTGGCGAACTGGTGGGTGAACTCGCGGCCCATGCCGCTCACGCCACCGGTGACGATGGCGCGGGTCTCGGTGAGCTTCATTCCGAATGTCCTTTGGCCCTTGGGGCCGATGTCAGGGGAAGTCTTTGAAGGCGTCAGTCGCGGCGACGCAGGAGCAGCAGGCCCACACCCAGGGCCAGGCTCAGGGCACCCAGGGGGACGCCGCGCTCGCTGCCGGTCACGCCGCAGGAGAGGAGGGATGTGGAGCCCTCGGGGCGGTCGCTCCCACCGCTGTCCTCGGCTCCGGTGTCTGCAGGGCTGCCGCTGTCGTCCGTATCCGAGGTCACCCCGGTGTCGTCCGTGCTCGCAGGCTCGCCCGTGTCGCCGGTGTCGCCGGTGTCCACGGGCTCCGGATCCGCCAGGACCTCGACCAGCCAGCCCAGGGTGTCGGCGTCCATGTAGCGGGCACCGACGGCGCGCTGCCAGCCGTCCTCCTGGGGATCCGCGTTGCCCTCGTCGATCATGAGCTGACCGGTGACGGGGCTCGCGTAGAGCAGGTCCAGGTGGCTGAGGTTGACCACCTTCTCCTCGACCACCTTGGCGCCGCGCGCGGTCAGCGCAGGGTCGTAGGTCGCGGAGTCCAGGAACACCACGCCGTCGCTGGGGCCGGTGAGCTCGCCCAGGATCAGCTTGCCGCCCATGAGCCCCTGCACCTCGTCCTCGTTGAGGCCGAAGGGCTCCAGGGTGTCCCCGATCGCAGATGCGTAGAGGTCTGCCCAGGCGTCCGTCCCCCAGGTGGCCCAGTCGACCCAGGTCTCCCCGAAGATGGCCGTCCAGATGTACTCGGCGCCGTTGGCCATCAAGGGGTTCTCGCCAGCCAGCAGGAAGGCCTCGATGTCCGGGTCGATGCCGGTCTGCTCCAGGCGGGCGATCAGGTCGCCGCCGGCCTCGATGGCGTCGTCGATGCCGGTGCTGTAGCTGTAGTAGCCGAAGCCACCGTAGTAGGTGGTCCACCAGTCCTGCTGGAGGGAGTAGGCCCCCAGCCAGGGCAGCTCACCGGGCAGGGGGTGGTCCTGCACGGCCAAGAGCTGGCGCTGCCCAGGGAAGAGGTCCTGGCCGTCCGGCAGCATGTCCTGGTCCGAGAGGTCGGTCACCCAGGCCGGGGCCCCGGTCGTGTAGGGGTAGTAGCTGGACCAGCTCGCCGGGCTGATGGCGGTCTCGGAGGAGAGCGCGGCGTAGTTGTTGCCGCTCCAGCGGTACAGGGTGTCGACGCCCTTGAGGGGGGTGCCGATCAGCACCAGTCGGCGGATGTCTCCGCGGTACTCGGTGCCCTGGGACTCGTAGGCGATGCCGCCCCAGTCCGCGCCGCTGTGGTGGCTGGCGTAGAGGGTGGCCGCGATGCCGCCCTTGGAGTGGGCCACGACGTCCACCTGGCTGGCGCCGGTGCGCTGCTTGATGCGGGCGATGGCGTCGGCCACGACCTCGGCCTGCATGAACATGTCGCCGTGGGTGTGGGCGAAGGTCAGCACGTAGGCGGGGCGCCCCTGCTGGTCCATCTTGGTGGCCATGGTGATGAAGCCGCGGCTGCCGTTGTCGCCGGCGCCGGGGACAAAGAGCACGGGGGTGCCGCTGGCGCTGGCCTCGCCGGGGGCCAGGTGCAGCAGGAAGCTGCCGGAGTCGGGCGTGCCTCCGCCGAAGCAGGTGTTGATCCAGGGGGACCAGCTCGCGTCCTGCCACGCGGTCATGCTGTTGAAGGCCTCCTGCTTGAGCAGGCTGCCGCTGTCGTGGTGGCGCTCGATGGCCGACCAGAGCTGGACGTCCCCCTCCTGGGTGTAGGTCTCCTGACCCGTGAAGACCTGCTCCGGGCTGGTCGGATCGAAAGCGCTCGTTGCGTGGGCCAGACCGATCAGGGAGAGAATCACTGCTGCTCCAGGAAGCTGCGCACAGCGCTGTTGAAGGTCTCAGGGGCGTCGTGGTGGACCGTGTGGCCGGCCCCCCGGACCATCAGGAGCTCTGCGTTGGGCATCGCATCCCGGCCATGCTCCGCGACGGTGCGCGTGCGGCCGCCGTTGAAGATGGGGTTGGGGATCATGCGGTCCAGGGTGCCGAAGACGATCAGGGTGGGGGTCTGTATCTCCCCCAGGCGGTCGTGCACGGGGTAGTCCACCATCCCGGCGACGCTTCGGGAGACCGCAACAGCCGTGCCCTCGAAAGAGGGGTGCTTGCCCATGCGGACGCGCTCTTCGATCAGCCGCTCCACGCCTTCGTCGTAGTGGTTGAACACCATGTGCGTGAAGTTGGTCCGGACGTTCTCTTCGGGCGTGCCCAGGGCGCGCGTCTCGGTCCAGTACTGCTTCATCCACGCCGCGTGGCCGGGGTTGAAGGTCTCGATGCCCGCGGGGGCGCTCAGCACGAGCGCGTCCACTCGGCTGGGGTGATCCAGCGCCATGGTGAGCGCGATCTGGCCTCCCATGGAGTGGCCGACCAGCGTGGCGGAGTCCAGCTCCAGCTCGTCCATGAAGTCGACCAGGACCTCCGCGAACCAGGGGGGCGTGTAGGGGGCGTCGGGGCGGTCGCTCGCGCCGTAGCCGGGCAGGTCCAGGGCGATGACCCGGTAGTCCTGGGCGAAGGCCGGGATCTGGTACTCCCAGAAGCCCATGTAGGAGCTCAGGCCGTGCACCAGGATCAGCGGGCGCCCGGAGCCGCCGGAGTCCACGTAGGCCACGCGGGTGTCAGCAGCCTCGACGTACTGGACCGGGAGCGGCGTCCAGAGCTCTGCAGGGTCCAGCGGGGGGGCCGTGGTGTAGCGGGGGGCGCAGCCCAGGATGCCCATCATCAGTGCGGAGATCATCAGAACACCAACCAGTCGCCGTGGACGTAGACCATGTAGGGGTCGCGCTCGCCTTCGATGAAGGCCGTGGCGGCGGTGACGCCTACGTTGAAGAAGAGGAAGGGCTCGCCGATCACGCGCACGTTGACTTCGGTCGCGCTGGAGCCCTCGCGGACGGCGCGGCCACCGCCGACCTGCACGGTGAGCCGATCCGGGATGGGGTCGTAGCCCACCGAGCCGGTCACCGCGCGCATCCCCTGACCCTGCCCGGAGATGTCGAAGTTCACCGGGGTCATCCGGTTGATGGAGAACAGGTCCTGGAAGAGCAGGACGCAGCCGTGGGTGGTGTAGACCGAGCCCACGATGCCGTAGCTGTTGCCCGTGATGATGCCGGTGTAGCGGCTCTCATCGGCGTCATCGGCCGAGACCCAGAGGCCCTCGAGCCGTACGACGCTGCCCTGGCCGCGGGTGTAGCGGAAGCGGGCTTCGACATCGAAGAGCTGCCCGGAGATGCCCACATCGGGCTTGCCCGTGACGTACATGCGCCCCAGGTTCCAGGCAGCCAGCCCGCGAACGCCGAAGGGGCCCTGGTGGAGGCCGACGTTGTAGCCCGCGTCCGCGACGAGCCAGGTGATGTCCGCGTTGACGTCCGGAGCGGTGTCCTCGCCGTCATCCCGCAGGTCCAGCCGCGCGGCCCCTTGGAGCTCCGCCAGCGCGGAGGTGGGCCCGACGCCGAAAGCGCCACCGTTCCCTGCGCTCCTGTCCCGAAGGTGCCAGGCGTGGAAGCCCACGGTCGTGGCCCAGATTGGGTGCCACTGCAGGTCGGCCATCAACAGGCCGACGTCGTCCTGAACGGCGGCCCCGTTCTCGGTCAGGGTGAAGGCCCCCGCGCGCCAGCGGACCACCGGGGCGTAGTCGTTGTTGTGGGTGCCGTGCAGGGTGATGCCCGCGGCCTCGGAGCCGAAGAACATCAGCCCACCGCCGCTGCGGAAGAGGGCGTCTCCGCCGCTGGTGTTGGGGTCGTAGACCCCGTCGTTCATGAACTGCTGGCCCAGGGTGATCTGCAGCCAGTCGCTGGGCTTGACCACGACGTTCAGGCGCCGGGTCTGGAGGTTGACCTGGTCGGCGCCGAAGCCACCGCCGGTGTTGCCTCCGGTGCCGTAGGAGAGGTCGCCGAAGGAGAAGTCGACCTCCCAGCCGGCGTTCAGCTTGACCTTGCCGTCCAGGATGGGCGGCGCGTAGCCAAAGAAGCCGTTGGTGCGGAACTCGGTGTACATGGCCGGGGGGCCCTCACCGAGCACCACGGTGCTGTTGCTGCCCCCGAGCTGCCCGACGAGCTGCCCGTTGTAGAAGGGGTTGTCCGTGGCGATGTCCGTCATGGTGGCGCGGGTCTGCACCAACCCCAGGAAGGAGAAGCCGTTGTCGGGTTCCGGCTCGGTGGGCTCGACCACCTCCATGGCGCGGGACTCCAGCGGAGCGCCGACCAGAGAGGGGTCCGAGCCCTCCTGCGCGGAGGCGGCCGCAGCCGCCAGCAGAAGGGGCAGCATGGGACTCACTGGCGCTGGAAGACCTGCAGGTTCTGACCTGCAGACAGACCGGGGCCCGAGGTGCTGCCGAAGCCGCTCTCGGGGGTCGGCGCGGTGAAGCCGTAGTCCGGGACGGTCTGCACGACCTCGTACTGCATGGTGGTGCCGTCGATGGCGTAGATGCCCTCGGCGGTGGCCTCGCTGGGCTGGGTCTGGCTCAGCACGATGCTGTGGGGATCGGTGCTGGTGTCCGCCGTGTAGGTGCCGGAGAAGGTGGTGGTGGCGCCGTCACCGTCGGTGCTCACGACCGTGTAGGTGCCGTCGTCGTTGAAGGTGGCGTCCACCTTGACGTAGCCGTAGAGGCCCAGGACCTCGGAGACGTCCTCGCCCTCGGAGAGCCAGTCGCCGGTGATGACCGGGGTCTCTTCGCCGGTGTCGTCGGTGCCCGTGTCGTCCTGGGTCTGGGTGTCGTCGGTGTTGGTGTCATCCACGTCGTCGGGGACGCAGCCGATGGTCAGGGCCAGGGAGAAGAGGAGGGTGCTCATTGGGGGCTCCAGGGATCAGGTGGGGGTTTGGGTCTCGCCGAGCAGGGCCAGCGCCTGCTTGTCGATCTTTCCGCTCGCGGTGCGCGGCAGGGCGGCCTGCACCACGTAGGACTTGGGGAGCTTGTAGCGGGCCAGCTTTCCATCCAGGAAGGCCCGCAGCTCGGTCGCTGCCAGGCTGGCGCCGGGGCGGGGCTCGATGAAGGCCCGGCCGACCTCGCCCCAGCGGGCGTCCGGTACGCCGATCACCGCCGCGGAGGCGACCTTCTCGCACTGGAGCAGGACGGCCTCGATCTCGGCGGGGTACACGTTCTCGGCGCCGGAGATGAACATCTCCTTGGAGCGGCCGCGCACGTAGTAGAAGTGCTCTTCGTCCCGGCTCAGGATGTCCCCGGTGCGGAACCAGGGCCCGCCGGGTCCGTCCACCATGGCCTTGGCGGTGGCCTCCGGGTTGTCCAGGTAGCCGCCGAACACTGCCGGACCGGCCAGCAGCAGCTCGCCATCCTGTCCGGCGGGGACGTCGTTCCCGTCCGGGTCCACCAGGCGCATGGCGATGTGGTGGATGGGCTGGCCCACGGAGCCCAGCTTGTCCTGGACCCGAGCGGGGGGCAGGGAGAAGCAGTTGGGGCCGACCTCGGTCATGCCAAAGCCCTGGCGCAGGGGGATCTTGCGGTCCAGGTAGGTCTTGAGCAGAGCCGCGCCGGTGGGGGCCCCGCCGCAGAGCGCGTCCCGCACGGTGCTGCAGTCGGTGCTCGGAAAGTCCGGGTGGTCCGCCAGCATCTGGAAGATGGTGGGCACGCCCATGAGCAGGGTGATGCCCTCCGACTGGATCAGGCCCAGAGCCTGAGCGGGGTCAACCTTCTGGGTGAGCACCACGCGGCCGCCGCGGTGCAGCAGGGGGGTGCTCAGGGAGTTCAGGCCGCCCGTGTGGAACAGCGGCGTGAAGGTCAGGGTGCTGTCCTGGGGGTTGAGGTCACAGGCCAGCAGGGTGTTGGTCGCGTTCCACTGGAGCTGCCGGTGGGTGAGCAGCGCGCCCTTGGGCCGGCCCGTGGTGCCCGAGGTGTACATGAGCACCCAGGGGTCGGAGAGGCGGCTCCCTGGCGCATCGCACACCAAGCGCTCACCGGGGCCTGCGGCCAGATCCAGGGTGTCGCAGGACAGCTTGGCCGCGAACTCGGGCTCGGCGAGGACAACCGTTGCCCGGCTGTGCTCGATCTGCCAATCCCACTCCCCCGGCGCTAGCCGCCAGTTCATGGGAGCGAACACGGCGCCCAGCTCAGCGCAGGCAAAGAGCAGCGCGAAGTGCTCCCCCCGGTTGTGCGAGAGCAGGCTCACGACGTCTCCGGCGACCACACCCTGCTCCTGCAGACGCCCCGCCCAGAGCAGGCTGTCCCGGTAGAGCTCCGCGTAGGTCCAGCGCCGGTCGTGGTCCACGTCAAAGACCGCCTCCGCGTCGGGGCGGAAGCGGGCGTGCATCTGCAGCCAGTTGCTGGTGGAGTGCATCATTTCGCTGCCAGCTCCTCTGTGTCGGCGCCGTGGGTCTGGTCCACGCCCACGCGCCCGAGCAGCAAGGCCAGGGGCACGGAGACGGCCATCGCCAGGACCGCGCTGACGCCAGGGTTCTGAATCACGGTCTGTCCCAGACCGAAGTGTAGCGCCAGGGCCACGACCGCGGAGACCACCGCGACCTTGGCGTTGAGGCGACCAGGAAGGAAGAAGCCCGCGAGCAGCGGCCCGGAGGACGCCGCCACCAGGCCGTACACACCCTGCTGTCCCAGGATGAGCACCAACTGCGGGGGGGAGAGCGCCATCCAGATGGTCAGGCCGGCCAGCGCCGCGAGCACCAGGCGGTTCATCGCGACGGAGGCGCGCTCGGGGATGAGGTCCCCGCTGACGGAGGCAGAGATGGCCACCAGGAGCCCGTCCAGAGTGGACATGGACGCCGCCAGGATGGCCACGGTGACCAGGGCGCTCAGGGGCTCCCAGGTGAAGGCCTGCTGCAGGTAGGCGGCCATGAACTTGTCGGTGGGGACGCCGGCCTCGATGGAGACCCGGCCCCAGACACCGGCCAACAGCACCGACGAGAACACCAGGTAGCAGGCCAGCGCCACCCAGACGGTCTTGCGCGCGTTGGCGGCGCCGTCCACGTACAAGGACTTGGCCAGCAGGTGGGGCTGGGTGGTCAGCGCGACGCCCATGAAGAAGGGCACCACCCAGACCTCCCAGGGGGTGGAGAAGAGCTTGGAGTCCGGCACGGTCAGGCCGCTTTCCAGCAGCGAGCTCACCGCTTGCGGCGCGAGCTCCACCCCCGACAGAGCGATGGCCACGGAGACCACCAGCATCACCAGGCCCTGGGCCGTGTTGGTGTAGGCGTGGGCCGTGGCCCCGCCGAAGCCGGTGTACCCGAACACAAAGAGCACGATCCCGATGACCGACCAGCGGTAGGGCACCCCCAGGGCCGCCTCCATCACGTAGCCGCAGCCCACGGTGATCAGCACCAGGTAGGCCACATTCAGGATGTTCAGGGCGCCGAAGAGCCGCCGCAGCCCGAAGCTCTCGTAGCGGGAGCCCAGCCAGTGGGGGACGGTCAGGGCCTTGAACTGCGCGCCCAGGCTCTGGAAGCGCTTGGAGAAGACCAGCAGGCCCAGGGCGATGCCCGCGATGAAGGGGGGGCCGAAGCCCATCAGGGCGGCCAGACCCTCGTTGTAGACGAAGCCCGGCATGATGACGAAGGTCGCCGAGCTGGCCAGCGAGGCCCCCAGCGTGATGCCCGCCACCCAGGGGCTCATCTTCCCGTCGCCGATAGCGAAGCCCTCAGACGAGCCGCTGTTGCGGCCGCCCCGCCAGGCGAGGAAGGCCGTCAGCACGGCATAGACCAGGAAGAAGGCCCAGGCCATCAGGCGACCTCTCGCATCCAGGTGTCCAGCATCGGGTAGAAGTGCCGCGGGCCGAAGGCGCCGACGATCACGCCGATGTGGCCGGCGTCCAGGCGCTCCACCCGGGCGTGGGGGACCAGGTCAGCGAGCGCCTCCGCGGACTCTGCGGGGGCGATGAAGTCCCGCTCCGCGCTACAGACCAGCACCGGACAGGTGATGTCCTGGAGCCGGATCTCCCGCTGGCCGATGAACCAGCCGCCGTTGAAGAGCAGGTCCTGCTGGTAGGCCTTGGAGATGAACTCCTGGGCGAAGGCGCCGGGCAGGGGCAGGTTCTCCTCCAGCCAGCGCTCGCGGGCCAGGGTGCGCCGCAGGCGCTTGGGGTCGCGGGAGGCCTTCTCGATGTTGAAGAACTTGGTGATCGCGCCCACCGGATCCAGAAGCTGGAACGCCGGCTTCATCATGGAGACGGGCAGCAGGCCGTCCTTTGCGATGGCCTTGTCGACGTCCACGTGCGCCACGAAGTCCCGGAAGCGCCCGGCCTTCTCAAAGTGGAAGGGCGCGTTCAGGAGGCTGAGGCCTGCCACCCGGTCCGGGTGGAGCGCGGTGTACATGGCCGCCAGGGTGCCGCCCATGCAGTAGCCAAAGAGCAGCGCCTGGCTGTGGCCGGCGTGTCGGCAGGCCCGATCGATGCTGCGATGCAGCAAGCTCTCCAGCACGTAGCCCACGTCCTCTTGGGCGTCCTCCGGGCCCGGGGTGCCCCAGTCCACCAGGTAGACCGGGTGGCCCTTCTCGGAGAGCCCCCGAACCAGCGAGCGCTCCGGCTCCAGGTCGAGGATGGTGGCCCGGTTGATGAGACTGGGCACCAACACCACCGGGGGTCGGGGGCGCATATCAACCGGCTCAGACCCCTCCGCAGGCGAGGACACGCTGGCCGGATAGTGCTTGAGCTGCAGCTTGTCGTGGACGTGGACCACCTGGTAGGGGGTCTGGCCCAGGGCCGGCCGCGGGTGGGTGCTGTGGACGTGGATCCCCCGCCGCAGGCGCTCGATCCGTGAGAGACCGTCGATTCGCATCCAGAGGTCGCCGACGGCCCGGAGCAGGTCCGGTGCATGGGTGGGGGGCTGCATCGCGTCAGTCCTTGGCGGGGGCCTTGGGCGGGGACTCGGCAGCAGCCTTGGCAGCAGCCTTGGCGGGGGCCTTGCGGGTGCGGCGCGCGGGCGCCTTCTTGGCGGGCGCTGCGCTCTGGGCCAGGAGCTGGTCCAGCTTGGACTCCATGCCTGCCAGCCGCTCGTTCATCTCCAGGCGGGCCTCCGCGGCCTCCACCCGGGCGGTCAGCGCCTCCTTCTCCAGCTCCACCAGCTTGTCCTGGAGCTGCAGGATGCGGTCCTCAAGCTGGAGCTGCCGGTCCTCCAGGAGGCTGGCGATGCGCGCGACCCGCAGCATGTCCTGGCGGGTGGGCAGGTGAAGCTGCTCCAGGTTCTTGTCGACCTGCTTCTCGTAGGCGCTGCGCAGGCGCCCCTGGCTGGCCAGGTTCTGACCCATCTGCTTGAGGAAGGCCGGGGACTCCAGGACCTCGTCCCACCAGCGCGTCATGGACTGCTCCCAGACGTCGTACATCTGTCCGGAGAGCTTGTTGAAGTCGGGGATGTGACCGCTGTTTGCCATGGGCGGGGTTCCTTGTGACGGAGGTGTAGCGACTGGTGTTGCGATGTGTCAAGCGAATTGTGATTGCGCAACAGGGAAAGGGGAGAAGCGAGGATCCCCCGCCTCTCCCCGGATCTTCAACGGGGTGACGATCAGGCCTCGGCGCTGGGCGCGCCGGGCACCTGGAAGGCGGCCATCCACGCAGCGGTGGTGGCCTGCAGCAGCTCCTGGTTGAGCTTCATGGCGTCTCGGCCGGCCTTCATGGTGGCGTCCACCTGGCCGCGCAGGAGCTCGGCCTGCTGGATCTGCCAGTCCAGGATCCGGGTCTGCTCCTGGGTGAAGGACTTCTGGAAGGTCTCGGTCATCTGCTTGAGGTCGGTCATCTTGGCTCCTGTGGGAGGGGGTTCAGGCCCCTTCTCGCCTCCAGTCTTAGAGGCTATGTTGCAGTGCGTCAAGGAAGGGATCCTGCGTTGCAGCAATCTTTCGCGCCGCAGCGCCATGGGATAGCTTGCTGCCCAGGAGGTCCTGCGCGTGCGGATCATCAAGAAGTACGGCAACCGCCGGCTCTACGACACGGACAAGAGCGCCTACATCAACCTGGATGAGCTCGCGGCTCTGGTCCGGGGTGGCCAGGAGGTCCGGGTGATCGCCGCAAAAGGCGGGGAGGACCTGACTCGAGAGGTCCTGCTGCAGGTCGTGCTGGAGAACCTGCAGGGCGGCGAGCTCTTCAACGTGAGCATGCTGCACCGCATTATCCGCTCCACGGGGGACGACCCCTGGCAGCTCCTGCTCCGCAAGCAGCTCGCGGCGGGCATGGAGATGCTCAGCACGCAGATGGACCAGGTCGAGCGCGTGTTCAGCGCGACCATGTCGGGCGCTCCGGACATGGGCAGCCCGTCCTCGTCGGCGGGAGGATCGACGCCGCGCTACGACCAGACACCGGCCCCGGACGTTGTGGACGAGGTGCGGGAGGACCCCGATCCCTCCTATGAACCCGAGCCGGCGGAGCCTGAGCCCAAGACGCCGCCCACGCCCCAGCCCGCCCCGGATCAGGAGCTGGATGCTCTGCGCGCGCGCCTCGCCGCCCTGGAGGAGCGCCTGCGTCGTTGAGCACTCGGCGTCTCTCCGCTCGCCCGGTCAGTAGTCGGGCTTCTCGCGGGAGCGCTTCTTCTCGCTGCGCTGCGACTTGGCCTTGAGGCGGCGCTCCTTGCTGGCGCGGGAGGGGCGGGTCTTGCGGCGGCGCTTGGGGGGCTGGAGCTGGCCGCGGATCATCTCGGCGAGGCGGTCGCGGGCCTCCTGCAGGTTGTCGGCCTGGCTGCGGCTGTTGGCGGAGTCGATGCGCAGCTCGCCGCTCTCGTTGATGCGGGAGCCGAAGCTCTCCTCCAGGCGCCGGATCACCGCGGGGTGCAGACCGGTATGCTGCAGTGCACAAAAGAGCTGCACCCGGGTGGCCCGCATGTTGACGTTCTGACCGCCGGGTCCGCCCGAGCGGCTGTGCGCCACCCGCAGGCTGCTGCCCGGGATGCAGAGGTGGTCGGTGATCGGGAGGTCGTCGGCCATGGCGCCGTATCGATAGTCGCGGCGTGGCCAGGGTCAAGGGCCCGGGGCTCAGGGGCAGCCGCCCTCCAGCCGGACGAAGCCCAGGCTGCGAGAGGGGAAGAGGGGGTGGTCGATGACCGGCTCCAGCGGGGGGAGCACACCGTCTGGGGCCGAGAGGGGTTCCCCATTGAGGGTGATCTGGCGGTCGGCGAGGTCATCCGCCTGCAGGAGCCACAGTTCCTGACGCCCCAGGTCAAGGAGCACGCTCTCGTCGCTGGGGTTGATCACGGCGAGGGTGGTGTTCTCGGCGTCGCAGTGGGCGTAGACGCGCAGGGGGCCGCCGCCGCTGATCTGCAGGACCTGGGGACCCATCAGGCGCTTGTGCAGGACGCTGACCCAGTAGTCCGGGTTGGGCTCCAGGGTGCTCTCGTCGATCAGGGCGTAGTCGGCGCCGCTGAGGGTCTGGCGGATCACCACGGGCTGCCCGCGCTGGGCGAGCCAACCGAGCTGATCGAGCCACCAGAAGCTGCTGGCGAAGGCGTCGCTGACCCCGGGCTGGCCACCGCACTGGGCGTTCCCGGTCTCGCCCAGCCAGACCTGGGCGTGGGGGGCGCTGTCGTCGCGGTGGCCCTCGACCTGGTCGGCCCAGAGCTGGCCCTCGTCCAGAGCGTCGGTAGCCAGCATGGTCTCGGGGGTGGCCAGGCGGCTCTGGAGGGGGCAGCGCTCGGACTGCTGGGGGTAGTAGTGCCAGGTGACGACGTCCAGGTGCTCGCCGCCCTGGGAAAGGGCGTCCTCCATGAAGCCCAGGAACTCGCCGTTGACGGGCCAATAGGCGGAGCTGGGGCCGGCCACGAGGGCGTCCGGGGTGTGCGCATCGCGCAGGCTGGCCAGGGTCTGCAGGTCTCGGCCATAGGTCTCGGGCGAGACGCTCTCTCCGTGCAGGAGGGCGTATCCGTTGAGCTCGTTGCCCAGCTCCCAGAGGCCGATGGGGGCCTGCCGCTCGGCGGTCCATTGCAGCAGCGCCTGGGCGTTGTCGGGCTGCCACTCGCCGGCTTCATCGCGGCTGGACGGGCCCGCGTTGAGGGTGAAGAAGAGCTGCAGCCCGGCGGCCTCGGCGAAGTCGACGGCGCCTTGGAGCTGGGCCTCCGTCAGGGTGCCGCGGTAGCCGTCCGGAGGCTCGGAGAGGCCCTCCCCCAGGTCGTAGTAGAGGCGGTCTGCGTCGGTCCCGCCGATGCGCAGCCACGCGGGGGAGAGCTCGGCGGCCAGCAGGCCCAGGGCGGGGCGGGTGAAGTCGTAGGGCGCGATGCCGACCTCGGGCTCGGTGGCCGTGGGGTCCTCGCTCCAGAAGACGGTGCCGGCGACCTGTCCGGAGTCCACGGCAAAGCTGAGGAACTCGGGGGATACGCTGCCGGTGACCTCGCCGATGCTGAGGGTCTCGACGCGGTCGGCGGTGGGCGCGCAGGCCAGGAGGGTGAGGAGCATGGGCGCAGACTACCCCGGTCCCTCCTCCAGGAGCTCCAGGTGCCGGAGGATGCGCACGAGGTCGGGCATTCCGCCCAGCTTGGGGCGCTGGGTGCTGAGGCTGGGGTCCCGGAACAGCGCGCGCATTGCGGCGGGCGAGAGGGGGCGGCCCTGGCTGCGGGTGGCGGCGTCCAGGAGCAGCACGCAGCCGGCGATGATGGCGGCCGCCGCGCTGGAGCCGCCGAAGCCCCGGGCGTAGCGGCGCTCGCTCTGGTCGGGGGCGGAGAGGGCGCCGCCGCCGCTGGTCACGACGCGGTCTCCCCAGGCGTGGGCGTCGATTCGGTCTCCGGTGTTGGAGAAGGGGCGCCAGTCCGCGGGGTGGCCGCCGGCCACCAGGATCGCCCCCGACTCCGGGGCTCCGGGGCGCCAGATCCTCTGTGCATTGCAGTCCCCCAGCGAGGACAGGTCGTGGCGTCCGTTGCCGGCGGCCATCACCACGTGGACGCCCCGCTCCGTGAGCTCTCGGAGCTGCTGGAACACGCTGGGCAGGGCCTCGACGGGCCGCTGGGTCTCTCCGTCCTGGAGCTCCACCTGGATGAGCAGGAGGTGGGGGTCAAAGCTGCTGGCCCACCGGATGGCCTCCTCGACCCCCTCGGAGATGGGGAGCTCGGGCGGGGGTGCGCTGCGGGCGACCAGGGTGGCGTCGGGGGCCACGCCGCGGATGCCGAGTCCGGGGCTGTTGCCCAGCGCGCAGCCCAGGACCATGGCGCCGTGGGCGCTGCGGCGGTTGTGCCGCTCGGGGCTGCTGGGGAGGTCCCGGTGCTCGGACCAGCCGAGATCCACCAGCGCGAGGCGGGCGCCAGCGCCGCGAAAGCCCAATCGGTGGGCCTCCAGGGCGCCGACCCCCAGCGGAGCGGAGCCCAGGTACTCCTGGCGCGGGGCCCTCCAGTCGCCGGTGGGCTCCCAGAGGGCCGCGGGGCTCACTGCGTGATGTTGAACTGGGTCACCGCGGTCTGGCCGCCGGGGCAGTCGTTGTTGGCCTTGGCGGCCCAGGTGGCGTTGTCGCCGGGGACCGGGCGGACCTCGATGGTGACGCCGGGCTGGCCCCACTTGAAGCTGTCCTGGAAGCACCAGGAGTCGGTGAAGGTGCCGTTGTTGTTCTTGCGGTAGAGCCAGGCCTTGCCGGTGACGCTGCCGTTCTCGATGCTGCTGGCCTGGAAGAGGTTGCCGCCGGGGCCCGGCGTGGGGACGGGGCCGGTGATGTTCTGGGGCTCGATCTCCATGACGGCCTGGCGCCAGCCCGTGGGGAGTTGGGGGGCGTCTCCGCCGGCGGACACGTAGACGGCGTCGTAGCGGGCGTCCACGAAGCCGGGCTCGGAGCCGGCGGGGAACTGCCAGACCTCCTTGACCGTGTCGCCGCCGAGGCTGTCCGTGTAGAGCTTGCCGGACTGCATGCCGGGGGGCTCGAAGACGATGTCCCAGTCGCCCTCGCCGAAGAACTGGGTGGATGCCAAGGTCAGCTTCTTCTCGCTCATGTTCAACTCCTCAACGCTTGCAGCGGTCCAGGGCCTCCTGCATGCTCAGGATCGTGCGACGCTGATGCAGCGGGAGATTGGAGGCGTCCACGGCGGCCTGGACCTCGCCGCGCAGACGCTTTCGGGGAAATCGGGGGGCGATCAGCGCCAGGGCCTCGGCCCGGAGCTCGGGATCTCGGATGCTGCGCGCCTCCCCCAGGATGTTGGGGGTGGCGTGGCCAAGGCTGGTGGCCATGCAGCGGCTGTAGATCTGCGCGTCCCGGTTCTGGAGGATCTCGGCTAGGTGGGCGGCCTCCAGGGCAAGGGGCAGCGCGGCCTCGTGGCCTTGGCGCCAGGCGAAGGCCATCTCGGTCATCGCGCAGCCCAGGGCCACGGAGGCGTAGAGATCCCGCGCGACCCGGACGGCGTGGGGCTGCGGGTCGTGTTCGATGCCCAGTCGGTAGTCCAGCGCGCGGGAGAGCATCCACGCCGTGAGCTCCCGGTGGGGCTCCGCCAGCGCTCGAGCCGCCTCGCTGAACTGGGCGATCAGGGCCTTCCCGCGCTCCGGCGCGCACTCCAGGGCCGCGGAGGCTGCCCGGTTGAGGCCGGAGAGGGCGCTGTTGCGCGAGGGGTCCAGCTCCACGGACTGCAGGGCCCAGTCCATCGCGCCTTGGTAGTCGCCCTCCCGGTAGGCCAAGGCGGAGCGCCAGCGCAGCAGCCGGGCCCGGCGTTCGGGGGTGCTGGCCCAGGTCTCCATGCTCTGGATCTGCAGCTCCAGGTCCTGGACGGAGTGGGCGTTGGCCTCGATCAGGACGGAGGCGCGGGCGAGCTCGAGAGGCTCGAAGCCGAACTCGCCACAGCGGCGCAGGGTGCTCAGGGCGCGGCCGGTCTCCCGCCGCATGGCCATGCGCTTGGCCCGCAGCAGCTCGCGGAGGGGGGCGATGGGGATGCCGCGCTCTTCGGCGCGACCGAGCTGTGCCAGGGAGCGGTCCAGGGCCTCTGGGGAGGCGGAGGCGGCGGTGCTCGCGGTCAGCCAGCGCAGGATGCGGGCCTCCTGGGGGCGGCTGTTGCCGTGGCGCGCGACGCCCAGGGCGAGCTCCAACAGGGCGCGGACCTGGGTGTGCTGTCCGGCCTCGTAGGCGGCCTCGGCGCGCTCCAGCAGGGCGTCGACCAGGTGCGGGTCGGCGGGGTCGAGGCCCTCGCGCAGCTCCAGCTCCCGGAGGCTCAGGCGGGTGGTCTTGAGGCGGCCGCGCTCCAGGTGGGCGACGCCGGAGCGCAGCCAGCGCTCGAGCAGCCTGCGGATGTCCTCGCTGGTGCCGTCGCTGCGGTCGAGGAGGGCTTGGGCCGGGATGGACTTGAGGTGGGAGAAGAACTCCGGGCCCACCCAGAGCCCCTCCAGGTCCTCTCGGGTGGGTCGCCGTGGCAGGGCATCGGTGAGGTCCACGACGGTCTGCGCGAGGCTGTCGCCGCCGAGGCTGCGGTAGACCTGCTCGGCGTCGCTGGGGCGGTCGCTGGGGTCGATGCTCAGCAGGCGGTCGACCAGGTCGGCGAGCTTGGGGTCCACGTCGGGCACCAGGGTGCGCAGCGCGGGGGCCGGCACCCGGGGGCGCTCCAGGATGATGCGGCGGATGTCGTGGCCGTGGGGAGCGTGGCCACTCAGGCACTCGAAGAGCATGCAGCCGACGGCGTAGAGGTCGACGCGGTGGTCGGCGGCGGTGCCCAGGAGCTGCTCGGGGGCCATGTAGCGGGGGGTGCCCTCCACGCGGTCCAGCACGGGCTCCTGGCGTGCGAGGCCAAAGTCCAAGAGGACCGGCCGCCCCGCGCGCACCAGGATGTTGCTGGGCTTGATGTCCCGGTGGACGACGCCGGCCTCGTGGATGGTGCGCAGGGTGTCGAGCAGGGTCAGGAAGAGGGGACGGAGCTGCTGCCAGGGCCCCTTGAGGGGGAAGGGCTCACCGTCCACGAACTGCATGGCGATGAAGTGCTGGCCGTCAGGGAGCAGGCCGTCGTCGAGGACACGGACGACGTTGGGCAGGCGCAGCAGGCGCAGAGCGGTGAGCTCCCGGCGGACGCGCTCCAGGGCCTCGTGCGACCCGACGGGCTCCAGCTTGATGACGACGTCGGTCCGCTCCGGGCTGTCCGGGTAGAGGTCCTCGCCCCGGAAGATCTGGCCGTGGCCGCCGCTCGCGAGCTCTTCCCCCAGGCGGTAGCGCCTGGCGATCAAGGGGGCGGTGGGCTCGGGGCGCTCCTGCTGGAGCAGCGAGTCCCAGTCGAAGGTGATGTCGGTCACGTGGTTTCGCTGGTCGGTGCTGCGAAACTCTAGCCGGAGGCGGGGGCGGGCTCTGGGCCCCGAGAGCGGGGGCCGCGGCCTCAAGTCTGGGAACAAGGCCGAGATAGCGCCGTAATTGCCTGAAATAACGTCTGTTCCGGCGCCGGAGGATCCCCGGAGCGCCTACCAGCTCCCGCGCACCAGCAGGTCCTCGCCGCCCACCCAGAAGGTCGACCCGTGGACGCTGACCCGCTGGAGGTTGGCGGGCAATCCAGCGTCCAGGGCCTGCCAGCTCCTCCCTCCATCCTCGCTGATCAGGACGAAGCCCCCCTTGGCGGTGGGCGGGTAGCGATCCCCGACCGCGACCCCCAGGCTGCCGTCGTCGTTGAAGGCGATGTCCCGGACGATGTCGATCTCGGGGCCGACGGGGATGCGCCTCCAGGCTCCGGGGGCGCCGCCAAAGAGGAAGCCGCTGGCCGCTGCGCCCTCGTCCTGGTCGCGGCCTCCGAGGATCCAGCTCGCGCCGCCGTCCGGGGTGGCCAGGGCCCAGGCTTCGCCGGTGACGGTGGGGCTGACGACCTCGGACGCGAGGTTGAACCACTGGGCCTGGGCGTGGTCGCTGGGCATGAAGAAGCGGGGCGGCTCGGCGATGACGCTGCCGCTGCCGTAGAAGTCCCCGTCGACCACCGCGAGCTGCAGGACCTGGTGGGCGGAGTAGCCCCCCTCGTCCAGGTTGGCCTCGCCCCAGTAGCGCTCGGCGGCGGTCCAGGAGGAGCCCCCGTCGGTGGAGGTGGTCATGTCCCCGATGGTGTTGGAGAACACCATCAAGCGGCTGCCGCTGACCCCCACCTGGCCACAGTTGGAGATGTAGGCGAGGTCATCGTCTTCGCGGTTGTCCCCGTAGGCGAGCAGGGAGCGCCAGTCGCCCTCCTCGGAGCGCCGGAGCAGCAGGCTGCCCTCCAGATCGCCGGCGTAGGCGTGCCCGCAGGCCAGCAGGGTGCCGCCCCCGCCCTCCTGGATGTCGAAGACGTAGAGGTCCGCGCCGGGGAGCTCTTCGGTGAAGCTCTCGCCGCCGTCCACGCTGTGGTGCAGGCCGGCCCCGCCGCCGCAGCCCACCCATAGCTCCTGCTCGGAGCGGGGGTGCAGGGCGTAGATGGGGCCCTGGTCCTTGCAGGGGGCGCTGAGCTCGACCAGCTCGATGGGGAGCTGGGCGCTGTCCCAGGTGCCGCTCCACTCGCCGCTGTCCCAGGTGGTCTGGGTGTCGTCTCCGCCGCTTGGGTTGCTGTCGTCCTGGCGGTTGATCCCAAGCCAGGTGATCTCGCAGGCGAGCAGCGTCCAGAGGAGGGTCATTTGTGCGTCCTTTGGAACAACATGACCCGGTCCGGCGCCTTTGTCAGCACTGGACACCCTGCGCCCGGCTGGGGAAACTCATGCCGAGGCTGCTGTCCCGGCATAGTCTCGCCCCCTGACCACACAAGCTGAGAGGTCCTCTTGCGACTGCGCGCCCCCCACCTGGCTCCCCTGCTGCTCCTCGCTCCCGCCCTGGCGTTCGCCGGCTGGAGTGTCGACGGCAAGCACAAGGTCGGCTTCCACGCGGACGGCCCCGCGGGCTTCGCGATCGATGGCGTCGCGGAGGAGTTCACGGTCAGCGAGACCGACAGCGCGCTGGTGTTCACCGTCCCGGTGTCCGCGGTGACCACGGGGATCGACCTGCGGGACGACCACATGCGCAAGTACGCGGGCGCCGAGCAGCACCCCAACGTGCTGCTGAGCATCCCCAACGACCAGATCACCTGGCCGGACGAGGAGAACAAGAAGCGCACGGGCAGCGCCCAGGCCACCTTCACCCTGAACGGTGTGGAGCAGCCGGTGACCGTGAAGTACGCCGTCAAGACCGGCAAGACCGGCGTGGACTGGGTGGCGGGCTTTGCCTTCGACACCTCCAAGCACGGCATCGTCATCGACGAGTACATGGGCGTCAGCGTGGACCCCAAGATGTCCGCGCAGGCCAAGTTCACGACCGTCAACAACTGAGCGTCCCGCCCATGCCCCGTCGACTCGCTGCCCTGGCGGCGCTGCTCCTGGCAGTGCTGCTGTCTCCCCGTGAGGCCAACGCCTACGCGTGGACCGTCAACCACGGCTACACCACCTGCGCGGCCTGCCACGCAGACCCCAGCGGCGGTGGCCTGCTCACCGAGTACGGGCGCGCCCAGGGCGAGGTGTTCGTGCGCACCCCCTGGGAGGAGCGCGGGGCCGAGTGGGAGCCCGGAGCGGCCGCTGAGTTCGCCTGGGGCGCGGTCCCGGTCCCGGACTGGCTGCTGGTGGGCGCCGTGGTGCGCGGAGGCCCGGCGATGAGCGCGTCCAGTGGGTCCTCGGCGGTGTTCCCGGTGCCCATGCAGGGTGATGTGCGGGCGCAGGTCCAGGTCGGTAGGGTCCGCGGGTATGGCAGCCTGGGTGTGCTCCCCACTGGCGCCGCTGAAGAGGCCCGGGTGCTGCGCAACGACCAGGTCAACCTCTTCTCCCGCGAGCACTGGATCGGGGTGGACCTGACCTCGGATCTGGTGGTCCGCGCCGGCCGCGTCGCGCTGCCCTACGGCAACCGCATCCTGGAGCACAGCGCCTGGGTCCGGACAGCCACCCGCACCGACATCAACGCCGACCAGCAGCACGGCGTGGACGTGCACTACAGCCGGGGCGACCTGCGCGCCGAGGCGATGGTGATCGGCGGCAACTACCAGCTCTCACCCGCGGAGTTCCGGGAGCAGGGCTACTCGGCGATGGTGGAGTACAGCCTGGGCCCCAAGCTGGTGTTGGGCGTGAGCTCGCTGATGGGCAAGGCCCAGACCGACGTGCTCACCCTCACCCCAGACACCACCCGTCAGGCCCACGGCCTGCAGCTCCGGGCCTCTCCGGCGCACGGACTCGCGATCCTGGCCGAGGCCAGCGTGCTGCTCTCCAACCAGGCGGAGCCGGGCTCCGTGGGCTTTGTGCAGGCGGACTACGAGGTGGTCCAGGGCCTGCACCTGATGGGCAGCGGCGAGTGGCTGCAGCAGGAGGCCGGGACCTCGCTGGGCGCTTGGGGTGGGGCGAGCTGGTTCTTGGCCCCCAAGACCGATCTGCGGGTCGACTACATCCATCGCCAGGTGGCCAGCGCGGGGGGCCGGACGCCCACCCACATGGTCCTTGGTCAGCTCCACTTCTCGCTCTAGGTGCGCGCCATGTTCCTGACCCTCGTGACCCTCGCGCACGCCTCCAGCAGCTACCCCGGGGTGGTCGCTGAGGAGCTCTCCGTCGACACCCCCGCCTGCACCCTCTGCCACGAGGGTGCGCCGACCATCGGCACCGTGACCACCCCCTTTGGCGCCGCGCTCATGGACCTGGGGCTCACCGCCCAGGACGACGCCACCCTCGCGGAGGTGCTGGCCGAGCTCGAGGCGGAGGGCACGGACTCCGACGGGGACGGCGTCGGCGACATCCAGGAGCTGCTGGACGGCAGCGATCCCAACAGCTCTGGGGCCACCATCACCCCGGTCTATGGCTGCGTCGGATCCACCCGCCCCGGGGGGCCCGTCGGAATGGCCGCCTTGCTCTCTTTGGCGCTTGTCTGGGGATTCTCGCGCGCTCGCCCGCTGGAGTGATAGCAGGGGAGCTCAGGAGGCCTCCATGCGACACCTGCTCCCCACCACCCTGGGATTGACCCTGTTTCTCGGCCTGGCCTGCGGCGGCAACCCCGGCCCCGAGGACACCTGGGTGCTGGCGGATGACAGCCGCCCGATCGGTGGCGACGACAGCGGCTCCGGCGGGGACGACACCGGCGAGTCCACCAGCCAGTGGGTGGGCAGTAGCTGGATCATGGACGTCCAGGCCGGCACTTTCGCCGAGCCCGCCGGTGTGGGCTCGGTGCTCGCCAGCTACCTCGAGGCCGAGCCGATGCTCTTCGAGATCACCCAGAGCCAGCAGGGCAGCGTCAACCTGCGGGTCGGCGGCTCCACGGGGGGAGAGCAGGACACCTGCGTGCTCACCGAGGTGGAGCTGGCCGACGTGAGCGGCAGCCGGGTCTCGGTCAGTGACGAGGTGAGGGTGTTTGCCCTCGAAGGGGCTGAGCTCACCCTCGAGGACTTCCGTCTCAGCGGCACCCTCAACAGCTCTGGCTGGAGCGAGGTCACCCTGGAGGCCGATCTGGATACCCGCCCCCTGGGCGTGCTGGTGGACGAGAGCGGCGACCCTGGGGCCCTCTGCGAGCTCATGGTGGGCTTCGGCGCCACCTGCGAGCCCTGCGCCGACGGCACCCCCTACTGCCTGCCCCTCCTGGTCGAGGACATCCCGGTCGAGGCCTTCGCGCCCGGGGTGGAGACCATCTCCGACTGCGGGGACTGCTGGGGCGAGTGCCGGGAGCTGGGCTGCGCCACGGGCCCGCGCCAGGGTGGGCTGGCCCTGGGCCTGGGGCTCTTTGGCCTGATCGCCTTGGGCCGTCGGCGACGAAGCTGAGGTCCCAGGCAAGGAACGGTCACCTCTGGCCGGCCACCGAGCGCAGAGGTTAGCTACTGACTGAATGGTCATTCAGTTGGGAGCGCCCATGTCCGACAGCCCCTATCCCCACCTCCTCTCCCCCCTGCAGGTGGGCAGCGTCACCCTCCCCAACCGCGTGCTCATGGGCTCCATGCACGTGGGAATGGAGGAGGACCGGGACTACGGACGCATGGCCGCCTACTTTGCCCGTCGGGCCGAGGGAGGGGTCGGGTTGATGGTCACCGGCGGCATCGCGCCCAACCGCGCCGGCTGGCTCAAGCCCCTGGCCGCCAAGATGTCCAACCGGATCGAGGTCCGGCGCCACCGCACCCTGACCGAGGCCGTGCACCAGGCCGGCGGGCGCATCGCGATGCAGATCCTGCACGCCGGCCGCTACGGCTACCACCCCTTCCAGGTCGCGCCCTCGCGCATCCAGGCGCCGATCAACCCCTTCACGCCCTTCGCCCTGAGCGGCCGGGGGGTCGAGAAGACCATCGAGAACTTCGTGCGCACCGCCTCGCTGGCCCAGGAAGCCGGCTACGACGGCGTCGAGATCATGGGCAGCGAGGGCTACCTGATCAACCAGTTCATCGTGCAGCACACCAACCACCGGGACGACGCCTGGGGCGGCAGCTACGAGAACCGCATCCGCTTCCCCCTGGAGATCGTGCGCCGCACCCGGGCAGAGGTCGGCCCAGACTTCATCCTGATCTTCCGGATCAGCCTGCTGGATCTGATCCCCAACGGCTCCACCTGGGAGGAGGTCGTGCAACTCGCCCAGGAGCTGGAGAAGGCGGGCGTCTCCATCCTGAACACGGGCATCGGCTGGCACGAGGCGCGGGTCCCCACCATCGCCACGTCCGTGCCTCGGGCGGCCTTCACCTGGGTCACCCGCAAGCTGCGCGGCGAGGTCTCGGTGCCCGTGATCACCTCCAACCGCATCAACACCCCCGAGGTCGCCGAAGAGGTGCTGGAGCGCGGTGACGCCGACATGGTCTCCATGGCCCGCCCTTTCCTGGCGGACCCCGACTTTGTGAAGAAGGCGGCCGCCGGCGCGCCCCAGAGCATCAACACCTGCATCGGCTGCAACCAGGCCTGCCTGGACCACATCTTCTCCAACAAGCAGGCCACCTGCCTGGTCAACCCGCGGGCTTGCTACGAGACGGAGATCCCCACTGAGTCCAATACCAAGGGCCGCAAGGTCGCGGTGGTGGGCGCGGGCCCCGGGGGGCTCTCCGCCGCCTGTGAGGCCGCCGAGATGGGGCACGAGGTCACCCTCTTCGAGGCCCAGGGGCGCATCGGCGGGCAGTTCCTGCTGGCCAAGGAGATCCCCGGGAAGGACGAGTTCAACGAGACGCTGCGCTACTTTGGCCAGCGCCTGGAGCGCGCGGGGGTCACGCTCAAGCTCAACACCCGGGCGGACACCGAGGCCCTCAAGGCCTTTGACGTGGTCATCCTGGCCACCGGCGTGAAGCCCCGGGAGCTCAGCTTCCCCGGTGCGGACCACGCCAAGGTGCTCAGCTACCTGCAGGTGCTGCGCGGCGCCCCGGTCGGGGAGCGCGTTGCCATCATCGGCGCGGGCGGCATCGGCTTTGACGTGGCCGAGTTCCTGAGCCACACCGACACCCGCGAGCCCGAGCTGGAGGCCTTCCTGGCCGAGTGGGGCATCGACGGGGAGCACACCCGCCGCGGCGGCCTGGCCGAGCCTCGGCAGCCCAAGGTCGCCCGCAAGCTCACGCTGATGCAGCGGAGCAAGGGCAAGCCGGGCGCCAAGCTGGGCAAGACCACCGGCTGGATCCACCGCGCGACGCTCAAGCAGCGCGGCGTGGAGATGCTCTCGGAGGTCGCCTACGAGAAGGTCGATGACGCGGGCCTGCACATCACGGTCGCCGGCAAGCCCCGGGTCCTGGAGGTGGACCATGTCGTCGTCTGCGCTGGGCAGACCTCTTTCGCCCCCTTGGCCGAGCCACTCAGCAGCGCGGGTGTCCAAGTCGAGGTCATCGGTGGCGCGAAGCTGGCCGCGGAGCTGGATGCGCGCCGGGCCATCCGCGAGGGGATGGAGGCCGCCCTGAGGATCTGAGCCCTGCGCGGGCTCAGTCGGCACCCCTCAAGGGCGGCCTCGCGGCGCTCAGCTCTGCAGGTCCCTGTAGCCCTGCAGGATGGCGTCCACGACGCTGGGGTCGGCCAGCGTGCTCACGTCGCCCAGCTCGTCCCCGCGGCCCTCGACGATCTTGCGCAGGATGCGGCGCATGACCTTGCCGGAGCGGGTCTTGGGCAGGCCGGGGATGACCTGGTACTGGTCCACCTTGGCGTGGGCGCCGATGTGGCTGCGCAGCAGGCCCTGGAGCTCCTTGAGGACGGAATCGTCCACCGCGTGGTCGGGCTGGGGGACCAGCATGGCGTAGACGCCCTGGCCCTTGAGCTCGTGGGGGTAGCCGACCACCGCGCACTCGGCGATGGCGTCGTGCGCCAGGATGGCGGACTCGAACTCGGCGGTGCCCATGCGGTGCCCGGAGACGTTGAGCACGTCGTCCACGCGGCCGGTGATCCAGTAGAAGCCGTCCTTGTCCCGGCGGCAGCCGTCGCCGGTGAAGTAGAGCCCCGGGTAGGTGGAGAAGTAGGTGGCCACGTAGCGGTCGTGGTCGCCCCAGACGGTGCGCGCCTGGCCAGGCCAGGGCATGCGCATGCACAGGTAGCCCTCGCCGGGGCCCAGGATCTCGTGGCCCTCCTGGTTGACCAGCTTGGGGTGGATGCCGGGCAGGGGCAGGGTGGCGCTGCCGGGCTTGGGCTGGGTGGCCGGGGCGATGGGGCTGATGCACATGCCGCCGGTCTCGGTCTGCCACCAGGTGTCCACGATGTTGCAGCGGCCTTCGCCCACGACCTCGTGGTACCAGCGCCAGGCCTCGGGGTTGATGGGCTCGCCGACGGTGCCGAGCACGCGCAGGCTGCTGCGGTCGTAGCGGGTCACGAACTCATCGCCCTGGGCGGCCAGAGCACGGATGGCGGTGGGCGCGGTGTAGAACAGGGTGATGCCGTGGCGCTCCACCATGTCCCAGTAGCGGCCGGCGTCCGGGTAGAGGGGGGTGGACTCGAACATCACCGTGGTCGCGCCGTTGGCCAGGGGCCCGTACACGATGTAGGTGTGGCCGGTGATCCAGCCCACGTCGGCCACGCAGGCGTAGACGTCGTCCTCGCGCAGGTCGAAGACGTTGCGGTGGGTGTAGGCGGCGTAGGTGATGTAGCCACCGCAGGTGTGCACCAGGCCCTTGGGGCGGCCAGTGGACCCCGAGGTGTAGAGGATGAAGAGGGGGTCCTCCGCGGCGCAGGGGGTGGCCGGACAGTCGGCGGAAGCGGCCTCGGTGACCTCGTGCCACCACAGATCCCGTCCGGGGGTCCAGTCCACCTGCTCGTCGCTGCGTCGGTAGACCACCACGTGGCGTACGCCATGTTCTCCCTCCAGAGCCGCATCGACGGTGGCCTTGAGCGGGATGTGCCGTCCGCCGCGCACGCCGACGTCCTGGGTGAGGATGACCTCGGCGCCGCAGTCGCGGACCCGGTCGCGCAGCGCCTCGGCGGAGAAGCCGCCAAAGACCACGGAGTGGATGGCCCCGATCCGGGCGCAGGCCAGCATGGCGACGGCCGCGTGGGGGACCATGCCCATGTAGATGATGACGCGGTCGCCCTTCTGGATGCCCATGCCCTTGAGGGCGTTGGCGGTGCGGGAGACCTCGGCCAGCAGCTCGCTGTAGCTGATGCGCTGGGTCTCGTCGGGGGCGTCGCCCTCCCACAGGATGGCGGTCTTGTCGGGGGTGGCCTGCGCGTGGCGGTCCAGGCAGCTCTCGGTCACATTGAGCGTGCCGTCACCGAACCAGGTGAAGCTGCTGTCCCGGACCTGCCGGTAGTCGCCGTCCAGGCCGCGCTCGGGGGGCGTCATCCACTGGATCAGGCTCTTGGTCCGGGACAACCAGAAGCCGCTGGGGTCCGCGGCGGCGTTCATCCACGCCTCTCGGTAGGCGTTCATGTCGCGCAGCTCGTTTTGGGCACCGGCGGAAACGCGCTCGGGCACAGGCCACTTGTTCATGGGGTCTCTCCTTGCTGGCCCGGCTCCGGGAGCTCGCAGATCTCGGAGCGGGTGATGAAGCGTACGCCGTGGGGGGCCTCCAAGGAGAAGCCCGCGCCGCGTCCGGGTACGAGGTCAATCGTGAGGGTGGTGTGGGACCAGGTCGCCCACTGGGTCTTGTCGATGTAGACCGGCGTCCCTTCGATCTCGCCCAGCAGCACATCGCGCGGGCTGAGGATGAAGTCGCCTTGGGGGTAGCACATGGGTGCTGAGCCGTCGCAGCACCCGCCGGACTGGTGGAACATCAGGGGGCCGTGCTGCGCGGTGAGCGCGCGGATCATGTCGATGGCGTCGGCGGTGGCCTTCACGCGGTCGAGGGGCTCGGACACGGGGGGCTCCAGTCTGGGGGGGCAGAGGGGCGACAGCCCCACCCCGCGCGGTGGCGAGGTGGGGCTGCAGGGGCGCTGTGGCCTAGAAGAAGCCGAGCTTGTTCTCGTCGTAGGACGCCAGGATGTTCTTGGTCTGCTGGTAGTGGTTCAGCATCATCAGGTGGGTCTCACGGCCGATGCCGGACTGCTTGTAGCCACCGAAGGCCGCGTGGGCGGGGTAGAGGTGGTAGCAGTTCTGCCAGACGCGACCGGCCTGGATGGCGCGACCGGCCTTGTAGGCGAAGTTCACGTTGCGGGACCACACGCCGGCGCCCAGCCCGTAGAGGGTGTCGTTGGCGATGTCGATGGCTTGGTTGTAGTCGGAGAAGCGGGTCACGGAGACGACGGGACCGAAGATCTCCTCCTGGAAGATCCGCATCTTGTTGTGGCCGGTGAAGATGGTGGGCTGGACGTAGTAGCCGCCCGCCAGATCGCCACCCAGGTCGGCACGGGCGCCGCCGGTCAGGCACTCCGCGCCCTCCTGCTTGCCGATGTCGATGTAGGAGAGGATCTTCTCAAGCTGGTCGTTGGAGGCCTGGGCGCCCATCATGACCGTGGGGTCCAGGGGGTTGCCCATCTTGATGGCCTTGGTGCGGGCCACGGCGGCGTCCATGAACTCGGAGAAGATGGAGTCCTGGATCAGCGCGCGGGAGGGACAGGTACAGACCTCACCCTGGTTCAGGGCGAAGAGGGTGAAGCCCTCCAGGGCCTTGTCGCGGAAGGCGTCGTCGGCGGACCAGACGTCCTCGAAGAACACGTTGGGGGACTTGCCGCCCAGCTCCAGGGTCACGGGGATCAGGTTCGCGGATGCGTACTGCATGATCAGGCGGCCGGTGGTGGTCTCACCGGTGAAGGCCACCTTGGCGACGCGGTCGGACTGCGCCAGGGGCTTGCCGGCCTCCAGACCGAAGCCGTTGACCACGTTGAGCACGCCGGCGGGGAAGAGGTCGCCGATCAGCTCCATGAGCACCAGGATGCTGGCGGGGGTCTGCTCCGCGGGCTTCATGATGACGCAGTTGCCGGCGGCCAGAGCGGGGGCCAGCTTCCAGGCGGCCATCAGCAGGGGGAAGTTCCAGGGGATGATCTGAGCGACCACGCCCAGGGGCTCGTGGAAGTGGTACGCCACGGTGTTCTCGTCGAGCACGCCGGTCTGGCTCTGCTGCGCGCGGATGGCGGACGCGAAGTAGCGGAAGTGGTCCACGGTCAGGGGTAGGTCGGCGGCGAGGGTCTCGCGCACGGCCTTGCCGTTGTCCCAGGTCTCGGCCACAGCGAGCATCTCGAGGTTGGCCTCGATGACGTCAGCCACCTTGTTCAGGATGGCGGCGCGCTCGCCGACGGAGGTGCGGGCCCAGGCGGGGAAGGCGGCGTGGGCGGCGTCCAGTGCCTTGTCGATGTCCTCGCTGGTGGAGCGCGGGATCTCGCAGAAGGGCTTGCCGTTCACCGGGCTGATGTCTTCGAAGTACTGGCCCTTGACCGGGGCGACCCACTCGCCGCCGATGTAGTTCCCGTAGCGGGACTTGAAGTTGATCAGAGCGCCTTCGGTGTTGGGATTCTTGTAGGTCATTTCCGACTCCAGTTGGGTTGTGCGCTGTCGATACAGCAAGAAGCGGGCCGACTTCGCAGAGGCGCTCAGTGCGTCGATCCTGTGTCGGCGTGCGACACAAGTCACCGTTCGCTCACGGTACAGGTGTCTCAATACGCGACAGTGCGCTCTGTCTTTCGCACTTGTTGCCCCCCTCCCAATGGGGCAATGTTCACCTATGAACTGGCTTGACCTGGAGCTCCAGGACATCGCGGAGTGGGAGCGCTTCTGGTCTTCACCCGAGGAGGCCAGGGGGCCCCTGCAGGAGAGATGGTTCCGCGCCGTCGCGGCTGGCGCGAGCCCTGATGGTCCGGCAGCGCTGCCTATCCTGAGCGAGGACAGGCTCAAGCTGCGCAAGGAGCGCCACGAGCCGGTGCTCCGCATGCTGGACGAGGTGCTGGGCGCCACGCTGGGGGCCTTCAACGCCCGCGACTTCACCCTGCTGCTGGCCGACCCGCAGGGCGTGGTGCTGACCCGGCGCGCCGGGGGTGGCTTCGCGGAGCACGCCGAGCGCCTCAAGCTGCAGGAGGGTGCCTGGTGGGACGAGGCCACCCGCGGCACCAACGCGATCGGCACCGCCATCAAGGAGAAGCGCCCGGTGTCGGTGCTGGGGGCGGCGCACCTGGCCCGCCCCAACCACGGGCTGGTCTGCTACGCGGCGCCCATCCGGGATGCCTGGGGCGAGACGGTCGCCGTGCTGGACGCGACCTCGTTCGCGGACCGCGCCGACCCCTTGGCTTGCGTCGCGGTGCTCTCCGCGGTGCGGGCGTTGGAGGAGGGCCTGCGCCTGGCGGTCCTGGACAGCGCCCGGGGCTCCTTGGTCCAGCGCCTGCTGGGGCGCCTGCGGGATCCCGCGGTGCTGGTCACGGCGGACGGGCGGGTGGTGCTGGCCAACCAGGGCGCGGTGGCCAGCGGGCTGCAGCTCGGCCCCAGCCAGAGCCGGGGGGAGGTCCTGCGCGTGGGCGCCTACGCCCGGGACGTGCTGGAGGTCACCCCCGCGGAGCTGGAGGCGGCCGCTCGGGGACAGCTCACCCTGCCCGGCCTCGAAGTGGAGGCGGTGGAGAGCGGGAGCCGGAATGCGGCGTACCTGGTGGTCCTCACCGCTGGGGGTCGGTCGGCCTCAGCGCGTCCTCGCCGGCACCAGGATCCCTTCGAGGAGTTGGTGGGGGAGGACCCCAGCTTCATGCGGTTGAGAGCCCATGCGCGGCAGGTGGCCCCCTCTTCCCTCCCGGTCCTGATCCTGGGCGAGACGGGCACCGGAAAGGAGCTGCTGGCCACGGCGATCCACAAGGCCTCCGACCGGGCCCAGGGCCCGCTGGTGCCGCTGAACTGCGCGGCACTGACTCCGTCGTTGCTGCAGTCGGAGCTCTTTGGCTACGCCCCCAATGCGTTCACCGGGGCGAGCCCCAAGGGGCGGGAGGGCCGCATCGCCAGCGCGCATCGGGGGACGCTGTTCCTGGACGAGCTGGCCGAGATGCCCAAGCCGCTCCAGGCCCTGCTGCTGCGCTTCCTGGAAGACGGCAGCTACTACCGGGTGGGCGAGCAGACCCCCCGAAAGGCAGACGTGCGGCTGATCTGCGCGACCTGCCGGGACCTGCCGGCGATGGTGGAGGCGGGGGAGTTCCGCGCGGACCTGTTCTACCGGATCCGGGGCGCGGCCCTGGAGCTGCCCCCCCTTCGGGCGCGGGCGGATCGGGCGCTGCTCTGCCACGCCCTGCTGGAGCGACTGGCCCGCCAGCTCAAGCGCAGCCACGTACCGATGCTCAGCCCGGCGGCCCAGGACCGCATCGACCAGGCCCCCTGGCCGGGCAACACGCGCGAGCTGCACATGGCGCTTCACCACGCGCTGGTGCTGGCGGGGGACAGCCGGGTCATCGAGCCCTGGCACCTGCCCGCGACCCTGAATCCCTCCCACAAGGCGCTGGGCAGCACGGTGCCTCCCGAGCCCTCACTGGCAGAGGCGGAAGCGGGGGCGCTGCGCCGCGCGCTGGAGGAGGCCGCCGGCAACATCAGCCAGGCCGCTCGGCGCCTGGGGGTGGCCCGCAGCACGGTCTACCGGATGATGAAGAAGCACGGTCTGGGCGACGACGGCTGACAGGGGCCGCGGAACCCAATAGACGCCGCGCCGCACACAGGAGCGCGCGATGCCCGTCTACGCCATGAAGGTCACCAACAAGTCCGCCCACGAGAAGACCGATCAGCTCTTCATCTACACCTTCGAGAGCCCCGAGCAGGGCACTCGCACTATCGTCGCGAACCTGACCAACACCTACGAGGTGGGCGACGTGGCCGGCATCGCCATCGAGGGCACCGTGCTCCCCGGCGTGGTGATCAAGCCCCGCAAGGTCTACGGAATCCACTCCGAGGGCATGGCCATGGGCAAGGTGGACGCCGAGCTCGACGCCGACCTGACCGAGCACTTTGACGCCGACCGCGGCCCCCGCCCCTTCACGGTGACCTACACCGTCACCGTGGACGCCCCCTACGCCGAGGACGCCGAGAAGGTCGCTGCCAAGGCGATCGGCAAGGGCCAGGGCAAGGTCGAGAGCGTGGTCGAGGCCTGAGGCTCACCTGGGGCCGCTCCGGGAGTCTTGGGGGGCTCTCGGGGGGCATCCGGGGTTGAACGCCCGGGATTGCTGGGCATGTGGGGTTGAACGCCCGGGATTGCGGGGCAACCGGGGTTGAACGCCCGGGATTGCTGGGCATGTGGGGTTGAACGCCCGGGATTGCTGGGCATGTGGGGGCGAACGCCCGGATCTGAGGGGGATTCGGGGTGGAGTCGGCGATCTCTGCGTCGAAACCGGGCGTTCAGGGGTGGATGCCCGGCAGCGGCGGGCGTTCGGGGGTGGATGCCCGGCAGCGGCGGGCGTTCGGGGGTGGATGCCCGGCGGCGGCGTGCGTTCGGGGGGCGATGCCCGGCTCAGTCGGGCCTTTGGCGCGCGTTCCAACTGCTCCGAAGCACCCAGTGCCCCGGGCCGGCCAGGATCCCGGGGAAGCGTTCGTCGCCGGCCAGGCGTTCGACCAGCTCGAGGCTGCGGGGGCTCGCTGGACGCAGGCGTCGGATGGTGGTCGGGTTCACCCCCACCAAGGAGGCGGTCTCGATTGGGGAGAGCCCCCCGATGCTCTGGAGGGCTTGCATCCACAGCGTCCGCGCGGGGCCACGCTGATGGAGCTCGTACAGGGGAGTTCGGAGCAGCTCCGAGCAAGCGGCTTGGAGGTCCATCAGCGAGGGCTGTCCTCCCACTGTCGGCAGGTCCGTGCCGCCCACCTGCACGCTGGGGTCACCGCTCACGTAGGCGTGGAGCCGGTGGGGATCGGCGTCCGGCCTGCGGAGCGGCCGGAGTGAGAGGCCCAGGGCGTCCCGGTAGTTCGACCAGGGCCAGGCCAGCGGGTCGTTGACCAGGCCGGCCCGGCAAGGGTTCAGGTAGATGTAGCGAGCCTCCCGGCGTCGCTTCTGGGCGGTCTCACTGTGCTTTGGGCGTGGCAGGGGCTCCAGGCGGATGGGCGTCCGCCTGCGATTCACGCTGCGCAGGTGACCTGCCAGGATCTGCGCCACCCGCGTCCGCTGGTCCTGTGGGTGGAGCAGGTGGATGTGGTTCGGCATCAGGCAGGCCGCCTGGGCTCCCTGCAGCACAGGGAGCATTCGGGTCCAGAGCGCTTGGGCCTCCTCCCAGGTGTGAAAGAGGAGACCGGACTGAGTGCGTGCGACTTGGTGGTACATGCCCCGGAGCGTCAGCAAGACCCGGGCCAGCGACTGGAGCCCGATGAATTGGGCATCCTTGGCGCGCTGGCTGTGGTGACTGTCGAAGCTCCGACAGGGGGTGTCCGAGATTCGACAGGGGGCATGTGGGGGCCAACGCCCGGGATTCTCGGGCATGTGGGGGCCAACGCCCGGGGTTCTCGGGCATGTGGGGGCCAACGCCCGGAATTCGCGGGCATGTAGGGTCGAACGCCCGGATTCGAGGGAGTCTGGGCTGAAATCGGCGGTCTGCGCGTCGAAATCGGGCGTTCAGGGTCGGATGCCCGGCCTCGGCGGGCGTTCAGGGTCGGATGCCCGGCCCCGGCGGGCGTTCAGGGTCGGATGCCCCGGGCTCGAGCCCGCCTCAGCCCTCCAGCACGTCCTTGAGCACCCGCACCGCCGTCGCCACCTCTTGCGGCGGTGCTGCCGTGAAGCAGAGGCGTACATGGCTGGCGTACTCCTGCCCAAAGCTCGCTCCGGGGGCCAGCAGCATCCCGCGCTGGACCAGCGACTCCAGCAGGCCCATCACCCCCTCCGGGCGCTCGCGGACGTCCAGGAACAGGAAGGTGCTGCCCTCGGGCGCTGGGAGCCCCAGGACCCGCGCCGCGTCGACGCCGGCTGCCTGATAGTGGCGCTTGGCCTTCGCGATCCAAGCGTCCCCTTCGCGCAGCGCGACCAACGCCGCCTCCTGTGCCGGTCGAGGGGCGCAGTACAGCGCGTGCGTGTGCACCTTGGCCGTCGCCGCCAGGATGTCTTGGGGCCCGCAGAGATAGCCCACCCGTGTGCCCGCCATGCCGTAGGCCTTCGAGAAGGTGAACGCGGTGATGGTGCGCTCCGGGGCCCACCTCCCCACGCTCTCGTGCCGCCCGGAGAACACGTAGTTCTCGTAGGTCTCATCGGAAATCAGCCACAGGTCCAGCTCCCGGGCGAGCGCCGCGATCGCCTGCAGCCACTCCCCAGGGAGCACCCGGCCAGTGGGGTTGCTGGGTGTGGACACATACAGCCCCACCGTCCGGGGACCCACCCGCTCCCGGATGCTCTGCACCGCGTCCGCCAGCGAGGTCACCCTGTCGTAGAACGGAACCTCCACCGGCACGCCATGCGCAAGCTGCACGTGCCCCCGGATCAGGGGCCAGAAGGGCGCCAGGATCGCGACCTCGTCTCCCGGGGAGAGCAGCGCTTGCATCACCTGGGCGAGCCCCGCGGTGGCCCCGCCGGTCACCAACACCCCCGAGCGCTCCACCATCAGGCCGTTCCGCGCGCGCAGCTTCTCCACCAGCGCGTCCACCAGCGCCGGCAGGCCCCTGGGCGGCGAGTAGCGGTGCATGCCCGGGTGGTCGGCCGTCTGGAGCGCCTGCGCTTGGGCCGCCGCGAGCGGCTCCATCCAGGTGTCGCCCACGTGCAGCGGGTAGACCGGCCCGTCGTGGGCGGCCAGGCGCTCCACCAGGTCGGAGTACACGCTGCCAGGGAGCGCGCTCAGGTGCGGCGCGGCGTGGGGGAAGGGCATGGTCTCTCCGGTTCAGCGAGGGATGGCGTAGCTGAGGCTGGCCTGGGCCACCGGCCGGTCGTCGCCCACGGAGTAGAGGAGCACGTCTCCCACCGAGAGGCTGCGGCCCGGCTTGAGCACCCGGCCCACCGCCCGGATGTCGCCCGGGGCGGGCTTCCGCAGGAAGTGGATGTTCGCGTTGGCCGTCACCGCCATGGCCTGGGGCCCGATGTAGGTCATCGTGGCCAGGTAGAAGGCCAGGTCCGCCGCCCCGAACAGCGAAGGGCCGCTGATGGTTCCGCCCGGGCGCAGGTTCTCCGAGCCCATGTGGTAGACGATCTCCGCGTTGTGCAGCGACAGCGACGTGATGCTGTAGCGCCCGGTGATCTGGGGGAAGACCCGCTCCAGCAGCGCGGTGATCTCCTGCGGGTTGGTCTTCATCTGGTTCACTGGCCCTCCTGCGCCTTGAGGCAGCTCATCTTCTCGCCCAGGGCGCAGGCCTGCTGGTGGCTCTCGCGGGCCGCCGAGAGGTCCTTGGGGCCGCCGATCCCCTCCTCCTGGGCCTTGGCCGCCAGCACGCAGGAGCGCCGCGACTTGCTGGCGCAGCCCCGCTCCAGGTACTCCCGCCCCTTGACCGCGCTGGGCTTCACCCCGGTGCCCTTGTCGTAGAGGGTCGCCAGGTTCAGGCAGGAGTGCCCAAAGCCGCCCGCGCAGCCCTTCTCCAGCAGCGGCACCGCCCGGCTGGGGTCGGCCTCCACGCCGGTGGCCCCCAACACCAGCATCACCCCGCTCAGATCGCAGCCGGGCACCGCGCCCTGGGTGCAGGCGTCCAGCCCCAGCTCAAGCGCCCGCGGCGCATCCTTGGGCGCGCCCACCCCGTCCAGCAGGTGCCGGGCCAGGTTGGCGCAGGCCAGGGCGTTGCCCCCTTCGCAGGCCTGCTCGAAGAGCCGGGTGCCGCGGACCGGATCGTGCGCCAGCCCCAGATCGCCCAGCGTATAGGCCGTGCCCAGGTCCGAGCACGCCGCCACCGTCCCCTGGTCGCAGGCGCGCGCGAGGCCCAGGGTCGCGTCGTTCACGTTCTCCGGGAGCACCAGCTCCTGGGGACCGGCGGGGGGGATGCAGCCCATCTCGTGGCTCACGCTGGAGCGCTTCACCCGGACGGTGCCGTAGCAGCGCTCCTGCGCCCGCTGCGCCTGGAACTCCCAGACGTCTTCTTCCCCGTCGGGGCTCACGTGCTCGAGCTCCACCTGGCCCAGCCCCTGGCCCTCCAGGTAGCGGGTCGCCTCGGTCTCGGGGTCGCACGCCAGCAATGTGAGTAGCAGCACTGGGCCTCCTGTGCCTATTGTGCCCCATGCTCCTGCTATCCCTTCTCGCCTGCGGCGGGGACCTGCGCGGCCCCCTCAAGTCCACCCTCCTGTCCGCCGAGGCCCTGGCCCCCAACCGGGCCCAGCTCAGCTTCTGGCTCCGCGACGCGGACGGCCTGGGGGTGGACGACTGGTCCCCGGATGAGCTCAGCCTGGAGGTCGAGGGGGAGTTGGTGGACGCCAGCTTCGTGCCCACCTCCGAGCGCGACCTGCGCACCCCATGGATCCTGCTGCTGGATGTCAGCGAGGACGGGGATCTGCAGGCCACCTTCGACGTGGCCCAGGCGCTGCTGGACGCCCGGGAGCCTGGCCAACCCGCACAGATCCTGGCCTTCGCCGATGGCGTCGAGACCCTCAGCCCCCTGACCAGCGACGGGGAGACGCTCCAGGCGGCCCTGGACGGCTTCAGTGCGATGGGACCCACCACAAACCTCCGGGACGCCGTGCTGGTCTCGCTGGGGGAGTGGGAGGACTCGTTGCTCGCGAACACCGGTCTACAACGCGGTGTGCTGGTGGTGGTGTCCGACGGCGGGCAGGGACCGGATCCGACCACCAGCGAGGACATCGCGGCGGCGGCCGGGGACAAGGCCATCGTGGGCGTGGATCTGGGGGCCGGGAAGGACCTGGAGGTCCTGGCCACCGCGGGCGTGGCGCAGGACGCGGCGGGGGCCGTGGAGCTGGTGCAGCGGGCCAGCGGTGCGGTCATTGTGGCCACCTGGTGCAGCGACGCGGACGCCGACTTTGTGTTTGGTGTGGACTTTCGGCGCGGTCGGCTGCGCAGCTCCTTCACAGGCACCATCCCCGCCTCCGGCTTCGGCGCGGTGGGGCTGGAGAACACAAACCCTCTGCCCGAGCCCATCCGGGACCTCAACGGGGTGATCCTTGGCGACTGGCTGATCGTGGGAGGTGGAGACGCCGACGGCTCCACCTACAGCGCGCCCATCCTGCCCGATGGCCGCCTGGGCCACTGGCGCACCGGCGCACAGATCCCCAGCGGCGAGAACACCCGGATGCACGGCGTCGGCGAGAGTCTGTACGCGGTGAACGGGGACCAGGCCTGGGTGTCCTCGCTGGTGGATGGGGTCGTACAGAGTTGGGAGGAGATGGAGTCACCGGGGTATGCCAACCAGCTCCGCAGCGACGACAGCAGCCTCTACTCCATCGCCCGACAGAGGGTGTTCCAGGCCAGCGCAGGTGGGGGCGCTGTGGGCGCGTGGTCTGTGTCTGAAGACATCCCGGAGGGGGGGCTGGACAACTACGTGGGCGGCGGCATCGCCGGCGGGACTCTGTACGTGGTCGGCTCCTGGCGCAGCGGGCCGGGGGAGGCCTGGGAGAGCCGCGGCTGGTTCACCGACGCACAGTCCATGGACGCGTGGACGGAGCTCACCCTGCCCGGCGGCTACCTGGGCACCTGGCTGTCTGTGGCGGATGACGGCGAGCGCCTGCTGCTCCTGCCGGGCTCCGACGCGGACGACCGCCGCATCTGGATCGGCACACCCGACACAGACGGTCAGCTCCTGTGGGAGGAGGGACCCTCGCTGGCAATGGAGCGGGACGCATACTCCGCCGCGATGGATGAGCAGGGTCGCATCTATCTGCACGGTGGCGAGAGCGAGGACGGTCTGTTGCAGGTCGGGGTGCGCGGGCGTCTGGGCGAGGAGGGCCTGGAGTTGGTCTGTGAGTGAGGCTCAGCGGCCCTGCAGGTCACACCCGGGGATCTGTATCCGTGTTCGACGCTCCCCGTCGGCGTGGCCGCAGCGCACCTGTGTGAGGTCGGCGTCGGCGTAGCAGCAGTGGGACAGCATGCAGAGTCCCGGCCCCTGCAGCGGCAGGGGGTGCTCCCATCCCTGCCGTCCGGTGCAGCTCATCTCTGTACCGTGTTGGATGCATGCGCCGGGCTGGGCGCCCATCGCGCCCAGGAGCGCGCCGGCCTTGGGGGTGTGTTGCCAGGGGGCGGCTGGGCGCTTCTTCTCACAGTCCGAGTCGGGGAGGCAGAAGTACATCGGGGCGCCGATGCAGGTGACCTGCCCGTCTGGTCCTGTCCCACACAGAGTGGACTGGCTGAGGCTCAGGTCGCGCAGCGGTTGGTCCAGGCTGGGGGGCTCCATGTCCAGGATGAAGCCACCCCGGCACGCGGTCGCCTCGTCGTTTGACGAGCAGAGCACGCTGTCGCTGCCGATGACCTCGCTGGCGCCAGGGAGCAGCTCTGTGTTCCATCCCTCGCAGGACCAGCCCGACGCGGTGTGCATGCAGACCTGCATGGGGCCCAGGACCACGCGGTCCACGGGAGCGTCCATCTGGAAGGCAGGCAGGTGCACGGGGTCGTCGTCGTCGATCTCCCGGCGCCACTTGCAGTGCACAGTCGCTGGGCTGGCGGCGAGCACGTAGCAAGCGCCGGAGGGGTTCCCGTCCCCGGTCAGCACCGGTTGGTCGGTCAAAAGACCCAGGGGCGCCGGGTCGTCGGGGGGGACGTGCTCGTCGCAGCGGGCGCCCCCCGGACCAAACACACACCACCCATAACCGTGGTCATAGGCGAGCTCGCTCCAGCAGGCACGTCCGCGGTCGGGGGGCGGTGGGGTGGGGCGGGCGGCCTGGGGGACGGGCTGCAGCTCAGGGGCCGCGGGGCCCAGATCGCAGGCGAGCATCAGGAGCAGCATCGGGAGTCCGTGTCAGGTGGGGGAGGCTGTCTCTCAGGCCAGCGACGGCGCCTCCAGGCTGGCCAGCTTGCGCTCCCCCTGTCCGATACGCTCGCACAACTCATCCAGCAGGTCGAAGAGCATCTGGTTGTCCCGGGGGGTGTAGTCCATCAGCGCCTGCTGGTAGTCGTCCAGACGGGACAGCCAGTCCTCGACGATGCCGCGGTTCAACAGAGGGGAGAAGGCCCCGTAGCCCAGAGAGGTGAGGTAGCGTGCGTTGAGTTGCTGTTCGTATTGCCCCTTCAAGGGCACGCTGAGCATGGGCACCCGCAGGTGGACAGCCTCGCCCATGAGACTGTATCCCCCGCCGGCGATCACTCCGCGGGCGGTGCGCAGGTCGTCGATGAAGCCCTGCTCAGAGAAGCTGCGTAGCGTACAGTTCCCGAGCTGCTCGTCCCGGTTGAGGCCGTAGACGCGGAAAGGCAGGTCCAGGGACTGTAGGACAGGCAGGAGCTGCTGGTTGGCGTCGGCGGTCTGGTAGACCAGGATGTGTTCGCCAGGCTCTCTGTGTGCGGACAGGATCTCCGGGCGCAGGATGGGCGGGACCAGGGTGGTGCGCTTCTTGCGGATGGGCGGCGTGAAGAAGGTGGTGATCAGGTAGTGGTCGCAGCGGGGCAGCTTGGACTTGACCGCCAGCCGGGCCAGGCGGAAGTCTGGGTGACCGCCATCTGTGATGAATGGGCTGTGCTTGCAGCGGTTGATGATCTGCATGTTGTCCAGGCTGATCACCGGCACCTTGTGGCGGCGGGCGTAGGCGTGGCTCCAGCTCTCGAAGTCGGAGATCACCAGCTCGGGGTGGTAGTCCCCCAGGTGCTGTCTGTAGGCGCTCAGGTTCTGTACGATGCCCGCGCGCGCGCCCTGGAGGTTGGACAGCAGGGAGCGGCCCTTTCGCACCCGGTTGTCCGAGTAGACCATGTGCAGCCCGGTGATCTCATCAATGCGCAGGCCGGGGCGATCCCCCAGGCGCTCGGTGAGGAAGCGGTGCGCGCGACCGCTGACCACGACGCGGACTGTGTGAGACTGTGAGAGCAGGTGCTCGATCACCACCCGGGACCGGGTGGCGTGGCCCATGCCTTCGCCGACGACGCCATAGAGGATTCTCATGGGCGGAGTGTACCGCCCTTTGCGCCGGGGAACTCAGAAGCCCAGGCCCAGGCTCTCCAGAGAGACCACGCCGGTGGAGGGGGCTTGCTCCTGGTAGCCGAGCTCGCGCAGCATGGGGCCGGCCTGGCGCTCGATGGCGTCCAGATCCTGGGGCTCCAGAGTCTGTGTCCAGGTGAGGTTGGCGCTGCGGTAGATGGGCTGGGCGGCCTCCAGGCTGCTGGTCTCCCCCAGAGGGAAGTCCTGCTTGGCCAGGTGGTGCTCCAACACAGCGGGCTCCCAGGGCTCGTTCAGCCAGGCCAGGACGCGACGCATGGTGGCTTCGGGCTGGTGGACCAGGTCTTCGTACCGGACCTCCAGGTAGCGGCCGTCGCCCGGGTCCTGCTGGCGGATCTGTTGGATGTTGGCGGCCCAGTAGCGGGCGGCGTTCTCGACGCTCTCGCAGTACCACACAGACTCGCCGGACTGGGGGTCGCTCCAGTTGACCTTCATCAGGCTGTTCACGACGGCGCGGCCGTCCCGGATGACGTGGATGAAGCGGCCGCGGGGGAAGATGCGGGCCAGGGTCTTCATGTGGAGGAGGTTGCCGGGGGTCTTCTCGGCCACCCGGGGTGCACCGCTCCCCCAATCGGCCATCAGCGAATCGATGAAGGCTTTGGTGGCCCGGTCGAGGTGCTGCGTGGTGACGCCGGCCTGGTGGGTGGCGGTGCGGTCCCAGCGGGCGTGCATGGCACACAGATCCCGGATGACCTTGGTCTCGGGGCCGGCGTGGAAGCGGGAGTGGGCGTTGAGCATGGCGCGGAACAGGGTGGTGCCGCTGCGGGGGCAGCCGCCGATGAACACCCAGGGGGCGGCGTCGGGGAGCTCGGCCTCCATGTGGGTGAGGACGGCCTCGACCTGCTGGGCCATCTGGGGGGCGATGGCGTGGGCGCGGGCGGAGTGCAGGGACTCGACGATGGCGATCTGGCCCAGGTTCACCAGGTTGCGCACCAGCGCGTCGATGTCGATGGGCTCCCGGGGCTCGCTGGTCAGGGGGACACCCTTGGCCAGAGCGTAGAGCAGGGGCTCGCCGTCGCCTTGGGGGGTGGGCTCGCCGGCGTAGCAGCTCAGGCGCACCAGCAGGTTGGGGTCGACCACGCCCGCGTCGTGGCTGGCCTGGATGAGGGCGGGGAGCGCCTCCAGATCCCCCATGGCCTCGGCGCAGAGGGCGGCCAGATGCCAGGCGCCGGAGGGCGGGGTTTCGGTGGCCAACAGGGGCGTCAGGGCTTCGGCGGCCTCCTGCAGCTTGCGCTGGGCGAAGAGGGCGCGGGCGGTGGCGAGGGGATCGGACATGACGTCTCCAGCGATGTCGGTCCATCGGTCCACGATCCCTGGGCTTTAGGCTCAACCGCGATCGGATCGGTCCGAAGGGGCTCACAAGGAGTCTGCCCATGCTGGCCCGCATCTACCCGCGCCTGACCCAAGGTGGCGCTGAGACCGAGATCCTGCACCTGCTCCAGGCCTGGCCGGGGACGCGGATGGTGGTCACCCACCTGGCGGGGGCGCGGGCGGACGAAGCCCAGCACTGGTGCGAGCTCCAGGTGCTCTCTGCCGGGCGCCGCTGGGAGTCGCTGGTGGAGTCGATGGAGGGTGTGCACACCGCGCACCTGCACTGCATCAACCACCACCTGGCCCCGGCGCTGATGGCGCAGGTGGCGGGCGTGCCGCGCATCCTCCAGACGGTGCACAACGCCTTCGCACCGGAGAGCGCGGTGCTGGTGGACCACCAGATCGTGCCCAGCGCGGCGGTGGCGGGGATGCAGGACGAGCCGACGCTGTCCACGGTGGTGCCGAGCGGGGTGCCGGTGCCCAAGGAGCTGCCGCCCTTCCGGCCCTGGTACAAGGCGCACCGGCGGCCGCGGCTGATCGAGGTGCGGCGGGAGGACAAGGAGATGGCCTTCTCGCTGGTGGAGCTGGTGGAGTCCGGCGCGCTGGGGGAGGTCGAGCTCTGGGTGGTCGGGGTCGAGGGCCAGAGCTGTGGGCGGGTCCGCTACTTTGGGCAGGTCAGCGAGCCGGCCAAGCTGATCCGGCGCTGCGATGTGCTGGTCCACGCGTCGGGGGCGGAGAGCTACGGCCGCACGCCGCGGGAGGCGATGGCCGAGGGGGTGGTCGCTGCGGTCACGGCGCTGCCGCCCTTTGTGGAGGCCTTCGGCGATGAGGACGTGAGCTTCCTGCCCTCGGAGCCGGCGGGCGCCGCGCGGGTGCTCAAGGAGCTGCTGGCGCGCCTGGAGGCGGACGAGCACGCCCACGTCTCGACGCGCATCCGAAACCACACCCGGGTCGCGGCGCGGGAGTCGGTGGAGGTCATGGTGGAGGCCCACCGACGGCTCTACTCGTGGAACTCGGCGCGGGACCGGCTGATCGAGCCCGGTGAGCTGCCGGACCCGGTGTCTACCGGAGGCAGGCTGGGGCGGATGCTGGACGGCGGGACGCCCGGTGACCTGCGGGACTATGGCCCCGCCGAGCAGGCGCTGAGCCTCTGGGTGCTGGTGCAGCAGGGGCGGCTGTCGGAGCGGCAGGTGCTGCCGGCGCTGGAGCGGGCCAACGGGCTGCTGCCCAACCGCTTCGCGATCCTGCGGGACCTGGGGCTCGCCCAGCTCAAGGCGAGGCGCTTTGGTGCAGCCCAGCGCAGCCTGGAGGAGGCCTGCGCCATCCGGCCGGCCTCGCGCTCGGCGTGGATGCTGCGCACCGAGGCGACCCTGAGCGCGCTGGGGCCCCGGGCCGCCGAGGTGGTGGTCCAGGCCGGCCTGGAACAGACCCAGGCGGCGGAGCTGTGGCGGCTGGGCGAGCGCTTGCGCCAGGTCGCCTGACGGGGGCTACTCCCCAAAGCCGCGGCGCACCCACAGGTTCAGGTAGCGGCCCTCGATCTCGAAGGACGCGGGGCGGTAGCGCGCCTGGAAGTCCTCGGGGAAGCCGGGCTCGGGCTCCAGCTCCCAGGGCCGCAGGGTGAAGACGCGGTCTTCAGGTAGGTAGAGGTCGGGGTCCTGGGCGAACACGTAGGCGGGGTCGCTGCGCTCGTGGCCGGCCAGCCCCGAGCCGAAGTCCTGGGTCTCGGCGCGCGCGATGTGCGGGTCGGTCAGGCCCCACATGTCGATGGTGTGGCGCCCGGCGTAGTAGGGGATCACGCCGGCGGAGTGGATGGCCAGCACGGTGTCCGGCGGGGTCTGGGCGGCGATCCAGTCGCCCACCAGGCGGCGGGCCTCCAGGTTGGCGTGGCGGTCCGCGGCGATGCGCTGGGCGCTCTGGAAGCTGCCCCACCCCTGCCAGGCGATCAGGGGCAGCGCCAGCGCGCCCACCCCCAGGGCGATCTGCCGGTGGCGCTCCAGGGCCTCGCGCAGGCTGATGGCCGCCAGGGTGGCGAGCGCGGGCAGCACGGGCTGGATGAAGCGCCCGGTGGGCTTGAAGTCGCCGCCCACCGCCACGACGTAGGCCAGGTAGCCGCCAGCCACCACCGCGAGCACCACGCCGTCCTGGTCGCGGCCGCGGCGCCAGCGGAGCACGGGCCAGGCGAGCACCCCCAGGCAGAGCACCAGGTTCTGGGAGAAGAACCAGCCCAGGTAGCGGAGGCCCCGCTCCACAGCCAGCCCGCCGGTCTTGGCGTAGAAGGTGTTGGGCAGCGGCAGGCCGTAGGTGTGCAGGCGCCAGAGGGTCACGCCCACCAGCGTGAGCACCACGGGCCAGCACCCCAGCAGGCTGGCGCGTACCTGCGCGCTGAGTCGCCCCGGCGCCCGCACCCAGAGGCCCAGGTGGGCCAGGCCAAAGAGCAGCGCGCCCTCGGGGCGGGTGAGGCAGGCCAGGGCGAAGACCGCGCTGGAGCCCAGGTGGGCCTTGCCCTCGCGGCGCTCCAGCAGCAGGCGGTGCAGGCCCCAGGCGCTCATGGCCATGAAGGCGGCGGTCTCCAGACCCTCCACGGCCTCCAGGGCGACCAGGGGGTTGAGGGCGACCAGCAGGGGGGCGAGCAGCGCCGCCCAGTCCCGCTGGGGATCGGCGGCCAGCTTCCAGGTCCCCACCACGGCCAGGGCGAGGCTGGTCAGCCCCAGCAGGATGGAGCCCACCACCGGCTCGCCGCCCAGGGCCATCCACCCGGCCATCAGCAGGGTCCAGGACAGGTTGGTGAAGCCCTCGACCGCCTGGCCCGGGTTGTAGACCAGCCCGTGCCCGGCCAGCAGGTTCTCCGCGTAGCGGAAGGAGATGAAGGCGTCGTCCTGGGTGCAGGCGCCGTAGGCCAGGCCCAGGGCCAAGGCGCCGGCGATCAGGGCCGCCAGGGGCAGCAGGTGGGGGGAGCGTCTCACCCGCGCATCCTACCGCTTCTGCTTGAAGGCCTCGTAGGCGTCCAGGGCCCGCTGGCGGCCCTGCTTGAGGCCGATCAGCCGCTCGGGGCGGGCGTCCTCCGGGCTCTGACCCCAGCTCCGGGGGATGGTCTGGTACCAGAGCTCCGCGCCCTCGCCCTCCAGCCAGTAGGCCTGGTAGTCGCCGGCCTTGTCGTAGCGCTTGGCCTGCCCCTCCGGGTTGAAGACCCGGAAGTAGGGGGAGGCGTCCGGTCCGCTGCCGGCCACCCACTGCCAGCCCATCGCGTTGTTGGCCGGGTCGAAGTCCACCAGGGTGTCGGCGAACCAGGCCTCGCCGACCTGCCAGTGGGTCTGCAGGTGCTTGCACAGGTAGCTGGCGACGATCATGCGCACGCGGTTGTGCATCCAGCCGGTCACGTAGAGCTCGCGCATGCCGGCGTCCACGATGGGCTCGCCCGTCAGGGCGCGGCGCCAGCGCTCGGCGTCCTCGTTGTCCTCGCGCCAGGGGAACAGCGCCCACTCCTCGCGCCAGTTGCCGGTCAGGAGCTGGGGAGTGTTGAACGCGAGCTGCCAGGCAAAGTCCCGCCACGCGATCTGGCGCATCCAGGCCTCGGCGCCAGGGTTGCCGTCCAGGTGGGCCTGCTGGGCGGCCGCGTAGGCCTCCCGCGCCGAGATCTCCCCCCAGGCCAGGTGCGCGCTGAGGCGAGAGGTGCGGCCCAGATCCGGGCGGTCCCGCAGCTCGGGGTATTCGGCCACGTCCTGCTCCAGGAACTCGCTCAGGCGGGCCTGCGCCGCCTGCTCCCCGGGGTCGATGCGCGCGGCGAAGATCCCGGCCACCCGGTCCATGCCGCGCTCCAGAGTCCACGCACGGATCACCTCGCTGGTGGGCCAGGTTTCGGGGGGTGTGAGGGCTGCGGGGGCTGGGAGTTGGGCCCCGATGTCCAGGGTCCTCAGCTTCTTCCAGAAAGGCGTGTAGACCTTGTAGGGGCCACCGCTGCCGGTCTGGATCGCCCAGGGCTCGTGGAGGGTGAGGCCGGGAAAGGACTGGACCTCGAGCCCGGCGTCCTGCAGGGCGGACTTGATGCCCTTGTCGCGCTCGGCGGTGTGGTACTCGCGGGTCCAGAAGACCTGCTCCGCGTCGCTCTCGCGGGCCAGCTCCAGCAGCACGGTCTGGGGGTCCCCCCGGCGGAGGATGAGGCGGCTCCCCAGCGCTCGGAGCTGCTCGGCATACCGCTCAAGACTCAGCTTCAACCACAGCTTGGCGGCGGCCCCGGTGCTGTCGAGGACATCGTCCAGCACAAAGACGGGGATCACGGCCGCGCCGCTCTGGGCGGCGTGGTGAAGGGCGGGGTGGTCGGACAGGCGTAGCTGCCGGCGGATCCAGACGATTGCGGGTCTCAGGACGAAGCTCCGTGGTTGGTGGCCGCGACGATCGCGGGATCCACCTTGTACCCGTCCAGGAACTTCTTGCGGTCGGCCTTCATCTGGGCGACCCAGGCGCTGTAGATGTCCTGCTTTCCGGTCTCGGCGTAGTGGTGCCGCGGGGAGAGGATGGCCTTGGGCACGCGCTCGAGCAGGGCGGCGTTGTCGGGGTGCTCGACGTCGACCACCAGGTACCCAAAGTCGGGGTCGCGGGTCCAGACGATCTGGTCCTTCAAGAGGGCTTCGAGCATGGCGCTGGAGTGGCGGATCTTGACCTTGAAGCCGACCCCTTCCTTGACCGACTTGCCGTCACCGCCGACGAAGCCGGTGTTCATCATCCACAGGTCCACGCCGGGCATGGTGGCGGCCAGCTCGGAGAAGCGCACGGCCTGGTCGCCGTGGGCGCCGGGGAAGAAGGGCTGGGTGAAGGGGCTGCGGGTCTTGCCGCGCTCCTTGCCGGCGGCGGAGGTCTTGGTGGTCTCGCCGAGCATGAAGAAGCCGGCGGCCTGCTTGGGGTCGTCGAACTTGACGATGCCGGGGGTGCAGGCGTCCACGCCCTCGTCGCGGTTGAGGATGCCCATGGACTGCACGGTGTCGATGGCGTTCAGGTCGGCGGCGTCTTCGACCGAGCTCATGGGGATGATGCTGCGGCCGTTGGCGGTCCAGACCACGAAGTCCCAGCCGTCGGCGGGCACGCCGTTCTCATCCAGGACCTGGTCCGCGGGGACCTGGCCGGAGATGTACTTGTCCAGGTTGTCCTGGGGGGCGCCGGTGGCCAGGAGCACGTCGCGCAGGCGCTCGGCCTCCTGGGGACTCAGCACGGTCTTCACGAAGTCGAAGTTGCCGTCGGCGTCGGTGTAGACGTTCTCGGTCCAGGCGCTGGGGTGCACGGTGCCGCGGTAGATGACGGGCTCGGTGGCCTCGCTCAGGCCCCAGGTCTTGGCGAAGCAGCCGTTCTCGGTGACCGACATCTCGCCGGCGGGCCAGAGGGCGACCATGTCGTCCTGGATGGGCTGGGTGACCTCGCCCTGCTTGGAGAAGGTGGTGGTGGTCTTGCCGGTGCCGGACAGGCCCATGATGGTCATGGAGATGTGCTCGCCGTCGGGAAGGGTGACGGCCTTGGCGCCGGCGTGGAGCACCAGCCCGCCGCGCTCGAACACGTAGTGGTTCAGCATGCGCAGGGCGGCCTTCTTGGACTCGCCGAAGTAGTCCGGGCCCATGATGTACGTGGTGTAGCTGGCCAGATCGACCAGGATGCGCTGCCCGCCGGGCACGTCGGGGAAGAAGTCCGGCGTGTAGACGATGCGGAAGGTGGGCTTGAAGCTGTCCACGCTGGCCGCGGCGTCCGCGCCCTCGACCTGCTCGCGGGGGAAGGCCAGGATGGACTGCATGCCGCAGATGTTCGCGCCCTCGACCGTGTAGAGCCACTGCACCGGGACCGCGCGGGGCCCCACGCCCACGTAGGCCTGCAGCTCCAGCAGCTCGCCCTTGTCCAGGATGTACTGCTCCTGGGCGTCGATCAGGGCCTGGGCCTCGGCCGGCGCGATGACCTTGTGGGAGTAGCGCGCGGCGTTGGCCGGGTCGTCGATGATGAAGGTGAACGCGGCCTTGCGCGCCTTGTTCCGGGCCACCTTGACCAGGTTCCCGCAGGCCGTCTCGCTCACCGCGGGGGTGTGCTCCAGGGTCAGCGCGCGGAGAGCGTCCTGGCTCAGGTTGGTGCGGTAGGTGACCGGGTAGGGATGCAGCACGACGACGCTCCGTTCTGTGCGTCTCCGTTAGGCCGCGGTCCGGGGGCGCCGCAACGGCTTTTTGTCAAGGTTCCAGCGCCAGAGCACAGTCTGGGGGAATGGGCCGCGCCTGGAGCTCCGCGAGGGTGGGGATCCCCGCTTTGAACACCCCGATCTCGCAGGGCAGCTTGAGGGCCTGGAGGGGGACGGGGCTTGCGGATGGTGCGCGCGCCACGACCACACCACCAAAGGCCAGAAGGTCCGCCTGCGCTTCGCTCACCTGATCGACATCCACGGTGACGGCGAGGTGCTGCTTTGGCGAACCGACCGGCAGGTGGATCGTGCCCACCTGGCCGGGCACCGAGTAGATGGGCGTGCGCCGGATCCCGGGGATCCGGGGGGGCTCGGAGAGGTCCTCGCGCAGGACCAGCACGCCGGGCGCCACCACCATCGCGAGCCCCTGCGCGTCCGAGAGCGCCACGCCCTGGGCGTCCGCGGCCACGCGCCAGTCGCCCTGGGGCTCGGCGGGCAGGGCGCTCCAGGCGAGCAGGGGCCGCACCGGCAGGGGCAGGGTGTCCAGGGCCCCGTTGTGGGAGCTGAACGCGTCCCCCTGGCGCAAGCGCGCCGTCACGCTGCCGGTGTCCTCGTCGATGGAGAGATCCCAGGCCAGGTCTGGACTCCAGATGGCCCGCTCGGCGGTGGGGTCCTGATGTAGCCACACCCGACCGCTCCTCTCCCCCTGCAGCTCCACCCGGTAGGTGGCGGTCACAGGGCCGGAGAGGTCGGGCGCATTGCAGGCCAGGAGCAGGAGCCACATGGGCGCAGCCTATCCCGGGTTAGCCTGCGCCCCCGCTTTGGAGATTCCGTGCAGCAGGCAGTGATCGTCGACGCCGTCCGTACCCCCATCGGCCGCTTCCAGGGGGGCCTGGCGGGTGTCCGGGCCGATGACCTGGGCGCCCTGGCCATCGCCAAGGTGGTGGAGCGCACCGGGCTGGACCCGGCGCTGGTGGACGACGTGTTCTTTGGCTGCGCCAACCAGGCGGGCGAGGACAACCGCAACGTGGCCCGCATGTCCCTGCTGCTGGCGGGGCTTCCCCAGTCGGTGCCGGGCGTGACCGTGAACCGGCTCTGCGCGAGCGGACTGGAGGCCGTGAACCAGGCGGCGCGGGCGGTGCAGTGCGGGGACGGGGGGCTCTACATCGCCGGTGGCGTCGAGAACATGAGCCGCGCGCCCTACGTGTTCCCGCGGGGCCCGGTGGCGCCCAAGGCGGGGAACATCACGGGCTACGACACCTCGCTGGGGTGGCGCTTCCCGAATCCCAGGATGGAGGCGATGTTCGCGCTGGAGGCCATGGGCTGCACGGCGGAGAACCTGGTCGACGACCTGGGCATCAGCCGGGCGGACCAGGACGCCTTCTCCCTGGAGAGCCACAACAAGGCCATCGCCGCGCAGGATGCGGGGTGGTTCCAGCAGGAGCTGTTCGCGGTGGAGATCCCGCAGCGGCGCGGGGATCCGGTGGTGGTCACGGCGGACGAGGGGCCCCGGCGCGGCACCAGCCTGGAGAAGCTGGGCAAGCTGCGGGCGGCCTTCCGCAAGGGTGGGAGCGTGACGGCGGGCAACTCCAGTACCCTGAACGACGGGTCCTGCGCGGTGGTCATCGCGTCGGCGGACAAGGCCCGGGAGCTGGGGCTCAAGGCGCGCTTCCGGATTGTGGCCAAGGCGGCCGCGGGGGTGGATCCGACCCGCATGGGCATCGGCCCGGTGCCGGCCACCCGCAAGGCCCTGGCGCTGGCCGGGTGGAGCCTGGACGACGTGGATGCGATCGAGCTGAATGAGGCGTTCGCGGCCCAGTCTCTGGCGGTGATGCGCACCCTGGGCATGGACCCGGCCAAGGTCAACCAGCACGGCGGCGCGATCTCGCTGGGGCACCCCCTGGGCTGCTCTGGGGCGCGTATCCTGACCACCCTGATGGGCGTGCTCGACCGCACCGGCGGGGACCGGGGGCTGGCGACCCTGTGCGTGGGCGTGGGTCAGGGCGTCGCCACCCTGATCGAGCGGGTCTGATGCTGCGCGCTGGCCAGAGCCTGGGGCGCTACGAGCTGCTCCAGCAGCTTGGGATGGGGGCCTCTGCCGAGGTCTGGCGGGCGCGACACAGCGCTCTGGGCACGCTGCACGCCCTCAAGGTGCTGCACAACAAGCACCCCAAGATCCGCCAGCGCATGTTGACCGAGGCCCGGGTGCAGGCCAGCCTCAAGCACCCGGCGGTGGTCCCGGTGCAGGACGTCTTTGACGAGCAGGGCCGGCTGGTGCTGGTCATGGAGCTGGTCGACGGCCCCAACCTGCTGGAGCTGGTGCAGGCCGGGCCGGTGCCGCTGGACAAGGCGGAGCGCATCTTCCGGGAGCTGCTGGAGGCGGTGGGCCACGCGCACCGACAGGGGGTGATCCACCGGGACCTCAAGCCCGAGAACATCCTGCTCAGCGGGCCCGAGCAGCGGGTGCGGGTGACGGACTTCGGGCTGGCGCGGGTGCTGCATGACGACGGCCCCCGGGCGACCCGCATGGGCGTGGCGATGGGGACCCCCGGGTACATGGCGCCGGAGATGGTGGCGGACGCGCTGTCCTCGGACGTTCAGGCCGACGTGTTCTCGCTGGGCTGCATCCTGTTCGTGCTCTGCACCGGGCGCGTGGCCTTCTCGGGCGAGAACCTGCACGTCACCCTGCAGCGCACGGTCAAGGGGCAGCACAACCCCCTGCCGGAGACGCTGCCGCAGCACCTGCGGGCGACCATCGAGGGCTGCCTGATCCCCGACCGGGCCAAGCGCATCCCGGACTGCGTCACTCTGGAGGAGGTGCTGGATCAGCGCCGCGGCTGGGGCCCCGATGGGGAGCGCTGGACCCGCCCGCCGGGCTGGCAGACCATGCTCCTGGACCCCGACGACAGCGAGGAGCTGACCCTGGATCCCCTGGGACCTGGGCCCACCCTCGCGCCGGACGACGCCGCACTCCAGGCCGCACAGGAGGCCTTCCTGTCCAGCGAGGACCTGCTGTCTGAGGAGACACCCCTCCCCGAGCCTGAGCCCCAGCCTGAACCCCAGCAGGAATCGCTGCTGGAGGCCAGGCCGGGGCCCGAGGGTGGCTTCCGCGGCAAGGCCGTGCCCTGGCTGCTCGCGGGGGTCGCGGTGCTGGGGCTGGCCCTGCTGGGAGGCCTGGGGCTGGTGTTCTGGCTGCTGAGCTGAGGCCTCAGCCCGGGAGCCAGCCCACGGAGCCGGTCCAGGTGCTGTCCGGGATGGAGAGGGACGCGCCGTCAGCGTCGGTGACCACCACGCCGGTCAGCGTCACGGTGGCCTCGCCGGGGTACTCCGGTCCTGAGCTGGTGCCGTCGGACACGACGGTGAACTCCAGGGTGCCGGACGTTGCAGTCCAGGTGTGCGTGATCTCCTCGGTCTCCTCGATCACGTCATCGCAGGGGTAGAGGTGCAGGTCGACGCCCTGGTGGAGCTGCACCTGACCGGTGCTCTCGGTGGCCAGGTTCACGCTCAGGGTGGCGGTCTTGTCCGAGGCGTTGAAGGCGGTCTCGGTGAGCCCCTCGCTGGTGGTCGAGGCCTCCAGGAGCAGGCTGCCGTCGCTGGCGTAGCGGCTCATGTACAGGTCGGAGCAGCCGATCTCGCGGTCCAGGCTGCTGAGATCGACGGCCGCTGGGGTCCCGGTGTCGACCGTGGAGTCCGCGGTATCGCCGGTGTCATCCTTCTCGTAGCAGGCGACTGCGCTCAGCAGCAGCAGGGGGGTCAGGAGCTTGGGGAGTGTCGTCTTGGAAAGGGTCATCATGTCCTCCTGATCCCAACTTGACCCCGGAGAGCGGGGGTGGCAACAGCGGTATCGCTCAAATTGGGTAGCGGAAAAGGGTATTGAAGAGCAAAAATGGGGTAGTCATTCCGTGAGCCAGCTCCCGGCCGACATCAGCTCGAGCTCGCCCTGGGTGCGGAGGGTCCAGGCCAGGGTCCCCTGGTCGGCGAGGTCCCCGTGGAGGGTGAGCTGCAGCTCGGTGGCGTCGGCTGGGAGGGTGCCGGGGTCCAGCGCGCCGTCGACGCTGTCCAGGGAGAGCAGCAGGGCGGTGGAGCGCAGGGGGAGCCAGGTGTCGACGGCGAGCAGGGGCGCGGCGTCGAGCTGGACGTGGGTGTCCACCGCGAGCCACTGGTCGGTCCCGCAGCCGTCCTCCTCGGCGATGAGCAGGATCTGACCGGAGTCGGCGTCCAATCGGATGTCCAGCGGTGCGCTGCCCTGCCACGCACTCTCCAGCAACCCCTCTCCCTGAAAGCGGATGCGGGCGCGGAGCTCCGCGGGGGTGGGGCCGTCGGCGGTCAGGGGCTGATCGCTGTCCCAGACGGTGGTGATGAGCGCGCAGGTCTCGTCGCCCTCTTCGCCGATCTGGGTGCCCTGCCACTGGGGCGGGGAGGCGAGGAGGCCCGAGTCGCTGGGAGCGCCGGTGCAAGCCAGGATGAAGAGCAGCATGGGGGGACCATGGCCGCCTGGGGGACACTCGGCAAGGGCGGGGGCGCACAAAGGCTGCGCAATACTGTCCAGGCTGTGTGCAAGTTCGGGGTAGATGGAAGAGACCCTGGACATGGAGGCTGTGGCCTCGCTGACCCTGAGGGCGCTGCGCGGGCGGCGTAGTCAGGTGGCGTTCTCCCGGCGCCTCAAGTACCGCTCCAACGTCGCGGCGGACTGGGAGCAGGGTCGGCGCTACCCGACGGCGGCGGAGTTCCTGCGGGCCGCCGAGGTGGTGGGGGTGGAGCTGAACGGGGCCTTCACGCGCTTCCACGCGCCCTCGGCCTCGGCGCTGGGGGACGGAGACGACGCGGGGGTGGCGCGCTGGCTGGAGACGCTCCGAGGGCAGAGCAGCCTGCAGGAGCTGGCGGCGCGCAGCGGGCTGTCCCGGCACGCCTTGGGGCGCTGGCTCTCCGGCAAGACCCGGCCGCGGCTCCCGGACTTCCTGCGCCTGGTGGACGCGCTGACCGGGCGGGTGGAGGACCTGGTCGGGGCCCTGGTGGACATCCGGCAGGTGCCGCCTCTGGCGGAGCGGGTGGCGCGGGCGGAGGCCTCCAGGCAGGTGGGGCTGGAGCAGCCGTGGGCGCTGCCGGTGCTTCTGGCGCTGGAGACCCGCGGATACCAGGCCCTGGAGGCGCACGACAGCGGCTGGCTCGCGCGGATGCTGGATCTGCCGCAGCGGCGGGTGGACGGCTGCCTCTCGCGGCTTGAGGCGGCGGGGGTGATCCGGCGACAGGGGGCGCACTATGTTCCAGGGTTGCCGCTGACGATCGACACCCGGGCCTACCCCGAAGCGGGTCGTGCACTGAAGCGCCACTGGGCGATCGTGGGGACCGAGCGGATCGCGGCGCCCAGAGAGGGGGACATCCTGGGCTACAACCTCTTCGCGTTGTCTCGGGAGGACCTGGACAAGGTGCGGGAGTTGCAGCGGGGATTCTTCCGGGAGGTCCGGCGGATCGTGGCGGCATCCGATCCCAGTGAGGTGGTGGCGCTGCTGAACCTTCATCTGCTTTCTTGGGACGCAGAAGTGGCGAAAATGGAATAGCGAAACCGATTGCAGGACAAAAATGTCCTGTTAAGGTGGTCGCACGACAACGAGGAGCCCGATGCCCGCACCGCATCCCCTGTACACCCCCTGCATGCACGCTCTTGGTCTGCGGGGAGAGGTCCGCGCGCCCGGGCTCGACCCCGAGCTGGACAGCCAGCTCAAGGACGCTGGTGTGCGGGTGGAGCGCTTGGATGGGCCGCTGATCCCGTTGCTCCGGACGGCGAGACCGGGCGCTCCGCTGCTGCTGCGCTGGGCCGACGGTCGCGAGGCTCTGGCCCAGGCCTGGCTGCTGGGGCGGGTGCGGGTGGACACGGGCCACGGTGGGCACTGGCTGCCCAGCGCGTCCCTGGAGGCGGATCCGCCGGTGGTGTTCGGGCTGAGCCTGGAGTTCCCCGCGAGCCCCCTGTCTGGGCTGGAGCGCCCCAAGGACCGACTGCTGGCGCTGGGCGGGCTGGAGCGGCGGGAGCTCTGGGCGATCCTGGGCTACGCCGCGCTCATGGGCATCCTGGGCCTGGGGACCCCCCTGGCCATCCAGGGCCTGATCGGCTGGCTCGCGCTGGGCGCCCCGGTGCAGCCGGTGTTGGCCATCGGCCTCGGGCTGGTCGCGCTTCTGGTGCTGTACACGGCGCTGGGGCTGGGGCAGCGTGTCCTGGCTGAGCGGCTGCAGCGCCGGATCTTCGTGCGCATGGTGCAGGACCTCTCGGCGCGCCTGCCGCGGGTGCAGGTGGAGGCGCTCCAGGCGACCCACATGCCCGCCCTGGTCAACCGCTTCTTTGACGTGCTGACCCTGCAGAAGGCCAGCCACACCCTGCTGCTGGACGGGACCGCGGCGGTGCTGCAGGCCCTGGCCGGGCTCACCCTGCTGGCCTTCTACCACCCCATGCTGATCGGCGTGACGCTGGTGCTGCTCCTGGGCGTGTGGTTCATCCGCCTGCTGGGCAGGGGCGCCGAGCGCACCGCAATCGCCGAGTCCAAGGCCAAGTACAAGGTCGCCGCCTGGATCGAGGAGCTGGGGCTGGACCCCACCCGGATGCAGCTCCAGGGCAGCTCCCTGGCGCAGGCCAAGGCCGACGCGCTCCTGGAGGAGTACCTGCTGGCGCGCCACCACCACTTCCGCATCTTCCTGCGGCAGTACCTGGGCATGCAGGCCCTGCAGATCCTCCTGTCGGTGGGCCTGCTGGTGACCAGCGGCTGGCTGGTGCTTCGCGGCGAGCTCACCCTGGGGCAGCTCGTGGCCGCGGAGTTCATCGTCGCGACCTCGCTCTCCGGCGTCGGCAAGCTCGTGGAGAAGCTGGAGCAGTGGTACGACACCCTGGCCGGCGTGGACAAGCTGGGCTCGCTGATCGACCTCCCCACTACAGCGCCCGCCTGCCCGGATCCCGTGCCCGGTCCCATGTCTCTGGAGGCCCAGGGGCTGATGGTGGGTGGTCAGCAGCTCCCGGTTCACCTCGCGGCTGGCGCCTGGCTGGCGATCCACGGGGACGAGCGTGTGGACCTCCGTCGCATCGCCGAGGTGCTCGTTGGCATTCGCAAGGCGGACGCCGGACGCCTGATGGCGGACGGGCAGCCCCTGGTCGACGGGAGCCTGAGCGAGCAGGCCCTGATGCTGCGCGAGGGCGATCTGCTGGTCTGCAGCGTGCGGGAGAACCTGACCCTGGGCCACCAGTGCAAGGAGGTCGAGGCCTGGGGCGCGCTGCAGCGCCTGGGCCTGCGCGAGATCATCGCGGACCTCCCCGGCGGCCTGGATTCCGAGCTTCGCGGAGGGGGCTCCCCCCTCTCCAAGACCCAGGCCGCGCTGCTGTTGGTCGCCCGCGCGTACCTGCTGCAGCCGCGCCTGCTGGTGATCGACGGCCTGCTGGATGGCCTGCCTGCCCGCATCCAGGTCCGCGCCCTGCGGGTGCTGCGGGAGCTGGACGCCAGCGTCATTCTCCTGAGCGCCGACCCCGAGCTGGTCCACAGCATCCCCGACAACCTCCGCCTCTACACCGAGGAGCCCCATGAACCTGCCCACTGAGAGCCGCAGCGTTCGCCCTGTCGAGGAGCACGCGTCCGCCTCCGCGGAGCACCGCCCCTACGTCCGCGAGGGCCTGCTCCGGCGTGACCTCACCCACACCCCGGCCATTCTGCGGTGGATGAGCGCCCTGGTGGTGGCGGTGGTCCCCGTGGTCGCGTTGTTCATGGGTCTGGTCCCCTGGCAGCAGTCCGCGACGGGCTCGGGCAGCCTGATCGCCTACTCGCCGCAGGAGCGCGTCCAGACCGTGGAGGCGCCCATCGACGGGCGCGTGCTCACCTGGCACGTCAGCGAGGGCCAGGAGGTCCAGAAGGGCGAGCTGCTGGTCGAACTGGTGGACAACGACCCCAACAAGCTGGAGCGGCTCTCCCGCAAGCGCACCGCGCTGCTCAGCGAGCGCGCCGCCGCCGAGGCCGAGCTGGCCAGCAAGGAGCAGGCGCTGGCCGCCAAGCAGGCCTACCGCGAGCAGGTGCAGGCCGAGTACGGCGCGAAGATCGCCGAGCTCGAGCGCAAGCGGGTGGGCGAGGCCCTGACCCTGGAGACCAACGCCGTGAACACCCAGCGGGTGCGGGAGCTGGCCGACGCCGGCATCGAGAGCAAGCGGACCCTGGAGCTGGCTGAGCTGTCCGAGGGCAAGCAGGAGGCCCTGCTGGCCGCCCTGGACCAGGAGATCTCCGCCATGAGCAAGGCGGCCCAGTCCGCGCTGGCCTCCGTCGACGCCGACATCGCCTCCGCCCGCGCCGACGTGGCGAACAGCCAGGCCAAGGTGGCCAGCGTCCAGGGCAAGGTCGAGGATCTGGACGGCGAGCTCGCCCGGCAGGCCTCCCAGTCCATCCTGGCGCCCCGCGATGGCCGGGTGCTCGCGCTGGAGGGTGCGCCCGTCGGCGGCCAGGTCAAGGTGGGCGACCCCCTGCTGGACCTGGTCCCCGAGACCGCCGGACAGGCCGTGGCGCTCTACCTGCAGGGCCAGGACATCCCCTGGGTCGAGGCCGGCGACGAGGTCCGCCTGGTGTTCGAGGGCATCCCCGCCCTCCAGTGGATCGGTCCCCCCGGCGAGGGCGTCGGCACCTACGAGGGCCGCATCGCCCTGATCGACGCCTCCCGCTCCATCGACGGCTTCCGCGTGGTCGTGGTCCCCACCGAGCAGGGGGCCTGGCCCGACCTGCCCCAGGGCGTGCGCGTCAGCGGCTTCGTGCTCCTGGGCGAGGTCCCCCTGGGCTGGGAGGTCTGGCGCCGCGTCAACGCCTTCCCGCCGGACCGCCCGGCCACGACCCAGACCAAGACGGAGACCCCCTCCAGCGCTGCGGGGATGGTGAAGTGATCCTGGCCTTCGTGGCCGCAGTGGCCGCACAACCCCAGCCGCTGGAGCTCCAGGAGCTGCTGGCCGGCGTCGACGCCCGCAACCCCGCGTACCGCAGCGCCATCGAGAAGCGCAGCGCCGCGGAGGGCAAGGCGCTGGCGGCCCGGGCGGTCAACACGCCCACCCTCTACGGGGACTGGAGCGACGGCACCGACGAGGACTACCAGTACGCCACCGCCGAGCTCATCCAGAGCACCGCGCTCGGGCCCCAGGTGGGGCTGATCTGGGACGCCGACTGGGGGACCACCCCCGGCGTCACGGTCGACGTCCCCCTGGCCGACGGCCTCATCTTCGGCAGCGAGCGCCTGGCCCTCATCCAGGCCGAGCTGGGGGTGGATGCCGCCGAGATCGACGTGGAGAAGACCGAGCTCGATCTGCGCCTCCAGGCCGCGAGCGCCTGGTACAGTTGGGTGGCCGCCGGGCGCCGCCTGGAGATCGCCGACTCCCAGCTCGAGCTCGCCCAGGAGCGCCAGGACGCGCTGCAGATCGCGGTGAACGCGGGCTCCATCCCCGCCATCAACGTGCTGGACAACCGTCGCGCGCTGGTCGAGCGGCAGGCCGCGGTGGTCAAGGCCCGCGAGACCGTCGAGAAGGCCGCCGCCGCCCTCTCCCTGTACTACCGGGACGCCCAGGGCCGGCCCATCGTGGTGGGCACCGACCGCCTCCCGCAGACCCCCGCGATCAGCGCCCCCAGCCTGGACCTGGACGCCGATCAGCAGCTCGCCCGCGCCCGCCCCCAGGTCCGCAGCCTGCAGATCAGCCTGGAGTCCCAGCAGGCCGAGCTCGATCGCGCCCGCAACGGCATGCTCCCCGAGCTCTCCGCCCAGGGCACCTGGCACCCCCAGGAGTGGTCCGCCGGCGTGGGGTTCAGCATGTCCCCCGCCTTCCGGGCCGAGCGCGGCAAGCTCAACGCCGCCCGGGCCCAGCTCGCCTCCCTGGAGGCCGACTTCCAGAACGCCCTGGACACCCTGGACGCCGCCTTGGTCCAGGCCCACATCGAGCTGCAGAGGCGGTGGGAAGCGGTCGAGTTGGCCCAGCAGGACGTGGAGATCACCGCCAGGGCTCTGGGCCTCGAGAACACCGCGTTCAACCTGGGCTCCAGCGAGGTCTTCAGATTGGTTCAGCGCGAGCAGCAGCTCGCGGCGGCCCAGAATGACCTCGTCGGCGCCACCCTGGACTACCAGTTGGCGGGGCTCAAGAGGCTCGCGTTGGTGGGCCACGCACCCCAGCCTTGACCCGATGCTTGCGAGCCCCTGACCCAGCCCCGCTGAGCAGCGGCTATCGTCTCGCGACCACAGTGGAGTTCCCCCCATGACCCTGATTCTGGCGCTGCTCGCGTGCTCCAACAGCGTCGTCACCCTCGGCGACTCCGGCACCGAGATCGTGGACGACACCAACGACCCGGACACCGGCGACACCAACGACACGGACACCGGTGACACCAACGACACCGGCGAGGAGCCCGAGCCGGACCACGCCGCCAGGGGCACCTACAAGGGCGTCTTGGGCTGGTACACGGAGGGCTGGGACATCTGCTCGATGGACGCCTCCATCCGGGTCAACAAGGTCGGCGGCCTCAAGTTCGACGACGTCTGCCCCTACACCACCCAGTCCGGGCAGCTTGTAGAGCTGGCCGTCAGCATCGAAGGCAGCGTCGACGAGGACAGCGGCGAGTTCGTCGACGCCGTCATCACCTGGCAGAGCTGGGAGGTGGGCTGGAACGGCTGGGAGGTCAGCGAGTTCCAGGCCCCCCTGTACGGCGTGGTCGAGAACAACGAGATCCTGTTCGCCGAGTTCACCGAGCGGGCCAACTTCGGTAGCTGGGAGGGCGACATGATCGGCTACATCGAGGCCTCTCAGTAGGCGCTCAGCGCTGGCGGCGGGCTCTCCAGAACTCGGAGATGCCCCGCTCCCGGTGCACCGTCTCGCCCATCATCGGCGCCAGGATGTGCAGATCCTCCTGGTCGGCGATGTCCATGATGCGGCGGATCGGCTCGTCCCAGGCGTGCAGCGCCAGGTTGAAGGTGCCCCAGTGCACGGGCATCAGCGTCTTGCCGCGCACCTGCCGGTGTACCGCAACCGCGTTGTCCGGGCCCAGGTGGATGTTGCCCCAGCGGGCGTTCCACGCGCCGGACTCGATCATCGTGAGGTCAAAGCCTCCGAAGCGGCGGCCGATCTCTTCGAAGCCCTCCGCGTAGGGCCCCGTGTCGCCGGAGAACCACACCGAGTGGCGCGGCCCGACGATCGCCCAGGACGCCCAGAAGGTCGCCGTCGACGCCCCCGGTCCGCGGCCCGAGAAGTGTCGGGAGGGCGTGGCCGTGATCTGGATGCCCTTGACCTCGGTCTCCTGCCACCAGCCCAGCTCTGTGATCCGGGAGGAGGGGATCCCCCAGGCCTCCAGATGTGCGCCCACCCCCAGGGCCGTGATGAAGCGCGTGCCGCGCCCGGCCAGCTTGGTGATCGTGGGGTAGTCGAGGTGATCGTAGTGGTCGTGGGAGATGATCACGGCGTCCAGCGGCGGCAGCTTCTCCACCGGGACCGGCGCGGGGTGGAAGCGCTTGGGGCCCATCCAGGACACCGGCGCGGCGCGCGGACCGAACACTGGGTCGGTGAGGATCAGCGCCCCGTCGATCTCGATGAGCTGCGCGCTGTGGCCCAGCCAGGTGATGCGCAGGTCCTCGCCCTGACCGGGGACCAGGCTGCCCGTCTCCGGAGTCAGGATGGGGAAGTCCACCAGCGGCTCGCGCTCGACCTTGTCGGCCACGTACTCCCAGAGCAAGCCGCCGGGATCCTTGATCATCTGGGGGGTCTCCACCGGGTTGGAGAAGCGCTTGCCGTCAAAGTGCGGGGAGTCCTGCAGCCGCTCCAGCCGCGCCCCGGCCACCTTGCCCCCCAGCGCAGCGAGCCCCGCGCTGGCCCCGCAGGACTTCACCCCGGTGGCTTGGGCGAGGGGGTCGGGGAGGGTGGTGTCGCTGGACATGGGGGGCTCCGGTGGTGGCGTGGGGGAGAGGATGTCCACGGATTCGGCGGCGTCCAGGCGGGGCTTCAGTTTGGGGCCTCCGAGAGTTCAAGCAGGCGTGCTCTCAGGATCTGCGCCCGCCCCGGGCTGGACGCATTCCCTGCCAGGATGTCCCTTGCATCTGGCCGGGCCAGCAGCTCCTTTGCCCACTCCCGGAGGTGTTGGGCAACGGCTTCGGGGGCGGCTGCGACCTGGTGGGCAAAGGACGGTAGCCCGTCCACCAGCGCGAGGAGGTCCTCGAGATCGGGCGCCCCGTACCAGTCCAGCGCTCCATCCAGACCCCCCCGATTCCGGAAGGCGTCGATCTTGGCTGCCGCAAAGTAGACCGGAGACAGCATTGCGATCTGGCGCCCCGTTGGCAGCTCGACCCGGGCCGGGTTGCTGCTCCCTGGCTGAAACCAGCGATTGTCGGTGCCCACGCCGTGGTCTGGACACGGCATCAGGTCTACCGGAACGTCCTCGCGCCAAAGGCGACACATCGGACTCTCCTCGGACAGCCTGTCTTCGTACCCGAGCCGTCGGAGCCCCGCCTGCAGGCCCTGGTATTCGGAAAGGTCTCCGACCAGCACAATCACGTCAACGTCTTTCGTCTGCCGGAGGACGCCGCGGACTGCAGAGTCCGTGACCAGCAGCGGGAGCGTGCTGGCTCCCGTGAAGACTCCGCGGAAGCCCAGCCGCTCCAGGTCAGCTGCCACTGCATCAATGAAGGCCAACATCAGCCCGCGTACCCCCACTCCCTCAAGATGGACATCGCCTCTCGCTTGTCCCGGGCACGACCTATTCGCAGCGTGTCGACCAGCGCAAGGAGTTCGTGAAGGCGGCCGTTGTACCTGGGATCACCAGGGACACAGCTTCCCTTGCGCAGGACGCAAGGATGGAGGGGCGCGAGCGCCGCGCCGAGCTGCTCCCCGGAGGGGTGAGGCCAGACCATCGTGACCTCACTCTGGAGGACCTCTCGCAGGGGCGAGGTGGACCAGGCGGTCGGGACTCCCCGATGAGGGCCGGGACCCGGGCCGGACTCCGCGTACAACCAGCGAGGGACGGCGTGTAGCAGCAGCTCCCCCAGGGCCTTGGCCGGGACCCAGAGTGGCTCTCCGGCTGCGCTGTGTACGAGCCCGGCTGACCGCAGCCTGTCGACGCTGGCGTGTCCCTGTGAAGCGCTGAGGCCGGTGTGGCCTGCCAAGCCTGCGTAGGTCCAGACCGGACTCGGCTGCTGGAGCGTATAGGTTCGGAGCTGGAGGAGAACGACGACGTCTTGGGGGCGGAGCATGAAGGCATTCTATATTCCAGAATAAAGAATGCCCAACAAATCAGCGAACCCTGACCCTCAAACCTCCACCCGATCAAAGTTGCAGTTCAACAAGTTGCAGCTCCGCTCACAGCGGCTCACCTCCCAGCGCCGCCGCAGCGTCTCCGGCGCGTCCCAGATGGCCGCCAGGGGCGCCATGTCGAACACGGTGGCCACGGGCTCCAGGAAGTAGCAGAGCCGGATGTTGCCCTGGGGGTCGAAGCTCAGGTCGCTGTGGCCGGCCTTGCAGGTCAGGCCGTTGAAGGTCACCGGGTCCCGGAAGTAGGCCTTCATGGCGGCGAGCTGGCCCACGGCGTTGCACACGGGGCCGCCCTGGCGGCGCTCGGCGATCAGCAGGTCCAGGGCGGCGTCGATGGCCTCCAGGTCGTGGGGCCACAGGGGCGACTCGCGGAACCAGTGGGGGTCGTACTCCACGTCGCCGAAGTTCTGGTAGAGGGGCTGGAGGACGAGCTGGTAGCCCCGCTCGCGGACAAAGCGCAGCAGCGCGGGGATCTCGGGCGCGTTGTCCCGCGTCAGGATGCAGGTGACGACCACCCGGGGGCTGGGGTGGGCGTCCAGCAGGTCAAAGCACGCCATGCACTTGTCGAAAGACCCAGCCCGACCTCGGCTGCGGTCCACGGTCTCAGGTGTGATGCCGTCCATGCTGACGTAGGCGGTGGACACCCCAGCTTCCGAGAGCTGCGCAGCCCGCTTCTCCGTCATCAGCCAGGCGTTGGTGTTGAAGGTGACCTCGTTGCCGAGCTGCACCGCCCGGGCCATGAGCTGCTCCAGGTCCTTGCGCAGCAGGGGCTCGCCGCCCACAAAGTTGATGGCCGCGGGGCCGACCCACTGGGCCAGACGGTCCAGGGTGTCCAGCCAGACCTGGGTGGGCAGGTCCACCGTGTCGTTCTTCCAGATGTCGCAGTGCAGGCAGGGCAGGAAGCAGCGGTCGGTGACCGAGAGGTGGATCTGCGTGGGCTTGCCGGGGGCGCGGCGCAGACGGAGCTGGTCCAGGGCCTTGTTGAAGACCTTGGTGCCGCCCAGTCGCAGGCTCACCGTCCCGCCTTGTGGGCGTCGATCTCCACCGCGCTGATGTCAGCGTGGTTCGAGGAGCGGGGGATGAAGCAGGACGCGCACAGAGGCATGCCCTGGTAGTCCCCCTGGGCGACTTTCTCGCGCCGGGCGTCCAGCGCGCCGCCCCACCAGAGCTGCGAGAAGGGGGTGTCCGACAGGTTGCCCACCGCGTTCTCCAGCAGGTTGTCGCGGGTGCACACGGTCAGGCGGCCGTCCCAGGCGACCACCGGGCTCTTCCAGTAGCCGCTGCAGGGCGCCAGGTTCTGGGCCTTGAGCTGGGTGGGGGCGCGGTCTTCGCGGGGGAGCGCCAGGCGCTGTTCGGCCATGGCCCGCCGGAACACCGCGTTCTCCTGGGCCTGCAGCTCGGCGGTGGGGCAGTCGAGCTGGCGGAAGTACACGATGGCGTCATCACCCGGGGGCACGTGCTGGGCAGCGGTGCGAACGGGCAGGCCCAGGCGGCGGCACTCGCCTTCCCAGAACTGGCGGAAGGCGCCGACCTCGTGGACGTTGTTGGAGCCCACGATGAACTGGAACACCGGGCGCGGCCACGGCGCCTGCAGGCGGGCCTTCTCGGCCAGGAAGGCGCGCAGGTTGGCCTGGACCTTGTCAAAGCGGTCGCGGCCCTTGACCGGCGTGTAGGTCTGCTGGCTGATGGCATCCAGGGAGAAGTGCCAGACCTGGGGGACGGGGCTGCGGTTGAGGCTGCCGGCGATGCGCGCGGCGTCCAGGTGGGTGGCGTTGCTGTGGACCTCGATCTTGTCGAAGATCCCGTGGCGCTGGGCCGCGCGCAGGGCCCCCCGGTAGATCGCGCCAAAGTGTGGGTGCAGCAGCGGCTCGCCCAGCCAGAACAGGATCAGCGTCGTAAAGCGCGCGCCCACCGCCGCCAGGTCGTCGAAGAGGTCCAGGGCGAGCTGGGGATCCAGGCGCCCGAGCTGCGCGTGGTGGGGGTGCGCCGGACCTTCGGCCACCGAGCAGTGCACGCAGGCCAGCGAGCAGCGGTTGGTGAGCTCCAGGACCAGGTAGGAGCCCGGCAGGTGGACGGGCCGCGCCGATGCCGGCTTGTCGTTCACGGCGCCGCGCAGGCCATGTCGATGCAGGCGCGGGTGGTCTTGCCCGCCTGCACCGCCAGATCGAACTCCGTCGCGCACAGATAGGACGACTGGTAGGTGCTGATCTTGATGCGCCAGTTTCCGGCGCCCAGGCGCTCGGTGAAGTTGCCGTCCGCGTCGCTGCGCCCGCGCTGGGCGGTGCCGCCCACGTCCCGGTTCTCGATCAGGTAGTCCACAAAGCCCACGTACTGCGGGTCGTTGTAGTCCACGACCACGTCCGTCATCAGGCGGCCCAGCACCAGCCCAGAGGACGCGTCGCCGTCGCCCTCTTCGACCTGGATGGTGTCGAACTCCGCCGCCGTGGTGCAGGACTCCTGGATCTCCAGGCCCGTGTCCACGGAGGTGGTGTCGTCGGTGGTGCAGGCGAGAAGGAGCATCCAGAGCATGGGGGGATTCTACCCCAGGGGCGCGTGCTACCGTCCACCCATGTCCGCGCCCGCCGCCATCGCCGCCCGGATCCGGCAGTGGGAGGCCCAGGGCCCCCAGGGCCCCATGACCCTGGAGCTCTACCCCACGCTCAAGTGCAACCTGGACTGCCGCTTCTGCGACACCACGGAGCGCCACCAGCCCCGCCAGCGCGAGCTGCCCCTGTCCAAGCACCTGGAGCTGCTGGACCAGGCCGCCGAGATGGGGGTGCAGCGCGTGTTCATCCTGGGCGGCGGCGAGCCCCTGGTCGCCCGGGACCTGACCCCCGCCATCATGCGCCGGGTCAAGGAGCTCGGCATGGAGGGCGTGCTCACCACCAACGGCACCATCCTCCCCGACAGCCTGCTGCGCCAGCTCATCGAGACCGGCTGGGACGAGATCCACGTCTCCATCGACGGGGCCACCGCCGCGGTCCACGACGACCTGCGGGGCACTCCGGGGGCCTTCCGCAAGACCGTCCGCAACCTCTGCCGTCTGCGCGTCGCCCGCGAGCAGGCCGGCCAGCACACCCCGCGCCTGGCCATCCACAGCGTGCTCACCAACCTCAACTACCGGCAGCTCCCGGAGCTCGTGCGTCTGGCCGCCGCCCTGGGCTGCTTCCGCCTGGATGTGGACGGCCTGATCGCCTACCGCCCCGAGCAGAAGGTCCTGGAGCTCAGCGCCCAGCAGCAGCAGGAGCTGACGGGGATCGCCGCGCAGGCCCACGCCTTGGCCCAACGCCTGGACATCGCGTCCACCCTGGATCTCTACACCCGCGTCCACCAGCGAGGTCAGGCTGTCCCAGACCTCCCCCAGAGCTCGGGGACCGGCCTTGAGCACGCCCCCTGCCTCAAGGCCTGGCACTACCTGGTGGTCCAGGCCGATGGGCGCACCAGCCCCTGCTGCGTGCTCGCCGGAGAAGGGGAGAGCGTGGCCGACACCAGCCTGTCCTCGCTGTGGGAGCAGAGCCCCTTCCTCAATGCCGTGCGCCAAGGCATGCTCAAGGGTGAGCCCCTGGCCCGCTGCGCGGAGTGCTCGCCCAACATCCTCGCCCACGAACGCGAGATCCGCGCGGCGCTGTGAGCCCCAGCCCCTCCTCTCCCCCCTGGACCCCATGATCAACGTCAACCTGGAGCTCACGGACCACTGCAACCTGCGCTGCGGGATGTGCAGCCAGTCCCTGCGGGACGAAGCCCACGGCGCCCCCCACCGCTTCATGGCCTGGGAGACCTGGGTGGCCCTGCTGGAGGGCCTGGCCGGGATGGAGGAGCCGGTGCACCTGTGCCCGCACTGGCTGGGGGAGCCGACCCTGCACCCCCGCTTCGAGGAGTTCGTGGAGTACGCCTTCGCGGTCAACACCGGCGGGCGGCTCTTCGCGGAGTTCAAGCTCCACACCAACGCGGTGATCTTCGACCGGGCGCGCTCGCTGCGGCTGCTGCGGCTGGCCAACGCGCCCCACGTGCCCCAGGGCTGCTTCCGCTCCATCCACTTCTCGGTGGACGCCTTCTCGGCCCAGTCCTACCTGGCGGTCAAGGGCGCGGACAAGCGGGCGCGGGTCTACCGGAACGTCGAGGCCTTCTTGCGCCAGCGGGCGGAGCTGGGGCTGCGCTACCCCAAGGCGCACATCGCGTTCGTGGTGCAGGAGGGCAACGCCCACGAGGCCCGGGAGTACCTGGCCCACTGGGGGGGGCTGTTGGAGCAGCTCGGCGCGGACTACGATGTGGGCTGGGACTGGCCCAACCCGGAGCGTGACGCCATCTACTTCCGACCGTTGAACTCCGGGGATCAGGACGCGGCCGACCGGCTGCACGCCCGGGTGTGCAGGGAGCTGGGGCTGGTCGACGGGGACAGCGAGCGGCTGCGGGCCGCGGGGAGCTTCTGATGGGGCTGTGGATCTGGCTTGTGGGCTGCGCGCCCGGGACCGTGGAGACCGCCTACGGCAGCGACGAGCTGCACACCGCCTGGTACGTCGTTGTGCCCGGGGACTCCGACTACGACCAGGCGCTGCTGCTGCTGTCCAACTCGCAGATCGGCTGCGATGCCTCGTCGCTGGACTTCACGCCCGATGTGTTCGGCGGGGACACGGGCTGGGACACCGGGGGCTCGGACAGCGGGCTGCTCTCCGACCGCCTGAACGTCTCCGAGCAGCTCAGCATCGCGCTGAACCGGGAGAACAGCCGCATCGTGCTGCTGGAGCTGGTGCGCTTCGGGCAGGAGGGCTGGAAGGGCTACTACCCCCTCAGCGGGGCCCAGAGCGGCGAGGTGCTGGACCTGGCCAACCCGCGCGTGGCGCACGCCGACTACTACGGCGTGAATGAGGCCATCGCGGTGCTCGATGACGGCCTGCTGCGGGAGTACCAGGTCACGGACTTTGACGTGGCGCGGAACATCGACGCGCCGGGCTCGGTGGAGATCACCGGGACCCGAGGCGCCACCCTGCGCGGGCGCTTCAACCTGGATCCGGTGGACGTCTCCGGGCGCTTCCGGGCCAAGCAGTGCTCCGTTGAATATTCGGACAGCGTCATGGCGTATCTGCAGAGCCTGCTCTCGCTGAACCTCTGATCTGGAGTCCCTCGTGGACGCTGTCGCGACCGCTGTTGCCCTCTCCCTCTTCCCCAGCCTGGACTACCGCTCCGTGTCGGCGGGGCCCTACGTCTACACCCAGGGGCGCGCCCCGGTCCTGGCGGACGGGGTGCCCGAGTTCAACAGCCGCGGCCTGGAGCTGCACACCCGCCGGGTCTGGTGGACCGAAGACCAGCTCGTCGACCAGAGCGAGCGCGGCTCCTTCTCCGAGAGCCGCCTGCGGCTGACCCAGGACGCCAGCGGGGCCGTGCACATCGACGCCCTGGAGCTGGAGAGCCGCCTGCTTGAGCTGCGCATCCGCCCCGAGATGGGCGACCAGTTCTCCATGGGCCTGTTCGGCGGCCACTACAACCAGGTGCTGCTGGCCAAGGACAGCGGCCGCGCCCAGCTCTTGGTCTACAGCCCCCAGACCCTGACCCTGCTGGGCCTCTCCAAGTCCGACATGGGCACGGACGCCATGCGCTACTACGCCGAGGTCGGCACGGGCCTGGGCGGAGATCTGATCGTGCGCGCCGCGGGCCCCGTGAGCCTGCACCTGCGCGCCGAGGCCGAGGGGACCGCGCGCCGCCGTCGGGAGCGCACGACCGTCGACTACACCGTGCGCGGGGGCGGCAACGAGCTGCACCACAGCACCCGCCAGGAGCTCACCCTGGAGGCCGAGGCCGGCCTGGGCTGGAAGCAGGACAGGCGCCTGTGGATGGTGGATGTCTGGGGGCAGCACGTCACGCAGTGGGAGCCCTGGGACGAGGGCGGGGCGGACGGCATGGACCGCCAGTACATGGCCGTCGGCGCCAAGCTCACCGGGCGCTTCTACAAGGAGAGCGACCCCGGCCCCGAGTTCAGCGACATCGAGCTGCAGGAGATGCTCGAGACCATCCAGCGCCAGCGCGACGAAGAGGACGCTGCGCCTCCGCCCCCGCCGCCCCCCACCGAGCCCGAGCCCCAGCCGATGCTGCCCCAGGAGGTGCACTGGTCTGAGCTGGAGTTCTTGGATCAACCCATGCCCGTCTGGCCCGCCGGCACTCCCGACGACTTCGAGTGCGAGGTCCAGGTGTTCATCGACACCACCGGCGTGCCCTTCCTGGTCGAGCCCACCGTCTGCCCCTCGCCCCTGGTCGAGGTCTCCGTGGACGCTGCCGAGCAGTGGCGGGTCACCCCCGTCGCGGACGCCGAGGACACCATCTCCGCGCGCTTCCGCTACACGCTCACCACCGCCGAGGTCGAGATCGAGGCGCTGGCCCCGATGGAGGACACCGGCGCCCCGGCGACGGAGCAAAGCGAGTAGACTCAGCGGGCGATGAGTTCTGAGTCCCGCCCCCCCTGCGCCGGCCTGTGGAGCACGCCGATGGTCCACGTCGACGGCGACGTGACCGTGTGCTGTCTGGACGAGCACCTGGAGAACCGCCTGGGCAACCTGCGCCAGACCCCGCTGGCCGAGCTCTGGCAGGGGCCCCAGGTGCAGAGCTGGCGGCGCGCCCACGTGCGCGGAGACTTCCAGGACTCCGGCCCTCTGTGCACCCGCTGCAACTGGCGCTCCGCCGGCGCCGCCCCTGACAGCGTGGTCGAGGCCTGGCTGGAGCGGCACGGGGACCCCGAGCTCAGGGAGCGCTGGCGGCAGCGCAAGGGGAAGATCCGGTCGTGAGCACGCAGGACTGCGCCATCCGCACCCAAGGGCTGCGGAAGGTCTACAAGACCCATTTCTGGGATCGTCCCTATGTGGGCCTGCAGGGCCTGGACCTGGAGGTCCGCCGCGGCGAGGTCTTTGGCTTCGTCGGCCCCAACGGCGCCGGAAAGACCACCACCATCAAGATCCTGATGGGCCTGCAGGCCGCCACCGCCGGCCAGGCCTGGATCCTGGGCCGCGACCACCGCGAACAGGACAGCCGCCAGCGCGTGGGCTTCCTGCCCGAGCGCCCCTACTTCTACCAGCACCTCACCGCGTGGGAGCTGCTGGACCTCTACGGCGCCCTCTATGGCCTCGACAGCGCCACCCGACGCAAGCGCAGTGGGGAGCTCCTGGAGCGGGTGGGGTTGAGCCACGCAGCCGACAAGCACCTCAAGGGCTACTCCAAGGGCATGCTCCAGCGCGCCGGCGTCGCCCAGGCCCTGCTCTGCGACCCTGAGCTTGTGGTCATGGACGAGCCCATGAGCGGCCTGGATCCCATGGGCCGCGCCCTCATCCGGGACATCATCCTGGAGGAGCGCGCCCAGGGCCGCACTGTCTTCTTCTCCAGCCACATCCTCGCCGACGTCGAGCAGCTCTGCGACCGCGTCGGCATCGTGGTCAAGGGCACCCTGCGCGGCTGCGGCAGCCTCCACGAGCTGCTGGGGGACAGCGCCCGCGAAGTCGACGTGGTCTTCCAGGGGCCCCCCCAGCCTCAGCTCCCCGGTGTCCAGGTCCAGAGCGAGGGGCTGCGTTGTGTACAGCGGGTGGAGCCGGCTCACCTCCAGCACACCCTGGACCTGCTACGCGCCGCTGATCTCCCCATCGTCGAGGTCAACCCCAGGCGCAAACACCTGGAGGAGCTGCTGGTGGACCAGGTCGCCCAGCAGGCCCAGGAGGCCCAGCCATGAGCGCGGTGTGGGCTATCGCCGTGAACACCTGGCGCGAGTCCATCCGCGACCGGGTGCTCTACTCGCTCTTCTTCTTCGCGGCCGTGATCATCGTGGTCTCCCTGGGCGCCAAGGAGCTCTCCATCGGCGACGTCGACAAGGTCGTCCGCTCGGTGGCCCTGGGCGCCATCCGGCTCTTCGCGGACGGCTTCGCCCTGATGCTGGGCGTGGGCCTGGTCTACAAGGAGCTCGAGCGCCGCACCATCTACACCATCGCCTCCAAGCCCCTGGCGCGCTGGCGCTTCATCCTGGGCAAATACCTGGGCCTGATGGGCGTGCTCGCCACCCTGCTGGCGGGCATGGCGCTGCTCTACACCCTCTCCGTCGGCCTCCAACAGGGGCTCCCCGGCGCCGAGGTGTACTGGTCCTGGGCCCTGCTCTACGTCGAGCTCGCGCTGCTCACCGCCTGGGCCCTGCTGCTGTCCACCGGCAGCTCGCCGACCGTCGCCACCTTCTTCGCGGTCAGCATCTACCTGATCGGCAACGCGGCGGACGACATCTGGCGCTTCGGCAGCCAGGCCGAGTCGGAGTCGCTGCGGCAGCTCGCGGAGATCGTCTACTGGGTGCTGCCCAACTTCTCCGTCCTCAGCCTCACGGATCTGGCCGTCCACCAGCAAGCCGTCCCGCTGGAGCGCGCGCTGGGCGGCATCGTCTACGGGGTGGGCTACTCGGTGGTGGTGCTCTTGGGCGCCTTCGCCAACTTCTCGCGCCGGGACTTCAAGTGATCCCGATGGCGGACCTGGCCGCTCGGCACCGCCGCCACGCCGCCGAGATCGAGGCCGGGGTGCTCCAGGTCCTGCGCGGTGGCCGCTACATCGGTGGGGAGCGCGTGGCCCAGGCCGAGGCGGCGCTGGCCGCCCAGATGGGCTGCTCGGGGGGCGTAGGGGTGGCCTCGGGGACCGACGCGCTGATCCTGGCCCTGAGCGCGCTGGGCGTGGGGCCGGGGACCCGGGTGGCCCTGCCGGCCCTGAGCTTCTTCGCAACCACAGAGGCCCTGCTCTGGCTGGGCGCGACCCCGGTGTTCGTGGACCTGCGCGCCGACCGGCCGCTGATGGACAACGCGCAGATCCCCGCGGACGTCGATCTGGTGCTCACCGTCCCGCTCTTCGGGATGGGGGGGCAGGACGCCGGGTTGCCCGCCGGGACCCCGGTGCTCTGTGACGCCGCCCAGGCCATCGGGTGGGGGTGGGGGAGGCCGAGGGGGACCTTGGTGTGTCTCAGTCTGTACCCCACCAAGACAGTCGGGTGTGCCGGAGACGGGGGCGCCATCCTGGGTGACGACGAGGACCTGCTGAGGGCGACCCGCGCTCTGGCAAACCATGGCCTCGCTGGCGCCCATGAGCATCGGACTCTGGGACGCAACAGCAGGCTGGATGCGGTGCAGGCCCCCGTGGTGTGTGCCCAGCTCTCCTCCCTCTCCCAACGCATCGCGCGCCGGCGCCAGATCGCCCGCCACTACGAGGCCTGCCTGGATGCGCCCATCCCCCGGGATGACCGGGACGCGGTGCACCACTTTGTGCTGCGGCACCCAAGCCGCGATGACTTTGCGGCTCGGTTGCGTACCCAGGGCGTGGCCTCGACCTGCTACTACCCGCGCACCATGGCCCAGCAGGAGGCCCTCCCGGAGGCTCTGCGGGCCCAGCTCCCGGTCGCGGAGTCCTGGGCGCGCGAGCTCTTGGCGGTACCCTGTCACGCGGAGCTGAGCGATGACCAGGTGGCGCGGATCGGACGACTGCTGGAGGCGGGATGACCGCTGAGGGGCTGCACGGCCTGCTCCAGGGCTGGGCCTTCGCTGTCTCCCTGGCGGTGGGCAGCTTCCTGAACGTGGTCATCGCGCGCATGCCCGAGGACCGCTCGGTGGTGCGTCCGGGGAGCATGTGTCCGGCCTGTGGCCACCAGATCCGTTGGTACGAGAACATCCCGGTGCTCTCCTGGATCGGGCTGCGCGGCAAGTGCAGCGGCTGCGGCATCCCCATCTCGCCGCTGTACCCGGCCATCGAGCTGCTCACCGGCGTGCTGGGCCTGCTGCTGTTCCGGCGCCTGGTCCCGGACTTCATGGCGGTGGACGCCGGGCACCTGGCGGCGTGGGGGATCTTCCTGGTGTTCGTGGCGATGCAGATCGCCAACACCTTCATCGACCTGCGCCACCGCATCCTGCCCGACGAGCTGACCATCTACGCGGCTCCCTTCGGGGTGGGCGCGGCGCTGCTGCTCCAGTGGCTGGGCTACGAGGGGCCGCTGGGCATCACCTGGCAGCAGTCGGTGGTGGGCTCGCTGGCGGGCGGTGGCGTGCTGCTGCTGCTGATCCTGGGCTACTGGGTCTTCCGCCGCACGCAGGGCATGGGCTTCGGCGACGTGAAGCTGCTGTTGGCCTACGGTGCCTTCCTGGGGCTGTGGGCGGTGCCGCCCATCCTGATGATCGGCGCGCTGTCCGGCCTGATGGTGGGCATCCCGCTGATGGTCATCAAGGGCCGGGGCCTGCGCCTGGAGATGCCCTTTGGGCCCTTCCTGGTGCTGGGCGCGGTGGTCTGGGTCTACTTCGGCGACGCGCTGGTCGACTGGTGGCTCCCCTACAACAGCATCATGAGCGGCGGGCTCTGAGCAGGGTGGGGGCGCTGAAGTGAAACACCCCGGAGCGGTGGGCGCTCCGGGGTGCCAGGGGACCTCTCGGGCAGAAAGGTCAGGGGGCTGGAAGCCTCAGTAGAGGTTCCAGACGAACAGGCCACCGACGTCGTCGTCGGCTTCGCCGTCGCCGTCCAGGTCGGAGCCGAACGCGGGGTCACCGAACACCAGGTCCAGCACGCCGTCGCCGTCGAAGTCCTGGGGCGTGGAGGAGAAGCCGGCGCCGAAGTCGCCGGTGTTGTGGTCGGAGGCTGTGTTGGCGAAGGAGAACAGGGCGTCGTCCTTGGTCAGGTCGCCGCTGGCGCCCACCACGTCGAACACCCAGGCGGCGTCGGAGCCGCTGGCGTTGGCCACGATGACCAGCTCGGGGTTGCCGTCGCCGGTGACGTCCGCGGTGTAGTTCACGTGCGAGGGGGCGTAGGAGCTGCCCAGCTCGATGAACAGGTCGGTGTCGTCGTCGAAGGACATCCCGCCCGCGCCCTTGAGGGAGGCGGAGCCGAAGGTGAAGCCCAGGGCGCCGGTGTCGCCGTTGAAGTAGGTGACCTCGCCCAGGCCGTCGCCGTCCATGTCCTCGACCAGGTGGGCGGAGGCGCCGACGGCTGCGCTGGCCTCGTCGCCGCCCCAGTAGTCGGAGAAGTAGTCGGTGGCGTCCAGGGTGTCGGAGCTGGTGCTGTACTCGGTGCTGGAGCCCCACCACATCCAGGCGCGGCCGGCGTTGGTGTAGCTGTTGTCCACGCCCTGGCCGCCCATGATCCAGTCGTCGATGCCGTCGCCGTCGACGTCGATGCCGCCGTTGATGCTGTGGGCGATGTTCGAGCTGTAGGACTCGGTGATGTAGCTGGCGTCGGCGTCTTCGGCGGCGAAGTTGCCCAGGCCGCCGGCCTCGCCGTAGATCACGGCGTAGCGGTCCTCGTAGTAGCTGGCGGAGTAGCCGCCGATGTTGGACCAGAAGAGCAGGTCCTGCACGCCGTCGCCGTTCAGGTCGCCGCTGTTGAAGCCCTCGCCCACCGAAGAGAAGCTGTAGTCGTAGTAGTAGTAGTAGGTGTACCCGGTGACCACGGTGTGGGCGTCGCTGGTGTCCCCGCCGTCAGCCAGGGTGGCTGCGTCGGCGATGAAGATGCGGCCCTTGTACATGTAGCTGGAGTAGCTGTAGAGGCTGGCGCCGATGCCGATGTCGTTGCCTTCGTCACCGCCGAAGTCGCCGAGCATCACGATGTTGCTGCCCAGGCCCTCGGTGCTGGAGCCGTTGATCTCCACGTCCGAGGTGCCCACGGGGGCCCCGTCGGTGGGCAGGCCGCCCGCGCCGGTCCAGATGTAGACCACGCCGTTCCCGGAGTCGTCACCCTGCGCGCCGACCACGATGTCCACCAGGCCGTCGCCGTCCAGGTCGCCCATCTCGACGGAGGAGCCGAAGCTGTCGCCGGAGGCGTTGCCGACGACGCTGATGTCGGCGCTGTCGACGCTCATGTCCTGGTCGGTCTGGCCCTCGCAGTCGTTCTTGATGCCGTCCAGGTACTCGATCGCGCCGGGGTAGACCGAGGGGTTGGTGTCGTCGCAGTCCTTGCTCTTGGTGGACTTGATGCTGTAGCCGTCGCCGTCCTGGTCGAAGTCATCGGCGCCGTCGCAGTTGGAGTCGATGTTGTCGTACCAGATGTCCTCGGCCCCGGGGTGCACTGCGGCGTTGGCGTCGATGCAGTCGTCGCCGCCGTAGGGCTCGGCGGTGTAGCCGTCGCCGTCCTTGTCGAAGTCGTTGTCGCCGGCGCAGTCCTGGTCGATGCCGTCGTACCAGATCTCCTCGGCGCCGGGGTAGACCGCCGCGTTGCTGTCGTCGCAGTCGTCGCCGCCGGCCTCGGGGCGATCGTGCCCGTCACCGTCCACGTCGGTCTCGACGGCGCCGATCAGGGCGACGCCCATGTCGGGGGTGTCGGGATCGTTGGACTGGATCAGCAGGGTGGTCCGGGCCTCGTCGTAGTCCACGGGCCGGTAGGTCAGGCTGACGTTCTGGCTGCTCTGGGGCTGCAGGGTCAGCACCGTGGTGCCGCTGGAGAAGGGACCGTCCACGGCGAAGTCGGTGATCTCCAGCACACCCGTGCCGGTGTTGGACACGGTGATCTGGGCGCGCTCGCTGATCCCGACGTCCGCGGCGATGCCGAAGTCCACGCTGGTCACGGAGACGGCGATGTTGGGGATGCCCGCGTCGCCGGTGTCGTCGGTGGTGGTGGTGTTGACGGGGCCGCCGGTGTCACAGGCGACGAGCAGGGCGAGCAGGCCGGGGAGAGCCAGGAGAGGGGCCGAGCGCATGTAGGTGCCTCCAATTGTGCGTGCAAAATACATGTGTACTGTGGTGCTGCACAAGTGCCGCGCGCTCGTCGGCGCCCCTTGCGCGAATCGTCACAGCATCGGGCTCAGGCCACCTGGTGCAGGAGCTCCCGGGTTCGGCAGGCGCGGGCGTCGGCCCGGAGGCCGAGCTGCTCGAAGGCCTGAGCAGCCATCGCCCAGCCGGGGGCCCACTCGGGGAGGGCATCCAGCATGGGGCCCAGGGCGGAGAGCGCCTTCCGGGGCTCCGCCTTGCGCAGCCAGCGGCGGGCGCGCCAGGCCTGCCAGGAGAGCTGACTCATCGGTCCAAGCCCTCGGCGCAGCATGGTGGGCAGCGGCCAGTCCATCGCGGCGGCCAGCAGGAGCACAGCCTCGGAGGGGGGGACGGGGGGCAGCAGCGCGGGGTCGTCGATCGCGGGGGGCGTCCACTCCGGAGAGGAGCTCAGGCGCAGGTGGATCGGCCCCTCGCCCTGGATCCAGGTGTGCAGGGGCTCTCGGGCGCCGTACTCGCCGTCCCAGTGCAGGCGCACCTCGCCGATGGGATCGCGGGGGACCTCCAGGTCCACCCACAGCGCCCACTCCCGGCGGCTGTGCTTGTGCAGGCAGGCCTCCAGTGCGCCCGGATCGCCGTCGTCGACCACGACCAGCCGCCCCTCGGTCGGCGCCGGGCGGGTGGTGGCGCCGATGTGGGAGCGGGCCCAGGACTCGGTGGGCGTGTCCGGCAGCGGCCAGCGGGCCAGCTCCATGTGGGCCTCCTGGGTGAGCCCACGCTGGTGCAGCCCCAAGGCCCAGGAGAAGCCCTCGGCGCGCTCCAGCTCCTCGCGGCTCTGCCGCCACCGCTCCAGGAACACCGGCCGGAGCTGCTCGCTCGCCCGGCGCAGCCTCCCCGGCTTGTCCTGCCCGGAGCGGACCCGGTAGTAGAGCGTGGGCAGCGGCAGCGCCTCGACGTCCCCCAGCTTGAGGATGCGCTGGAACATGTCCAGGTCCGCGCCCCGGCCCAGCCGACGGTCGAAGGGGCCGGCCTGCAGGTAGGCGCTGCGGTGGGCCAGGAAGGCGCCCCCCATGCCTGGGATCTGGGCGAGAGCGGCGCGACGGAGCACCTGGGGCGGGAGGCGGAGCGCGGGCCGGTAGCTGTGGATGTCGTGCCCCTTGAAGAACACGGCGTCTCCGAACACGCCGATCAGGTCCTCGCAGCTCTGCAGGGTGGTCGCCAGGGCCTGTACCGCCCCCGGCAGGAGGAGGTCGTCGTCGTCCAGGGCCAGCAGGTACTCGCCGCGGGCGTTCTCCACCCCGGTCTGGAGGGCCTGGGACTTGCCGCGGTTGCGGTTGTGCCCGAACGCGCGCAGATCGGGTTGGCTCTGGAGCCAGCGCCAGGTTCCATCGCTGCTGCCGTCGTCGACCACCAGGATCTCCACGGGCCAGGACTGCCCCCGCGCGCTGTCGATCGCCTGCTTGAGCAGCGGCAGCCGGTCCAGGGTGGGGATCACGATGCTCACCAGCGGTCCCTCGACTGGGGGCAGAGGCAGCAACCCCGCTGGAGCCCGCCCTTGGAGGTTCAAGCGTTGATCCAAGGTCACCTTGGCGCGCCCAAAGGCCAGCTCCGGCAGCCCCAGGGAGCTCAGCAGACGGCTCGCCTGTTCGGGGCTCGCGCTGGTGTGCCAGGTGACCCGGCGCCCGGAGAGCGTCAGGGCTGCGGTTGCCCAGCCGTCATCGTCATGGGCGATGCCGACGGTGGAGGGAGCGGTGATCAGGGCCTCGGCCAGCGCGGCGCGCTCAGCCTGGCTCCGGGGACGGATCGCGAGAGAGACAGCCATGCCAGACCTCTCGGACCATGTCTCTGGACTGTGAGCCCCCCGTCCCAGTGGCTAAGAAGGGGGGCATGATCCACTCCGCCGAAGCCCTCGTTTCCCTGCCGATCTTCCGCCAAGTCCCCGTTGAGCGGTTGCAAGCGGCGCAGGCCCTCTTTCACCACCTGGAGATCCCCTCGGGGCACCGGATCTGGTCAGAGGGAGAGGCTGCGGACCGCATGGCCATTCTCGTGGCCGGCCAACTCCGCGTGAGTCGGGCGGGCGAACAGATCGGTACTGTGTCCGCAGGCGAGGTCACCGGGGAGGCTGGCGGCTTCTTCCAAGGCTTCACCCGCAACGCGGACGCGGACGCGGTGGGCGAGTGCACCCTGCTGATCCTGGACCGGCAGACCATGGGCCGCCTGCGCGCCCAGCACCAGGAGGTCTACGACGCCCTGCTCGTGGCCACCGAGCGGGCTCTGGTCGGGCGGGTGCGGGCCACCACGCTGGAGCTGGCCAAGCGCTCTCCCGGCGTCACCGACCGCCCCGAGCGCCTGGAGCTCTCCACGCTGCAGCGGGTCTGGCGCAAGCTCACCTCGGACAAGGCCAGCCCCGCACCGCCCCTGGTCTACCCGCTCCTCGCGCGGCGCCCCGGGCTGGCGGGTGTGCCCCTGGAGCAGGTCCGCAAGCTGGTGCCCTACTTCACCCCGCGCAAGGTCCACCAGGGCGAGGTGATCTGCATGGAGGGTGACCAGGTCACCGACGGCTGGCTGCTGGGGGAGGGCCGCGTCGAGGTCTACCGCAACGTGGGCGGCGAGCGCGCCGAGCACCTGACCACCCTGCGGCCGGGCGACCTGTTCGGGCACAACGGCATGCTGAATCGGGCGGCCCGCCGCTCGGCGAGCTGTGTGGCCGCTGAGCCCGGCTGGATCTTCACCATGGACCACGCGCTCTTTGGACCCCCCACCAGCCCGGAGCTGCGGCTGTGGACCGAGTCCATGCTGATCTCCCTGATGGAGCAGGTCTCCCGGGCCAACCGCTCGCTGGAGCTGTTGGTGATGGACACCCTGCCGGAGCTGCCGGTGGGCGCCCTGACACCCATGGTCACCGAGGAACTGGAGGCCGACGCCCTGCGCGGCGCCCACAGCGCGCTGGCCGGTCACACCCTGGACGAGGAGCTTCCCAAGGTGGAGTTCGGGGTGGGCCGCGGTTGAACCCAGGCGCAGGCTCCGGAGCGTCAGTCGTTCTGGAGCTTCCAGTTCAGGACGAGGCAGTCGATGGGGCTGGGCGCTGAGCCGTAGGCCTCCTCCATGGTGGCCTCGTTTGCGCCCTCAGCCAGCAAGGCGTGGCAGGGGATCACGACGCTCCGGGCGATGAGCTCCGCAGTGCGCTCCATCACCCACTGCCCCTCGGCCCCGTGATCCTTGAGAGCGGCCCCGACGCCGTCCTCGAAGGGCAGGGCGTTCCCGCGCTCGTCGAAGTTCACGACGGTCATGTCGTAGGCGAAGAACATCGCCACCGCGGCGATGGGGTAGTGGTTCTCCTCCAGCAGGGGGAGCCCTCCGCGGTCGGGGGTCAGGTCGCGCTCCAGGGAGTTGGCGATCTTCACGCGGCGGGCCCGGTCGTCGCCGTCTTCGGTGGAGACGTAGAGGCAGGTGTTGCCGTTGTCGAGCTTGGCGGTCTCCGTGATGATGCTCTCGCCAGGCTGCATCCAGTCCAGATACCCGGCCGCCTTGGCGGTCTCGCCCAGGGCCTCGGCGCGCAGGGCCTCGCCGGAGGGGTCGGTGTACTGGTCCACGCTCTTGGTGATCAGCGCGTCCAGTCCAGCGTCCAGGCCGAGCTGGCTGGCCTGCCGGTAGCTCAGGTGCATGGGGCCGCGCCCGCAGACCGGGTTGCCGGTGGCGTCCACCACCTGGGAGAAGCCCATCGCGTCGGGACGGTCGGCGGCCGCGTAGGCCAGCAGGGTGGCCGCGTCGTAGTCCAGCCCGGAGCTCAGGAGCGCCTCGCGCATCTCGAAGTAGGGGTGCTTGGAGGTGGGCTTGGTGATGGTGTAGCCGTCGATCCCCAGCAGGGTCTCCTTGGCCTTGCCCCGGACCATCTCCAGGAGCACGTCCTCCTTCTGCAGGGCCGCCGTCAGGCCGGGCTGCCCGGTGATCGCGCCCGCCAGCTCGGAGAACTCCATGTCCTCAGGGCGCTTGTCGGCCGTCGCCACGTCCAGGGCGACCTTGCAGCTCTCGTGCTTGCGGGTCCAGGTCCCGATCTCCTTCTTCATGCCGCGGGCCCGGCAGCCCTGGCGGGCTCCGAAGATCCAGCCGCCGCCCATCGTGAACGCCACCGTCGCGATCATGATGAGGTTCCGGGGCATGAAGATCGCGCCCGAGACCACAAAGGTGTAGCCGCGCTGCAGGAACTGGCCGGGGGCCGTGGTGAGCAGCCGCGTCCAGATCTGCCGCTTGCCCTCCTGGGCGAACTTCTCCTTGGTCATCTTCTTGCCGAAGCGACCAAAGCGTCCGGGGCCGCCACCCCCGCGGCGGGCCTCTTCCCGCTCCTTCTGGAGCTCCTCGGGCAGCGCGTCCAGCTCCACCACAAAGCGCGGGCCCTGCTCGGTGACGAGCGCGATGGCGTCCCCCGAGTTGATGGCCACCGCCGAGGTCACCTGCCGGGGGCGGCCGCGGTTCCGCGTGTACAGGAACACGGGGGCCGAGCGGTCCACGGGGGCCAGGATCAGGTCCTGGGGCCCCTGCCGGAGGATGCGCAGGTGGGACTCGAACACGCCCAGCGACGCCGCCAGGACGATGTCGTTGTTGTCCTTGTCGGTGCCCAGCCGGACCTCGGCGCCCTCGAAGGGGCCAAAGCGTGTCCCGCCGAACTCCGGAGTGAGCCTCAGATACAGAGCCAGATCGTGCTGCACGGCTACACGCTATCAGGCGCGCAGAGGTAGCGTGCGGCCGTGAACATCTTCCTGATCCCGTACAACTGGCTGCGCCACGTCCAGGTGGCCCTGGTGACTGGCGGCGCGGCCCTGCTGTCCTGGTGGGTCCTGCTGTCGTGGATGGTGCTCCGCGGGCCCGCCTGGAGCCCGATCTGGGACGGGGCCCTGTTCCTGGTCGGCATCGCCGCATCCACCGCCGGCGCCTCGATCTGGGCGGAAGGCTCACTCGCCCGCCAGCCCCTCTGGAAGCGCACCGGCCGCACCGCCCTGGCCATGGGCCTCTCCGGCGGCTTCTCCCTGCTCTGGTTCTTCCTCTGGCACGGCCTCGTGGTCCCCCGTGTCTTCGACGCCGACGGTGGCGACGCCTCCCTGGTCAGCCTGCGCTACCGCCTGGGCGCCTTCCTGATGGTGGGCTCCTCCACGGCCATCGGCTGCCTCATCGCCCGCAAGGGCGCCGGCTTCTTCGAGCACGTCGGGGCCGGGTTCACCGCGGGGCTCGCCGGGGCCGCCACCTGGCACGCCCTCAACAGCGTCCTCCACGACCTCTACCTGGCCGGTGCCTTCGGCGCGATGGCCATGGGCGGCACCTTCGGCCTGCTCGCCTGGGGCATCCCCGAGAGCTTCTACGCCGGCTGGCTGCGCGTGCTCACGCCCTTCCGCTTCGGCCACCGCATCCCCGTGGACGCCCTCTCCGGCGGCGCCAAGGAGCGCTTCATCGGCAGCTACCCCCGGGGCCTCGACCTGCGCCTGGGGCCCTACGTGGACGCCAACGTCGGCGCGGTCCGGAAGCTCCACGTCTCCGTGGTCTACGACGGCAAGGAGGCCTACCGCCTGCGCGGCCTCTCCCAGTCCCCCAGCCGCCTCCGTCGCCTGCTCGAGAGCCTGGATCTGCGCTACGACCCCCGCCGCCCGGCCCCCCTGGAGACCCGCCTGCACAGCGGGGACCTCATCGAGCTCGGCGAGGGCCAGGAGGGCGCGGTGGTGGAGTTCATCCTGCTCCCCAAGGAGGAGAAGTAGGTGGCGCTCGCAGTGTGGCTCCTCACCCTCTCGCTCTTTGGGTGCAGCAAGGACACCAGAACACCCATCGGCGCCGGCGAGGACCTGCCGATGCACACCGTGCCCGGGCACACCTTCCGCATCTCCGACGAGGTGCGCGAGGAGAACGCCCAGCTCCAGGTGGACGTGCTCACCGACACCCGCTCCTGCAACATGGACGGCGTCGACAGGGTCGAGGACTGCCTGCCCTACCTGGACCGCGCCAGCGGGCAGGTGCGCCTGAGTGTGCGCTTCACCCTGGCCGGCGGGACCGTCCCGCTGCCTCTGACCCGAGATCACCTCGCCGTCTTCCACGATGGCTTCGAGGTTGGGACGAACGCCGACTCCCGCGTGGAGGTTGTGCCCCACGACCCCCTGGACACCCCCCAGCTCTTCATCCTCGTCATCGACGGCTCCGGCTCCATGCTGGAGGACGACGGCAAGAAGCTCACCCGCATCGAGCGCGTGCGGAAGGCCCTCCAGGACAAGGCGGTGGTCGACCGCTTCCTGCCGCCCGGCGGGGAGAACGGCGTGGTCCTGCTGAACTTCTCCAGCGACGACCCCCAGCCCGTGGGCCCCAAGCTCGGCATCATCAAGGGGCCGCGCCACTACGACAAGGTGGTCGACCGCCTGCAGCCGCTGCGGGGCTACACCCACCTCTACCAGGCCGTGCGCTACGCCACCGGTCCGCTGCTCGACGAGCCCGACATCCGGCGCTTTCTGGAGAAGAACCAGGCGCAGCCGGTGGTGGTCGTGCTCACCGACGGCTTCAACAACGAGGCCGCCTCCGACACCTGCGCGGACAACGCCCGGCGCCTCAGCGACCTGCTGGAGCACCTCCAGGGCGTGCGCGACCTCTCGCTCCGGGACCCCGAGACCGTGCCCCTGGTCTACACCGTGGGCCTGGGCGACGGCCTCCCCGGCCTGGACACCCAGCTGCGCGGCGTGCAGGCCGGCAAGACCAAGGTCAGCGCCAGCGATCTCTGCGGGCGCTACGCGGATCGCCGTATCGATGGCCAGCTCGAGCGCGACGGCATCGACCGTGTCTCCCTGGAGTGGGTGGCCCGACACGGCGGCGGCTTCGCCTACGTCAGCCGCGGATCCAAGGGCCTCGGGCGCGCCTTCCAGGACGCCGCTGCCACCCGCTATCGGTGGTTCGAGGTGCGCTATCAGGTGGACCCGGCCTATCTGCGTCGCCGCTTCGACACCAAGATCCGCCTCACCGCCTTCGCCCAGGGCGAGAGCGAGGTCACCCTGGAGCCCAGCGCTTGGCTGGATCCGCCCACCGGCGAGCTCTCCCGCCGCAGCGACCTGGCCGGCTGGGTCGAGCCCGTGCCCTACCGCAGCTCCGCCGGCGTGGTCATGACCGTGCTCGGTCTGCTGGTCTCGGCGACCTTCCTGGGGGCCGCGCTCTTCAACATCAGCCGGGTGGCCTCGGGCCGCCGCAAGCCGCGCTCGGGTCCCAAGGGCTGAGTCTGCTGAAAGGTGAGCCCGGGTGTCTGCGTTAGACTGACAGCCTCACCTCTTAGGGGATCCCCTTGAGCCGCTACATCCGGAACTACGAGATCGTGCGCGAGCTGGGCGCAGGCCACTTCGGGCAGGTGTTCGTCGGCGTGGGCGAGGTCCCCGGGCGCGGCCTGAACGCCGGCCGCCGCCGCATGGTCGCCATCAAGCAGCTCAAGCACCAGGATCCCCACCACCGGGAGCTCCTGGTCCGCGAGTTCGAGCTGTTGGACGAGGTCAAGCACCGCGGGATCGTCCGCGTCTTCGAGTTCCTGGCCGACGAGAACGCCGTCATCATGGAGTACGTGCACGGCATCACCCTGCGCAAGCTGCTGGACGAGTGCCTGCGCGCCCGCGAGCAGGTGTTCACCGAGGCCGCCATCGAGATGGTCTGCGAGCTGGCTGACGCGCTCTACCAGGCCTACACGACCCCCGGGGACAACGGCGAGCACCTGCAGCTCGTGCACCGGGACCTCAAGCCCGAGAACATCATGGTCACCCCCCGGGGTGAGGTGAAGATCCTGGACTTCGGCCTGGCCCGCGTCGACAACAGCGAGTACGCGCCCGAGACCAACGACCGCATCAAGGGCACGCCGGTCTACATGAGCCCCGAGCAGGCCTCCGGGCAGCTCGTGGACCACCGCAGCGACCTGTTCTCGCTGGGGCTGATCGCGTACGAGCTCTTCATGAACAAGCCGGCGTACACGGTCTCCCGGTACAGCCGCGACCCCATGGGCGAGATCTTCGACGCCATCGAGCGCGGCGCCCTGCACGCCCAGATCCAGGAGCTCGAGGTCAAGCTCCCCGGCGTCGGCCCCATCATCGCCCGGCTGCTTCAGGCCAACCCCCACAGCCGCTACCAGACCGGTCAGGACCTGCTCGTGGACCTGCGCCGCCAGCTCTACCGCGACCGCGGCAGCTACCTGGGCGAGTTCTGCGAGTTCTTCTTTGGCAGCATCCACGACCTGCCCCCCGCGCCCGATCCCGACGCCCCCTTCCGCTCCGGCAGCCGCGCCCGCAGCTCCCAGTCCCGCAGCGCGACCAGCTCCGGCTCCGGCCGCCGCATGACGATGGAGGAGCGCCTGCGTGCCTCCATGGCCCGCGAAGCCCAGGCCAAGCGCGCCGCCGAGAAGCCCTCCACCTGGCGGGGTGGGGGACGTGAGGCACCTCGCTCCGCGCCCCGGGTCCCGCCTGCGCCTCCCTCCGAGCCCCCTCGCCCTGCGCCCCCTGCGGCCCGGACCTCCGGGTCTGGAGCGGCTCTGCGGACCTCGGGCTCGGGTGGCCCACCGCTCTCGGGTCGGAAGCCCACGGACCCCGGGATGCTCTCGTTCGTAGACGAGGACGACGGCTTCGGCGCCGAGATCGGCGGCGAGGAGGGCAGCGCCACCGCCTTCTTCGCCATCCCCCAGCTCAAGGAGGCCGCCCGCCCGGCGGCTCCCACGGCGACCCCGGTGACCCCCGTCGCGGCTCCCTCCGCACCCCCTGTGGCTCCGGTTGCGGCTCCGATGGGGGGATCGCCTCCGCCCATGGCCCCCGCGCCGGGTGGTGCTGCGCCCATCGCCCAGGGCCCCGTCGCCCAGGGCCCGGTGGCCGAGTACAAGGCCGGGAGCCCCGTCGGACCCGGCGGCGGCGCGCCCGTGCCACCCCCCGCCACCGACAGCGGACGCACCGAGTCCAAGCGCGTGGCCTTCATCATCCTGGGCATGTTCATGCTGCTCGGCGTCGCGACCTTCCTGGCCATCTGGGGCAGCACCATCCTGGGCAGGGATGACGGGAGAGGGGAGCCCATCGTGGCCGAGCGGGGAGACCCCATCAACTCCACCAGTACCCAGTCCACCAAGGAGCCGGATCCGCCCGCAGCCGAGGACACCGGGGCACCGACCCAGGAGCGGCCGGTGCGGCAGACCCCGCGTCAGCCGCGCAACCCCACGCCGCGCACCACCACCAGCACGGGCACCGCGAGCGCGGCGCCCAAGACCCCCTCGGGCAGCCTCAAGGTCAAGGTCAGCGGTGGCCCCACCTATGTCTCGCTGAACTGCAGCGATGGGACCCGCGGCCGGGCCAACATCTCCGGTGGCGTCGCCAGCTTCCAGGGCGTGCCTGGCAGCGGCTGCGAGCTGAGCTTTGGTGGGCACGGCGCCAAGGCGGTGTACCGGAACGTCGGCGGCGGCCGGACCTTGACCTGCTCGGTGGACGGAGGCACCGCCAACTGTAGCTGAGCGTCGGGCCAAGCAGCTCCTCGCCGACGCCAGCCGGTGCATCCCTGTTAGACTCGGCGTCCCTGTCGAGAGGTAGATGTTGATCTTCGCGCTGCTCATCGCCTTCTTCTCTCCCCCTGCGTTCGCTGAGGTCCCCCGGAGCGACGGCCCCGCCGTGTCTGTCGAGGCCCCCCTCTTTGGCGAGAAGAAGGAGGAGCGGGAGGAGGAGATCTCCGAGGCTGAGAAGGAGGCCCTGCAGAAGCGCAAGGACCGCGCCGCGCGCGTGGTCGTGCTCAAGTGGCCCGACACCTCGGTGGACTACCAGGACGAGACGATCCAGCGGAACGTGCGCTCCCGGATCGACCGGGCGGACGCCCTGTTCTTCCCGTCGGTGGACCTGTACCAGAACGGCCGCAAGTACCCGGACCGCTCCATCAAGCCGGTGGACCAGCCCGCGACCGTGCCTGACGGCAACCTGGAGCTGCTTCGGCAGGCCGCGGTGGAGACCTCGACCCTGAGCTGGAGCGACCTGTCCCCGGGTGAGTGGGGTCTGCGCGGCAAGGAGCTGATCCGCCTGGAGGACCGCGTCTGGTTCATCGAGAAGGTGGAGCAGCGCGAGCCCGTGTTCCTGCTGTACGCGATGATCGGCTACGCGGCGGAGAACTCCGACGACGGCGGCCCCCCCTTCTACGAGGCCATCGGCGGTCGCTCGGTGACCTACTACTACTACCTGGCCGCGACCATGGCGTACCAGGACCCCTCGCTGCTCTCCTCGATCACCAACCAGGAGATCAAGGGCCAGATCAACTTCTACCTGGAGCAGCTCCAGAACGACGAGTTCCCGCACTTCCCCATCGACTTCGAGCTGGAGGACTTCTTCGACAAGGAGTCCTTCGACAAGGAGTACGAGGTCTACCTCAACGGCCTCCCGGTGGATGTGGACGAGGAGGGGCAGATCCAGGTGCCCCTGGGGCGCCTCGACATCTACATGAAGCGCAAGGACACGGGCCACTCCCTGTCCGACAAGCTGGTCGTCGACAAGTTCGAGGACAAGGCCTACTTCGTGCGGAACGACGCCCGCAAGAAGATGGGCATCGACTTCATCGACCAGCTCATGCTGCACCCCAACGAGTGCAGCCCGGAGCTGGACGGCGACATCCTCAACTTCCTGGCCATCTACGCCAAGCTGCACCCCAAGGCCGAGGTCTACATCGCGGTCCCGCGCTACGGAAACCCCAACAAGGTGTTCATCTGGCGCTATGACCGGACCTCGGGGACCCTGCAGCGCGTGGGAGGTGCCGACGATGGCTACCCGGTGCGCTTCGCGGCCACCATCGGCGCGGGGCTGCTCTACAACGGCGCCTCGGCCAGCCTGAGCCCCAACCTGGAGGACCCCAGCATCGCGGACGGTCTTGCCAGCGGGGACGCCAGCGGGCTGGTGAACGCGGACTACGACCTGAGCGCCGGCGGCCTGCCTCTGGACATCCAGCTCCGCGGCCACTGGTCCCGGCTGATGGTGGGGTTTGGCATCGAGCACGCCTACAACCTCTCTGAAGACGGCGCCTGGGCCGAGGTCTACCGCACGCCCGTGCACGCCGGGCCCTACGCCGATGACGACATCCGGGTGGCGGACACAGGCGCGGACGGCGAGCCCAAGCCGGAGGCGCTGCACTACCGCTTCTGGGCCCGGAACATCTACGGGAACGTGGGCGTGGTGCTCGGCCGGGACGCGGCGCTCGGCTTCGGCCCCCGCTTCTCGATGCGGGTCGGTGGGCTCAACGCCCCGCACGCGGTGTCGACCACCGCCCACTTTGGCTACTCCTGGCAGCCCCCGCTGGACGCGCTCCAGGCAGGGGACCGGGTGCGGCCCATGGTGGACTTCGACATCCGCGGGGGGGCCGCCTGGCCGCTGGCTGATTCGATCAGCCAGGAGAAAGCGGCGTACCCTGTGGTTGGATTCACTGCCGGAATCGGCACAACCTTCTGAGCCTCTCCATGTCTCCGCTGCTTCTTTGCTGGCTCTCGTCGACGGCGCTCGCTCAGCAGGCGCCCGCCCCTGCGCCTGTGGTGGTCTGGGTCGAGCGTCAGCTCCCTGAGGAGAAGACGCTGCGCAAGGTCGCCCGGCTCGCTGGGGGGGAGCCCACCCACTACAGCGGGCGCAACCTGTCTTTCCCGCCCGCGCCCTGGAGCTCCGCGGACGAGCAGGCCTACACGGACCTCTCCCGGGCCGTGGAGTCTGGTCACGAGCGCTTCGAGGAGTTCGAGGTGGAGCTGTCCATCGCCCAGGAGGTGATGGCCGCTGTGGAGCAGGTCGGGGTCATCCGGGACGAAACAGACCGGGCCGCCATCGTCGAGGCCATGCTGCTTGTCGGCGCCGCCGTCGACCTCGCCTTCGTGCCCCAGGACCTGGAGAACTCGGGTCAGGCCAAGGACCTGCGCCTGGAGCTGCCTGGCATCGTCGCGAACAAGGCGCTGCTCAGCGCCGCCGTGCTGGAGCCCGAGAAGACCTGGGTGCGCTCCGATCTGCGCACCGGGAGCGCCTACAAGGCCCTGCTCGGGCTGGTCGAGCTCATCCCGAAGCTGGCCACCGGGACCCTCAAGACCGGGGAGCTCCCGGCGGACACCCAGGTCATCGTGGATGGCCACCCGACCCCTGTGAGCGGCGGGAGCCTCAAGCTCCACCCCGGTCACCACTGGGTGCACGTGCTTGTGGACGGCGTGATCACCGGCCGCGGAGAGGTCGACATCTACCCCGGAACGCCCACGGAGATGCCCCGCCTGGTGGACGACAGCGAGCTGACCCAGGCCGACCGCCGGGTGAGCGTTGGCGCCGCGGATGGGCTGCCCGCGGACGTGGTGCAGAGCATCGCGCTGCTCTCGGGCCAGCACCCGGGCGCGCCGGTGTTCCTGGCCAGCCTGGACCCGGAGGGCAAGCTCTCGCTGGTGCCCTACTCGGACAACGCGGTGGTCACCAAGCCCCAGGCCGTGACCTTCACGCTGGGCGCCGAGGTCGGCGGCGGCGCGGTCGCCACGCCCGCCTTCCGCTTCACCGATCCGGACGAGCCGAACACCGACACCAGCTTGCTCTTCGCCCCCGCGGCGCAGGGCGCCTTCGACCTGGAGCTGGGCATCTACAACCTGGCCATCCTGGGCGGCGTCGAGGTGAACATCACCCCCACCCGCAACCTGCCCTACGGGGTGGAGGGCCAGCAGAGCGCCGACCAGAACCTCAGCGTCCCTGTCTACGTCAAGGGCTACGGTGGCCTGGGTGTGTACCTGATCCGTCCCAACAAGGTCGAGCGCCCCACGCTGCTGGTGGCGGGCCAGTACGGTTACTTCTCGCCTGGCTGGATGGGCTACGGTGGGCGGGTGACCCTGGGCATCCCGATGCGTCCCGGTAGCTGGTTCAAGTTCAGCCTCGTCGGCTTCTCCGGGGAGCCCATCCCTGCCTGGAAGGACGCGCCCTATTTCCCGGAGAACACACCGCTGATCAGCGGCGGACTCCGGCTGGGCTTCCAGTCCACCTTCTGATACGGGAGTGAACGCGGTCCCTCGGGGGTCTGCAAGCTCCATGGGGATCACAGATGTCGCTACTTCTCTTCCTGGCCACCGCAGAAGCCCAGGCCCCCTCTCTCGCCTGGAAGTGGGATGGGACGCCGGTTCGCTACGTCAGCGAGATGACGATGAAGAACGGCAGCACCCAGTGGCTGATGGCGCGGAGGAACACCGAGGCCCGCGCGGGCGAGGTCAGCCTGAGCCTGGCCCTGGTCTGCGTCGGTGATGGCGACGGGCGGGTCGAGGTCGTCTGCGAGATCGAGGGCGCCAAGATGGACGGGGTCGGCGTCGCCAACGAAGGCGACAGCCTCCAGGTCATCTTCCGGGAGTGGGAGACCGAGCTGAAGACCGCCGATGTCGTGCTCTCCATGGATGGGGTGGGCCGCGTGCGCAGCCTGGATCTGGAGGGCCTCAGCCGGGGGACCGCGCGCGAGGGGGTGACCAACGAGCTGATGCGCATGTACGTCACGCGGGCCTTGGCGCCGCTGGACCTGCAGCTCCCCAAGAACGGAGAGGTGGACGGCTCCTGGAAGCAGAAGGGCTCACCGCTGGCCCTGCGCATGATCGCCACCACCCGCGCCCCTGGGCTGGAGGGTGTGGCGATCACCTCGGCCGCCACCCAGGGGGGCATGCGCTTGGTCCACGAGGTCACCGGGGAGCAGGACGGCTATCCCTTGATCCAGTCCGTCGGGGAAGCCGTCGCGATGATCAGCCCGACCGTCGCTGGGAGCGTCAGCCAGACCGTGGGGATGACGCTCAGCGGGCAGTGTCTGTTCGACGCGGAGCGCGGCCAGATCAAGGCCTGCAGTCAGGTCATCAACGCGGAGCCCACCGCCCAGAACATGAGCGGGATGTACAACGGGAACAAGTACCTGTACCAGACCATCCAGTTCACCCGGGTGGACGACTTCTCGGGCTACGACTGGGTCCAGTAGGCGCAGAGCCCTGGCTGCGTTAACTGACAGCCACTTTCAATAGGAATCGCCATGCGCAAGCTGATCTCCCTGCCCGCCCTGTTGCTCCTCGCCGCCTGCTCCTCCGCTGAACCCCCCACCGAGCCGGCCAGCGAGCCCTCCGGCGAGCCCGCCGCCGCACCCGCGCAGGAGGAGCCCGCCCCTGGTGTCGAGGGAGACGCTGTCGCCGCCCCGCGCGCCGCGAGCGTGAACCTGAACACCGCCACCGACGCGGAGTTCAAGGCCGCCGTCCCCGGTCTGGGCGACAAGATGGTCCACGAGTTCGAGGAGTACCGGCCCTACGTCTCCATCGTCCAGTTCCGCAAGGAGATGGGCAAGTACGTGGACGCCGACACCATCGCCACCTACGAGCGCTACGTGTTCGTGCCCGTCGCCTTCAACGACTGCGACGCCGACACCCTGGCCCAGCTCCCCGGCGTGGACATCGACACCGCCAACGGCCTGATCGCCAAGCGCCCCTTCGCCGACCAGGCTGCGTTCCTGAGCGCGCTTGGCGAGAGCGTCGAGCCCGCCCAGGTCGAGGCCGCCAAGGCCATGCTCGCGCAGTAGGGGCTGAACGTGGACACCGAGCGCGGGCTCCGCCTTGCTCTGACTGCGAGCCTCCCCGCCCTGGGGCTGGCCGCGATCGTGGAGCTCGCGCTGGCCGGTCACACCCAGGACCCCGTCCAGTGGCTCCCCTTTGTCCTCGCTGGCGCCGGGGTGCTCACTGGGGCGTGGTTGCTTGCCGCCCCCAGCCGAATCGGTGTGCACATCACCCGGGGCACCATGGTCCTCCTCGCCCTCGGAGGCCTCTTCGGCATCTGGGAGCACCTGGAGCACAACCTGAACTTCCAGCGCGAGATCCGCCCCAACGCCGAGCTGGCGGAGCTTCTCTCGGAGGCGATCCAGGGGGGAAGCCCACTGTTGGCCCCTGGAATGTTCCTTGCGCTCACCGCTCTGGGTTGGATGGCCACCTGGCGCCACCCGGCACTCTCGCCCACCAGCGAGGACACCTCGGCGCCCGGCGACTGATGGCTGGAGACTGAGCGTCACACCAGGTCGCTGACCTCCTCCCAGAAGTCGCCGAAGTGCACGCGGTTGACCTGCTTGCCCATCTTGATGGTCTCCATGCCCACCGCCCGCACGACGTGGCGCTGGTGCACGGCCACGCCCTCGGTGGCGGCCAGAATGCAGGCCTGGATGCCCGCGTTGATGATGGGGCCGCCGCTCAGGATGAACTGGTCGGCGATGTACTTGAGGGCCAGGTCGTTGCCGCGGGGCGCGCCCTTGGGCAGAGCCCGCTCCCAGAGCTCGAGGCGCTGGTCCGCGTTGGGCATGGGGAACTCGACCACCGCGCCGAAGCGGCGCAGGAAGGCCTCGTCGATGTTCTCCTGCAGGTTGGTGGTCAGGATGGCCGCGCCCTCGAAGACCTCCAGGCGCTGCAGCAGGAAGCTGACCTCCTGGTTGGCGAAGCGGTCCTGGGCCTGCTTCACGTCGCCGCGTGAGCCGAACAGGGAGTCGGCCTCGTCAAAGAGGATGACGGCTGTTCCGCCCTCCGCCGCGTCGAAGATCTCCTTGAGGTTCTTCTCGGTCTCGCCCACCCAGCGGGAGATGACCTGGGAGAGGTCGACCTTGAAGAGGTCCAGGCCCAACCGACCGGCGATCACCTCGGCCGCCATGGTCTTTCCGGTGCCTGGGCCGCCGGAGAACAGGGCCTTGATGCCGTAGCCGCGGGCGCGGATGTCCCGGGCGCCCCAGCGGTGGAACACCGTCTCCTGGTGCTCCAGGTAGTCGACCAGGCCCTGGAGCTGGTCCTTGATCTTCTTGTTGAGGATCAGATCGCCCCAGTCGTAGCGGGGGACCACGTGCTGGGCCATCCCGCGGAACTCGGGGCGGCTGCCCTCCCGCGCGGCGGCCCAGAGGACCTCCTGCTTGGGCTGCTTGCCGCCGGACTCGGCCTCGGCGCGGTCCAGCACGCGCTGGATGGTCGTCCCGCCCACGCTGTAGAAGCGCTCGGCGATGTCCGGGGCCACAGTGCTGTCCCAGCCCTTGGACTCCAGGGCGTCGGTCCAGGCGTCCACGCGCTCGGTGTAGGTGGACTTGCCGCACATGATGGTGACGGACGCCCGCTGGCTCCCGAGCAGGGTGTTCACGCTGCGGCGGTCGGCGGCGCCCACCAGCACCGGGCACTCCAGCGTGCTGATCGCGGAGCCCAGGGTGATGAGCTTGAGGCGCTGGGCGGGGTCGTCCTGGGCCTCGACCACGTTGACCATCAGGGGGATGGCGCGGGACAGGCGCAGCTCGCGCACCAGGTCCCAGGGCTGCTCCAGGTACTCGACGCAGCGCTCCAGGTCGACCTTGACCAGGGGGCGCTTGCAGCGGCGGGCGATGGCCATGGCGGCGCCCTCGCGGGAGCCGGCGGAGGCGCCAACGACCACGTAGGTGTGGGGCCGGTCCAGTCCCTCACCGAGCTCATCCAGGCGGTCGTTGACGCTGGAGGGGACGAAGGGCTCGAAGTGCGTGGGCAGGGGCGTGAACCCCGGCGAGCTGGGCAGCTCCTCCTCCTCCAGCAGCCAGCGCAACAGGCGGCTTGATGGGTGGACGCGCCGCGCGGTGTGGGTCTCGGCGCCCTCCTCTGGGTAGAGCAGGAGCAGGCGGTTGCGCACCAGGGGCGCGCTGGACATCAGCCGGGACTGGAGGGCCAGGCGCTGCAGGCGCTCGGTGCGCAGCACACGAGTGGCCAGGTCAACCGTGAGAAAACCCAGGTTCAAGTTGTCGTTCAGGTAGGCGAAGATCTTGGAGTAACCGGCGCTGATCTCGGGGGCCAGGGCCAAGAGGATCAGGTCGGTGTCGTCGCCGCCCAGCCCAAAGGCCTCGCGCAGGCGCTCCAGTCGGCCGCCGGGGGCATCGCGGAGCTGCTCGCTGGCGGCGATGGCCGCGTCCAGGCCGTCGGAGAGGGTGGGGTAGTCGATCTCGCCATGGGCGCGCAGCAGCGCATCGACCTCGTCGTCGGTGATGACGGAGCCCCAGAACTGGCCCTTGGCGCGCATGGCGGGACGGGCGCGCTGGCGGCGGACGGCGCGCAGCAGGAGCAGGTCGGTGCGACGGAGGCGCCGCGCCAGCTCCTCAAAGATGGTGGCCATGAATCCTCAGATGGTCTTCTTCATGTCGCCGAAGCGGCCCAGGCTGGCCTGGCTGGCGTCGTCCTGGCCGGAGAGGATGTCCCGGGCGATCTTGTCGACCACGTCCTGGTGGCTCATCCCCATCTTGCGCAGGGCCCAGTAGCCGGCGATGGGATCCGGATCGGAGTCCAGGCTCGCGGGCTTCTCGTCGGGGCCCTGATCGGCCTCGGCGGAGTGGCCACCGGCGCCCTCAAGGGTGTCGCTGGACTTGTTGCCGCCGCCGGGCTGGATGCCGGTCTCACCACCCTTCATGCGGTGGAGCACCATGCGCTCAACGGCGCGGGCGGCGACCTCCTCCGCGTCGTGGATGGCGTGGCTGAGCTGCCCGTCCCGGCCGTGCTCGACGTGGTACTGCTCGTGGGCGTACAGCGCCGCGTGCTCGGGGCGGGCGGGGTCGAAGTCCTCGGGCACGATGATGGTGTTGTCCACCGTCATCGCCTCGCCGCCAAGCGCCTTGAGGGCGCGGGTCGCGGCCGGTCCGGTGTAGGCCTCACCCTGGCCGGGCACGGTCACCCGTCGGAGGCCACCCTCCTCTTCGCGGTCGAAGAGTCGGTCGACCAGATCCTCGCCGGGATATGCACGGGGCATGTCTGAGTCCTCCAGCGGTGCCGAGCCCAAGCATAGCCTGATCTTGCGTCCTTCCGGCATCTTGAGCGCCGGAAAGCTGCTCTCCGGCCACGAGCTGGTGATCGCCGACGGGAGGAACGCGGCGCTCCGACCCGCCACGGGCCCAGAGAACCTCCCTGGGCGCCTGCTGCTCCCGGGCTTCGTCAACGCCCACAGCCACGCCTTCCAGCGGGGCTTGCGCGGACACGTCCAGTGGCGCAGCGGGGACGACGACTTCTGGTCGTGGCGGGAGCGCATGTATGCCCTGGCCACCGGACTGGACCCCCAGGGGGTCGAAGATGTGAGCGCGCTGGCCTTCCTCGAGATGGCCCAGGCCGGCTTCACGACCGTGGGGGAGTTCCACTACCTGCACCACAGCCCCGACGGCCGCCCCTACGCCGACCCGGACGAGCTGGCCCGGCGGGTGATCCGCGCCGCGCGCCGGGTGGGCATCCGCATCTGCCTGCTCCGCGTCGCCTACGGCCGCGCCGGATTCGAGCAGCCCGCGAACCGTCGCCAGCGCCGCTTCATCGACCGGGATCCCGACGCGGCGCTCCTGGCCGCCAAGCGCCTCGCTCGCATCGAGGATCCCAAGGTGTCCGTGGGCCTCGCGCCGCACTCGGTGAGGGCCTGCCCGCGTCGCTGGCTCCAGGCCTTCTCCTCCTTCGAAGGTCCCGTGCACATGCACGTCTCCGAGCAGCCCGGGGAGAACCGGCAGTGCATCGACGAGACCCAGGTGAGCCCCACTGCGCTGATCGATGAGTGCGGCCTGCTCTCCCCGCGATTCCACGCTGTCCACATGACCTGGCCCACGGCTGGGGATGCAGACCGGCTGCGGCGCTCAGGAGCGGGCGTGGTCGCATGCCCCACCACCGAGCTCGATCTCGGCGACGGCTTCCTGCAGCAGGACCAACTCGAGGGGGTGCCTCTGTCCATCGGCACCGACAGCCACGCCCGCATCGACCCCTTCGCGGAGATCCGGGCGCTGGAGCTGCACGCGCGCGGGCTCCAGGGGCGGCGGAACGTGCTCTCACCCCCCGAACAGGTAGACGGTCTCGCTCTCCGCCTGCTGGACATCGGGGCGCGCGGCGGCGCTGCGGCCTTGGGCCTTGAGGGGGGGACCGGCGCGGTGGGTGAGCCCGCGGACTGGATCGGGGTGGATCTGAACGACCCTGTCCTCGCTTGCGCCCGGATGCTGCCCGCGGTGGTGATGGCCGGACATGTGGGGATGGTGACCCACTCGTGGGTGGGGGGTGATCCCGTCCTCGTCGACCGCAGACATCCCCTGCAGGCGGAGATCCTGGAGGCCGCGACCCGCGCATTGGCTACGGTCCCGTAACTCCAGAGGATCCGGGCTCAGGATCCGAAGCAGCGCCGCCGGACCACGTCCTGGACCATGCCGACGGCCTGAGACAGCGCACGCACTTCTACGTACTCGTCGGGGGCGTGCGCGACGTCGATGGAGCCGGGCCCGAAGATCAGCGAGCTCACGCCCAGATCCGCGAGGTTCCCGCCGTCCGTCGCGAAGCTTGCCGCCGCGGGCTCTCCTCCACAGCAGTGGGGCTCGAGCAGGCCCTGCAGCGGGATCCCTTCGGGGGTGAGCATGGCGGGCGTGGCGCGGAGCTGGCGCATGGTCCAGGTGCAGCCCTTGGGGAGGCTGGTGTTCTCCAGGCGCTCGCGGAGCCGGTGCTGGAGGGCGTCGGGGGTGTCTCCGGGGAGCGGTCGGTAGCCCAGCCGTAGCACCGCCCGGTCGGGGACCATGTTGACCGCGGAGCCCGCCGAGAGGGTGCCCGCGTTGAGGGTCACGTAGGGGCGATCCAGGTAGCGCTCCAGGCGCCGCTCCTGCATCAGGTCGGCCTCCAACCCGTTGATCACCTCGATCAGGCGCATCATCCCCTTGATGGCGCTGGCGCCCAGGTCCGGCTTGGAGGAGTGCGCGGAGACCCCCCGCACCTCCAGTTCCACGGCGACGTGTCCGGGGTGCATGCGGAAGATCTGGAAATCGGTGGGCTCTCCGATCCAGCACTCCTTGGGCAGCGGGCGCGGGTCCTGGGAGTAGAGGCTTGCAATGCGCGCGGAGCCTACGCAGCCCACCTCCTCGTCATGTGTCCACGCCAACACCAGCGGCTTGGACAGCTTGGTGACGTCGAGGTCATCGAGGCCCGTGATCGCGGCGGCGATGAAGCCCTTCATGTCGGAGCTTCCCCGCCCCACCAGTCGGTCGCCCACTGCGGTCAGGGTGAAGGGATCGGAGGACCACTCCTGGCCCTCCACGGGGACCACATCCAGGTGCCCGCTGAGCATGAGGCCCTCGCCGGGCATGTCGTCGGGGCCGGCGAACGCGAGCACGTTGGCCTTCCCGGGGCGGTCGGGGTCCTCCTGGAGCTCCACGCGGAAGCCTTGGTCCTCGGCGCGTTGGGCCACGTAGGCCGCGAGCTCGATCATGGGGCGGTTGGAGACGGTCGGGGCGGCGACCATGCGCTCCAAGGTCCTGATCTCAGGCCGATTCATCTGGCTTCTCCTCGTCTTCGTCCTGCTCGGTCCACCAGTCGTGGGGCCGCCTGGCCTTCATCCCGACGCGCTGCAACATGGGCTGCACGGCCAGGATGCGGTCGGCGATTTTGAGCTCGGGGGGTGGTGTGCGCGAGGCACATCGCTGCTCTTCGCTGATGCCGTCGCCGGCAGCGGGGGCCTCGCTGCCGGGCTGCTGCTTGCCGTCCATCCGGTTTCGGACCTGCTCGGGGATGGCCTCGAAGGCCGCCGACTCTGCCTGGAGCGCGCGCTCGAGGATCTGCGTGGCTCGCCCGATGTCTCCGCGGCAGAGGGCCTCGCCGGCGCGCTTCATCCCTTGGGCGGCCTCCGCCCAGCGCCCGGGCTCGGGGACGTGAAATCCGGGCCTTCCCAGGAAGACCGCCCGGTACCAGTCGTTCTGGTCGCGGAGCGCGGAGGCCTCCATCTGCTGGACCTGCTGCATCGTCTGGAGGCGCTCCACGATGAAGTCCAGCAATCGGTCGCGCTTGGCGCTGTTGTTGGAGAGCTGCTCCTGGAGGGCCTCGTTGCCGAGCTTCGCGCCGGCGCGGAGTTGCTTGGAGGCCTGATCACCGGGCCCAGTCAGAGAGCCGCCGTGACGGATCCTGGACGTGGGCTTGTTCCGGAGCAGGTTCTTCTTGTGCTGCCGATCCATGGAGCAAGTGTAGCCGCCCGCGGGCCGCGCGCCCCGTCGCTTGACCGTGGAGAAAACACTTCGGTAGGCTCTCATCACCGTCGAGGGCCGGCACCGCCCTCGGCAAGCCCAAGGACAACCGTCTTGCAGTCGTTGCTACTTCGCCTACACCGGAGGGTGCCCGGTGAGCGCCAACTGGGGGTAGGGCCGACGACGGCTCAGGCTCAAGAGCGCCTGGACCGGGAGGTCCTGACGGGGAAGGACGCGTGGGAGCCCAAGCTGCCGGCGCGCACGGGCAAGCAGCGACGCTCCCAGATGCGGGTCGAGGCGGGCCCCAACGCCCCTCAGCTCATCCGCCTGGTGCGGACCCCCTACTCCATGAGTGCGGCCTGGATCCGGCGTCAGCCCTATGCGGAGATCGGAATGCCGGAGCGCCTGGAGCGGGTGGTCAGCGAGCCCTTGATGCGCCTCGCTCAGGAGGAACGAGGGACCCTGGAGCGTCCCGGTTCCAAGGATCGCCCCCGGCCGTGGCTGCCCGATCGGAGAAACTGGACGCTGCGGGGTGAGGAATGAAGATCCCCGCTCCGCAGAGCTTCCAGGTCGGCAAGTACTCGTCGCCGAACATCATCGGCGAGACCACGGAGGCGGTTCACAAGCTGCTCCTGGACAGCTACGACGTCAGCGACCGCCCGCCGCGCCTTGAAGAGGACCTCAGCTTCACCCCGAAGGATCGGGAGGAGGTCATCTACGTCTACATGTACCGGGCCGCGCAGAACCCCAACCTGCAGCGTCAGAAGCGTCTGCAGTTGGCGCCGGTCGAGGTCCCCAATGATCGCGGCGGGGTAGACGTCTTCTACCACCGGCCGCCGCTGCTCATGGACCTGTTCTACCTGGTCTGCGTGCACAGTCGCTTCCGCTCGGACGCGGAGCGGCTGTTGGGTTGGGTGCTGCTCACCCTGCACTACACCCCCAAGCTGGTCTACCGGCCCCGGCGCTTTCTGCTCCCGGATGGCCGGCTGGTCGACTCCTTCGGTCGCCCCTGGCAGGACCAGGTCAACATCGAGGAGGCGGGCCTGGTCGCGGAGAAGGTCTCGCTCGCTCAGGTGGACGATCTGACCGTCGGTGACGCGATCAACTTGTTCACGCTCCACGAAGCCCCGTATCGTCCCTTCCTGACCTACCGGGCGCGCGTTGCCCTGGATGGCCCCCTGGTGAGCACCGAGGGTGGCTCCACCATCGAGATGGGCAAGAAGGAAACGGAGATGTTGGAGACCAACTACCCTCATCGGAAGAGCCGGCCGAGCGGGCGCATCGGTCGCCCCCAGATGCCTTCCCGAATTCAAGAACCCCCTGGGCCGAAGGCCCACAATCTGCGCAAGCGGCATGAACGCATTGCCGACAACGACAGCGAGGAGTGATCCGTGGAGTACAAGACCCCAGGCGTCTACATTCGTGAGGTAGACAGCGGCCCCAAGCCCATCGAGTCCGTTTCTACGGCCATTCCCGGCTTCCTGGGCCTGTTCCCCTACAACCCGCCGGCCGACGCAATGGCCATCAGCGGCACCGATGGCAACCGGGCCATCGAGGGGAAGATCCCGCCCCAGCTGGTCGACAGCAGCGGCAAGATCTCGGCCAACCACTCGACCGAGGCCGCTGCCTCCATCATCGAGGCCTTCCGCTTCCGTGACCGTCAGGTCAAGGACGTCGGCGCGCTGCTGAACCTCTACGGTCACAACGTCAAGATCGAGCCCGGCTCCAAGGGCCGCGTGAAGATCTCCGACACCAAGGACCCCAAGACGAAGATCGAGATCGCCGATGTCCTGGTGGACGTGAAGGGCGCTGTGATCACCGAGGACGATGAGGCCGTCGAGCAGCTGCTCAACGACATCGGCCAGGTGTTCGCGCTGGAGCAGGCCAAGCCCAAGCACGCCAAGGATGTGCTCTCGGCCTACGGCCTGAACTTCGAGGGCAGCGCTCCCACCGCGCTGAACTCCGAGTACTCCATCCCGCCCATCGCGGTGACCAACAAGAGCGAGTTCTTCCGCTGGCTGCAGAGCTTCTTCGCGGAGTACCTGCTGGCCACCGAGCCGATGGAGGACCTGCTCCCCGGTCAGTCCTTCGAGGACCCCGATGACGCTGCTGACGCGGTGTTCGAGTCCCTGGCCCGCGACCCGGCCCTCAAGAAGCGCTTCCAGGACTTCCTGTCCCAGCCGAGCGTCTTCAACTTCGTGGCCAGCGTCAACGGCTTCTACGACAACGGCGGCGGCAAGGCCTACGTCTACCTCATGGGCACCTCCGACATGGACTGCCCCATCCGCGAGAACCAGGCCGACAAGCTCGGCATCTACGCCTTCGACGATGTCGACGACATGGCGCTGATGGCCGCTCCTGGCCTGACCCCGCGTCAGCAGAAGGAGATGCTGGAGTACTGCGAGATCCGCAAGGACCGCTTCGCCCTGCTTGACGGCCCGATCGTCTCCGACGGTCAGATGGACATCCCCGCCTCCGAGAAGGGCTACGGCGCCATCTACGTGCCCTGGGTAAAGGTGGCCAAGCCTACCTGGTTCAACGGCAAGCAGGACCACATCAAGGTCACCGGTCCCAACCGGCGCAAGCTGATCAAGACCGAGAAGAACGAGCTCTTCGTGCCCCCCAGCGGCCACATCGCCGGCATCATCGCCCGCGTCGACGGCGAGCGCGGTGTTCACAAGGCCCCGGCCAACGAGCTCATCATGGGCATCACCGGTCTCAGCCAGAACATCAACCGCATCGAGCAGGGCCAGTACAACGAGCGCGGCATCAACGTCGTGCGCGTGTTCAAGGACCGCGGCATCCGCGTCTGGGGTGCCCGCACCCTGGCCACCAAGTCCGATCCGAGCTGGAAGTACATCAACGTCCGCCGCCTGTTCATCATGGTGGAGCAGTCCATCCTGCTCGGCGCGCAGTGGGCCGTCTTCGAGCCCAACGATCAGACCCTCTGGAAGAAGCTGGTGCGCGACGTGCGCGCCTACCTCCTGCGCGTCTGGCGCAGCGGCGCGCTCTTCGGAAACACGCCTGAGGAGGCCTTCTACGTCCGCTGTGACGAGGAGACCAACCCCCGCTACCTGATCGACGCCGGTCAGGTGAACGTGCAGATCGGAATTTGTCCCGTGAAGCCGGCAGAATTTGTTATCTTCAACATCGGTCAGTGGGACGGTGGCGCCCTGATCGAGGAATAAACCCCATCGACCGATTTTCGAGCAACCCGGACGTCAGTCACCAACGTCTTGGAACCATAGAGAGAGGACCACATGCCTACTGATGATCTGTTTGGCGCATACCACTTCCTCCTGGAGATCCAGGGGGTCATCAACGACACCCGCGTGATCGTCGGCGGCTTCAAGTCCGTGTCCGGCATGGACTCGGAGACGGAGATCGTCGAGTTCAAGCAGGGCAACGACAAGGTCGTTCGTAAGAAGCCGGGTCGTACCACCTACTCGAACATCGTTCTCGAGCGTGGCTACACCGCGACTGATGACCTCTGGCTCTGGCGGAAGAACATCGAGGACGGCCAGATCGACCGCCGCTCCGGTTCCGTGATCATCATGGACCAGGATGGCGAGACCGAGGTCGCGCGCTACAACTTCTTCGAGGGTTGGCCCTGCAAGTGGTACGTGCCCGACATGGACTCGGATACCTCCGGGATGGCCATTGAGAAGGTCGAGATCGCTGTCGAGAAGGTGGAGCGCGCCTGATAGGCCCGCTTCTTCCGGCCCCGATGATGGGGCCTCACCTGAGTTGATGTAGGTCTACTGACCTTGCTTTTGGAGCTGTTCCGTCATGGAGCTGAAGACCGAGTACGAGTTCACCCTTCCCCGCGGTTTCGTCGACAAGGACGGAAACATCCACAAGGAAGGGGTGATGCGCCTTGCGAATGCAAAGGACGAGATCGTTCCCTTGAACGATATGCGCGTCCAGCGCAACCGGGCGTACTTGATCATTGTGCTGCTCAGCCGTGTGGTGACCAGGCTCGGTACGCTCTCCGAGGTGAACACGGGCACGGTGGAGAATCTCTTCGCCGGTGACCTGCGCTTCCTCGAGGAGATGTACAACCGCATCAACGAAGATGAGGCCACGGTACGCGTGACGTGTCCTGAGTGCGGCCACCGCTTCGACAAGGAGTTCGGCCGCCTGGGGGAATCGTAAGCTACCCTCTTGAGAATATTCTCAAGGAGGTAGCGTTCATCGCCTACCACTTTCATTGGGACCGGGATTCACTCATGGAGTTGACGCACAAAGAGCGTCACGCCTGGGTGAAGCAGATCTCGTCCATCAACGAGAAGATCAACGCTCCTCGTTGAGTTGCAGGACCGTCTGAGCGCGTAGTCTTCCTGGGTTTCCTCTGGAAGACTGCGCTTATCCCTTCGTGCACGTCCTCTGGATGTGCGCACCCTCCGACCGTGGATCCTCCCATGAAGCCGGGCATCTCAGTCCAGCACAGCGCGCTGCCGACCCGCCGCTATGGCGTGGTGCGTGCGGACATTGCCGGGATCGTGGGCTTCATCACCAAGGAGCGCTGGCCCGTCGATGCGGCCGCCGGTGACTTCCTGGAGCTCAAGCTCCAGCGCTTCCGCGAGCTTGAGGATCACCCGCTGAGAGGTCTCTTCGGCCCGGTCACGACCGAGTCCGTCCGGAGCTTCTTCAACAACGGCGGAGACGTCTGCTTTCTCTTCGGCGTCTGCCTGGAGGACGCCCGCGAACTCGGCTCGGCCGGCAGCATCAGCAGTGTGCTGGAGCCATTGATCGTCCGGCTCCGCGGCAACGAGGAGATCGCGCTGCTCGCTGTGCCCGAGGCCGCCTACTTGCCCTGGACCATGTCCCGGACGGGCACAGTGAGCGCCGCCTGCGAGCCGCTGTATCGTGCGCTTCTGGCGCACTGCCGCGAGATGACCTCGCGTTTCCTGATCATGGATACGCCGCTTGGACTCCACGACGGAGCCCTGGAGCGGTGGGTCCACGCGTTCAGGAGCCTGGATCAGGACAACCTGAGCTACGGCGCGATGTACTACCCCTGGCTGATGAACGGAGAGCGCGCGTTGCCCCCTTCCGCCGCGATGCTGGGGGTGTTCGCTCGGGTGGACCGCGAGCATCAGCCCTACGGGGTGATCTGGCCGCCGGCCAACGTGCCCGTCCAGGATGTCACCCACCCGCAGGTCCCGTTGACCTGGGGTGAGGCGCAGCACCTGGCCTCCCAGAGCCTGAACCCCATCCTGACTCAGCCCGGTCGCGGGGTGTTGGTCTTCGGGGCGCGCACCCTGTCGCACGACCCGAACTGGGCTTTCATCAACTCTCGGCGGATCGCCTCGCTCATCTCGGAGCAGCTCCGGCGGGACAACGAGTGGGTGGTGTTCGAGACCAACCGCTCAGACATCTGGAAGATCCTCTCTCGCGACGTCCGCGCCCGCCTGGACGAGTTCTGGGAGCGCGGGATGCTCACTGGTGCCGCCGCTGGCCGGGACTACTGGGTCAAGTGCGACGAAGAGAACAACCCTCGGGAAGAGCGGGAGGCCGGTCGCATGAACGTGCTCGTCCGCTTCCGTCCCGTGTCCACCACCGAACACATCACCATCGACCTGCGCTTGAGCCAGGCCGACGCCCGCTGATCGGAGTCCAACATGTCCCGTGAAATCGTCGACCCTGAAGGAAACTTCATCTTCGAGCTGGAGATCGACGGGATCAGCGTCGCCCAGTTCATGGAGTGCAACGGCATCAAGACCACCACCACGGTCTTCGAGATCGAAGAGGGTGGGGTGAACCACCGGGTGCACAAGGTCCCCGGCCAGAGCCGCTGGGAGAACCTGGTGCTGCGCTACGGGGTGACCGCCGACACCACCCTGCTGTCCTGGCGCCAGGAGATCCTGGAGGACGGCTTCGCCAAGCGGCGGAACGGGGCGATCATCATGAAGAACCTCGCGATGGAGGAGGTCCGTCGCTACAGCTTCACGAACGCCTGGCCAGTGGCCTACGAGGGCCCCAACTTTGTCGCCAACGGCGCGGAGCTGGCCGTCGAGATGATCGAGCTCGCCCACCAGGGCATCACCGTAAGCTGAGGTCGCCATGAGCACCCAAGAGTTCACAGCACAGCCGCGCCGCGTCCCTGGACAGGGGGTGCTTGAGCGCCTGGAGCAGCGCAAGCAGCGCCGGCCCCGTATCGGGATGTCGCCGGAGTTCTACGCCCGCTTTGGGATGGCGGATCCGTGGGCAGAGGGCCCTTTGGAGCTGCAGGACGACCCGGGCTCGCTCTTCACCTATGTCGACGCAACGCGCTACCGGCGGATGATGCGTCGGCTGGCCTTCTCCCGCTGGCGTCGTGAGCGCCGCGCAAAGCTCTTTCACAGCCGCCGGGTTGGACTGCCCACGGCCGCGCGCCGCGCATTCCCCGGTGAGTCTCGTCGATTCACCTTCGGGCTCCGTACCCTCGGCCTCTCCGAGATGGTGGTTCCCGAGGCTCCCGAGCCCGAGGTCATCGAGGTCCCCGTCCAGAGCCGGCCCCGCTGGGTGCGAAACGGCATGCGCTCCGTGGACAACCCCTGGACCCAGACCCGGGGTGGGCCCGCCCGCAGCGTCCAGACCCGGGAGCGTCAGGACGACGGTACGCGCAGTGTGACCACCGACCGGCCCGCTCGGGTCGCCAGGGCCCGATCCATGGATCGGGTTGGTGCTCGTCTGGAGCAGAGCCAGGCCAGCCGTGACCCCGTCCGCAAGGCCCTGGAGGCCGCTGGTCCACGTCTGGATCGCCGCACCCAGCGGAAGGTCCAGGCTACGCTCGCAGCAACTGCCCACCTGCCGCCCGCCGAGCGCGCGGTCCGCATCCGAGAGGTCCTGCGAACCGTCCGTGTCGTCAGGGAGGTCTTCGAGGAGCGTGTCGCTCGGACGGTGCCTTCCAACATGGCGCGCCCTGCCGAGATCGCCAGGGGGCGGGTTGCTGCTGAGCCTTCGCGTCGCCGTGGCCTGCGTCCGGTGATGGGGCGCTCCCCGTCCATGGATGTGCTCGCCCCGGTCGCCGAGCCCCAGGTCGAGGCGGCTCCCGCACCTCGCAAGAGCAACACGCAGACCGCTCTGGCGCGCGCGACCACTCGGCGGGTCAGCGCCTGGTCCAAGCCGCCCACGTCAGATGGGGCTCGGGTGAGTCGGAGCATCAGCCGCTCCCCGGTCGCTCGGAGTGGGGCGCCCCTCAAGCGCACTGCCTCAGGGGCCTTTGTGCCGGCGCGTCGGATGCGCACCGTGGAGACCTCGACGGTGCTCAGCAGTGCCGTGAAGACCGCAGAGAGCGCAACCCAAGGGGCAAAGTCCGGCAGCACGCGCACCACCCCGACCTCTGCTTCCCAGACCCACCGTACCGCCTCCTCCGGGACGACGGTCAGCGGAACCCACAAGACCCAGGGGCAAGAGGCTGTTGGAGCGCGGAGCACCCGGACCTCCACCGCTGAGACCCTGGGTGCACGGAGCACCTCGGGAGCCTCTCACGCCGGCGAGGCCACCCGCAGCGCGACCACCGCCAACCGCGAGGACACCGGGGCTCGCTCCGTCCAGACCGCGGCGGGGGACACGCAGCAGAGTCAGGCGCTTCGCACTCAGGGGCGGGAGTCCCAGGGGGCGCGCAGCTTCACCACGGCCGCAGCTCAGGCTCGGGGTGTGGAGTCGACCGCCGAGCTTGAGACCACCGGCCTTGGCCATGTCGGTGCCCGCAGCTTCCGGACTGCCGCGAGCGCGCACGCCGCGGCTCGGGCAGGTGTTCAGCCTCCCTCGCGCGGCGCGCTGCCGACTCCCGCTCGGGTCGCGGCTCGGAGCGCGAGTGGTTCTTTCATTCCCGCTCGTCGGGTCGCAGGCGCGAGGAGCGAGCAGGCCTCCCCGTCCGACAGTCATGGGGCTTGGGCGCTGCAGCGCCTGGAGCGCACCGGTACCGCGTCCACGGCACGTCGGGGGCGCTCGCTGCTGCCTCGGATGGCGCCTCGGGCTCCTGAGTCCACCTACGTGGTTCACGCCAACGCCGACCTGGATGTCCAGGCCATGGTCTCGGAGATCAAGCGCAGCGTGCCGGGGGCGCAGGTGAGCGTTCGGGAGCCCAAGGCGGTCAAGGCCTGGGGACCTTCGCCGGTCGCAGCGGCTGCGGAGCGCGCGCAGAAGTCTCCGGTGTTGTCCCAGTCTGCGGGAATGGCGCTGCCCTCCAGCACCGAGCGCAGTCTGCGTCGCGCGGTGGAGAGCAGCGCTCGGGTCGTTCGCACCCGGAATCCTGTTCGCTACGTGCGGAAGGCCTCAGCGGAGCAGGTGACTCTCGCGGGGGTGGATCCAAACACCCTGACCTCGCTGCCGGCACAGGTGCGTAAGGCATTGGGAGGCACGGACCCGACCCAGGCGGTGAGGACCGCGCAGGGGGTGTGGATCCCTGCCTCCTCCTTCACCACGGAGAACGCAGGGAGTTGGTCTGGGGCGCGCGCGCTTCGGACTGCAGCGAGCCGGAGCGCTGGCGCCCGCAGCGGAACCACCCAGAGTGGGAGCGCCGTCGGGGCTGCCCGTCGCCGGACCCTTGGGAGCCAAGGGACTGGGGCGGCGCGCTTTCGGACGCCGCCGCTCTCGGGTGGGGGCGCGCAGGTGTTCCTGAGCCCGGAGCGTGAGGATGTGGAGGCTCAGGGCTTCCAGACGACGGCTCGAGAGGATCGGGCAGCGCGCGTCGGCGTCGGTCGGCCTGTGGCCTGGGCTGGTGCTCGCACGCAGCTCACCGAGACCGGGGCTTGGCAGGGAGCTGAGCGCTTCACGACCGGTCGGGGGGGCTTCGCGCCCGGCGAGCGGGTGCAGGGAGCCAATCGGCAGGCGCGCGGTGCGCGTCGCAACACGCTCTCTACGCTCGAGGCGCTCTCGGCGCAGGAGTATCAGGCAGGTGGTCCGAGCTGGGCGGAGCGGACCACGCGTCCCTCCCGAATCCGGACGCCTGGGGACCTGGTCGACCAGCTCGTGCAGGCCCAGGACGTCGAGCAGCTCGTGGGTATCATCGTCGAGCGAGGCGCTGAGATCCGGCCCAACATGGGGCTCCCCAAGCCGGTGATTCAGGTGATCGAGCAGATCCGGAGCGTGGCCGCGGCCGAAGAGCAGGCTGCCCGCTCTGCTGGATCCGGTGGGCGTCAAGCGCGCGTGGGCGCCCGGGCGAGCACCCGGCGTCGGAACGCCAAGGTCATCCGTGGCTTTGCTTCGTTGAAGGGAGGGACGGCCAGCAGCACCGCCGGAGTCGGTCCGGACAAGGTGATGAAGCTGGCGTCCAAGCTGCGGAACCTCATTCACCTGGCGGAGGGGGGCCGGACTGCGGATGCCCAGCGTCAGGTCAAGCTCGCCCACGGGGACCGCCCCGATGGCCGGATGGAGAACGGCACCGACTCCGGGAACTCCGAAACGGCCGCCAAGCAATCTGTAGACATCGAGGCCCTGGCTCGGGAGGTCCTGGATGTCGTGAACCGTGAGAAGGAGCTCCGACAGGAGCGTCGACAGGAGGAAAGCGATGCTGACGTCTGGTGGTAAGGCGACGTTCATCGACCTCGACCTTGGAAGGATCTTTACGGTCCAGTACAACCCCAAGGAATTCAAGGTCGACAAGGCGGTCTCCTGGAAGGAGCACGACGACCAGGGCCAGTCGCAGGCCCCCCTTGAGTTCCAGAAGGGGGCGCCCATCGTGGTCACGATGGAGCTCATCTTCGACACGACCCACGACGGTTCGGACGTCCGGAGCAAGGTGCAGGGCCTGATGGCCTTCACCAACGCGGACGTGCCGGTGCAGGGCGAAGGGTCGATGGACAAGAAGCGTCCGCCGCATCTGCAGTTCACTTGGGGCAACTTCACGATCACCTGCGTGATCGAGTCCCTCAACGTCAGCTACCTGATGTTCTCCAGCGGCGGTAAGCCCATCCGGGCGCGCGTCTCGCTCAAGCTCAAGGAGTGGGAGCCCAAGGATGCCGCTGGTGGCAGCGGTGGCAGCGGGATCAGCGGCAGCAAGATCAAGCTGGTGAGCGCGGGGGCCGGGGCAACGGCCAGCTCGCTTGCCTCCCAGCACGGGACGACCGCGCGCCAGATCATGGATGACAACAACATCGATGACGGCATGGACATCCCGGCGGGCACGGAGCTCGTGATCAACGATCCGAGCGGTGGGCCCGGCAACGTCAGCTCCAACCGCAACCAGACCTCGTCGGACTCTCCCTTCCAGGAGATCCAGGACGCCATCTCCGAGGTCCAGAAGGTGGTCAAGGAGGTCGAGAAGACCAAGAAGCAGATCGAGCAGATCTTCAACCCGACCGCGGGCAAGCCTCCTGGCAGCAAGGGAGGCTCCGGCCGTCCCGGCAGCGGTGGCGTCGCTGGCGCCCCTGGTTTCCCGGGTGCTGGTGGCGGAAAGCCGGGTAGCGCTCCCGGTGGCGCAGGCGGCTCCGGACCTGGCTACGGTGGCGGCTACGGCGGCGGTGCAGGCGGTCCTGGCGGCGGCGGTGCAGGCGGTCCCGGTGGCGGCGGTGCAGGCGGTCCTGGCGGCGGCGGTGCAGGCGGTCCTGGCGGCGGCGGTGCTGGTGGCGGCGCAGGCGGTGCTGGTGGCGGCAAGCCCGGTGGCGGTGGCTCTTCCGGTGGTGCTGGTGGCGGCAAGCCCGGTGGCGCAGGAGGCTCCGGCGGTGGCGCTGGTGGCGGTAAGCCCGGCGGCGGTGGCTCCTCTGGTGGTGCTGGTGGGGGCAAGCCCGGCGGCGCTGGTGGTGCTGGCGGCGGCGCTGGTGGTTCCGGTGGCGGCGCAGGTGGTGCTGGCGGCGGCGCAGGTGGTTCCGGCGGCGGCGCTGGTGGTTCCGGCGGCGGCGCAGGTGGTGCTGGCGGCAGCGCAGGCGGTGCTGGCGGTGGCGCAGGTGGCTCCGGCGGTGGTGCCGGCGGCGCAGGTGGCTCTGGCGGTGGTGCTGGCGGCGCAGGTGGCTCCGGCGGTGGTGCTGGCGGCGCAGGCGGTTCCGGCGGTGGTGCTGGCGGCGCAGGTGGCTCCGGCGGCGCAGGCGGGTCCGGCGCGGGTGCTGGCGGCGCAGGCGGTGCCGGCGGTGCTGGCGGCGCAGGTGGCTCCGGCGGTTCCGGCGGCTCCGGCAGTGGCAAGCCCGGCGGCGGTAGCAGTTCGGGTGGGTCCAGCGGGTCCGGCGGCAAGCCTGGTGGCTCCGGCGGCGGTGCAGGCGGTGGTGCTGGCGGCGCAGGTGGCTCCGGCGGTTCCGGCAGTGGCAAGCCCGGAGGCGGTAGCAGTTCGGGTGGGTCCAGCGGGTCCGGCGGCAAGCCCGGTGGCTCCGGCGGCGGTGCAGGCGCAGGCGGCGCAGGTGGCTCCGGCGGTGCAGGCGCAGGCGGCGCAGGTGGCTCCGGCGGTGGTGCAGGCGCAGGCGGCGCAGGTGGCTCCGGCGGTGGTGCAGGCGCAGGTGGCTCCGGCAGTGGCGCCGGCGGATCCGGCTCCGGCAAGCCCAGCGGCGGCAGCTCCTCCTCTTCTGGAGGGGCCGGCGGCAAGCCGGGTGGTGCCGGTGGCTCGGGCGGCGGTGCGGGGGCTGGTGGCGCTGGCGGCTCCGGCTCTGGCAAGCCTGGCGGGGGCAGCTCGTCGGGTGGCAGCTCCTCGGGTGGCAAGCCCAGCGGTGCCGGCGGCTCCGGGAGCAGTGGTGGCTCGTCGAGCGGCAAGCCCAGCGGTGGGAGCTCGTCGGGCGGAGGTGGAGCCAAGCCCAGCAGCGCGGGTGGCGGCAGCTCTTCGGGCGGGAAGCCCAGGGGAGGCAGCAGCTCGGGTAGCGGCGGCAGCGGCCCCTCAGGCAGCAGCAGCGGCTCCAGTGGACCTTCGGGTCCTCGTGGTCCCCGTCAGGCGAACACCCAGGGTGGAGGCCGAAAGGTGGCCTCCGACGTCAAGTCGGCCAAGGCGAAGGCTGAGGCCAAGGCTTCGGAAGGAAAGGAGTAGCGCATGTCTTCGCAGCCTCGCTCCACCGCGGTCGGCTTTGAAGTGACCATCGGTGGCCAGACCTTCACCCAGGCCTCGGAAGAGGGTGGTGTGCAGATGCTGGTCGTCGAGGATCACGTCGATATGACCGACATGCTCACCCTCCGGATGGGCGGGACCCAGGGCCAACCGGACTGGAACTGGAAGATCGGCGACGAGGTCGAGTGCAAGCTCGGCAGCGGCGGCACCATCTTCAAGGGGCAGATCACCGCCATGGAGCCCGGGTACCAGGTCGAAGGGACCAGCACGGTCACCCTGCGGGCCATGGACCAGATGCACAAGCTGGGCCGTGGCCGGAAGACCCGCACCTTCGAGGACATGAAGGACTCCGACGTCGTCAGCCAGGTCGCCGGTGAGGCCGGCATCCCGACGGGCAACATCGAGGCCACTTCGGAGATCCACCCCTACATCCTGCAGCGCAACGAGTCCGACGTCGCCTTCCTCAAGCGGCTGGCGGCGCGGAACAACTACCTGCTGACCATGGAGGACGGGTCCATCGCCTTCAAGCGCGCCCAGTTCGGTGGCGGTGGGTACAAGCTCAAGATGGGGGACAACCTGCGCAGCATGCGGATGTCCTTCAACTCCATGGACCAGGTCCAGAAGGTGGTCGTGCGCGGGTGGGACCCCCACACCAAGCAGGCCATTGTCGGGGAGGCCACCACGGCCGACGTCGAGCGCATCGGCGGAGGTGAGGTGGGCGCGGACACCGCGGGCCAGTTCGGAGAGTCCACTGCGTACATCACCGATGTGCCGGTGTTCTCCCAGGCCGCCGCCAACGAGATCGCAAAGGTCGAGATGAACCGGCTCGCCCGTCAGTTCGGCCGCGGCAGCGCCACGGTCCAAGGCAACGAGCAGATCCGCGCGGGCACGACCGTCGAGGTCGAGGGGCTCCAGAAGGGCAACAACGGCACCTTCTTCATCCTCTCCAGCCGGCACGTGATCTCCAACCGCTCCGGCTACACCACCGAGTTCAGCTTCTGCACCAACACGATGGGCACCTGAGCTCGGGCCCCCGGGCCCCGTCCGAACGCCCCCAGAGGTAGACTCCCGGGGCACCGCGCGGAGGCACCCGCGCAGACCTGCACTGGAGCAGCCTAGTGTCTCAGCGAGACTTTCTCGGGAAGGGGTGGGCATTCCCCTTCGGATTCGACCGCGCGAGCGGTGGGGTCCGGACCTCCTCGGGCGAGGAGAACATCCGGCAGTGCATCACCGTGATCCTGTCCACCCGGCCGGGTGAGCGGCAGATGCTCCCGGAGTTCGGCTGTCGGCTGCACGAGGTCCTGTTCGCGCCGAACACCCAGGCGACCTCGGCGCTCATCGCGCACCATGTCAAGACCGCGCTCGTCCGCTGGGAGCCACGCATCGAGGTGCTGGACGTGCAGGCCCAGGCCCAGGCTGATGGGTCGGTCAACGTCGACGTGCACTACCTGATCAAGGCCACGAACACCCGCCAGGTCCACACCACGGCCCTGGCCAACACCCGCTGAGTCTCCATGCCGATCAAGCCGCCAAACCTCGACGATCGCCGCTACGAAGACATCGTCGCCCAGGCACGCTCCCTGATCCCCCAGTACACCCCCGAGTGGACCAACCTGGGGGACGCGGATCCGGGAATGACCCTCGTCCAGCTCTTCGCCTGGATGACGGAGATGACGATCTACCGGCTCAACCGGGTGCCGGACAAGACCTACATCCACTTCCTGAACTTCATCGGCGAGGAGCGCCGGGCGGCCCGACCCTCCGTGGCTCCGGTGACGTTCAGGCTGCGGGCGGATCACCCGGTCGAGGTCCCTGCGTTCACAAAGGTCGCTACCCGGCAGCGTGAAGACCTTCCGGCGCTGGACTTCCTGACCTCGCAGGCGCTGACCGTGCACGACAGCAAGGTCGTACGCGTCATGGCCGTCAAGGGTGGGCCCACCCCCTCCGTGCGGGAGTTGCCCTTCTCCTGGCTCGGTGGAGACCCCAGCGCGCTCTCCTTTGCCGGTGGAGCGGGCGTCGCGGTCTTCGAGATCGACCCCCTGCACTTCGGGCCGGACGCCTACACCCCGCATCAGTACCTCTACTTGGGCCACGACGACCTCCGCCTGATGGACATCGATCCCGAAGAGGACACGGACCGGCCCCTCGGACGCCTCCAGGCCCGCCGGCGCTCCGGCGACCCCCTGTCGATCATCAACTTCTTCCGCTGGGAATACCCCACGGAGCAGGGCTGGCAGCCGATCTACGTCGAGCGCGAGGGCGAAGCCCCCTACGGCATCCCCGAGCACACCCTGATCACGGCCATGCCGGGCATCATGCCGCTGGATCGCTTCGGGCTCCAGGGCGCGGAGTTCATCAAGCCGGCCTCCGTCCGCGACCAGGACTGGTGGATCCGCGGGACTCTGGACTACGAGGCCTGGATGGCCGCCCGGATGGATCAGGAGTCGCGTGAGCAGGGTGGGGGAGACCTCTCCATCACCTGGCACGATGACCGCGGCGGCGAGGTCCGGGAGCTCAACAACTGGTCGGTGCGCGCTGCGGGCCGGACGCTGGAGTTCTACCTCAAGGATGCCCCCCTGATCCGCGGTGGCTGGTCCCTGCGGCTCTCTCTGGTGGACCGGGGGCTGCAGGCGGGGAGGACGGCTGCGTTCCCCAAGTACCGCTTCTCCTACCGCCGGGGTGAGGTCTGGCAGCCCATCCCTGACGATCGCGTCCGGGTCGAGGGCACCGAGATCATCCTCCACGGTCCCCTCAACGACATGGCCCGCGACGGCTACAACCTGCGGGCGGAGCGCATCGAGACGGTGTTCCTGCGCGGGCTCATCAAGGACCTGGAGCTGGACCTGAACTGGTCCCGGCCGGTCGAGCTCTCCCTGCTCGCGGGTGACAACCCCTTGTCGCTCGTGCAGCTCCCCATGGACGAGCGCCCCTGGTCTCCCTTCCAGATGTCGTCGGTGCTCCCGCCCACCATCGGGCGGCGCCTCTACATCGGCTCGGACCTCTTCGAGAACCGGCAGAAGCTGCCCATCCTGGTCGAGTTCGAGATCGCCTTCGAGCTCAACGGCGAAGAGATCGAGGAGCCCGTCGACGACTACAAGCTGCAGCTCACCTACCGCGCCGACGACAACTGGCGCGTGGTCTACAGCCCAGACCAGCGCTACGCCGGCTTCACCCTCTCGGACATCGACCCCGAGGGCGCGAAGAAGGCTGGGCGGCGCCGGGTGCGCATCGTCATCGACCCCGCCGAGCAGCTCAAGGGACTGGCCCGCCACGAGGTCTCCAACATCGAGACCACCTGGCTGCGGCTGGAGCTCATCAAGTCCAACCTCACCGGTCAGGACAAGAAGAAGAACGTGCACCCGGTGGTGCCGCGCATCCACAACCTCCGCCTGGGGCCCGAGAAGACCCTGGGGATGGAGGCCTACGACCAGCCCATGCCCAACCCCCTGGTGGCCCAGGTGGATCACCGCGAGCAGAACCGCCGCTTGACGCGCTGCGTGTCCCGGGTGGCCGGCCGGACCTCGGAGAAGCACCCCTTCTTCCGCTTCGTGGACCTGGAGGAGGAGACCCTGTCCCTCTACCTCCAGTTCGACAAGCCGCTCCCCCGGGGAGAGCGCCACGCCCTGCACTTCCGCTGCCGCGGCGAGGCCTTCCTGCCCGAGGGCACCTACGTGGAGTGGGAGATCCTGGAGCGCCGGCAGCACGGCCGCACCGCCTGGCGTCGGCTGGTTTCCTCCGGTGACAGCGGCCCGGGTGTCTACGAGCTCTCCCGCAGCGGCGAGCTGGAGTTCGCCCTCCCGGACATCCCCCCGGTTCCGGACGACGGCTTCTGGCTGCGCGCCCGCTTCGTCCTGCCCGAGGACACCGGCCTGGACGCGCTCCCCGGTCTGCCGCCCCTGACCCACCTGATGCTGAACACCGTCGAGGTGGTCAACCTGGACACCGTCCGCGCCGAGCGCTTCTCGGGACTGGGGGTGCCCAACCAGGTGCTGGAGCTGCGCGAGCACCCCATCTTCATCCACCCCGGAGAGCAGGACAAGGCGGTCTTCCCGCGGCCCGAGCTGTTCACGGACGTGGCCGTGACCGTCATCTACCCCGACGGCACCCGCGAGCCCTGGTACCGGGTCGATGACCTGCTGCTCACCGGCAAGGACGACCCGGTCTACACCGTGGACCCCGTGGACGGCACGCTGCACTTTGGCAACGGCATCCGCGGCCGCATGCTGCCCGTCGGGACCAACAACGTCCTGGTCGACGTCTACCACGTCGTCCCCGGCGAGAAGGGCAACATCGGGGCCCACGAGATCCGCGTCGCGGACGGCTTCGGGGACCGGGTGGAGATCTCCAACCTGCTGCCGGCCACCGGCGGGCGGGACGCCGAGTCCATCGACGAGATCATCGAGCGGGCCCCCTCGCTGCTGACCTCCCGGGACCGGGCCGTGACCCGTCAGGACTTCGAGATCATCGCCATGGAGGCCTCCGGCGAGGTCGCTCGCGCCGCCTGCGTGGGCGAGATGAAGCGGGACGGCACCGTCGATGTGGTGGTGCTCCCCCGGCGCCGCGAGGGCGAGATCCTGCCCGACCCCTTCCTGAGCGTGGGCCTGCGGGACCACGTGGAGAGCTACCTGAACCGCCGCTGCCTGATCAACGTGCAGCCCAAGGTCCGGCTGGCCAGCTTCCTGCCCATCGACGTGAGCATCACCCTGCGGCTGCGGCCCAACGCCAACGTGCTGGTGGTCCGGGAGCAGGCCGAGCTTTGGATCCGCTACTTCCTGGACCCCTATGTCGGCGGGCTGGACGGCGAGGGCTGGCCCTTCTCCGCCACCCTCTTCGCCCAGGACTTCGGCCGAATGGTCGCCGACATCGCCGAGGTGCGGCACGTCTCCGAGGTGCGCGTCTACGACGTCAGCGACAAGGCCCGCCGCGCCCCCGGCTGGGAGGAGAGCGAGGGCGTCGAGGAGCTGCACCTGGACCGCCATGACCTGGTGGCGGTGCGCAAGGTGCGCGTGAAGATCGAGGACCGCTGATGCTGCCCACCCTCCGCCGCGGCGGCCCGCCGGATCTGCGTGATGACTACCTGCACCTGCGCACGGTGGTCCAGATCCGCTACCCCGTCCGACAGGCCCAGGCTTATCTGAGGCGGGTGTTGGGCAACCCCGTCCGGGTGCACCTCGTCGAATCGCAGCGGGGCGAACCCATCGGGAACGTCCGTGCCATCGAGGTCTTCCCGGCCGCGGGGGGCGACCCGGTGCTCCTGCGCGCGGTCCGCTGCCTGCCCGACGGCAGTGAGGCTGGCCCCTTCGTGCCGGAAGAGCTCACCGAGACCCAGGTGCGCGTGACCACCTGGGACGGCCGGCCCCCTCCCGGGCTCGGTCCCCAGGACTGGGTGATCCTGCACGTCCCGGTCAAGAGCTACATGCGCTTTCTGCCCGGGGCCTTCCAGGGCGCCGTGCCCATGCAGCGCAAGGATGTCGTCCGGGCGGACGAGGTCAGCCTGCGCCGCTGGGGACACGGCGAGAGCCAGGAGCAGAGCACCGAGGTCCAGGCGCAGGACGCAGACGCCATGCGGCGGATGCTGTTCATCTTCCAGCACCTGATGACCACGGTGGTCGACAAGGTCACCGACATCCCGTCCATCACGGACCCGCTGACCTGCGATCCCCGATTCCTGCCCTGGATGGCGAGCTGGGTGGGCTTCTCGCTGGACGAGAGCCTGCCCCTGCACCAGCAGCGTGAGCTCACCCGCCGGGCCATCCGGCTGTACCGCACCCGCGGCACCAAGCAGGGGATGGAGGAGATCGTCAAGGTCCTCACCAACGCCCCGGTGGCTGTGTCCGAGCGGGAGAAGCCCCAGCCCTTCGTGCTGGGCGCGGCGACCCTGGCTGGCGGCGCGAACATCTCCGAGCGCTACGAGCGCGGAGAGCCGCCTCCCTTCTACCTGGTGCGGCCCGAACGGCCGGACATCTCCTTCTTTGCCCTGGTCCTGGAGCGTCGCGAGCGCTTTCAGCGCCGCTTCTCCGAGCGCGCCCCCGAGGTGCTCCGTCGCATCTCCAAGGTGGTGACGGACGAGAAGCCCGCCCACGTGACCTTCACCATCCGCTTCGAGAAACGCTGAGGAACCCGACATGGAGTTCTCCCGCCTCAACCCCTTCGAGGGGCTCTGCCTGACCAGCGCGGACCTGCGCGACGAGCAGGCCTACCACCGCCAGAACCTGCACCGCCACGCCAACTACATGCACAGCCACGGCATCGTGCAGGGCCTGCAGGTGGAGCTGGAGTCCCGGCAGGGCAAGTACCTGGCGCGCATCTCCGCCGGCTACGGCCTGACCCGCGCGGGCCAGGGCGTGGAGCTCGAAGAGGCCAAGCAGGTCATCCTCGAGGTCCCCAAGCAGGACGGCGAGTACATGCTCTGGCTCTTCCACGTGGAGCAGCCCGACGAGCACAGCCAGCGGCCGGTCTTTGACACCCAGGAGCTCCGTGCCGCCCGGGTGTTGGAGCGGGCCGCCCCCGCGCTGCATCCCGCGGACGAGGACCACGATGGCGCCGTGGCGCTGGCCCGACTGAACGTGCGCCTGGGGCGCATCGTGCACGTCAAGCTCCCCGTTCCTCGGGCGGGTCGGCAGGCGCGGGCAGCGGAGAGCTACCTCAAGCCCCGGGTGGTGGAGTTCATCCGTCTGAGCAAGAAGGTCATGCAGAACCTCTTCAGGACGGCCTTGGTCAAGGAGCTGGACCTGGCGGTGCTGAACTTCTCCAGCGCCTTGGTGAGCTCCGAGTTCCTGCTGATCGAGGAGGGGACCGCCGACCGCGTGCTCTACCGCACCGCAGGCAGCCTGATCAGCTACGCGCACGACTACTACAACGCCATGCCCCGCACGACGGACCGGGTGGCCAAGTTCACCGAGTTCGTGCGGCGGGTGCATGCCGAGCTGCCCGGCCAGGAGCAGGGCGACGAGGTCTGGCTCAAGTGGTTCGAGAAGTTCGAGCGCCTGCTCACCCCGCTGAACAAGATCAGCGAGGAGCTCGAGAAGACCGTCGAGGCCCAGCGATAGCTGTCCCCGGGGGCTCCGCGGCCTCCTGTTAGACTCCCGCCATGCACGTCGATCCCAGCGCCGCCCAAGCCTCCACCGTCAAGGTGCGGGTGCAGGTGATCGACGTGGAGCCCAGGACCCTGGATCTGACCCTGCCGGCCTACCTCCCGGCGAAGGATCTGACCCAGCGCGTCGCCCGGGACGCCGGCTTGCCGGACTACTGGCCCGATGGCCACCGCCGCGAGTACTGGCTGCGGGCCCGGGGGCGCGTGCTGCTCCCGGATGAGAACCTGCAGGATCTGGGCGTGGTCCGGGCCGAGCTGCTGCACCTGCTCCCGGTGCCCCTGGACATGTCCGAGGTGTTGGAGCGCTACCCCGAGTACCCCGAGACCCGGGGCTACTCCGCAAAGGGCTGGCCTGCGCTGCTGACCTCCGCGGCGGTGCTGCTGCTGTGGATCGCGGGCTGGGGCCTGGCGCTCTCGGCGTCGCGGAGCTGGGGGGTGACGACCCTGCCGGGCTTTGGCCTGGGGCTCTTCTCGGTCAGCCTGGCCCGGCACATCTTTGGCGGCGAAGGCTGGCGCTCGCGGGTGGCGGCCGTCGGGTTGGGAATCGGCGTCGCTGCGCTGATCCCCGCCCTGGGGTTGGCCTTCGCGCTGGGCGCGGAGCTCTCCGTCTTGCAGGTGCAGGGCGCTGTTGGCCTGGGCTTTGTGCTGGCCGGGGTGCTCTTTGGCTGGCTGGCGTGGTGGGGGGCGGTCGAGCCCCTGGAGAAGCTGCCCGAGCCCGTCAAGGTCGTGGACGCCAAGGAGGTCGTGCACACCTGCGGGATCTGCGGCGGTCAGGTCGACCACAGCGTGCTGCTGAGCTGCCAGTATCGCTGCGGCCGGGTCTTCCACACCGGCTGCTACAACGCGCGGATGGCCGTGTATCGGGGCGACCCCGGCAACTGTGGGATCTGCGGCACCCCGGTGGCCTGAGGGCGCTACTCCGGTTTGGATCCGGGAACCAGCATCGGGGCCGCGTCGACCTCGCTTGCGTCCATGAGCTCCGCGATCTCTTCAAGGGAAGAGAGCAAGGCGGCCTGACGCTCCAGCGGCAGGGCGGCGACCTTGGTGAGGAAGCGATCCTGGAGGGGGGAGGGTCCGCTCTCCAGCCGCTGCTCTCCCTTGGCCGTCAGGGTCAGGTGCAGGCGGCGTCGATCCCGCGTGCTGCGCTCCCGACTCACCAGTCCGGCCTGGACCAGGCGCTCGATGATGGGGGAGACCGTGCCGCGGCTGAGGCCGACGTGGTCAGCGACCAGGGCCAGGGTGATCTCCTCGGCGTCGAGCTCGTGGATGGCGCGGAGGCAGAGGAGCTGGGGGACGGTGAGCCCAGTCTCCTTGGCCAGGGTCTTGGAGTGCAACGAGACCCGTCGGACGATGCGACGGACGGAGCGGAGCAGGGAATAGCCGAGCGCGCTGTGGGAATCCTGGGGCACCTTGGCCTCCGGCGAGGTTGGGGCGCTTAGCGCGACGCGCCGCGATCGTCACGCCCAAACAGGCTTGCAATAATGATTTGCGTATGTCATAGTAAGTGGGCAAATCATTTGAACCCCATCCAAGGAGCCTCTTTGTCCACGCAGGTCCAATCCAACTCCGACCGACTCTTCGAACTCCGCACCCGCGCCCACGAGGGCAAGCTCTTCTCGCGCCAGAGGGCCGTTGAGCTCGCCAAGCAGGCCAGCCGCAAGCGCCGCCGCTCGATCCAGGTGGCCTCGACCGATGGCCGCATCGAGATGTCCTTTCAGGACGGCGGGCTCTACAGCTACATGACGAACGACCGCCGTCGGAGGCGCAAGTGAGCGAGCCTGGCATGGAGTCCGATCTCGGCCTCCCCAGGACCGTTCAACCCCAGAAGCTGGACGGCGAGCAGCGCCTGTTCCGGCACAAGCTGCGCCCACAGTGGGGCGTGGGTCTGTGGGTCTCGGGGAACAAGCGCAAGCGGCGCCTCCGCTTCGAGGATGGACGCCTGCGGGCCATCGCCAAGGGCTTCTACGACCTCTTGGAGCCGGTGAACCCAGAGCGCGTCGACGTTGACGCTGTGCTGGAGACGCTGGAGAGCGAGCATCAGTCTGCCAAGTCCCGGGAGGCCAACCCCTCCAAGCCGCCGGTGATGACACTCCCGCAACAGCTTCAGGTGTTCGGCGAGGTGTTCGAGGGTGGCTTTGACGGTCAGGAGTACGCCCAGGAGCGACGCCCTGACGGCGCTGAGAAGCGCGCGAACGTCGGACTCGCGTCCCTGAAGGCGCAGGAGCTGCTGGCGGAGGAGGCGCTGCGTGCGTCCACGCCACAGCAGGCGCGGGAGCGGCTCGTGAACGCCCTGGGCGAGACCGCCTGGGTGGGCCCCTCCAAGCTCAAGCCGCTGCAGCGAGAGCTGTCTGAGGACAAGCTGGTCAAGCTCCGGGAGGGGCTGATCGCGCTCTTGTGGGGCGAAGGCCGCTTCCGCAAGCGCTTTGACCAGTGGGTCGCGGCTCTCGGCGCTGCGCTGGGACGCGCCCCCGGTTGGCGCCTCGCCACCGCCCCCGCAGCCCTGGTCCACCCGGACAAGCAGGTCTTTGTGCGGCGCCAGGTGATGAGCCTTCAGGCCCGCCTCTTTGGCGGCAAGCCCTTGGAGGCCAAGCCCTCGGGCGCTGCGTATCGGCGCGCTCGTCGCACCGCGCTCGCGCTGCGGAAGGAGCTGAACCGGGGCACCGAGCAGGCCGAGCGCGACATGCTCGACGTGGCCGTGTTCGTCTGGGAGACCCTCAGGCCCTCCGGTCAGAAGCTGCTCAACGAAACCCCCCAGCCGGCGTAGCCGACTGGCCGCCCACTCAGGGCGCCCCTCACCCAAGAACTGGAGGAAATCATCTCACGCCGAAACGCAAAGCCGGCCCACGCAAATCACAGAGACATGCTGCTGCTCACCAGGGGAGTCGGTCGCCGCTCAGACAGCGGGACCCAGGCGCTGAACGCCTACCTGGACAGCCCCCTCAAGGCCCAAGGTGGGCACCTGATGGGGCGCGAAGCGCTGAACGCAGTGCTCTTTCCCCAGAGCTGAGGCGCCCGCCCTCGCTCTACAAGTCCACGCCCTGCCGGTCTGACGGTGGGGCGCGGCGCGTCCTTGCCCGAGCTGCGCCTCGGGCCCCCGAAATCCCATGCTGGAGGACCTTTGTCCCAGAAGACCGCACCCGAGCTCCCCGAACTGAAAGACCCCAAGCCCCGCTGGACCCACGTGGACCTCGGCAACGGCGTCAGCGCCGCTGATGACGCCTACTCCGACCGCGTCCGCTGCAAGCACCCGGACTCCCAGGTGGACGGCGCGTGGCTGGGACAGGCCTTGGTCGACAGCGCCAGCTCCTCGGGGCGGGGACGCAGCATCGTCTTCTGCAGGCAGCCCCAGGTGCCCGGGTTGGTGAGCCAGGGTTTCGGGGTCGAGGCCTGCCTCCCCTCCTTCTACAAGAACGGCCGGCCCTGCTTTGCCCTGTCCAGGCCTACGGAGGGCAGCGCTGGCAAGTCCCAGCCGGGCAGGCAGGCGCGCAAGGTGGACCGACTGTTGGCGAAGGCGCACAAGCGTCCCTCTCGTTGGCGGCAGCCGGTGGTCACGCGCAAGGCTCGGGTGACGGAGGCGGGTCGCATCGCGGCTTTGATGGGGGAGGTGTTCGAGGCCTACCCCACACCGATCGCTGCACCCTCCTACATCCAGGACCTCATGCACCACGGGACGCTCTTTCGCGTCGTCGAGGACAAGGAGGGGGAGCTTGTGGCCTGCGCGAGCGCGGAGCCCGTGGCAGGCGCCCCGGTAGCGGAGATCTCCGACTGCGCGACGGCGACCTCCCAGCGGGGCAAGGGGCTGCAGCAGGCCCTGATCAAGGACCTGATGGCCGACCTCCAGGCCAAGGGCTACCGGAGCTGCTATTCGCTGGCGCGCGCCCGGGTGCCGGGGATGAACCTGAGCCTGGCGCGTCAGGGCTTCACCCGGCGGGGGCGGATGCACCGCTACTGCCGCATCGGGACGGGCCTTGAGGACATGAACGTCTGGTCGCGCGCCCTGGCCTGAGCTCAGGCGACCTTGCGCAGGGGCTTGGGGCTGCGCAGGCGGAAGAGGGGGGGCTCTCCCGAGCGACAGCGGCAGGCCACTGCGATCTCGAACATGCCCAGCGAGGTGTAGACCTCGTCGGCGAAGGACCAGCCGGGCTTCCAGGTGGGCCAGCGGCGGTTGACCAGGGTGATGGCCTCCCGGGCGCCGTCCAGGTCGCGGCGGTTCCAGGCAGCCACGGCGGCTTCCCAGGCCTGCAGGACGCGATCGTGCGGGCGGGTGCGGGGACCGGGCTGACCCAGGATCTGAAGGGCGACGGCCAGAGCGACCTGCGCGGAGGCCGGAGGGACCACCTCTCGGAGGATCTCCGCGTCGAGCAGGATCTGCCAGTCCAGGTCCGAGGTGGCGCGGATCCGCACCGGCCCCGTCTCGGGGAGCAGCTCGTGGAGCTTGGAGTCCGACATCCACACGCCCTTGCGGAGTCCGGCTGGGCGCGGTCTGACCGAGCTCACGAGCGCGAGCGTCTCCGGCAGCTCTCGACCCAACAGGGCCTCCAGTGCGCCGGGCGGACCGTCGTCCAGGATGATCAAGCGCGGTGTAGGTGCCTTGTGCATGAAGCCTCCCGTATGTGAAAGCCTTTCGGCGCGATCGACGCTGGCGTTAGCCGCGGGAAAGGACACAGACAGGCTGCACAGGTAGAATGCACTCATGACTCGTCTTTTGATGCTGGTATTGGCTCTCTCCACCCTGGCCTTCGCGGGGGATCGCGAACAGGCCGAGCTCGAACGCTACAGCGAGGACCTCGCCACCCTGTCCGAGCGGCAGGCGTGGGAGGGCGTGGAGCGCACCTACGAGAAGATCATGGAGCTCGCCGGCGTGGACATCCCGCGGGAAGTCCACATGCAGGGCGCGCACGCGGCCCGCGCGACCGGGGACATGTCCGCCGTCCTGGAGCGCCTGGAGCGCGCCCAGGAGGTGGAGAAGGACGACGAGACCGCGCAGTGGATCAACGAGATCAACCAGAGCTACTCCCGGGTCGAGCTGATCGTGCCCAAGGGCGTCGTGCTGGTGCCCGAGATGATGCCCTTCGCGCCGGATCAGCGGCTGCAGGTCGAGAAGGCCGCGCAGGCGCTCAAGGATGAGGGCCAGTTCTCCGGGCTGCTCCCGGTCGGCAACTACACCCTGGGCGGCGTCGGGTTCGAGGTCGTCGCCGGGATCACGGCCAAGGTCGAGCTCTCCGGTCGCGAGCTGCGGAAGCAGTGATGTTCCTGGCCCTGCTGCTCGGGTCCGCGGTCGCGGAGGCCCAGACCGCCCGCGATGAGTTCGGGTTCACCGTCACCCTCTCCGGGGGCGGCTACATCACGGACCCCGACGAGAACATCCAGACCTCGTGGACCGTGAACCCCCGCGTCGGGTACAGCCTGACCCGCTCGCTGCACCTGGAGGCCCACAGCGGCTGGATGCAGAACGAGACCCGCGGTTGGGGCTACCGCTACGACGCCTTGACCCCTCGCCTGGACCTGCTCTGGCTGATCAACCCCGAGCTGCCAGTGATCCCCTTCCTGGCGGCTGGCCCCGGCATGTACTGGGTGCGGGTGAACCGCCTGGAGGACTCGCAGGAGGAGCAGGAGTTCCCCGGCTCCAACCTGGGCAACTACAAGAACCCCGACCAGGACCTGCTGCTCAACATCGGGCCGGGGCTGCTCATCCCCCTGGCTGGGGCCATGTCGCTGCGCCTGGACGCCCGCTACATCTACACCCTGGGGCAGGAGCCCTACGCCGGCCACGACGACCTCTACAACAACCTGGAGCTCACCGCGGGCTTCATGTTCCGGGCCGCCGAGCGCAACCGGGACGCTGACGGCGACTCGATCCTGGACAAGTACGACACCTGCCCGGAGAAGCCCGAGGACTGGGACACCTGGGAGGACGAGGACGGCTGCCCCGACCCCGACAACGACGGGGACGGCGTGGCGGACATCGACGATGACTGCCCGCTGGACGCCGAGGACATGGATGGCTTCCAGGACGGCGACGGCTGCCCCGAGTGGGACAACGACAACGACGGGATCCCCGACGATCTGGACCAGTGCGCGACCCGCCGCGAGGACCAGGACGGCTACCGGGACGACGACGGCTGCCCGGACACCGACAACGACGGCGACGGCATCCCCGACCTGAACGACCGCTGCCCCAACCACCCCGAGGACATCGACTCCTTCCAGGACGACGACGGGTGTGAGGACGGCGACAACGACGGGGACGGCCTGCCGGATGGCCTGGATAGCTGCCCCTTCGACGCCGAGATCTACAACGGCCACGAAGACGAGGACGGCTGCCCGGACGAGACCCCCAAGGAGATCGAGCGCTTCACGGGCGTGATCCACGGGGTGAACTTCGAGGTCAACTCCGACAAGATCACCGTCGAGAGCTACCGCATCCTGGACGAGGCCGCCGCGGTGCTGCTCAAGTACCCCGAGCTGCGCATCGAGGTGCAGGGTCACACCGACTCCGACGGCAGCGAGGAGTCCAACTTCGACCTGTCCGACCGCCGCGCCGAGTCCGTGGTCCGCTACCTGGTGGGCCGCGGGGTGGCTGCCGAGCGCCTGACCTGGATGGGCTACGGCGAGAGCCGCCCGCTGGTCGGCAACGACAGCGCCGAGGGCAAGGCCATCAACCGCCGCGTGGAGTTCCACCTGGTGGGGGAGGCCCAGCAGGAGGCCTCTCGGGAGGAGGACGCCGGCTACTGAGGGCGCCTCAGGTGAAGCGCTCCCAGTTGCCGTTGATCAGCCGCTCGTTGGGCTTGAAGCGCGACTTGTAGTTGAGCTGCGCGCAGCCCTGCACGTAGAGCCCCAGGTAGTAGTGCTCAAAGCCGCGCTGCCGCAGCCACGAGATCTCGGCCAGCACCGAGAAAGTGCCCAGGCTGCGTCGCTCCAACTCCGGGTCGAAGTAGAAGTACACGGACGAGGCGTCCTTCTCCCCGACGTCCAGGATCCCCACGCCGACGAGCTTGCCGTCCAGCAGGTAGCGGGTCTCGATGGTGTGGGTGCAGGTGGTCACCAGCCAGTGCCGGTAGTGCTCTGCGCTGGTCGGCGTGTCCGCCAGGTCCCGCAGCAGCTTGTGCTTGTTGAAGAGCTCCAGGTGCTCCTGATCGACCACCGGGGCCCCCGCCAGCACCTGCAGATCGGCGTTCCGCCGGATGATCCGCCGCTGGCTCTTTGAGGGCTTGAAGTCTGCGATGGGCACCCGGATCCCCTGGCACTCCCGGCACGACGGGCAGCTCGGCCGGTAGAGGCTGCGGCCCACCCGCCGGTCCGAGCTGGCGAGCAGCGCGTCGTAGTCCTGGGCGGCGATGTTCTGCCGGTACCAGCGCAGGGGGAGCACCGCCGTTCGGCCCTCCAGGTAGGGGCAGGGGTGCGGAGTCGCGTCGATGGGGATGCCCTGCGGGGGGCCGTCCAAGCTCGCCATGGCGTTCACTGTATCCCAGCCACAGGGCCGGGCTCGGTCTCGGTGCGGGTCATCGGCGCGTGAGCACCTGCTCCAGAGCCTTGCGCTGGAGGTCGGGGACCTTGACGTCCGGGGCGGGGTGGCCCACCGCCAGCAGCAGCCAGGCGCGCTCTCCAGCGGGCCGCTCCAGGATGTCCTTGAGGAACTTCATGGGGCTGGGGGTGTGGGTGACCGCCACCAGGTTGGCGCGGTTGATCGCCGCCAGCAGCATGCCCGTCGCCAGGCCCACGGACTCGGTGACGTAGTAGTTCTTGCCCTGCTCCCCCTGGTTCACCGCGAACACCGCGATCAGCCAGGGTGCCTCGGTCAGGTAGGGCTTGTTCGCGTCGGTGTTGAAGGGCTTGAGGGCCTGCTTCCAGGTGTCCGGGAAGCGGCTCTCGTAGTTCCGCCGCTCCTCCTGCTCGGCGGCCTCACGGATCTGGGCCTTGAGCGCCGGGTCCTGGATGGCCACGAAGTGCCAGGGCTGCCGGTGTGCCCCCGAGGGCGCCGTGCTCGCGGCCTGGACGCAGGCTTGAATGACCTCGAAGGGGATGGGGTCGGTGGAGAAGCGCCGGACCGTCCGACGCAGCGCCAGCTCGTCCCCCAGGCTGCGCACGCGCTGCAGCATCTCCTGGTCATCCAGCTTCTCCCGACGGTACGGGATCCAGTCTTCGGGTTCGTCCACGGCAGCTCCTTGTGGCTTGCGGTAGCCTGCACGGACGGAGTGTGCATGTCGCTGCAGATCCTTCACCGCAAGGACCACACCCAGCTCCTGCTGGATCGCCCCCACCGCGCAAACGCCTACGACCGCGCGACCCTGGAGCGCCTCTCCGCCGCCCTGTCCGATCGCAAGCAGCCTGTCCTCGTTGTCGGCAGCATGGGTGACGGGGCTTTCTGTGCGGGCGCCGATCTCAAAGAGGTGGGCCACGCAGCCCCCGAAGACGCCCTGGACCTCTTCTCCCAGAAGGTCTTCGCGCAGCTCGCGGCCTTCCCGGGGGTCACCATCGCGGCGGTAGGTGGGCCCGCGGTCGCTGGGGGATGTGAGCTCGCGCTGGCCTGTGATCTGCGCATCGCCGGGCCCAAGGCGCGCTTCCAGCTCCCCGAGACGGCCCTGGGGCTCATCCCTGCGGCGGGGGGCTGCAGCCGGCTCCCGACCTTGATCGGAGTGGGGAGGGCGAAGGAGATGGTCCTGCTTGGACGCAGCATCGATGGGCCCACCGCTCTGGCCTGGGGGTTGGTCAACCAGCTCGTGGACGACCCCTTGGCCGCAGCCGAGGACATGGCGTCCCAACTCGCTCAGCGCGACCCGCTTGCGCTGCGCCTGGCCAAGGAGATCCTGAGCCCCGAGCTGGCGGGCTCGCTGGCCCGGGAGCGCGTCAGCGAGGCGCTGCTCTACGGGCGCCGCAACGGCGGGGAGTCCGCATGAGGGGCGCGGTCGCAGGAGGGAACACGGACACCGTCGCGGCGGGGATGCGGGCCTTCGAGCTTGGCGGGAACGCCACGGACGCCGCTGTGGCGGCCACCTTGATGGCCTGCGTTTCGGAGCCGCTGCTCACCGGACTGGGGGGCGGGGGCCTGGCGATGGTCAACATGGACCGGCGCACCCAGGTGCTGGACTTCTTCGGCACCATGCCGGGGCTGGATGGGCGGGCCCACGGGCAGATGCGGGGCATCGACGTGGACTTTGGGCCGGTCACCCAGCGCTTCCTGGCGGGGCCCGCGAGCGTGTGTGTGCCGGGCATGCCCCAGGGGATCTGGGAGCTGCACCAGCGGCACGGGACCCTGCCGCTCCCCCAGCTCGCCGAGCCCGCCGTGGCCGCCTGCTCAGAGGGCGTCCGCGTGAGCTTCGGCACCCAGCGCAGCGCCGTGCTGCTCTGGGAGATCCTCCAGATGACCGAGCTGTCTGCCGAGCTCTTTGGGCGCCCGGACGGGAAGGGCGGCCGCCGGCCGCTGATGGAGGGGGACACCTTCTACAACCCGGCGCTGGGGCCCACGCTGGAGCGGCTGGCGCACGAAGGGCCCGGCTTCCTGGCCCAAGGGGAGGGCGCGGAGGCGATGCTGCGCTGCCTGGGCCAAGGCTCGGCGCTGGGGCCACGGGACCTGGCGGAGTATCGGGCGCTCTGGACCGAGCCCCTGCGTCTGGACTACCGGGGCGCCCGCATCCGGGTGCCCGCCGCGCCTTGCCAGGGGGGCTTCCAGGTCTTCCACGCCCTGCAGGCGCTGGGTGCGCAGCCCACCCCCGAGCCCTTCTCGGTGGCGCAGATCCAGGCCGTGAGCGCAGCCCAGCACCGCGCGGAGCAGGCGCTGCCCGCGGATCTCGCGGACCACCTCTTTGGGGCGGAGTTCCCCAGAGGCTACCTGGGGTCCGGCTACACCACCCACACCTCGACGGTGGACGAGAGCGGCAACGCAGTTGCCATCACGAGCTCGCTGGGGGAGACCAGTGGCTGGGTTGTGCCCGAGACCGGGATCGCGACCAACAACTTCCTCGGAGAAGCCGACGTAAACCCGCCCGGACACCCCAGACCGGCAGGGGAGCGCCTGCTGACCATGTGCACCCCGACCCTGATCCACCGCGGAGAGGACGTCGTCGCCATGGGAGCCGGGGGCAGCTCGCGGATCCGCAGCGCCGTGCTGCACGGGATCCTGTACGCGGTGGACCACGACCTCGCGCCCGCCGAGATCCCCTCCCGCCCGCGCCTGCACATGCAGGATGGGGTGCTGCGCCTGGAGAGCTTCGAGCGGCCGGCCCAGACCGTGGCGGCCATCCAGGCGGCGGACCCTGGACTGGTGCTCTTCCCCGAGTACTCGATGTACATGGGCGGCCTGCACGTCGCGGGGCTTTGGCGGGGCAGGCTCTCAGCGGGCGGAGACCCCCGCCGATCGGGCAGCGCGGATGTGCTGGACGGCGCACCAGGGCAAGGCTGAAGGACTACACTGAGCACGATGTTGGATCTCTCGCCCCGCCTGCTCTCCGTCGCCACGGCCAACCCGCCGGAGCGCTACACCCAGGAGGACATCGCCGAGCGCTTTGAGATCCCGGACCCGCGGGTGCGCGCGCTCTTCAAGTCGGGGCACATCCACACGCGGCACCTGTATCTGCCGCCCGCCAACGAGCATGGCGCTCCGGAAGAGTCCCAGGGCGAGCTGCTGGCCAAGCACCTGCGCGGCGCTCTGGAGATCGGCCCCCAGGCGGTGGAGCGCTGCCTTGCGCCCATGGGCCTGGGCGTGCAGGACATCGACTACCTGTGCTGCATCACCACCACCGGCTTCATGGCCCCGGGGCTCACCGCCCACATCATGAAGCACATGGGCTTCCGCGAGGACTGCAGCCGCGCGGACATCGTCGGCATGGGATGCAACGCCGGCCTCAACGGCCTGAACCCGGTCACCGCCTGGGCCCGCGCCAACCCCGGCAAGAACGCCCTGATGCTCTGCATCGAGGTCTGCTCGGCCGCCTACGTGTTCGACGGCACCATGCGCACGGCCATCGTGAACTCGCTGTTCGGGGACGGGGCCGCCGCGGTGCTGGTGCGGGCCGATCCCGCCGACGACAAGCGCTTCGCCCCCCGGGTGCTGGGCTTCAACTCCCAGATCATCACGCCGGCGATCGGCGCCATGCGCTACGACTGGGACCAGTCCGCTGGAAAGTTCAGCTTCTTCCTGGATCGGGACATCCCCTATGTGGTGGGTGCCCACGCCGAGAAGCCCGTCGACCGCCTGCTCGGCGCCCACGGCCTCAAGCGCCGCGACATCAGCCACTGGGTGGTGCACAGCGGCGGCAAGAAGGTGGTCGACGCCATCAAGTACAACGTGGGCCTGAGCGCCTACGACGTCCGGCACACGACCACCGTGCTGCGCGACTTTGGCAACCTGTCCAGCGGCAGCTTCCTGTTCTCCTTCAAGCGTCTGCTGGAGGAGGGCAAGGTCCGCCGCGGAGACTACGGCGTGCTGATGACCATGGGGCCCGGCTCCACCATCGAGACCGCGCTGATCCGCTGGTAGCCCCACCCCCTGGAGTCCCCCATGTACGAGACCCTGCGCTACACCGAGGCCGATGGCGTCGCCACCGTGACCCTGGCCCGCTCCGGCGGCAACCGCATCTCCATGCAGATGGTCCGGGAGCTCACCGCCGTCTGCAACCACCTGGAGGACAGCTCCCAGGCCGAGACCGTGGTGTTCCGCGGACAGGGCGCGCACTTCTGCCAGGGCATCGACTTTCAGGACTTCGACCCCAAGGCGCCGATGGACATCCACGGCTTCAACAAGTGGGAGAAGTGCGTCACCCGCATCGAGCGCCTGCCCAAGTCCACCATCGCTCTGGTGCAGGGGCAGGCGGTGGGGGGCGGTCTGCAGCTCGCCCTGGTCTGTGATCAGCGCATCGCGGCCCACGACGCGGTCTTCCAGGCGCCCGAGGTGAAGCTGGGTTTCCTGCCCGGCATGGCCACCTTCAGGCTCTCCAAGTACGTGGGGCTCGGCATCGCGAAGCGGCTGCTGCTCACCTGCGAGGACATCTCAGCGCAGGCCGCCCTGTCCTACGGCCTGGTGGATCTGGTGGTGCACGACCTGGAGCAGGGGCTGGCCACCGCGCTCGAGCGCCTGGGCCCCAACCACAGCGTCGCCATCGCGCTGACCCGCCGCCTGCTCAACGAGAGCTACGCCACCGAGTACGAGAACGCCCTGGGGCACTTCCTGGCCGCCCAGCACCGGGCCATCTCCCAGACGGCCTTCCTGGACACCCTCAAGGCCGCCCACAAGAGCAGCGACTGAGCCGTGCCGGTCAAGCCCTTCACCCCCGATCCGGAGATCATGGAGCGCATCCGCCCCATGATGCACATCGACGCCGAGCCCGTGGCCCGGCTGCACCACGCCGCCATGGGCAACAGCCTGTGGGCCCAGCTCGGCGTGCCCTTCCTGGAGGCGCTCTACAAGGCGCTGATGGCCGACCGGCGCTTCATGGGCTTTGTCTACCTGGAGCAGGGGCGCGTGCGCGGCTTCATCGCCGGGAGCCTGGACACCCAGGCCATGATGGACGCCACCTTTGCCCGCGCGAAGGTCCCGCTGGCCTTGGCCGCGGGGCCGGGGGTGCTCCGGTCACCTCGCACGATCCCCAAGCTGCTGCAGACCTTCCGGTACAAGGAGGTGTCCGGTGTTGGGGGCGAGATCCCGGGGGAGTCCCTGTTCATCTCCTTTGAGCCGGACCTGCGCGGACGCGGCGCGGCCAAGCACATCAACAAGGTGCTGTTCGACGAGCTGCTCGCCCGCGGACACCAGCGGGTGAAGATCACCACCGAGCTGGACAACGAGCCCGCCAACCGCCAGCTCCAGAGCTGGGGCTTCCAGGACAGCGGCCACTTCTCGTTCTACGGGAAGGAGATGGTCTGCTACGTGCTGGAGCTGGCGTCCAGCCCGCGGGTCGACCCGGTGAGCCGACACCCCACGGTCTGAGGGCGTCGGCTGCTCAGGCCGGAGAGGAGGGGCTCTGGGCGGCCCCCCACGGCTGGTCTCACCGCGTCAGGGTCCCGGACACGGTGTACTGGGCCTCGCCGAAGCCGCTCAGGGAGGCCGTCCCGCTGCCGGTCATGACCATCTCGCCGGAGCCGTTGATGGTGCCCGTGTACTCGATGCCGGTCAGCGAGCCCACCGTCATGTTGCCCTCGAGCACGTCGTCGCTGGCGTACTCGCCGTCCTGAGTGACGGTGTCGGAGCTGGTGAGGGTGGCCCAGGTGCAGGTGTAGGTGCCGGTCAGCACGGGGACGCTGGCATCGTTGATCTCGACGCTGGCGGTGCCCACGCAGGTGTCGGTCAGGAAGTCGGTGACGGACTCCACGCTGACCTCGCCGCTCCAGACGCCCTGCCAGCCGACATCGCACTCGTTGTCGGGGGTGGCCAGGGGGTTGCCGTCGTCGCAGTCGGTGTTGTCGGTGATCCACTCGCTGGTGGTGGAGCAGCGCTGCTCGCTCACGTCCGGGTTGCCGTAGCCGTCGCCGTCGGCGTCCTGGTAGGTGGTGATGGAGGTGCTGGTGTCCACGGAGTCGTCGCCGTCGTTGACCAGGCCGTCGCAGTCCTCGTCCACGCCCAGCTCGTCGCAGACCTCGGTCGCGGCGGGGTTCACGTCGGGGTCGCTGTCGTCGCAGTCCGTGTTGTCCAGGACGTAGTCGCTCAGGGCGTCGCAGGAGTAGCGTACGCTGGCGGGGTCGCCGTAGCCGTCGGCGTCGGCGTCCGGGTAGTAGGCGTCGGCGTCGGCAGCGGACTCATCGACGTTGTCATCGCAGTCCTGGTCCAGGCCGTCGCAGGACTCGGCCGCGCCGGGGAAGATGCTGGCGTCGTTGTCGTCGCAGTCCACGGCGTCACCGAAGCCGTCGCCGTCCAGGTCGGCGCCGCCGGTGTCGTTGCCCAGGTCGGTGGCGGTGATGTTGTCCGGGTTGCAGGCGAGCAGCAGCAGAGCGACAAGCATGGGGTTCCTCCAAAGGTCCGGCATGGTGACCGGTTTTGGAGGGCTTGTCACGCGCTTTTTTCAATGCAGGGGAGCCTCCCTGTGCGCGCTCGTGTCCATGGGGTCCAGCGGCGCCCGGCTGCCGGAGAGGCGCATCAACCCGCCTGTCGGAAGAGCTCTTCGGGCTCGAAGACCGCCGGCCGTCCAAAGTGGTAGCCCTGCATCAGGTGGATGCCGCAGGCCCTGAGCGCCTCCGCCTCGTTGGCGGTCTCGACGCCCTCGCCCAGGACCAGCGCGTCGGTGGCCTCGCCGAACTTGCAGAGCAGCTCCACCAGGCGCTGCTTGCGGGGGGTGGTGTCGACGCCGCGCACGATCGACATGTCGATCTTGATGTAGCGGGGCTGCAGGTCGGCCAGCACGCTGAGGCTGTTGTAGCCGGAGCCCAGGTCGTCCACGGCGATGTTGAACCCGGCCTTCTGCATCGCGTCGATGGTGGACTCCCACCCCAGGATGTTCTGCAGGCGGCTGCGCTCGGTGATCTCGATCGCGCAGCGGTGCTCCCGGCCGCGCAGGGGTTGCAGCCCGCGCATGAGCGCCTGGGGCTCCTGGAGCTGGTCGGGGTGCAGGTTCACGAACAGCACCTGCGTGGGGTCCAGGTGGTCCAGGATCTCGCCGGCCAGGCGGTTGACCTCCTCTCCCAGGCGCATGATCATGCCGTGCCGCTCGGCGACCCGGAGCACGCTCAGAGGGCCGTCCAGCACCGGGTGCGTGGAGCGGAGCAGGGCCTCGAAGCCAAAGACCTCGTCGGTGTCCTTCGCGCTGACGATGGGCTGGATCGCCAGGCGCAGGTGTCCGCCGGTGATGCAGTCCAGCAGCATCTTGCGCTCGCCGTCCTCCACCGCGCGCTGCTGCGCCAGGCGGACCTCGGCCATGCGCCGGACGCTGGCCCACGCGTCCTCCAGCGTGCTGACCAGGGTGCGTGGGTCGAAGGGCTTGGAGATCACCCGCAGCACCTCGCCCCGGTTGACCGCGTCCACGATCATGGGGAAGTCGTGGTGCCCGGTCATCAGGGCCCGCACACAGGCGGGCTGCTGCTCGCGGATCTGCGAGAGCACCTTGAGCCCGTCCAGGCCCGGCATCTCGTAGTCCACCAGAGCCGCGTCGAAGGCTGTCCCCTGCAGCATCCGGACGGCTTGCTCTCCCGAGTTCGCCACGCTCACCTGAAGGCCGCGATGGGCAAGCACGCGCTGGATCGCTCGCAGCACGAATTCGTCGTCGTCGACCACCAGGACGTGGTTCATGCCATCTCTCCTTGGGCCGCACCCTGCGTGCCCTGCAGACCTGAACGGATCAGGGCAGGATGGGGTTGATGCTTTGGATCCTCTTTCTGGGGTGGCCCGCCGCCCAAGCCGCCCGGATCACGGTCGATTCCTCCGGGGCCGGTGACTACAGCACCTTGGCCGCTGCGCTCACCGCGGCCGGGCCTGGGGACTACATCGCCATCGAGCCGGGGACCTACAGCACGGGCTCCACGACCAGCGGCTGGAGCGGGGCCATCGTCGGCCTGGGCGCCTCCCCCGAAGACACCGTGCTCAGCGGCGGCACGCCCCTCTGGGTCTCCTCCGGCGACAGCCTGCGCCTGGACAACCTGCAGCTCAGCGGCAGCACCACCGCCCTCCGCAATGAGGGCACCCTGGAGGCCACCCGGGTCTTCCTGCACGCCACCGGCAGCTACGCGCTCTACAACAACGGCCAGGGGGAGCTCCGCGCCTTTCGGTCCGTGGGCGGGTGGATCTACGGGGCCAGCGGCACCCTGGAGCTGAGCCACTACAGCGCCGTGGACTCGCGGGTCTACCTGAGCAGCGGCGTCAGCGGGAGCCTGGAGCATGTCGTGAGCTGGGACTCGCCCGTCTATAGCTGCAGCCGCACCACGCCCCTGAGCTACGCCCTCTACGACAGCGCCAGCACCGCGATGCCGAGCTGCGTTGTGACCACCAGCGTCTACGCCGGCTTCGACCTGGACTGGACCGCGTTCAGCGACGACGGCGACCCCAGCAACGACGACCTGACCCCCCTGAGCACCAGCCTGGCCATCGACGGCGGCGACCCTGGCTGCAAGGACGTCGACGGCAGCGTCTGCGATCTGGGGTTCACCGGCGGCCCCCTGGGCTCCGACACCGACAGCGACAGCGACGGCCTCCCCGACTCCTGGGAGGTCCGCAAGGGCACCTCCACCGCCAGCGCCGATGGCGACGCGGATCCCGACGGAGACGGCCTGGACAACCTGGGCGAGTGGCTCTTTGGCTGCGATCCCCAGAGCGCGGACAGTGACGGGGATGGGGTGGAGGATCTGAGCGAGCTGCAGTCCGGGGCCGACCCCCTGGACCCCACGGACCAGGGTCCAACCGCGGCGCTCCTGGGCCCCAGCGAGGTCAGGGTGGGCCAGACCCTGGGCGTGGACGCCTCCGGCTCCAGCGACCCCAGCGGCGACGCCCTCAGCTACCGCTTCTACCTGGCCTCCGCCCCCGCCGGCACAGCGCTCACGGACGCGGACCTCAGCGCCAGCGGCGCCAGCGCGGAGCTCGTGCCGGATCTGCCGGGCACCTGGACCATCGGCGTCGAGGTCAGCGACGCCAGCTCCAGCGACAGCGTGGAGCTGGAGATCCGGGTGCTGGCGGAGGGGAGCACTCTGCGCGTTCCGGACGACGTGGCCACGCTGGACGAGGCGCTCCCCCTGCTGGAGTCGGGGATGACCCTGGAGCTGGGCGCCGGGGACTACGCGCTCTCCGGGCAGGACCTGGTGGGGCTGCAGGGCCTCCGCATCGTGGGCGCCGGCCGCGAGCAGACCAACCTGGAGCTGACCACCTACCTGCCGGCCGCGGACCTCCAGCTCCAGGACCTGTACATCGACGCCAGCACCCAGGTCTACGGCGCGGTGCTCACCAACAGCACGTCCTCGCTGGAGCTGTACCGGGTGGACCTGGTGGCGGGGAGCTACGGGATCTACGCCAGCGCGGGGGCCGTGGTGTCCGTGCTGGACAGCAGCATCCGCGCCGACAGCCGGGCGGTGTTCGCCAACAACCTGCAGCTCCTCGCCATCGGCCAGAGCCGGGTGGGGGGCGCGGGCGTGGGGTTGTATGTGCAGACCAGCCCCACGGTGCTGCAGGGCGTGCTCCTGGACGCCTCGCAGGGGATCTACAGCAGCGATGTGTTCCGCGGCAGCCACCTGACCTTCATCGAAGAGACCAGCTCTTCGCTCTACGGAGTGGGGGTGCGGGCGGATCACGTCTACCTCGGGGGGACCTCGCCGATGTCCTGTCGCTCCGACGGGCTGCTGGAGCACGTGATCGTCCGAGGGGTGGGCCAGGATCCCGTGGGCTGCGATCCCCTCTTCCTCCAATACGAGGCCGCGGGGCTGGGGAGCGGTGGGGTGCCGGAGCCCACCTCGCTGGCCTGGGATGGCGGGAGCTGGGCGCAGACGGACGCGGACGGGAGCCGGGCGGATGTGGGCTGGACCGGGGGGCCGCTGGGGCAGGCGGTGCGGCTGGAGCTGGACCCCTGGGAGGATCGGGATGGAGACACCCTGAGCGCCCTCACCGAGCGGATCCTGGGCAGCGACGACGGCGCCCTGGACAGCGACGGGGACGGGCTCGGAGATCACGGCGAGGTGCTCAGTGGCCTGGACCCCGCCGACCCCAGCGATGGCATGCCGCGCTTTGCTCCGCGCCCGGTGCGCCTGGACGGCAGCGCGGTGTCGCTGGAGCTGAGCGCCGAAGACCCCCAGGGGGAGAAGTGCAGCCTGAGCTGGGACGACGGCGAGGAGGGCTTCCGGCGGGAGCTCCCGGCCAGCGGCGAGCCGGTCGAGGTCTTGGGCTACACCCTGCGCTGCGGGGAGGGGAGCCTGCGCGGTGAGCAGCTCGTGATCCGGGAGCAGAGCCTGCGCGTGCCCGAAGACCAGCCCACGCTGGAGGCGGCGCTGGCGATCGCCGAGGACCACCACCGGATCCTGCTGGGGGAGGGGACCTGGGCCCTGGAGGAGGGCGACCTGCGCGGGCGGCACGTGGCGATCCAGGGGCTGGGTGGGGCGGAGATCCAGGGGGAGCTGCTGCTGGATGGGCCCGCCGCTCTGCTCACGGACCTGGCCATCTCGGGGGACGTGCAGGTGCAGGGCGGCAGCCTCCAGCGGCTGGAGATCGACGGTTCACTGCGCTCCCAGAGCGCGTGGCTGCGCAACCTCCAGGTGAGCGGGGATGTGGACGGCCTGGAGCGGGCCTCGGCGGCCAACCTGAGCGTCGGCGGGCGGCTGCACGGGGCCTTCTCGGACCTGCGCAGCTCGGTGGCCCTGGAGGACATCGCGCACGCCCCCTGGACCCTGGACAGCTACCTGCTCGCAGAGGCCGACGCCGCCGAGGTGTTCGTGCTGCCCGGCGCCCTGTGGATCCCCTGGCCGGGCTCCCTGCTGTGGGACAGCGGGTCGGTGAACTTCCCGGATCTGGACGGCTCCCAAGAGGACGTCGGCTGGACGGGAGGTCCCGAGGCCTCCGCGCTGGATGGGGACACCGACGGGATGCCGGATGCCTGGGAGACCTGGTACGGCATCTCGTCCGCAAGCGAGGACAACGACGGCGACACCCTCAGCAACCTGGAGGAGTTCACGCTGGGCACCGACCCGACGCTCTGGGACAGCGACGGCGACCGGCTCCCCGACGCCAGCGACCCGGATCCGCGGCAGGCCCAAGGAGACGGGCTGAGTCTACGGCTGACGGTGGACGACGCGTTTCCTCGCTTGGGCCAACAGGTGCTGCTGTCCGTGGCGGGCAGTCAGGATCCCGGAGGGTTGATCCAGGGCGTGTCGTGGGAGGTCCTGGCCCCCTCCTCCTTCGATCCCCGGTCGGACTGGGTGGAGCAGGGGCAGCAGGCCTGGCTCACCGTGCGGGAGGGCGGCACCTGGCTGGTCCGGGCCACCCTGAACACACAGGACGGCGAGTCCCTGACGCAGGAGCTGCTGATCCATCCCCAGGGCGACGTGGTGACGGTGCCGCTCAGCTCGAACCTGCAGCGCGCGGTGGACGAGGCGCTCCCGGGACAGGTGCTGGAGCTGCAGAGCGGGCCCCGCGAGATCTCCGGGCTGGTGGTGGACAAGGACCTGGTGATCCGCCACGAAGAGGGGGCCGACGGGGCGCTGAACTCCGACCTGCTGGCGCCCATCCTGACGGTCAGCGGCGGCGCGCGGGTGCGCGTGGAGGGGATCACGCTGCGCGGCGGGACGGAGCTGCCGGTGCTCAAGGTGACCGACGGGGCCACGCTGGAGCTGCGGGCGGCCTCCGTGATCGGGGGCGACGTGAACGTGCTGGTCAATGGGGCCGAGCTGGACGCGCGGAACACCCTGTTCTCCCTGCCCTCGGTGGGGGTGGTGGAGGGCTTGGCGGAGAGCCGGCTGACGCTGGTGAACTGCAACCTGGGGTGGACCCAGGATGAGGACTCGGCCCAGGGGCTGGTGCTGCTGGCGAACAGCAGGACGGTGATCCAGAGCTCCATCCTGGAGTGGCAGGGGGGCTCCTGGAAGACCTGCCTGGAGGAGCCCTGTGGGCTGGTGATCGACCACAGCCTGATCGCGCTGGGTTCCGTGGACCGCAGCCTGGACGTGGACTGGAGCCGCAGCGAGGTGGGGGAGCCCGGGTTCCTGCGGGCGCCTGATCAGGACCTCAACCCCGGCGCCGCCGACATGCGCCTGGGGCCGGGGGACGCTCGGGACGCGGGGCCCGATGGGATGCTGGATCCGGACGGGAGCCCCCTGGACCTGGGGATCTACGGCGGGGACTTCGCGGACTGGCTGGACGTGGACAACGATCGGGACGGGTTCACCAACCTGGAGGGGGACTGCGATGACTGGAACCCGGAGCTGGCGCCCGATCTGCTGAGCGGAGAATGCAGGGCGCCCCGGGGTTGCTCAAGCACTGGAAACAGCGGGGTTCTCTGGGTGGCGCTGGGTGGCCTGCTGGTGGCGCTTTCAAGGAGTTGGCGCTGGGGCGAGGCGGCCCGCAGACGGATCGATTAGCGCCTGTTCCAGCACCCCTGGAACCGGAGCGCCCATGCGCGTGTTGATCGCCGACAAGCTGCCTGACACCTTCCGCACCCTCCTTCAGGAGGCCCAGGCCGAGGTGGTGGTGGACGCCAGCCTCAAGGGGGACGCGCTCAGCGCTGCCCTGGCCGAGCACGACCCGGACGTGCTGGTGGTTCGCTCGACCAAGGTGCAGGCCGAGCAGCTCGCGGCGGCCAAGAGCCTGCAGCTCATCGTGCGCGGCGGCGCCGGCGTGAACACCATCGACCTGGAGGGGGCCTCCGCCAAGGGCGTGTTCGTCTCCAACTGCCCGGGCATGAACGCGGTGGCGGTCGCGGAGCTCACCTTCGGGCACCTGCTGAACATCGACCGGGGCATCGCCGACGGCGTCGCGGACCTGCGCGCCGGCAAGTGGCGCAAGGGGCACTACTCCAAGGCCGGCGAGGGGCTCAAGGGCAAGACCCTGGGCATCGTCGGCATGGGCAGCATCGGCAAGGAGGTCGCCCGGCGCGCGCGGGCCTTCGAGATGGAGGTCGTCGCCTCCAGCCCCAGCCTGACCCCCGAGAAGGCCGCCGCCCTGGGCGTTGGCTACGCCAGCGACGCCATCGAGGTCGCCCGGCAGTCCGACGTGCTCAGCGTGCACTGCGCCCTGACCCCCTCCACCCGCGGCCTGATCGGGCGGGCTGTCCTGGAGGCTCTGCGGCCCGGCGCCATCTTCATCAACACCACCCGGGGCCCCGTGGTGGACGAGGACGCCCTGCAGTGGGCGATCTCCGAGCGAGGTCTCCGGTGTGGCCTCGACGTGTTCGTCGGGGAGCCCAACGCGAAGGAAGAGGACTGGACCCACCCGCTGGTCCAGAGCGATCAGGTCTGGGGCACCCACCACATCGGCGCCAGCACCCGTCAGGCCCAGCAGGCCGTCGCGGATGAGGCCCTGCGGGTGATCCTGCAGTGGGCCGAGACCGGGGACGCGCCCAACTGCGTGAACCTGGCCGCCGTGACCCCCGCCACCCACATGCTCGCCGTGCGGCACGCGGACAAGGTGGGCGTGCTCGCCGCCATCCTGCGCGTGCTCGCGGAGCAGTCCATCAACGTCGAGGGCATGGAGAACATCGTCTTCTCCGGCGCCCAGGCCGCTCTGGCCCGCATCCAGATCTCCGCCCCGCTGGACGAGGCCGGCCTGGGATCGCTCCAGACGCTCGACGGCATCTTCAACGCCCAGCAGCTCTCCCTGTCCTGAGAGGAGGACCCCCCATGGCCCGCATCCACAACTTCTCCGCCGGACCCGCCGTCCTGCCCGAGTCCGTCATCGCCCAGCTCAAGGACCAGCTCCTGGAGTACGGCGACAGCGGCATCGGCCTGATGGAGATGAGCCACCGCTCCGCCGAGTTCTCCGCGCTCATGGACACCGCTCAGGCCCGCGTTCGCCGGGTGCTGGGCGTCTCAGACGCCCACCAGGTGCTCTTCCTCCAGAACGGCGCCAGCGGCCAGTTCCTGTCCGTGCCCAACAACCTGCTCCAGGGCGGCGCGGCGGACTACCTGGACACCGGCACCTGGTCCAAGAAGGCCATCAAGGAGGCCAAGCGCTTCGGGCAGGTCAACGTGCCCTTCTCGGCGGCCGAGAGCGGCTACGACCGCGTCCCCGCCTCCTGGGAGGCCACGCCTGGCGCGGTGTACACCCACTACACGTCCAACAACACGGTCGCGGGCACCCAGTACGCGGACATCCCGACCGAGTACAGCGGCCTGCTGGTGTGTGACGCCAGCTCCGACATCGCCAGCCGCCCCCTGGACTACAGCAAGATCGACGTGCTCTACGCCGGCGCCCAGAAGAACCTGGGGCCCTCCGGCGTGACCCTGGTCGTGCTCTCCCCCGAGGCCGTGGAGCGCGCCGCCGCCAGCGACGCCCCCACCATGCTGGCCTGGCAGACCCACATCAAGGCCAAGAAGCAGCTCTTCAACACCCCCAACACCCTGGGCATCTACGTGCTCGAGCGCGTGCTGGCCTGGGTCGAAGAGCAGGGCCTGGAGGCCATCGGCCAGACCAACGCCCGCAAGGCCGGCGCCCTGTACGGGCTGCTGGACAGCAGCGACTTCTGGAAGCCCCACGCCCAGCAGGGCTCCCGCAGCCTGATGAACGTCACCTGGCGCCTGGCGGACCAGTCGCTGGAGGGCACCCTGGTGGCCCAGGCCGAGGCCGCAGGATTCTCCGGAATCAAGGGCCACCGGAGCGTGGGCGGACTACGTGCGAGCATCTACAACGCCTGTCCCGAGGAGAGCGTGACCGCATTGGTCGACTTCCTGCGGGACTTCGAGCGCAGCCACGGCTGAGACAGGGAGTTCCCGATGAGCGAGAGCAACGAAGAGACCATCATCCTGGTCGACGCCCAGGGCAACGAGGCCGAGTTCATGCTGCTTGGCTTGGTCGAGCTGGAGGACGATGGCGAGTTCGCCATGCTCACCTCCGTCGCCGACCTGGACGCCGACGATGACGTGCCCATGGAGATCTACATCTTCCACTACGACGTGGACGAGGACGGCGCCGAGAGCTTCGTCCCCGTGGAGGACGAGGAGCTCGTCGAGCGCGTGGCCGCCGTCGCGCGCCCCGTGTTCGAGGGTGAAGAGGGCGAGGAGTAGCCCCCGCAGACAGCGACAGCGCGCCCCTTGAGGGCAACGGTCACAGCCGCCTGACACACCTGTCGGCTGGGGCTTGTTAGACTCCCGCGACTTGCGAGGACCCCCCATGCGCCTTTCGCTGCTGCTTGCCTGCCTCAGCCTCCCCCTCATCTCTTCCACCGCCTTCGCCCAGGACGAGGACGAGGACGGCTTCGACCTCGACGACTTCGACGAGGAAGAGGAGGACGAGGAGGAGGTCGAGCGCCTCGACGCCCCCGCTGAGGGCGACGAGGACTCCCTGGACATGCCCGACGAGGACGAGTTCGATGACCTCGACTTTGGCGGCGATCCCGAGGATGAGGAGCTGGACTTCGACTCGGAGCTCGACGAGCTGGGCGAGGACGAGATCGGCGGTGAGGGCGAGGACAACGTCGGCATCTACCGCGACTTCGTCGACAACATGGACGATCTGGGCCCCGAAGAGGAGCTGATCGCCTGGGAGCGCTACCTCGAGGAGTACCCGAACACCCTGTTCCGGGATCGCATCGAGCGCCGCATGGATGAGATCACCGAGGGTCTCTACGGCCAGCGCATCCGCGATCCCAACGCCGGCTACAAGGACGCCAAGGATCAGGAGATCGAGCTCGCGCGCCCCCTGGTGCTGGAGAACATCGATCCCCGCACCCACGGGCACATCTCCGTGGAGCTGGGCATCCCGGCCTACCTGAGCGGCAACGCCGAGGTCGAGTACGCCCTGGCCCGCCAGATGAGCGTGCGCGCCGCCTACCGCAACCGCTACACCGGCGGGAACCTCGAGGTCGGCGCCAAGTACGCGTTCATCAAGTCCAAGCGCCTGAACCTGATCGCGACGGGCATCGCGGACTTCCGCTACAACACCGACCCCGGCTACCCCGCCTTCCGGCCCCAGGTCGCGGTCGGCAAGGTGTTCGACATCGGCGGCGGGCTGCACGTCCAGGCCCAGGGCGGTGTGGATCTGGAGCTGGGGCGCGATCCCTTCTCGATGCGCTACGTGGGCGGCGCGAACATCACCTACATCGCCAGCGAGACGGTGCAGGTCTTCGCGGAGGGGAGCCTCAACTACAAGGACTCCCAGCTCCCCGGGGACTACCCGAACTTCCAGTTCCACGTCCTGACCTTCGGCATCAAGTTCGTGCCGGGCGGCCAGCCCATGACCGCGGGCCTCGCTGCCAACGTGCCGGTGGCCTACCAGTACTGGGGCTACCACTTTGGCGCGGTGCAGGCTGATCTCAACTACTACGCAGACGACCTCCTCCCCAAGGTCTTCTGAGCGCGCCCGAGACGCTGCCCCGGACCCGGGGCGGCGTGGGCTAGGGTCTCGCCATGTGGCTGCTGCTTTCGACCCTGGTCCGCGCGCAGAGCGTTCAGCTCATCGAGGACAGCTTCACCGTCCACACCAAGGTCTCCCTCCAGGTCCGGGTGACCGCGGGCGCGGACGGCTTCCAGGCCGGCGACGTGCTGGTGATCGACGACCCTGTCCTCCACGGCGCCCGCTGGGTCAAGTGGGGCTGGCTCAGCCACCGCGGCGTGGGCGTTTGCAGCCCCATCAAGGAGGACTGGGACGGCTCCTCCGCTGGCCGCATCGCCGCATTCGGGCCCCAGGGCGAGTCCCTGGAGGTCCTGCACACCCTGGACGACGCCGAGATCCACGAGGCCGGGCAGGTGCTCGTCACCCTGGACGCCGACATCGCCCCCGGGGAGAGCGTGCGCATCGCTCTGGGGACCGAGGAGGAGGGGGGGGACTGTGGCTGGCAGACCCCGGTACGTGCCTTCGACAACATCCCCCTCCCCATCTCGTATTGGCCTCTGGGTGCAGACGAGGACACGCTGATCGACGCCCCCCTGGTGCACATCCTGGCCGAAGAGGAGGTCGACCAGTGGGTGGTCTCGGTGACCTCGCAGGCGGCCGTGGGTGAAGAGGTTGTGGTGCGGGCCGCGCCGCTGGATCGGTGGGGAAACCTGGCGCGAGGGCAGGAGATCCTCCTCTCCTCCCACCGCTTCGAGGCCGAGGGCGTGCAGCGCATCCCGGTGGAGGTCGACGGGGAGACCCTCTGGTCGAACCCCGTGCGCGTGACCCAGGAGCCCCTGGACTGGGGCGTGTTCTGGGGGGACCTGCACACCCACCACGGGCACAGCTACGAGACCGAGGCCGGGGACTGGGTGGACCAGAACCACGACTATGCCCGGGACGTCGTGGGCCTGGACTTTGGCTGCGAGTCAGTGAAGCTGGCGCCCACCGAGATCGACGGCGAGGCCCTCTGGGAGCGGGTCCAGCGGAGCTGCGAGGCCTACAGCGTGGACGGCGACTACCTGGCGCTGCTGGGCTTTGAGTGGATGGGCGCGGGCTCGGGGGCCGGGCACCACAACGTCTACTACGAGAGCTGCGAGGGCCCCTACCTGGAGCAGGAGGCGCTGGTCGACCTGGAGGACGGGCTGTGGCCCTTCATGGAGCAGACCATGGCCGAGACCGGCCAGCTCATGGTCTCCGTCCCGCACGCGCCCTCCTTCACGGGCTTTGACTGGGAGGTCCAGGACGACACCCTGCGCCCGGTGGCCGAGGTCTTCTCGGAGTGGGGCAGCTCCATGGACCCCCAGCGCGCCGGCAGCGTCCCCGAGGGCCTGAGCGGCGGGCAGCGCCTGGGCTTCATCGCCAGCTCCGACAACCACGACGGCTGGCTGGGCAACAGCGCCGCCCGAAAGAACACCCAGGGTGGCCTGGCCGCGATCCTGGCCCCCGAGCTCTCCCCTGGCGCCCTGCTCAGCAGCCTGCAGAACCGCGCCACCTACGCCACCACCGGTGCCCGCATCCTGCTGGAGCTGGTCGCGTGGGAGCAGGACAGCCCGCACCCCATGGGCAGCAGCTTCGTCAGCCGGGACGCGCGCTTTGACTGGAAGGTGCACGGGACGGACACCATCGAGCGCGTGCGCCTGGTCTATGCCCCCGTCGGCGCCCAGGAGAGCGGGGTGGAGTGGGCCCGGTGGAGCCCCAGCGCCCTGGACGCCGAGGGCAGCGCGCAGGTCCCCTACAGCCCCCGGGAGCTGGCCGTCTGGCTGGAGGTCACCCAGGTCGACCAGGAGATGGCCTGGAGCTCGCCGATCTGGCTGGAGCGAGAGGCCGCGGTCACTGGCTGCGCGGGCTCTCCGGTGGGGGCGTTGGCGCTGCTGGGCGGCCTGGGCCTGGGCCTCGGGATCTCTCGGCGGCGGCGGCCAGCGGGTTAGGCCAGCCCCCCAATCAGGAGCTCCCGTGTCCTTCTCCACCGTCACCGTCATCGGCGCAGGCACCATGGGCCATGGCATCGCCCACGTCGCCGCCCTCGCCGGCGCCCAGGTCCGCCTCTACGACCTGCAGCAGCCCGCCCTGGACAAGGGCCTGTCCGCCATCCAGGCCAACATGGACAAGGGCGTGGCCCGGGGCAAGCTCGCCGCCGAAGACGCCCAGGCTGGCCTCGCGCGCATCCAGGGCTTCACCGATTTGGCGGGGGCCTGCGAGGGGACCGAGCTCGTGGTCGAGGCGGTGCCCGAGAAGCTGGAGCTCAAGCAGAGCCTCTTCTCCCAGGTCCAGGGCCTGGTCAGCGCCGACTGCGTGCTGGGGACCAACACCAGCTCCCTGTCCATCGCCAAGATCGCCCAGGCCGTCGAGCAGGGGGACCGGGTCATCGGGCTGCACTTCTTCAACCCCGTCCACATCATGAAGCTCCTGGAGATCGTGGTGCACCCCGGCACCAGCGAGGACACCCTGGCCCGCTGCCGCGCCTGGGGCGCCCAGATCGGCAAGGAGTGCATCACCGTCCAGGACTTCCCGGGCTTCGCCACCTCCCGCCTGGGCGTCTGCCTGGGCATGGAGGCCATCCGCATGGTCGAGCAGGGCGTCGCCAGCCCCCAGGACATCGACACCGCCATGGTGCTCGGCTACCGCCACCCCATCGGCCCCCTCAAGCTCACCGACCTGGTGGGCCTGGACGTGCGCATGCACATCGGCGAGTACCTGGCTGAGAAGCTGGACAACCCCGCGTTCAAGCCCCCCCAGCTCATGAAGGACATGGTCGCCCAGGGCAAGCTCGGCAAGAAGGCCGGCCAGGGCTTCTACGACTGGGAGTGACGCGGCGCGTCGTGGGGGGACGCGGGCAGCCACCGGGCTCCCCCCCAGGGCGGGGTTCTGCGTTGGCACGGCCGTTGCTGAGCCGGGGTGCGGGCCTCTCCGGATTGGATGGGAGGGTCCGCTCCCTTCTACTGCGCCAAATCTGGAGCTGTCCCAATGAAGTTCGCTGTTCGCCTGCTCGCGCTCTGCCTGCTGCTGCTCACCACCCTGACCTTGGGCAGCTCCCAGGCCCACGCCTCCGAGGCCCCCCCTGCCGTCGCCGAGAGCGCCGAGACCCCGCCCACCGAGGCCCCGTCCAGCGAGACCGCCACCGAGCGCTACCTCTACAAGCCCGTCATCGACGGCAGCAAGCTGCGCCCGGGCGTGTACCGATTCCTGACCCAGGATCGGCCCTACAACCTGGGCCTGATGGTCGTCGCCGGCCTGGGCTTCGGCGTGGTGGGCACCGCCGGCGGGCTTGTCCTGGCGGCCCCGTTCCTCTTCATGACCTTCGACGTCATCGCCGGGGTGCTGATCACGGGGGGGCTCACCCTGGGCACCGGCTACGGGATCTGGAAGCACAGCGGGAACGCACCCTTCTACGCCATCGCCGCGGGGATCGCGGCCCTCGGGAACCTGGTCGCGGTGCCCCTGTCGGTGGTGATCCTGTTCGCGGGGGTCGTCGCCTTCCTCGGCGGGACCCTGACCCCTCTGCTGGTCTCGATGGGGATCTTCGTCGCGACGGTCGCCATCGCTGGCCTGGTCGGCGGCATCGCCATCGCCGCCCTCAACAAGCGCTTCCCTCAGCAGCGCGTCAAGGTCACCCCGCCCCAAGACGAAGCCCGCATCTGGCAGCTCCGCCGGCTCCGCCCCTCCGCACTTCGAAGCGCCGCTGCAGGGCTGGCTCTGAGCCCCGTCTGAGCGTGGGACCGGGCTAGGGACCGTGGCCTTCGCGCCGGCGATAGAGTGCCGGAAACACCGGAGTCCCTGTGCGCCGTTCCCCCCTCGCCCTCGCCGTGATCCCCATGACCCTGCTCGCGCTGGCCTGCGGGGGAGGGGAGGAGGAGCTGACCGTGGAGCTCGACCCCGTCGCCTCCACCACCGAGCAACCGGCCACCCGCGGCATCAACGAGGATCCTCCCGCCGGCGAGGAGATCAGCAGGCAGGCCGGCACCCACTGCGGGGAGTTCGTCTACTTCAACTGCCCCGTGGCTGGCGGCAAGGTGCTCTCCGTCTGCGGCGAAGAGGGCGGCGTCATCTACCGCTTCGGCAAGATCGGCGAGCTGGAGAAGGAGTACCCCCCCGGCATGGAGCCCGGCGAATACCGCATCGAAGACGCCGGCACCATCCAGTCCCAGGGCACCGCCCTGGCCTTCGACGGCGACACCCACAGCTTCAAGGTGGTCGAGCGCGTCGGCGCCGGTGGCCCCAACGGCGAGTTCAACAACTTCGCCGGGGTCGAGGTCTACAAGGCCGACGAGCTCATCAGCAGCATCCCCTGCACCGAGCCCCCCCACACCGAGTGGGAGCGCCTGCGGCAGGTCATCCCGGAGTAGGCCCAAGGGGAGGGGGGGATCCGGGCCCAGTCGCACCTCGCCTGCACCCCGGGTTCTCCCTGGCCCTTGGCCACCCTCAACGGGATATGGTGCAGTCGAGGACTGGCTGATGCCCTGGATCCGCACAGCGCTGATGCTCGTGGCTCTGGCCTTCGGTCTGGGCTTCTCTCCGCAGGCTCTGGCCAGCGAAGCGCCCCCCATGCGCACCGTCGAGACGGTGGAGAGCGCGCCGCCCATCTACCTGTCCGGGCGGCACCTGAACCCGGACCTCCAGCTCCGCCTGACCCGCGAGCGCCCCTACCGCCCGGTCGCTGGAATGGCGCTTGGCCTGGGCCTGGGCCTCGCTGGCGGCGTCATCGGGGTCGGCATCGCGGCGCCCCTGCTGATCGTCGGCCTGCCGCTGGCCCTGGTCACTGGCACCGTCGGAGTCGCCAGCGGAGCGGCGCTGGGCGCCTGGCGCTTTGGCGGGGACGCCCCCTTCTGGTGGACCGCCGTGGGCGCGGGGCTGGGCATGGGGGTCGCCGCCTCGATCCAGGTCGGCCTCATCCTGGCCGGGGTCGCCGCCGCGGTCACCGTGGTGGGCCTGCCCGTCGCGATCCTCTTGGCCGGTGGCGCCGTCGCCGTGGGCCTGATCGCCATGCCGCTGGGGGCCAACATCGCGGCCCGCATCCACCAGAAGCGCCCCGTTCCCCGGGTGCTCTTCCGCGAGCCCACGCTGCTCTACGGCGACGCCCAGGCCGATGCCTTGACCTCTGCTGGATCCGAGGCTGGTTAGGGCCCCCCGCGGAGGCCCCATGGACGACACCCGGTCCCTCATCGACGCCGACAAGCGCACGCTCTGGCACCCCTTCACCCAGCACAGCGCCTGGGAGCAGCACCAGCCCCTGGTCATCGCCGCGGCCGAGGGCGCTGAACTCATCGACAGCGACGGCGAGCGCTACCTGGACGGCGTCGCCTCCCTGTGGGTGGGCGTCCACGGACACCGGCACCCCAAGGTCGACCAGGCCGTGCGGGAGCAGCTCGATCGCGTGGCCCACACCACCCTGCTGGGCCTGGCCAACGTGCCCTCGGTGCGCCTGGCCGAAGCGCTGATCGCCAAGGCGCCGGGGCAGCTCTCGCGGGTGTTCTACAGCGACGCCGGCTCCACCGCGGTGGAGATCGCCCTCAAGATGGCCTTCCAGTGGCAGCAGCAGGCCGGGAACACCCAGCGCACGCGCTTCGCCCGCTTCGACCACGCCTACCACGGGGACACCCTGGGGGCGGTGAGTGTGGGGGGGATCGACCTCTTCCACCAGGTCTATGGCCCACTGCTCTTCGACACGGTGGCCCTCCCCACGCCGCTGCACCCGGACCCCGCAGTCGAGGACACCCTGCTGCAGCAGGCGCTCGCCACTCTGGACGCCCACGGGGACACCCTGGCGGCCATCATCGTGGAGCCCCTGGTGCAGGGGGCCGCTGGCATGCGTATGCACTCGCCGGCCTACCTGGACGCCATCCTGCAGCGCGCCAAGGAGCTGGGCGCCCTGGTCATCCTCGACGAGGTCGCCACGGGCTTCGGCCGCACCGGCACCCTCTTCGCCGCCGAGCAGCTCAGCGTGGCCCCCGACTTCCTGTGCCTGGGGAAGGGCCTGTCCAACGGCTACCTGCCCCTGGCCGCCACCCTGGCCACGGAGCGCGTGTTCCAGGGCTTCGTGGGGGAGCACCGGCACACCTTCTTCCACGGCCACACCTTCACCGGGAACCCCCTGGCCTGCGCCGCCGGGGTGGCCAGCCTGGCGCTCTTCGAGCAGGAGCGCACCCTGGAGCGCGTGCAGGCCCGGGCCGCCCAGCTCGCCCAGGGACTCCAGGCTCTGAGCGCCCGCCCGGAGGTCGCCCAGGTGCGGCAGCGCGGGCTGATGGTGGGGGTGGATCTGGTGTCGGCCTCCGGGGCGCCCTTCGACCCCGGACTCCGCATGGGGGCGCGGGTCTGCCAGGCCATGCGCAGCCAGGGCGTGATCCTGCGGCCGCTGGGGGACACCCTGGTGCTGATGCCGCCGCTGTGCATCTCGGCCGCCCAGATCGAGCAGCTCCTGGCCGCCGTGGAGTGGGGGCTCAACCAGCTCTCCGCCCTGTCCGATGGGGCAGGCGTCAGAGGATAGACAGCTTCCCTGTCTTGCCTTGATCCTTGCCTACGGGCTAGGGTCAGCCACCTGTTTCGGAGAGGAGGAGCGATGCCTGTCGCGCTGCTGAGCATTCTGGCCCTGGGTGGTGAAGCCCACGCCCAAGACGCGGACACCTTTGAGTTCGCCGGGAGCAACTTCGACCGCCGCGGTTCGCTGCAGCTCGCCCACCCCGTGCTGGGGGCCCCGGGCTCCTACTACGCCGGGCTCGGGCTGGTCTACGCCGACGACCCCCTGGTCATCCGCTACGACGACGGGACCGAGGAGTCGGTGGTCAGCCGCCAGTTCTCCACCCGCCTGGCCGGCGGCTACACCATCGGCGACTACGCCCGCGTGGACGTCAGCGTGCCCCTCTACCCCTCCGTCGTGGTCAACGACGAGGGCGGGTTCGCCTTCGGTGACATCAGCGTCGCCGCGCTGATCCCCGTCTGGTCCCAGGGCGACTCCGCCACCGGCTACAGCTTCGGCGTCAAGCCCAAGCTGCAGCTCCCCACCGGCAGCGCCGAGAAGTTCACCGGTCAGGGTGGCATCGGCGGCGGCCTCGTGCTGGCCTTCGGCGGCTACGCCAACCAGCTCAACTACCGCGTCAACGCCGGCATCGACCTCTCCAAGAAGGTCGAGCTGGACGACCTGGGCCTGGGCTCCAACATCGCCCTCGGCGCCGGCCTGGACTACCGCCTCACCGAAGAGTGGCTGGTGGGCGCCGAGCTGACCTCGCTGGTGGACATCGCCGGCGGCACCGGCTGGAACGAGAACCCCGTCGAAGGCCACGTCTACGGCGGCTACTGGCACGACTCCGGCCTGACCACCCACCTGGGCCTGGGCACCGGCATCGTGGCCGGCGTTGGCGCGCCCGACTACCGCGTGGTCTGGGGCATCGGCTACCGCCTCCCCGACGTCTTCGACACCGACGGCGACGGCATCGTCGATGAGTCCGACCGCTGCGTCACCGAGCCCGAGGACCTGGACGGCTTCCAGGACACCGACGGCTGCCCCGACACCGACAACGACGGTGACGGCATCCTGGACGCCTCCGACGAGTGCCCCAACGACGCCGAGGACAAGGACGGCTTCGAGGACGAGAACGGCTGCCCCGATCCCGACAACGACGGCGACGGCATCCTGGACGGCAAGGACCAGTGCCCCAACGAGCCTGGCCCCGCCGCCACCGGTGGCTGCCCCGACACCGACGGTGACGGCCTGGCCGACGCCGAGGACGAGTGCCCCACCGAGCCCGGCCCCGCCGAGACCAAGGGCTGCCCCGACCGCGACGGCGACCGCGTCCCCGACAAGCGCGATGAGTGCCCCGACGAGCCCATCCCGCCCCAGGCCGATCCCGCCCGCTCCAACGGCTGCCCCAGCCGCGTCATCGTGACGGCCGAGAAGATCGAGATCCTGGAGAAGGTGTACTTCAACACCAACAAGGCCACGATCAAGCCCGTGTCCTACTCCCTGCTGGACGACGTCGCCGCCGTGCTGATCGCCAACCCCGACCTCACCCTCATCGAGGTCGCCGGCCACACCGACAGCCAGGGCAAGGACTCCTACAACAAGGACCTCTCCCAGCGCCGCGCCGAGTCCGTGGTGGCCTACCTGGCCTCCAAGGGCGTGGACGAGAACCGCCTCAAGCCGGTCGGCTACGGCGAGGAGAAGCCCCAGGACACCAACGACACCGCCGAGGGCCGGGCCAACAACCGCCGCGTCGAGTTCACCATCCTCGAGCGCGACGAGTAGCCCTTGGCGAGCTGGGTCACCTGGCTTGCCCCCCATCAACCGGCCGTCGACCTGCGGGAGTCTCTCCCCAAGGTCGGCGGCCGTTTGGCGTTGCCGTGGGCGGATCTGCGGGTCTTGCGCGGCGGCCCCCTCTCCCCCGACGAGCTGGTCGAGGGCGCCCCCCACCGCCCCCTGCTGGACCTCTGGGTCCTGGAGCCCTGGGACCGCCGCGGCCGCTGGCTCAACCCCCAGGCCCACCAGCAGCTCATCGACGCCCCCATGGGCCCCGTCGCCCGCGGCGGCCACCCCTGGGACACCGAGATCCTGGCCCCCTCCGCCTCCCGACTCCTGGGCGCGGTGCTCGTGCTGGGCTTCTCGGATCACCCCGCGCTGGGCTACGCCGCCCTCTACCGCCAGGGTGGCCTCGACTGGTCCCTGGCTGTTCGCCGGGAGCACGAACACACCTGGGTGTTCCGCAGTGATGGACGGGGCGTGCGAAAGCAACGACTCGCCGCTCCTCCCCCTGAAGGCGAGCCCCATGAGGTCCTGCAGAGGGGGCTGGAGAAGCTCCTGCGGATGCCCCTCTACCTGGCAGACCACCAGCAGTTCGTCCTGCCCGAGCTCCTGCAGGAGTGCATCGCCCAGGCGAGGACAGACTGAGCCCTGTCAACCTTGTCGCGCGATCCGGTTGACGCGTTAGCATCAGGGGCACTTCATGGAGCCCCCAATGCACTTCGATGAGCTGGACTGGCAGGACATCCTGCGGCGCGCCAAGGCCGGGATCGGCATCTCCGCGGACGAGGCCCAGGCCCTGGTGGAGCTGGACGACGAGTCCAAGCTGGAGCAGGTCATGGCCGTCACCGACGCCATCCGCCTGCACTTCAAGCAGAACGAGGTCTACACCTGCGGCATCACCAACGCCAAGTCCGGCGCCTGCCCCGAGAAGTGCAACTTCTGCAGCCAGTCCGCGCACTTCAAGGCCGCCAAGTCGCCCGTCTACAAGCTCAAGGACGCCGAGACCATCGCCCAGGAGGCCCAGGCCGCCCAGGACGCCGGCGTGCGGGAGTTCTCCATCGTGACCCAGGGCCGCGCCCTGTCCCAGCGGCGCGAGATCGACGAGGTCAAGAAGGCCCTGAACCTCATCCGCGAGCGCACCGGGCTCCAGACCTGCGCCAGCGTCGGGCTCATCTCCAAGGAGCACCTGGCCGAGCTGCAGGAGGCCGGCATGGACGCCATGCATCACAACCTGGAGACCGCCCGCAGCTTCCACGGAAACATCGTGGAGACCCACAGCTACGACGACGAGGTCCAGGCCGTGAAGAACGCCAAGGAGCTGGGCATGTACGTCTGCTCCGGCGGCATCTTCGGCATGGGCGAGAACTGGGGCCACCGCGTCGAGCTCGCCGCCGACCTGCGGGAGCTGGACGTGGACTCCGTCCCCCTGAACTTCCTGAACGCGCGCCCCGGCACCCCCCTGGAGGGCCTGGACGAGCTGAGCCCCTTCGAGTGCCTCAAGACCATCGCGCTCTATCGCCTGATGCTGCCCACCAAGGACCTCATCGTCTGCGGCGGCCGCCAGGTGCACCTGCAGGACCGCCAGTCCGAGCTCTTCCGCGCCGGCGCCAACGGGATCATGCTGGGCGACTACCTGACCACCAAGGGCGGTGAGCACGCCGGGGACCTGGATCTGCTGCGCGCCCAGGGCATGGTCGTGCGACCCCCTCCGCACACCCCCAACGCGCCCTCTCTGCCCCCCGCCAAGTAGACTGGCGCCCATGCGGGCACGCTTCAAGAGGCTGGAGCAGCGGGTCGCCGAGGTGAAGGCCTCGGGGCTCAAGCGAGAGCTGCGTCCGCTGACCCCTACTGGCCCGACCACCGCCGAGCTCTCGGGGCGCAGCCTCGATGTCTTCTCCTCCAACGACTACCTGGGCCTGGCCTGGGAGCTGCGGCGTCACTGGCGCGGCCGCGGGGCCACCAGCTCCCGGCTGATCGCCGGCGACCGCAACGCCCACCACGCCCTGGAGGAGGCGCTCGAGGAGCTCTTCCACGGCGCCGCGCTGGTCTTCCCCTCCGGCTACCACGCCAACCTGGCGCTCATGTCCACCCTCTTCGAGCAGGGGGACGTGGTCGCCAGCGACAGCCTCAACCACGCCAGCATCATCGACGGCCTGCGCCTGTCCAAGGCCCGCCGGGTGGTCGTCCCCCACGCCACCCCCGAGAAGCTCCCCGCGGACGCCACCGCCGTCGTGGTCGAGGGCCTCTACTCCATGGACGGCGACCAGCTCGCCCTGGAGGAGTACCAGCACCCCGACCGCTGGCTGGTGGTCGACGAGGCCCACGCCGTCGGCTGCGTCGGACCGCGGGGGCGGGGGGCCTCCTACGAGCAGGGCGTCGTCCCGGACGTGGTCGTCGGCACCCTGGGCAAGTCCTACGGGGCCGCGGGCGCCTTCATCATCGGCCCGCCGGAGCTCAAGGAGCTGCTGATCTCGAGGGGTCGCAGCTTCGTCTACACCACCGGGCTGGCTGAGGCCGCGGCCAGGGCCGCACTGGCAGGACTCGAGCGCGCAGACGAGGAGCGTCGATCCCTGCTCGCATCGCGCGTGCGGCGCTTCCGGGCCGGGCTCGCGGATCTCGGCCGCTTCCCCCCCGGAAAAGACCACATCGTGCCCGTCGTCCTGGGCCCGGCCACCATGGCCGCCGCCCAGGCGCTGCTGGAGGCCGGCATCTACGTCCCCGGCATCCGCGCCCCCACCGTGGCCCCCGGCCAGGAGCGCCTGCGCTTCTCCTTGAGCGCCGCCCACAGCGACGAGCAGATCGACCGCTGCCTTTGCGCCATCGACCGGGTGCTGCGTTGATGTTGCCCCTGCTGGTCCTGCTGAGCTGCGTCGGCCTGCGTCAGGCGCGGGGCCCCGAGCCCCTGGAGATCCAGACCCCCATGGTCCTGGGTTGGCGCCTGATCCCCGGCGACCAGCTCGTCTACGACCTCTCCTCCACCTGGCGGGTGGGCGAGGCCGACACGGTGCAGCGCGTCGAGCGCTGGAGCTACCTGGTGCGGGACGTGGACCCCCAGGGCGTCGCGCGCCTGGAGGGCAGCCTGATCGCCATCGGCGTGGACCGCGTCCAAGGGGGCCGCCGCAGCGCTGACCCTGTCCTCGCTGAGGCCCTGGAGCAGGAGAAGGCGCGGCTCTCCCAGGATCAGGTGGTGGTGGAGATCGCCATGGACGGGCGCCTCGTCGACCTCCGCGGCCTCCCCTGGGCCGACTCCCTCACCCACCGCCTGCTCGCCCTCCAGCTCTCCGCCGACGCCGTGGACGCCAGCAGCGCGTGGCCTGATCCCGTGCTGGCCCGCCCCTACGCCGACCTGCTCCCCGTCCCCCTGGACGTCGAGGTCAGCGGCGAGCAGCGCGTGCAGGGCCTCTACGAGCAGGGCGGCGGCCTGCGCCTGCGCATCGACGGCAGCGGCCAGGTCCGGGCCACCGAGGGCGGCCCCCAGATCCACCTCCAGACCCAGAGCTGGTGGGACCCCCAGGCCGGGCGCCTGGTCGAGCGCTCCCTGCAGGTGGAGATGGCCAACCTCAGCGTCGCCGATCCGGGGATCCTCCTGCTGGAGGCCCGCCTGACAGAGTAGATTCAGCCCATGCTGCTTCTGCTCCTGGCCTGTGGCCCCAAGCTCGAACCCTTCCCGGAAGACTTCGCCTTCGGCACCGCGACGGCGGGCTTCCAGGTGGACCCCGGCTGCCCCTTGGTGGACCCCAGCGTCTGCGAGGACCAGCACTCCGACTGGTACCAGTGGGTCACCGAGCCCGGGCTGCAGGACGAGCCCGACACCTACCTCTCCGGCGATCCCCTCTCCATGGGGCCCGGTCACCACGAGCTCTACGCCGAGGACCTGGAGCGGGCCGCCACCATGGGCACGGTCTTCCGCTTCTCCTTTGAGTGGTCGCGGCTCTTCCCGGACGGCGCCGAGCAGGCCACCACCGTCGCCGAGCTGCGCGAGCTGGCCTCCCCCGAGGCCCTGGCCTGGTACCACGCCTACCTGGACGAGATGGCCGCCCAGGGCCTGACCCCCATGGCCACCGTCAACCACTACACCCTCCCGCTGTGGGTGCACGACGGCTACGCCTGCCACTTTGACCTTTCGACCTGCCCCGCCCGCGGCTGGGTGGACGGCGAGCGCATCATCCCGCTGATCACCCTCTACACCGCCTTCCTGGCCCAGGAGTACGGGGACCAGATCGACCTCTGGATCACCCTCAACGAGCCCGTCGCCGTGTTCATGAGCGGCTACATCTTCCCCTCCCAGGACCGCACGAACCCCCCCGGCATCGCCGACATGGCGGTGGGCCTGCAGGTCGCCCGGAACATGGCCCTCGCCCACGGCCAGATGGCCCAGGCCCTGCACAACAACGACCCGGACGCGCAGGTGGGCGTGGTCGTCAACCTCGGCGAGATCCGCCCCGCCGACCCCGAGCGCGAGCAGGACGTGCTGGCCGCCGAGCACATGCACTACCTCTACAACGAGCTGATCCCCGGGGCCTTCGTCACCGGCGCCATGGACAACGACCTGGACGGCAGCACCGACGAGACCCTGGACGGGGTCGCCGGGAACACCGACTTCCTGGGGCTGAACTACTACTTCGCCTTCGAGGTCATCGGCCTGGGCCGCCCCGCCCCCGGCTTCGAGGACTACCCCCTGATGGACTTCTTCCCCGACACCCTGGACACCGACCCCCAGGGCATCGGGGCCGCGCTGGACATGACCGCCGAGCTCGGCCTGCCCATCTGGATCACCGAGAACGGCGTCGCCGACCCCACCGACAGCGCCGGCCAGGACTTCCTGCTCCCCGCCCTGCGCGAGGTCCAGGCGCGCGCCGTCGAGCAGGACATCCGCGGTTACCTCTACTGGTCGCTGGTCGACAACTACGAGTGGAACCACGGAATGGACATGCGCTTTGGGCTCTACGCCGTCGACTCCGGCACCAAGGTCCGCACCCTGCGCCCCATCGGGGAGCGCTACCAGCAGATCGTCAGCGACCACGGGCTGCCCCGGGAGGAGGAGCAGTGAGGCGCTGGGCCCTGTCCATCTTCGTCCTCACCGCTCTGGGCTGCAGCGGCGCCGCGCTCAACGGAACCCCGTCCACCAGCGAGGCCACCCGTCCGGCGACCACCCCCAAGCCGACCGGCCAGGCCGAGCTCACCCTGCTCTCCTGGAACGTCGAGTGGCTCGATGTCGCCGGCCAGGGCATGGTCCCGCGCTCCGCGGCCGAGCTCCAGGAGATGGCCCAGGTCATCCGCAGCGCCCAGCCCGACGTGGTCGTCCTCCAGGAGGTCGCCAGCGAGGAGGCCGCCCGCGCGCTGCTCCCCAAGGGCGACTGGCAGCTCGCCGTCGAAGACCGCAGCGACGACCAGCGCGTCGTGGTGGCCGTCCGCCAGGGCCTCGCCTTCGAGCGGAGGGCCGACCTGCGCCCCCTGGCCGTCGGCAACCCCGGCCTGCGCCACGGCGTGGACGTCCAGGTGCAGACCGCCGCCGGCCCCGTGCGCGTGCTGGGGGTGCACCTCAAGGCCGGCTGCCAGTGGGACCCCTTCGACAGCAGCCAGGAGTGCGGCACCCTGGAGCGCCAGGCCGCCGTGCTCGAGACCTGGACCGACGCCCGCGCCACCGAGGGCGTGCCCATGGTGGTGGTGGGGGACTTCAACCGCCAGATGCACGCCCAGGACCCCTTCTACCTGGCCGTCAGCGACGGCGAGCCCGCCGGCCTCCACCTGAGCCTGGGGCCCACCAAGGATGCCCAGTGCGAGCCCAAGCGGCGGCACCCCATCGACCACCTGCTGGTCAGCGGCGCCAGGGTGGGGGAGAGCAGACAGATCCCGCTGCAGCAGCCCCCCTTGTCCGACCACTGCCCCATCGTGGCCACCCTGGAGCTCTGAGTGCTGCTGTTCGCCAGCGAGGACAAGCGGGAGCGGGACCAGCTCGCCCGCGCTCTGGGCAGCGAGCCCCTGAGCCTCGCCGCCAGCGCCGCGGATCTGCTCCAGGCCCTGGAGCGGGGCCCCACCTTCGTCGTGCTCTCCCTGGACCTGCCCGGGCTGTCCACCCGCCAGCTCCTGGAGCGGGTCCACAGCCGCAGCACCTCGCCGGCGCCCTGGCTGTTGATCCGGCCTGAGCAGCGCCGACAAGCCCTGGAGTTGTGCCGTCAAGGCGCGGGGGGGACCCTGCTTCGCCCCTTCGACCCCCAGGAGCTGCTGTGGGCCATGGAGGGAGCCCGCGCGCCCTCGCAGCTCGGGGCACCGGCGGTCCCCAAGGGCCAGGGGGTGGAGCGGCTGATCGGCAGCTCGGCGCCCATGCAGCGGCTGCGGAGCATGATCCAGCGGGTGGCCGGAACCGACCTGTCCGTGCTGATCACCGGCGAGTCCGGCACCGGAAAGGAGGTCGTGGCGCGGGCTGTGCACGAGTGCTCCCTGCGGTCCCGCGCGCCCTTCGTGCCGGTGGACTGCGCCGCGATCCCCGCCAAGCTCATGGAGTCCGAGCTCTTTGGCTACGAGAAGGGGGCGTTCACGGGGGCGACCAGCCAGCGCAAGGGCCTGGTGGAGTCTGCGCGCGGCGGCACCTTCTTCCTGGACGAGATCGGCGAGCTGGAGCCCGGCTCCCAGGTCAAGCTGCTGCGCCTGCTGCAGGAGGGGAGCTACCGCCGCGTGGGCTCGAACGTGGAGTCCAAGGTCGCCCTGCGCGTGCTGGCCGCCACCAACCGCCCGCTGGAGGAGCGCATCCGGCAGGGGGCCTTCCGCGAGGACCTCTTCCACCGCCTCAACGTGGTGCGCCTGCACCTGCCGCCGCTGCGTGAGCGCCCCGGCGATGTCCCCGAGCTGCTGCGCGCCTTCCTGGAGCGCTTCGCCCGGCAGGCCGAGCGGCCGGTCCCCGAGCTGCCGCAGCCCATGGCCGAGACCCTCGCCGCCTACCGCTGGCCCGGCAATGTGCGCGAGCTGGTGAACACCGCGCAGTACCTCGCCAGCCTGGCCCCCGGTCCCGTGTTGCGCGTGCAGGACCTGCCCCAGAGGTTGAGGGCGAGCCTGTCCAAGCCCTCCGAGAACCTCTCCTCCCCCCAGGACGCGGGGGCCGCGGCGCCGAACCTGGCGATCCGCTACGACCTCCCCTACAAGCAGGCCAAGCGGGTCTGGGTGGAGCTGTTCGACTACGCGTACTTCGGCCGGCTGCTGGCCGAGCACGACGGCAACCTGTCCCAGGCGGCGCGCAGCGCGGGGATCGATCGCAAGTCCATCCAGCGCTACCTCAAGCGCGCGGAGGAGCCCGACTCCGGGGCTGACGTGGGTCAGACACCGCCCAAGGGCTGACGGTGTATCGTTGGGCCACGTGTCCGACATCACCAGCACAATCGCCCGCCCAATCCCCAAGCGCCTGCGCATCCGCCGCGGCCGCCTGACGGTGGTCTCTGGCGCGGACGTCGGTCGAAGCTGGGAAGTCGACAGCGACGTGCTGCGCATCGGCACCAACCTGGCCAACGAGGTCGTCCTCCAGGACGGCACCGTCTCCCGCCGCCACGCCGAGGTCGTGCGCACCCCGCACGGCGTGATCCTGCGCGACTCCAACAGCACCAACGGCACCTTTGTCGGGGACCTGCGCATCCGCGAGGTCTTCCTGACCCCCGAGACCCGCTTCCGGGTGGGCCAGACCCAGATGGTCTTCACGCCCCAGGACCAGGTCATCGACATCAAGCCCTCGGACAAGAGCCGCCTGGCCGGTCTGGTGGGCGAATCGGTGGCCATGCGGCAGGTCTTCTCCATCGTCGAGCGCGTGGCCCCCACCGCCCTGACCGCCCTGGTCACCGGCGAGACCGGCACCGGAAAGGAGCTCGTCTCCCGCGCCGTGCACGAGCTCTCCAAGCGCAGCGACGGGCCCTTCCGGGTCTTTGACTGCGGCGCCGCCCCCGAGTCCCTGATCGAGTCCGAGCTCTTCGGCCACGAGAAGGGCGCGTTCACCGGTGCGGTCGCCTCCCGCGAGGGTGTGTTCGAGGCCGCCGACGGCGGGACCGTGTTCCTGGACGAGATCGGCGAGCTGCCTCTGGACCTCCAGCCCAAGCTCCTGCGCGTCCTGGAGCAGCGCGAGGTGCGCCGGGTCGGTGGCTCTCGCGTGCGCTCCGTGGATGTGCGCGTGGTCGCCGCCACCAACCGGAACCTCCTGGACGAGGTGAGGGCTGGGCGCTTCCGAGAGGACTTGTACTACCGCCTGGCCGTCGTGGAGCTGCACCTCCCGCCGCTGAGGGACCGGAGCGAGGACATCCCGCTGCTGGTCGCGCACCTGCTCCACAAGGCCCAGAAGGGCGGCAAGCAGCGCGTGCGCGCGGTCGAAGACTCCGTCATCGAGGTCTTCCAGGCCTGGCGCTGGCCCGGCAACGTGCGCGAGCTGGCCAACGTGGTCGAGCGGGCGATCCCCTTCACGGACGGCCCCATCATCACCCTGGAGGCCCTGCCCGACGCCCTGCTCACCGGCGGCTCAGGCCCCCGCAGCAGCGCCCAGCCCGGCATGGCCGCCCCCGACACCAGCGTGCCCTTCAAGGACGCCAAGGAGGCCCTGATCGAGGCCTTCGAGCGCAAGTACCTGCAGGACCTCATCGAGCGGCACGACGGCAACGTCTCCCAGGCCGCCCGGGCCGCCCACATGGACCGCAAGTCCATCGCCCGGCTCCTGCGCAAGCACGGGATAAGGTAGTTCTCCGAAGCATGAGTTCCGACACTCTTCGCGTGCCGGAACTCCTGCTCCAGAGAACTATTGTCTTCTCCGGGGGACACCCCCGGAAATGCGCCTTGCGGCGCAGCCCCCGCGGGCCCATTCGGGCCCGTGTTCTGCCGGACGGGCTTGTTTGGAACTCTGGCCCGGCAGAACCAGCCCGCGGTTTCTCCGACCCTCCAGCGGCTCAGCGCCTCAGCAGCCGGGAGAGCAGGCTGCGCTCGATGGGGCCGGTGACCGTGCGCGCGCCCTCGCGTCCGTCCAGCAGCTCCAGGATCTGTTCGGGGCTGAGCTGACCCCGGCCGTAGGCGTCGGCCAGGTGGGTGTCCAGCACCGCCTCCTGCTCGCTCGCCCCGTGAGGATCGAGCACGACCACCCGCGGGGGACGGCGGTCCGTCTTGAGGGAGAGGCAGAGGCGGAGTCCCGGGGCCGCGCGGCGGCCCAGGCTCAGGAGCACAAGCTCCGGACGCTGCTCGCGGATACGACGCACCGAAGGGGGCTTGTCAGCGCTGACGAGGACATCGAAGCGCGCGCGTAGCTGCGTGATGAGCGTCAGGCGCCGCTTGGGGTCTTCCACAACCAGCAGCAGTCGGGGCAGGTGCATCCGGGTCCCTAACGCGGAGTCACGCGGATTGACCCTGCTCTGAGCGCCTGATAGCGTCTGAGTCGGTCGGAAAGCTCCGGCAGTCAAAGCTGAAAGTTGTAGAGGCAATCAATGAGTGACCGCCTTCAGACGCTCCAGGGGGAGCTCCAGTCCATCCTCGACGAGAAGATGGCCGCCCTCCAGACGGCAATCGCCAACGCGGAGGAGACCACGCGGGGCATCGTGACCGCGGAGCTGGAGATCGCCCGCAACGAGCAGGATGCGGCCTCCATGGCCGAGGACACCAAGCGCCTGGAGCAGGACCTGGACGCCAGCAAGGCCAAGGCCGACGCTGCCCGCAAGTCCAACGAGGCCCTGCGCGGTGAGCGCGACGAGCTCGCCCTGATGCTCGCTGGCGTCGAAGAGGAGGGCTCCGACCTGCACGCCGAGGTCGCTGAGCTGCGCGAGAAGGTCGCCAAGGCCGAGGCCGCGAACGCCAAGCTCCAGGCCGAGCAGGAGTCCCTGCAGAGCAAGCTCCAGAACCTGGAGGAGACCGCCAGCAAGATGCGCGCCCTCAAGGCCGAGCTGATGAGCTCCATCAAGCAGAACATGGACGAGCTGTCCGGGGGCAACTAGCGTGTCGGCGTCCTCCCTTCTGGCCACCCTGGCGCAGGCCAGGGGGCAGCTCGCCACCCTCCGCCTCGCGCCGCTGGAGCTGATCCGCGCCGAGGCTGAGCTCCACCTGGAGACCTTCGGGCCCGTCCACCAGGCCGCCCGTCAGCGCCGCATCGCCATCCAGCGCGAGCTCTTGGGGAAGCGGTCTTCGGAGCGTGGTCCCATTCAGGGGGTCACCCCTGTCCCCGACGTGGCCCCCGCGCCTGTGGTTCGACCCACTGGCGAGAACGAGGACACCACGGTCGACCACTCCGTCGAGCCCATCGAGGAGCTGGACCTGCTGAGCGACGACCTCTCGGTCGAGCCCGCGGAGCCCTCGGTCGAGCCCGCGGAGCTGTCGGTCGAGCCCTCAGGAGAGGCAACGGTCGACGCCACGGTCGAGGAGTACCCCACCTCGCCCCTGCCGGGTATGGACGGCGGCTTCGATGAGGGTACCCAGCCCCTGGACGAGCTGACTGAGGTCTCCCCCGACTCGATCCCGGCCTCCGCCGAGGACATCGCCGACCTGCTGGACAGCGACGATCTGGCCGATGCCCTCTCGGGCACCCTGGACGACGACCTGACTGGCCTGGAGGACGAGGACAGCGGTGAGCTCCCCGAGCTCTCCCTCTCCGAGCTGGAGGCCTCCGACCTGCTGGACGACGAGCCCCCGCTGGACCTGCTGGGCGACGACGACTCCATCGACGAGGGCGCGCTGCTCGCGCCCATCGACCCCATCGACGGCCTGGCCGAGGACGAGCCCGTCCCCGGCTCCGAGGAGGAGGTCCAGGGTCTGGACCCGGCGCTCCACCCGGACGCGCTGTCCCTGGACGCCGATCTGCTCGAGCCGCTCTCCCAGGATCTGCCCCTGGATCTGGACGGCGACATCGCCCCGGACGAGGACGAGGACGACGCCGACTTCGCGGACGCCTTCGGCGACCACGAGGACGACGGCCTGGGCGAGCTGGTCGACGACGACGACGAGATCGAGGCCGCGCTCTTCGAGGTCGAGGGTGGCCGCGGCGCCGGCGTGGACAGCGCCCAGCTCCGCGAGGTCCCCGCCGAGCACGCCAAGGACGCGCTCCCCGACATCATCCCCACCATCAAGGACCGCACCTCCGACACCCCGGTGGGCGCGGCCGCCGCCATCCAGCTCAACGCGGACGGCAGCTCGATGGCGCTGATGGGCGACGACGAAGAGAACATCGAAGTCGAGATGCCCGAGGCGGACGAGGACGAGTACGACGATCTGGAGCACGGTGAGGGCGGCCTGAACCTGTCGTACGTGGACGAGGTCGAGTACGTCGAAGAAGAGGAGTCCGAGGCTCCCGAGCTCGACCACGCCGGCAACCTGGAGACCCTGGACAACGGCCAGGACCTCACCGGCGCGGACTTCCACGCCATGGAGGAGGTCGACTCCGTCGCGGTGGCCAACCTCGAGGCCGCCGCCGCCGAGGCGCTGGACCGGGGTGACCTGCACGCGGCCGTCCAGGCCTGGTCCGACATGCTGGAGCACGACCCCAGCAACATGGAGGCCTACCTGGGGCGCGGTCGCGCGCACCTGGACCTGGGCGACTTCGCCGCGGCGATGTCCGACTTCCAGAAGGCCGAGGACCAGGACCGCGAGGGCCCCGAGCCCCTGGTGGCCATGGGCGAGCTCTTCTTTGCCCGCAAGGAGTACACCCGGGCCATCGAGTTCTTCGACCAGGCCGTGGAGATGGACAACGACCACGCCATGGCGCGCTGCCGGCGGGGCATCTCCTACTACTACAAGAAGAGCTACCGCCAGGCCTTCCTGGACCTGCAGAAGGCCTACACGCTGGACCCGGACATCCCCAACATCCGCAAGTACGTGCAGATGGCCATCAAGAAGCTGGAGCGCAGCGGCGAGTCCATCTGAGCGTCGCTTTCACTTCTTGGAGAACCCGCCTTTGAGGCGGGTTTTCTTGCTCTGGGGCTTTGCCCCCTGCGCCGCGAAGGCCGCTTCCCACCAACCTGGAGTCCGCCGCGAAGTCCGCTTCGCACCTGGGGGCGAGATTGGGCTCAAGTCCTTGGAATCGCGACCGGGGTGCTCTTGGCCCGGGTCTTGCTGGGAAAGGGGGAAAACACGGAGGCCTCCATGGATACCCGCTCTGATCTCCTGCGCAACCGCAACCGCGTCGTCGCCCGCTCCTTCTACCGCCACCTCAAGAGCCAGGGCTTCTCGCACGAGCAGATCATCGAGCTGAGCACGCAGCTCCTCGACATGGTGACCGACGACATGCAGGCCCAGGCCCCCGCAGAGGCCAAGTAGCGCCCAGCCTGACCTCGCTGGCGGCAGGGTGTCGCTGGTGAGTCTCCAGGGGAGGGGAGTCGACGTGGTGGGCCAAGGTGGCCCAGCGTCCAGATCCCCTCGACCCTGTCGCCCTGAGCTCAGCCCTCCAGCTTGCTGGTGAGCTCGGCCCACTCGCGCTTGGACAGGCCGGAGTCCTCCTGGCTGACGGGCTCGCCAGCGATCATCTTGCGGATGACGGCCAGGCCCTGCGCGGAGAAGAAGGCGCCGCCGACGCGGTAGTCGTTGAAGGCCTCGTAGGCCGCGGGGACCCAGTCCTTGACGTAGTCGGCGATGGCGTCGGCGTAGACGCGGATCTCGTACTGCGCGTGGGGGTGCATGCGCAGGGACAAGAAGTGCAGCAGGTTGTGGAGGTCGATCTTCCAGTACCACTGCGTGTAGAAGTTCACCGGCAGGTTCATGCGGGCGAGCTCGCGGGCCAGGCCGTGCTCGTCCATCAGGGACTTGTAGGTGCCGTAGCTCTGGATGGCGTCGGCCTTGAGCAGGTCCAGCACCTGGGCGGACTGCTCGGCGCTCAGGGTGTCGCCGCGGCCCTGCTTGTTGTCGGTGGACTGGAGCGCGATGTGCTCGGGGTCGGGCAGGTAGAACTCGCGGTCCAGCACGGAGTAGCGGGCGCTGTACTCGTTGACGTTGGCGGTGCGGTGCCGGATCCACTGGCGGGCCACGAAGATGGGCAGCTTGACGTGCAGCTTGAGCTCGCACATCTCAAAGGGCGTGGTGTGGCGGTGGCGCATCAGGTAGCGGATCAGGCCGCGGTCCTGGCGGACCTTCTTGGTGCCCTTGCCGTAGGAGACGCGGGCGGCCTGGACGATCGCGGAGTCGTCGCCCATGTAGTCCACGACCCGCACGAAGCCGTGGTCCAGGAGCATGGTGGGCTCGTAGAGCCGCTCCTCCAGCGCGGGGACGGTCGCCCTGCGCGTGGGGTGGCTCTGGGCGCGGGCCTCGTCGATGGCGTCGCGCATGTCCTGGCTGAGCTTCATCCTGCCTCCCGGGGTAGGGTTCGATAACCGAAACCCCTGCCCCGTGGAGGCCCCCTTGAGCGCGGACACCTTCTCCCAACTCGCCCTGCAGGCCCTCAAGTCCAACGAGCCCGAGAAGGCCGTGGCCTACTTCGAGCAAGCCCTGGAGCACGCGGAGCGGCCGCGCCCCGACATCCTGCACAGCATGGGGGTTGTGCTCCTTCAGCTTGGCGAGCCCGAGAAGGCCCGGCCCCTGATGCAGCAGGCCCTGGAGCAGGCCTGGAAGGTCAACGCCGAGCCCGAGCTGCTGCTGCAGTGCGCCCTTGGACTGGCCGCTGCGTCCGAGGACAGCGACCACGTGGGGGAGGCCCTGGCCGCGTACGAGCAGGCCTTCGAGGTCGACGCCCGCAGCGACCGCGCATTGGTCGGCAAGGCCCACCTGCTGCTGGGGCTGGGGCGCCTGGACGAGGCTGTTGGCCTGCTCGAGCGCTACCTGGAGTTCTCCAAGGACGACGCCGAATACCTGGACGCCGCCAAGGCCTTGGTGGAGCACGTCAAGGCCTTCCAGGCCGAGGGCGAGCCCATCACCCTGCTGCGCGCCCACCGCGAGTCCTACATCGAGTTCTTTGACGAGACCATGAAGAACATGGCCGAGCAGGGCTGGATCGGCGAATGCGCCCGCATGATGCGGGACGACAGCGGCCAGGTCGTCAACGTCATCCCCGAAGGCGCCCGCCCCTACGCCGCGGTCCGCGTGGACCTGGTGGACCCCAGCACCGGCCAGGCCGGCCAGATCGGCGAGCAGCCCATGGTCGTGGCCGTCGGCGGCTTCGAGGCCCTCGCGCAGGCCCCGGTGTCCTTCGACGTGGAGGGCCGCCCCTACCGTCTGCGGGTGAGCAGCCAAGCTCCGTGGGACCAGCTCCCCATCTCCATCCTCCTGGAGAAGGGCGACGCCGAGCAGATCTGCGAGCCCATCTTCGCGACCTGGTACACCGCCGGGTTCAACGGGCAGTTCGGGGAGAAGGAGAAGGGCCGCTTCCACTACATCAGCGACCCCATCGTCTCGCGCTCTGGGCGCGGCATCACCTTCCACCTGGATCTGGGCCGAAGCGAGGAGCGGTGTATCGAGCACCTGCTGGCCCGCATCGACCAGCTCCACCAGGAGGTCGGGGTGGTCGAGGTGCTGCTGGGGCGGGGCTACCTCAGTCCGGTGTGAGGCCGGGGACGGCGAAGGGCCGCAAGGGGAACCCAGGGCTCAGGAGCTGGAGCTGGTGCATGGCGTAGGTGGCGTCCGCTTGGGCGCCCAGGGCCTGGAATGCGCGGGCTCGCTGGGCGAGCAGGACGGGGTCCTGGCGGTGCATCACGAGGCTCTTGTCCAGCAGGTCCAGCACGGCGCCGGGGTCGTCCTGGGCCAGGAAGATCTCGCACTGCATGGCCACGTTGTCGGCCAGCCAGCGCCGGTTCTCCCGGGCCGCGGAGACCAGGGCCTGGGCGCTCTCCAGGTCACCCTCGGCGATCGCCAGGCGGGCGCGCGCCAGCAGCAGACGGTTGGCCGGGTCGGCGGGGAGCGAGTCGGCCATGTAGAGGGACTCGCGGGCCAGCTCGACGTCCCCCTGGTCCAGGTGGATCTCAGCCATCCAGGCGTGCACGGTGGCTGAGCGGGGACTCAGGGAGAGGGCCATGTAGCCCGCATCCAGCGCCCGCTGGGGCTCACCGGCGCTGCGGTGGTCTTGCAGCAGGTTCAGCCACACCTGGAGCTGGCGGCGCTCGTCGGGGGACTGCCACAGGCGCTCGGTGTGGAGGGCGATGGCGGCCTGGGCTTGTCCGGTGGCCCGCAGGCCCTCGGCCTCCCGGGCGACGCCCACCTGGGGGTAGATCTCGGAGCCCTCGGCGTAGGCCAGGTAGCCCAAGGCGTCGGCGTAGCGGCCCATGGCGTGGTAGGCGAGGCCCGCCTGGGCGTTCAGCCCGGGGTCCAGCGGAGCGGTCTCCAGCTTGGGGAGAAGCTGGTCGAGGGCCAGCCGGCCGCGCCCTTGGTGGATCATGCCCATGGTGCGGGACTGGGCCCACACCGCACCGGAGGCGAGCAGGAGGAGCAGCAGGGGGGCACGCTTTGACATTGTCTGTCGATAAGCCGCCCGCCCGGTCGGCGTCTACAGCAGGGGTGTTATCGGGGACCCTGGCCGCCCCCCGGCCCTGGAGCACCCATGTCCCTGTTGTTGTGGTTGGCCTGCACTGGCGCCCCCGAGCCTCAGCCCGAGCCCGAGGCTGCCCCCCGCCCCTCGCTGCTGCTGGTGACGCTGGACACGACCCGGGCCGACGCGCTGGGCGCCTACGGCCACAGCGGCGCGCAGACCCCGGTGTTCGACAGCCTGGCCGGACAGGGTGTGCGCTTCGAGCGGGCCTACGCCACGGTGCCCCTGACCACGCCGTCCCACGCCTCGATGCTCACCGGGCTCTACCCGACCCGGCACGGCATCCACAACAACGGCGACGCCGTCCTCCGCGACGACGTGGACACCCTCGCCGAGCTGCTGGGCGCGCAGGGCTACCGCAGCGCGGCCTCGGCCTCCGCCTTCGTGACCACGGCGACCTGGAACCTGGACCAGGGCTTCGACGCCTACTTTGACGAGGTCGAGCGCAGCAAGGGCTCCCGCTGGGAGTACGAGCGCCCCGCGAACGAGGTGGTCGACGACCTGCTGGGCTGGCTGCCCCAGGGCGAGGAGCCCTTCTTCATGTGGGCCCACTTCTACGACGCCCACGCGCCCTACCAGGACCACGCCGAGTTCGACCTGGCCACGCCCTACGACGAGGAGATCGCGTTCGCCGATCAGCAGCTCGGGCGCCTGCTGGAGGCCGCCCAGGCCAAGGCCGGACCCGGCGGTCTGGCCGTCATCGTGGTCGCGGATCACGGCGAGGCCTTCGGAGAGCACGACGAGACCGGCCACGGGCTCTTTGTCTACGACAGCACCATGCGCATCCCCTTCGTGGCGGTCCCCCCCGAGCGCCTCAAGGAGGGCGTGGTCTTCCCCCAGGCGGTCTCCAACGTGGACGTGACCCCCACCGCGCTCGGGCTGCTCGGCCTGACCGTGCCGCAGGGCCTGGACGGCCGCGATCTGAGCGTGGCCAAGGACGGCGCGCTCCAGGAGCGCGGGCCGGTCTACATGGAGTCGGAGATGGCGGCCCAGCGCTTTGGCTTCCACCCGGAGCTGGCCGTGGCCGCCGGCGTGATCAAGCTCATCGACACCCCGCAGCCGCTGCTCTTTGACGTGCAGAAGGACCCCAAGGAGCTGCAGAACCTGGCCGCCGAGCAGCCCGAGACCGTCAGCAGCCTGCACGGCTTCCGGATGGAGGTCTGGGCCCAGCGGCAGGCCGGTGAGGAGGCCGCCATGACCCCCGAGCTGATGGAGCAGCTTGCTGCCCTCGGCTACGTCGGCGGCACCTCGGTCGAGGAGGTCGACTACAGCCAGGCGCCGGACGCCAAGGCCAACATGGCGGTGATCCAGGCCATCGAGTCCGCCCGCGAGCTGGCCTCCCAGGGCAAGGCCAAGGAGTCCATCCAGGCCTACCAGGAGGTGCTCAAGACTCACCCCGATCTGGGCGAAGCGCTGGCCGGGCTGGCCCGCGCCCAGGCGCAGGTGGGTGACCACGCAGCCGCTGAGGCCACTTGGCGACGGGCCATGGAGCTGGCCCCGGACAGCACCTTCATCCGCACCAACCTGGCCCAGGCCCTGGCCGCTCAGGGGCGCCTGGAGGACGGCTTGGCGCTGATGCGCTCGGTGCACGAGCAGGTCCCCGGGGACGAGCTCGCCCGCAGCGGCATGCTCAAGATGCTGATCGACCTGGACCGCTACGAAGAGGCGGTCAGTCTGGGGCAGGAGTGGCTGGCCGCTGAGCCGGAGCAGCCCTCCATCCAGGCCTTCACGGGGATCGCGCTCACCCACATGGGCCAGGTCGAGCCGGCCAGGACCTTGCTGGAGGCCAGCCTGAACGACGGCATGCCCCGCCAGCTTGTGCACATGGCCCTGGCCGAGCTCGACAAGCGCGACGGCAACGCCGAGGGCGCCCGCAAACACCTGGAGGCGGAGCTAAAGTGGTTCCCCGCCAAGCGCGAGGTGCGCCGGGAGCTGGCCAACGTCTGCATGGCCCTCAAGGACTGGAGCTGCGCGGTCGCGAGCTTCGAGGAGCTGGCCAAAGGACAGAAGAAGCTGCCGCCCGCCATGCGCTGGGGCTGGAGCCAGTCCCTCTACAACCTGCAGGAGTACGAGAAAGCCCGCATCGTGCTGGACCCCGCCCTCAAGGGCAGCCCCTCCGCGGACCTGCTGCTGCTCCACGCCAACCTGCTGGCCAAGGAAGGCAAGCGGGAAGAGGGCAAGGCGGTCTTCGAGAAGGCCCAGGCCCTCAAGGTCAAGGAGGTCGAGGCCGCGCGCAAGGCCGCCGAGGCCCGCAAGGCGGAGCAGGAGGCCAAGGGGGCGACCCCGGCTGCTTCGGACGACAAGAAGACCCCCTGAGAGGCTCCGCTCTGGGGGCCGGCCGAGGAGACTCAGCGCGGGCCCGCCCAGGTCCCCCCGAGCACAGCCCCCCGGGACACAGGATCCCAGAGCACAACACCCCCGCCCGAGGGCGAGGGTGCGGTTGAGCGGCTGCTTGGTCTCACTTGGAGACGGTCGCGTAGCCCTCGTAGTAGTTGGTGATGTACTTGCCGGCGTAGTCGGGGTAGTAGCCGTAGCTGCCGGAGTAGTAGTACTCGGAGTAGCCGGAGCTGTACTCGAAGTTGCTGCCGTCGAAGGTGCCGGCGGTCCAGGCACCCCAGCCGTAGGTGCTGGAGTAGTACATGACGTAGGAGCCGTAGCCCTGGTAGTCGTCGGTGTAGCCGTAACCGAAGCTGAAGTCGGTCATGTAGCCAGCGCAGTCACCACCAGCGGTGTTGTCGAAGGAGCTGCCGGCGTTGTAGGTCAGGGCGACGTCGAAGGCGAACTCGCAGTCAGCGCAGGCGTCGCGGTAGGTGCCGACGGCGTCCCAGGTGATGGTGCAGTCCAGATCGACGCTGTCCTTCCAGCCCTGGTAGCTCCAGACCTCCTGGCCCGAGTAGGACTTGTAGTCGTGGGGGACGTCAGCGTCAGCGTCGGAGTCGCTGTCGCTGTCGGAGTCGGAGTCCGCATCGGAGTCGGCGTCAGCGTCGCCCTCGGTCTCCCAGGTGTCGCCGGTCTCGGACTTGACCGAGATGCAGGCGGTGGACAGCGCGGCGAGGCCGGCGACGGACAGAATCAGGGACAAACGGCGCATGGGCACTCCATCTCAGCCTGGGGGTAGGTCCCCAGGGGCTTCCTCGCAGGGTATTCAAAGGGGACGAGGTGTGCAAGGACCCTGCAGACCTTGGGTCGTCGTGGTGCCAACGGCACACAAGCTCAGAAAGTGAAGAAGAGATCGAGGCTGGGCAGGGGCAGCATCGCGGGCAGGTTGCTGCTGTCGCCATCTGCCCGGTCCACCCAGGTGACCAGGCGAGTGGTGTCCTGGTACTTGAGGCCCAGGGCGACCCGCCCAGCGTCGCCGAAGCCGCGGGTCCACTCCGCGCCAGCGCTGCCTACAAAGGTCTTAAGCTGCACGGCGTTGTAGGGATCGGCCTCGGCGTAGAAGCGCCAGACGGTCTTCTTGTTGGTGCTCAGGTGGTAGCTCCAGTAGAGCATCGTGGAGGGGGCGAAGTAGCGCTCCCCGTCCACCGACGCGGTGCCCACGCCGACCCCCGCGGCCAGGTTCACCCGGTTGCCCTTGGGGCCGCCCTTGGTCCACCGGACGTTGCCGCTGACAGCTTGACTCCCAAAGAGCCAGCCGGTGCTGGCGTTGGCCCCCACGGAGAGCGCGCCCTGCTTGTTCTGCCGGATGGCGTACTCCAGCCCGGCGTTGGGGCCGCCCAGCCAGCTCAGGAAGGTGGTCTTGAGCTCCAGCTCCTTGGAGATGGCGAACTGTGACTCGCGGAACACGTCGATCTGCTTCTGCCCCTCCTTGAGGGTGTGGGCGGTGTCGTCGAACTCCGAGCTGGTCAGAGGCTTGGCCTGGGCGGTGGTCAGCGCGAGCAGCAGCGTCAGCATGGGGGACTCCTGGCGGTTGTCTGCCGGGAGCCTACAACGGCTCGAGCTCGCCTTCCTCCAGCAGCACCACGTCGTCCCGGTGGATGGCCGGGCGGTGGCCACCCTGACCCAGCCGCTCCTGCATCACGCTGGCCCCGTCATTGGCCACCCCGTGGGCGAACACCCGGCCGTCGGCGCCGCGGATCGCGATGGCCTCGCCTGCGGGAAACTCCCCATGGATGTGGGTGATGCCGATCGGCAGCAAGGATGCACCGCGGGTGCGCAGGGCCCGCTCAGCCCCCTCGTTCACCTGGACCCAGAAGCGGGGGGCGGTCGCGTAGGCGAGCCATCTGCGGCGGCGGGTGCTGGTCACGTTGGCCGGAAAGAGGGTGCCCTCTGCGGCCCCCTCCATGATGTGGCGCACCGTCCCGGCTTCGTTCCCCGCGGCGATCACGGTGCTCACGCCCGCAAGCGAGGACACCTGTGCGCTGGCCACCTTGGCCTCCATGCCGCCCGTCCCGCCGGTCGATGAGCCGTAGAACTCCACGTCCAGGCTGGGATCCCAGCGCTCGATCACCTCGCCGTTGTGCAGCACGCCGCGCACGTTGGTGAGCAGGATGAGCAGGTCGGCGCCCAGTGCGGCGGCCACCAGGGCGGCCAGGCGGTCGTTGTCGCCGAACACCCGGGCGCGCGAGGGGTCCAGCCCCTGGGTGGACACGCTGTCGTTCTCGTTGACCACCGGGATGGCGCCCAGCTCCAGCAGGCGCTCCAGGTTCTGGGACAGGTTCCCGTAGCGGCGGCGGTTGTGGAAGTCGGCCTCGATGAGCAGGACCTGGGCGGTGCGCACCCCCAGGCGGCGGGCCAGCTCGTCGTAGAAGGACATCAGGCCGGCCTGGCCCGCGGTCGCGGCGGCCTGGCGGTCCCGCAGGTTGTCGGGCTGCGGGGGCAGGCCCAGGCGGCGGGCCCCGACTCCGATGGCGCCGGAGGACACCAGGATGACCTCGACGCCCTGGGATCTCAGGTCCGCGAGCTGCTCCATCAAGTGGGCCAGGCGGCTGACCGACAAGCCCCCGTCTGGCCGCGTGACCACTCGGGTCCCGACCTTGACGACGATGCGGCGGGCAGAGGCGAAGGCGGCGCGCTCCGGGCTGGGGGGCACCGGCGTTACAAGGTGGGCCACTTCTGGGCTCTCTCGTCGGGGGCGTAGTCCATGAACAGCGGGTGGTCGTCCACCGCGCGGCGGGCGCGGCAGTGGGAGAGCCACAGGCCGTAGTGGGCGGGGTTGGCGCGCAGCCAGGGCTCGGCGCGCTCCTGGATGAAGCGCCGCATGAGCAGCTTCCAGTCGCGCTCGTAGAGCGGCTCACCCACCTGGCAGAGGTTGGGGCCGTCGGCCGGGCACTTGTTGAAGATGGGCACCAGGGCGGCCCCGGAGCGGGCGGCGATGCGGAAGGCGCCGGGGTTGAGCAGGGCCTGGCGCCCCAGGTAGGGCACGCGCACAAAGCGGCTGCCGATGCGGCCGTCGTAGGTGATGCCCACGGTCTCGTTGGCCTCCAGGCGGCGGAAGAGCTCGCGGACGGAGGTGTCCAGCGTCAGGTAGCGGGCGGGCAGCCTGTCCTCGTTGTCCTCGCGTGCGGCACGCACCTGGGCACGGAGTGGGTTGTGCCCGAATGTGTCGGGGTGGGCCTGGGCCACATCGGGGGGAGCCAAGCCCCTCGCCGCATACTGCGTGTACGGGATTCCGCTCAGGGAGATGCGGGCGATCATCATCATGATGTTGCCGGCGTGGGGGAGCACGATGACCGCGCCCTTGCCGCGGGACAGGGCGGCGTCCAGGTGCTCGCGGCCCTCCCACAGCATGTAGTTGTCCACGGTCTGGGGGGTGAGCTTGCCCAGCAGCAGCTCCTCCAGGTGGACGCGGAAGGCGATGCGGTAGGCGTCCTGGACGCGCTCGGGGCGGGCGTCTCCGAAGCTCAAGACCAGCTCTTCGGCCAGGTCGGCCTTCTGGGGGCCGGCGGCGGCCAGCTGGGCGCGCCAGAGGGGGTAGAGCGCGCGCAGTTGACCGGGGAGCTCGGGGCGGAGGGCGCGGCGGAAGGGCACCCAGAAGGCCCAGCGGGCCAGGTCCTTGGGGCTCAACCCAGCACCAGGGAGAGCACGGTGCGGATGAGCACGCTGCCGCCGCAGCACAGGATCAGCAGAGCGGCCGCGCCGGCCAGGATGAGGATGAGCTTCTCGCCCTCCTTCTTCTCCTTGGCGCCGTCGGGGGTGGGGCCCTCGGCGATGGGCTGGGGGGCCACGTCGGACACGCCCTGGATCTGGCGGCCCCAGTGCAGCAGGAAGGGGCGGATGTGCGGGTGCAGGTCCTGGCGGTCGATGTGGACCAGGTGGATGGGCTCGGGGAAGCCCTCGATCTCCAGGCGCGCGTCGCTGGTGGTGGTGCGGGGGTACTGGCCGATGGCGACGGTGTCCCGGTTCATGGCCCAGCGTTTGTCGGTGGCCCAGCCCGCGGCGCCGTCGGCGGCGGTCATCTTGATGACGAAGATCCGGTAGTCGGTGAGCGCCACCTGGTACCAGACGTTCAGCGCGCCCTGCCGGGGACCGGGGGCGCCGAGCACGGTGATGACCGACTCCTGGCCGACCAACATGTCGTCGAACAGCTCGGTGTTCTGCGCGGACAACGCAACCTCCAGGTAGAGGGGAGGCTAACACCCTGTGAGCCCGCGCTCTTTCCGACCAGCGGCGCGACGCTCTATTCTCTGCGGACCCTGGGAGAGACCGTGCGCATCATCCTGATCAACCCGCCGCTGGACTCCGTGCTGCGCGACGGCAACGTGGATCCGGTCACCACCTACCTCTTCTACAACTCCGCGCCGCTGGGGCTGCTCTACATCGCTGCGATGCTGGAGCAGCAGGGCCACCAGGTCGCCTGCCTGGACGCCGCCGCCGAGAAGCTGGACATCCCCGGGACCGTGCAGCGCATCCAGGAGTTCGGCCCGGACCTCATCGGCATCGGCTCGACCACCGTGGTGTTCGACGGGACGGTGGAGCTCGCCAAGCAGCTCAAGCAGGTCCTGCCGCGCATCCCCATCGTGCTGGGCGGCTACCACGTGACCCTGCTGCCCGACGAGGCCATGGCGCACACCTGCTTTGACGTGGGCGTCATCCACGAGGGTGAGCACACGATGGTCGAACTCGTCGAGCACTACGAGGGCAAGGGCCAGCTCGCGGAGGTCGAGGGGATCGTGTTCCGTGGTGAGGACGGGGCCGTGGTCCACACCCCGCACCGCAAGGCCTTCCGCAAGCTGGACGAGCTCCCTCTGCCAGCGAGGCATCTGCTCCCGCCCGACCTCTACAAGCCCATCCCCGTCGATGAGCACGCCATGCCCAAGTTCGCGATGGTGAGCTCCCGGGGCTGCCCCCACGCCTGCGCCTTCTGCCAGAAGAGCCGCACCGGCTACCGCTCGCGCAGCCCCCAGCAGGTGGTGGACGAGATCGAGCACCTGGTGCGGGACTACGGCGTGCGGGATCTGGCGTTCGTGGACAGCCTCTTCTGCGCCAACAAGCGCCGCGTGATGGCCATCTGCGACGAGATCATCCGCCGCGGGGTCAAGGTGAGCTGGACCTGCAGTTCGCGCGTCGAGGTCGTGGACCAGGAGATGCTGCAGCGCATGGCCGAGGCCGGCTGCTGGCGCACCCGCTTTGGCATCGAGTCGGGCTCGGACCAGGTGCTGGACTTCATCTCCAAGGGCATCACCAAGGAGAAGATCCGCAACGCGGTGACCTGGGCCCACGAGGCCGGGCTGCGCCCCAAGGCCTTCTTCATGGTGGGCCACATGCCCGACACCCACGAGACCATCGTGGAGACCATCGAGTTCGCCAAGAGCATCCCGCTGCACGACGTCACCGTGCAGATCAACACCCTGCTCCCCAAGACCCCGCAGATGGAGGCCTGGGAGCGCGAGGGCAGCAAGTGGGGCCGGCTCATCAACGAGAGCAGCTCCGAGAAGAGCTTCTGGGAGCCGACCTTCGTGCCCTGGGGCCTGGAGCCACAGGACCTGATCGACTACCACCGCCGCTTCTACCGGGAGTTCTACTTCCGCCCGGTCACGCTGGCGCGGCACCTGGAGAACATCGACACCTGGCAGGACGTCTACAAGTACCTGCAGGCCAGCGGGCTGTTCAGCTTCTTGTTCTACAACGCCGAGAAGCCCAGCCTGAGCATGGTGACCAACTTCGCCAAGACGCTGCGGGAGGCGCGGCGGATGCGGGAGGCTGGGGCTGCGATGGAATACGCGGATTAGATATTCGCGTATCGGCACGGTCAACGCCCGAGCGGAGCGAGCGGCTTGAGCGGCAGGGTATGCCGATTAGAGTTCGGCATACCGGCACGGTCAATGCCCGAGCGCAGCGAGTGGCTTGAGCGGCAGGGGGCTCGCCGGGCGCGCAAGTCGTTCTGAACGCAACAGGGCCGCGCGCAAGTGGCTCTGAACGCAACACGCTGCCGCGCAAGCCCCTCTGAACGCAACACAACCGGCCTATCCACCCTCGCTGAGAGCGCCTGTTGTTGCGTTGACCCCGACTTGCGCGGCGCCTTGTTGCGTTGACCCCGACTTGAGCGGTGCCTTGTTGTGCTCACCCCGAGTTGCGCCGGCCGCGGCTACCCGGCCACCGCGCAGTAGCTCCCCAGCTCACGAGACCCGAGCCGACGGACCTGCTCGCGGGGAATGCCCTCATGAATCCAGAGCTCACCGCTGGGATTCGAGGAGGCCTGCACGCAGAGCGTGTCTTCGGTGGTGAGGGCCAGTGCCAGAGGGCTCTCTTGGGTGTCCGCCCAGAGGGTGAGGGGCAGGCGCTCTCCGGTCAACGTCACCTCGGCCTCAAAGCAGCTGCGCTCCGTGAAGGCCGGCATGTTCGGTCGGCCGTCCGGGGCCTCTCCGCACTCCCGGGGCTCCACCGCGCGGATGGGCACGCACTCCAACTGGGCGGGGAGCAGGCTGCTGTGGAAGGTGGCCTGGTCGCGCGGCATCAGCGCTGGGTACAGGCCCAGGAGCTGGGCGGTGCTGGGCTCGAACACCAGCAGCTCGCTCACGATGCAGCGCTGGTAGTCGGTGAAGGTGGCTCGTGTGGGCCTGGTGGCCTCCATGGTCCGCAGCGTCGCGGCCAGCTCCAGCAGGGGGGCGCCGCGGTGGCTGCGCTGTGCGGCCTGGAGGTAGAGGAAGGGCGCGGCCTCCGACCCGTCGAGCTCGGCCTCCAGGGCCAGGATCCAGAGCAGACGTCCGTCCCGTGGAGCACTCTCCTTGCGCTCGACCAGGCGGGTCCGGGCGGCCTCGCGCTCGGAGGGCTCAGCGTCCGAGAGGAGCAGCAGCGCGTCCTCCAGCACCGGAGCGTCCACCCAGGGCCCCGTGCAGTCCGGCGTCGGAGGCAGCTCGGGAAAGGCGAAGCGCAGGTCGTCGGCGACGCAGCGACCGTCCGGCCAGCGGCGAAGGGCGGGCGCCTCGGGGGCGCCGGTCATCAGGGTCAGGAGCAGGAGCATAGGGGGTTGGTACCCCGCGTGGCCTCCGGGTTCCTACGCGATCGGCGAGAAGTTCCCCACCACCGCGCCCGTCTCCGGGTCGGCCCAGATGTGCAGGCCTTCGTGGGGGCGCTTGCCGGCTCGGATGCGCGCCAGCTCGAAGCGCCAGGCCTCGGCCCAGGCGTCAAAGCGGAGGTTGGCCCAGGCGCACGGGGGCTCGGTCAGCTTCTCCAGGGGGCCGGTCTGCGCCTCGATGGCGGCGAGCTCGTCGGTGAAGGGGTTCACCGCGATGAGCACCCACAGACGACCGCCGGAGTGGGGCCAGTACAGGGCGTTCCACTGCGCCAGGATGGCGGGGGTGCCCTCGAGCATCTCCTGCAGCCTGTCCTCGTTGGCGGGCTCAAGCTTTGGGAGTTGGAGGTCAGTCAAGCGGGGGAGGTGTTGGACCACCTTCTCCGAGACGGACTCCGCGAAGACCTCCTCCACCGTCGCCCAGGGGCCAGTGCAGGCACCCTCGACCTGGGGACAGCCCATCAGCGCCTCCAGCTCCTGGCCGCTGATGAACTCCTTGCCGTCGGGCTTGCAGGGGTCCTCTGGGGCCTCGATCTCGGGGTCGTAGCGGTAGGGCGCGTTGCGCTTCTGCCAGCAGGTCGTGGCGATCCAGGGGACCGGGGGCAAGGTCCGGGTGTCGGGCTCGCCGGAGCTGGGGGCGTCCCGCTCGTAGGGAGTCGAGAAGAGCTGCCCGATTGCCTTGAACATGGGTCCTCCAGGGTCACCCCCTATTCTGGTCCGGTCCGCATGCCGGGGGAAGGGGCGCTGACTCCCTTGTTGCCCGGAGCATGCTCTGGGACAGGGAGGAAGCGCGGAGGAGCCCCCGGGGTTTTGGGACACACCCCTTGACATCGTGATCGAGCGGGGTACCGATCCCTGTCCACTTTCTTGTCTCTTGCGAGGTCACTGCGATGCTCTCTCTGCTGCTTGCGCTCTCCGCCCCTGTCCAGGCTCAGGACTGCAACGTCCGCCAGGCCCAGGCCGACCTCAAGGCCGCGACCCCCACCAGCGTGCCCGCCGCCTACAGCGCGTTGGCCGAGTGCGACGCGGGCGCCGCAAAGAAGGCCGCGCCCGACGCCCTGGAGAAGGTGCTCGCCGGCAAGGAGGGGAACGCTGTGCTCAAGACGGCCGTGCAGGTGGGCGCGGACGCCGCCGCGCTGGAGTACATCGAGGGCCTGCAGTCCGACGAGCGCTCCAAGGCCGTGGCCTCCCTGGGCACCGCCTGCAATGCCTCCGAGCATGTCGCCGACTTCCTGACCGCCACCGCCGAGTCCAAGGGCGACGCCTTCTGGACCGAGCGCTGGTACCGCTCCCTGGCCGAGTGTCGGAACCCCGGCGTCCAGGAGCTCCTGCAGTCCGAGATCGACAAGCCCGTCTCCGACCAGACCCGCTTCTTTGGTGTGCTGGAGGTCTACTCCCGCAACCTGGGCGCCGACGCGCTGCCCACCCTCAAGCGCCTGCTGGGCGAGCTCGAGAACGAAGAGGAGCTCACCTACGTCGTCAACGCCTTCGCCGACGCCGCGCAGGTCGGCTCCCTGGAGGGGGTGAACGCCGAGACCTCCGGGAAGGCGGCCGCGATCATCGTCGAGATGGCCCCTCAGCTCCCCCCCAAGGCGGTCGAGCAGGCCCGCACCACGCTGCTCTCCCTGGGCGCCGAGGCCGAGGCCAACAAGCTCGCCGGCGTCCGCTACCAGGACCGCATGGTCGATGGTCAGCTTCGCTACGGCGTGGTCGTCGTCGAGACCGCCACCTGCAAGAAGGGCGACACCCAGATCGGCGTGCACATGGGCGTGCTCACCGAGTCCGGCGCCGCCTGGCCCGATCAGGTCGCTGAGTCCGTCGACGCCGCCAGCTACGGCTGGGACTATGAGCTCGCGGGCAGCCGCAAGTGCAAGGGCACCAGCGAGAACACCGTGTTCCTGAGCGCCCAGCCCGTCGAGGACGACGCCGCCCTCCAGGCCTTCTGGGATGAGCAGCGCCAGAAGGTGATCCGCGCCGCCCAGGGACCCGTCACCGAGATCTCGGAAGAGACCGAGCTCAAGCTCCAGTGAGTCCTCGCTTTGGGGCCGATGCCCTGCAGGATGCGCGCGTCCAGGAGCTGCAGCGGTGGGTCCTGGAGTGGGTGGTGGGGCTCAACCTCTGCCCCTTCGCGAAGGCCCCCTTGGACAGCGGTCGCGTGGGCTGGGGCATCGAGGAGGGCGACGACTCCGCGGTGATCGACGCCCTGCTGCTGGCCATCGACGAGATCGAGGCCGGCCGCTGCGACACCCTGCTGCTGGCCCTGCCTTGGTTCCTGGACTTCTACGAGCTCATGGACTGCGTGGCCGCCTGCGAGGCGCTGCTGGACCAGGCCGGCCTCTCCGAGCGCTACCAGCTCGCGCACTTCCACCCGCGCTACATCTTCGAGGACGTCGAGTTCGACGACGCCTCCAACCTGACCAACCGCAGCCCGGTCCCGGCGCTCCATCTACTGCGCACGCAGGACGTCGCGTGGGCCGTGGACAAGCACCCGGACATCGCGTCGGTGCCGGAGCGGAACGTGGCCTTGCTGCGGGAGCTCGCCGCCAAGGGGCAGCTCCCCGGCTGAGTCTCCGGGCGGATGCTTCGGGTTGGGGTCAGCGGCCGCCGGCGGAGTGGATCTCGCAGAGCTCGCCTTCGTCCATCCAGGCGATGCAGGTGACCGGGCAGGCGTCGATGGCGTCCTGGATCAGGTCCATGGGGCCCTCCTGCTTGAGGACCTCGGCCTTGACCTCTTCGCCTTGCTTGTCGTCTTCGCCCAGGAAGAACACGTCCTCGGTCTGCTCGACGCAGGTGCCGCAGGAGATGCACTCCTCCTGGTCGATGCTCAGCACCTGGCCGGCGGCCTTGGCCCGGCTGGACTCGTTGTCGACCGGCCCGACGAACTGCACGCCGTCGTCCGCCGTGTTCAGGCCCACCCCAGCGAGCTCCACGTCGTCTCGGCCGTTGACCCGCATGCGCTCGGCGTAGGCCTCCAGGTCCGTGCCCGACTGGTCGGCGTGGCGCGCCTCTCCGAGCTGTCCGCTGGCCGCCAGAGCCGCCAGTGCCGCGAACGAGCTCCCACCCGCGGCAGGCTGCGGCGCGGCGGTCTCCGGGGGAGGAGAGGCTGGGGTCCGCTTTGGGGCTGCTTGGCCCACCGTCTGGACCGGCTCAGGCAGCGACTCCCTCTGTGCACGCTCTCCCCCCGGCGAGGTGCGACTGGGCGCAGCGGGGCTCGGGGCCTTCGCGGCGGAGGGAGCGGGGCGGGGGCTGGGCTCAGCGGGGGCGGGCTTGCCGGAGGGCTTGCCGCGTCCCAGGAGCTTCCTGCCGATGCGCTTGAGGCCAGAGCGGATCATGGCGGCCAGTGTAGCCGGGTCGTCCGCGCTTGGCCCGGATAGAGGACGGTGAACCAAAGGAGGACGTCATGGTGGGGTGGGTACTGGTGGTGGGGTTGGGGAGCGCGCAGGCTGGCGAGGGCGGGCCCATGCTTGGGATCGGGGCCGGGGTCGGCGGCCCTGGCACGGTGCGGATGCTGAACGGCGGCACCACCGTGTCTGCACCGCCGCTTCCCTACACGTCCCTGCGCTGGTTCATCGGGTCCAGCTTCATCCTGGAGCCCGACCTGACCTGGCTCCGCAGCTCTGGTTGGCTCGACGAAGAGGACCTGGACCGCAGCGCGGATGAGCTCGTCTCAAGCTCGCTGTACTCGGAGCACAGCTACTTGAGCGCTGGCCTGACGGCCAAGTGGCTGCTCCCCGTGGGCGACGAGCTCGCCGTCTACCCCATGCTGGGGGGCGCTTGGGAGCGAGAGCAGCTGTGGGTGTGGAGCGACTCCGAGCTCCGCTCGGAAGCTGTGGTGACCGAGTCCAAGGTCGCGTCCGGCTGGATCGTGGGTGGGGGACTGGGGACCATGATCTGGCTGCGCTCCCAGCAGCTGAGCCTCTCAGCAGAGCTCTTCCTGGCGCAGTACGGCGCCGTTCAGGTCACCCAGGAGCAGTACCTGCTCGACGATGAGACCGGAGACCGCACCCTGGACAACGTCAAGGACTACGACCTTGACGGGCTGCGGGTCGCGCCGGACGGTCGCCTGGCCGTCCACCTCTACTTCTGAGCCGCCGCAGCACGCAGCTCAGCGCGGCCACTGCTCCAGAAAGCGCACGATCCGGTCGCCCAGCGGGTCCAGGCGCTCGAAGAGCTCGTGGTCTTCGACATCGGACTGCAGGCGCAGGAAGAAGGCCTCCTCCAGCACCAGGGTGCGGCCCACCCGCTGGGCGATGCCCAAGGCCTCCAGCACCTCGGCGAGCTGCTCTCCGGTGGTCCCGCCGCGGGGACGACGGGTCACCAGCCAGCCCTGCATGGAGCAGAACTCGTCCAGCAGGAAGAGCAGATCTTCGTAGCGACGGCGCTTGATGCGCAGGTCGATGCGGGTGTTCTGGATGGTGAGCTGGACCTCGGCCCCGCTGCGGCGGTGCACCTGGAGCAGCGACACGATCATGGCCAGGTGGGGCACGTGGGCCAGGGCCCGCTGGCGCAGGGTCACCCGGTCGGGGATGGCGCGGCTGCGGGGCTCGCCGGGGTGGAAGATGCCGCCGTGCACCAGCTCTCGGCGGTCCACCGCGCTGGGCAGACCACCCTCCTTGGCCCGCCGCTCTTCCAGCAGGCGGTTCACGCCGGTCACCCCGCCGACCAGGTCCTGCAGCGTGGGGGGCAGGGCGATGACCAGGTCGGTCTCCTCGGTCAGCTCCAGGAAGGGGCCGGTGAGCTCGCCGGGCTCGGGGCCGGGGTCGTCGGCCAGGGGGAAGGCGTCGATGGGGCGGCCCAGGAGCACGCGGTCCAGGTCGGCGGCCAGGCGGGCCGGGGTGACCTCGGCGCCGAACACGCGTCGATCCCAGCTTCCGTAGCGCTGCTGGAGCTTGGCGTATTGCATCGCCGCGCCCGGGTGCCCATCGGCCGCTTCCTTCAAGACCTCCAGGTAGTTGCGGTACCCAGGGTCGGAGAGGGCCACGCCCGCGACCGTGTCCGCCAGGTCCCGCCGCCAGACCGCGCCCCAGGAGACCACCAATCGGTCGCCCACGCGCCAGCCGTCTCCGCGACGCACCGCCATCTCGACATAGGAGCCCACCGGACACTCCTCGCCGCCGTGCCAGTCCAGCAGGGCCCGGACGTGCCACAGCGAGAGCTCCCCGTGGTCCAACAGGGCGCGCAGGAGCACCCGGTAGGCCTCGGGGCTGTGCTCCGGGTTGCCGTGGATCTCCAGCTTGGGGGGGCGACGCCGCGGCCGACCCAGGCCCAGGTCGAAGCTGAGCTGGTGGCCCTGGTTGGGCTTGCGGGCGGCGGGGTAGCGCATCGCGGGCTCCAGGAGGGCGCGCACCGAGGTCGCTCGGCGGCGGGCGGTGCTGGGGGCCATGTCCGGCACGGCCTGTTGGATGTACTGGGCGATCACCCCGCTCTGGGGGAGCTCCGTGCGCCCCTCCATGAGCTGCACCACGAAGGGGTTCTGCCAGACCGCGCGCGCGTAGACCCGGGGGCGGTCGCGACCGGCGTAGGCGTACTCGGTACCCAGGCGCGTGAGGGTGGGGTGCAGCGTCTTCTCGTCCGTCGAGAGCAGCCGCAGCCAATCACCGGCCTGGGTGTAGTAGTTGACCGTCCGGACCTCGCAGTCCAGCAGCATCGCGAGGCTACGGTTGTCCCGTACGCCGCGGGCGACCAGCTCGACCAGGCGGGCCAGCAGGCGCACGTTGTTCGCGTTGGGGATCAGGTTCTGGCGCGGGACCCGGGAGCTCATGGCGCGATCCTATCCCCGTTCGAACCTTCATGTTAGGTGGAAACAAATCCCTTGACATGACAAGAGCTTCGACCTAGTGTTTCGCTGCCGTGGGCGTCTGCAGCGTCCGCTGGCGGAGGAAGTTGTGAGCCGATTGGCCAGCCGCTTGGCGCGCAGAATGGAGCTCGAGAAGACAGGTGGCCAGCGCCAGGCCGCCTCCTTCGACCCCGACCAGCACTTCCTGGAGGCCGCTCTGCGTGGCCGGACCGCCCGCAAGGTGCGCGCCCACCTGCGCCGCCTGGAGCCCGTCGTCCTGATGACACCGCGGTGGTCCAACCCCCAGACTTTCCTGGAGGAGATCGCCCTGGACCTGGCCGTCGGAGAGCCCGCCGTGGGCTGCCGCACCGTGTCCTTCCGGCCTCTCAAGGGTCGCCGCCCGCCCGAGGCCTGGAGCTTCATCCTCCAGGTTCTGGGCCAGCTCCGCAACCGCCGAAACGTCTCCCACCCCCCCATCGTCGCCGATGGCCGCGGCTTCCGCTCCGTCGCCTTGGAGCTGCTGCTCCGGGCCCAGGACGAGACCGACCACAACCTGGCTCTGCTGGCCCACGGCGCCGAGTACCTGCCCATCGACGTGATCGAGGACCTGGGCGAGGTCTGGGCCACCTACGTCCAGAGGATCCCGCGGGACCGCCGGGCCACAATGTTGCTCGCTGGCAGCGTCAACGCCGAGCTCGACCAGGGCAACCCCGTGACGCTGGCCGATTACGGGGAGGCTGAAGCGGCTGCTGCGATCTTCGGACGGACGGGGCCCACCGCTCGGGCTCACCTGGAGACCGCCGCCCGCTTCTCGGGCGGCATCCCCGCAGTGGTTGATGCGCTCGGTCGAGGTGCTCGGGAGCAAGGCGCGATGCCGCGCAGCCGGGCTGGTCTGGTGCGCGCTCTGGGCCCCCTGGGCGAAGAGATGCGCATGGCCGTGGACATCGTGAAGGCCGACACCGAGCTGGCTGAGCGCCTGCAGGCGCTGCTGCGCGGTGAGCCCCTGGTCGAGGTCCCGCAGGTCGACAAGCCCCTGATGATGGCGGGCTTGCTGCGTCGCGTGCGCTTGCCTGGCGAGGACCGCGTCATGCTGCGGGCCCCCGCAATCGGCGAGGTCGCTGGGAGCTGAGGGTTCTCCGGGCGAGCCCGGAGCCCCCCGACCGGTCTCAGCCCGAGACCGAGGCGCCGCGCTCACCCTGGACGGTGGCGCTGCCCTTGTTGCCGTCGACGTCGACGACAAAGAGCTCGAAGGTCCACTCGTCCGCCGAGGTGCAGGGCAGGCTGTAGAGGTTGGCCTGGAAGCTGCCCGTGCAGGTGGCCGCGTCGGGGTCGCAGACCACGATGTCAAAGGCCGTGTCGACGGTCTGGCCGTCCTGTCCCCAGCTCACGCCGTGCTTGTAGGCCTCGTCCTCCTGGAAGGTGTTCCGGGGGACATCGTTGGGGCCCTGCGGGTCGTCGTAGCTCAGGGAGAAGCTCCAGAGATCGTAGGGGTTGTCGCCGCCCTCGTCGTGGGTGCGACAGATGGCCTCGAGCTCGCTCAGCTTGGGGCTCACGCCGTCGTCGACGACCTCCTCTGCGGTGTCGGAGTCGATGGGCTCGTCGTCTCCCTTGCAGGCGGTCAGGAGGACAAGGCCGGTGAAGAGGGCCAGGGGGGTGCTGCGCATGCGAACTCCTTCAGCTCTCTGAAGGGTACCCCACTGGGGCTCGGCTGGCGAAGGCTCTCTGGGCTGGCCTCCGAGCCCAGTGTGTATAGTTGGCGATACATGGTGAAGGAGTGTGTACAGTGGCGCTGAGAAGCGTGTAATCCTGTAGGTTTGGCGTTCACTGTATTCGGTGATCTACAGGTGTTGATGGTCTTGGTGTAAGCAGGGGTCGTCAAGCGGTTTGCCGCAAGTGCCTGAAATCACGTTTCCAAAAAGTTGGCACAGGTCCTGCAATCTCTTTCTCCGACACCCGGCACAGTCCGGAGGTCAACCGAGAAAAACGCTCGGCACGTTCTTTGACGTTGACATCGCTGATTGTAGACGGCCGCTGGCCACCTCCTGTCGGAGGGACCTGAACTGGAAACAGAGCAGGGACAAAGTCAGCGCCTTGGGACAGACTCCTCGGAGTGGAAGACCCAAGGGGCCAACCCCGCAAGGCCAGGGCGACCTGGACGAGCGACGGAAGGCCGGAATCCAAAGCCTCCCTCGGGAGTGCGGAGGACCCAGCCGGAGCTCTTCGGAGCGAAAGGCGCGCTGCAGTCAGACAAACAAGCCCATGGAAGAATCGAGCGGACCTTGGTCGGAAACGGCAAAGGGACGCAACGGACTCTCCCAGCGGAGCAAAGCCTTGGAGCCGCGAGAGCAGACCCCCTCGGGGGAACGCTCAGGACACAAGCCGGAGACGGCGGGTGTCCAAGTCGCCCAGACAGGACGGGAAACCAGCCTGACACGGCGGCGGGAACGGCAAGAGGGAAGCGCGGGTGCGGTGACGCATCGGCGGCTGCTGGAGAGGGAAAGTCTTTGAAGGGTCAGCGCTGCGGAAGCGCCAGGGACCGAGGCACCGAAAGGTGGGTCGGCAAGGGAGCCTCCTTTTGGGGGTGAACGGAACTGGAGCGGGAACGCAGCGAACCTCATGACCGGTAGCAGGATGCAACAAGCCTGCAGACCAGATGCTGATGCCGCCAAGGAGCTGAGAAAGCTCAAGGCAGCGCGAGCCCGACCTGGCAAGGAAGGGACAAAGCATGGACGAGCGACGCGGAGCCAGCGATGGCGAAGCGGAGCGGCAGTCGGAGACGGCTGTTGGGGTCGGAATGGCGTCGAGGCCACCCGGCACACACCCAAGACCATGTGGGAGCAGGCATCGCTGGAGAGAAGCCGACTGGAGACAGTCTGAGGACAGCCAGCTTGGGTCCAGGAGAGACGGAGTCTGGAGAGCGCGCAGGCAGCGGAGTCGGCAACGACTCAGGCGCAGCGTGAACAAAGGCACCGAACAGCCAGGACCGACGGTGACATCGGTGGAGAGGCGGAGAAACCCTCGGAGGAGGAGCAGGCGAGAGCGGACGACAGGACGCACTCACAGGCAAGCGAAAGAAAGGTCCTCGGACCCGGAGAGCGCCGGCTGCCGGCTCAGGAAACTTGGAAGAGTCTCCAAAGGAGGCGCCCAAGGACAGAAGGACGCAGCATCTTCGGATGCACAGCGGACTGCGAGAGAGACCTTGAAGGTCCCACCGAATCAACGCGAATCAAACCGCGTCGGTGAAGGCCAGGAAGGGACGCGGGAAAGGCCAACGACCCGCATCGCAGCCCAGGAAGGACAGCAGCAATGCTGGACGGCGACCTTGAGGTTCAGGCGAACCCCACAGCAGGCGTGACGCGGCGACGCGTTGAGCGCCAAGGTTCCCGTATCCTCCAAGAGGAACCCTCCCTGGGCTGGGTGTCACCTCTCCTTCAACTGCAAGGAGAGGAAGGCAGCAGACCTTGCTGCCAACCAAGACCCCGAACCGCTTTGCGCGGTTCGGGGTCTTGTCGTTTCGGGGCCCACCGCTCCGCCACCGCAGTGCAAACCCACCCCGACCCCCAGAGCACAAACGAGGACACCCTCAGGATGTCCTCGCTTGCGGATCGGGTGCACAGGTGTGCGGGGGCCCAGGACCCTGGGCGGTTCAGCTCACGAAGAAGCGGGGCGGGATCCAGCCCCATCCCTTCTGGCCGCTGCCCTGCACCTTCACCTGGACCAGCTCAGTGGCGGCCTTGACGATGTCGGCGTCCGTGAGGATGGTCGCGCCCTCCAGCTTGAGGGACTGGGCGATGCCGGGCACGTTCTTCTGGCCAAGCGCCACCGAGGGCAGGCCGGGGAAGCGCTCGACCACCTGGCCCTGGATGCTGCGCACGAAGCCCGCGAAGTTGCGGTCTTCTGCGGCCACGATCAGCCGGCCGGTCTTGGCGACGGACTGCTCGATGAGCTCCATGTCGGGGGGGACGAGGGTGCGCAGATCGATGACCTCGACCGAGAGGCCCTGCTTCTCCAGGGTCTGGGCGGCCTTGATGCTGGTCCAGACGGCGCGGCCCCAGGCCACCAGAGTGATGTCGTGGCCTTCCTTGCGGATGATGCCCTTGCCGAAGGGGACCTTGACGTCCCGGGGCAGGTCGGGGATGTCGCCGCGCATGATGCCCTTCTTGAGGGCGGAGATGCCGTCGGCGTCGGTGGGCTCTCCGGGGAAGGCGGGGCCCAGGGTCTGGCGGTACATCCACTTGGGCTCGAGCATGACCACGGGGCCGTCGTACTCCGCGGCGGTCATGATCAGGCCGTAGACGTCCCAGCTCGTGCTGGGCATCACGATGACCAGGCCGGGGATGGGCGTGAAGTAGCCGTCCACGGACATGGAGTGGTAGACCGCGCCGCCGCCGAAGGGGTCGGTGGGCATGCGCAGGAGCATGCGGCAGGAGCTGTTGCCGTTGGAGGTCCAGTAGAGGTTGCCCAGGTGGACCAGCCAGTGGAAGGCGTTCAGGCTGTAGTCGCCGAACTGGATCTCCGGGAGGGCGTGCACGTCGGGGTGCAGGCCCGCGCCCATGGAGGTGCCGACGATCAGCGGCTCGTTGAGGGGGGCGTCGGTCACGAAGTCCGGGTAGCGCCCCTTGAGGCCGGCGGTGGCCTGCATGACGCCGCCCAGCTTGCCCACGTCCTGGCCCAGGATCATCCCGTTGTGGTTGGCGATGATGTGGTCCAGGGCGGAGCGGATGGCGCCGCCGTAGGTCACGTTGGTGGTGCCGGCCTGGGGGGCGGGCTCGGTGACCTGGGGAAAGGGCGGGTAGATGTTGTCCAGGATGGACTCGACCGGGGGCTCCGGCTCGGCGCGGACCTCCTCGAAGATGACGCGCACCTCTTCGTCCTGGCGGCCCATGATGTTGCCCAGGTGGTGGTGGGCGAAGAAGTCACGGCCCTGGCCCTCGACCCGGCGCATGATGTCCTGCTCTTCGCAGACGCCGCGCTCGACGAGCGCCTTGCCGAAGGTCAGGATGGGGTCGTCCTGGCCCAGGTCGAAGGTCATGTCGGCGGCGGAGCTGTGGCCGTTGAAGCGGGGCAGGTTGACCACGTGCATGAACGCGGGCTTCTGCTGCTCCTTGACGTAGGTCGCGCAGGCCAGGGTCTGCTCGTAGACGTCAAAGAAGTCGCGGCCGTCGCAGGTGAAGAACTTCACGCCGAAGCTCTCGGCGTAGCTCTGGAAGCTCTTGATGCCGCGGCCCTCGTCCGGGGTGGTGGAGATGGCCACGCCGTTGTCGGTCACCATGACGATGGTGGGGAGCTGCCAGACGCTGATGGCGTTCATCGTGTCGTGCAGGTCGCCCTCGGCGCTGGTGCCGTCGCCGATGATGCCCATGGAGAGCGTGTCGGTCTTGCCCAGGCGGCGGTTGCCCAGGGCCCAGCCGGCGGCCTTGCCGAGCTGCATGCCCACGGGGCTCTGCACGGGCAGGATGCCGTAGTCGCGGATGTCCAGGTGGTAGACCATCTGGCGACCGCGGGACATGGGGTCGGTGTCCTTGGAGAACTGCTGGCGCAGCATGTTCCGGGTGAAGTCCTGGTCGCCGTGGATCGCCATCCACATCGCGACCAGCGCGCCGCTGCGGTAGTGCGGGACCACGCCGAAGGTGCTGGGATCGGCGACCTTGGAGATGGCCAGGGCGGTCGCGGTGCCGTGGATCTCCTCGCCGGGACCCCAGATCGCGAACTTGACCTCGCCGCGGCTGGCGAGCCGGACGATGTGCTCTTCGGTGGAGCGGGAACGGACGCCGATGGCGTAGGCCAGGCGCAGCTCTTCAGCGGTCAGCTCGGACATCGAGTCTCCTCGGGAGAGTTTGGGGACCAAGGGGTATCACGCCCGGCGCGGGGATTCAGATGACCATCGCCTCGGCGCTGCGGAACTCGCGATCGATCTGGAAGACCCCGAGGCTGGCCTGCTCGCCGAGGACGGTGACATGGTCGATTGAACGCCCGGCTTCAGCCAGGGCGGTGCAGACCTTGGCGGAGAAGGGGCCGAACATCGCGCCGTGTCCGGAGAAGCCCACCAGCCGGATCAGGTTCCGGGTGTTGGGGTCGAAGTCCATGAAGGGGTTGTGGTCGGGGGTGGTCCCGTAGAACCCGGCCGTGGTGGCGGAGATCCCCTTGAACTCGCCGACGGGGGGCAGGACCTCGGCCAGGGCCATCCAGGTCTCGAAGGGGCGCGCGTCGGCCCCGGAGCGGTGGAAGAACTCGGGCTGCACGGAGTCCTGGTCTTCGTAGGAGAAGTCGGCGGACTGGTCGGGCGCCGCGTGCTTCCACCCGATCATCAGCGAGCCCGCGTTCTCGGGGCGGCAGTAGGCCCCCGACGGCGAGATCACCAGGGGCATGGACAGGAGCTGCTCGGCGCTCATGGCCTGGTCGTCGCGCTCCAGGAACCACAGGTAGCGCTTGAGGGCGGCCACGGGCAGCGCCTTGGCCCCCAGGATGTCACCGAGGCGCCGGCTCCAGGCGTTCGTGCAGTCCACGAACAGGTCGGCCGACAGGGTCTCGCCCTTGGCCGTGGTGACGCTCAGCAGGCGGTCACCTGCGCGCTCCGCCGAGACCACAGCGCTGTTCATCTTGAGGGTGCCGCCCCGCTGACGGAGCCCCTGGGCGGCCTCGTTGTAGAGCACCTCGGGCCTCAAGAAGCCATCGCTCGGGCACCAGGTCGCCCCCCCGATGCTCTCCGGGTCCACCCAGGAGAAGCGGCTCTGGACCTGCTCGGGGCTGAGGGCCTCCACCTCCTTCAACCCCCAGGCCCTTTGACTCTCCACGCGGATCCGGGCGCCAGCGAGGACATCGGGGGCGTTGGGCAGCAGGAAGAGGTAGCCATTGGACTGGATGGGCCGGCCCTCGCCGCCGGTGCGCGCCTGCCAGTCGTTGTAGAAGTCCACGGCGTAGCGCATCCCCAGCACCGTCTCGCGCGTGGTGAACTGCTGCCGAAAGCCCGCCGCGGTGCGCGAGCTGGAGCCGGCGCCCAGGTGCTGGGCCTCGAGCAGGGTGACCGCCCAGCCCTGGTCCTGGAGCTGCAGCGCAGTGAGCGTGCCTGTGATGCCAGCACCGATGACGATCGCCGAACGAGCCATTGAGGACCTCTGCTTTCGCAGAGCCTATCCAACCGCGCTCGCCGGGAATGTCAGAAGGCCCTGACGGGTGGTAGCTTGGTCGGAATCCTGTGGAGGTCCCCCCATGCTTGCCCTGCTTCTCCCCGCGCTCCTGGCTGCTCCCGCTGGCTGGGAGAGCTTCGACAGCGGCGGCGGCTGCACCTACTTCAAGAGCCCCAAGCACGCCTCCGGCTACCCCACCCTGCGGGCGGAGTGCACCTGGTCGGACGTGACCCCGGCGCAGCTCGACGCCCTGCTCTCGGACCTGGAGGGCCACGACGAGATCCACAGCAGCATCGCGGAGGCCAAGGTCGTGGGGACCACCACCAGCGGCACCAAGGTGTACCAGCGCCACGTGGCCTCGGGGATCTCCGACCGAGAGGCCAACATGGAGTACACCCGCGCGGTCTCCGGGGACACCATCACCCACGCGTGGTCCATGACCGCGGACCAGCCCACCCCGGCCGCCGGGAACGAAGCCCCCGCCCACAACTCCGGCAAGTGGGAGCTCAGCCCGGACGGCGCCGGCACCAAGGTGGTCTATGAGCTGCGCTACGAGCCCGGAGGCAGCGTCCCGGGCTTTGTGGTCCGCGCCTTCCAGACCAGCGGCTTTGTCCTGATTGTCCAGGAGCTCCACAAGGCGGGCCTGGCAGGCTGACACCCACCGGGCCGCGGGACGCTCCGAGGGCCCCCTCCCGGCGACTGGGCCCCTCGGAGCGCAGCCCTCAGTAGGCCATCAGCTCGTCGACGATGTCGTCCGGCCAGGTGCGCTTGCCGTCCAGCCAGGTGGGCTCCTCGCCGTCCAGGTCAAAGAACAAGGGCTCGCTGCCGTCGACGTCGAACCAGGTGGGCTGCTCCCCGTCGATGTCGAAGAACTCGGGCTCCGTTCCGTCGATGTCGAAGGCCACGATGCTCCCGGCCTTGTCGCCATCGGGGGTGTAGAGCAGCAGGTCGCCATCCACGGCGGTGCGCCAGATCTCCACGTGCTCCTGGCTGGCGAACACGGCGAAGCCGTCCCCGTCGATGCCGCCCTGCAGGTCACACTGCCAGTCGGAGGCACCCTTGTTGGAGAGCCAGTGGCTCTGGCTGTCCGAGAGCCAGTGGGTCTGGCTGTTGGACTTGCACACGCCCTTGAGCTTGCCGGTGTCGGTGTAGAAGCCCAGCACGGCGTCGGTGGCGCTGCCCTCCTTGGCGACGTCCAGCATCACCGTCACGCGCAGGTCCGCGGAGTATTCGGCCGCGGCCGCCATGGTGGCGGCCATGCTCAGGCCAAAGGAGACGGCGAAGAGGGCCAGGGTGGACTTGGACATGGACACGGAGACCTCCTGTTCTTGGGTCTCCGCAAAGCTATGGCTGGGCCCCCTGGCGGTCCTGTCCCAGCTTGTCCCAGGCCGCGCCTACTCCTGGGGCAGGGCCTCGTCCGCCACCACGTCGATGCCCACGCCGACCACCTGGGCCAGCTCCTGCGCCTTCTTCTTGAGGTTCAGCTCCTTGCTGTCCTCGTAGACCAGGCGCCGGCCGTCCTTGAGCTCCAGCACGATGGCCGAGCAGAGCGCGTCCCCCTGGACCCGGCCCTCGTACTGCACCCCCGCGACCTCGCGGAAGCCGATCTCCAGGCGCTCGGGCTCCTCGATGCCCTTGTGGTGCACGTCGATCTTGATGAGCTCCCGGCCCCCCGCGAGCTGCGTGTAGGCGGTCTGGTCGGGATCGCAGATCTTGAGGACCGCGGGCGGCTCCGGGATGGTCAGCGCCCCCGGCAGGGTCGCGCTCTGTCCGTCGGGGTTCGCCACGATCACGGTGTGGGCGCCAGCGGCCAGCTCGGGCACGGTGCCCACAAGCTGCACGGCCCCCTTGAACTCCACGGCCAGATCCTGCCCACCCGCGGTGGCGGTCGCGCCCTGCTGGAAGTCGGCGCCGATCAGCGTCAGGCTGTCGCCGGGCTTGGCCGTGCCGGGATCCACGGCGCTGAGGGTGGGGGGAGCTGCGGTACAAGCCAGCAACAGAGCGAACATGAGGCCTCCAAGGCACAAACATAGCGAATAGGGGATCCCATGGATCTGACACTGACCCCCTCGACCCGCGTCCACCCTCTCCCCAAGCCCGTGGTGCTCTGCATCCTGGACGGCGTCGGCCTCGGCGCGAAGGACGGCGGAGACGCGGTCCACCTGGCCAAGACCCCCACGCTGGACCGCCTCTTCTCGGGGCCCCAGGCCACCCAGCTCGCCGCCCACGGACCCGCCGTCGGTCTCCCCGGAGAGGGCGACATGGGCAACTCCGAGGTGGGGCACAACGCGCTGGGCGCCGGCCGGGTGTTCGCCCAGGGCGCCAAGCTGGTCAACGCCGCCATCGCGGACGGGGGCGCGTTCGGCGAGACCTGGGAGTGGCTCACCCAGAGCGGCACTCTGCACCTGCTGGGCCTGCTCTCGGACGGCAACGTGCACAGCCACATCAAGCACCTGCTGGCCATCCTGGACCGGGCCGCTGCGGACGGCGTGCAGCGCGTGCGCGTCCACATCCTCACCGACGGGCGCGACGTGGGCAGCCGGACCTCGCTGACATACATCCGCCAGCTACAGGAGCACCTGGACCACCTGGGTGCCCAGGGGGTGGACTACCGAGTGGCCAGCGGCGGGGGGCGCATGCTCCTCACCATGGACCGCTATGAGGCCGACTGGGAGATGGTGCAGCGGGGCTGGGATGCCCACATCCTGGGCCAGGGTCGGCACTTCGACAGCGCCGAGCAGGCCGTCCAGACCCTCTACGACGAGGACCCCAAGGTCAACGATCAGTACCTCCCCGCCTTCGTGATCGCCGAGGGAGGAGAGGCTCTGGGGCGCGTGCAGGATGGGGATGCACTGCTCTTCTTCAACTTCCGCGGGGACAGAGCGCTGGAGATCTCGCGCGCCTGCGAGGTCATCGGGATGCAGCGCGCGGGCAGCGTGCCCATCGACGGCCGCGACGCCCCCAGCTTCCGCTACGCCGGCATGATGGAGTACGACGGCGACCTGCACATCCCCCAGCGCTACCTGGTGGCTCCGCCCGCGATCAACCGCACGGTGGGCCAGTACCTGGTGGCCAACGGAAAGCGCAGCTTCGCCATCTCCGAGACCCAGAAGTTCGGCCACGTCACCTTCTTCTTCAACGGCAACCGCAGCGGCCTGCTGGACGCGGAGCTGGAGCAGTACGTCGAGATCCCCTCGGACAACGTCTCCTTCGACACGGCCCCCCGCATGAAGGCCGTGGAGATCACCGACCGGGTCGTGCAGGAGGTGGGATCCGGGCGCTGGGACCACATCCGGCTCAACATCGCCAACGGGGACATGGTCGGACACACCGGCGCACTGGACGCCACCGTCGAGGCCATGGAGTGCGTGGACGCCTGCGTGGCCCGCATCGAGGCCGCCGTGCTGGAGGCGGGCGGGGTGCTGCTGGTCACCGCGGACCACGGGAACGCCGACGACATGTGGATGCGCAACAAGGACGGCAGCCCCAAGCAGCAGGCCGACGGTCCGGTCCCGCGCACCAGCCACACCCTGGCCCCGGTGCCCTTCGCCCTGGTGGACGCCAGCGGGCACTGGGCGCTGGACGTGCCCGCCGACCCCGGGCTGGCCAACGTGAGCGCCACCCTGCTCGTGCTGATGGGCCTGGAGCCCCCCGCTGACTACCTGCCCCCCCTCGTGAGGCCCGCATGAAGCCCGTCGACCTGCGCTCGGACACCGTCACCAAGCCCACGCCCCAGATGCTGGAGGCCATGTTCTCCGCCCAGGTGGGGGACGATGTCCTGGGCGACGACCCCTCGGTCATCGCGCTGGAGCGGGAGGCTGCGCGGCTTGCGGGTATGGAAGCCGCTCTGTTCACACCGTCCGGGACGATGGCCAATCAGATCGCCATCCGATGCCACACCCAGCCCGGCGACGAGGTCATCATGGAGGAGGGGGCCCACCCCTACCACTACGAGGCCGGCGCCGCGGCGGTGATCAGCGGGGTGCAGATCCGCCTGGTCAAGGGGCGCGCCGGGGTCCTGGATCCCGACACCCTGTTCGCCGCGGTGCGCCCGGAGAACGTGCACTTTGCGCCGGCCTCGCTGATCTGCGTGGAGAACACGGCCAACCGCGGGGGCGGCACGGTCTACCCCCAGGGCATCCTGGACGCCATCGGCCGGGGGGCCCGGGAGCGCGGCCTCAAGGCCCACATGGACGGCGCCCGGGTGTTCAACGCGGTGGTGGCCAGCGGCCAGCCCCTGAGCCGGGTGCTCCAGGAGTTCGACTCCGTGGCCTTCTGCCTGAGCAAGGGCCTGGGCGCGCCGGTGGGCAGCATCCTGGCGGGCTCCGCGGAGATGATCCACACCGCCCGGAGGGTGCGGAAGCTGCTGGGCGGTGGGATGCGCCAGGCGGGATACCTTGCGGCCGCCGGAAGCTACGCGCTGGAGCATCACGTGCTCCGCCTGGCCGACGATCACGAGCGCGCGCAGCGCCTGGCGCAGGGGCTCGCGGAGCTGGGCTTTGGGGTGAACGTCCCGGACACCAACATGGTGTACGTCGAGCTGCCGGACGCTCACGCGGCCCAGGCGCAACTGGAGGCCCTGGGGGTCCACTGCATCGCGATCCGGGACGACGCGATTCGCTTGGTGACGCACCTGGATGTGGACGATGCGGGGATCAGCCGGGCGCTCGAGGGCTTCGCTGGACTCCGGTGAGCTTGGGGATTCGCTGAGTTGAGGCGAGTGCGGAGTCACCCAGCCGCACCTCGCCAGAGCAGAAGAGCCCCACCAGATGGCGGGGCTCCCAGTCACCCCGAGGGGTGAGCTACGCGGTGTCGCGTCAGTCGCAGTTGGCCTTCCCTGCGTAGGAGACCTTGACCACGTCGCCACCCTCGGGGATGTCCGAGGTGAACACCACGGTGTTGCTGGGCTCGTCGTAGTACCAGCCGCCGGTGCGCTCGACGTCGTTGACCAGGACCACGATGGTGGCCTCGACGGGGGTCGCCTGCAGCTCGTAGGTGTCCACGGAGACCGAGGCCTTGGCCAGGCTGCTCATGTAGGAGGACCAGGAGCTCGCGCAGATGCTCAGGAACTCACCGCCGGTGGCGTTGACGGCGTCGTAGTAGCCGGTGCCAGGGTCGGCGGAGCCACAGCCGCTGGGGTAGTCACCCACGATGGCGGAGAGCTTGACGAGGCTGCTGCTGCCCTTGGCGGCCTGGATGCGGGAGACGTAGTTGCTCCAGCTCCCGCTGCTCTGCTCGGGCTCGTCGCTGACCATGATGACGTGCAGCAGGGCGCCGTCGCGCATGAAGCCGGCGTTGCAGCCCGTGACGGACTTCTCGGTGCCCAGGGCTGCCAGGGTCAGCAGGGACTCGGTGTAGGAGCTGCCGCTACCGGCCTTGGCCGCGGTGGCGAACTTGCTCTCGTAGCCCGAGGTGGTGGGCTTGAGGATGCCGGCGGTGTTGTTCTTGCAGCCGTCGTCCCCACCGATGACCATGACGTGCCAGTCGTTGGTGTAGGTGTCCAGGTTCTGGATGAAGTAGGAGAAGTTGTTGGCCAGGCGGGCCTGGTCGTCGTCCATCGAGCAGGAGTTGTCCACCAGGAACATGATGTCGGTGGGCGGATCGAAGGGGACGGTCCACTTCTCCTTGTACTCGGCGGTGTAGCGGCCCTCGCCCTCGGCGATGCCGGTGTGCACGCCCGCGGGGTCGTCGGCCTCGACCGTGAACTCGCCGGTGTAGGCGACCTCCTCCAGCGGGTCGAACCAGATGCTGACCTCGGCGGACTCACCGGGGGCCAGGGTGAGGGGGAGGCTCAGGCCGTGATCCAGGCCGAAGTCGGAGGTGCCGAAGTCGTTGATCGCGGTGACCTGGAGGCTGTCGGTGCCGACGTTCTCAAGGGTGATGGGCACCTCTTGGTCGCAGCCGACGTAGGTCTTGCCGAAGTCGTAGGGGTTGGGGGAGATCTGCAGCTCGGGGACAAGGCCGCCGCCCAGCAGATCGACGGTGGCCTTGGGCACCTGCGCGTCGTTGCTGGAGATGATGGCCAGGGTCTCCTGAGCGACCCCGTGGGGGGTGAAGTCGACCTCGATGGTCTCGGCGGCTCCCGCGGGCAGCACGAACTCGAGGCTCTCGTTCAGGATGGTGAAGCCGCCGGAGCCGGCGCCGAGGGTGATCCCGGAGACCTCCAGCTCACCGCCGCAGTCGTTGATCACATCGAAGCTCTTGGTGACGTGCTCGTCGCGGGCGAGCTCGCCGAAGTTCAGGACCTCGGGGGTCACCACGATGCAGGGATCGTTGGCTCCGTACCCGTCGTTGTCGGGGGTGAGCTCGTAGTCCTGGGCACAACCCAGGAGGCCCGCGAAGAGGGCGGCGGTAAACATCAAGGTGCCTCCGTGGCGCAGGGAGCGCCAGATTCGATCAGGTCCCAGAGCAAAATGCATGCCGGACTGGATGTCAAGAACTCTGTACGCAGGATCCGCCGGTGGTGTGACGCATCTCCACAGTCGCCGGGAGTGTGCGACACACATGTCCCACAACGCAAGAGGGGTGAGGCATCGCTGCCCCACCCCTTCAGGAGTCGTAAAGGTGCCTGGGGCTCAGCCCAGCAGCTCCTTGACGGCCTCGCGCTCACCCAGGAGGTCGTCGGCGCTGGCCTTGATCTTCTCCTTGGCGAAGTCGCTGTGCTCGATGTCGGTGACGGGGGTGACCTTGCGGTCCTTCACCGTGCAGGGCACCGAGTAGACGATGTCCTTAGGCAGGCCGTAGTGGCTGCCGTCGCTGTAGAGGCCGATCGAGGCGGTCTCGCCCTCGGCGGTGCCGTGCCACAGGGTGGACATGTGGTCGATGGCGGCGGAGGCGGCGGAGGCGGCGGAGGAGGCGCCGCGGGCCTCGATGATGGCCTTGCCGCGGGTGGGCACGGTCTTCATGAAGTGCTCGTGGAACCAGCTCTCCTCGATCTGCTCGGTGACCAGCTTGCCGTTCGCCTTGGCGTGGAAGAAGTCGGGGAACATGGAGGGGGCGTGGTTGCCATAGATCGACATGTTGCTGATCTCGCCGGGGGTCACGCCCAGCTTGGTGGCGAGCTGGCTCTTGCCGCGGTTCTCGTCCAGGCGGGTCATCGCGTGGATGCGGTCCTTGGGCAGGTCACCGGCGTTGTGCAGAGCGATCAGCGCGTTGGTGTTGGCGGGGTTGCCGACCACCAGGGCCTGCAGGTCGTCCGCGGCCTTCATCAGGGCCTTGCCCTGGCCGACGAAGATGGGGCCGTTGGCGGCGACGAGGTCTGCACGCACCATGCCGGGGCCGCGGGGGCGAGCGCCCACGAGGAAGGCGTGGTTGACGCCGTCGAAGGCGACGTTGGCGTCGTCGCTGATCTCGATGCCGTGGACCAGCGGGAAGGCGCCGTCCATGAGCTCCATGACCACACCCTCCAGGGCCTTCATGCCCGGGGTGATCTCGAGGAGCTGCAGGATGATGGGCTGGTCGGGGCCGTAGCAGGAGCCGCAGGCCAGACGGAAGAGCAGGGCGTAGCCGATGTTGCCGGCGGCGCCGGTCACTGCGACGCGGATGGGCGCGTTCATGGAGTCACTCCAGTTGGATGAAGGGCAGGTGTGGAGGCCTAACCAAGTGCGGGGGGCTTGACTGCCACAGGGCTGTTTCGATGCAGGGGCTCAGATCCCCAGGAACTGGATGGCCAATCCGCTGGCCAGGATGGCGCCGCCAGCGGCCAGGTTGCCGTAGCGCTCGACGCGCTTGATGGCGACGAGCTTGAGGCCCAGGAACCCGATGGTGGCCATGCCCAGCATGGTCCCGATGGTGGCCAGGGAGAAGAGCCCCGCGACCTGGGCGACCAGGGCCCAGTCCTGTTCGTAGGCGGGGGCCATGAGCACGGGGATCAGGGGCTCGCAGGGGCCCAGCACGAACACGATGAAGATGCCCCAGAAGCTCATGGAGGCGTCCGGGCCGTGGTCGTGACTGTGTCCGTCCTCGGGCTCCTTCCAGAGCTTGCGGGCGGCCCAGGCCATGTAGACCAGGCCGAAGGCGATCAGGCCCCAGGCCGCGAGGTTCCCGCGCACCCCCTCGATCCACTCGAGCTGGGTCAGGGCGGTGCCCAGGGCGATGCCGACGAAGCCCAGGCCGATGCTGCCCACGACGTGTCCGAGCCCGCAGGCTGCGGTGATGCGGAGCACCTTGGCCAGGGGCCACTTGCGGGCGCGGCCGAGCACGATGAAGGGCAGGTAGTGATCCACGCCGATGAAGGTGTGCACCAGCGCCACGCTCAGGGCCGCGGCCAGCAGGGGGGCACGGGCGGGGTCTGCGAAGGCGGTCAGGGGGATCACAGGAAGGTACACACCACGCGCCCGCGGAGGCGCTCAAGGGGAAGGGGGCCGTAGTGACGGCTGTCGGTGCTCTGCGCGGGGTTGTCCCCCAGGAGCTCGACCCCGTGGGGATCGATTCGGGACACGCGCTTGATCACCAACAGGTCCTGGTGCGGATGCTGGGCCAGGACCAGATCCCCGGCGCGAGGGGCCGCGCGGGGGTCCACCAGCACGGTCTCGCCGGGCTGGAGGGTGGGCAGCATGCTGGGACCGGAGACCCGCACGCGGCGGAGTCGCCCCAGTGCCCAGAGCAGCAGGTGCCGACCCCGGGAGGACGGCACCGCTGGAGCTTGGGGTGTCTGACTCACGCGCCAAGCCAGCGCGTGGGGACAGACGCACGGTCGCCAGAGCGGCTCACCGTGGGGCGCCTCAGGAGGCGGTGTACCAGGCGATGTCGCGGTTCTTGGTCTTCCAGAACAGCTCGTGGATCTGCTGGACGTAGTTCATCACGTTCTGGGCGTGCTCCAGGGAGCACTCGACCTTGGCGTAGGAGAGCTCCTTGGTGGCCTTCCAGATCAGGTCGTGCAGCTCGGGGTGCGCCTCGAGGTGGGGGGGCTTGAAGTAGTCGGTCCACAGCACCAGGATCTCGTCCTTGGCGATGGTGGCCTGCTCCTCCTTGATGGCCACGTAGCGCGCGAAGGTGTTGTGGTACTTGACCACAGCGGCCTTGTCGGAGGGGTCCGGGACCTCGAGAGCCAGCAGCTTCTTGGTCATGGACAGCACGGCCTCGGCGGCGATGCGGGCGGAGGCGGGGTCGTAGACGCCGCAGGGGCCGTCGCAGTGTGCGTGGGCGGTGGTGGCGGGGAGGGCCTTGTCCAGGCCAGCGAGCAGACGCTTGATCATGTGGGGTGCTCCAGTTGGGGCGGTTTGACTGCCAGAGCCTATCGGTAGAGTCGGACCTGTCAAGGCGGCCAGCCGCCGGGGTGGGACGGGTTAGGTCGCCCCTGCTGGAGGCTTGCATGTTGAAGCTGGGTGAACTCGAGTTGTCCGAGCGGCTGATCCTGGGAACGGGCAAATACCCGAGCTTCTCGGTGATGCAGGCCTGCCACCAGGCGGGGCGCACCCAGCTCGTCACGCTGGCGATCCGGCGGGTGGATCTCAACGCCGGTCCTGCCGAATCCATCATGGGGTACATCGACCGCGCGCGCATCCACCTGCTGCCCAACACCGCGGGCTGCTACACGGCCGAAGAGGCCATCGTGACCGCGCGCCTGGCCCGCGAGCTGCTGGGAACGAGCCTGCTCAAGCTGGAGGTCATCGGCTGCCCCCGGACGCTCTTCCCCGACGCCGAGGGGACTCTGGAGGCCGCGCGCGTGTTGGTGGCGGAAGGCTTCACCGTGCTCCCCTACGTCCAGGCGGATCCTGTGCTGTGTCAGCGCCTGGAGGACCTGGGCTGCGCGGCCGTGATGCCCCTGGCCGCCCCCATCGGCTCCGGGCTGGGCGTCCGCAACCCGGAGAACCTGCGCATCATCCGGGAGCTCGTCTCCTGTCCGATGATCGTCGACGCCGGGATCGGCACCGCGTCGGACGCCGCACAGGCCATGGAGCTCGGCGCGGACGCTGTCTTGATGAACACCGCGGTCGCGGCCGCGGACGACCCCGTCAAGATGGCCTCCGCCATGGCCCACGCCGTCGAGGCGGGCCGCCTGGCCTTCGAGGCGGGCCGCATGCCCCGCAAGCTCTACGCCTCCGCGAGCTCCCCCGAGACGGGGCTGATCCGCTGAGCGCCCCCCGCCTGCTGGTCCTCACCCCGGGGACGCTTCGGGGGGAAGAGGAGGAGCTGCAGGTCCTGCTCCGGGTGCTGGGATCCACCGCTGCACACCTGCTCTTTCGGGAGCCCTCGCTGGATCCGGGCACCAGCGAGGACTGGCTGAGGCGCCTTGGGGTCGCAGGCGTTCGTCCCATCGTGCACGAGCGCTGCCCGGATGGGGAGTCGCTGGCCGAGCGGCTGGGGCTCCCGCTTCACCAACGCGCCAGCAGCTCCCGGGCGCCGGATACAGAACGCGTGACCTCGTTCTCGCGGAGCTGTCACAGTGTGGAGGAGTGCCAGGATGCGCAGCGGTGTGGGGCGGCGTTCGTGCTGCTATCGCCTGTCTTCCCCCCCTCCTCCAAGCCCCTGGACAGACGCCAGACGCTGGGGATCTCGGGGCTGGTCGCTGCGCAGGACGCGCTGGAGATTCCGGTGCTGGGCCTGGGGGGCATCACGCCGGAGCGGGCCTCCCGGATCCGCGCAGCGGGTGGGTTCGGGGTCGCGGTTCTGGGGGGAGTCTGGGCCGAACCTGCTCCCAAGGTGCGACTTCTTGACCTGTTGAAGGCCACGGGCTGAGCGCTTAGATCAGGGGGCTTCTGGAGAAAGCCCATGACCTTCCTTTTGATGATTGCCTGCTCTGGGGCCCCCGAGCCCGAGACCCCCGTTGAACCCGCAGAGGCCGAGCCGCAGGTCGACCCGCTGGCCAAGGAGCTGCTGCCCAAGGCCCAGGGCTCCTTCAAGGCGCTGCCCGAGCGCATGGACGGCGAGACCCCCGCGACCCAGGCGCAGATCGACCTGGGGCGGCAGCTCTACTACGACGCCCGACTGTCCAAGAACCAGGACGTGAGCTGCAACAGCTGCCACCAGCTTGACGGCTACGGCGTCGACGGTGAGCCCACCAGCCCTGGCCACAAGGGCCAGCGCGGCGACCGCAACTCGCCCACCAGCTTCAACGCGGCCGTGCACATCGCTCAGTTCTGGGACGGGCGCGCGGCGACGGTGGAAGAGCAGGCCAAGGGCCCCGTGCTCAACCCCGTCGAGATGGCCATGCCGGACGAGGCCTCCGTGGTCGCGGTGCTCAAGAGCATCCCCGAGTACGAGACCGCGTTCAAGGCCGCCTTCCCCGACGCGGAAGACCCCATCACCTACGACAACATGGCCGCTGCCATCGGCGCCTTCGAGCGGGGACTGGTGACCCCGGCGCCCATCGATGCCTACCTGGGCGGGGACCTGGCCGCGCTGAGCACCGAGGAGCTCAAGGGCATGCAGACCTTCCTGGAGGTGGGCTGCCAGACCTGCCACATGGGCGTGGCCATCGGCGGCACCCAGTACCGGAAGCTCGGCGAGCGCGTGCCCTTCGAGACCGAGGACAAGGGCCTGGGCGCGCTCAAGGGCGACCCCAACCAGGACTTCATGTTCAAGGTGCCCAGCCTGCGGAACATCGAGAAGACCGGCCCGTACTTCCACGACGGCAGCGTCGCGACCTTGAGCGAGGCGGTCACCCTGATGGGCAAGCACCAGCTTGACGTGGAGCTCAGCGAGCAGCAGGTCAGCGAAATCACGACCTTCCTGGGCGCACTCACCGGCTCCGTGGACGCCGAGTACTGCAAGCAGCCCGAGGCCTTCGCCAGCGGCGAGAAGACCCCGGCGCCCGACCCGAGCTGATCCTGCAGAAGGCTCAGCATCCAGCGCCGCGCTCGGGAGACCGGGGGCGGCGTTTTTGCGTCCGGACGCTGGTGGCAGACCGGGCCAAGGGCGGTGAGTGGGCGCTTTTCTTGAGCTAGGGCCCGTGAGTGCGCGCTTTTCTTGAGCTACGGCCCGTGAGTGCGCGCTCAGCGACCGACAGGCGCGCACTGAGCCCCCGTAGCTCCGCGAAAGCGCGCACTGAGCCCCCGTAGCTCCGCCAGAGCGCGCACCGAGCCCCCGTAGCTCCCCCAAAGCGGCCCTCAGCCGTTCCACCCCGCCCGAATCACCGCCTTCTGCACCTTCCCCATCGCGTTCCGGGGCAGGGCGTCCACGCGCCGCAGCTCCTTGGGGCACTTGAAGGCGGCCAGCTCGGCGCGGCAGAAGTCCACCAATGCCGAGGGCTCCGCGTCGCCGACGAACACGCCCACGACCTGCTCGCCCCAGTCCGGGTGGGGGACGCCGACGATGGCGACCTCGCTGACGCCGGGGTGCTCCAGGAGTATGGTCTCCACCTCTCGCGGGTAGACGTTGAGCCCACCGGTGATGACCATGTCCCCAGCCCTCCCGACGATCGTGAAGTAGCCGTCGGCGCTCACCGAGCCCAGATCGCCGGTGTGCATCCAGCCGTCGCCGATCGCGGCCTGGGTCTGCTCGGGGAGGCCCAGGTAGCCGAGCATCACGCTGGGGCCGTGGATGCGGATCTCGCCCACCTGGTCGGGGCCCAGCTCCTGGCCGCTCTCCAGGTCGGTGACCTTGGCCTGGGCGTGGGGGAGGGGGAAGCCCACGGTGCCCGCGCGGCGCTCGCCGTCGTAGGGGTTGGAGAGCACGATGCCGACCTCCGACATGCCGTAGCGCTCCAGGATGCGCAGGCCGGTGCGCTGCTCGAAGGCGCGGTGGACGGCGGCGGGGAGGGGGGCCGAGCCGCTGGTGAACAGGCGCATGGACGACAGGTCGGCCTGGACCTGGGACTGGAGCAGCCGGTGGTGGAAGGTGGGCACGCCCATGAACACGCTCACCTGGTGGGCCTCGATGGCTCCCCACACCGCGTCGGCGTCAAAGCGGGGCAGCCACAGGGTCTGCGCGCCGGCCCACAAGGCCACGAACTGGGCGACCACCAGGCCGTGGACGTGGAAGAGGGGGAGGCAGTGGAGCTGTACGTCCTCTGCGGTCCACCGCCAGGCTTCGTGGAGCCCCTCAATGGCCGCCAGCAGGTTCCCATGCGAGGACAACGCACCCTTGGGCCGCCCCGTGGTGCCGCTGGTGTAGAGCAGCATGGCCGGGGTCTCCAGCGGCAGTTGGGGCGGGGGCTCAGTGCACGGCGTGGCCATCCTGAGGGCCGTGGGCAGCACGGCCGCGGGCTCGACGGGGCAGGGCGCGGTGTCCCCAAGCTCGGTGAAGCGCTCGCTCAGGAGCACTGCCCTGCTGGCGCCCGAGTCCTCCAGGGCAAAGCGCAGCTCCCGCGCGGTGTAGGCGCGGTTCAGGGGGAGGACGGTCAGCCCCTCGGACATGGCGGCCAGGGCCAGCTCCAGCATCGCGGGGTGGCGGGGCATCTGCAGGGCCAGCGTGTCGCCGCGGCCAAGGCTCCGCTGCCGCAGCCAGGTGCGCGCGCGGTCGATGGACTGGCCGAGCTGCCGGTAGGTCTGGTCCGGGCCGGGGCTCAGCGGCTGCTCGCTCCAGTCACCGACGAAGCCCACGGCGGGGCGTCCAGGTTCGGTCCAGCGGGCGCGGAGGCGGGCGACCCAGCTCATGGGCATCTCCTTTGGGGACACAGGTCCTTTGGGGACACAGGGATAACGCCCGCGCAGGCTACTCCACCCGCTCCAGCTCGCCGGCGACGATGCGGTCCCGCCACTGCTGGAAGCGCTCGGGGTCCACAGCCCGTCCTCGCTGGTCCCGCTGGCTGCTGCACCAGCTACTGGGCTGCACGCGGATAAGCGGTAGACCCGTCGCTGCGAAGGCCCTGTCCTGCTCCCTCCACAGCGCGTTGAGCAGGTCCGTCGCGGAGTGCTCCGGGCCCAGGACCGCCACCACGCCCAGCTCTCCGTCCTGGAAGCGCCCCAGGGTCAGCAGCTCGCCCAGGTAGCGCTCGGCGATGGCGCCCACGATCTCGTGGAAGTGCTCCGGCTCGGCCATGCCCTCGAAGAACCAGATGCTGCCCTCGGGGAGGTCGAAGGCGGGCTGGGGGTGCAGCGCAGGCCCGTCCCCACCTTGGGGCTCCTGGGGTGCTCCCTGCTCCTCTTCGCTCGGTCCCGCCGGCGAGGTCACCCTGTCCTCGTTTGCGTCCAGATCGCGCAGATCCTGGGTGAGCCGACGCTCCTGGGCGGGGTCGACCCCCATGACGGAGTGGGTGGCCTCCCTCCTCGCCTGCTCCAGCTCCCGACGCAGCATCTCCGCGGCGGCCCGCTCGATGCCGACGAGCCCCTCCGCGCGCGCGAGCTGCTCCCGCAGGCTGACGATGCGGTCGAAGGCGTGGCGGGACTCGGCCTCCATGCGCTCGGCGTTCACGTTCGCGCGCTGGGCGCTGCGCTCGGCCCACTCTTGTGCCTGCTCGGCGGCGCGCCTGGCCTGGTTGGCGTCCTCGAGCTGGCTCCGGAGCGCCTCCAGCTCGGCCTGGGCGGCCTCCAGCTCGATCTGGGAGGCCGGCTTCACGGCGGCGAGCTCGGCGCGCAGACCCCGGAGCTGCTCCCGGAGCAGACGCGACTCGGCCCGGGCGCGGTCCCGCTCCGCCTGGCAGCGGCTCAGGGCCTCCCGGGCCTCGTTCAGTTCAACGTTGGGGTCGGTGGGCACCGCGGCAGTGTACCCGCTGCCGACTCAGGAGAGGTCGCGGCCGCGGATCCACCGGCCGTAGGCCACGATCAAGACGGCGCTCACGACGCCGACGATGCCCATGATGTCCCAGAACAGCGAGACGTTGTGGCTCGCGTAGAGCTCCTGGGTCAGCGGGTTGGCGACGGTGTTGTAGATGGTCTCCAGGTGGGGGCCGGCCTGCTCCAGCAGGGGCGCGGCGGTCTCCTCGGGGAGGGCGGCGGCCAGGTCCTTGGGCACCGCGTCGTGCAGGTCCCACACGCCGATGCCCTGGGCGGAGAGCGCCTGGGCCGCGTCGGGGGTCATGCCGGGCAGGTCGGTCAGGGCCATCTCGTCGATGCGGGAGAGGACCAGGGTGTCGAAGGCCTCGCCCTCGGGGATGGCGTCCACGGCGGCCTGGGCCAGGCCCTCTTCCAGCATCAGCTCGCGGGAGAAGAGCTCCTTGGAGGCCAGCATGCCGTAGAGCTCGGGGCCGACCTTGCCCTCCAGGGCGCCGCCCAGGGCCAGGGGGATCTGGGAGAAGCCCAGGTACATGGCCTTCTTGTCGGAGGGGGCGATGTTGCCGATGAACTCGCCGGTCTTGGGGGAGGAGAGCATCTCGCCGACGGAGAAGAAGGCGATGCTGCCGAAGCAGATCCAGCCCATCGTGGACTGGCCGACCAGGAACATGGACAGCGAGGCCATCAGCGCGCCCAGGGCCATGGAGGTCGTGGGGCGCACCAGGCCGCTGGCCCAGCCAAAGAAGAAGGCGGTCAGCATGATCAGCAGGGCGTTGACGTTGAGCAGGCCCTCGGGCTGGATCTGGGTGCCGTACTGGTTGGTGACGATGAAGAAGTTCACCACCGGGTTGTCGGAGCCGCCCTCGCCGAACAGCGTGGTGAGGATGTCGCCGGTCCAGACCCACTCGTCGATGTAGACGGGCAGCACGTCAAAGAGCGCGCTGAACATGAACCAGAAGCCGCTGAGCAGCAGCAGGAAGCTCCACAGGTGGGGCTTGGCCAGCTCCTTGAGGGAGTCCACAAGCAGGTTGTCCTGCTCGCCGCTCTCCTTCTGGGCGGCCAGCTTGGCCTCGCGCTCCTCCTTCCCGGGCTCCTTGTACATGAACAGGAAGAGGAAGTTGACGGAGATGACCACGGCGCAGGCCAGGAACACCCACTTCCAGTCCATCTTGCGCATGAAGCCGGCCAGCAGGGGGCCCATGAAGCCGCCGATGTTGACCGTCTGGTAGAAGATGCCCCAGGCGACCGAGGAGTTCTCGGGCTTGGTGGCCTTGACCAGGGTGCCCTGGATGCCGGGCTTGAACACCGCGGTGCCGGTGGCCAGCAGGACCGCGCCGGCCATGAAGCCGCCGTAGCTGGCGAACTGGAACATCACCAGGTAGCCCAGGATCTTGATGACCGTGGACACGGCGATGGTCTGCTTGTAGCCCATGCGGTCGGAGATCCCGCCGGTGAACACGGGCAGCACCGACTGGATGAGCGTCCAGATCAGCAGCAGGTTGCCGTACTGGGACATCGTGATGCCCAGGCCGCCCTTGGACACCGGGTCCTTGGCGTAGAGGCCCACGACGGCCTTGACCCCGTAGTAGGCCAGGCGCTCGACCATCTCCATGCCGCCGACGATCCAGAAGACGTAGGAGAGGCTGCTGATGGCCGCGAACAGGCCGAGCTGCTTGACCTGCTCGGAGCTGGTCTGGGTGTTGCTTGCCACGAAGGGGCTCCTTTGGGGCGAGGCCCGAAAAATGCGGCTCAAGGTAGCCCAAAGTGGCGCTCAGGTCACGGCGGGGTGCCGCCCTCCCCGGGCTCGAGCCGCCGTCTCATTGCGTCGCTGGCATCGGGAAGGTGGTCTGCGGCGGGTACCACAGCGCGTCCGAGTCCAGATACGCGGCGGGCATCTCCAGCAGGGCGCAGTCCCGGGCACCCACGGCGCCCAGCCACCCGTGCAGGAAGGAGACGTCGCCCTTGGCGGCCAGCAGGGACACCGGGACCACCTTCACGGGGTGGCCCACCCGCACGCGCTCGGGGATCAGGTACTCGGCGCCCAGCGCGGCCACGTCCCGGTCGGTGAGCCCCAGCGGGTCCACCACGGAGAGCTCCAGGGGGCTGTAGTAGGCGATGCCGCCGGGCATCTTGGCGTGCACCGTCATCGGCCCGCACGCGGAGATGTAGGCGGCCATGTCGTCGATGATCTGTTGGGACACGACCTGGGGCCTGAGCCCGTGCCGGCGGATCGCCGACCAGGACTGGAACTCGTAGTAGTAGGCGCGCTCGTCCACGATCCCGCTCTCCGGGATCTCATGGGGATCGCCAGGGGGAGCCTGGGGCAGGAGAGGGGAGAGGCAGGACAGCCCCAAGAACACCCCGGTCCACCCCTGCGACCGCGGGTGCGCCCGCCACAGCTCCAGCAACCCCAGCCCAAGCGAGGACAGGCCGAGCACGACCAGCACCAGCCAGAAGCGCCCCCGCATGAAGTCGCCGCCCACGACCACCACGTACACCAGGTGCATCAGCGCGCCCAGCGGCAGCGCCCAGGTCGGCTGACCCCGCAGGCGCCAGAGCCCCAGACCCACCCCCGCCAGAGACAGCAGCGCGACGCCGGGCTCGTGGACCACCCAGTCCTGCAGGTAGACCCAGCCCTGGGCGATCGCGTCGGCCGTGCTGGGGAAGATCCCCACCTTGGCGCGGGCCGTGTTGGGCAGCGGGTCGCCGTAATAGAGCGTGGCGAAGGCCAGCCAGGCCAGCATCGGTAGCCCCCCCAGAGCCGCCTGCAGCCAGCGCTTTGGGGTCTTGAGCTCCCGGGCCAGCAGCAGCGCGCTGGGCAGCGCGGCGGCCGCCATGTCCATGCGGTTCAGGCCCAGCAGGGCCCAGAGCAGGGAGAGCACGAATGGGCGCTGGAAGCCGCGTTGGCTCAACTCCCAGGCCACCCCGATCAGCAGCGCGTGGCTGAGGCTGTTCTCCAGACCCGAGGTCGAGAAGGCCAGCCAGGACTCGCTGGTCCCCAGCAGCAGTGTGGTGACGCCCGCCAGCACCAGGGACTGCGCGGAGCCCTCCCCCTTCTGCAGGAGCATCCCCGCCCAGCCGGCCACCGCCACCCCGGAGAACACCAGCCCCAGCACCATCGCGCTGCGCCAGGGCGCCGCACCCAGCGCCTGACAGGCCGCCAGCACGCCGAACCAGAGCGGGTGGGTGTACCCCTGCACCCGCTCGCCGATGTTGAACACCGGACCGTTCCCTCCCGCGAGCTGCTGGAGGTGGCGCAGGGTGATCAGCGCGTCATCGCTCAGCCAGGCGACCTGCAGCGCGAGCCCAGCGACCGCGAGGCCACAGGACAGAGCGATGAACGCACGCACGCTGGGCCGCAGGGGACTCACGCCGGGAGTGTACCTCAGCCGCCCCGGCGCGCTCAGCGCTGGACCTGCACCACGCCGCCGATGTTCTCGGGCCCGATGCTCACGACCAGGGAGCCGGTGGCCCCCTTGGGCAGCCCGTTGCCCAGGATCTCCAGGCCCCCCAGGCCGCGCACGCCGTCGATGTTCATCACGGACTGGAGCTTGGGGTTTGAGAGCACCCGCAGCGCGCCGCCCACCCGCACCAGCCCGTCCAGGCCCCGCAGGGACTGCAGGCGGTCGTTGTCGTGGATGTAGAGCTGCCCGTCCACCAGGGCCAGGGACTCCAGGCCGGTCAGGTTCGCCAGGCGCTTGTTGTCCGCGATCTCCACGCTCTCAGCGCGCACGAGCTCGGTCAGCCCGATGTCCATCAGCGCGGGGTTGCCCTGGATGCTCAGGCTGCCGACCACCGCCAGCGCGGGCCCGGAGGCCGTTAGCAGCGAGGCGTTGTCGTGCAGCACCAGGCTCCCGACCCGGGTGAGCGAGCGGGGACCGTTCAAGCTGCGCAGCGTGTCCTCGTTTGCGATCCGCAGCTCCCCCTTGACGAGGGTGAGGGCCTCGAGGCCAGAGAGGTTGGCCAAGCTGTTGTCCCGCAGCAGCAGCCCCCCCTCCACCAGGACCAGCTTGCCCAGGCCGGAGAGGTCCACGAGGCGGCTGTTGCCCATGATCACCAGCTCGCCGTCCACCGCGCGCAGGGCGTCCAGGCCGGACAGGGTGCGCAGGCCGCGGTTGTCCTGGATGACCAGGGTGCCGGTGGATTGCAGGCCCAGGGGCCCGAGCTCCTGCAGGCTGGGGTTGTCGGCGATCACCAGGCCATTGGACAGGGAGGCGACCCCGGAGAGGCCGGAGAGCTGCCGCAGAGAGGCGTTCCCGCTGAGCTGCAGGCCCTTGGCGCTGTGCAGGCCGGAGAGCCCGGAGAGGTCCTGCAGGGCGGCGTTGCCCTCGATGTCGATCTGGCCCAGGGACTCCAGGCGCTCCAGGCCGCTGAGGCTGGTGAGCTTGTCGTTGTCGACGATGCGCAGGTCTCCGCCCACCGACTCCAGGCGCGCGAGGCCCGAGAGGTCGCTCACCCCGGAGAGCTTCACCAGCTCCAGCTTGCCGCTCACGGAGCCGAGGCAGCCCAGGGCGCTCAGGTCCTCCAGGCCGTCCAGGCCCACCAGACGCAGGTTCCCCTGCACGCTGTTGTAGTCCTGGGCCCAGGTCACCAGGGCGTCTTCGGAGGAGAAGACCAGATCGCCCACGAAGGGGCCGCGGCCCTCACATTCGTCCCAATCGCCCGTGTCGCCGGTGTCCCAGCCCGTGTCCCCGCTGTCCATCGGGCCGCTGTCCACCGCCCCGGTGTCTGCGGTATCCCCGCTGTCCGCAGGAGGCGCGGTGTCCGCAGTGTCCGCGGTGTCTGCCGAGTCCAGCAGCTCCTGGGCGCTGTCCAGCACCTCCTGGATCACCCCCTCCTGGGCGAGGGCCGCCCCCGCGCCGCCCAGGAACACCGAGACGCCGATGGGGAGCAGCCAGCGCTTCATTGCTGGCTCCGGAGCCGCTCCAGGTGGGCGGCCAGCTCAGGGGGCAGGGGCGAGCGCACCGGCTCCTGGTCGGGGAGGGCCAGGGAGGCCGCGTGCAGCCAGAGCCGCTTGGGCGCGCCCTCGGGGTGCTTGTTGGCCCGCCGCTTGTAGCGCCGATCCCCGACGATGGGGTGGCGGATGCTCAGCAGGTGCTGCCGGAGCTGGTGCTTGCGGCCGGTGCTGGGGTGCAGCTCGACCAGGGTCAGGGGGCCGCTGTCGCTCTCGAAGGCCGCCAGCATGCGCAGCTCCGTCTCCGCGTCCTTGCCGTCGATGGGCGCCGAGATGCGGCCCACCGGCTTGAGCTTCCCGAATACGAGCGCCAGGTAGCGCTTGTTGCAGAGGCCCTGCTCGAAGAGCTTGGAGGCGTCGCGCCGGGCGGCCTTCCTACCCACCAGGAGCACCCCGGAGGTGTCCTTGTCCAGGCGGTGCACGGGCATCATGCCCTTGAGGATGCCGGACTGCTGGGCGAGCCAGCCGTTCAGGTCCTCACCGCCTTCAGCGTTCTGGTGGGTCGCCATTCCGGCGGGCTTGTGCACCCAGGCGAGGTCACCCTGGTGCGTGATGAGGCGGGGCTTGTCCATGCTGCCAAGCTAACCGCCCCGCCTCCGCCGGGGACATCATTCCGCGAAGAGCGCCAGCAGGTCGTCGCGGCCGATCTTCTCGACCCACTCCGCCTCGGAGCCGATGGCGGCCTCGGCCAGCGCGCGCTTCTGCGCCTGCAGGGCCACGATGCCCTCCTCGACCGAGTCCTCGCTGACCAGCTTGACGCTGAACACGGGCTTGTCCTGGCCGATTCGGTGGGCTCGGTCCGTGGCCTGGTCCTCGACCGCCGGGTTCCACCAGGGGTCGGTGTGGAACACGTAGTCCGCGGCCGTCAGGTTCAGACCCGTTCCACCGGCCTTGAGGGAGATGAGGAAGAGCGGCGGCCCATCGGGCGACTGGAAGCGGTCCACCTGGCCCTGGCGGTCGCGGGTGCTGCCGTCCAGGCGGCAGAAGTCCAGTCCTCGCTCGAGCATGGCCTGCCCGATCAGATCCAGGAAGCCGGTCCACTGCGAGAAGATGAGGGCCTTGGAGCCCTGCTCCACCACCTCGTCGACCTTCTCCAGCAGGACCTCCAGCTTGCCCGACTCGTTGGGGCGCTCGCCGGGGAGGAGCTGGGGGTGACAGGCGGCCTGGCGCATGCGCAGCAGCAGCTCCAGGACCTGCAGCGCCTGACCGGAGCCCATCATCTCGGCGACTTCCTGGCGGCCGGCGATGGCCACCATCTCGTAGACCTTGCGCTGGGCGGGGGTCATGGGGCAGGGCAGCACCAGGTCGGTGCGCGGGGGCAGGTCGGTGGCGACCTCGGACTTGTGGCGGCGCAGCACGAAGGGCCGGATGCGCTCCCGCAGGCGCTTGGCGGCGCTGCGGTCTCCCCCCTCGATGGGGCGGGCGGTGGTCCGGTCGAAGCGGCGGCGGCCGCCGAGCAGGCCGGGGTTGCAGAAGTGCATCTGCGACCACAGCTCGTCCAGGCGGTTCTCGATGGGGGTACCGGTGAGGCTCCAGCGCTGGGCGGCCTTGAGCTTGAAGGCGGCCTGGGCGGTCTGGGACTCGGGGTTCTTGATGGCCTGGGCCTCGTCCAGGATGGCCAGGGTCCAGCGGCGCTTCTTGATCGCCGGGTCGCTGCGCATCAGGGCGTAGGAGGTGATCACCAGATCCGCCTCTTCATCCAGCTTGCGCTTGGGCCCGTGGAAGATCGAGGGCCGCAGGTGCGGGATGAAGCGCACGGCCTCCCGCGACCAGTTGTGCAGCAGCGAGGTGGGGGCGACGACCAGGATCTGGCCGCCCTTGTCCTCCAGCAGAGTGGCGGCCGCGGTCAGCGCCTGCAGGGTCTTTCCGAGGCCCATGTCGTCGGCCAGGATGCCGCCGAGTCCGGCCTGGGTGAGGAAGCCCAGCCAGCGCACGCCCAGCTCCTGGTAGGGGCGCAGGGTGGCGTTCAGGCCATCGGGCAGGCGCAGGGGCGGCAGGCCGTCGAAGTCCTCGATCAGCGGGCGCAGGCCGTCCAGCTTGGGGGGCGGCGGGGCGTCCAGGGCCTTGGCCAGGCGGGCCGCCGCGAAGGTGGCGTGGGCCGGCAGATCCATGGCGTCGCCCTTGGCCTCCACCAGGTCGGCGATCAGCTCGCCGTGGGTCTGGAGCAGGTTGACCGGGATGGGCGCGTAGCCACCGTCGATCAGGGGGACCAGGGTGCGGCCCTCCTCCCAGGCGCGCATCAGCGTGCTCAGGTTGGCCTCGGACTGCAGGCGCTCGCCGTCAAAGCTCAGCGCCACGGGCTCCCGGCGCACCCGGAAGGCCCGGGGGTCGCCCTCGATGGTGCCGGGGAAGTCGGCCAGGCGGTCGCGGACAAAGCGGATGGCCTCGTCCTCGTTGAGCTGGATGCGGCGGGCGGTGGGCAGGCGCATCTTCTCGGCCTGGCGGAGCAGCCGGCGCTCGGCGTTGCGGTCCCGCAGGGGGACCTTGCCGTCGCTGATGATCTGCAGCTCGTCGCGCACCACGCGGGCGACCGCGGGCTCGCCGTAGACCAGATCCAGCTCCACCTGGAGCTGGCGCTCGCTGGGGACCAGGCGGAGCTGGAGCCGGGGCGGCGTGCGCTCGGCGTCCGGCAGGCGGGTGGTCTTGAGCTTGACCTCCAGGCGCTCGCGGAAGGAGGGGAGCAGCTCGGCGACCAGCTTGCCGGCCTCGTTGACCGAGAACACCCGGCCCTGGGCGAGCTGGCGGCGCTCGTGGGGCGCCAGGCCGCCGCCGCTGTAGGGGTGCAGGCCGTCCTCGCTGAGCACCACGCCGTCCTGGAACTTGCGGACGATGCGCTTGCTGCGGTGCAGGCTGAGCTTGAAGCCCTGGCCCTCGTCCCGGACGATCAGCACCGGGGTGATGGGGTCGGGGCGCGCGGGGTACTGCTTGCCGTCGAGCTCCAGGGTGCGGCCCTCGTCCGAGAAGGCCTTGAGCATGCGCATCCAGCCCACGTGGGGGAGCCGGGTGGCCCCGAGACGCAGCACCTCGTCGGCGACCTGATCCGCTGGGGTGGCGCGGAGGCCCCGGTGCTTGGAGAGTGGGCCACGGAGGGGCTTGCGCCCACCAGCCTCGTTCTTCAGGCGCTCGAGGGTGAGCCAACCCTGAGCGTCAGCGCTCAGTCGGTAGTGGATCTGGCTGTCAGCGGCGGCGCGGGGGAGCAGCCCCTTGCCGTCCTTCTGGCTCTCGCGCACCGCGAGTACACAGGCCACGACGTGGGCGCAGCCGCCGTCGAACCCGCAGTCGCAGGACCAGTCCTCGTCCTTTGGGTAGAGGTAGACCTCCAGGGGCTGGCTTCGGTTCGGGGAGTGCAGCCACAGGGAGATCTCGTCGTCGTCGTGGTCGCGGCCTTCGACCTGGCCGCCGCGGTTGAGCCGGATTCCGGCGTCCCAGACGCGCTCGGAGACCTGCCCGCGCAGGCTCTTGAAGAGGGGGGTGAGGTCCATTGGCGGGGGGTAGCCCGAATGCGCGCCGCTGGCCCGCCCAGATTCCGGCCTCGCGGTCAGCGGACCTGGACCGCGTGCGGCGTTCCATTGGTCCCAAGCATGAAGTCCTCGCTGATCTCCAGATCGGGCCCCAGCTCACCTTGTCCGAACACGGTGAGCGTGCTCCCGGACCAGGTGGCCAGCTCCGCCCGGCCGTCGCCGTCCAGGTCCACGCCGATGGCAGTCACCGCGCCTTGCACGCGCCCCTCCCACCAGGGACTGGCGGGGTCCACCAAGGCGCCATCGACCACGCGGTAGATCCGCACGTCGCTCCCGGCGAGCTGGACGATGTCGTCCCAGCCGTCGCCGTTCATGTCCGCGGCGCTGAACTCGCCCACGTCCCCCAGGGCGGTCTCCGTGGCGATCTTGTCGTCCAGGGAGAAGGTCGCGACCTTGAGGGGGTAGACGATGAACTTGCCGCCGCCGGTGTTGAACAGGCCGATGTCGTCCTTGCCGTCGCCGTCGAAGTCGCCGACCACGACGGGCCGCTTCTTGGAGACGTTGGCGTCGGGGGTGAACGCGGGCTCGCTGTCCCAGACCCCCGCGCCGTCGTTCATGTAGACGCTGGTCTTGTCGCCGCCGTCGGGCATCTGCCAGAGGTCGTCGTGGCCGTCGCCGTCAAAGTCGCCGAAGGCCGTCCACAGGCTGCCCCCGCCCAGCTCCTCCTGGGCAGGCTCCGCGTCCAGCTCCACCGCGCCGTCCCAGGTCAGGTGCGCCACGAAGCGCCTGCCGTCGTGGAACACGATGTCCTCGCCGCCCACGCGCTCCACGGATTCGCCGGTGTCCTGGGTGTCCGCGGTGTCGTCGCCCCCGCCCGAGGTGCTGTCGTCCACCTCCCCGTCCTTGCAGGAGGTCAGCGCGGCGATCAGCAGGGCAGAGGTCAGCATGGGGAGGCTCCTTGGGGCATGATAGCCAGCCTTCTGGAGGCCCGATGATTCCGATCGCACAAGACTGCACCCTGGAGGCCCTCGAGGCCGCCCTGGACGCCGCCTCACCCGCCGAGCGCAAGGCCTGGATGCGCGGCCTCCGCAAGCGGGACATGGCCCGGCTCTACGACCTGGCCGAGGGACGCGATGTGGGCCCCGAGTTCTTCCTGGACCCCGACGGCGGCGAGCTCACCTGGGCGGGGCGGAACTCCCTGCCGGCCTTCTCCGACTTCGCCAAGGCCTTCGCGCGCTTCAACGGCCGCATCCAGGGCTACAACGTGAACGAGGGCGTCGCGGAGTGGTTTGGGGGACCCGGCCACTTCCTGGTTCGCGCCTGCGGGGCTGAGCACGGTCAGCAGTTGATCTTTGACTACACCTGGGAGCCCGACGCGGTCCCGGCTCACTGGCCTGGGGCAGTGTCCAATCTGAAAGGCAGCTACAAGCTGGTCTATGGAAACATGAAGGACGTGGTCCGGCGCCTCTCCAAGGACCTGATCGTGAGCGCCGCCTACCGAAAGGGCAAGCCCGAGGGGGCCTACTTCTGCCTGGTTCGCCCCTGACCCTGGGCGCAATGCGCTAAAGATCCCCTGAGCGCGACCGATGGCGGGTCCGCTCGACGAAAAACCGGAAAGGAGGGGGATCCCCATGCGTCACACACTTCTGCTCACCACCCTGGCTCTGTCTGCGCTCACCGCCTGCAAGGACAGCGGCAACGGCGAGGACACCGCGGGCACAAGCACCGTGGGCATCTGGACCCTGGGCAGCACGCCCTGCACCGGCAGCCGCGTGGACGCGCTCGAGTGCGACGACGCCGACACCTGCTATGTGGGCTGCGGGCAGAACGCCGAGGGCGTGGGACTCTTCCTGAGCAGCGACGCCGGCGGGAGCTGGGACGCCCCGGACGACGAGGCCGGCGGCTACTTCGCCACCATGCGCGTCAACCACCTCTCCCGCGGGGACGACGGCCTGCTCTACGTCGCCGGAGAGGGCAGCAGCAGCTACCGCGTGGTCTCCCTGGACACCGACAGCGGCGCCCTGGGCGCGGTCTACACCAACGGCAGCACGGTGGACTACTCCTTCACCGCGGGCTCCTTCGCGACCACCGGCGACACCATGGTGGCCGAGTCGCTGACCGGCACCGGCATCGTGGTCAAGCACCCCGGTGACAGCGCCTGGCTGGCCGAGTGGGAGGCCAACGACGGCTGGGCCGCTGGCTACGGCTGGTGGAACAACTCCGGCGAGTCGGGCCACGTGCAGGTGCTGGACATGGGCGTGGTCTCCGGCGAGATCGTCGGCGCCGGCTCCACCATCAACTACCCCCCCGTGGTCTACCTGCCGCCCCAGTCCTGGGACTTCGGCAGCAGCAGCGGCGGCGACTACGCCGACCAGATGTGGGAGACCGTCGTCCTGAACGAGGGCGCCTTCTCCCAGTACATCGGCGAGTGCTGGGGCATCGACGGCAACAGCGACGGCCTGGCCGTGGCCTGCGTGGACCAGGACGCCGACCGCGCCATGGTCTACACCATCGGCAGCGACTGGAAGACCAGCGCCTACGACGCCAGCAACTGGACCGAGAGCGACCTGAGCACCGTGCTCAGCGCCTCGCTGGTGCAGGACCACAGCACCTGGACCCGCCAGGTCTGCCGCGGTCCCGACAACCTGGTCGTCGCCGTGGGCGCGGACACCCAGGACGACACCGGCTGGATGGCCACCTCGACCGACGGCGGGAGCACCTGGACCGACCACACCGACGACATCGTCGAGGCCTACGGGGACAGCTTCTCCGCCCTCTTCCAGTGCCAGGTGGTGGACGACCACATCGTCGCCGCCGGCGCCGGGGTGATGATCCAGGTGGCGGTCGCGGACCTCTGATTCCCTGGGCGGATCTGGACGCTGTGCTCTGGGCTGCGGTTCAGATGCGGCTCAGAGCTCCATCCACCAGAGCTGGTCGGTCCCGAAGCCGACCAGCTCCGGCTCCCCGTCCAGGTCAATGTCCGCCAGCCGGCCCGCGCTCAGCCTGTCCTCGCTGGTGCCGACCAGTAGCGTGGCGTCCGAGCGGGACAGGTCGGTGTAGGTGAGGGTGGTTGTCAGCGGAAGCGGCAGCACCCAGTTCTCTCCCTGCCCGAGCCCGGCGCCGGAGAGCGAGAGCCGGTCGTCCTGGAGCGCCAGGGGGTCGCCGCTGTTGTCGGTGGGCGCGTAGATCCGCACCAGAGAGCGGTAGTCCCAGTCCGGCGTGTTGCCCCCCAGGGCGATGACCGCCGCGTGGTCCGCCTCGCTGCGGCCGTAGACCAGGTCCGGGTAGCCGTCGCCGTCCAGGTCCCCCTTGGCCAGGGCAGGCACGGCCGCGTAGCAATGCGCGCGCGAGAAGCGGGTGATGTCGTCGTCGGCGTCGATGCTGCCGGTGAAGGGCCCCTCCAGCAGGGAGACCCGGTACCCCACGTCCGTGCAGCCGCTGTTGTACCAGGCGTACTCCTGATGAACCAGCGCCATCTCGACCTGCCCGTCCCCATCGTAGTCGGCCAGCTTCATCCCGCGGCCGTCGATCCCCACCCGGTCGCCGTCGCCGTCCACCCAGTTCAGGGTCGCCAGCTCCGTGTCCGTGAGGGGGTCGAAGAGGGTTGAGCCCCAGAGCAGCACACTGCCCTCCACCTCCTCCAGACCCTGGTCCACGAACGCCCAGTCACTCCACCCCCCCGGCGAGGACAGGCTGCTGCTGCCGGACCCGTCGTACAGCCGCAGCCCCTCGTCTTCGTGGCCCAGCAGCCAGACCGTGCCGCTGTCGCGCTCGATGGGCAGGACCAGCGTGGCCTTCTCGGGGAAGCTCAGCGCCTCCCAGCTACCGTCCAGGGGGAGCGCCCCGCGCCAGACCACCCAGTCGTCGTCGCGCCAGGCCGCCGAGTCGCTGCCCACCCAGAGCGCGCCGATCCCCGGGGTCTCGGTGTGTGCGTCCGCGTTCTGGTGCAGCTCTGGTCCGTCCACCCAGACGTACACCGGGTAGTGCCGGCTGAGCACGGCGCCGGCCGCGTCCTTGAACACCACCTTGAAGCTGTAGGCGCCCGCCTCGCTCACGCTCAGGGTGGGGCAGGCCGCGCTGTTGCTCTCCAGGGTCAGCTCGGGGACGCCGGACTCCTGGACCCAGCGCACGCTGTCGGCGGCCTCGAAGCCCTCGAAGCCCCGGGCGCTGAGCTGGTAGCTGCCCACCTGGGCGTAGTCGTCGGGAGCGAGCACCGGCGCGCTCACCTGCACCCGGGCGATGGCCTTGTCTCCCGCGCTGTTCTCGAAGCGCACCGCGTAGATCCCCGGCAGGTCCGCGACGAAGCTGCTCCCGCTGGCTGTGCTGCCCTCGGGGGCCTCGATGAGCTTCTCGGTCTCGGCGTTCGAGGCTGAGAATGTCAGAGTGTCGCCGAGCATCGCAGGGGGCAGATCCGCCGCCTCAACCCGGGGCGTTTCGCTGTCCGTGCGGATGACGAGGAAGTCCTTCGCGCTGTCGCTGCCGCTGCTCACTGTGAGCCTCACCACCGCGGACTCGAGGCCCTCGGGCGGGGTGAAGGACGCCGTGGTCCCAGCGAGGTCAACGGTCTGCTCGCCGCTGTCTGTCTGCATCGTCACGCGCCACGCGGCGCTCAGGGTGCCTGGGCCGGTGGAGGCGCTGGCGTCCAGGGAGACCGCGCCGCCGCTCCAGAGCAGGTTCGGGCCGGCGTCTGCCTTCACCAGCTCGACGGTGGGGCAGTCCCAGTCCGGGGTGGGGGTGCCCGTGTCGCCTGGGTCTCCGGTGTCAGCCGGGTCCCCGGTGTCGTCCGCAGTGCCGCTGTCCGCCGTGTCCGAGCGCTCGCCCGAGTCCCCGCTGCCCTCTCCCGCTCGCGCATCAACGGGGACCCGGTAGGTGCGGCAGCCCAGGGTCGCGACAGACAGCAGCAGCCAGAAGCCCACGGGCACCTCCCATGTCCAGGAGGATGCCGGAGATCCAGGCAACTGTCAACCTGTAGGTTACAGGTGCTCAGGCGAGCAGGGCCTCGATCGGGGCCTTGTGCTGGATGTGCGCGGGCTTCTCCACGCCAGTGAGCTCGAAGAGGGTGGCGCCCAGGTGGCCGGCGTCCTGGATGACTCCGGCGGCGTCGGGCTCCCCGGCGCTGTTCAGGGGCTCTCCTTCGAAGTCTTCGTTGAACAGCCCGACGACCTGGCCGCCCTTGATCCCGGAGCCCACCAGCAGCGCGGAGGTCCAGATCCAGTGGTCCTTTCCGCCGGCGCCGTTGAGCAGGGGGGCCCGGCCCATCTCGCTGCAGACCAGCACGGTGGTCTCGTCCAGCAGGGTCCCGCCGCCGCTGCCCGGGCGCGCGGCAAGGGAGTCCACGACGTCCTTGACGTCGCTGAACAGGTACTGCAGGTGCCGGTTGTGCTGGCCGATCGCGGAGTGGTGATCCCAGCCGGCGCGGAAGCCCGGGTGCGCGACCGTGACCACGCGGCTCAGGCCCAGCTCCAGGCAGTCCAGGGCCGGCGCCATGCGGTCGGCCACGGAGATGTTCGCGGCGTAGTCCAGGCCCAGGTCGATCTGGTCGCCCAGGGCGTTGACCCGGTGCAGGCGCTCCAGGCCGGTGGCGTAGTCTTCCATCCAACTGTCGGACTCCAGCCCGGCGGCGCGGCCGGCCAGGTATGCGTCCACGGAGTCCACGGCGCTCTCGCTCAGGGCCTGGGTGGGCATCTCCGAGCTGTCCAGAGCTTCGCCGGAGATCAGGGCGGAGAGCTGCCCCGACTCCCCCAGGCGCATGATCTGGGGGCCGAACTCGCCGGTGAACACGGGGCCGCTGGACACCACCATGGGCAGCTCCAGCTCGGTGGAGGCCCCGGCGATGGTCGCGAACCAGTCGGGCACGCCGGGGGTGGCGGAGTCGGTGAAGAGCTGCTTGAGCCCGCTGGGGTGGGTCAGGGCGCGCACCTGCATCCCGTTGAGGATGGCGGCGCGGTCCCCCCAGGCGTCAAAGAACGCCTTGACCGCGGGGCGCTCGGGGCTGTGGACGTAGGGGATGCCCCCGGCGCCGTACTCGGCCGAGGCGGTCTCGTCGAAGTAGAAGGTGGGGTGCCCCAGCGTGCTGGTGAAGACCCAGGTGGGGTCCCAGCCGCCGAAGCAGTAGATCACCACCAGCTTGCGCTGGGCGGGGGTCGTCGTGGCGGCGCGGACGGTGGGGATCGCGAAGGGCAGCAGGGCCCCGGAGGCCAGGGCGGCGGCGGCGAGCTGTCGTCGATTCAGGATCATCAGTAGCTCAGGAACTCGGGGTCACGGAGGAGGGCGGAGAGCGTGCCTTGCCAGGCGATCTGGGGGTCGCCGCTGATGTGCTCCAGGTCCAGCCAGAGCTGCCCGAGCTCGGCCACGTCCTGGTCGCTGGGGCGCACGGCCCGCGTCTGCCACATCAGGCGGGCCAGCGCGGCGTCGAAGCCAGCGTCTCCGGGGCGCTCGCTGAGCGTGGTCCCCTCCAGCAGGCCGCCCGCCTCGAAGGGGGTGCCGTGGAGCACCAGGTAGCCGGCGGCGCCCTCGGCCAGGCGCTGGGCGACCAGGGTGGTGGTCATGCTGGGGGACTGGAGGGAGGTCGTCGTGAACTGCCCGTCGATGCCCCCAGCCAGGGTCCTGTAGCCCCAGGTGTCGTTGTCCATCTGGTTGAACCCGGTGTCTGTCCACAGGAAGCCGGTGAGCTCCGACACCGCGGTCTCGAGCTGCCCGGGGGAGAGCTGCCGCCGCACCGACTCGCGGCTGCGCATGTGTTCGGTGGCGGCCTCACCGAAGGCGCCCACCTGGTACTCGGGGGTCTCGGTGATGGCCGCGAGCACGGCCAGCATGTGCCCCTTCTCGTCGCGGTAGACCTGCTGGAGCTCCTCCAGGCGGGCGGCGTCCAGCTCGGGATCCACGCTGCGCCGCAGGGTCAGCTCGGTCATGGACTGCACCGCGCACTTGCCGAAGCGGGGGTCGGCCGCGATGGTATGGCCCAGCTCCTCCAGGCCGGAGACGGGCTGGCCGTACCAGGCGGGCTCGACCTCCAGGAAGCCGCGGCCCAGGACCTCGCGCTCCGGGTGGTAGGTCCCCAGCTCAAAGGCGCTGTCCTGCACCGAGATCCAGAAGCCGAACAGGGTCGCCCCCAGCGGGTCCAGGGTCGCGTGGCAGGTGATGCAGGTGGGCACGGTCTTGACCGCCTGCTCCAGGGCCTCTTCGTCGCTGAGGGGGGGCAGGTTGTCGAAGTCCACGACCCGGGCGCTGTAGTCGTCGCAGACCAGCAGGCGGGTCAGCGCGTTGCTGCGCGTGCGCGAGTAGGAGTTCAGGGTGGTCTGGTAGCGCCACCACAGCCCGTTGCTGGAGAGCACGCCCGCCATGGGCCGCTGGTCGGTGTAGGTGGTCTTCTGCCAGCCGGTCTGGCCCTCTTCCCAGGCCACCGGCCAGATCTCGGCCAGGGTCTCGTTGGCGAAGCTGTAGTCGGCCGTGACCACCTCGGACCAGGGGCGGTCCTGGGCGACCACGTGGGCCAGCAGGCGCATGGGCTCCTCACCCACGGAGGCCTCGAAGGGGTGCTCCTTGCTGGGGTCGTCCGCCCACTGCTCGAACTCCGTGTGGAAGATGTAGTAGCTCTCGATGCGCGTGTGCCACCGCTCGGTGAACAGGCGCACCAGGCGCTCTTCGAGCAGGGGATCGTGCAGGTACTGGTCGCGCAGGACCAGGAGCTGCTCCGGGTCCTCTTCGACGGCGTCCAGCTCCTGGACCGAGGGCAGGGTGCCGCGCAGGTCCAGGGACATGCGCCGGAGCAGGCGGGGAGCATCCAAGGGGACGAGCGCAGGCTCCTCCGCGTGGTTGCAGGCGAGGGTCAGCCACAGGGCGATCACTGAAGGCTCCCTTGGATCCAGGCGTCGATGGGTGTGTCGAGGTCCACGCAGCCCTGCCCCACGGCGTTCCCGGCCTGGAAGACCCACGCGGAGCAGCCGGCCGGTCCCAGGATGGCGCGGTACCAGCCGTGGTCGGAGCGCACGGCGACGCCCCCAGAGACGATCTTGCGCTCGTTGGTGGACCAGCCCAGGTTGTCAAAGGCCATGGAGCCCTCGGCGCTGGTGACGGAGCCGTTGAGGTAGAGCACGGGGCCGACCTCGGGGTCCTCGGTGAACCACTCCGCCCAAAGCGCCATGCTCTTGCGCCCCTCTTCCCAGGGGGGGACCCCCTCGTACCCGAAGGTGCCGAGCAGGTGCATGAAGACGAAGCCCTCCCCGCCGAGCAGGATGGACTCACCGCCACACCAGAAGGTGCGCCCGTCAGGGTCGATGACGTAGGCGTCGCAGAGGAACTCGAAGCCCCCGACCTCTTCGTCGAACTTGAGCGCGGTCATCCCGCTGAAGTAGTACCCGGTGTCCGCTTGGCAGCCGAAGGGCGCGTCCAGCATGGAGTAGTCCACGCGCTCGGGGCAGGCCTCGGTGCTCCCCAGGTCCACCAGCTCCACCCAGGTCTCCACGATGGGGAGGGCCATCGGGATGCCGCCGTCCAGGATGGCCTGGGTGTGGGCCGCGGCGGTCTCGCCGTCCCACTGGGATGGGGTCGCCTCGTAGGGCGGTGCGGTGTCCTGGATCGCCGTGGACGCAGGCTCGGAGCCGGTGCAGGCGAGGGTGAGCAGAAGCATGGGCGCAAGCGTAGCGCGCCTCCGAGCCCGAACTCCAGGGCTATTCGCCCGCCAGCCAGCGTCGCGCGCCGAAGCGCGGGCGGATCTCCCCCGAAGCGTCCAGCCAGCGGGCCCGGTTCGCAGCGACCACGCGGAAGCGCCGCCGCCAGGTCAGCGCAGGCCCGTCCCTGAACTCAAGCTGCAGCAGGAGCTGCTCTGCGGGGGGCTGGACGGATGGATCCCGGCCCCGGGTGAACACGCCCACGGCCAGGGTTCCGGGGTCCTGGGCCAGGCGCAGGGCCAGGTCGGTGGCCTCGGTCTCCGCGGCGCGTTCAGGCATGAGCCGGGCCTCGATCACGCCGTCGCCGTAGCGCAGCACGGCGCGGGGGAGCCGCCCCTTGGAGACGAACCAGCTCTCCATCAGGTGTCCGGCCATCTGCGCGATGTCTTCGGCGGTCGCGCCCTCGGGCACAGGGATCACCGCCTCGGGCGCCAGGGTCTCCTCGTCTGCGACCAGGCGCACCGAGGTGTCCAGCGGCTCCACAAACAGCGAGGCGTAGCGGCCACCTTCGGGGCCCTGCCCGTCGCTGCGGCTCCACTCTCCCAGGTACTCCAGGCCGGTGGGCAGCGTCATGAAGGGCCGGACGTGCAGCTCCCACCTCTCCCCAGGGAAGCTGCGGCGCACAAAGAGGTGACGCAGCACCCCCGCGCCCGAGAGCAAGGGGGCCTCCCCAGCGGTCACCACCCACTGCACCTCCTCTTCGGAGAGCAGCGCGCGCTCGGCGGCCGCACACTCAGCGGGCGACAGGTCCACGCGCAGCACCGCGAGGCGCTCGCTGCGAGAGCCTCCCACCACCATCCAGGGCAGTCCCCGGTGCTTCTCGGCGTTGCGCTCCGCCTCCTCCAGCAGCTCCATCATGGGATCGCCAGGGGGGAGGGGCAGTCGGGCCAGGGGCAGGACGAGCTCAGTCACCCCCAGACGGTAGCAGAATCCTGGCCCGCCGGTCGGAGCCCAGGGGCCTCTGCGTTAGTCGGGGCCCATGCGGCTCCTGCTCGTCCAGCCTCCTCTGACCCAGCTCAACACGCCCTACCCGGGGACCGCCTACCTGGCGCGCGCCCTGCGGGAGCGGGGCATCCCGGCCTCCCAGCGTGACCTGGGCATCGAGCTGGCCCTCTCCCTCTTCTCCCGCGAGGGCCTGGAGGAGGTGTTCGCCGAGCTGGAGGAGCAGGACGCGCTGCCCGACCCGGCCTGGAGGGCCCTGGCCCTGGCCCCGGCGCACCTGGCGGCCATCGATCCCGTGATCGCCTTCCTGCAGGGGCGGGACCAGTCGCTGGCGCACCGCATCCTGCACAGTCCGCTGCTGCCCACGGGCCCCCGCCTGGAGCGCGCCGATCTGGAGGGCTTTGGCCCCCTGGGTGCCACGGACGCCGCCCGGCACCTGGCGACTCTGTATCTGGCGGATCTGGCGGATCTGATCACCTCCTGCGTGGATCCGGGCTTTGGGCTGGCCCGCTACCAGCACCACCTGGCGCTCTCCCCCGCGCCCTTCGACCCTCTGTGGGAGAGGCTGCAGGAGCAGAGCCTGGTGGACCGCCACCTGGACGATCTGATCGACACCCTGGACGCCGACGTGGTCGGCCTCTCCGTGCCCTTTCCGGGGAATCTGTATGGGGCCCTGCGCATCGGCCGCGCCCTCAAGCAGCGGGGTGTCACGGTCTGGATGGGGGGCGGCTACGTCAACACAGAGCTGCGGGAGGTCAACGAGCCCAGACTGTGGGAGTGCGTGGACGCGCTCACCTATGACGACGGAGAAGGACCGCTGCTCGCCCTCATCGAGCACCACCAAGGGGGACCCGACCGTCGACACAGAACACGGACCGCCCTGGGCATGCACGAGGCCACCGTCAGCGCGCTCCCGATGACCAGCGCTGCCTGGTATGGGGACCTGGATCGCAGTCTGTATCTCGACCTGCTGGACACCCTGAACCCCGCGCACAGACTCTGGTCCGAGGGCCGGTGGAACAAGCTCACCCTGGCCCACGGCTGCTACTGGAAGCGCTGCGCGTTCTGTGATGTGTCACTGGACTACATCAGCCGCTACGAACCGGCGCGCATCGAGACCCTGCTGGACCAGATCGAAGAGCTCGTACAGACCACCGGCGTGCGCGGCTTCCACCTGGTGGACGAGGCCGCTCCGCCCCGGGGGCTGCGGGACCTGGCCTTGGGCCTGCTGGAGCGGGACCTGCGCATCACGTTCTGGGGCAACATCCGCTTTGAGGAGGCCTTCACCCCCGATCTGTGTCGCCTCCTCTCCGCCGCCGGGATGGTGGCTGTCACCGGCGGCCTGGAGGTCGCCTCCGACAGACTCCTGGAGCGCATGGCCAAGGGTGTCACAGTCGAGCAGGTCGCCCGCGCCGCGCAGGCCTTCCAGGAGGCGGGCATCCTGGTCCACGCCTACCTGATGTACGGCTTCCCCACACAGAGCGTCCAGGAGACCGTGGACTCCATGGAGCTGGTCCGCCAGCTCTTTGAGCAGGGATTGTTGGACTCCGCGTTCTGGCACCGCTTCGCGCTCACCCGACACAGTCCCGTGTACGCGGATCCCGCAGCCTACGGCGTGGTGGTCCCCGAGTACCGGCCGGGCTTCGGCGCCGGCGATGTGCCCCACACAGATCCCCAGGGCGCGGACCACGACCAGTTCGACGCGGTGCTCCCGGTGGCCTTGGAGGCCTGGATGCGCGGGCGCGAGCTGAGCCGCCCTGTGCAGCAGTGGTTCCCGACTCGGATGCCACCTGCCACAGAGTCCCCGACACGGATCGCGGAGGCCTTGCGCCAAGCCGCACCTCGCGGGCGCCGACTTGTGTGGCTTGGGGGTGGTGTGTGGGAAGAAGGCGAGGCGGTGATCGTCCACAGCAACCAGGGGACCCAGAGCCTCTTCCTCCCGGAGCCGGATCAGAGGGAGTGGTTGCTGGATGTGTTGGAGGCTGCGACCCCCACCGTCGGGCAGCTCACGGTGAAGCAGGCCCTCTCTGGACTGGATGCCGCCGACGAGGTCGGGCTGGGCTTGCTGGAGAGTCTGTGTGAGATGGGGCTGGTCCGCGTCTGAATCAGGGAGGGCGCCGCCGCACCCGGGGGTTAGGATGGGAAGATGCTGCTTCTCCTTCTGTCCTGTGTCCCCAAGAACCCGTCGCCGCCCTCCGTTCAGGTCGAGACCTTCGAGTACGTCTGGAAGCTGGTCGGGCAGGTCTACCCCGACCCCGACATGGGGGGCGTCGACTGGCGCGCGGTGCACGACGAGCTGCTGCCCAAGGCGCAGGAGGCCGAGACCGCGGATCAGCTCCGGCCCACTCTGGGTGACATGATCGGGCGGCTGGAGGTCAGTCACTTTGCGGTGTACCCGGGGACCAAGCACGAGCCGGAGTTCTCGTCCGTGAGCAGCGGGGACCCCCGGCACTGGGTGGCCCAGGACAACAGCGCGGACGTGGGCATCGAGGTGCGCTTTGTGGACGGCGCGCTGCTGGTCACGCGGGTGCGCTCGGGGTCGGCGGCGGCGGAGGCCGGCGTGCAGGCGGGCTGGACGATCCACAGCATCGACGGGACCCAGGTCAGCGTGCAGCTCGGCGAGCAGGACCCCGAAGATCCCGAGGTCCAGGGCACCATGGCCCGCGCCGCCAGCAAGGCCTTCCGAGGCGCGGCTGGGGAGTCTCTGAGCCTGGTCGCCCTCACCCCAGAAGGCGAGCAGCGGCCCCTGGAGCTGGAGCGACGAGCCACCCCCGGCGAGGTCGTGCAGGTGGGCTTCATGCCCCCGATGACCACCGAATTCGAGGCCTGGCGGGCCCGGGGCGATGTGGGCGTGCTGCGCTTCAACGTGTTCATGCCGCCGGTCGCGCCCCAGGCCGAAGCGGCGCTCTCCGAGCTGGCCGCCACCGAGGCCCCCGGGGTGGTGTTCGACCTGCGCGGGAACCCCGGCGGCGTGCTGGCCATCGGCGCGGGGCTCGCCGGCTACCTGGTGGATGAGCGCAGCTCGCTCGGGACCATGATCTCCCGGGACGGCGACCTGAACCTGGTGGTGTTCCCGCGGCCCCCGGCCCAGCGCATCGACGGGCCCGTGGCCATCCTGGTGGACGAGCTGAGCTTCTCGACCTCGGAGGTCCTCGCGCATGGGCTGCAGGCCACCGGGCGGGCGCGGGTGTTCGGGACCCCGACGGTGGGGGCGTGTCTCCCGAGCACCGTGGACATCCTCCCCAACGGAGACCGGCTGCAGTACGTGCTGGCCGATCTGGTGGGCCCCACCGGGGTGCGCATCGAGGGGGTGGGGGTGACCCCGGATGAGATCATCCCCGTGGACATCGACGCCCTCAAGGCCGGCCAAGACCCGGTGTTGGAGGCCGCACTTTGCTGGATCCTGGAGGACTGCGAGTGACCGCTCTGCTTCTGACTTTGGTGGCCTGCGGGCCCAAGAACGGACCCAACGCCGCGGGGCAGACCCTGCCCGAGGTGGCCCCCGAGGACTACCCCAGCTTCGAGCAGCTCATGGCGGCCCACGAGGCGGCCGTGGGTGACGGCGCCATGGGCGGGACCTGGTACATGAAGCAGAGCATCCTGGCGCCCAAGCAGGGCCTGGGCGGTCAGGTCGAGCTGTGGGTGGACGGCGAGCAGGTCTACACCCGCGCGGTGATCGACGGCATGGGCGAGACCCTGCAGGGCTACGACGGCGAGATCGCGTGGGAGATCGATCCCAACCAGGGTCCCAAGATCCTGGAGGGGGAGGAGGCCGGCCCGCTGCGCTTCCTGGCCTACAGCACGGCGCCCCTTGGCGAGCAGTACCCCCAGGCTCAGGTGGTGGGGGTGCGGTGGTTCCCCGACGCGGACAGCGGGGAGGCGGCCTGGGCGGTGGAGGCCGTGCCGGCGACCTATTCGGAGCCCACGACGCTCTACTTCGCGGTCGATGACGGCGTGATGCTGGGCAGCCGCGGCAAGGTCCCCACCACCATGGGCAAGCTGCGACAGACCAGCGTGCTCTCCGACTGGGAGGAGATCGGGGGCGTCAGCATGCCCCGCGTCATGGAGACCACGATGTTGTCGCTGACGATGGTGGCGACCACCCTGGAGTTCCAGCCCGACCCCCAGGACATGCCCGACTTCGCCCCTCCGGCGTCGGTGCAGGCCCTGTTGGAGCCTGCGGAGTGAGGGGGCTATAGGGCCTTCCCTCAAACCTGGAAGGCAGCATGAAGAAGCGGGTGTTTATTGCAGGCAGCGGTGGCATTGGGCGCGCTGTGGGGCTCCTCTTGCGGGAGCTCGGCGAGCTCGAGGTCGACCTGATCCTGGGGGACGCCTACCCCGCGGTCGCGGAAGACGCCGTGGCCTTCATCCTCGCGGACTCCTCCACCGAGGGCAGCGTGGAGAGCATCGAGATCCCCTTCGAGGGCATGACCGATGCTCTGGCGCAGGCTCTGGGCGGCTGTGACCTGATCCTGGACTGCCTCCCCGGTGGCCAGGCCCCGCGGGTGGCCGGCTGGGCCCTGGAGCACGGCCTGCACTACGCCAACCTGACCGAGTACGTGGCCGAGACCCAGCAGATCATGGAGATGGCCAAGGACGCGCAGACCGGCTTCGCGCTGCAGTGCGGCCTGGCCCCGGGCATGGTCAACGTGCTGGGCCACAAGCTCTTCCTGGACTTCTGCAGCCAGTTCGGCGTGGACTCCGCGGACCGCCTCAAGATGCGCGTGGGCGCCCTGACCCAGAACGCCGAGGCCCCCCACTTCTACGGCTTCACCTGGAGCCCCATCGGCGTGGCCACCGAGTACGTCAAGAAGGCCGAGGTCGTGCGCGACTTCGACAAGGTGCTCGTGGACTCCCTGGAGGAGGTCGAGACCCTGCTGGTGGACGGCATCGCCTACGAGGAGGCCACCACCTCGGGCGGCGCGGCCGACATCCCCGAGGCCCTGGCCGGCAAGGTCCGGGACCTGGACTACAAGACCCTGCGCTTCCCCGGTCACTGGGCCTGGGTCCGTGAGCAGCTCGCGGAGATCGGCGATGTGCCCGACCGCATCGCCCAGCTCCAGGACCGCATGCAGTCCACCATCCCCGAGATGACCGACGACATCGTTGTGGTCTACGCCGCGGTCGAGGGCACCTGCGCCCAGGGCCGTCGTCGTCGCCTGGACGCCGCCTACACCGTGCGCCCCGAGGTCTTTGGCGGGCAGATGCTCCGCGCGATTCAGTCCACCACCGCGGCGGGCCTGGCCGAGTGCGCGTACCAGCTCCTCACCCAGAACCCCAAGGGACCTCTGCTGCAGAGCCAGCTTGACTGTGAGGCCTACCTCAACGGCCCCTACGTGGGCCGGGTCTACGGCAAGCCCAACGCCCAACGCTAGGGCCTCCATCAGTGAGGAGCGGCTGGTGAGTCGAGCGGTTCTGCCGGGCAAGAGTTCCAAACAGGCCCGTCCGGCAGAACACGGGCCCGAGTGGGCCCGCGGGGGCTGCGCCGCAAGGCGCATTTCCGGGGGTGCCCCCCGGAGAAGACAATAGTTCTCTGGAGCATGAGTTCCGGCACGCGAAGAGTGTCGGAACTCAAGCTTCGGAGAACTAAAGTCCTTCCACGAAATCAACGAAGGACTGTAGCCCGGCCTCCTCCAGATAGGTGCAGTGGTGTGGGTCGTAGTCGGACTGCGGCTCACACACCACGGTCTCGGAGTCGGGCAGGGCCTGCCCCAGCCACTCCGTGGTGTTGTTGGGCACCTGGTAGTCGCCCACACCCAACACAATCGTCTCGGGGACCTGCTGCTCGGGGGCCAGGACCAGCGGGTCGCTGGGGTCCATGATGAGCTGGAAGAGCCCCATGGTGGGGTGGAAGCGGTCCATGTGGTGCCAAGCGGACTCGGGCACCCCCACCAGCGCGGCGATCAGTTCGCTGGCGCTTGCCTGGGCCAGGGTGTCTTCATCCACGCCGATCAGGGGGGCCACCAGCCCGACCACGTCGTTCCCGGAGCCCAGCAGGCCGGTGTCCAGGATGTAGTAGGTGAAGTAGCCGCCGGTCCCGGACACCAGCGCGGACTGTGCGCCATCCCCCTGTTGCAGCGCCAGCCCGATGTGGGCGGTCACGCTGCCCAGACTGTGTCCGAAGGCGCCGATGCGCTCCGGGTCGGCGTCCACGATCTGTGGTAGATGCTCCTGGCAGAAGCGCTGCAGCACTCTGTGGTCCACGCCAGCCTGGCGCTGGTTGTCCCGGAAGGCGGGCAGGTTGCCCACGTTGTAGAAGCCCAGGGACGCGGAGAAGCCCTCGTCGATCAGGGGGTAGCGCTGTCCGTAGAGCGGCTGGTCCCGACTCACCACGATCACCCCGGCTTCGTCCAGCAGGCTCGCCAGGTCCTCGGCTCGGCTCCCGCTGACTGCGCGGCGCACCGCGTTGTAGGCGTGGCCCCCGGTGCCGTGGTCCCAGGTCATCACCGGGAGGGGGCCGGTATGGTCTGTACGAGGAACCTGGATCACCACCCGCATGGGCTCGGCCGTCGGGCTGTTCAGGAGCTGGCCGGCATCGTCGAAGTCAATCCAGCCGTCGCCAGATCGGTTGAAGTCTGTGATGAGTCCGACGCCGGGCTTGGCGTAGGGCTGGGCGCTCAGGTCCTGCCACGCGACGGTCTGGATCTCGGCCTGCCAGACCTCCATGGGCCACTGTGTGAGGTCCAGGGTCTGCTCCTGCAGGCCCTCGAAGGCGCCCAGGTAGGTGACCTCTGTGTCACCCCCTTCAAAGGTGGCGGTCACCACGGTCGCGGCCTTTCCCGAGGGGGTCTCCCCGGCCCGGTAGTCCAGCTCCACGACCCGCCTCAGGTTCTGGGGCTCCAGCATCTCCGGGGCCGCATCCAACACAGAGTCGGTCTCCTCCCGCAGGGTCAGGAGCTGGCCCAGGGAGTCCTGCACGGGGAAGGTGGTGGCGACCGCTGCTTGCTTGGGGGCCTCGGCGGGGAGGGTGTAGTCTTCGGGAGACTGTGCGAGGCTGTCGTCCACGAAGGCCAGGTAGCGCTCCCCGCTGCGCAGGGGGTGTGCGGGGTCCGGGGCGATCAGCAGCAGGTTGTCCCGCAGGAAGGGGTCGCCGTCCGCGGAGGCCACGAACTTGACCTGGATGGGGTGTCGGGTCCCGGAGTCCAGGCTCAGGAGCTGGATCGGGTCGTCCTCGCTTCCGGGGTAGCTGTCCTCCAGGCCCTCCAGGGGCGCCTCGAAGCGGAAGCTGATGGCCGCCAGGTGGGAGAAGCCCAGGCTGGTCTCCCCGGCCATGCGCGCCCAGCCGGCGGTCATGGTGGTGCCCAGCTCGGTCCCGGCCTCCGGGAAGTCGTCCAGGATGACGGTCCCGTCGGCGGCGATCAGCTCGTCGGCGGGGAAGGGGCGGTCCAACAGGTGCTCGGAGCGGTCGGCGGCGACGATGGCGGCCGGGCCCTTTGCGCAGGCGAGGAGGAGGAGCCAGTTCATGGCCGAACCCTACACCCCGGCGGCGGGGCCTGCATCAGACCTGGTAGGTCTTGCCCTCGGCGGCGGCCTCGACGGGAAAGTCGGCCTGGAGGCTGGCGATCAGGGCGTCCACGTCCGCGTCGCTGCGGGTGGGCTCGTGGCTGTCCAGCAGCAGGCGGCGGGCCCCGACGGCCTCGGCGTAGGCGACCGCCAGCTCCGGGGTGCAGTGGCCCCAGCCCAGGCGGGTGCGGTACTCGTGCTGGGTGTACTGGGCGTCGTGGACCAGCAGGTCGGCGTCGCGGGCCAGGTCCAGGCCGCTGAGCCACTCGGTGGGCGGCAAGCGCTCGCTCCCGATCTGGGGCTCGTGGTCGGGCAGGAAGGCGAGGCTGCGGCCGCCGGCCTCGACGCGGAAGCCCAGGGTGGTGCCCGGGTGGATGATGAGCTGGGCGCGGATCGAGAAGGGCCCGATCTCCCAGGCGTCCCGCTTGATGTCGTGGCAGTGGATGCAAGCGGGCAGCTCGCCGAAGCGCACCGGGAACAGCGGCGGGCTCAGGTAGCGGCCCAGGCGCTTGCGCAGGCTGCGGGTGGTGCTGGGCGGTCCCCAGATGTGGATCTCCCGGCCCGGCTGGAAGAGGGGGCCGAAGAAGCCCAGGCCCTGGACGTGGTCCATGTGCAGGTGGGTGACCAGGATGTCGATGCGGCCGGTGGGCGGGGCCTCGACGTGGCCAGCCCGGACGATGCCGGTGCCGGCGTCCAGGAAGAGCAGGCGGTCTTCAAAGCGCAGCACGGCAGACGAGGTGTTGCCGCCGAAGCGCACGAACTCGGGGCCGGGGGCGGGGTAGGAGCCCCGGGTGCCGTAGAAGCGGAGCTCCACTCAGCGCTGCTCGTGCAGCCAGGCCACCACCCCCAGCTCGCACTGGGAGAGGCTGCCCAGGGGGAGGGCGGTGATCTGCAGGCCGCGGGTGCGCCCGTCCAGGGCACGCAGGCGCACGGTGGCGTTCGCGGGGCTGCGGGCGTCCAGGGCGATGGCCACGGGGCTGCGCTCGGTGGGAATGGGCTCCCCATGTTCGTCTTCGAGGCGGAAGGCGGCTTCCCACTCGCGCCGGGACAGCCCACCGCTCTCGCCGTAGGTGCGGCCCAACACACCCGCTGCGGCTTCGTTGAAGTAGACGAGGTCACCGCTTTCCTCAAAGAGCAGCGCCGGCGTGGTCAGCAGCGAGAGCCACTGTCTCGCCAGGACCATCTCGACGGGTCGGGGCACGGGATCCTCCGGGGTTCAGGCATCGTAGCAGAGGTCCAAAGCGTGCTAAGGGAGGGCACCGAATCGGAGAGACAATCCCATGATGATGCTCGTGACCTTCCAGTTCGCCAACGGCGAGAACCCCGAGTTCGAGGCGGAGCTCAAGAAGCTCGGCAACTGGTCCAACCGGATCCCCGGCGCCTGGCTGCTGGAGACCCCCCTGGCCCCCCGCAAGGTGCGTGACCTGCTGGGCGAGACCATGAAGGACGGGGACAAGGTGTTCGTGGCCCGCATCTCCCGCAACTGGGCCGGCCGCAACATGGGCAGCGGCTTCCCCGAGTGGATGGGGCGCCGGGAGTTCGGGTCGTTCACCCCCCAGGGGTGAGGGCTCAGGCCAGCTTGCCGCCCGCCGCCTTCCAGGCGGGCAGGCCACCCTCCAGGGACGTGGCGTTGATCAGCCCCTTGGTGCGCAGCAGCTCCGCGGCCCGCAGGCTGCGGGCGCCCACGGCGCAGTAGCAGACGATCTCGTCCGCGTCCTCCAGCTCGCGCCAGCGGGCCTCGAGCTGCTGCAGAGGGATGTGGTGGGCGCTGGGGAGCATTCCCCCGGCGACCTCGCCGTCGGTGCGCACGTCCACGATGACGATGGACTCGCCGGCCTCCAGGCGCTCATAGAGCTCCTGGGCGTCGCACTCGATGTTGGCCAGGCTGGCGGCGTTGTCCTGGTCCTGGGGGGGGACCGGGGGTGTGGGCGCCGGGCGTGCGGGCGCAGCGGGCGCGGCGTCGCGGCCGAGCAGGCTCTTGAGGGTGCCCTTGAGTCGGGAGCGGATGCCCATGTGGTGGATGCCTCCGGGGGCATGGGGCCATGACGCGGCCAGGGTTGCAGGATCAGGCTCGGTCCAGGACAAAGAGCCGCGAGGGGCCGTCGCTGCGCCCGGTGGGCACCGCGGGGTCCAGCTCCACAAAGCCAAAGGGCGCGTGCAGCGCCACCGAGGACCGGTTCCGGGGGTGGGTGTAGTAGTAGCAGCGCGCCGCGCGGGCGAACACCCAGTGAAGGCGGGCCTGCACCAGCGCGCGACCTACGCCGCGGCGTCTGCAGGTGGGGTGCACGCGCAGTCCGCTGAGGTACCAGCCGGGGGGCAGGGCGCAGGGGGGCTCGGGGGCGCCGCGCAGGCTGCAGCGGCCATAGGCCAGCACGCCCCCCTGGTGCTCGGCGACCCAGCTCTGGCGCAGCAGGTTGCCCTGGGCGATGGAGGCGAGCTCCGCCCGGATCAAGGGCTCGCTGTCAGGCAGCCCGTCGGCCAGCTCGATGGCGGAGATGGCCAGACTGTCCTCGACGGTGGCCAGGCGTATCGAGAGGCCCCGCAGGGGGGCGCCGTGGTGCTGGGGGGTGAACCGAGCGTGTCGGTGCACCTACTGGCCCCACTCGGTGGGCTCCGGGCTGCGCAGGAAGAGGAGATCCTGGGCTTCGGCGAGCTGCTCGTGGGTGATCCAGGCCTGCTCCAGGGGCTCTCCGTCCAGGATGACGCCGGCCAGGTAGTCGCCGCTGCCGACGCTGGCGATGCTGAGCTGGCCCACCCGCGCGGCGTCGAAGCGGGGGGTGGTCAGGGCGTAGGTGGTGCCGCCGTTCATGGGGTAGAGGCCCAGGGCGGTCCAGCAGAACCAGGCGCTCAGGGTGCCGCCGTCGTCGTTGCCGTCCAGACCGGCGGGGTCCAGGAAGTAGCGGTGGTCCTGGATCCAGCGCACCCACTGCTGGGTCAGGTCGGGGCGGCCCCAGAAGACAAAGAGCAGGCTGGCGTGCAGGTCCGGCTCGTTGCCGTGCCAGTAGTAGGGGTCGGGGAAGTCGGTGTCCTCGACGGCGGCGGAGAGCTCGAAGAGCTCCTGGAGGGCGGTGACGGCGGGCGCGTTTCCGCCGAAGGCCTCGGCCAGACCGGCGGGGTCGTGGGGGGCCAGCCAGGTGTACTGCCAGGTGTTGCCCTCGACGAACTCGTCCGGCCAGCCTTCTTCCCCCGGGGGCATCCAGCTCCCGTCGCTGTAGCGGCCAGTGGCCTGCTGGGTCTCGATGTTGTGGACCTGCTGGAAGGCCTTGGCGCGCTCCAGGAGCTCGGTGGACTCGGGGGCGCCCTGGAGCTCGGCCCAGAGGCCGATGGCGTGGTCCGCGATGGCCATCTCCTGGGTCTTGGAGACGCTGCCACCGTCCACGTCGGCGGGCAGGTAGCCGCTGTCCATGTAGGCCTGGAGGCTGTGGCGGGTGCTCAGGGGAAGATCGGGGTTGAACGCCGACTCCAGGGCGAGCTCGAAGGCCTGCTGGTCGCCGGGGAAGGGGCCGATCTTGAGGGCGGTCTCGGCCATGACGATCTCGAGCGGGCTGCCCACCATCGAGCCGGACTCAGTGGTGCCGGCGGGCCAGCGGGGGTGCGCGCCGCGCTGCTGTCCCATGGCCGAGATGGAGGCCGCCAGGTCCACGGCCAGCTCGGGGTAGACCCAGATCACCCAGGGGTGGAGGGTGCGGTAGGTGTCCCAGCCGGAGAAGTCGGAGTGGTAGGTGAAGCCCTCGGCGCTGTGGACCTGCCCGTCGATTCCTCGGTAGCGCCCGTCGGCTTCCGTCATGTCGGTGGGCATGGACAGAGAGTGGTAGGTCGCGGAGGCGAAGATGCCCAGCAGCTCCTCGTCCCCCCCGGAGACCTGCACGGCGCCCAGGGCGGCTTGCCAGTCGGCGGTGGCCTCGCTGCGGATCTGCTCCAGGCTGCGGTCCTGAGCCAGAGCGAGGTTGGCGCGGGCGGACTCCAGGTCCACCACGGAGAGGCCGACGGCAAGCTCCACGTCCTGGTCAAAGCGCAGGTTCAGCAGGCCGGGGCCGTCCACGCTGTCGCCCTCTGCGGTCTCGCCGTCCAGGCTCAGGATGGACTCCGCGGGGGGCTGGGAGAAGGAGAGGGCAAAGTGGATGGGCATGCCGCCGTCCCCACCTCTACGGGTGAGTGAGCCCGCGAGCCTGAGCCAGCCCTCCGCCCCAGTCGAGGTCACCGTGAGGCCGCCCTCGGGGATCTCGACCTCGTTGTTGGCGGTGTGGCCCAGGTCGATCTTGAGCCAGCGCTGCTCGCCCTCCCACTGGTAGGCGTGTCGGGCGTATTTGGGGCCGGCGGCGATCTCGACCTGGCCGAGGTCCTGGATGCCCAGGCGGTAGTAGCCGGGCTCGGCGGTCTCGTCGTCGTGGCTGTAGGGGCGGCGGTCCTGCTGCCAGTCGCCGGTCATGGGGGCGTCGGAGAGCATGACCCCCAGGGCGCCGCCGTCGCCCACGCCGATGCCAGGCAGGCGGTAGTGGGAGAAGCCGGTGACGTAGCTGTCGTCGTAGTCGTAGCCAGCGGTGTGCTGGAAGCCGATGCGGCTGCTCTCGGAGCTGGTGTCCGGGCCCACCTTGGCCAGGCCGTTGGGCACCTGGGCGGCGGGGTTCAGGCCGCCGTACCCGAAGGCGTCGCCGCCGCTGCCCACGAAGGGGTCCACGTAGGGGAGCAGGTCGACGGGGGTGAAGGGGGTGGGGTCGGAGGCGGCGCAGGCCAGCAGAGACAGCAGCATGGCCCCCCCTTATTCCGGCGGGGCGATGTCGCCGTTGGAGGCGCTGGCCCAGCTCTGGGGGGCCGGGCGGAGCAGCACGCTGTCCTGGCCGCGGTGGCGCTGGAAGCCCTGGCCCTGCTCGCCGCCGGAGGGGCCGAAGGTCAGGTCCCAGAGCAGCTCGACCCGCAGGCCGTCATCGGTGGGGGTGGGCTCGGAGAGGACCTCGAGCCAGCCCATCTCGAGCTCGGAGGGCTGGGGCTGCTGCCCGTCGGCGCTGGGGTCGTGCTCGGCCAGGCCGTCCAGGTCGCGGATGGTGGCGCCGTCGATCAGCGCGTCGCTGTGGAAGACCACCTTGGCGCTGGGGGCCAGGCGCGCGACGAAGCGGTCGTAGACGGCGTCTTTGGGATCCCCGGGGGCCAGGTGCAGGGTGATGTAGCCGACGTCGTCCCAGGTGGCGCCGGAGCTGCCGATGTCGGCGCCGCAGCGCTCGGCCATCATCCAGTGGCCCCTGCCCTCCACGTAGTAGGCGGACTCGCCGCAGTTGGAGGCGCAGGCGGTGAGCAGGGTCAGGAGCAACATGGCGTCGAATATAGCCCATGCTGTGCAGGTACATTCGGCGCTTTGATGGAGTCCCCTTGCTTTCGATCTGGCTGTCCCTGCTCGCCTGTTCGGGCCCCGATTCGCCCAAGCGCTGGCTGCGCTTCGAGCCCTTTGGCCTGCCGGGGGAGGCGGGCCTGGAGGAGGGCCTGATCCCCTCGCGCTACTGCGGGGACGGCGGCTTCATGAGCCCTGGGGACCGGCTGTGGACGGCGGAGGGCGAGGAGCTCCCCCTGCAGGAGGAGACCCCCAAGAACGGGGTGACCGGGGAGACCGGGCCGGTGAGCTGCGTGGGGGATCGGCGCTTCACCGCGGCCCCGGACCGCATGGGCGCCTACGTCTCGGAGGCCGGGGGGCCCTGGGAGCTGCTGCCGCTGCCGGCGGAGGACGTGACCGCGTCCAGCCTGGTCTCGGACAGCGAGGGGGTGCTGTGGCGCACGCTCTACGCCCACAACGACGCCCGGCCGGTCACCGTGGAGCGCTCCGACGACGGCGGCGTGAGCTGGGAGGGCACGGCCATCGCGCCGGTGAACGCGGAGGGCAGCGCCGAGGACGCGCGGCTCTACCACGCCGAGGGCTTCCTGGAGATGTCGGTGTTCGAGCTGAGCGCGGAGCGGAACGGGCGCATGCGGGTGAAGGCGGACGGCAGCGAGAGCGTCCTGGGCATCAACGGGAGCATCGACTGGGACACCACCGTGCCGCTGCCGCTGCGGGTGCTGGACGGCGAGAGCCTGAGCTGGGGCAGCGTGAACCCGCCGGAGGGCAGCCCCACCTGGCACCTGCCGACGATGTACGTGGGCGGGGAGCCCTGGGATGCGGAGCACGAGGGGCTGGAGCCCGTCCTGCTGATCGGTCCCCAACTCTTTGGGCATGGCAACGGCGGGGCCACTCTGGAGCGGCTGATCGTCGACGACGAGGACCACCTGATCCTGCCCTCGCCGATCGGGCTGCTGCGCAGCACGACCCCCTGGACGGAGGACCTGCGGGACGAGGTGCTGCTGGACCGGAGCTGCGCGCTGCTGGAGACGCACCAGGAGGGCCTGGGGCACGCGGACGGGCCGCAGAGCGTGGAGGTCGAGAACCAGAGCGGGGGGCCGGTGATGCTGGCGACCTTCGCGGGGAACACGACCATGAACTGGGTGGGCGAGCAGGTGCTCGGGGACGACGGCGCGTACCGGCCGGGCACCCTGGAGGACGGGGAGACGTGGACCGTGGAGGCGGGTGGTCAGTACATCGTTGTCCTCGACGATGGGTTCCGGTGTCTGCAGGTGGTGGAGGGCGACCCGGGCCAGGTGGTGATCCAGTGAGCCCCGAGACGCTGCGGACCTCGCTCCTCTCCGCCCTCCGACCACGCAGCCTGGGGGAGCGGGCGATGCTCTTGAGCCTGGGGGGCTTCTCGGTTCCGCAGCTCCTGGAGCGGCTGCCCGATGAGCTGCAGCAGGCGCTGCTGGATGGGCATGTGGACAACCCGATCCTGGGCAAGCGGGCGGCGGTGGCGCGGGCGCTTCCGGTGCTGGAGGCGCTGGAGTCGGAGGGCCGGGTGGTGCGCTCCCAGGTGCGGATGAAGAACGCGCTGGTGGACACCTGGCGGCTGTCTGGGCGGGCGGCGCTCAAGGACCTCGCGCGCTGAGGGCGGGGGCTATAGGGTGGGGCATTGCCAAGGTGTCCCGTGCTGTTTTTGATGTTGGCCTGTCAGACCGACGCCGAGCCCCCTGTCATCGAGTCCGTCGCCCAGACGGGCAGCCGCTACCTGCCCGGGCTCAAGTGCCAGGCGCAGGTGGTGCGGACGGACGCGGACATCCCGCACATCTACGCGCAGGATCGGGAAGACCTGGCGCGGGTGATGGGCTTCGTGGCCGCGCAGGACCGCTACTTCGAGATCGACCTGGCCCGCCGGCTGGGGCTGGGGACGGTCTCGGAGCTGCTGGGCAACGACGCGCTGGAGACGGACATGGAGTCGCGCTCCAGCGGGATGACCCACGTGGCGGACCTGATCGTGGCGAACCTGACGCCCGAGCAGGAGCTGATCTTTGATGCCTACGCGGAGGGGATCAACGCCTACATCCTGGCGGTCTCGGACGGGAGCATCGCGCCGCCCTCGGAGCTGGAGCTGGCCGGGCCGCTGCTGGGGGCCGAGAGCCCAACGGACCTGATGAAGCCCTTCGACCGCCGCGAGGTGGCCGGCGTGGCCGCGACCATCGTCTACAACCTGGGCTACGAGACGGGAGACGTGGGGCGCGCGGCGACCGAGGCTGCGCTGCCCAACATCTACGCGGGGGCAGCCCTCGAAGACCTGCGCCAGGCGGGCGTCTACGAGGACATCTGGAGGCCGGTCGCGCCGCCCAAGCTGACCTCGTCGTCCGAGGGGGGCTGGGGGGGAGCCAAGGGGCCTCCGGGGCCGACGGCGGTGTCTACGGCGATGCGGGTGGAGCCCGCGATGCTGCAGCGGGCCATCGACAAGAGCGACGCGCTGCAGGATCGCCTGGGCCACGACTGGAACATGGGCTTCGGGTCCAACGCCTGGGCGGTCTCCGGTGACGCGAGCACGGACGGACGCAGCCTGCTGGCGGGGGACGGGCACCTGGGCCTGGAGGTCCCGGGGCTGTTCTGGCAGGTGGGCCTGGACACGGAGCTGCTGGGCGGCGGGGACACGCACCAGCTCGGCCTCACCATCCCGGGCATGCCCTTCATGGCGGTGGGGACCAACGGGCAGGTGGCCTGGTCGCAGACGCAGCTCATGGGCGACATCACCGACTGGTACGTCGAGGAGCTGGAGCTGGATGCGAGCGGGGCGCCCTCGGCCACCCTGTTCCAGGGGAGCTGGGAGCCGGTGCAGGGCTTCGAGGAGTCCTTCGAGATCGCCGACATCCCCGTGCTGGGCAGCGAGGGCCGCAGCGAGAGTTGGGTGCGCTACACGACCTTTGACGGGCGCTGGATCGCCGAGGTGGAGGGCGTGGCCGTGTCCTCGGACCACACCCCGGAGGCCGGGCAGACCGTGCTGATGCTGGGCGGGGACTTTGTGGTGCCCCAGGACATCGACGGGGACGGCAAGATCACGGCGCTGAGCTTTGACTACGCGGGCTTTGACGACGCGAACATCTTCCAGGCGCTGGACGGCTTCGGGCACTCGGCCGACGTGGACGACTTCCGCGAGGCCTCCCGGGGGCTGGTGGCCTACAGCCAGAACTTCACGGTGTCCGACAACAGCGGGTCGATCTACTACACCGGCTACCAGGCGGTGCCCTGCCGCGAGTACCTGGAGCGGGACAGCGACGGGAACTGGACGGCCGGCTCCAACCCCAGCCAGCTCCTGGACGGCACGCGCTACGGCGGCTTCACCATCCCGACCGAGGACGGCTGGGTGGTCGAGGGGGACAGCGACCCCTACCGCTGCGTGGTGCCGCTGGACGTGTACCCGCAGTCCAAGGACCCGGCCCAGGGCTACGTGCTGACGGCCAACAACGACCCCGGGAACATCTCGACGGACGACTCGTTGAGCAACGACCCCTGGTACATCGGCGGCCCCTGGATCGAGGGCTACCGCGCCGACCGCATCGACCGGGAGCTCTCGCGCATGGTGGCCGAGGACGCCGCGGACGTGGCGGGCATGCAGGCGCTGCAGGGGGACGTGGAGTCGGCGATGGGCGCGGCCTTCGGGCACGTGCTGCTGGAGGCGATCGAAGAGGCCCGTGCGCTCTACGCGATCGACACCGAGTACGCCCCGCACGAGGAGCGGCTGGTGGCCCTCTACGCCCAGGACATCGAGCGCATCGAGCAGTCCTACACGCTGCTGGAGGCCTGGGCCGAGGCCGGCCACCCGGCGCTGTCCGGGGTGGAGACCTTCTACCACCAGCCGATGGAGGGGGAGGCCGAGCTGGCCGCGGCGACCACCATCCACAACGCGTGGTTCGCCTACTTCCAGGGCAAGGCGCTGGACGACGAGGGGCTGCCCGATGTCTGGGAGCCCACCGGTGGGACCGGCAAGACGCGCGCGCTGACCAAGATGGTCGACGGCCGGGGACCCGACAACCCGCTGGGCCTGGCGGCCTGGAACCCGGAGACCGGCGAGTCCGCCTTCTGGGACATCCTGGGCACCGAGGAGATCGAGCGCAGCGAGGAGATCGCTCTGTTGGCCCTGCTGGACGCCTTCGCCTGGCTGGAGTCCGAGCCGGAGGAGCGGGAGCGCGGCGGCTACGGCAGCCCGGACCCGGCGGACTGGATCTGGGGCCTCAAGCACGTGGTGCGCTTCGACTCCATCCTGGCCAGCTTCCTGGGCGACGACTTCGGCTTCTTGACCGAGCCCTTCTCGATCACCACCGACACGCTCCCGCTCGCCCAGAACCTGGACAAGGACGACCCCCGCGCGGACCTGATCGGCTTCCCGCGGCCGGGCGACACCTTCGCGGTGGACGCCGCCAACAACGGCTTCTCCACGGACAACTTCGACTACGGCTCCGGCCCGGTGTTCCGCATGGTCATCGCGCTCGGGCCTGACTCGGTCGAGGTGCACAACATCCTGCCCGGCGGGCAGTCCGGGCTGGCCGAGGACCCCTACTTTGCCGACCAGGCGGCGCTCTGGCTGGGCAACGAGGCGCTGGACATCCCCTTCTTCCCGGCGGACGTGGCGGCCCAGGGCACCGGCCGCGAGCGCTTCCTGCCCACCCAGGGTGGCGTGGACTGTGTTCACTGAGTCTGGGTCCACTGAGTCTGGGCTCACTGAGTCTGGGCCCACTGAGTCTGGCGGGGTCGGTCGCCTGGCGCCGACGCCCTCGGGGCACCTCCACCTGGGGAACGCGCTGGCCTTCGGGGCGGCGTGGATCCTGGCCCGGCAGACGGGCGCCGAGCTGTTGCTGCGCATCGAGGACCTGGACCGCGGGCGCTCGCGGCCGGAGATCGCGGACGCCCAGCGCCGGGACCTGGAGTGGCTGGGCCTGCACTGGGACCGCGAGGTGCCCCCCCAGAGCCAGCGCAGCTACAGCGTCGCCGGCCTGCCCACCTACCTGTGCGACTGCTCCCGGAAGCAGCGCCTGGCCGGGGCCTGTCCCCACCGGGAGCACCCCGCGGAGCAGGGGGCCGTGCGCTTCGCGGCCAGCCGGGCGCCCACGGCGTTCGTGGATCAGGCCTTTGGGCCCCAGGCGGTGGTGGTCGAGTCCGACCCGGTGTTGATCCGACGCGGCGGGGAGCCCGGCTATCCGCTGGCTGTTGTGCAGGACGATGTCCTCGACGGTGTGACCCAGGTCGTCAGAGGCGCGGATCTGCTGGAGCCCACGGCGGTGCAGGTCCAGCTTTATCGGGCCCTGGATCGCCCCCTCCCGAGCTTCCTGCACAGCCCGCTGCTGCTGGGGCCGGATGGGCGCAAGCTCTCAAAGTCCCACGGGGCCAGCGAGCTCCGGTCTCTGCGGGAGAGGGGGGTGGAGCCCGCGCGGATCTGGGCCTTCCTCTTGCCATTGCTGGGCATCGCCGCGCCTCTGGAGCACGCCGTCCTCATCCCCGAGGACATGCTGCTGGGGCCCCACGCGGTGGACCCGGAGCGCCTGGAGCTGCTGGCCGCCCAGCGATGACGCTCCGTTGACGGCCCCGCGCGATGCTCTGCGTGGAGGTGAGCGATGCTGCTGCTGCTCTGGATGGGCCTGGCGTGTGGGACGCGGGCTGCGGACTCGGGCGGGGGGCCCAGTGATGACACCCAGGACTCCGGGCTGAGCGGGGACACGGGCTGGGTGGAGACCGCCCTGGAGGACTCGTCGCTGGTGGGGGTCGGCGCCAAGGGGCCCTACGCCAAGGACGCGATCATCCGCGTCTTCAAGGTGGACGACCAGGGGGCGCTGACCACCGTGCGCCAGTTCGGCCGCACCAACAAGGACGGACGCCTGCTGCTGCCCCCGCTGCTGTTCGACGGCTGGTGCGATGTGTCGGTGGAGGGCGCGGCCTTCGATGAGCTGGTCGGCGACGTGGACAAAGAGCAGGGCTGGGACCTGGGGGTGCTCGCTCAGGTCGACCGCTCCGACGGCCACAGCCGCATCGTCGCGAACGTGAACCTGCTGACCCACCTGCAGCGAGCGCGGGCGCGGACCCTGCTGCAGGCGAGCCCCGGGGACTTTGATGCCGTGATGCTCCAGTCCCACGCGGAGCTCGCGGCGATCTGGCCCATCGCCCACGCGCCCTCACTGCTGAGCGTCACCGACAGCGGAGGAGATGGTCTGAGCGCGGACAATGCGGTGCTGCTGTCGCTGTCCGTGGCCACGCTGCGGGCCGGCTTCGGACAGGCGGAGATCGATCTGCTCGCCGCGGACTTTGCCGACGATGGGCAGATCAACGGCGAGGCGGCGGGGCTGCTGGCGGCGCTGCGGGAGGCCACCCGGGAGACCGACTATGCGCTGGCGCGCGAGCACCTGTTGGACCGCTACGGGTCGGCGCCCCCCGCGCTCCCGGTGGAGACGCTGCGTTGGACCTACGGTGCCTGCTCCGGAGACGGCGAGCGAGAGGCGATCTGCCTGGGGACCAACAGCGACCTGCAGACCCGAATCGCCGCAAAGAGCTGGGGGGAGTTCAGCTTCCGTGCGCCGCACTCGGGGAGCTTCCTGGTCGTGGGCGCCTTCGGGAGCTTCAACAACTTCCACCGGTGGACGATGGTGGACGACAGCGGCGGCTTCGTGGCGACCGGGGTGTCCACCAGCAGCCACAGCGCGGTCACGGTGGGGCTGACCCCGGGCGACTGGACGGTGCTCAGCGCCTACAACGCCGGGGACAGCGAGACCTTCGTGGACCTGAGCCTGCACAGCGCGAGCGTCGGCACCGCGGAGCACCCCGCGCCGCTGCTTGTGGGGGTGGCCCATGAAGGGAGTGTGGCCCTGGCGAACGCGGGCGGGGGTGGGGGGACCCGGAGCTACTACGTCGTGGACAGCTCGCAGCTCGCGCACGATGCGACGCTGAGGGTCACGGTCTCTGACGTGGCCAGCGATCTTCGGCTCACCGCCTACGCGGGGGACCACGGGACCAACCCGCTGGAGGTCATCGGCGACAGCGAGGCCATGCTGGGCCTGGACGCCGGGACGGGCGGGGTGAGCTTGTCCGGGCTGGCCGTCGACCAGCGCGTCTACCTGGTCGTCGAGGCGCTGGACGGGGGCTTCGATCCCACGTCCAGCGTGCCTGGGCTGGTCGCCTACCGCATCAAGGCGGAGTGACGCCTACTGCGCGGGCGTGAGCACGTAGGGCACGACCAGGGTCCCTTCGGCGTCGGGGGGGAGGCTCCAGGTGAGGGCGCGGCGGGTGACGCAGGCGGAGAGCTCGGCGTCGGCGGGGTTCTTGAGCAGGCGGGCGTCCATGACCTGGCCGTCGAACACCTCAAGCTGCAGCTCCAGGCGCCCCTCGAAGCCGGGGTTGCGGTTGAGCGACTGGACGTAGCAGTTCTGGACCTGGCCTCCGACCGCGCGCAGGGCCTGCTGGATGCGGGCCTGGTTGCCCCGGGTGAGCTCATCGAGCTGCGGGCGCTTGGAGACGACCACGGGGGCGGGGGGACCGGTGACCTGGGCGCTGTGGACGGGCCCGTGGGTGAGCTCGGGGCCCTCCACGCCGGGGCCACTGGGGCCGCCGCTCTTGATGATGGGCCCCTCGCTGCTGACGCCAGCACCCGGACCTACGGAGGCCAGCGCGTCCTCCAGGCTCTGTCCCACGCTGTCCTCCTGGCCAAAGACCTGGCTGCGCACGCGGTCGCGGTCGTTGGCGCCGGTGTGGCCGATCTCGAAGATCTGGAGCATGGCCTGCTGGACGGCCTGCTCGGCGACCACGGGGCGCTCGCTGGCGGGGCCCTGGGCGACCGCGTCCTGGGAGCCGCCGGGCGCGGGGCTGGTGGCGGAGGCGGGCTCGGGGCGCTCGGGCAGCGCCTCGCCGGGGATCTCAGGGTCCACCTCGGCGACCAGTTCGGGGGGCTCGACGGGGGCCGGGGGTACGACGAAGGCGATCTCGCGGACGGCCTGGGGCAGCTCCACGTTCACGCGCTCGATGGGGGGCTGCTGGACCACCCAGACCATCGCCACGGCGGCGGCCGCGCTGGTGAGCACCAGGGTCGCCAGGAAGCGGGGGTCGTCCTCGTCGAAGAGGCGGGGCCGGAAGCTCACGGGGCTGGTGACGGCGGCGGGAGCGGGGACGAGCTGGAAGAGCACGGTGACCTCGCCGAGATGCACCTTGCCGCGGGTGCGCTCACCCAGCGGGACCTCGCTTGCGCCGACGAGCTCTGCGATGTCCTGGATGCCATCCTGTGCCAGCCGGCCGGTGTCGCTCCCTTGTAGACACAGCGACCAGCCTCCTCGCCGCCGTACAAAGAGCTGCCGCCGCTCCGGGACGCGCCCGGGGGGCACCACGATCTCGCAGCTTGGGTGGGTGCCGATGCGCACGCGGCGGGCGTCGTCGAAGGTGGACTCCGCGACGACCTGGCCGGCCTGGACGATGCCCACGCGGAGGATCCTGGAGGGGGTCTTGGCTCCGCGCAGAGGTCGGGACCTCCGCGCCTTGACCTGGGTGGACATGGCACAGCTCCTGTCGGGGGATTCGGTGGGCCGGTCCGCGAGGCGGCCTCTCACAACCCTCCGACATCAGGGCGCCCGCGCGGTTCGGAAAAACTTGGACCGCGCCAGCGAGGAGCTGCGGATATCAGGGGCCCAGGAGTACCCGATGACCGACACGCTGCCCGTGCAGATCTACTACGAAGACACCGACCACAGCGGGGTCGTCTACCACGCCAACTACCTCAAGTACTTCGAGCGGGCGCGGGAGCACCTGCTGGGCGTCGAGGAGCTGGTCCGCCTCTGGGAGGACGACGGCATCGGGTTCGTGGTCTACAAGTGCAGCATGAAGTTCCGCGAGGGCGCCCGCTTCGGCGACCGGGTCCAGGTGCGCACGACGGTCCGCAAGGACTCGGCCTACCGCCTGGTGTTCGTGCAGCAGATCTGGCGGCCCGAGGGCAAGCAGCCGATGGTCGACGGGCTGGTGGAGCTGGCCTGCGTGGACCGCGACGCCAAGCTGATCCCGCTGCCCCAACTCGTACTGGACCGGCTGGGGGCCTGAGTGAGCCCGCAGGAGCTCGACGAGGCGATCATCGTCGTCGGGATCACCGGCATGATGGGGGTGATGGCCGGCGGGCTCTGGTGGGTGCAGCAGCGCAAGCGCCGCAAGGCGGAGGCCGAGCTGGACGCCGGAGAGCTGGTGGTGGCCCTGCAGTCCAAGCTGCGCGTGGTGGTGGGCACCCTGGGGCTGCTCGCCGCGGTGGGCCTGCTGATCCCGCTCTTTGTGGCCTTCGACCCCCAGCACGAGCACGGCCTGGAGCTGATGCTCTCGGTGGGCTTCCTGTCCGCGGCCGGGCTGGGCGTGATGCTGGGCACGGACATGCTGGCCGGGGGCGCCCTGGAGCTGCGCGCGGGTCAGCTCATCCGCCGCTGGGGCAAGGAGCCGCCGCAGGTGATCGACCTGAACGCGCCGGTGGAGTGGACCCTGTGGCAGACGGCCATCCAGGGCCGCCCGGTGCAGGTGATGACGCTGCGGCAAGGAGAGGCGGAGATCTGCCTGAACTGCTTCGACGACACCGCGATCGGGCCGCCCGGTCCCATGAAGGGCGACTCGATGGGGGCCAAGGGGATGGCTCTGTGGGAGCGCCTCAAGGTCCACCTCCGGAGCACCCCGGCCCCTGGGGATCCCTGAGATCCGTGTTCAGGCGAGGTGCTGCTGTAGCGCCTGCTGCCGCTCGCGGGGGAGCTTGGAGAACGCGGGGTGGCGGGTGAGCTCGCGGGCGGACTCCAGGTCTCCGGCGGCCAGGTGCGCCAGGGCGCAGGCTTCGATCAGGCGGGGGGTCTGGGTGGCGCGGTGGGCCAGGCGCAGGCACTCGCTGCCCTGCCCGAAGCGCTGGGCGGCCACGGCGATGATCTCCCAGGCGTCGGACTCCATCCGCTCGGTGGTGGGTCCCATGCCGCGCGCCATGTAGGCCAGGCGCTGGGCCTCCTTGTGGTCTCCGCTCTGCAGGGCCTGCTCGGCCTCCTTGAGGAGGCTGGGGGTCTCGGTGTTCCGGCGACGGGCCGCGGGCGCCTGGCCCACGCCGCGCAGGTTCTGGACGTTCTGCCAGCCCCACATGCCGGCCAGGATGGCCATGAAGAAGCTGCCGCCGCTCAGGGCCAGCCCCAGCCCCGCCACGCAGAGGGCGATGGAGATGCCGTGGGTGATGCGCGCGCCCCAGGTGGGGCCCAGCAGGCGCATGAGGGCCAGGCGGGTGAGCTTGCCGCCGTCCATGGGGTAGAGGGGCAGCAGGTTGAACAGGGACCAGACCACACCGATCCACAGCATGTTGGTCAGGAAGACCTCCCACGCGTGGGGGAAGGGGAGGACCCCGCGCAGGCCCAGGAAGTAGGGCACCGCGCTCAGCGCCGCGAGCAGCAGCCCGGCGCCAGGGCCCGCGGCGACCAGCAGGGCCTCTCGACCGTCCGAGGTGGCGCGCTGGTGGAAGGTGGCCCCGCCCATACCGTGCAGGATGATGCTGGGGTTCAGGCCCTGGAATTTGGCGACGAGGCCGTGGCCGAGCTCGTGGACCATCAGCGAGAGGGTCATGGCCAGGGCGAACATGAGCATCTCCAGAGGAGAGCCCATGGAGTAGGAGAAGAAGCCCACCAGCACGAGGTACCAGACGGACAGGTGGATCGGGATGCCGAAGAGGCTGCCGACGCGGAAGCTGCCTTGAGTCATGCCCCTGCTGTATCCGACTCTCAGGTGGGGGTGTCGATCTGGTCCCAGTCGGCGTCGTGCCAGCCGCAGATCCAGTTCAGGGCGGTGTGGCGCTCCAGGATCACGGAGCCGTCCAGGTCCGCGGGCATGGGGGTGCCGCTCCGGTGGGCCTCACGCACGGCCCAGTGCAGGCGCAGGTGCAGGTCCAGGGAGTCCAGGAGCTGGGTCTCCGGGCGCAGGGTGGCCTGCTGCACCATCGTTGTGGGCCCGATGCCCAGGATGCAGCCGGAGAGGGTGGCCGCGTCGGCGGTCTCGGTGGGGAAGGGCAGGTCCTGGAGGCCGATGGCCCAGAGCATGGTGCGCAGGGACTCGTAGCGCCAGAGGTGGTTGACCAGGTCCTGGCGGCTGGGGCTGGGCTCGCTGAGGAAGAGGGCCTCGGCGGGTGAGAAGTCGGCGTCCGGCAGGCGCGCGCAGATCTCGGTGGCGGAGGGGCCATCGCCGCTGTGCACGACCTCGGCGTGGAGGGCGACGGCCAGCAGGGCCTGGGCGCGCTGGGCGATCTCCTGGGCGGAGCGGGGGGCGACCTCGCCGGCTCCGCACACGGGGGGCAGGCTCTCCGCGAAGGGGATGCCCATGCGCTTGAGCTTGTCCTCGTTGATGGACTTCCGGGCCCACGCGTCTGGAGGATGGGGCACCTGGGCCTGGGGGTGGGAGGCCCCCTGTGCGGACACCAACACCAGCCCGCTCGGGTCCCGGACGCTGCCGTCGGTGAGGAAGATCAAGGCGTTGGCGCGCATGGCCCAGTCGCTCATCTCCTCCAGGGCGTCGGCGTCCACCTGCACGGAGACGTGGTGCTGCACCTTCTGCAGGTGCTCCAGGGTGGCCCAGAGGGGGGCGGTCATGGGCCGCGTGCCCTTCTGGGTGAGGTAGCCGGCGAAGCCCTCCAGGTGCTCGGCCAGGTCGGGATCCTGGCTGTCGCGGTGGCCCAGCAGGGTGTGGGGGAAGTCCAGCACGGGCGGCTCCCACAGCGAGCTGTAGAGGTTCACGGGGTGGCTCATGGACTCTCCTGGGAGCGCCCGACCCAGATCTGGATCTGGTCGAGCTCGGCGCCGGACTGGCGCAGGGTGATGGTGTGCGGGCCGGCGCTGGGGATCCACCGGGTGGACCGATGGGGCTCGGCGCTGGCCAGCAGCTCCTGATCTACGTACCACTCCAGAGGCGCGGGGGCGTCCACTGCAGCGCGCAGGTGCAGGGCCTGCTGATCGAGGGGGCGGTCGGACTCCAGGTAGAACACGGCGTCCGGGGCCGGGCTGGTGATGCGCCCGAGGCTGGCCTGCTGGGGCGCGCTGGTGTCCACGCACGAGCGGTCCAGCGTGGGCCAGGCGTCCTGTCCGGTGGCCTGGGCCCAGCTCCGGTAGCGCGTGGGGTAGCGCAGCAGGAGGGTCGGGGAGGAAGAGGGACAGCCGGTGGCCAGGCTGCCATCCGCACCGATCTGGGCTTGGACCCACCAATCATCAGGCTCCAACGGGATGGTCCCAGCGAGGAACAGCTCGCTGCGGACGCGGGGGCACTCGGGGCTGGGGGCCATGCCGCTGGGCAGGCAGATGGGGGCCCGGACCACGCCGGGCGGGCGCTTGAAGGCGGGGGTGTCCGGGCCGTGCAGTCGCTCGGCGATGGCGCGCATGAGGGGGGCGGCGCCGCTGACGCCGGAGATCTGGACCATGGGGCGGCCGTCGAAGTTGCCCACCCATACGGCCACGACGTAGCGGGGGCTGACCCCGACGGCCCAGTTGTCCCGCCACCCCACGGAGGTGCCGGTCTTGGTGGCCCAGGGGAACTCGGGCTCCAAGGCGGAGTCTGCGCCGAAGGCGGGCGCGCGGGCGTCCGGGTCGTCCAGGGCGTGCTGCACGAGGAACCAGGAGGCGGGGGTGCCGATCTGCTGGGGGGCCGGCTGCTCGGTGGGCTGGAGCTGCAGAGGCTTGTGGACGCCCTGGCGCCCCAGGGTGGCGTAGGCCGCGGCGAGCTCGCTCAGGGTGACCTCGCCGGCGCCGAGGACCAGTCCCAGTCCGTAGTGGGCCGCGCGTTTGTCGAGGTGAGCCATGCCGAGCGCCTGCAGGCGCGTGTGGAAGCTGGCCAGCCCCACCTCCTCCAGCAGCCGGACCGCGGGGAGGTTCCGGGAGGTCGCGAGGGCGACGCGGGCGCGCAGAGGGCCCAGGTCCCGCTCGTCGTAGTTTCGGGGCTGCCAGCTCCCGTGGCTGTTGCTCCAGGTGCCGGGGGCGTCGTCCAGCAGGGTGGCCAGGGTGATGTCCTGGCGCTGGAGGGCCTGCTGGTACAGGAAGGGCTTGAGGGTGGACCCGGGGCTGCGGGGCGCGTTGGCGCCGTCGACCTGTCCGTCTGGGCTGTCCCAGCCCGCCGAGCCGACGTAGGCCAGGACCTGGGAGCTCTGGGTGTCCAGGACGATCGCGGCGGCCTGGTCGACCTGTCGCCCCTGGAGGCTGGACAGGTGCTCGCTCAGCAGCTCCTCCACCAGGAGCTGGATGCCCAGATCCAGGGTGGTGGGGTTGTCCCCGGGCTGGAGGGAGAGGCGCTGGACAAAGTGGGGGGCGTGGGCCGCCGGTGGGCCCGTCTGCAGGCGCAGGGGCTCGGCCAGGGCTGCCTGGTGCTCGACTGGGGAGAGGAAGCCCAGGGTGAGCATACGGTCCAGGACGCGGTCGCGCCGGGCCAGGGCTGCCTTTGGAGCGCGGAAGGGATCCAGCTCCGACGGGCGCTGGACCAGACCGGCGAGCATCGCGGCCTGCGCCACCGAGAGGCGGCTGGGGGCGCTGTCGAAGTACACCCGGGACGCGGCGTCCACGCCCCAGGCCTGGTGACCGAAGTAGACGCGGTTGGCGTACTCCACCAGGAGCTGGTCGCCGAGCTGGGCGTTCAGGCGCAGGGCCCACGCGGCCTCCCAGAGCTTGCCGCGCAGGCCGGGGGGCCGGGGCCAGAGGTTCCGGGCGAGCTGCATGGCCAGGGTGCTGCCGCCCTGCACCCGATCTCCCGCCCGCTGGTTGGCCCGGGCGGCCCGCAGCACGGCGATCGGGTCCACGCCGGGGTGCTTCCCGTAGCGGTGGTCCTCGGCCGCGAGCAGGGCCAGGCGGAGCGGCTCGGGCAATCGCTCGATCGGCGCGCCGACGACCCCCTGGCCGGTGCCGGGCTCCGCGATGACCACGCCGTGGCGGTCCAGCACCACGGGGCGCTGGGGTGGGTCCGGGAGCGCCACGGGCAGCGCGCACCACCCCACCACCAGGAGCAGGAGGCCGCCCACTGCGGCCCCCCCACGTCTCAGCCAGGGAGCGCACACCTCAGCGGGTGGCCACAGCAGGGGTGCCGACCACGAACTGGTCGCTGCCGGTGCGGCCGAAGACTTCGGGGGCGTACATCTGCTCGACCGTGGCGGCCGGGTGGCTGTAGGTCCCTGGGGTCGTGGCGCGGGCCATGTAGGTGTAGGTGTGCACGCCGGCGGGCATCCAGTCCGCGTAGAGCATCACGCCCTGGTCGCGCAGCTCCCGGTGGTTGAAGACCCAGTCCGACCAGGTGCGCTCCGCCGCGGGGCCGGTGTCCCACATGCTCCAGGAGTCCTGACCGCCCGCGTCCATCGCGCTGGCGGTGGTGGCGAAGGCCGTGTTGACGGGCTCCAGGCCAGCGGGGAGGGGGTCCACCACGGCCACGAAGCTGCGCTCGACCGGGGTGCTGATGGTCAGGGTGACCTGCACCAGGCTGCCGGGGGTGACGGCGCCGGTGCTGCCGCTGCCCTCCAGCACCACCATCTGGCGGCGCAGGGTGAAGCCCTCGTCCCGGGGAGGGGCCTGCTCCAGGCCGTAGCTCAGGCGGGCCTCCCAATAGACCATCCCCTGGGGCTCGATGATCAGGTCTCCGGAGCTCAGGCTCTCCAGGGGGAGCTCCAGGACCTGGGGCTGGGCGCTCTGGAACTCGAACTCGGCCAGGCTCTGCTTGTCCAGCGCGATGCGGACCGAGCGGGCCAGGCCTTCATGCTCGGCGTAGGCGGCGTAGTCCGCGAGCGCCTGGAGGCTGAGCAGGGTGGTGTAGGTGTTGCCCCAGCGCGCGAGGCGGCGTCCCCCCACGAGCCCCTGGACGAGGCGGGGGAGCAGGGGGTTCTCGGGGTCGGCCACCAGCAGGGCGCGGACCAGGGCGGCGGTGGGGGCGGCGTCTCCCTCCCACAGGGCGAGGGCGCGGCTGCCCGGGTCAGAGGCCACGGTCGCGCTGGCCGCCTGGATGTCCAGGTGGCCCTGCAGCTCGGTGACCAGGCGCAGGGTGCGGGGGTCCGCGCCGGTGGTGCGCGCGATGGACTCCGCGAGGCCCGCCCGGGCGCTGAGGCTGAGCTGCTGGCGCTCGGCGAACAGCGCGCTGTTCACGCCGGGGTCCCCGTGGCCGATGCGGGCCAGGGTCAAGGCCACGCGGGCGTGGGCGTCCCGCTTGGTCTGCTCGGACCACCAGTAGGGGGTGTAGGCCCCGTCCAGGAAGTCCCGCAGGAAGGCCACGGCCTCCGCGTCGACCTCCTGTCCGGCGCGGTGCTGCGCTTCCAGGGCGTGGGCAGTGGCCAGGGCGCTGGGCTCGGAGGCCCCCGGCCACATGGTGTAGCCGCCGCTGGGGTGGCGGAAGCGGCCCAGGCGGGAGAGCTCGCCCTCCCGGATCTCCTGGATCTGTGCGCTGTCCCAGGCCAGCTCGAGCTGGGGATCCAGCTCCTGCGCCAGCACGGAGGCCATGAGTCGGGTGGAGGTCTGCTCCAGGCAGTGGTGGGGGTAGTCCAGCAGGTAGTCCAGTGAGTCCTCGCTCCCGACCAGCGCGGTGGGGGAGGCCTTGATGCTGAGGCCGCCGACGCCGGGCTGCACGCCCTCGGGCAGGGCGAAGGGCTGGACCTGCCGCTCGCTGCTCGCGCCGGCGGTGGCCATGGTCTCCACGGGTCGGGGCCGGGCGACGGGCAGGCTCACCCGCACTGCGTCCTGGTCGTCGCCGGCCGAGACGGAGAACTCCAGGCTGGCGTCGCCGAGCTGGGCCTGGTCCAGGCCGAAGGGGACCTCCAGCGAGCCGTGGGCGGGCACGGTGACGGTCTTGGGGCTGCCCTGCAGCTCAAGGCCGGTCGCCGAGGCGTTCACCACGACCTCGCGGTCCTGGTCACGGTTGTTGTGGACCACCACGCCGGCGATCGCGGCGTCGCCGCTGCGCAGGAAGCGGGGGAGCGCGGGGTTGGCCAGCAGGGGCCGGCTGACCTGGAGCTCCTGCTCGGCGCTGCCGAAGTGCTCGGCCCCGGAGTCCACCACGGCCATGACGCGGAAGGTGGTCAGGTTGTCGGGCAGGGTGAAGCTGTGCACCAGCGTGCCGTCCGCGCCGGTCTCCAGCTCGGCCTCCCACAGGGGAGTGGTCTGGAAGCGTGAGCGCAGTGCGGCGCTGCCGCCGTCTCCACCGGCCGGCGCGCCCTTGGCCAGCAGCGCCCCGCGGTCCAGCACCCGGGTGCGGGTGTCCGCGGTGAGCACGTGGAGCTGGCGGGGGCCCCAGAACTCCCGGAAGGGGGCCGGGGTCTGGTAGTCCGTGAGGCTGAGCACGCCGTGGTCGACGGCGTACAGCACGACGCGTGCTTGGGCGGCTGGCGCCTCGCCCGCCTGGGCCTTGAGCGTGACGGTCACCTGCTCGCCGGGCTGGTAGGTCTGCTTGTCCGTGCCCAGGTCCACGCTGAGCTCGCGGTCGGCGGCGCTCACGGCCAGCTCGGTGTAGCCCAGGTAGTGCGCGGGCATGCCGGCGTCCGGGCTGTCGGAGGGGGGCGCCCCCTCGGTCAGGACCACGGACACGAAGAGGTTGGGCGCGTGCTCGGCGGTGATGGGCACGCTCAGGGTCTCGGCCTGCGTGGCCAGCTTGACCACGCGCTGCTCCAGCACCCCCTCGCGCTCCAGGGTGACCCAGGCCATCAGCCCCTCCTTGGGGGCCTTGACCAGGATCTGGGCGGTCTCGCCGGGCTCGTAGGTGCGCTTGTCGGGGACCAGCTCGACCTGGTCGTCGTCGCCGCGGGCCCAGGACGCGCCCGGACCAGCCACGTACATGCCCAGCTCGCTGGCGGTGGCCCGGCCCTGCGCGTCCTTCGCGCTGGCCTTGACCACGTAGTAGCCACCCTGGGGCGGCACGAAGCTCACGCGCTCGGCCTGCTTGCCGCTCTTGGCGGTCAGGCTCTCCACCGGGGTGTCCACCGGGTTGGAGGTCCAGGTCCAGCGCCCATCCATGCCCTTCTCGCGGACCACATCCCAGGTGCGGCGGACCACCTGCAGCTCCACGGGGACGCCCGCCTGGGGAGCGCCCGCGGGATCCACCGCGACGAGATCGACGCTGGCGCTCTCTTGGGCCTTGGCCACCCCTGTGGTGGCCCGGAGGCCCAGGTAGAAGGCGGCCGGGTGCACCCGGACGTGGGCGCGGTTGGCGACCCGCTGGCGCGCGGGATCCTGCACCTGCACCTCGATCTCCACCTGCTGGGGCCGGCTGCTCTCGCCAGCGGCGGGGAGCTCCAGCGAGATGTCCAGCTTCCCCTTTGCGTCCAGGGTGTCCTCGCCTGAGGCCAGCTCCTGCACAGGTTGGTGCTCATACTCCCACCAGGCGGCGGACTCGTCGCCGCCGAAGCGGTAGGCCTCCCAGCCGGGGATCTCCGGGGTCACCTCAACAGAGCGCACGGTCCAGGTGGCCTGCTGACCGCCCATGGCTGCGCCGAAGAGGTAGTTGCCGCTGCCCGTGGCCTGCAGGGTCTGCCCCATGACCAGGTCCTCCGGGGCGCTGACCTGCACGCGGAAGCTGGGGGCCCGGTACTCCTGGGTCTGGACGGGCAGCCAGGTCACGGCCTTCTGGCCCTCGGCGCTCACCCGGAGCTCGCAGCTTCCGGTGCCGGTGGGCATGTCCGCGGGCAGCGCGAGGTCGAAGGCCACGCCTCCGTGTGCGTCCAGGGAGACCGTCTCCTTCTTGAGCTCGGCGCCGCGGGGGTCCTCGCAGAGGATCTCCATGCTGCCCTGGGGCAGGGCCATGCCGGTCGCGATGGTGCTGCGCGCCTTGCCCGCGACGTGCACGGTGTCGCCGGGCTTGTAGACGCCCCGGTCGGAGAACGCGGACACCCGCAGGTGCCCGGGCTGGGTCAGCTCGCCCCGGTAGATGTCGAAGTCCCAGGTGCCCCGATGGTGCGGGTCATCCGAGCTGGTGACCAGCTTGTCTCCGTCCTTCTCCACGACCAGGAACACCGGCTCCTTCCAGGACTCCCAGCCCTCAGGCAGCAGATCCGGGCTGCTGGCCACCCCGTCCGCGTCGGTCACGCCCTCCCAGCGCAGCACGCCGCCGCGGTAGGCCCGCACCTGCGCGCCCTCCACCGGCTGACCGTCCGAGAGGCGGGTCACCCACGCCTTGACCCCGTCGTGCCCCAGCTTGAGGGTGGTGCCCAGGTCCGAGACCTGCAGCAGGGCCTTGTGGTAGCGCTGCTCTCCGCGCCAGTTGGTGTCCTGTGGGCTCCAGGTCTCCACGAACACAAAGCCCCGCGCGTCGCGCAGGTAGGGGGCCAGATCCACCTGGTCCACGTGGATCCGGTCGTCCAGCTCCCGCTGGGTCACCAGAGGCAGCGGCGCCGTGTCGAAGCTGCGCCCGCTGGAGCTGAAGGCCTCCCACTCGTCCAGGTTGTTGATCACCCAGGCGCTGTCCACCGGGGTCACCGCCACGTAGAGCTGCTCGGCGTTCCGGGTGCGCACCGGCAGCGTGCTGGGGTTGGTGGCCGGGTAGAGCTGCTTGCCGCTGGCGGCGTCCACCAGGGTGTCGTGGTGCCCCGTGGTGAAGGTCCAGGACAGCGCCTTGTCGTAGGTCTGGCCGTAGCTGTCGGTGGCCCCGGGCTCCAGGGTCACCGTGTACGTGGTCATGGGCTCCAGCCGCACGCCGTGGGACCAGCCGCGCCACTCGAAGTCCTCGGCCGGCTCGAAGGGCTCGGGGGGCGCCGGCTCGATGCGGATGCGCCCGTTGAGCTGCTCGGCCGGGGTGCGCGTGGCCAGCTCCAGGCGGATGCGGGTGTAGGGATCCACCTGGTCCCCGGTGGGGAAGAACTCCTGGACCTGCGGGGGCGGCACCGTCGCGAAGTCGATCAGCCGCTGGGTGTCGCTCCCGCGGCTGCCCTGGGTCCCCCGGATCCCCGCGTCCAGCACCAGCCGGTAGTCGGTGTCCAGCGCGAGCTCGGAGCGCAGGACCACCACGCGCTCCCGATCCTTGGGGAGTCGGATCGCGTCGAACTCCGGGTCCAGGCTGCCCAGGCTGAGCGCCCCATGGCCCGGCAGGCTGGCCCGCTCCAGCACCGACTGCGGGTCCACCGGCTGGTTGAACACGAGCACGATGTCCTCGCTGGGGTCGGCGCTGTCGGAGCCGTCCGAGGGCCAGGATCTCAAGAGGGTGGGCCGCTGGGTGGAGAAGCCGAACACCAGCTCCTTCTCCAGGGCAGTCCCGTCCGCGGCGGAGGTCCCCTTGGGGACGCGGCACTGGATCTCCGAGGCCATCGGGAAGCGCCCCGGCTCCGGCGTGAACACCGCCGTCTGCGTACCGGCCCAGCGCCCCGTGCCGGCCATCTCGCCGCAGCTCAAGGGCACTGGATCCTGGTCCAGGCGGGCCAGGGGGACCATGGGGCGATCAAAGACCACCACGGCCTGACGCGGCTGCTCCTGCTCCCCCAAGGGGCCGACCATCAGCACCTGCAGGCCATCCCCCAGGTCCTGGTCCCAAGCCGCCAGATCCCCGGGGCCCACCGGGGCGATCTCCGGGAGCTGCGCCGCGCTCCCGACCGGCAGCACCGTGGCCTGGGACTGGGTCGCCGGATGGTCGGGCAGCTCGGGATCTTGTGCGCTGGGCTTACAGGCCAGCAGGAGCAGTGCGGTCAGCATGGATCTTCCTCGTTGCTGGGAAGCTATCGCGGAGGGCGGACAGATTCTGTCCTGGGATCGCGTGGGGGGCGGGATAGCTTTCAGTCCATGGCAGAACACGCAGACATCGTCGTCCTCGGGGCCGGCCTCGCCGGGCTCCTCTGCGCCCTCGAGCTCGCCCGCGCCGGGGTGGATGTGGCCGTGGTCGACGCCCAGCCCACCCCCTGGTCCCAGGGCTCCGGCGCCAGCCTCAACTCCCTGGGCCTGGTGCAGGTCGCGACCCCCGAGCACCCCCACCGCCTCCACGCGGCCCTCGGTCAGCAGCGCACCCAGCAGTACGTGGACTTCTCGCGCGCCTCCGTTCGGCGCCTCGCCGAGAACCTCCCCATGGAGCGGGGCGGCCTGCGGGTGTTCATGGGCAAGGAGGCCCAGGAGCTCTCAGACGCCGTGGCCATCGCGCAGCACCACGGCCTCCAGGATCTCGTCCTGAGCGTCGAGCAGGCCAGCGAGCGCCTGGGCCACGCCAGCCCCGGTCCCGCCCGGTGGGTGGAGGAGGATGGACGGCTGGACCCCGCGCACGCCCTGGCCCACCTCCATGACCTCGCGGTGGCCGCTGGCTGTCGCTTCATCTCGGGCACCGTCGAGGTCATTGATGGTGAGGGCCCTCTCTCGCTGCGGGGCCCCGGGCTCTCCCTCCAGGCGGAGATTGTGGTGCTGGCCGCCAGCCACAGCCTGCGCACCCTGGTGCACTGGTTCCACGACAAGATCTTTCCCGTGCGCCACGCCGGCCTGCTCCTGGACGCCCAGCTCGCCCCCCTCACCGGCGCGAGCGCCCAGTACGGCTACCTGAGCTGGCAGGCCGATACCCAGGGGCGTGTGCGCGTCTCCGGCGCCCGCTGGGCCACCCCCCACCTGGAGACCGGCGAGACCGACCCCACCCCTGCGCCCCAGGTCCGGGCGGCTCTTGAGCGCTTCGCCGGCCAGCTCTTCCCGGGCGCCAAGGTGCTCGGCGCCTTCGCCGGAATCGCGGGGCACTCCTGCGACAACCTCCCCATCGTCGGGCCGCTCCCCGGGGGCCGCCTGGTCGCCTGCACCGGCTTCGGGGACTCCGGCTGGTCCACCGCCGCGGAGGCCGCTCACCAGTGCGCGCTGGGGATCCTGGGCGAGCCCACCCAGATCCCGCCCTTCCTGCAGCCGGTGCGGTTCGTGGGCTGAGCTCGGGAGGGGGGCCGTCAGCGGGCCATGGTCGCGCTCGAGAAGCTGCTGATCTGGGCGCTGTCGGTGAAGCCGACGGAGTGGGTGCCGGGGAGAAAGTAGCCGCTGTGGCTCGTCCACAGGGTCCCGAAGCTGTTGTAGCCGCCGGCCGTCACCGCGCCGAAGTACCAGGGAAGCCGCTCGGTGGCGCTGACCTTCCGGTACAGCCCCGCTCGACTCCCCGCGTTCAAGAAGTAGAAGGTCTGAGGCAGCTCCGAAGTGCTCAGTCCGCACCCGCCGCTCGAGTGGAAGCCGCTGCGGATGGCGGTCACGGGCCCGAGGTACCCACTGCCGACGAAGTCGATCCGGTCCACGGTGAAGGGGCAGGACCAGCTCCCGTGGGCGCTCTCCCGGAGGGTGGCCCCACTCAGATTGGTAAGCACCGCCCCGCCGCTGTAGCTGCTGCTGAGCAAGGCGAGGTAGGACGTGGTCCCGCTCAGACGGGTCTCCAGCAGAGCCCACCGCTGCCGGTCCAGCACCAGCTCCCCCGAGTGGATCTGGATGCGCTCGTGGGTGACGCACACCTCCAGGCCCCAGCACTCGTCGTCGTTGCAGTCGCGCTGACCGTCGCCGTCGTCGTCCTTGCCGTTGTCGCAGGTCTCCGCGCACACGTTGGAGCAATCGCCGTCTTCACAGTCGACCAGACCGTCCAGGTCCTCGTCCAGGCCGTCGCTGCAGTCCAGCTCGTGTTCCGGCGCACAGGCTGCCGCGCAGTCGGGGTCATCGCAGTCGACCAGGCCGTCCAGATCCTCGTCCTCCCCGCCCCCGCAGACCTCGATGCAGGCCTCGAACTCGCTGCACTCGCTGTCTGCGCAGTCCACTTCCCCGTCCGCGTCGTCGTCCGCGCCGTTGTCGCAGTCCTCGGGGCACTCCAGGGCCGCGCTGCAGTCGGGATCGGCGCAGTCCACGTGTCCATCCCAGTCGTCGTCCAGCCCGTCCCCGCAGTCCAACTCCTGCTCCGGGGCGCAAGCCTCCTCGCAGTCGGGATCTGCACAGTCGGTGAGTCCGTCGACGTCCTCGTCCCGACCGTCTGCGCAGTCCTCTTCGACGCTGGGGCGGCAGGCCACCAAGCAGTCGATATCGTCGCAGTCCACGCGCCCGTCCAGGTCGTTGTCCACGCCGTCATCGCAGAGCTCATCGCTCGGCGTCGGGTCCTGGAGTTCGGGGGCGCAAGCCAACAGCCAGAGAGCGAACATCTGTCACCTGTCAGGCGACAGTAGCACGCACCCTAAAGCAGCGTGAAGTAGATCCCCGCCGCCTCATCAAAGCCCTCACGGCTCAGGCGGTGCGGCTGCTCCCGGAACAGGCACTGGTTCTGGATCTGCAGCATCAGGTCCCGCGGGTGGCAGTTGCGGAAGTTGCGGTTCACGCTGCGGTAGTGGGTCTCGATCACGTAGTCGAACACGGCGTCGTCGGGCTCGAAGCCCAGCAGCTCCGCCTGGATGTGCAGCAGCTTGCGGAAGTTGTCCTCGCTGGGGTCCTCGACGTTGACCTTGTAGGGGATGCGCCGCAGGAAGGCCTCGTCGCAGAGGTCCTTGGGGTCCAGGTTGGTCGAGAAGACCAGCAGCGGATCGAAGGGCACCTCGACCTTGCGACCGTCCGGAAGGCGCAGGAAGTCCACGCGCTGCTCCAGGGGCACGATCCAGCGGTTGAGCAGGGTCGCGGGCTCCACGCGCTGGCGGCCGAAGTCGTCGATGACCAGGGTGCCGCAGGCCGCCTTGACCTGGATCGGGGCCTCGCAGATGCCGGTCTTGGGGTTGAAGTCCAGCTCCAGGCTGTCCATCGTCAGCTCGCCGCCCACGACCACGGTGGGGCGCCGACACTTGACCCAGCGCGGATCCACGCGCTCCCGGCTGTTCAGGGTGCGGTCCTCGTCCTTGAGGGGCTCGTGGACCATCGGGTCGAACACCTTGACCAGGTGGCCGTCGATCAGCACCGCGTGGGGCAGGTAGACCGAGGTGCCGAAGGCGCGCGTCATGCGCTCGGCCAGGGAGGTCTTGCCGTTGCCCGGGAAGCCAAAGAGGAAGAGGCCCTTGCCCGAGGTCATGGCGGGGCCGAGCTGCTGCAGCAGCTCCTCGGTCACGAGCAGGTCCTGGAAGGCGCGGTAGAGGTCGCCCATGCGGGGCTTCTCGTTGGCGATGGACTGCTCGTGCACGCTCATCAGCCACTGGTCGAAGGGCACCGGCGCGGGACCGACATAGCGGCTGTGCTTCTGGAGGTCGTAGGCGTTCGCGCGCCCCTCCATCGTCAGCTCGTAGCGGAAGTCGCCGGTCGCGGTGCTGCGCTTGAGCACCACCAGCTTGGCCTCCTTGAGGTCCGCCAGCAGCTCCCGGACGATCTGCCAGTGCACCGCCAGCCCCTGGGCCACCTGGCGCCCCGTGCTGCCCGGCTGCGCGAGCAGGTACTTGAGGATCAGCCCGTCCACGAAGCTGGCCTCCAGCCCCGCGCGGTCCAGATCCTTGGGCTCCACGGGCCGGAAGCGGGTGGGGGGGGGCGCCGCGATCACCGGGCGCTCGAAGGCCATCGCCATCGGGCTGAGGCGGGCCTCTCCCTCCCGGTCCGTGCGCAGGCTCACCGAAGAGGCGCGCCGATCCACGAAGGTCTCCGCCGAGACCGTTGCGGCCACGGATGCGGTCGCCTTTTGGGGAGCGGGCTTGGGGGCCCCCGGAGTGCCTGGGTTCACCGCAACCCCGGCCGGTGCCTTCACGCTGGGCGGCATCGGGGCCTGCACGCGAGGTGCGGCTGGCTCGCTCCGCGGGGGCGGTGCGCTGGGGGTCAGGGGGATCCCGCGGGGGCGCACAGCGGCGGTGGGGGGCGGCTTGGGAGGCGCAGGGGGACGGGCCAGCCGCTCTTCCGGCTGCTGGGCACGCTCCCGCTTCTCGACAGCCTCCAGGGCTTGCCGAAGGGACTCCTTGAGGTAGCTCGCCATCGACCCTCCTGGCTTCGTAGTGTAGCGCGCTGCAGCCCTTGCCCAATTACCTCTGGCTTCCGCTACACTGACAGTGATGCTCGTCCCCTCCCTCCCTCACGTGAAAGCAGGCGCGTTTTCGCGCCGCGGCAGGGGCCACTCGCGCAACGACGATCGCTTCGGACTCTTCGATCACCGCGATCCCACGGTGCGCTTCGCCCGGCGCGGCGCCCTGTACGCGGTCGCGGACGGCGTCGGCAGCACGCGCGACGGCGCCGCGGCGGCCGAGGTGGTGATCCAGCACCTTCAGCAGTTCTTCACCTCAAGCTGGCACCCCTCCGAGAACCTGCTGGTCGACGTGGTCGAGGCCGCCGACGCCGAGGTCCGCATGACCATCGGCAGCGCCAGCACCCTCACCGGGGTCTGGATGGCCGATCGCGTGGTCAGCATCTTCAACGTGGGCGACTCCGCCGTGTTCCTGCACCGCGACGGCCAGCTCCAGCGCATGACCCCGGAGCAGAAGCGCGGCGGCGGCCTCAGCGCCTGGGTGGGCATGGGGCCCAGCATCCGCCACATGCTCTTCATCCGGCGCCTGCCCATCCACGTGGGCGACGAGTACCTGATCTGCAGCGACGGCGTGCTCGAGGCCCTGAGCGTCCAGGAGCTCGGCACCCTGCTCCACGCCCACGGCGATGCGCTTCTCGATCAGGTGCGGGAGCGCCTGGACGACCGGGGCCACGGCGATGACGCCACGATGATCCAGCTCCGCGTGCTGGCCGAAGAGGTCGCGCCCTCCCAGTTGGAGCTCGAACCCCTCCCGTGAAGGCGCCCCCCGCTGCGTGGCTGGAGCAGCACCCCTCCGCCGTTGAGGTCGACAGCGGCCTGCCCTCGCCCCGCCGCGCGCGCCGCGATGGGGACACCTGGATCCTCCGCTGCACGCTGGCCGGCCCCCTCGCTCCCCAGGCGGAGCAGGAGTCGGGCTGGGCGCGGGTCCAGGGGCTGGAGCCCGGTCCAGACAGCGCCCTCGCGCCCCTGGCCACGCTGTTGGAGTCGGGCCGACTGACCCCGACCTCGCTGGCGCCCAGGGAGCTGCTGAGCTTGCCGGGCGTCAACCCAGCCCGGGCGTTGCGGGCGCTGCGCATCAAGCGGGTCGATCGCTTCCTCGACCGTCCCCTGGAGATCGCCCACCGCGTCGGCCCCTCCTACACCCTGAGCCGGGACTTCCTGCGGCGACAGGGGGAGCGGGTGGTCTGCCTGGCCCCCTTTGAACCCCAGGGCTGGCAGGCGCTGGACGTGGCGCAGGTGGCCCTGGAGGAGGACGCCGACCTCAGCGAGCTGCACGGGGGAGGCGCCGCAGGAGAGACGGCGCTGCTCCTGGCGACGCTGGCGCTGGCGCTGCAGAGGAGCTGGCGGGACCGGGATCCCGAGAGCGCCGACCGGGTCCGGGAGTGTCTGGAGGCCCTGAGGAGTCCGCCTCCGGAGCGGGTCCACATCCGGGTCCACGGCCCCGACTGGCTGGACACCCGGCCCTGGAGTGGGGATCGCAGCGCGAGCGAGGCCCGGCGCATCCTCCACAACCTCGACGGGCTGCAGGTGGACGGTCAGAGCCTGCGGGTGGACTGCACGCCGCCGCTGCACAAGGGGAAGCGCCCCCTGCTGCGCGAGGACCGGACCGTGCGCCGCACCCGCCTCTTCTCCCGCTGGGAGCAGGGCATCCAGACCGACGACGAGGGCCTGCTCTCCGCCACCCCCGAGGCCCTGGCCCTGGACTTCGTGCAGGGGCTCTCCGGGCGCGTGCTGGACGGGACCTGCGGGGTGGGGGCCCTGGCGATCGCGGCGGCCCGCCGAGGCTGCAGCGTGGTGGCCTGTGACCTGAACGGACCGCGCCTGGAGATGGCCCGCCACAACGCCCGGATCTACGGGGTGGAGCTGGATCTCCGCTGCGCGGACGTGCTGGACATCCTCCGCAGTGATGGCCCATTCGACGCCTTGATCCTCGATCCTCCCTGGGGCGGGCGCGACTACGACCGCCAGGGGATGCGCGCCCAGGACCTGCCCTTCCCGCTGCTGGAGGCCCTGGAGCTGGCCCCCCCGATGGTGCGCCTCAAGCTGCCCCGCTCCTTTCTGACCCAGAGCCTCCCCGGGGACTGGCGCTGGTCTGCGGCGGTGGATGCGCGGGGCGTCTTCAAGTTCCTGGTGGGGCGGCGCCCGTGATCGGCGGCCTGATCCTGGCCTTCCTGCTGGGCGTCGACGCTCTGCGCCGCGTCTACTCGGTGGGGCGCACCTGGAACGACCACTTCGTCGCGGCCGTGGTGCTGGGCTGCATGGGCTTCTACGCGCTCCACTGGCTGAGCGCTCCCGTGGCCCTCCGGCCGCTCTGGGGCTTGGGGATCCTTTGGATCTGGGGCCTGTTCTTCGCCCTGGGCGATCAGCGCGGGGACATCGCCCCCAAGTGGGCTCTGTGGGCCTTCGCCTGGCCCTCCCAGCTCGCCTACGCCTTCGCGCTGTGGGGCGGCCTGACCTGGCTCATCCGCGCGCCGATCGCCTGGGCCCTGGGCGCGGATCCTTGGTGGGCCGGCCCCTGGCTGCTCATCCCCGCAGTGCTCGCGGTGGCCGGGCAGATCCAGGCAATGCGCCCCCAACCCATCCGCCACCACGCCGTCCAAGGTCTGCCCGCGCGCATCGTCCAGCTCTCGGACCTGCACGCCAGCCCCGTGATGGCGCAGGAGGCCCTGGACGCCCTGGTGGACCGGGTCAACGCCCTGGAGCCCGCGCTGGTCTGCATCACCGGCGATCTGGTGATGCCCTTCTCCGAGGCCCGCCACGACTACCTGGTGCGTGCCTTGGCGCGGCTCCAGGCCCCGGTGGTCTGCTGCCCGGGGAACCACGACCTGCCCGTCCTGGCGCGCCTTCAAGAGGCTCTGGAGGCCGAGGGGATCGCGCTGCTCGCCGATCTGAAGGCCCACCGCGCGGGCTTCGAGGTCGTGGGCTTCACCTTTCGCTGGGGAGATGCCGCCGACGAGGTCAGGCTGACTGCGCGTGACCTCGCTGGGGCCAAGGAGTCCTTCCGGGTGTGGCTGGCCCACGATCCGAGGGTGGGTGGGTGGCTGGAGCCCGGGAGCTGCGATCTGCTCCTCTCCGGACACTCCCACGGCGGCCAGGTGGGCCTGAACATGTTCGGCCTGCGCCCGACGCTCTGGGGGCTCCTGGGGCACCGCGACCAGGGCTGGTGGGAGGCCGGAGGGGCCCCGCACTACGTGCACGCCGGCAACTGGTGGATCGGCCTGCCGCCGCGCATGGGCGTCAGCGGGGAGATCGCGGTGTTCGAGCCCTCGGACCGACCGGGCTAGCCGAGCACGAGCTCCACGGGGGCGTGGTCGGAGGCCTTCTCCTTGCCGCGCTCCAGGCGGTGGATGCGGGAGCCCTGCACGCGGTCCAGCACGGGCTGGCTGACCAGGAAGTGGTCGATGCGGTAGCCGGCGTCACGCGCGTAGCAGTTCATCCGGTAGTCCCAGAAGGTGAAGCTGCGGGGCGCCAGGTAGGGCTTGGAGGCGTCGGTGAGCCCCCAGTCCAAAAGGCGCTGGAACTTGTCCTTCTCGACCTGCGTGAAGGAGCAGACGCCCTCCATCTTGACCACGTCATAGACGTCGTCGTCCTGGGGCGCGATGTTCAGGTCGCCGGTGATCACGACGGGGGTGGCGGGGTCCTGGGTGGCCTCCAGCCAGGTCTGCAGGGCGTCGTAGAAGCGCAGCTTGTAGTCGAACTTCTCGTGCCCGACCTTGCGGCCCTGGGGGCAGTAGAGGTTCGTGATGCGGACGCCGTCGATGGTCGCGGCGATCAGGCGGGACTCGCCCTCGTCGCCGTCCGGGAGGCCGCGGTGGACCTGGGACATGGGCAGCTTGGAGGCGATGGCCACGCCGTTGTAGGTCTTCTGCCCGTGGGTCTCCAGGAAGTAGCCCCGCTCGGCGAAGATCTCGCGGGGGACCTTGTCGTCCTCGAGCTTGAGCTCCTGCATGCACAGGACGGTGGGGGAGACGCGGTCCAGAAAGTCCGCGACGTGCTCGGCGCGGGCCTTGAGGCTGTTCACATTGAAGGTGACGATCTTCATGCCAACAGCCCTAACCCAGGCCCCTGAACGCAGCGTCGGCTATCCTCTGGGGCCTTAGGAGATCCCCTTGCTGCAGCCTGGTGATGAGATCGACATCTGGGTGGTGGAGCACGCGCTGGGGCAGGGCGGGATGGGCTCGGTCTACCGCTGCCACAACCGCTCCGCCAAGCGCATCCTGGCCGCGGTCAAGACCCTGGACCCCAGCCTGAACAAGATCGCCACGGCCAAGGCCCGCTTCGTCCGGGAGGCGGAGATCCTCTTCGCCCTGGACCACCCCAACATCGTGAAGGTGCGCAACGTCCGCATGGACGCCGAGCTGCCCTACATCGAGATGGAGTTCGTCGAGGGCGTCTCCCTGGACAGCCAGATCCTGCGCGGCCCGATGGCGGTCGACAAGGCGGTGGCGCTCTTCAAGCAGGCGGCCTCGGCGGTGGCCTACATGCACGAGAGGGGCGTGCGGCACCGCGACATCAAGCCCTCGAACATCATCCTCAAGTCCGACGGGCGCCTCAAGCTGGTCGACTTCGGCATCGCCACCGAGCAGGACGGCAAGACCCTCACGGCCCACGGGCAGACCTTCGGGTCGGTGTCCTACGCGCCGCCGGAGTGGATCGAGCCCGGCTCCCTGGAGGCCGTGCGCTGGGACGTCTACAGCCTGGGCACGGTGTTCTACGAGATGCTCGTGGGGCGCTTCGCGTTCCCGGTCTCTGGCCTGGGAACAAGCCGCCAGAAGGCGCTGCAGGTGATGATCGCCAAGCAGAAGCACCCGCCGCTGGACCCGGGCCCCACGCTCCCGGTGGACCTGCGCCGCCTGATCCGCGCGATGACCCGCAGCACCCCCGAGACCCGCCTGGCCACCGCCCAGGAGGTGCTGGACGCGCTCGAGGCCGCCGACCTGGAGACCGTGGACCCCGACGCCGAGTTCGAGGACACGCCGGTCGAGGCCCCCAGCTCCCACACCTGGTACCCGGGGATGGACCTGGAGGACATGGTGGACTCCCAGCCGGTGCCGCTGGAGCAGGCCGCCGAGCAGGCCGCGACCCCCCGCCCGCCGGAGACCCGGGAGCCCGAGCCGGCCCCCACCCTTGAGCCTCCCCGGCCCGAGCCCGCGCCCCAGGACGCCCCCATCCCGCCGGCCGACACGGGCGACGACTCCAACAAGAAGCTGGTGCTGGTCGGCTTCATTGCGGCCTTGGTCCTGCTCATGGCGGGCCTGGGCTGGCAGGTCTGGCGCAGCGATCCGGGACGCCAGGACCCCATCGTCGAGCCCCCTGCCGCCGCCCTGGGCCGAGACGTGGACGTCGTGGTCACCGGGCTCGCCCAAGACTCCGACCTCCAACTCCGGCTGGGCGGCGCCCGCTCTCGCAGCAGCGATGGCTTCGTCCACCACTTCAAGGACATCCCGCTGGGGAGCGTCGAGCTGGTGGCCATCCAGGGCGCGGGCTGTGAGCCGACCACCGACCAGCCCTGGTGCAAGCGCAGCGTGCAGACCATGGAGCTGGGCGCCGGCGAGGGCGTGCACACCCAGACCCTCAGCCTCTCTCCGCTCCCCGAGCGTCAGATCGAGCTCCGGGGACTGCGGGGGATGACCCTGCGCCTCGAGGGGGAGGAGGTCGAGGTGGATCGGCGTGGCCGCGCATCGATCTCCACCGCTCCGGGCCGCTATGCCCTCAGCGCCGAGAAGGGACTCTGCCCCAGCGAGGTCACCGGGTGCTCGGCGGACGACAACTGCCCCGCTGGCTGCAGCTCGTGGGAGGGCAACCTGGACATCCCCGTCGACGGCGAGCTTGCCGCCTTCGAGATCCCGCTCCCCGAGCCCTCCAGGCGGGCGGGTGCGGAGGCCCCCGCGACCACACCGAGCAGCGACCCCATCCCGGAGCAGGCGCCGCCCGCGTCTTCGGACGCTGCGGCCAAGGCCCAGGTCAGCAACAAGCAGCTCGCCTCCTGGCTGGCCTCCCACCCCGAGTGGCAGCGCGAAGCCGCCTTGGAGAGCGGCAAGGCCGCCGGCAACTACCTCAAGGGCTGGGAGGGCGCGACGCCCCCCGCCGGGCAGGAGAGCGCCGCCGCCGTCAACGTGAGTTGGTCGATGGCCAAGGCCTACTGCGCCGGGCGCGGCGGCTTGGCGCCCACGAGCGCGAGCCCCAGCACCTGGGACGAGGGCGGCGCGCTGGCCTGGCACGAGTACCGGCAGCAGGACGGCGCGCCCGCGTGGGTGCGCAGCGACGGCACGGTGAGCACGGCCGTGAAGAAGAGCGACGCGAAGGCCTTCATCGGCTTCCGCTGCAGCCGCTGATCAGCCCAGGGTGACCTCGCCGGCGAGGTCCAGCCTCCACGCGTCGCGGAAGTCACCCTCCTGGGCCAGGAGGTACATCGCGCGGGTGAGGGTGGCCTCCAGCGTCATGTCCCTGGCGCTCAGGGCCCCGGCCTCCTTGGCGGCCTGGCTCCCGGCGTAGCGCCCCAGCTCCACGCGGCCCTCCAGGCACTGGGAGCCCACGATCACGTGGACGCCGGCCTGGGTGGCCTGGGCGATGGCCTCGGGCCAGTCCTGCAGGGGGAGGTTGCCGGCGCCGAAGGCCTGCAGGATCACGGCCCGCGCGCCGGAGTCCACCGCCTGCTGGAGGGGGAGGGGGTGCGCGCCCGGGTAGAGCGTGAGCACGGTGACGCGGCGGTCAAAGCCCTGGCGCAGCCTGAAAGGCCCGCTGGGACGCCTTGAGGGCGTGCCGGGCTTCATGTCGGTGCCCAGCCGCATCAGCGGCGGGAGCTGGGGGCTCGCGTAGGCCTCGTAGCTGGAGACGCTGACCTTGGTGGTGCGGTTGCCCCGGGTGAGGGCCTCGTTGAAGCAGAGGCTGACCTCCGGCAGGTCCAGGGTGGCGCAGAGCGCCGCGTGGATCAGGTTCTGCCGGGCGTCGCTGCGGAGCTGGGCGATGGGCCGCTGGCTGCCGGTGAACACCACGGGCTTGGGCAGGTTCTCCAGCAGGTAGCTGCAGGCCGAGGCCGAGAAGGCCATGGTGTCCGTGCCGTGGAGGACCACGAAGCCGTCGTAGTCGTCCAGGTGCCCGGCGACCTGGCCCGCGATGGCCTCCCAGTGGCCGGCGGTCATGTCCGAGGAGTCGATGTTCGACACGAACACGCTCTCGATCTCGACCAGCTCCTCCAGGCCCGGGACGAAGCGCAGCACGTCGTTGGAGTAGGCGCTGGGGGCCAGGGGACCGGGGTCCCCGTCCATGCCAAGGGTGCCGCCGGTGTGGATGAAGAGCAGGCGCTTGCGGGCCGCGCTCACCGGCTCACCAGGTCCAGAGGGTCTCGTCGTAGCAGACGCCCTCGCTGATCGCATCGCAGCTTGAGTCGCGCACGCAGTTGCGCTGCTCCTGGAACGCGGCGAGCAGGACCTCGTCCTCCCAGTCCTCTTCGTAGAGGTACTCCTGGGCCAGGCAGGTCTCGCGACATTCGGCCTCGAGCGTGCCGGTCATGTCGACCTCGCCGCAGGAGGTGAGCTTCTGACAGCTCTGGCGGCAGGTCGCGTTGCAGGCGGTGAGGACGAGAAGCAGGAAGGTCATGGTCCCCACCGCTAACCCCTACCAGATCGGGGCGCAGTAGCCCTCTTCAAGGTTGCCGCAGCTCTTCTCGCCCACACACTCCATCCAGAGGGCGGCCTGGCGCTCGTTTTCCAGCTCCACGCTGGTCTGTGCGCCCTGCTGCACGATGGGGTTGTAGGAGCCGATCTCACCCGGCGTGTCCAGGGCGTCTTCACACTCCTGCATGCAGGTGTTGATCAGGTCGGTGCTGGTGCGGCCGGGGCGGGAGATGGCGCAGTCGGCGCCCACGTCCTGGATGCCGTCGCCGTAGATGCGCTGGCAGGTGGACTGGCAGTTGGGGCCACAGCCCACAAGCACGGTGCTGGCGAGGCCAGAGGCCAGGAGGGCAGCGGTGAGGGCGAACTTGCGCACGGAGGCTCCAGAGTTGCGTGGGACGCTCGGTGCGTGAGGGTATTCGGTGTGCGGGTCGGGCGTCAATGCGCCGGAGGTCAGGGGCGCGTCAGGGGCCGCAGACGCGATACCCTTGGCGCCCACAAGGAGCCCGCGTGCAGGTCCTGCATGTGACCCCAACCTTCCCGCCCACCTGGGCCTACGGCGGAATCCCCCGCATCGTGCACGGCCTGGGCCGCTCCCAGGCGCGCCTGGGCTTGGGTGTCAGCGTGTGGACCACGGACGCCTGCGACGCCCGCCGTGCCCAGGTGCCCCCCCGCCGCGAGCTCGACGGGATGCAGGTGCTCACGACGCCCAACCTGAGCAACCGCCTGGCCTACAGCCACCAGCTCTTCCTGCCCCGGACCAGCCCCCTGGACGCCCTGGGCCCCATCGACCTGGTGCACCTGCACGGCCACCGCCACCTGCTCAACAACGCCGCCATGGCCTTCGCCCGCGCGCGCGGGATCCCCTATGTGATGACTCCCAACGGCACCCTGCCGCGTCTGGAGCGCAAGGTCGCGTTCAAGGCGCTGTGGGACCTGCTGATCTCCGGCCGCGTCCCCAAGCACGCCGCCCGCCTGATCGCCGTCTCCCAGGCCGAGGCCGGGCACTTTGTGCAGGCTGGCTTCTCCCCCGAGCGCATCGCCACCATCCCGAACGGCCTGATGCTCGACGAGTTCGACGCCCTGCCCCCCGCCGGCTCCTTCCGGCAGCGCTGGGGGATCGAGGGGCCGATAGTCGCCTATCTGGGGCAGCTCTCACCGCGAAAAGGGGTGGAGCACCTGGTCGCTGCCTTTGGACCCGGCGGCATCGACGAGGCCACCCTGGTGATCGGCGGCAACGACATGGGGGCCGAGTCCATGGCCCGGGAGAACGCCGACGCCAAGGTGATCTTCACGGGCCTGCTCGAGGGCCCCGAGCGCCTGGCCCTGCTCCAGGACGCGGACGTGCTGGTCTACCCCTCCACCGCCGAGGTCTTTGGGCTGGTTCCCTTCGAGGGGCTGATGTGCGGCACCCCCGTGGTGGTGGGCGGCGATTGTGGTTGCGGTGAGCTCGTGCGCAAGGCGGGGGCCGGCCTGCTGGTCCAACACGGGGACGTGCAGGGCCTCCGAGCCCGGATCCGCACCCTGCTGCGAGACCACGAGGCCGCCCAGGCCATGGTGAGCCGGGGGCGCCGCTACATCCAGGCCGAGCTGGACTTCGACCGGGTCGCCGAGCGGCACATCGCGCTGTACCGACAGGTGGTGGATGGAGCGTGAGGGCCGACTCTGGTGGGTCTGGGGCCTGCTCTGCGTGGGCATCCTGGTGGCCTGGCTGCCCGCGCTCCAGGGCCCCTTTGTCTACGACGACCGCCTGGAGGTCGTGGGCAACGGAACCATCCAGGACCTCTCCCAGTGGCAGCTGATCCTGGGCTACAACTGGTCCCGGCCCTTGACCATCGCGAGCTACGCGCTCAACCACGCGGTGCACGGACCGCAGGTGCTGGGCTACCACCTGGTGGACCTGGTCCTGCACATGGTCAGCGCCGGACTGGCCCTGCTCACCCTCCGGGAGGTCTCCCGGATCCTGGAGCTTGAACGCCCGCTCTGGTTCAGCGCGATCGGCGCATCCATGTGGGCACTCCATCCGCTGCAGACCGAGTCGGTGAGCTACATCGCCGGCCGCTCCGAGCAGCTCGCCGCCCTGCTGGTGCTCCTGGGTCTGTGGTCCTGGCTGCGATTCCTGCAGGCGCCAGGATCCCGCCGCGAGCAGCAGTTCCTCGCCTGGGCCGCGGTGTCTCTTGCGGTGTTCGCGAAGGAGACCGGCGTCGTGTTGGTCCCACTCATGGCGGCTGCCGACTGGCTCCTCCTCAACCGAGGGCAGCTCCGGCGGGTCCTCTGGCTTCGCTATGTCCCCGGTGTCGTGGGAATCGTGGCCTTCTTTGGGTTGCGGCTCTGGCTCTACGGCTCCCTGCTGTCTCCCGCAGAGCCCCTGCGGCCACTCTCCGAGCAGCTCCCCACCCAGAGCCTGGCCTGGACGCGCTACCTGCGGCTCTCGCTGCTCCCCTACGGCCAGAGCCTCTTCCACGACCTGCCGGTCCACGGGCTGGACGGGATGACCGGGCTCGCCATGGCCGCCTGGCTGGGGGCGCTGATCGCGGCGCTTGGGCTCTCTGGGCGCTTCCCCGCCTTGAGCTTTGCCCTGATCGCGTGGGCGCTGTGCCTGGCCCCCAGCTCCAGCATCGTGGCGCTCAAGGAGACCATGGCCGAGCACCGGGTGCACCTGGCCCTGCTGGCCCCCATGTCCGTGCTCTCCGGCGCGCTGTTCTCGGGGAGGGAGAGGAGCGGCTGGGTCCGCTGGGTCGCTCTGGGGCTCACCGCCGGGCTGCTGGTCCTGTCCTTCAACCGCAACACCCTCTGGTCCAGCGAGGTCACCCTGTGGCAGGACGCCGTGGCCAAGAACCCCGAGTCGGCGGAGGCCCGCTACGCCTTGGGCGACGCCCGGCGGCTGGCAGGAGACCCTGAGGGCGCGCGCAAGGCCTACAAGGCAGCCACCCGCCTGGACCCGACCTACGCCGCCGCTTTCAACAACCTGGGGCTGCTGGAGCTCCAGATCGGGGGACAGGGCGCCGCCGAGCAGGCCTGGAAGCAGGCGCTGGTGGCCAATCCCCGCTACTGCCCAGCGCACAACAACCTGGGCCAGCTCTACATGCAGCAGCGCAAGCCGCGGCAGGCGATGCTGGAGCTGAACACCACCCTGAGCAAGTGCCCACAGGACTGCATGGCGCACCGCCTGCTGGGCGCGCTCTACGAGGAGCACGTCCCGGACCGGGCGCTCGCCATCCGCCACTACGAGGCCGCGCTGGAGATCTGCCCCGCGGCGAGCTGGAGCCCGGACGTGCGGGAGCGCCTCACGCGGCTGACCTGGTAGCCCCTGGGGGCCTGATGTCGCTGGGTGATGGCGCACGATCACACCCGGAAGCGGTGGCCCGGGGTGTCCGGCTCCAGCAGCCCCAGCTTGACCAGACGGGCCGTGACGGCGCCGCGCGAACGCCCCAGCTCCTTGGACAGCTCGGCGCGGGACCTGCCCGCCTCATGCCCGTCTCTGAGGCGCTGCTCTTCGTCCTCGGACCAGGGCGCCCCGGCCCGCACAGCGGGGGTCTTGGGGTTTCGCTCCAGCTCCTTTGCCGCGAGCACCAGGGCCCGGACGACATCGACCTCGTGGCACACCGAGTGGTCGGGCAGCGCGCCGCCAAAGATTGGGTGCTGGCCCTGGGCCAGGCACGAGAGCACACGCCTTGCTTCTGCACGTTCCATGATTCCCCCCCTGAGGGACTTGGGTTGACACTGAACAACTATACAGTGTCTCTCAAATCGTCAAGCGAGGGGATCCTGGGTCAGACGCCGCCTTCCGCTCGACTGGGCTGGTAGGGGGAGCCAGCCAGGGACCAGCGGGCCATCGCGCCCCCCAGCCGCAAGGCTTCGCGCCAGGCGCCGCTGGCCAGCGCGTCCCTGGAGAGGCGGATCAGCGGCCTGGGGCGAAGGTAGAAGCCGCGCCAGGCCTCGCGCATCAGGGAGGCCAGCTCCTGCGGAGGGAGGTCGCTCACCGTCTGGCGATCCGCGTCTCCGTCCACCGGGTTCTGGACGTCGCCGCCCGCCTGGTGGCCGTGGGTCGCGAACAGCGGGGTGCCGGGCAGGGCGACCAGCGAGCTGAACTGGACGTAGTCGGCCTGCAGCTCGCGAACGAAGCGCAGGGTCTGTCGGACGGCGTTGGCGTCCTCTCCAGGGGCCCCGAGGATGATGTAGGCCACGCTGCGCAGGCCCGCCTCGCGGGTCCAGGAGAAGGCTCGGCGCACCTGCTCCAGCCGCAGGTCCTTCCGGAGGAGCGCCAGGGTCTCGGGGTTGGCGGACTCCACGCCGTAGGCCACCACGCGGCAGCCTGCGCGGCGCATCAGGCGCAGCAGCTCCAGGTCCACGCCGTCGGCGCGTCCCTCCGCCTTCCACTCGATGCGGAGCCCGCGGCGCAGGATCTCCTCGCAGATCTCCACGACCCGCCGCCTGTGCAGGGTGAAGTTGTCGTCGTAGAAGTTGACGAAGCCCACCCCAGAGCGCTCCAGAGCCTCCAACTCGTCGACGACATCCTTGGCCCCCCGGGCGCGCCAGCGGCTCCCGCTGACGCTCTTGTCGCAGAACGAGCAGGCAAAGGGGCACCCGCGGGAGGTCAACATCGTCGCAAAGCCCGGCTGCGTCGCCATGAGGTAGCGATAGGCCCCCTGGGGCAGCAGGTCCCGGGCCGGCCAGGGGATGGACTCGATCTCCGCGCTGGGCTGGTGGGCCCGGTAGGGGTGGCCGGGGGCTTGGATCCCGGCGGGGGGAGGGCCCTCCGCGCCTGCGCCCACCCAGTCCAGGTAGGGGAGCCAGGTCTCTTCGGCCTCCCCGATCGCCAGGTGATCCACCGCATCGCAGTCGGCGAACACCTGCTCCCGCAGCGCGGTGGGGTGGGGGCCCCCCAGGATGATGTTCCGCGCATGCGGACGCGCCAACTCTGCGGCCCGGTAGGCCACGTCGGCTACAGGCGTCATGGCACCCAGGCCGAGCACGTCGGGCTTGAGGCGCGCCAGCTCGGCCTCGAAGCGCTGCCAGCTCCAGCCCAGCGCGTAGGCGTCCAACAAGGTGATGTCCCGGCCGGCCTGTCGGCTGACGGCTGCCAGGTAGCTCAGCCCCAGGGGGGGGACGGGCAGCCCGGCGTCCCGGGCGTCGCGTCGCGGGGGGCGGGCCAAGACGGTGCGCATGGCCCGAGTCTACCGCGTCCTGGGCGAGATCAGCCGGCGACCAGTCGTCCCGCGGTCACGGCGAAGTTCATGGGCGGGTTGGCCTCGACCGCGGCGGCGTGCTCCCCCAGGTCCCAGCTTCGGGCTGCGGCGACCTCGGCGATGCGGTGTCGGATGCGGTTGCTCTCCTCGGTCTCCGAGGGCAGGCGGCCGATCAAGGAGGCGCGGGTCTGCTCGGTCTCGTCCTGGGCGATCAGAACCTCGACGGCGTTGTAGCGACAGCCCTCGTCGAAGTCATCCAGGAACTTCGTGGCGCAGGTCACCACCGCGGGACCCTTGAAGTCGGCGAGCTTGACCAGCAGATCCCGCTTCTTCTGAGGCTTGAGGCCGGACTTCTTGTACTCGGCGTCCAGCAGCTCGAGCACCACGGCCTGGGTGCGATCGGCGCTCGTGAGCTTCTCGAAGAGGTTGAGGGGGCGGGAGAAGCTGTTCGCGGAGCGCAGGAAGGTCTCCAGGGGCCCGACGGCGTTCTGACCCAGGCCCAGGACCAGGTTGGAGACCTGCTCCTTCTCGGCTGCGTCCTTCATGCCGTGCTCATAGGTCATCTCGAAGCGCCCCAGCAGGCCCAGGATGGCCTCCTCGCTGCCCTCTTCAGCCAGCCAGAGCGCGATGCTCTCGCGCTCCTCCAGGGGGGTGTCCTTGTTGCGGAGCTTCTTGCTGTACTTCTTGATCTTGCTCTCGCCAGATCCACCCTTGAACCAGTCCAGGAGGCCCATCTCTACGCTCCGTTCATTGTCGGGCGGGCATCTAAACCCCATCACCCGGGGGGACAAGCCCCAGCCAGAGCCCAGCCTGCCAATCGGGGGCCGCAGGTGTGAGCCCGAAGCCTCCTGTTGCGCCCACCTGAACGGGCCCGCGCAGCGGCAGAGCCCAGCCGACCCGAACGCTGGCGTCGTGCGGATTGCGGGGGGACTGCACCCGCCAGTCCGTCGCCACCAGGGCCTCGCCTGGGCCCGCAGGCACGTAGACGCGGGCTCGGAGCAGCAGTGCGTCGTCCTGGGCGTTGAGCTGGTGGGGGTGTCCGGCGATCCACAGGAAGGCCCCAAGGTCCCAGCGGAGCCGCTCCCGCTCTGTCCGGGACCACAGCCCCAAGGCGGTGTCGGTCTCGTCCGTGCCCAGCGGGGGCTCCGCGTTCGGGAGCTTGAGCTCCCAGTGGATCCAGAGCGCGGAGGCCTGAGAGGGGAGCGTCCAGAGTCGCGCCTGCGTCGTGAGTTGCAGATCGCCTGGACCGGTGATCCGGGTCCCCGCGGCGTCGCGTGCTGAAAGAACGCGCCAGCTCGCCGAGAGCTGCACGGGATCGGCCGGTCGCCATGTCAACTCTCCTGACACGGCGCTCAGATCGCGCTCGCTGAGAGTGAATGGCGCGACGGTGCCTTGGTCGTGACGGAGCGTGAACGCGCCTGTGATGGGGGCCTGCACCACCTGAGCGGTCTCCGGCCACAGCACGGGCTGGGACGCATATGCCGCGAAGGAGGCGAGGGTTGCAGGGGAAAAAGGTCTCATCCAGGTCAGCTTTCTGTTGACGATTGGCCAAAGGCATGCGTAGTTTAGGCCGAAGCCTGATCCAGACGAGCCCTGTCGCCTGAATTCACCTTCGTTCTCACGGTACCCCCTTCCGCGGAGCAGAGTCCGATGCTCAAGACCAGCCGGATCGCCCTCACCACCCTCGCCATCGGTTCACTGACCCTCCTTGCGGCTTGCAAGGACGGTGAGGACACCGGGCCCCAGTACTGCCCGCCCTTCGCGGACGCTGGGGAAGACCAGGACGCCATCCTGGAGGACGTCGTCACCCTCGACGCGAGCCTCTCCGGTTGGGCCGACCCCGACGATCCGGACCTGTCCTGCCAGGGGGATCACGCCCTCAGCTACACCTGGACCTTCCAGTCGGTGCCTGTGGGCTCCGCGGTGGACGACGGTGTGCTCTCGGACAACAACAGCCCCACGGCCGTGAGCGCGACCTTCCAGCCCGACATCATCGGCACCTACGTGGTCAGCCTCAGCGTCGAGGACGAGATCACCGGCGTCGCGGACCAGAACGACCTGGTGATCATCACCGTCACCTCCTCGGATGGTGTCCCTGTCGCTGACGCCGGTGACGACGTCACCGCGCAGGTCGGCACCCGCATCGAGCTCGACGGCTCGGGCTCCGAGGACCCCGAGGGCTTGGAGCTCGACTTCTCCTGGTCCATCTCCTCCGCCCCGGAGTGTTCCGGCCTGGAGAGCGGCGACCTCTACAACGCGAACACCGCCTCTCCCTCGATGATCTGCGACTGCGCCGGGACCTACCTGGTGGAGCTGGTGGTCAGCGACGGGGTGCAGTGGTCCCCGGTCGACAGCGCGACCGTGACCTGCACCGACGGCAACCAGCCCCCTGTCGCGGACGCTGGTGACTCCGGCGCCATGGAGCCCTGCACCGACAGCACCGTCGAGCTGGACGGCTTCGGCTCCTACGACCCCGAGGGCGAGGCCCTGACCTACCAGTGGAACCTGCTGGAGGTCCCTGCGGAGTCGACCCTGACCGAGGCCGACCTGAGCGACCTGAGCATCGCAAACCCGATGTTCACCTGGGATGTGGCGGGTGACTACACCTTCCAGCTTCAGGTCTACGATGGTGAGAACTGGTCGGCTCCCGACGTCGTCACCATGACCTTCCTGGATCCCGCGGTCGACAACACCTCCCCCGTGGCCAACGCGGGCGAGAACCAGTCGGTTGACCTCGAGGCCGCCTGCACCACCTCCTCCTACGTCTGGACCTGTGACGCCTGCGAGGTCCAGGAGTTCGAGGTCGACGGCTCCGGCTCCTTCGACCCCGACGGTGACGACATCACCTACCAGTGGACGACCGAGGAGAGCGACGTCACGATCGACTCCCCTTACGCCTTCAAGAGCACCATCTGGGTGGGCGAGACCGAGGCCACCTACGGCAGCAGCACGGCCTACAACTTCGACATCCAGCTCGAGACGGCCGACTGCACCCAGTCGGACACTGATACTGTCCGCCTGACCGTCAACTGCGAAGGCACCAACTGAGCGAGGCTCCGCACATGACCAGCTTTACCCGCGCATTCTCTGCCCTTGGTCTCGTCGCGCTGGCGAGCCTTGTGGCCTGCAACAAGGACTCCGAGGACTCCGCTCCGGTCGACACCAACGAGGCGCCCACCGCGGACGCCGGTGAGGACCAGGTGGTGAACTTCGGGACCGTCAGCCTCAACGCCTCCGGCTCCTTCGATCCGGACGGTGACTCCCTCTACTACGAGTGGGCCTTTGAGCATGTGCCTGACGGCTCCACCCTCGCCGAGGAGGAGGACGCGTTCCTCCACAACGGCAACGCGGCCGCCATCAGCACCAGCTTCAACCCCGACCGCCCCGGCACCTACGTGCTGGCGCTGCGTGTGCACGACGGCTTCCTCTACTCCGGCACCGACTACACCGTGGTCCAGGTGGAGATGGAGGACGACGCGCGCCCCGTCGCGGACGCTGGCGTCGACATCACCGTCGAGGTCGGCACGGCGGTCACCCTGGACGGCTCCAAGTCCTATGACCCGACGGGTCTGGCGCTGAGCTACGGCTGGGCCTTCAACTCCCTGCCCGACAAGTCTTCTCTGGACGGCAGCAGCCTCTCCGGTTCGGACACCGAGACCGCCAGCTTCACCCCAGACGCTCGCGGCGTGTACGAGCTGACCCTCATCGTGGACAACGGCATCCAGAGCTCCCTGAGCGACCTGGTCCGGGTGACCGTCACCGGTGACGACAGCGCCCCCGTCGCGAACGCCGGCGCCGACATCGCTGGTGAGGACTGCACCTACGTCAGCCTGGACGGTGCCAGCTCCGTGGACCCCGACGACGATGCGCTCCAGTACTACTGGGAGGTCCAGTCGGTCCCCTCCGGGTCTGCAGTGACCAACGCCGATCTGTCGGACCGCAGCGCCGAGTCCCCCACCATCTGGACGGATATCGCGGGCACCTACGTGCTGTCCCTGACCGTGTTCGACGGCACCAACTGGTCCACCCCGGACCTGGTGACCCTCGAGCTCGGTGAGCGTAGCTACAACACACCTCCCGCCGTGAGCATCACCGCTCCCAGCGCGCTGTCGGCTGGCTACACCTGCTGCGAGGAGTCCGGCTACAGCTACGACTGTGACGACTGCCCCGACCAGGACTTCGAGATGCTGACCGACTACATCAGCATCGCGGACGCCGACGCAGATCCCTTCACCTACACCTGGTCCATCGTGAGCGGGTCGGGCGAGATCTCCGACGCAGCGAGCGTGCCCACGACCATCACCCTGGAAGACGTCACCGCGACGGAGCCCAGCGTGTGTGACACCACCAGCTACACCATCGCCCTGACGGTCACCGACTGCACCGGCGAGAGCACCTACACCGAGACCACGATCGATGTGGAGTGCTGTGGCAGCGACGGCAGCGACAGCGCCGCCTCGGGTGTCTGCGACTGAGCAGGCCGCGTCGTGATAGAGCGGGCGGAGTCCTTCGGGGCTTCGCCCGTTTTGCTCTGAGGAGTCCTGGCTTGCTGGTGGTCTTTGCGCTCATGGCCTGCAGTCCCCCGGCCCAGGTATCCGAGCCCGCGCTGGGCGTACCGGCTGGACAGGAGCTGGTCACTGAGCGCCTGCGTGCGGGCTTGGGGCAGTGGATCCGCTTGGACCTGGCCTACGACGGCCCCTGGCCGGCGAACCTGGCCTGGGAGGGGGTGGACCGCAGCGAGGGCAGCACGGCCTGGATCCAGGTGACCTCGCTGGGGGACAGGGTTGTGCGGGTTGAGGGGCTGGAGCGGGTGGTGACGGTGGACCCGGGAGCGAACCGACCCTCCCGATCCCCACTCCCCCTGGACAAGCGGCCGCTGACTGAGAGCCGCGGCACTTGCTTCGATCCGCGCTTCCCCACCCTGACGGGGAGTTGGGTGCTGGGCTGCGAGAATGGCCTGGTGGCGCAGGCCTGGAACGTCGAGAGCGGCGCGGTGCAGACGCTGGAGCCCGCGCAGCGCAGCCCGGGAGTGGGCTCTGGGGTGGCGTTCTGGCCAGGGGTGGGGGTGTGGCGCCTGGATGAGGGGGGCTTTGTGGCCTCCAAGCCCCACCAGGTCAGCCCCATCGGGCCTGTGGTCGGGGACGGGGAGGGCTTCGTGCTCACCACGGAGGATGCGGTGATGTGGGGTGGCCTCACCGATGGGCAGCGCTTTAGGGAGCCCGCTGAGCCGGCGAGCTGGTATGCGCCGGCGCTGGCGGATGACGGCCCGGTGTGGGTGGACCGCAGGGAGGCTCCGCTCACCGGGTTGGACCTCTACAGGCTGGTGGATGGGCAGGTCCGGGTGCTGGTGCGGGCGCCGGGGGACCAGCGCCATGTGGCGGCCAGCGGCCCTTGGATCGCGTGGATCGAGGACGGGTACGTGGTCGTGCAGGACACCCGCGTCGGGGAGCGCAGGCGCTACGCAGCGGACGCCCACACCGCCAGCGGCCTCAGCCTCTGGGGACCGGTCGCGTGCTGGGAGCAGTGGAACGGCGAGGACATCGACGCCGTGTGCAGCGACGGTCTGGTGGCCGGGGGAGCGGGACACCAGCGGCGCCCCGCGCGCTCCGGACCCTGGCTCTTCTACGTGGACGAGGGGCGGCCCATGCTGGCCACTGCGCGCGAGCTCGTATGGGACGATGACGACCCCTTGGCGACCCCTCAGGGGCCGCGGGAGAACCTGCCCGGCGCCTACAGGGGGGCCGCTGTGCCCGCTGGAGTCCGCTACGCCCTGCCGGAGCTGCCGGGCCAGTGGCGCGTGGATGTCTGGGAGGACGGGGCCTGGGTGGCTCGCGGGGACTACACTGCCGGGGAGATGCTCACTGCCCAAGACGCCGTGCGCCTGGTGCGCGTCCCGTGAAGGCCTGGCCGGCCCAGCTCGCCTCCGGGGCGGTGGTGCTCCTGCTGGGAGCGGTGCTCGTCTTCGCCCAGCCTCTGGGAGAGGGAGGGGAGCTGGCGCGGGCCTGCGCGGCGGTGCTCATCTGGGGCCTCTCAGCGATGGGGCTCGGCGGGGGCATCCTGGGGCGGGCGCGCGCTGGTGAGGCGCTGGCGCTGGGGATCGGGATCCTGGGGCTCGTGCTGCTCCTGTTCGCCGGCTTGGGGCTGCTCTCGCCCTTCATGATCGCGGGGGTCGCGGTCGCGGGAGCCGCGGGGTGGATCCTGCGCCCCGAGCTGGAGGTGGACCTGGACCCTCGGGTGGGTGTCCTGCTGCTGCCGCTGCTCGCGATGGGGGGCATCCAGGCGCTCGCGCCGCCCATCGACACCGACGAGATCTACCAGCACCTGGCGCTGCCCAAGATGATGCTGCACACCGGCGGGCTCGTGGGCGGGATGTTCACCCCCGACGGCTCCCGTCCGATGGGGCTGCACCTGAACTATGCGGCGCTGCTCAGCTTCGGGGGAGCGCCCGCGGTCAAGGGCTTCCACCTGCTCCTGGCCCTGCTCCTGCTCGCCGAGGTGCAGCGCCTGGGCGAGAAGCTGGCCCCCATGGCGGGCTGGGCGGGCGCGATGGCGCTGGCGGGCTCCTTCACCTTCCTGCGGGAGCTTGGCCTCGCCGACAACAACCTGCCCACCGCGCTGATGGGCCTCTACGGGCTCCGGGCGGTGATCCAGGATCGTCCGGGCCGCCTCGCGCTCTTCTCCGGCCTGGCCCTGTCCTTCAAGTACACCGCCGCGCCGCTGGTCTTTGGCCTCTACCTGGGCGACCTGGTGTGGCGCCGGGACCTCAAGCGCAGCGCCTGGACCACCGCGGCCGCCCTGGGCATGGTCGCGCCCTGGTGGATCCGCAACCTGCTGGGGGGGCTGCACCCGCTCTTCCCCTACGCCGGGTGGCCGGCGGGCGACCGCTTCGTGTTCGCCTACGTCGAGCGCTACGGGATGGGCCGCGACCTGCTCTCCCTGCTGATGCTGCCCTGGAACGCCACCCTCCACGGCGATCCCACCCGCTACGAGGGCTTCCTGGGGCGCATCTCCCCCCTGGGCCTGGCCGCTCTACCCGGGGGCCTCTACGCGTGCTGGCGGGCCTCCTCCGAGCGCAAGCCGGCCTGGGCGGTGGTGTTGGGGAGCGCCGCGGTCTGCCTGCTGGGCTGGGCGCTGGGGGCCCACTGGCTGCGCTACCTGCTGCCGGCCGCGCCTGCGATCGCCCTCGCCATCGGGTTGGGGGTCGCGGTCCTGCCGCGCTGGGGCTGGGTAGCCGCCGGTCTGGTGTGGGTGGCTGGTCTGCCCTCGAACCTCAAGCCCCACCTCCAGGGTCTGGCGCCCCTCGCGCAGGTCTTGGGGGGGGAGCGCACCCGCGAGGCGCTGCTGGAGGAGAAGGTCCCCGGCTACGCCGCAATCCGCTGGGTGAACAACGAGGCGCCCCCCACAGCCCGGATCGCCATGGCGTTCACCTGGGGCGGCTACCATCTGGACCGGCCCTACGTCCTGGGCTCCGTCGAGGACCACGTCCCCATGCGCCACCTGCTCTACCTGCACGGCGACCAGACCCTCCCCCTGCTGCGCGAGCTGGGGGTCACCCACGTGGTCACCGGGCGGGTGCACTTCATCCACAAGACCTACCCCTTCCTGGACGACGCCACCTTCAACGAGCAGTTCACCCAGCCCGAGGAGCAGTGGGAGGAGATGCTCCTGGAGCAGGGGACCCTGGTGTTCGAGCAGGGCCGCAGCAGCGTGTGGCGCCTGTGAGCGAGCTGCCTGCCGAGCCTTCGGTCGAGACCACTGCCGCTGGTGAGGAGGGGCTTGGGTCCCCTTCAGAGCGCCCGCCCCAACCGCCCTGGCTCAAGTGGCTCTCACGCGCAGCCGGCCTGGGAATCGACCTCCTGGCCATCTCCCTGGTGCTGTGGCTGCGCTTGCTGGTCTGGCCCCGGGGCCTGCCCGAGGACACACTGGCCCAGCTCCCCGACGCGGACTCCCCGCTGTGGGCCTGGGTGGGCAGCGGGGACTTCATGCTCTTCGGGCCCGACGCCGGCCAGTGGGCCGAGAGCGCGCAGAACTGGCTGAGCGGGGCCCGCCTGGATCCCCACCGCATGCCCGTCTACACCGCGCTCACGGCCTGGCTGTCCCCCGGCGGCGAGGTCATCGTGGGGGGCCACCTGGTCAACCACCTGGCGGGTCTGCTCACCGCGGTGCTGGTCTACGTGGCGGGCTCGCTGAGCTCCGGGCGCGGGGTGGGGCTGGGCGCTGCGCTCTGGGTGGCCGCGCTGCCGGCCCTGATCTCCTCGCAGATGGTCTATGGCGTCGACCCGAGCTTTGCGCTGATGTTCATGTTGGCGGTGAGCGCGACGGTGGCGACCGCCCGGTGGTGGTTCCTCTTCCCCTTGGCGGGCATCGCGTCGGGGCTGCTGGCCGGCACGCACTACCTGGGGCTGGCCTTCCCGGTGGTGTTCGCGCTCTTCGCCGCCACGACGGAGGGCCGCTGGTGGGCCAAGCTGCTGGCCTTCGTGGGCACCCTGACGATCGCCGCGGGCGTGCTGCACTGGCTGCTCTCGGTGTTCCCGGGCTTCGGCATCGGCGACATCGTGGGCACCTACCAGGAGGGCATCTCCAACCCCACGGGCGGCGCGGACCAGGTGACCGAGCCCCTGCGGGAGCGCCTGATCACGGCCCCCCGGCTGGCGGTGCAGCGCGGCTTGATGCCCCTGCTCCAGACCGACCTGCCGTGGACGCTGCTGGTGGTCCTGATGTGGGTGGGGGTGGTGGGCTTCCAACTCCCTGGCCGCAAGGACAAGCCCTGGGACTGGCGCATGGGCCTGGGCCTGCTGATCCTGTGCGGGCCGCTGATGCTCCTGGAGGCCACCCGCGCGCCCGAGCGCTACCGCGACTTCCTGCGGCCCGTGGTGATCCTGCTGGTGATGCGCGGCGTCGGTGGGCTGGGCGCGGCGGCCGAGTGGGGGATCGGGCGCAAGCTCTGGCCGCAGCGTTGGCCGGCGATCCCCCGGGGCTGGCTGCCGGTCCTGCTCTGCGGCGGGGTCGGCTGGTTCGGGCTCAATGGGCTGATGGGCCACTGGCCAGGGCCCCAGGCGGGCGCGGCTCCCGGGGGCACCCATCAGCCGCACGGCCAGCACTCCCAGGGCGGTCCGGGCGCCTACGAGCAGGCCGTCGGTCAGGCGGTCAAGCGCCTGTTCCCGGAGGCGCCGAACCTGATGGTCACCCGCCAGGTGGTCGCCTTCCACTCCGGCATGGACGCCTGCCCGGCCAACCCCTGCGGGAACCGCGCCGGGACCCTGCACTCCTGCCGCGTCAAGGTCGACATGCAGTGCAAGGGCGAGGTGATCCCGGTGGTGGTCGAGATCGTGGACGGGCAGGTCACCCCCGACGCGCTCAACGGCGTGTTCGATGAGTGGGTGTGGCAGAGCTTCGAGCCCATCGAGACCCTGGCGGACCCCGAGTCGGGCTCCAAGAGCCTGATCTACGCCCTGCCCCGCGAAGAGATCAGGCCAGCACAGACCCAAGGCTTCTGAGCCCCGCCGCCCCCGGGAACACGCGCTCGTCCGTGGGGGCGCCCAGGTGCTCGAGGGCCGCCTTGAAGAGGGCGCGCAGATCGGTGGTGGGGCGCAGGTCCCGGTCCTCGTGGAGCTGCGCGAGCCCCGGCCAGTCCCCGAGCACCACGCCGCCCGCCGCCGCCCCGCCCGCGTAGAGCGCCGCCGAGCCCGTGCCGTGGTCGCTCCCGGCGGTCCCGTTGCCCCGCACGGTGCGCCCGAACTCCGTGACCGCCAGGACCAGCGTGTCCTCCCAGCGCGGGCCCAGGCCCTTCTTGAGGGCAGCGAGGCCGTCCGCGAGGCGCCCCAGGTTGGCGTCCAGGCGCCGCTGCTGGTTGTTGTGGGTGTCCCAGCCGCCCATCTGGACCACGGCCACCTGGGGACCGTCCGCCGGCGCCATGAGCCTGCCGAGCTGCCGCGCCAGCCCCGGGTTCAGGCCCAGGTCCTTGCGCGTGGTGCGGGCCATCGTCTGCCCGTCCTCGGCGAGCTCCATGCGCAGCGCGAGGCCCTGCGTGTAGGCCGGGCCCAGCAGCGCGTCCCGCTGGTAGAGCGTCTGCATCGCGCTCAGGAAGGCTGCGTCCGAGTGCATCTCCCGGCTCAGGTCCACCGAGTCCACCGGGGCCTCACCGCGCAGCACCAGCGGGAGCTGGTCCCCCACCGCCAGGGCGCTGCCTCCGCTGGCCAGCAGGGCCCGGTTCAGCCAGCCCGTGCGGCTCCCCTGGGGGCGCTCCGTGCCGTTCTCCAGCAGGTCCAGGGCGTCAAAGTGCGAGCGCCCGGTGTAGGGGAGGGCGATCGCGTGGACCAGGCCCAGCTCTCCGGTGGCGAACCACGGATGGATCGGGGCCATCGCCGGGTGCAGGCCAAAGAAGCCGTCCAGCTCCAGCACGCCCTGGGGGTGCTCGGGGCCGTCCAGGGCCAGGTGACCTCGCCGGCGCCGATAGTCCGGATCCATGGTGGGCGCGCAGAGGGCCAGGCCGTCCAGCGCGCCGTTCAAGAGCACCAGGATCAGCCTCTTCTCCTGGGCCTGGGCGAAGGCCAGCCCGGGCAGGAGCGCGACGCCTGCGGCTGCGAGGCTCAGGGAGAGGAGCTGGCGGCGTCTCATGAGACCACTCCGGCCCGCCACTGGAACTCTGGGCTGCCCAACAACACCGACAGCTGATCCGCCGGCGAGGACAGGCTGAGCATCACCTTGCGCGTGCGCTCGGACAGGAAGGGCCCCAGCAGGCGCTCGGCGAGCTGGGGGACGCTGCGGTCCAGGGACACCTTGGCGGCCACCCGGCGGGCCAGGTCCACGCGCGCGACGACGGCGTCCGGTCCGGCCCAGTCCTCGGCGCGGTCCGACCACCCCTGGGGCGATGGCGCGGCGAATGGGAGCTGTCCCAGGGTGCGCCGGGCCTGGACGAGCAGCTCCCCGTCGCCCTCGTAGCCGACCCCCCGAGCGATGGCGCACACCAGGTCTGCGGGGGTGCGCAGCTTGCGCTGGCTGGGGTCCCAGGCGCTCTCCAGGTGGATCAGGGCGCGGTGCACGGTGGGAAGGTGGCCCTCGCTGTGCAGGAAGGTGTCGGCGATGGTCTGGACGTCCTCTTTGGTGGGGGCGTCGGAGACAAAGTGGCGCACCAGCTTCTCGGCAATGTGGCGTGCGGTGGCCGGGTGATTCGCGAGCAGGTCCAGCGCCTCTTGGCCCTCCTCTTCGCCGCCGGTGCGGATGGTGGTGCCCAGGAGCTGCTTGTCGCCGGGCTGGTGGCGGCGCGGCTCGAAGTGGAAGGGATCCTGGCGCACGCCGGGCTCCAGCCCCCAGCCGGTGAGGATCTCGGCCAGCGCGCGCACGTCGTCCTGGTTGTAGCCGCCGTTGACCCCCAGGGTGTGCAGCTCCATGAGCTCGCGGGCCAGGTTCTCGTTCAGGCCGCGGCCGCGCTTGAGGCCGGCCTGGGACTGGGGGCCGACGCTGCGCACCTGGTCCAGGTAGAGCAGCATGGCGGGGTGGTGGGTGACGGCGCCCAGCAGGCCGCGGAAGCTGCCGCCCAGGTAGGGGCGGATGGCCTGGCGCTCGTAGTTGCCGACCAGCCCCACGCAACGGATCTGGGTGATGGACACGGCGAAGTGGTTGGACCAGAAGCGCACCAGCCGCTCCTGGAAGGGGCTGCGCGTGGTGGCGGCGTAGCGCTCGCGCAGGGCGACCTCGTGGTCGTAGATGCTGCGGGAGATGTCGCGGCGCTCCTTGCCGGAGCGCTTGTCGGCGCGGTGCAGGCGCCAGGTCAGCGACTCGACGCGCTCCAGGCCCGCGGGGCCGGAGGTGGGGGAGAGTTGGGCCTCCAACCAGCCGCGGGGGTCGGTGGCGATGCGCGCGAGCTCGCCGGGGCGGGCGCCCAGGCCGAAGCGGTTGGCGGCGATGGCGGCGGCGGTGGACATGTGGCCTTGGGACGTGGCGGAGGCCAGAGTATTCGCCGGCGGCTCAGCCCTGAAGCGACAGCACCGCGTGGATCCGCCGCAGAAGGCGACCGCGGTAGCCCGGACTGGCCACCGAGGCGGCGATGACGGCCACCCCCACGGGGCTGCTCAGGAGCAGGGGGAGGGACCAGCTCGCGTAGCCGCTGGCGCTCAGGCAGGCGGAGATGGCCGTGAAGATCAGCAGCCAGTAGAGGGCGAGGGGGCGGGGGATGCGCAGGACACGGAAGGCCACAACGTGCAGGCCAGCGACCGCGATCCACGGTCCGGGGCCCTGGGCGCCAGCGAGGACAACGCTGGTGAAGGCGAGCAGGGCGACGCGCAGCATGGCGCACTCCGGGCGGGGCGGTTCCGAGAGGGGAGAACCTGGTGCTCCGGCACGGTCTGCCGAGTTTTGGAGACAGTCGTCACGCCCGAGAGAAGCGTTTTCATCTCACCGAGGTCCCATGCTCCCCGGTGGATTCGCTGACTGTGCCGGAGCACCTGGTCTGCTGGGAGGTGTTGCAGGACCCGTGCCAGGCCGCAGAGGGCGAAAACAGGGGCAGCATGACCTCGCTTGCGACGGGGTGTCGGTGCGGGTGCGCGGGGGGCCCAGGGGCTGGACAGGGTGTCAGTCGTTGTGAAAAACAGACGGCTCTCTACTTCCTGTTGCAGGCCGCTCCGAGGGGATGGGGGTGCGACAATGCGCCCGCTGGTGCAACCAGGCGCATGCGGCGGTGTCTCTGCTCCACCTTGTGGATAGAGTGCTGCCATGTCTGACGATGATGCCTTGATTGAAGCCGACGCACCCAAGCCCCGCTCCGGAGGCTGGCTGCGCTACGTGAAGGACTGGGGTCTGTCGATCCTGGTCGCCCTGCTCGTGTACTGGGGGATCGGCTGGCTGCGCGCCCCGGACCTGCCGGACGAGGCGCCGGACTTTGCGCTGCAGACGCTGGAGGGGGAGACGGTGCGCCTGAGCGACTACCGCGGTCAGACCGTGGTGGTGAACTTCTGGGCGACCTGGTGTGGGCCCTGCATGCAGGAGATCCCCACCTTCAACGAGTTCGCGGTGGAGAACCCGGACATCCCCATCCTGGGCATCGCCACGGACTCCAACCCGGCCAAGATCAAGGTCACCGCCAAGAAGAAGGACATGCAGTACCCGGTGCTGCTGGGCACCTCCGAGGTGCAGGCGCTCTACGGGGTGACCACCCTGCCGACCACGGTGATCGTGGGCCCGGACGGTCAGGTCGAGGACGTGCACGTGGGCATCATGCTCAAGCCCCAGCTCGCCCTGGCGACACGCTGACGCGTCCATCTGGGGGGGGAGTTGCCCGACGCTCCTTGACCGTCCACGCCTGTTCGGCCTATTCCGGCGGGGTAGCGGAGGTGTGCTGTGAGTGAAGGGCTGTCCACGGGGGCCAAGGTCGCGATCGGAATCGGGGCGCTGTGTGTGCTCTGCTGTGGTGGCCCCGCCGCGGTGCTGGGGATCCAGGAAGCCACGATGACCCCCGAGGAGAAGGCCGCTCGGGCCGCCGCCAAGGAGGCGGAGATCCAGGCGGGCAAGGACGTCGAGGCCGGGCTGATCAAGCTCGCGGGCATGCAGGCGGAGTTCGACCCCCTGACCTGGGACGACGACAAGGCCTGTGATGCCGCAGACCTGAGCGCGCGCAAGGGCGACGACCGGCTGCTGCTCACGGACTTCACCGAGCTGGAGGTGCTGGCCAAGCGGGCCGGCGGCGACGGGGACGCCAACGACGCGGCCTACTACTGGGAGTTCCGGCGCTCCGAGATGCCCGGGAACTTCACCGGGGGCCTGGGCTATGGGCCGACGGACTACAGCTACCAGGAGCTGGGCGAGCACCCGCTGGTGGGGCTCTACGTGGACCTGGAGGTCTACGAGCCCGAGACCTACGACGACGAGAGCTTCGAGGGCGGGTACTACGACGGCTACCTGGTGGTCGTGGACGCGCGCACCCAGGAGCGGCTGTGCTGGCACCGCTTCGTGGCGGAGAACTCCGAGGTCGTGGAGTTCGAGGAGGGCTTCTCCGAGGACTACTCGATGAAGAAGGCCATCAACAAGGACTTCCAGAAGAACTTCAAGGCCGCCGTGAAGGCCCTGGACTTTGGGCCGGTCAAGGCGGTGATCGGCGTGTTCGGGTAGCCGAATGCCCGAGCGGGTGCCGACGCTCGGCGGGAGGGTGTCCTCGCCGGCGCCGGGAGCTGGACTCAGTCCTGGGGGGGCTGGAATCCAGGGAGGTTGATCGAGGGGGTCTGGGCGACCTCCCCGTTCTTCTCCATCCGCTGGATGACCCCCTGCACGAGCAGAGGCCAGACCAGCGTGGCGTCGGCGTAGACCTCGGCGAAGCGGCCGCCCTCGGCGGGGGGGACGAACTTGCCCCAGGACACGCCCTCGCTGTAGGTGCAGCCGCTCAGGCCGCCCCAGTGGGTGGGCTCCGGGCAGATGCGCACGGCGTAGCGGAAGCGGTTGAGCTGCTCGTTGCGGCCCAGGGGCTTGTTCATGTAGTCCACAAAGGGGCTGGCCTGCTGGGCCCAGTTGCGGGGCACGCCGCCGCCGATGGTGAAGATGCCCAGGCGGTCGCTGTTGAGGACGAAGCGGGTGTAGTGCGCCAGATCCAGGAAGGGGTCGTACTTGGAGCGCAGCTTGCCCAGGCCGTCGGAGACGGAGGTCTCGCTGTCGCCGCGCAGCATCTGCTCCATGTAGAAGGTCGCCAGGTCCAGCCCGAACTCGGAGTCGGTGAGGGCGGGGATGAACACCGGGACGCCCTTGCGGTAGCAGGCGCTCAGGATGCCGCGGGTGCCGGGCGAGGCCAGGTACTTGCCGACCTGCTGGGTCAGGTGCCAGGAGCTGTAGACGTCCAGCTCGGCGTCGATGTGCTTGAAGATGCCGCGCAGCTTGGAGCCCAGGGAGTTCAGGGACTCTTCGAGCTCGTAGGTGTCGTAGACGCGGTTGTAGCCCTTGTCGAAGAGCTCGGCGTCGTTGAGGTCGGGGCGCGCCTTGTAGTGGGACATGCCCGCCAGCTCGACCATGCCGTGGGTCATCAGGGCGCCGGTGGACACGATGGCCTGCACCCAGCCGCGCTCGACCATCTCGGTGATGACCAGGCCCATCTTGGCGACCGTCATGGCGCCGGAGAGGGTCATGACGACCCCGCAGCGGGGATCGGTGACCATGGCGTGGAGGGCCTCAGCGGCCTCGCCCAGGTTGCGCCCGCCGAACGCGGTGCTGCCCATGGCGGCCAGGAGCTGGTCGGCGTCGCCGATCTTGCCCAGGTCCAGGGTCTCCAGGGCCTCCAGCCCGCTGCCGTCTGCCAGCTCGCGCCGGGTGGTGTCCTTGCTCATTGTCCGCTCCGTCAGGGCTCAGCCCAGGGTCTTGTCCAGGAGGCCGCGGTTGCCCTGAACGGCGACGCGACGCATGTAGAACTCCAGGCCGCGCAGGCCGCCCAGCTCGGCGCCTCCGCCAGCCCGCCCGGGGCCGCCGTGGTTCAGGTTGGGGAGCACCATGCCGTGGGGGGTGGCCTGGTCCGCGACCTTGCCGTCCACCCACATGACCCGCCCGTTCCAGGCGGCCAGCTCCATGGTGAGCGCGGACCCGAACTTGCGGTCCGAGGTGGCCAGGGTGCTGGCCAGCATGCCCTGCCCCTTGGCGACGATGGCCGCAGCCTGCTCCACGCTGCCGTCGTAGACGCACAGGGTGCTCACGGGGCCGAAGACCTCGCGGGCGTGGATGGCGCTGGCCTCCAGGGGGGCCTCACAGCGCAGCAGGATGGGGCTGGCGAAGGCGCCCACGCCGGGCTCCACGCCCTTGGCGTCGACGGACTCGGGGTCGCCGTAGACGATGCTGGCCTCTGCGGCGAGCTCGGCCACACCCTTGCGGTAGTCAGCCTGCTGAGCCCGGTCATTGAGGGGGCCCATGCGCACGCCTTCACTGCTGGGGTCACCGATGGTGATCCGGGAGAGCTCATCGCCCAGGTCCTCGATCAGGGCATCGGCGAGGTCAACCGGGACCACGACGCGGCGGATGGCCGTGCACTTCTGGCCGGCCTTCTGGGTCATCTCCAGCACGATGCTGTTGCGCACCCAGTGCCACAGCCCGGAGCCGCGCTCGACGTCCGGGCCGATGACCAGGGCGTTGAGGCTGTCGGCCTCCACGTTGATGGGGGTGGAGCCGGCCACGCAGGGGGCCATCGCGCGCAGCTTGGCGCCGGTGTCCGCGGAGCCGGTGAAGGCCACGACGTCCTGGGGACCGAGCTTCTCCATCAGGTCACCGGGGCTGCCGGCGATGAACTGGAAGACCCCGGGGGGGATGAGCTGGGCCTCGACCAGGACCTTGACCATCTCGTAGGTGACCCAGGCGGTGCTGGTGGCGGGCTTGGTGACCACGGGCACGCCGGCCAGGATGGACACGGCGGCCTTCTCGAAGGTGCCCCAGGCGGGGAAGTTGAAGGCGCCGATGTGCACGGCGGCCCCGCGGGTGGGCACGCGGATGTGCTTGCCGTGGAAGCGGGCCGAGTTGCGGGTGAGCTGCTCGGACTCGCCGTCCACCAGGATCTTGGCGTCGCCGAGCTGCTTGCCCAGGTTGGCGTAGTAGCTCAGTGTGCCGGTGGCCCCGTCCACGTCGAACTTGGCGTCGCCGCGGGTGGACCCGCAGTTGATCATGGCCACGTCCAGCAGGTGCTCGCGGGCCTCGTACAGGGCCTTGGACCACGACTTGAGCAGGGCGCCGCGCTCCGCGAAGGTCAGCGCGCGCAGGGCCGGGCCACCGATGCTGCGGGCGTGGTCCAGCACGGCCTGCATGTCCATGCCGTTGGAGGAGGTCTCCGCGACGGTCTCGTCGGTGGCGGGGTTCACCAGCGCGCGGAAGGGGGCCTGGCCCTCGAACCACTGGTCGAGGACAAAGGAAGAGAGTCGGTTCACGGTCGTCTCCAGTCGGTCAGTCCTTGAGGACCAGGTAGCCAGCCACCAGCATCAGCGGGATGGGGAAGAGGTAGAGCTGCAGGAAGGGGTTCCCGGTGGGCCACCACCGCGTGTAGCGGGCCGAGAAGCTCAGGGGCATGGGGTAGGGGGCGCCCGTGGCGTCGGGCTCCACGCGCAGGCCGCGCACGCTCTCTTCGAAGGCGTCCAGCATGGCGGTCTCGCCGACGGGTGCGATGGCCATGCAGGTCAGCCCGACGTCGGCGTAGGCCGTGTAGAAGATCGAGGCCTCGTAGGGCTCGGCGTAGACGTCCCCCGGTACGCGCCAGAGGTAGGCGTCGCGCTTGGGCTCCAGCTCGAAGAAGGCCAGCTCGCCTTCTCCGGTGGCGTGGAAGGCCTTGTCGTAGTCGTCGGAGAAGTCGTAGGTCTTCTCCTCGCCGTGGGCGGTGATCTTGGCCTGACCGGCGCTGGAGAAGGCCCGGGCCCAGGTCTTGAAGTTCTCCCCGTTCTCGGGGGACTTGGCGGGATCCAGGATCTCCAGGGGGCCACCAGACTCGGCGCGGCACTTGAAGGCGTCCACCTCGTAGAGGCGGTCGGTGCGCACGACGTTCAGGCGGCTGAGCTTGCCGCTGAACTCGCCCCCCGCGATGCGGCCGCTGGCGACCAGGGAGCGCTCGCCCTCGGACAGGGTGCGCAGGCCCTCCGGCAGGGTCAGGGTGTAGCCGGCGTCGGTGGTGACGGTTCCGGTGAGGCCCTGCTCTGCGGGGTCGAAGGGGGGCTCGGTGACCATCAGCATGTCCAGGACCTCGCCGGAGATCTCGTGGACGCGCTCCAGGCTCTCGGAGGACTCGACCTCCATCACCACCACGTGGTCCTGGATGGCGAAGATCACCAGCCCGTAGGCCAGATCCCGCTCCAGGAAGCCGTCCCAGACGTGGAAGTTCAGGAACTGGACGGGGCCGACCTTGGGGTGCTCGACCAGCTCCCACTCACCCAGGGTGAAGTCCAGCTCGGCCTGCTCGTCGTCCTTGAGCTCCAGGACCTCGCTGAGCTGCTCGCCGTCCAGGGCGCGGATGTCCGACTGGAAGTTGGTCGCCCGGAAGCGCACGTTGGTGTACGCCTCCGATGCGCGCATGCTCAAGCGCACCACGCTGGTGGAGTCCTTGGCGGTCCAGCGCCAGCGGGGGGGCTCTCCGACCGGGGGCTGCGGGACCGCGACGTCCAGCATCAGACCGGGGATGTTGACCAGGGAGGGAGGAGGAGGTGGCTCGGCGTCCGGGCTGGGCTCCTCCACCTCTTGGGGCTGGTCCGGCTCTTCAGCTTGGGTCCAAGCTGGCAGCGCAGCGAGGTCAGGGACGTTGGGCTGAGGGGCTTCTTCCTGCGCGAGGGCAGGCTGGGCCAGGGACAACAGGAAGGTAAGCAGCATGAGGATCCGCGTGGATTCTTGGCACAGGTCGGGCAGCCTAACCTGATCCGGCAAGGATCTGGGGCGGATCACCCCCTCAAGGCTTTGTCAGCCTTTCGACCTGCTTGGAAAGTCCGCTTTCAGCCGGAATTAACGCTGTTGTGTCTGAGAAGGGTCAGCCTGTCCTCGTTTGTGGATAGAGGCCAGTGATAGCGTTTGACCAGGACGATCTGGATTGGAGTGCCCCATGACCTTCCGACACCTCGCAGCCCTCTCCCTCCCCCTGCTCCTGGCGGCCTGTGCCACCGAGACGGCAGATGGGTCGCTGGTTCTGGAGGACGGTGAGCTCTACCTCCCCCTGGGCGAGGACGCCTCCCTGCAGTGGGACGATCCGAGCTACCGGCCGGACGTGGATCGCTGGGCGCCCAACGGCACGCCTGTGAGCATCCCCCTGGGCTCCACCAACGCCTTCAACGTCACCGACGCCACCTGGAAGGGCGAGTCCGACAACGACCAGCTTGGGATCAGCGTGGCCGCCGTGGGAGACCTGAACGCAGACGGGCTGGAGGACATGGCGATGGGGTCGCTGTGGGCCTCGGGCACGGCGGAGGGCGACGGCGCCGCCTACATGAACCGGGCCTCCTACAAGGACGGCAACTACCGCGCGGACGCCTCCAAGGGCCGCTGGTACGGCGAGAGCGGCTCCGCGGCGGGTGAGCAGGTCGCGGGCGGCGGCGACGTCGACGGTGACGGCCAGGACGACTTCCTGATCGGCGCCAAGACCCACGAGCACGCGACGGACGCCTGGAAGACCAAGGCGGGCGCGGCCTGGCTCGTGTTCGGCTTCGACCGCGGCAAGAACACCCTGCCCAGCGGCGCGACCATGCTCGAGGGCACCAAGGCCTACGAGTTCGCCGGCGTCGGCGTGGACATCGCAGGAGACCTGAACGGGGACGGCTACGCGGACATCCTCGTGGGCGCCTCTGGAGCGGACACCAACGGCGCGGAGTCGGGCTGCGTCTACATCATCAACGGCCCGGTCACCGCGGACATGAGCCTGGCGGACGCGGACGGGGAGGTCGGCGGTGAGAACGCCGGTGATGGCATCGGCTCCCGCGTCGTCGGCCTGGGGGACATCGACGGGGACGGCATCGACGACTTCGCGGTGGGCGCCCGAAACGAGGGCAGCAACGGCGAGAACGCGGGCGCGGTCTACGTGATCACCTCGGGGACCCTGCCGGCCACCGTCGCTGACGCCGACATCATCCTGCGCGGCAACAAGGAGGACTCCAACGGAGGCTCCGCCCTCTCCGAGGCGGGCGACCTGGATGGCGACGGCACCGCCGACTACCTGGTCGGCGCCCTGGGCCACAACGGCTTCGGTGCGGCCTACGTCATGCAGGGCAGCGTCACCAGCGGCAAGCTGGGTGAGGTCGCCTACGCGCGCTTCACGGGGCAGCTCGCCGGGGACCAGTTCGGCTCCTCCCTCACCTCGGGCGATGTGGACGGCGACGGCAACGAGGACGTGGTGGTCGGCGCCAACCGCCAGGGCACCAACGACCGCGGGGCCGTCTACGTGTTCGCGGGGCCGGTCTCCGGCTCGGTCCAGGCCTACGAGGCGGCGTCCAAGATCAGCGGGGTCGCGGCCAGCGACTACTTCGGCTCCAGCGTGGACTTCGCCGAGAACACCCGCGTGGACGGCAAGGACAGCCTGATCGTCGGGGCCAGCGCCCGCGGCACCACGGACAAGGGCGCGGTCTACTTCTTCCTGGTCCCCTGATCGCCGCGGGCCGGATCCCCAGAGGGATCGGGGGAGTACAACGGCGCTGATCGGGCCCCCGATCCGGGGGGCCTGGGTGCCCGTGGGGGGCGCCTATCAGTGATGTGAAAGGATTACGCGGATCCTGACTGGATCGGCATCGACGGGCCCCCGTGTCACCTTGGGGTTGACACGCCTATTGCGGGCCCAATGGACATCAGGTCAACCTGGAATCAGCGCCCGGGACGACCAAGCGTCTCAAGTCTGGGTGCCCCAGTGCCGTCCTGCCTGTTGAAGGCCTGCGCGGCCACATCCTCTCGGAGATCCCCCATGTCCAAGTTCTCTCTGCCCCTGCTCTTCGGCGGTCTCGGCCTGCTCTCCGCCTGCGCGGTGGAGCCCATGGAGCTGGATGCTCCCGGCCAGGCCATCGCCGACGATGAGGCCATCGAGCCCTTGACCTCGGAGGACCTCAGCACCGCCTGGGACGACCCCGACTACCGCAGCGATGTGGATCGGTGGGCCCCGAACGGCACGCCCATCGCGATCCCTCTCGGGACCAACGTCGGCGCGAACCTGGCCCGGACCTCCTGGCAGGGAGAGGGCGCCTCGTGGAACCTGGGCATGAGCGTCGCCGCGATCGGTGACCTGAACGGCGACCTCCGCTCCGAGGTGGCCGCGGGTGCGAACGCCAGCGGGAACGGCGCGGCCTACTTCGACAAGGGCCGCTTCACCGCAGGCTCCTTCCGCGTGGACGGCGTCAAGGGGCGCTGGTACGGCGAGAGCGGCGCGGTGTCCCAGCAGGTCGCTGGCTACGCCTACCGCCGGGAGATGACGCTCCAGGAGGACGGGGACCTGAACGGCACGGCAGGGAACGAGTTCCTGATCGGCGCGCGGAGCTGGGACCACGACACCGACACCTGGAAGGTGAACGCCGGCGCGGCCTACATCGCGACCTGGGCCGACCGGGGCAACAACACCCTCCCCGCTGCGGCCATCCGCATCGCAGGCGCCACCGCCAACGACTTCGCGGGCGCGGGCCTGGACATCGTGGGTGACATCGACGGCGACGGCAACGCGGACGTCCTGGTTGGCGCCCCCGGTGCGGATGAGAACGGCACCGACTCCGGCACCGTCTACCTGCTCAGCGGCCCCATCACGGCGGACATGGATCTGGCCGATGCCACCGACTACGTCGGCGGTGAGGTCGCGGGCGATGGACTCGGCGCGCGGGTAGCCGGCATCGGCGACTTTGACGGCGACGGCCTGGCCGACATCGCCCTGGGCGCTCGAAACCAGGATCACGACGGAAAGACCGACAACGGCTCCGTCTACATCGTCACGCAGACCGACCTCCCGGCCAGCCTGGACAACGCCGACATCACCCTGCGCGGCAACCTGGACGCCAGCGAGGCCGGCAACCAGCTCGCGGAGACCGGCGACTTCAACGGCGACGGCTACGACGACTTCCTGGCCGGCGCCTTGGGGCACGGCGGACGCGGCGCCGCCTACCTGATCCTGGGCAACAACACGACCACCGGCGCCATCGGCGCGCAGGCGGACATCAAGTTCAGCGGGCAGCTCGTCGGTGACCAGTTCGGCGCGGGCCTGGCGGCCGGTGACGTAGACCGCGATGGCACCCCCGACATCATCGTCTCCGCCAACCGCCAGGGGAGCAACGATCGCGGCGCGGTCTACGTGTTCCTCGCGCCCACCTCGGGCAGCAGCTACAGCGCGGCGACCGACGCGGACATCAAGATGGTGGGCTCAGCCTCTGACGACCGCTACGGAAGCTGGATCGACGTCGTCGAGAACGAGGACACCCTCTTCCGCGATGTCCTGGTCGTCGGCGCCAGCCGCCGCGGCAGCAACAACAAGGGCAGCGTCTACCTCTACGAGTTCTGATCCGGAGGGTCCTGCTCCGGCGCGTCCTGCTCCGGCTGGATCCCCGCGTAGAACAAGCCCGCGAGCTCAAGCACGGCCCCCGTCCTCTCCAGGCGGGGGTCGTCCTGCATCCAGGCCCAGAGCATGCGCTCGCTGGCCCCCACGATCGCCAGCGCCGAGGCCACGCTGCTGTGCCGCCGCACCAGCCCGCGCTCCTGGGCCATCTCCAGGATCCCCACGGTCTGCGCCTCGATCTGGTGGGTCCAGCGCGCCGACTCCTGGCCCGGGAACCCTGCGGCTCGGGAGCAGGAGAAGTGCAAGGGGAGGAAGGGGCGGGCCCGCTCCAGGACACCGGCCAGCTCAACGCTCATCACCACAAAGCGCTCTCGCAGCTCTGGTCGGCTCTGGGCGCCAGCGAGGACCTGCGCCTGATGACGGAGCGCCTCCACCAGCGGGCCGTAGAGGGCCTCCAGCAGCGCCCGCAGCAGGGCCTGCTTGTCGTCGAAGTACAGGTAGAAGGTGCCGCGGGCGATGCCGCAGGCGGCGGCGATCTTCTCGACGGAGCAGCGCTCGTAGCCCTGCTCCAGCATGAGCGTCCGTCCCGCCTCCAGGATGGCGGCCCGGCGCGCAGCGCGCTTTTCCTCACGGAGTCCCATGCCGGTCGCCTAACCCACCCGGTTAGCCCCAGTCTGTGAGTTCCACCCACCAGCGCCTGCGCACCCTCGGCTACCTGCTCGATAGACACGACCAGTGGGTGCTCCCCCACCTGGGCCTGCGCCTGGAGGACCCCGAGCTGCTGCTGTCGGTGTCGGAGTCCGAGCTGGAGGCCTTCCACGACCCGGAGACCTGGCTGCAGCTCCCCGGAGAGCCAGCACCCAGCCTGGAGCCGGAGCTGAGCCGCACCCTGCGGAGCCTGGAGCTGCGCTGGGACTCCCACCTGGCCGCCTACGACAACGGCAGCGGTGCCTGGCTGCGCGAGGACCAGGTGCGCTCGCTGGGGAGCGCCGGTCTCACGGAGCTGGTGGAGCGGGGGCGCGCCTGGGAGCGCAAACACCTGCGCCGCAAGCAGGTCGGCTGCCTGGGCCTGGTCCTGATGGTCCTCTGGCTGATCGCCGGCTGGATCGCCGGGCTGGAGGCCTGGCTGGGCGGCATGATGCTGATCGCCGGCGTCGCCCTGGCCATGCGCCCCCGCAGCGCCCCCGAGGGCCTCTGGGACCCGGCGGACACCGAGCTGCTGGCCCACGCGCTGGACGCCAGCGAGTCCGGAGTGGGCGGAGCTCATCTCCCCGCTCGGGGCGATCCCCGCCGGGCCGGACGCACTCTACCTGCTGTCCATCGAACGCGGAGTCCGCATCGACGCGCTGCAGGAGCGCTTCTCCCCGCAGGGCCTGAGCGCCATCCTGGACTGCCTCTCCGCCATCGACCCGGAGATGGAATAGCCTTGCGCCCACCCACGAATCCCCCCTTGGAGGCCCCATGCGCAGCATCATGAAGCAGATGGTCCAGATCGATCAGGCCGTCGGCCACGCCCTCGTCCACGCCATGCGGGAGGTCGCCCAGTCCGACGGCGAGCACCCGCGTGAGATGATGCTCATCGCCTCCTTCGAGGAGGAGCTCTCCGGCGACGCCCACGAGGGCCCCGTGGACCTGAGCGTGGTGAACACCCCCGCCCTCAAGGAGGCCTTCGTCAAGTCCCTGGTCCTGGTGGCCTTCGCGGACATGAGCCTGGGCGAAGAGGAGATGGAGGTCGTGCGCCGCTACGCCATGCAGCTCGGCATGGGCGAGCGTGAGGTCTCCCGCGCCATCAGCGATGTCGCCGCCGCCCTGCTCTCCAACCTGGCTGGGGTCAAGCAGAGCCGCGCGCAGGTCGAGGCCCTGGGCCGCGCCATGGGCCTGGATCAGTTCACGATCGACGAGGTCCTGGGCGCCCAGTGAAGGACCTGCTGGACCGCATCCAGGACAGCGCCCGGCAGGCCTACGCCGAGGGCATGCCCATCGACACCCCGGTCTACGAAGAGGCCGCGCTGGACCCCACCACCCCCGTGCTTCTGGGCACGGGCACGCTCAGCGCCCGCATCGGCGTGTTCGGCCGGGACCCCGGGCGCAACGAGGTGCTGGAGCGCGAGCCCTTCATCGGCAAGGGCGGCCAGCTCATCCGGGCGGGCCTGCACCGGGCCCAGTTCGGCCGGGAGCCCGAGAGCGCCGAGGACTTCCTGCGCGCCGGGCAGTCCGTGTTCTGGGGCAACACCGTCCCCTACAAGCCCACCGGCAACAAGGCCTGGTCGGTCAAGATCAAGCGCCGCTTCCTGCCCCACATCCAGGAGCTCCTGGTGGAGCGCTGGGAGGGCGCGGACCTGCTCACCTGCGGTAACGTCGCGTTCGAGTGGTTCGGCCTGGCCGACAAGTCCCTCAAGCCGGCGCTCAAGGAGTTCTGGGGCCGCCCGGATCGCTACGAGTCCGTGCTGGAGCTGAAGCTCGCCGGCAAGGCCTTCCGTTTGCATCCGCTGCCGCACCCCAGCCCCCTGAACGCCACCTGGTACAAGCGCTTCCCCGAGCTGCTCGACAAGCGCCTCCAGGCCCTGGACTGGACCGGCGCTTGACCCGCATCGGCCCCATCCTCCAGGCCTGCGTGCGCATCGTCCAGGCGCACTGGCAGGCCCTGCTCAGGCCCACTCTGGTGCTCGCCGGGGTCGTCCTGGTGATGGGCATGCTCATCGGCACCGCCGTGATCCTGGGCGTGCTCTCCGGCGCCGATGTGCTCCAGGGCCCCGGCTTCTGGCCGGTCGCCGCTGGGCTCTTCTTCGTGGGCCGCATCATCTCCGCCCCCTTCGAGATCTGGTGGCTGAGGCACCTGCAGGCCGCCATGTCCGGCAACGACCGCGCCCTGGTCCAGATCAGCGGCCGCGAGTTCATCGAGTCCCTGCTGCTCGAGGCCATCCGCGCCCCCGTGGTGACCGCGGGCTTCCTGATGTGCATCCTCCCCGGCCTCTTCCTGCGCCCGATGCTCTTCCTGCCTGAGAGCGCACTGGCCCGGGGACACGGCCTGCGGGAGTCCTTCCAGCGCGCCTTCGACCTGATGCGCACCCGCTTCCAGGACGTGGTCATCACCGACTTTCTGCTGGTGCTGAGCTGCGCGGCCCTCCAGCTCATCCCGGTCATCGGCTACCTGCTGATCCTCCCCGCTCTGCTCCTGGGCCGCTACGTGCTCTACCTGGACCTCAGCGGCGAGATCCCGGCCGAGGAGCTGGCTGCCTGAGCGTGACCTCGTCGCAGGCCCCGGTGCCGACCAGGGTGAGCGGCGAGCCTGCGAGCTGGCGGGCGCACCCAGCGAGCGTGAGCGGTGCACCCCGGAGCTGGAGCGTGACCTGCACCCCCTCCTCCCAGGGCCCCTGGATCCGCAGGGCCGCGTCGTCGCCGGAGACGGAGAACCCGGGCGTCAGGACCAGCTCCGGTCCTTGAGTGGGGAGGAGAGGAAGGGGGGCGTGGCCGGGGGGATTCAGGACCACCTCTCCGGCCTGGACCCGCGCCAGCACAGAGTCATAGGCCTCGGCATAGTCGAGGTCACCGGTAGGCTGAGCGACCCCGTGGACGCCGGACCTGGCGGGCGGGAGCTCGGGCACGGGCAGGGCGCTGACCACGCGCAGGGCGCTCAGGAGCACGCAGCCGCCGACGCTCAGACCCAGGCTCAGGCGCTCGGCCCAGAGGGGCACGCGCTCGGCGTTCAGAGCCAGGTGGAAGCCGGCCAGCAGGGGCAGCCCCCAGAGCACCCGCTCCAGCTGACGGAGGGGGCCCAGCGCAGGGATCAGGGCCAGTGCGAGCAGGGCCGCGCCCCCCAGGAGCACCCCGCGCGTCGGGAGCCGGCGGGTGGCGAGCAAGGCGGGGAGCAGGGCGAGCAGGTTGCCCTCGGCGTGGCGGCCGAAGCTGGCGAAGGGGAGCAGGATGCCCAGGAGCTTGGGGCCGGGACCGGGGCTCCAGCGCGCGGCCTGGGAGGCGGTGTAGGCGGCGCGCTCGGTGCTGGGGAGGACCTCCAGGAGCTCGCGCCAGAGGCCCACGTGCAGGGCGATCGCGGGCAGGGGCGCCAGAGCGGCGGCGGCGAGCAGGCGGGTCGGCCGGGGGTGACGTCGCAGGCCCACGAGCAGGCCCCCCAGGACCACCGGGAGGCCGTAGACCGGCGCCTGCAGGTGGCTGGAGCTGAGCAGGGCGAGGCTCCCAAGACCCAGGAGTGCGGCCAGCTTTGGCAGGCTGTGTCGGGCGCTCTGGGCCAACAACCAGGCCAGCACCACGCACCAGGTCAGGCCCCCCCAGGGCAGGTGCCCGTCGATGACGTGCCGGGCCATCCACAGGCCCATCCACGCGCCCACCGCGCCCAGGGTCGCGCCGCGCTCGCTGGCCCCCTCCTGGCGCATCCACCGATGCAGCACCGCCCCGCCCAGGCTGAGCTGCAGCCAGAGCCAGCCCAGGCCGGCCAGCTTGGGGCCCAGCGCGAGGCTCGCGAACACCGCGGGCGACCAGGGGGGCTGCTCGGCCATCGCGTTCAGGGCGCTGCCGCCGCCCCACAGAAAGCTCCACGTCGCCGGGCGGGCCTGCTCCCAGCCCTGGGCCTGCAGGTGGATCAGCGCCAGGTTGGGGTCCAGGTCGGCCTGCGGCGCGGTCAGGCCCAGGGGCAGGATGCAGAGCCCCCAGAGCAGCCCGAACAGCGCCAGGCTGCGCCAGGACTCGGCGGGGGTGGGGGACTCCGACGTGGCGGCCTCAGCGCTTGTCGAACACTACCGCGAGCTGGGTGCTCAGGGCCGCGAGCTGCCCGTCAGGCGCGTAGAGCTGGCCGGTGATGCTGTGGACCCCCGCCTGGGCGTGGTCGGTGTCGTAGTCCATGCGCCACCAGCCCGTCCCGGGGTCCTGGGGCAGGTGCAGGAACTGGAGGTTCCAGGTCACCGAGCTGGCGGGGATCGGGCGCTTGGCCAGTGCCAGGGTGGGCGCGGGCCATGCGTCGGCCAGCCCCACGATGTGCTGGGCGCTGTCGGGCACGGGGGCCTTGTGGCGGCACCAGCCCTTGAAGCGCGCGTCCTTGGACCCGGAGAAGGGGAACCCGCCGTCGGCCCAGCGGTACTCGTAGTGCTGAGTGAAGTTGGGGGTGACCCCGGGCAGGAAGGGCAGGGCCATGCAGGCCTCGGGCTCCTTGATGGGCGCCGGCGCGCTGGGCAGGACCACGATGTCGGAGTCTCTGTCCGCGCCGAAGGCCCCGGACGCGGTGAGCAGCACGCGGTCCCCCTGGAACAGGGTCGCCTGGGCCAGGGTCATGGAGCGGCCGGCGCGAAGGACCGTCGCCTGAGCGGTGATGGGGCCTTGGTCCAGAGGCGCCACGAACACCACCTGCAGCGCCCGGGTGGGGCGGTCCGGCGCGACCTTGGCCTGCATCGCCTTGAGCGCCTGCGCGGCCACCAGCCCTCCGTAGGCTGCGCGACCTTGGCGCCAGTCCTCCTGGATCTCGCCAAAGCTCTCGCCCTCGCTCAAGGGGGTGCTGGACAGGGCTTGCTGGAAGCTGGGCATGGGGGCTCCTTTGGGGAGCGCCTCTATCGCGCCCGGGCGGCCCAAGCGAACGACCGTTCGGGAAACTGCGGACCCGCCCTCCGCCGGCTTCCCTGGGGCCTTGGGCCGTGCGAGGATGCCCCCATGCGCATCCTGGACGGTCCCATCGGCACCCAGCTCATCGCGCGGGGGATCCCGGCGCCCCCGCCGCTGTGGAGCGCCACCGCCCTGCAGACCGCCCCCCAGGCCGTGGGAGCCTTGCACCGGGAGTACGCCCAGGCCGGCGCCTGCCTGCACACCACCAACACCTTCCGCACCCAGCCGCGGCACACCCAGAACTGGGAGGTGCTGGCCCGAAAGGCGGTCCACCTGGCGCGGCAGGCGGGCGGCCGGGTGGTCGGGAGCCTCGCGCCCCTGGAGGACTGCTATCGCCCGGACCTCAGCCCCCCGGAGCCATTCCCCGAGCACCTGCAGCTCGCCCGGGTCCTGGTGGAGGAGGGCGTGGATCTGCTGCTCTGCGAGACCTTCGCCAACCCCCTGGAGCTGGTGGAGGCCGTGCACGCCGCAAGGACCGCTGGCGCCAGCGAGGTGTGGGCCAGCCTGACCCCCGGCTATCGCTGCGAGCTGCTCACCCCGGCGGAGCTCGCGGCGGGGGCCCAGGCTGCGATCGACGCCGGCGCGGATCTGGTGCTCGCCAACTGCATGCCGGCCCTGCGGGCGCTGCCCTACGCCCAGGCCCTGGCCGCGCTGGACCACCCCTTTGGGATCTACGCCAACGCCGGGGACCCCCTGGACCAGCTCGGCTGGGAGCTCCCCAGCCCCGACGCCGCCGAGCGCTACGCCGATCTGGCCGAGCGCTGGGCGGCGCTGGGGGCCCAGGTCATCGGGGGCTGCTGCGGGACCGGGCCAGAGCACATCCGCGCGCTCCACGAGCGCCTGCTGCCTCAGTCCAGCCGCTCCATCACCCAGGCCATCGACTCCGAGCGCGCCAGCTCCTGACTGCCCAGGAAGCCGTAGGCCGTGGTGGTGTGCGTGCCGCCCTCGACCTCGAAGAGCTCCACCTGCACGCCGCCCGCGCGCAGGTCCGTGACCAGCTCCCGCGTGCCCGAGAGGGGGATGACCGCGTCCAGGGTGCCCTGGAAGATCGCCAGGTCCGCGGTCTGGGTCTCGCCCTCCGCCAGCCAGGGGCGGATGCGGTTGTCCTCGAATCCCTGGTGGATGTGCGCGAACTGCGACCAGCTCCCGCTGCTGTACTCGCTCAGGTAGGCCGCCGAGAACACTTGCGTCGAGACCACCGGGAAGCCGTCGGTCAGCAGCGGCGCGCTCCCAAAGTCGGGGTTCCACAGGCAGCGCCCCTCCATCCGGGCGTCCACGATGTCGGCCACCGCGCTGCCCCAGATCGCCGCGTCGTCCACCCCCGCCCCCTGGGAGAAGGACCAGGCCAGCAGGGCGTGGTAGACCATGTGGCCGCCGTTCACGGCGACCCCCGAGCGCCAGTGCTCCTCGTAGAGGCTCGCCGGCCCCGAGGCCGCGAAGGCCCGGATGTCCAGCTCCGGCGCGTAGTCCGCGTGGATCGCCGCCGCCGACAGGGTGGCGTGTCCGCCCTGGGAGAGCCCCACCATCGCGTAGCGGTCGCTGGTCGGCACCTCCTGCCAGTGGGCGAGCTGGGCGGCCGCCCGCAGGGCATCCAGGGCGCTGGTCGCCTCCTCTCGGGCGTTCAGGTACAAGTGCGGCGCCGAGGTCCCCAGGCCCGGGTAGTCCGGCGCGACCCCGATGCTCCCGTAGGCGCCAAAGAGGGCCGCCAACGCCAGACCTCCCTCGGTGCCCGAGAGCGCGCAGAGGTCCGAGACGCCGATGGTCCCGTGGTTGTTGGCCACGATGGGGAAGCCCGCCGCGGGCGCCGCTTCGCGCAGATCCTGGGGCAGGGTCACGGTCGCCAGTGCCTCGCCGGCCTCCGTCAGGTAGGCGATGGTCCAGGCCTGGTAGCCGTTGTCCAAGGTGGTCCCAGGAGCGAGGACGGCTTCGATCTGCTCCCTCGTGAAGGAGCCCACCACCTCCGCACTCCGGAGGCACCCCAGCTCTGTGCACTCTGCGTCCGGCCCGAGGTCAGGCTGGCCCGTGTCCACCGGAGAGTCGACGGGCGAGTCTCCTGGAGAGTCCGCCGGGCTGTCAGGAGGTGAGTCCGCGGGGCTGTCGCTGCGGGTGTCGGTCGCGCCCAGTCGGCAGGCCAGGGCCAGCATCCACAGGGGCATCTCAGAGCTCCGGCAGGGTGGTGAGGTTCTCCCAGGGGGTGATCCCGACCACGGCGATGTAGATCGCGGTGCCGATCAGCGCGCCCGCGGTGGTCCCGGCCAGCGCGCCTACCCCCGCATACAGCCCGCGGCGCTTGCGCACCTGCAGGTTGTAGGCGACCTCGTAGCCAACCATGTAGTCGGGCCCTTGCTGCAGCTCGAGCTCCTCCAGGCGCTGGGCGTCCACGCTGGGCTGGCGGGCGAAGGCCACGGCGGGGGGCGCGAGCACGGCGGTGGGGAGCAGGCAGGCGGGCCCCACGCAGGGGGTGATGCAGCCGGACAGGCCCAGGCAGGCGCCGGCGCCGGCCCCCAGGACCATGGGCCTCAGCATCGGGGTGTCCAGGCGGGCGTCGATGGCTGCGTCCGCGGCGCCGCGCTGGGCCTCGGCCTGGATGTCGCTCTGGCGCTTGGGGGCGCGCTGCTCAGCGGGCGCGGGCTCCCCTGGGGGCGGTGTCTCCTGGCCCCAGGCGGCGGTCAGGAGCAGCAGCCCCAGGTGCATCAGTTGGTCGGGTTGGGGAGGGTGGAGGTCCCGACCGCGTTCCACACCACCAGCGCGGTGGTGCCGCCGATGGCGACGCCCGCGGCCGCTCCGACGCCGCTCCAGATCATCCGGCGCTTCTTGAGCTCCGAGGCGTAGGCCTGGTTGTAGGCGTGGATGTAGGTGTCCGAGCCGTCGACCATCTGGTGTTCGGGGGGCAGGGCCGCGTAGAGCACGGTGGTGCCCGCCGCGCCCAGGCAGGGGAACCAGCAGCAGCTTGTGCCGACGAAGCCGGCGCCCACGCCACACCCCAGGCCCGCGGCCGTGGGCAGCACCATGCTCTCCTGCTGCGCGGCGCTGCGGCCGTCGACCTCGCCGTTGACGGCGTCCTGGGCTTGGGAGGGGGCGTCCTCCTTGACCGCGGGGCTGGGGGGCTCCGCAGGCGCCGGAGTGGGCTCGGGGGGAGCCTGCTCCGCGGGGCGCCGCTCGGAGCTGCCCACGGTGACCTCGTCTGCGCCGGGATCTTCATCGGTGGACGAGCCACCAGGGCGCCGGTCGGTGGACCCCACAGCGAGGCTCTTGGCCGTCGCCACCTCGGCCTTCCCCACCGTGACCACGCTGCCGTCGGCCCGCTCGATGCGGATGGTGTCGCCGTCGGCGTCCAGCAGGGTGCCGCGGATCTCCTTGCCCTGGGGGTTGGTCAGCAGCACGGGCTGGCCCTCGAGCTGGGCCCAGGTGTCCTCACTCACCTCGGCCATCGCCACCGGGGAGACCATCAGCGCTGCGGCAAACATCAGGGGAGCAAGGATCTTTCGCACGGGTCCTCCACGGCTCAACGGTAGCCCGGCGTGCGGGCACTGTCAGCGCGTGCGCCCCCAAGAGGGGCTCAGTCCAGCTCCAGGCTTACGGAGATCTGAAGCTTGTCGGTGAACAGCTTGGACAGCAGCGGGAGCATGGGCTCCTGGCTGTCGCGCTCCACCCACTGGTCGTCGACGATCTTGAAGTGCCACGCCGTGGCGTTCGCGCTGAGCCAGAGCTCCTGGACGGGCACCTGCTGGCTGAGGACGAAGGTGCCGCCCTCCTCGAAGTCCACCTTGAGCACACCAGCGGACAGGCGGGGGTCGATGTCATCGGTCTCCAGGAGATCGATCTGGTCGAAGAGCTGGTCCAGGACCTCGCTCACCAGCCTGCGGAACTCTGCTTCGGTCATGTGACCTCCAGTTAGGGGCGCGGTCCCCGATAGGACAACGGGTTAGCCAGTGTTGCCCTTAGGAGCGAATGACGTGTCCCTGGAGTCCCTGCTCACCGGCGAGAACGCCCCTTACATCGACGCCCTCTACCAGTCCTGGCTTCAGGACCCCGGCAGCGTGGACCCCGAGTGGGCCACCCTGTTCGAGGCTGAGGAGCGCCCTGCTGGGCCCAGCGCTCGCCCGAATTTCGCCAGCCCGTCCATCTTTTCTGGGGGCCTGGCGTCCCCGGGTGCAGGGGGCGCGGTGGATCACGCTGCGGCCGACCTGCAGGCCAAGGTCGCGCAGCTCATCAACAGCTACCGCGTGCGCGGCCACGTGGTCGCGGACATCGACCCCCTGGGGCGCTTGAACCGCGAGGAGCACCCCGAGCTCTCGCTGCGCTACTACGGCCTGACCGAGGCGGACCTCGACAAGACCGTGGCCACCGCGCCGCTCTACGGGATCGCCCCCCACGCCACCGTGCGGGAGATCGTCGATCACTGCCGGCAGGCCTACTGCTCGAGCTTCGGCGTCGAGTACATGAACATCCCCCACCTGGAGCAGAAGCTCTGGCTGGCCCAGCGTCTGGAGACCCTGCGGCACGACCAGATCCTGGACGCCGAGGGGCAGGAGCGGGTGCTCACCAAGCTCTCGGAGGCTGAGGCCTTCGAGAACATGCTCCACACCAAGTTCCCCGGCACCAAGCGCTTCTCGCTGGAGGGCGGCGAGACCCTGATCCCGCTGATGGACAACCTGGTCGAGTACGCCGCCGAGCTGGGCATGCGCGAGGTCATCGTCGGCATGGCCCACCGCGGCCGCCTGAACACCCTGGTCAACATCTTCGGCAAGCCCCCCGCCATGGTCGTGCAGGAGTTCCAGGGCAAGGACGACAAGGGCGGCTTCGAGGGCTCCGGCGACGTCAAGTACCACCTGGGCTACAGCACCGACCGCACCCTGTCCGGTGGCAAGTCCATCCACCTGAACATGGCCTTCAACCCCAGCCACCTGGAGATCGTGAACCCGGTGGTCGTCGGGCGCGTGCGGGCCAAGCAGGATCGCCACCGCTACGACAACGGCGACGATCCCCAGGCCGTCAAGCTCTGCATGGGCCTGCTGCTCCACGGCGACGCCGCATTCGCGGGCCAGGGTGTCGTGGCCGAGACCCTGAACCTGTCGGACCTGTCCGGCTACCGCACCGGCGGCACCGTCCACGTGGTCGTGAACAACCAGATCGGCTTCACCACCTCCCCCAAGGACGCGCGCTCCACCCCCTACGCGACCGACGTCGCGCGCATGCTGGGTGTGCCCATCTTCCACGTCAACGGCGAGGACCCCGAGGCCGTCGCCGCGGTCACCAAGATCGCGGTCGAGTGGCGTCAGCGCTACCACCGCGACGTCGTGATCGACATGCTGTGCTTCCGCAAGTACGGCCACAACGAGGGCGACGAGCCCAGCTTCACCCAGCCCCTGGAGTACAAGGACATCAAGGCCCACGCCACCGCGCGTCAGGCCTACGCCCGCAAGCTCGTGGCCACCGGCAAGATGACCCAGGCCCGCGCGGACGAGATCCACAACCTGGCCAAGGAGCGGATGAACGACGAGTCCACCGAGGGCGCGCAGGACTCCTACACCGGCAACGTCAACTCCAAGATGGGCCAGCTCTGGAAGGAGTACAAGCAGCCGGACGCCCCCGAGCCCGACACCGGCTACCCGCTGGAGCAGCTCCGCGAGCTGCTGGTCAAGGCCAACACCCTGCCCGACGACTTCAACGCCCACCGCAAGGTCCAGCGCCTGCTGAGCGAGCGCATGAAGGTCATCGACGGCGAGCGCCCCATGAACTGGGACATCGGTGAGCAGGCCGCCTACGCGACCCTGTGCGCCGAGGGAATCCGCGTGCGCCTCTCCGGCCAGGACTCCGGCCGCGGCACCTTCTCGCACCGCCACGCCAACATCACCGACGTGAAGACCGGCGAGTCCTACTTCCCCCTGGACCACGTCAAGGCCGGCCAGGCCCGCTTCCAGGTCATGGACTCCCTGCTCTCCGAGGCCGCCGTGCTCGGCTTCGAGTTCGGCTACAGCCTGGACTACCCCGACGCGCTGGTCCTGTGGGAGGCTCAGTTCGGCGACTTCGCCAACGGCGCCCAGGTCGTGGTCGACCAGTTCATCGCCGCCACCGAGCAGAAGTGGAACCGCTGCACCGGCGTCGTCATGCTCCTGCCCCACGGCTTCGAGCACCAGGGCCCCGAGCACAGCTCCGCCCGCATCGAGCGCTACATGCTGCTCGTGGCCGAAGACAACATGACCTTGGCCAACTGCACCACGCCGGCCAACTTCTTCCACCTGCTGCGCCGCCAGGCCCTCCGGAAGATCCGCAAGCCCCTGGTGGTCTTCACCCCCAAGCAGGGCCTCCGTCACCCCCTGGCCGTCTCCAGCCTGGAGGAGCTCTCCTCGGGCGCCTTCCAGCCCCTCATCCCCGAGCAGGACAAGCTGGCCTCCAAGGTGCGCCGCCTCATCCTCTGCTCCGGCAAGGTCTACTTCGACCTGCTGGAGGCCCGGCGGGAGAAGGGCATCGACGACATCGCCATCGTGCGCGTGGAGGAGCTCTACCCCTTCCCCGACGCCCTGCTGCAGGCCGAGTACGCCCGCTACCCGGACGCCGAGGTCTGCTGGGTCCAGGAGGAGCCCCGGAACATGGGCGCCTGGCCGGTCTACTGCGACTGGCTGCGCGAGCAGCTCCCCACCGACCGTCAGCCCCGCTACATCGGCCGGCCTCCTGCCGCGTCGCCCGCGCCCGGCTACAAGAAGATCAGTCAGGCCGCCGAGCTTCGCTTCCTCACCGAAGCCCTCGCCTAGAGCCAACTCCCGATAGAATCGGCGCCACGCCCCCCACCCAAAACCACGGGTTTTCACTTCATGGCCACTGAACTGCAGATCCCCCAGGTCGGCGAGTCCATCCCTTCGGTGTTCATCGCCGGCTGGTCCGTCAAGGTCGGCGACTTCGTCAACGCCGGCGACCCTGTCCTGGAGATCGACTCCGACAAGGCCTCCATGGACGTCCCCAGCCCCATCTCCGGCAAGATCCTCGAGCTCCGGGGAGAGGAGGGGGATGAGATCGAGATCGGCGCCGTCGTCGCCATCATCGACGAGACCGCAACGCAGGGCGATTCGTCTGCTCCCAGCACCCCGGCACCTGCGGCCGCAAGCGAGGACAAGCCGGAGCAGGCTGCAGCCTCCAGCGCCGCCCCCGGTGGCCCCGCCGGCCCCGCCGCGCGCGCCGCCGCCAACCAGAAGGGCGTGGACCTCTCCACCGTCGCTGGCTCCGGCAAGCGCGGTCGCATCCACTCCTCCGACGTCCAGTCCGCTCCGGCCCAGGCCGCGGCCGTGGCCCAGGGTGGCGTCAGCCAGCCCGCCCCCGCCGCCTCCGAGCAGCTCGTCGAGCGCGTCAAGATGACCCCCCTGCGCCGCACCATCGCCCGCCGCCTGGTGCAGGCCCAGCAGGAGGCCGCGATGCTCACCACCTTCAACGAGGTGGACATGACGGGCATCCTGGACATCCGCAAGCGCTACCAGGACTTCTTCGTCAAGAAGTACGGCTACAAGCTGGGCTTCATGCCCTTCTTTGTGAAGGCCGTGGTCGAGGCGCTCAAGGAGTTCCCCGCGGTCAACGCCGAGATCGACGGCAACGAGATCGTCTACAAGCGCTACTACAACATCGGCGTCGCCGTCTCCGGCCCCAAGGGCCTGACCGTGCCGGTGCTGCGGGACGCCGACCGGCTGTCCATGGCGCAGACCGAGGGCGGCATCCGTGAGCTCGCCACCCGCGCCCGCGACAACAAGCTGGGCCTGGACGACTTCAAGGACGGCACCTTCACCATCTCCAACGGTGGCGTGTTCGGCTCCCTGATGAGCACCCCCATCATCAACCCGCCCCAGGTGGGCATCCTGGGCATGCACGCCATGGTCAACCGCCCCGTCGCGGTCAACGGCCAGGTCGAGATCCGCCCCATGATGTACCTGGCCCTGTCCTACGACCACCGCATCATCGACGGCCGCGAGGCCGTGAGCTTCCTGGTCAAGGTCAAGCAGTTGGTCGAGAACCCCGAGCGCATCCTCATCGAGGTGTGATCGGGCTCGCGCTCGCGCTGACAGCCCTCCCCGCGAAGGCCGCGTCCCCAGTCTTGGGTGACGAGCCCCGCGGCGGAGGGCTGTTCGGCTCTGTGGAGCTGCCCGCCGACCCCTGGGTGCAGGGCGGGTTCTACGGCGCGCGGCGGGACAGCGCGTGGTGGGGCGGGTCCGCTTGGATCCGCGGCGGCTGGACCACCCCCTCCGGCGTCCGCCTGGGCCTGGAGGCCGACTGGGGCTGGCCGCGCGACCTCCAGGCCCTCGGGGGAGAGCGCTACATGCAGCCCGTGGACACCCTGGCCAGCGCCTCCTGGGCCGCCGGCGGCGACTGGAGCCCCCTGCTGGGGACCCTGCTGGGCTGCAGCTTCCGGCGCTACGCCGACACCCAGGGCGTGCTCCAGTGGAACAGCACCCCCGTCGTCGGCTTCGAGACCGGCGTGGCCATCTCCGTCTGGGGCGACCGCATCGCCGTGGTCCCCAACCTGCGGGTCATGGCCGACCTGCGCCGCACGGAGCTCCAGGTCGGCGGTGAGCCCCGCTCCCAGCTCGCTGCCGTCGAGCTCCAGGGAGGCCTCTCCCTGCTCGTCCCACCCCCGGATCGGAGCCGCCCATGAGCGCGCGATTGTCGGCTCTCGCTGCCCAGCTCGGCGTCGCCCAGGAGCCGGTTGATGCACTGGTGACCTCGCTGGCGGGCGGCCGTCCTCCAGAGCTGTCGGTGTCCCTGCAGTCCAAGGGGTTGGGGGCGATGTTCCGGGGCGAAGATCCTGCCTTCTCCCAGAGAGCGCTGCAGCTCGCGGAGGCCTGGGGGTTCTCCGACGCAGCCCGGGCCACCCTCTCCCAGGACGCGGCGCGCTTTGAGCACCGGCGGGCCTTCTTCAAGGTCGACTTCGGGGAGGATGGGGTGCGGGAGCTGTCCATGTACTGGCGGCGCAGACCGCCCATGGATCGGGTGCTCTCCTGGCTCTGTGAGATCGGCTCCACCCCCGAGGACATCCTGCGCGTGACCCAGGCCGCGCAGCTCCTGACCAGCCCGAACCTGCACTTCTGGGCGCGCTCCTACGGCAAGGACGGCCAGGCGCGCATCAAGCTCTACTGGACTCAGCGCGGAGAGCCTCGGCTGTGGCCTGGGGTGGAGCGGCTGTTGACCCTGCAGGGCGTCGATCCCGCCTGCCTGTCCGCGGTGGACCGCAGCCTGGACCGCTTCCTCTCGCTGGAGCTGGACGCCCAGGGCCACGTGCTGCCGGGAGCCAAGCTGGACCTGCACGGGGCCTCCGTCGAGCTCGCTGGCAGCTTCGGGGCGGGAGTCGGCGGTCAGGAGCGCGCGCTGGCTCTGCTGCGCACGGGGCCGCTGGACTACGTCGGGCTCAGATTGGGCGCCGGGGTGGAGCAGGTCAAGCTATACTCGACGCGGACCTGACCAGCCCCCGGGGGACCCATGACCACGGCAAGACTCTCCTCCATCCTCTTCTTTGGGGCGCTCACCGCGTGCGCAACCGAAGAACAGGAGCCCGACAACAGCTTGCCCGGCAGCGGCGGAGACTGCGGGCTCGTCCTCGAGCCCAGCGCGCTGGACTTCGGTGAGCAGCAGGTCGATGGCGTGGGCCAGACCCAGACGCTGGTGCTCCAGAACGACGGGGACGCCGCCTGCCGCATCGACGGGATCGCGCCCCAGGACCCGGACGGCGTGTTCAGCGTCGAGGGCTTCACCCCCCTCTCCCTCTCCGCCGGTGCCCAGACCCAGGTCCAGGTGAGCTACCTGCCGGTCACCGCATCGGACGACAGCCAGGTGCTGGAGGTGCTGCTGGACTCCGGGGTGCTGCAGGTGCCGCTCAGTGGTCAGGGGCTGGCCCCCGCGATCGCCGTGAGTCCGCAGGCGCTGGAGCTGGGCGGCGTCGCGATGGGGTGCGCGCAGGAGCAGCTCCTGAGCGTGCAGAACGTCGGCAACCAGGACCTGGTCATCGACGCGCTGGCCTTCAACACCGAGAGCGACGAGCTGCGCTTCATCCAGGATCAGGGAGACATCAACGGGCCGCTGCCCTGGACCCTGGCCCCAGGGAGCAGCCTCCCGGTCTGGGTGGAATACCAGCCGCTGGACAGCGTCGCGGACGCCTCCGAGCTGGTGATCTCCAGCAACGACCCCCTGACCCCTGAGCTCACCGCCACGCAGCAGGGGAGCGGGGACGACGCGTGGACCGTCCAGGACGAGTTCACCCTGGACCTGCAGCCCAAGGCGGACATCCTGATCGCGCTGGACCACTCCTGCAGCACGCCCACGGAGCGGGAGATGCTCTGGGACAGCTTCCCGGATCTCTTGGAGTCGCTGGAGGACCAGCAGGTCGACTTCCAGCTCGCGGTCCTGGTGCAGGACGACGGCTGTGTGATCGGCTCGGAGCCCTTCGCCCACGCGGGGCAGAGCCGCGCCGAGCAGCTCGCGGTGCTCTCCAAGCAGATGTGCCTGGAGGAGGACGCGAGCTTCTGCCCCTACGTCGGCCACAACACCGAGCGGGCTTTCACCCTCTTCGAGGGCGCGCTCGCCGAGGCCCACCTCAAGGCCGGCGGCTGCAACCAAGGCCTGATGCGCGATGGGGCCAGCCTGGAGCTGCTCTCCATGTCCACGGAGGCCGAGCAGAGCGCCGAGAGCCATGAGGCCTATGTCTCGCGCCTCCAGGCCCTCAAGCCGGATCCCCAGGACCTGCGGATCCACGGCATTGGGGGCGACTACCCCGCCGGCTGCGAGCAGAGCAGCGACGTCTCGGCCGACTTCTACGAGGGCCTCTACGAGGCGACCGGGCTGACCGGGGGCTTCTTCTGGTCGAGCTGCGCGGAGAGCTACTCCAGCTACATGCAGACCCTCGCCCAGGCGGTGGGCCCCAGCCGCAGCAGCTTCCTGTTGAGCCGGCCGGCGCTCCCGGAGACCGTCTCCGTCCAGGTCGACGGCGACGGCATCACCCAGGGGTGGACCCACGACCCGGACAGCAACCGCGTGCTCTTCGCCGACGATTCGCTGCCTGCCCGCGGGAGCCAGGTCACCGTGTCCTACGCCGACGGAGAGTGCCCCGAGTGAGCCCCCCAGGCGCGGCGCTCAGAGCCCCAGCCTCTGGACCCGCTCCTCCGCCCGCAGCTCCGGGTGTTCGGCCACAAAGGCCCGCGCCCGCTGCCGCTCTCCGGCCTTCCACAGCAGCTCGACGTGTCGCGCGCAGATGATGGCGGGCGCGTCTGGAAGGGCACACCCGGCGCCCGCGTGCTCGGCGGCCAGCAGGTACTCGCCCTGGCGCCCGTACTCCTTCTGGAGCTGCTTCCGGGTCTCAAAGTAGTCGGGGAACAGCGCCGCGCTGCGCTCCAGGGCTTCGATCGCGCCCCGGCTGTCCTTCTGCCGGAGCCGGGCCTGCGCCAGCCAGAACCAATGTCCCGCGTTGGCGGGCTCGGCGCGGGCGGCCTCCAGGTAGTGCGCCTCGGCCTCCGCGTACTGCCGCTGCTCGATGGCCAGGTTCCCTTCCCGGTGTGCGCACCAGCCCGGCTGCTTGGCCGTGATGTGGTCGATGGGCCAGAGGGCTGCGATCCACAGCCCCACCCCCGCGGCCCACCACCGGGGCACCTGGCGCGCGCGCACCGCGTCACGGAGCTCCCCAAGCGAGGTCACCGTCAGCAGCACCAACACCGGCCACAGCACCACCCGATAGCGCTCCGCCGGCAAGAAGAGCAGCAGCGGCAGCCAGCCTCCCAGCAGCGCCGCGGGCAGCAGCCACCGCCTTGACCTCGCCTGCGCCACGCAGCCCAGCAGAGCGAAGGGCACCAGCCAGGCCACGCGGTTGGGCATCCAGGCGAGCCAGGCCAGGGACCCCTCCGTCCTGCAGCGCCAGTCCTCGTTGCGGGGGATGGGGCGGGCGTGGATGGACCACCAGGCCTTCTCCACCAGCGCAGGCAGCGCCCAGCTCAGCGACCACTCGTCCCGGGTGCGCGCCCGCCAGTAGGCGTTCCGGGCCTGCAGGTCCCGGCGGTGGGGCTCCGCGTCGAGCACGAGCTGGCGGAAGGGCAGGCCCGGCCTCAAGAACGCCGTCTCCTTCCACTCCGGGTTGTTGAACAGGTACAGATTCAGGCCGCCGTTCTCGGAGATCAGCGCCCCGCTCTCGTGCTGTGTGCGGTTCTCCCAGGCGATCGGCGCGATGGGCAGCGCCAGACCCACCAGCAGCAGGACGCCGTGCAGCCGCTGTCGGACCAGCAGCACCGCGCCAATGAACACCCAGGCCAGCAGCGTCGTGGGGTGGAGCAGCGCCGCCGCGCCCGAGACCAGCCCCGCCCCCAGGGCCCAGAGGGGGTGACGGTCCGTGGGCAGCAGCAGGTTCAGGCCCACCACCATGGCCAGCAGGCTGGCCGCCGGCGTGAGCAGGTCCAGCTCGTAGCGCAGCGGGGCCCCGGCGAGGACAAAGAGGCCCATCGCCACCGCGCCACCCCACTTCCAGCCGCTCACAACCCGCCCCAGGCGCCCAAGACCCAGAGTGCTCAGGACCCCAAAGAGCAGGTTGAACGCCCGGGAGATGCGGGGATCGGGTGCCTCGCTCAGGCCCTGCTCCCAGGCCATCAACCAGGGGTAGCCGGGGGGCTGGTAGTAGCCGCCGGAGAAGGGCTGCTCCCCCGCCAGGAGCTGCAGGGTCTGCTGCCAGTAGGTGTAGGCGTCCACGCGGGGGTGGGTGGCGTCCCAGGTGCCCTCGATGCTCTGCCACGCCGCCAGCCGCAGCAGGACCGCGAGCAGCACAAAGCCCCCCTCGATCCAGAGAGGACGGCGGTCGACAGTGGGCGCGGGCTGGGTCGTCATGCTAGGGGTCTGTATGCCTACCACGTCCCGACTCCAGTACCGCTCCGACTCCCTCCCCAGCGACTACGGCACCCTCGTGGTCGTCGGTCGCAAGGAGCGCCTGCTCAGCGATCAGATCCGGGCCAAGGTGCCCGTCCCGCAGGAGACCTGGACCGCCATGCTCCAGCGCGTCGAGGGCGGCGATTGGGGCGCCAGCGTCAGCACCTACGTCGGCAGCATCAAGGTCGTCGCCGGCGTGCTCCCCGAGCGCTGCAGCCGCCACTCCCCGCCCGCGCGCACCTGGGCCATCCCCAAGCTGGCCGCCGCCGCCGCCGGGAAGGCCCCTGCCAACCTCATCCTCGCCGTGGACGGACCCGAGCACGCCTTCGCCGCCTGCGTCGCCGCCGCCAAGGCCTTCCCCCTCTACAGCCAGCGCTCCGGCACCCAGTCCGAGCAGCTCGTGAGCGTCCAGGCCCTCGCGCCGGGTGGCGCCGTCTTCGCCCCCAAGGCCCAGGCCGCCATGGAGGGGGTGCAGATGGCCGCGGAGCTGGTCGACATGCCGACCTCAACGCTGGACACCGATGCGTTCGTGGCCCGCGCGCGGGCCGTCGCCGAAGAGCTGGACTGCCGCGTCGAGGTCATCCGTGGCGAGGCCGCCCTCAAGGAGGCCGGGCTCGGCGGGATCTGGGGCGTCGGCAAGGCCGCCGAGAAGCCCCCCGCGCTGGTCGCTCTGGTCCACAACCCCGACAGCGCCGAGCGCACCATCGCCTGGGTCGGCAAGGGCATCGTCTACGACACCGGCGGCCTGAGCATCAAGTCCAAGACCGGCATGCCCGGCATGAAGGGCGACATGGGGGGCGCTGCCGCCGTGCTCGCTGCCTTCCGCGCGGCCGTCAAGACCGGCTTCGACCAGAAGCTGGTCGCCGTCCTCTGCCTCGCCGACAACGCCGTCGGCCCCAAGTCCGTGCGCCCCGACGACATCCTGGCCATGCACTCCGGCCGCAGCGTCGAGGTCAACAACACCGACGCCGAGGGCCGCCTGGTCCTGGCCGACGGCGTGAGCTGGGTCAGCCGCAAGCACCGCCCCGAGCTCATCGTCGACCTGGCCACCCTCACCGGCGCCGCGCTGATGACCACCGGCAAGATCCACGCTGGCATCTACGCCAACGACCTGGACCTGGAGACCCGCGCCCGCAAGGCCGGCATGACCAGCGGCGAGCCCGTCTACCCCTTCCTCTACGCGCCCGAGCTGCTCCGCAAGGAGTTCAAGTCCTCCATCGCCGACCTCAAGAACTCGGTGAAGGACCGCATGAACGCCCAGGCGAGCTGCGCCGCCCTCTTCATCGAGAGCCACCTGCCCACCAAGGACACCCCCCGGTTCCTTCACGTGGACATCGCCGGCCCCGCCTGGAGCGGTGGCCGCGGCACCGGCTACGGCGTCGGTCTGCTCATGGCTCTCGGCGACCAGTAGCCCCGAAATCCCCCCAACCTGGAGGCCCCCATGGCCCGCGGTACCTACTTCTCCGAGTTCGAGGTCGGCCAGAGCTTTGTCTCCGGCGGCCGCACCGTCACCGAAGCCGACGTCGTCAACTTCGCCGGCATCAGCGGGGACTACAACCCCCTGCACATCGACCAGAGCTTCGCCGAGACCACCCCCTTCGGCCAGCGCATCGCCCACGGCATGCTCAGCGCGTCGATCTCCACCGGTCTGGCCCAGACCCTGGGCATCTTCGAGGGCACCACCATCGGCCTGATGGGGCAGACCTTCCAGTACAAGGCCCCGGTGTTCTTCGGCGACACCATCCGCATCTCCCTGACCGTCGAGTCCGTCAAGGCCAGCTCCAAGGGCGGCAAGGGCGTGGTGGTCTTCCGCAGCGACATCCTCAAGCAGGACGACACGGTCGCCGTGACCGGCTCCTGGACGGTGATGTTCCGCGACAAGTGAGCCTTCGGGCGCGCTCTTCGGGCTCGGCCTCGTGCCGGGCCCGCTGTGCTCTGGAGCCGCCTACTTGCAGACCGCGAAGGCCTCGACACAGTTCAGGCTCACCGAGCCGCCCGCAGGCACCGTCGTCGCGCCGGCCGGACTGGGCTTCCCGTCCTTGAAGGCCGCGGAGATGCTGTACCTGCCCGCCGGGACCTCTCCGGGGACCACGTGGCGGGTGCCGTCCGCGCCCACCAGCACCACGCGCAGAGCATCGCCCTTCACGTACACCGCGCCGGTCTTCGCGGGCGTCGGCTCCTTGGCCGCAGGCTCCTCCACCTTGGCGTCCTCCACCTTCGGCCCCACGACCGCGGGCTCCTCCACCTTCGGCTCCACGACCCTCGGCTCGGGCGCGGGCTCCGTCTGCCGACCGGTGAACGCCGGCTTGTCCGCTGGGCGGGTCGCGGGTTGCTCCACGGGCGCCACTTCCGGGACCTCGGGGAGCTCCGTGGGCTCGACCTCCGGGGGCGTCGGCAGCTCGGGCGCGGTCAGCGTGTCCTCGCTTGCGGGCGGGGTCTCAACGGCTGTCGGTACGGGATCGGGCTCAGGCGGTGAGGCGGGATCCTGGTCCAGCAACATCCAGCCCCCACCTCCCAGGACCAGCAGCAGCGCGAGCCCCCCAAGGATCTTCGGCATCGGCGAGGACACCGGCAGGATCTCCTCGTCCTCGAACTCCGTCAGCCCCGAGCCCTCGCTGTCGGTAGGCAGAGCCGGGGAGGGGGGCAGCGGGGCCTCTTCCAGGGCCTCCAGATCCAGCGCCATCGTCGGGTTGGACACCGGGCCCAGCGCGTCCGGGATCATCGTGGCGCTCGAGGGCTGCGCGGGCGGCGGGGTGTGCGCTGGGGGCATGCCCTTGGGGATCCCGCTGGCCAGCGTGGCGCTCTCGGGGTCCTCCGGCAGGGCGTCCATCGCAGCACGGAGGGCGGTGGCCATCTCCTCCGCGCTCGCGTAGCGGGCCTCCTTGTCGTAGTCGCAGGCGCGCTCGATCACCCGCATGACCGACTCGGGGATCCCCTCCTTCTGGTGCTCGGCCTTGCCCATGCCCAGCAGGAACAGGTCCACCGGCTGCGTGTTGCGCAGCAGGCTCCACAGGGTCGCGCCCACCGCGTAGATGTCCGAGGTCAGGTCTACGTCCCGCGCCGAGACCCGCTGCTCGGGGGCCATGTAGCCCAGGGTCCCCATCGCGCTGCCCGTGCGGGTCAGGCTGGGGGCGTCCGACTGCACCTGGGCGATGCCAAAGTCCGTGACCTTGGTCTGGCCGCTGCGGGTGATCAGGATGTTCTGGGGCTTGATGTCGCGGTGGACCACCCCGGCCTCGTGGGCCACGCTCAGCGCGGCGAGCATGTCCAGCACGCACTGGCAAGCCATCTTGGGGGGCATCGCGCCGTGGCGGCCGCACCAATCGCTGAGGCTCCCGCCCTCGACCAGCTCCATCACCATGTAGGGGCTCTGGGGATCCTCGACGATGTCGTGCACCCCGACGATGTTGGGGTGGTGCATTCGCGCCATCGTCCGCGCCTCGGTCAGGAAGCGCTCGCGGATCGCGCTGCTGCCCGCCAGGTTGGCGTTGAGCACCTTGATCGCCCGGTGCACCTGCAGCCGCTCGTCCCAGGTCCGGTAGACCTTGGCCATGCCGCCGGACCCCAGGATCTCGACGACGCGGTAGCGGCCCTCGGCCAGGGAGCTGGGGGCCTCAGTCGTCACTGTGCTCGGCCTTCCAGCCGCTGTAGGCCCAGACGCCCAGCGCGATGGCGCCCCCACCGGTGGCTGCGGCCCCGACCACGCTCCCGCGGTTGACCCGGTACCAGGTGGTCATCGGCGTCTGCTCGCTGGCCTGATCGAACCTCTGTCCGGCCATCGCGGCGCTCCCGACCAGCAGACCGCTGGCCAGCGCGGCGCCTCCAGCGGTCACGGCCCGGCGGCGCCAGGTGCTCACGGGCGCGGCGGGCGGAGGGCCCCAGGCGGGCATCTGCTGACCAGGGGGGATGTAGCGGGTCTCGACCCAACTCCCGTCGGCCTCGTAGACCTGGACGATGGTGGGGCGGGCGATCTTGCGCTGCCCGTCCCGCACGCCGGCGACCACGACCCAGCCACCCTCGGGAGGCACCGGGGTCTCCGCCTCGCCGCCGTCCAGGTTGATGGACTCCGCGTAGGCCGCCTGCAGGGGGTGCCCGGCGGGGGCCAGGCTCTCGGGCATCGTGTAGCCGGGCTCCGAGACGCGGGCGGCGGAGAACTCGTAGATCACCCGCTCCCGCTCCTGGTTCGCGAACGCCGACATGCCCATCAGGCGGTGGTACGCGGCGGCCGTCTCCAGGCTCAGGGGATCCTGGACGCAGGGGAGCAGCGCCTCGGCCCGGGTCGCGGCGACGTTGAGGCCGTCGAGATCCAGGTTGGAGAAGGCCTCTTCGGCCTCGGCTGCGGCGGCATCCAGGTCCGCGGGGGTCGCGGGGGCCGCGCAGTCCTGCGCTGTCGCAGGTGCAGAGAGCAGGAGCAACAGCAAATTGGGTCCAGTCATGGCCCCCAGAGTACGAAGAGGGGGGTGGCCCGTCAACGCGTCCGCCAGAGTGAAGAGGCATGCAGGAACATTGGGAGCACTACCGCTGCAGCTTGAGCGGTCAGCCGGCCACGATTCTGGTCGACCTGAGCGCGATGGATCTCGCGCCCGACCGTCTACGTCCACTCCTCGTCACAGTGCGGGTCCGGCTCAAGCGTCCGCAGAAGAATGGCTTGAACTCCCCCTCCGAGAGCGCCGCCTTGCAGCGCCTGGAGGAGCTGCTTGTGGAGCGCCTGGAGCGGGCTGAAGGACGCATGGTCGGCCGCGTGACCCACGGCCGCGCCCGTGAGTTCAACTTCTACGTCTCCCAGCCCCAGGGCGTGGCCCGCCTCACCCAGGCCGCCCTGGACGAGGCCGGCTACCGCGGCAGCCTGGTGTCCCGCGAAGACCCGGAGTGGCAGCACTACCGCCGCTTCCTCTGGCCCGAGCGCGCCGAGATGCAGGCCATCGTGGATCGCCGCATGGTCCAGGCGCTGCGGCGCAAGGGCGATGTGCTCCGCGCCTCCCGCCCCGTCGAACACTGGGTCGCCTTCGAGTCCGTCGAGTCCCGGGACGCCATGCTCCTGCTGTTGGACGAGGAGTGGGAAGCTCATGTGCGCACGGGGCTTGAGAAGTCCCACCCCGTCGGCCTCTGCCTCACCCGCCATCACCAGGTTGACCTCGACAGCGTACGCGAGGTCACCAGTGAGCTGACCCAACTCAGCGAGGTGTTGGGCGGTCGCTATGAGGCGTGGCGGACCGCTCTGGTCCGCCAGGCTGTGTACGCCTGACAGCCTCTTCCTCTACCGGGCCTTCTTGGCGGGCTTCCTGGTGCTGGGCTTCTTGGCGCTGGGCTTCTTGCGCTTGTTGCGGAGCTCCGCGTTGCGCTGGGCCTCCTCCTGCATGCGCTTCTTGGTCGCCGCCCACGAGCAGATCGGGCAGGTGCTCAGGTCGTGGTGCAGCGCCGGGCAGTAGTCCCGCCCGAACCAGATGATCTGCAGGTGCAGGTCGTTCCAGATCTCCTTGGGGAAGAGCTTCTTGAGGTCCCGCTCGGTCGTCGCGACGTTCTTTCCGGAGCTCAGCCCCCAGCGGGCGGCCAGCCGGTGAATGTGCGTGTCCACCGGGAATGCGGGGATCCCAAAGGCCTGGGAGATGACCACCTGCGCCGTCTTGTGGCCCACCCCGGGCAGCGCCTCCAGCTCCTCCAGGGTCTGGGGGACCTCGCCGTCGTGACGCTCCATCATCAGACCACCCAGCTTTGCCAGGTTCCTGGCCTTGGTGGGCGCGAGCCCGAGCTGGCGGATCAAGGGGAGGATGCGATCGGGGCCCAGCGCGTGCATCTCGGCGGGACCGGGGGCCGCGGCGAACAGGGCGGGAGTGACCTCGTTGACCTTCTTGTCGGTGGTCTGAGCGGACAACAGGACCGCGACAAGGAGCTCGAATGGGTTGCGGTGATCCAGGGGGACGGGCAACTCAGGATAGAGCTCTTCGAGCATCCCGCTGATCCGGTCGGCTTTCTCTTGTCGTCGCATCGGTGGTTGGCGCCCTCAGTGATGTGAGTAGCTTCCTATGAGCAAGCAACGGACCCGGCACACCTTGAGCCTCACCCCCTTCGCCAGCACCCAGGATCCCCGCGATCCCTCCCGTCGTGGAGGGACGCAGGTCCTGGAGCGGACCAAGGTCAAGAAGCCCAAGATGTACAAGGTGCTTCTCCACAACGACCACTACACGACGATGGAGTTCGTCGTGTGGATCCTGGAATCCGTCTTCCGCCGCAACGAGGCGGAGGCCACGGAGATCATGCTCCACATCCACCAGAACGGTGTGGGCGTGGCCGGGATCTACAGCAAGGAAGTGGCCGAGACCAAGGCGGAGAAGACCCTCACCCTGGCCCAGAAGAACAACTTCCCGCTCCAGTGCACCTATGAGGAGGCCTGAGTGATCTCACGTGAGCTCCAAGTCACGCTGAACCTGGCGGTCAACGAAGCCCGCCGCCGCCGCCACGAGTTCCTCACCCTGGAACACGTGCTCTTCGCCCTGCTCCACGACAACCGGGGGCGGGAGATCCTCCAGGCCTGCGGGGGCGACCGCAAGCGCATCCTGCGCGGCCTCGAGGAGTACTTCGAGTCCAGCATGGAGACCCTCCCCGACGAGGGCGACGACATGCCGGAGCAGACCCTGGCCTTCCAGCGCACCTTCCAGCGGGCCGCCTACCAGGTGCAGTCCAGCGGTCAGAAGGAGATGGACGCCGGCAACATCCTGGCCTCCATGTTCCGCGAGTCGGACAGCCACGCGGTCTACCTGCTCCAGGAAGAGGGCATCGCCCGCCTGGACATCCTCAACTACATCTCCCACGGCATCCGCAAGGACGGCCGCACCCCCCTCAAGCGCAAGGCCAGCGCCGGCAGCAGCGGCCAGTCCGCCCCCGAAGAGGAGGGACAGGAGACCCCCGAGAACCCGCTGGAGGCCTGGTGCACCGAGCTGGTGGAGGAAGCCCGCGAAGGCCGGCTGGACCCGCTGATCGGCCGCACGAACGAGCTGGAGCGCACCATCCACATCCTGGCCCGCCGGCGCAAGAACAACCCCCTGTTCATCGGCGAGCCCGGGGTGGGCAAGACCGCGCTGGTCGAAGGCCTCGCGCAGCGCATCGCGTCCGGGGACGTCCCCCCGCTGCTCAAGGATGCCAAGGTCTACTCCCTGGACATGGGCTCCCTGCTCGCCGGCACCCGCTTCCGCGGTGACTTCGAGGAGCGCTTCAAGTCCGTGATGAGCGTGCTCGAGCTCGATGAGAAGGCCATCCTCTTCATCGACGAGATCCACACCGTCGTGGGCGCCGGCGCGACCTCGGGCGGCAACATGGACGCCTCCAACATGCTCAAGCCCGCCCTGGCCAAGGGCAAGCTGCGCTGCATGGGCTCCACCACCTTCAAGGAGTTCCGCAAGAGCATCGAGAACGACCGGGCCCTGGCTCGGCGCTTCCAGCCTGTGAACATCGACGAGCCCTCGCTGGAGGAGACCGTCGAGATCCTCAAGGGCCTCAAGCCCGGCTACGAGGAGCACCACGGCGTCACCTACACCGACGACGCCCTCCAGGCCGCCGCCAAGCTCTCCGACAAGCACCTCCGCGACCGCTTCCTGCCGGACAAGGCCGTGGACGTCATGGACGAGGCCGGCGCCACCATCCAGCTCAAGCCCAACGAGAAGCTGGTCGACGTCGACGTGGTCGAGGCCACGGTCGCCCGCATGGCCAAGATCCCGGCCAAGTCCGTCTCCATGGACGAGCAGAAGCAGCTCGAGAACCTCGAAGAGCGCCTCAAGGCGGTCATCTACGGCCAGGACCTGGCCTGCGAGAAGGTGGCGGCCACGATCCGCCTGAGCCGCGCAGGACTGGGGCACACCGACAAGCCGATCGGCTCCTTCCTCTTCGCTGGCCCCACCGGCGTCGGGAAGACGGAGCTGGCAAAGCAGCTCGCATTCAACCTGGGCGTGGAGTTCCAGCGCTTCGACATGTCCGAGTACATGGAGTCCCACAGCGTGTCCCGGCTCCTTGGAGCGCCTCCAGGCTACGTCGGCTACGACGAGGGCGGCCAGCTCACCGACGCCGTCAAGAAGCACCCCCACAGCGTGGTGCTGCTGGACGAGATCGAGAAGGCCCACCCGCGCGTCTACAACGTGCTCCTGCAGATCATGGACCACGGCACGCTCACCGACGCCCAGGGCAAGAAGACCGACTTCCGCAACGTCATCATCATCATGACGACCAACGCTGGCGCGTCGGAGATGTCCAAGGGTTCGGTCGGCTTCGTCGAGGGCACCGCCCAGAGTCGCGGCGAGTCCGCGCTCAACCAGGTCTTCACGCCGGAGTTCCGCAACCGCCTGGACGGCGTCGTCTGGTTCGACAAGCTGCCCAAGAAGGCCATCTACCGCGTGGTCGACAAGTTCATCATCGAGCTGGAGGAGCAGCTCGGCGACCGCGAGGTCAGCTTCCGCCTCTCCCCCGCAGCCCGAGAGTGGCTCGCCGACAAGGGCTACGACCCCGCGATGGGCGCCCGTCCCATGGCCCGCGTCATCCACAAGCACATCAAGGAGCCGCTCGCCGACGAGATCCTCTTCGGCAAGCTCACCCGCGGCGGCCTGGTCAAGGTGGACCTCAACGCGGAGAAGGATGGCCTGGCCTTCGAGTTCCCCCCAAAGGAGCTGGAGGGGAAGGAGAGACCGGCGCTGACCGGCCCCACAAGCTGAGCCCACCGACTCAATCAAAAGCCCCTGTCACACGGCAGGGGCTTTTGTCGTATCAGCGAGGTGAGGGTGATTGACACCCCCCTGCTGTCGGACCTACTCTCTGGTCTCTGAGGAGTACCCAATGATCCTGGCCCTGGCGGCGTTTCTTGCTTGTGAGCCTCAAGGCGGCCCGAGCACCAAAGACACCGAAGACACCGCCCCCGAGCTCGACGACCTGGATGGCCCCGCCATCTCCCACGAGCAGGTGGAGAGCCCTCAAGCGGTCGGCAGTGACATCACCATCTCGGTCAACATCACCGACGACACCCAGGTCCTGGTCGCCTCCCTCAAGTTCCGCAGGCAGACGGCCCCGGAGTGGGAGAACGCCGGGCTGGTGCTCACGGACCCCGAGACCGGCCTCTACGAGGGCAAGATCTCGGCGGAGGACCTCGGGTCTGGCGGGATGCACTACTACTTCGAGGCTGTAGACACCCTGCAGAACACCTCGGTCTGGCCAGAAGCGGCCCCCGACGAATACTTCAAGTTCGATCTCTACGAGGAATAGTCCATGCTCGCACTCGCTCTGAACCTCCTCGGCTGCGCACCTGAGCAGGAGATCATCAACCGCAACGATCCCCCCGCTGTGGTCCCGGCCTACGCCGACCTCACGGGCCGCGTCTGCGACCCCACCGGCTACACCTGGCTCGAGGGGGCGCTGGTCTACGCCAACCTCTTCGAGACCGACGGCACCATCGTCGGGATGGTCCAGACCACCACCGATGCGGATGGCTACTGGACCCTGACGGATGTCCCCGCCCACTACACGGTCGATGTCTACGTGCAGAAGGGCGCCACCATCATCGAGCAGCACACGCTCGACCTGGTCGCCGACCGGCTCAACGAGATCGAGCCCCCCGCGTGCCTGGATCCCAGCACGCTGGACATCGTGGTCGTCAGCGGCAACTACGACGACTTCGACCGCGTCCTCGAGAAGATGAGCATCAGCGACTACGACCTGATCAACGGGCGAGACGAGGATGAGCTCCGGGACTTCCTGCTCTCACCGGACGCACTGGCTGAGTACGATCTCATCTTCTTCAACGGTGGCCACATCGAGGACGGGATCATCTACGACACCGTCAACCCCGGCAACCCGGACATCGCGGACGTCCACGCCAACCTCAAGGCCTTCGTCGCCGAGGGCGGCAACGTCTATGCATCCGACTGGGCCTACGACGTCGTCGCCCAGGTCTGGCCGGGCAAGGTGGATTTCCTCGGCCCTGACGAGACCCCGGATGCTGCCCAGAAGGGCACCTCCCAGTCTGTGAACGCAGCGGTGAACAACAACTCGCTGCTCAACTTCATGGAGATCGAGGGGTCGTACACCCCCATCGTCTACGACCTGCCCGTCTGGCCTCCCGTCGTCGCCACCTCTTCGACGGTCTCCCAGCACCTGGTCGCGAACGTCGAGTACCGCGAGGGTGAGCTCATCCAGACGGTGACCAACAGCCCCTTGCTCATCTCCTTCAACGGGGGCGGCGGCCGTGTGGTCTACAGCTCCTTCCGTCTGGTCAGCAATGACGACGACGAGATGATCAAGGCCATGAAGTACGTCATGTTCGCCCTCTGAGGCGCCAAGCGGAACAGCGCTCCGTCCTTTGAAAGGGGGCTTTCGAGACGCAAGCCGGGCTGAACTCAGTCTGGAGGCGGATCGGGAGCCCCTCTTTCTTTGCGCGTCGCGGTTGACGCGACCTGTGGTCCCGTTAGAAGCGCTGGGCTCGATGGGGATGACCCGAACGAGCGCAGCCGCGAGAGCGGCACTCCTCGAGAGAGGATCACCCGCCTTGACGCACTCAACGAGAGTCGATAGAAGGCGGGGCGCCAACGAGGCGCTGCTGAAACGCTCTTCGGAGCCGGCCAGCGAAAACAAAAATCGCCTTGACACTCAACGCGAGGGTCGATAACAGGCGGGGGCGCCGAAAACGCGCCGACTCGGAAACGAACTGGAAACAGTCCCGAGTCACCCTGGCAACCAACTCTCCGGAGTTCGCTGCCAGGAACCAACGGGAACGCCCGTCGGTCTTTGAAAAATAGGTAACAGCTCTGTTGATTCTTATAGAGTAAGTAAGCTGGAATCTAAACCAGCCAGTTTTTTAACTGGAGAGTTTGATCCTGGCTCAGAGCGAACGCTAGCGGCGGGCTTAACACATGCAAGTCG